>JACRHS010000005.1 GCA_016217595.1 Opitutia bacterium | reverse complement strand
GGTCGCCGAACCCCGCCGCTCCGACACCAGAAGGAGGGGTTCGGCGACCCCGCCCTACAGCGAACACGAGTTGTTCCAACGCTTCCGCCAACGCGGTGGCACCAGCGACGCCGGTCGGCGCGCTCGTGGCGTCGGCGTAGAGCCAGAACGGATGCACCGCCGCGGCGCGAATCTCGGCGAGATCGTTTTGCACCACGGCATCGACGCCGCCGGCAGCGAACTGGGCGGCGACGGCGCGTTGGCGCGCGTTGGCATCGGCACCGACCGTGAGCTTGAAGCCGATGACCGTCAGCGGACGCGGCGCGAAGGACTTCAGTTGCGGGAGAATCTTCGAGTTGCGCACGAGCCGCAATGTGAGGCCCGCGGCGTCGGAGGAAATTTTGTCGGCGCGCGTGGTGTCGGGCCGGTAATCGGCCACCGCGGCGCACATGATCACCGCGTCGAATTGCCCGCCGGCGAGACAGCGCTGGAGCCGGGCGTGCAGATCATCGGCCGAGGAGAATATCTCACCGTCGAGTGATGCGCGGGGCGGGGTGGAGGCCTCGCCACGCAGGAGCGTCACCGCGTGGCCGCGGGTCGCGAGCGCGTCGGCCAACGCCGCGCCGGTGCTGCCGGTGCTGACGTTGGAAATGAAACGCACCGCGTCGATGGGCTCGCGCGTGGCGCCAGCAGTGACGAGGAAGTTCATTCTTACTTCTTTTCCAAAAAGGCAGAGAGCGCTGAAGCATCCTTCACTGCTTCTTCTATTTTCAGCAGTCTAGACATGAAGTAGACGACTCCTGCGGGCAGTAAAACGACCGTGCAGCATAGCACGACCAAAATGATAATATTACCGTGCCATTCCCAACGCGTTACTCGGTCCATGATCGGCTTTTCCTAGGGTTGTGTCGCGAGCTGTATGGCTCGTCACGGTTTCACTTCTTGCCGAGCGCTTGCAGCACTTCGGCCGCGATTTTCTCCGGATCGGCTAGGCGGCCGGCGCCGGTGTCGCCACAGGCGAGCAGGCCTTCGGCGGGTTCGATGAAGCGCACGCCCCAATCGCGCAGTTTCGCGACCGAGGACTGCGTGGCGGGATGCTGCCACATGTAGGTGTTCATCGCGGGGGCGATCCACCACGGCTTCTGCTTGTGCTCCCACGCGAGAAAGAGAGCGCCGGCGAGATCGTCGGCCAGCCCGGCGGCGAGGCGGTTGATCGTGTTGCCCGTCCCTGGGCAGACGAGCGCGAGATCGGCTTTGCGGGCGAACTCGATGTGATCGAGCGCGCGGCCCGATTCCCACATGTCCGAAAACACCGGGCGGCCGCTCAGCCCTTCGAGCGTGGCCGGGCCGATGAAGCGCAGTGCGGCGGGCGTCGCCACCGTCTGCACCGTCACGCCGGCCTGCGCGAGGCGCGAGATCGCGGTGCAGGCTTTGTAGCACGCGATGGAACCGGTGAGAAAAAAGAGAACGTTAGCGTGCGACATTGTCGATAAGGCGGGTCGCGCCAAGCCGCACGGCGCCATAACGACGGCCGTCGCGATCCTCGACATAATCGACCCGGAAACCCGCCGCTTCAAGTTGGACGCGGGCCGCGGCGGCGGTGGGGGCGGCGACGAGCGCTTGGTGGAACTGCGGCGCGAGCGCGCGCTCGGCAGGCGAGAGGCGGGCGTTGCGCGAACTCATCGCGAGCCCGTCGGCTTCGCGCACCGTCGGGCAGGGGACGATCTGCGTGGGCAGGAAAAACGCCTCGACCATGCCGCGGATGAGCTGGAGCTGCTGCTGGTCCTTGTCGCCGAAGTAGGCGCGATCGGCGTCGGCGATCTGCAGGAGTTTCATCACCACGGTCAGCACGCCGTCGAAGTGACCCGGGCGGTGCGCGCCGCAGAGTTCGCGGCTGAACTGGTTTTCGGTAACGGCGTAGCGGGTGCCGTTGGGATACATCTCGGCCACACTCGGCGCGAAGACGACATCGACGCCCGCCGCGTCCATCAGCGCGCAATCCTGGTCGAGCATGCGCGGGTAGAGCTCGAAGTCGTGTTTCTCGTCGAACTGCGTCGGGTTGACGAAGACCGACGCCAGCACCACGGCGCAATCCCGACGCGCGGCGTGAAACAGCGAGGCGTGCCCGGCATGCAGCGCGCCCATGGTCGGCACGAAGCCAACGGTGCGGCCGGCGGCGCGATGCGCGGCGCGCAAGGCCCGCCACTCGGCGATGGTGTTAACGACGCGAGGCATGGTCAGAAGCTCTCCTTGGCTTGGGGAAACTCACCCTTTTGCACGGCAGCAGCGTAGCGTTTCACGCCCTCCTGCACCGTCGCCGCGCCGTCGGCAAAACGCCGGACGAAGCGCGGTTTGAAGTCGGGATTGAAGCCGAGCAGGTCGTGCAACACGAGCACCTGGCCGTCGCAGTCGGCCCCGGCGCCGATGCCGATGGTCGGGATGCGGAGATCGGCCGTGACCGCGCCGGCGAGTTTCGCCGGGATGCATTCGAGCACGATGGCAAACGCGCCGACGGCTTCGAGCGCCGCAGCGTCTTCGCGCAGCTGCGTCGCGGCGGCGGTCTCGCGCGCCTGCACCTTGAATCCGCCAAAAGCGTGGACCGATTGCGGCGTGAGCCCGAGGTGGCCCATGACCGGAATGCCCGATTCCACCAGATGGCCGATCACATCGAGATGACCGCGTGCGCCCTCGATTTTCACGGCATGCGCCCCGGCACGGAGGAGAGCCGCCGCGCAATCGAGCGCGTGGGCCGAGCCCTTGCGGGCGGCGAGAAACGGCATGTCGGCCACGATGAGTTTGTCCGGCGCGCCCTTGGCCACAGCACGCGTGTGCAACACCATGAGCTCAGTGGTGGCGCCGAGCGTATCGCGTTCGCCATGGACGACCATCATCGCGCTGTCGCCCACGAGCAGGCAATCGACCGGAGTCTCGGCCAACAGGCGGGCGGACCACGCATCGTACGAGGTCACCACGACGAGCTTGCGCCCGGCGGACTTGGCTGTGGCGAATTCGCGGATAGATGGCATGGCGAAGGAAAGGAGCCGTGCAGTAAGGCGACCTATCAGCCAAGCGCAAGGACGGGGTTTCCGACCGGGCGACCCGGGCGGATAGTTGCGAGGAGCCACAGTCGCTACATCCGGAAGCACTACCGGATAGCAAACCAGGCCGGATCTGCGTGCGAATGACTGGATCGCGCTGCTGTTTTTCCCTAAAAAAACCCCTCGGCAAAATCGCTCGCTGAGCGACTCACGGTCTCGCTTGAAACATACATCGCTTTGTTGTGCAATATTATGCGATATTTAACCGCTGCAACAGCCGCACCTTAGTTACCGCGACATACAATATTTCACCTTGACGTCCGGTTACTAGGGTAACCCTATAGTTACCGATATCGGACGCCCTCACCGGTTAGTCACCAGCCAGCCTTACCAGGCGTTCGAGAACCCAGCCAGACAGCCATTCTTCGGTTTTTAAATATACCCTCTAGGTCTTTCCGCGCCAGGCAGCGTTCACCCAACGTTGCACGCCTATTTCCTATCCTTTCGGATAGAAATTAACAACCCCCACAGCTATAACATGAAACACCACAACCCTCCCGCAGCATATGCGTTTTGGTCCCTGTCATTATTCACCAAATTGCTATCCTGCGTATGCTTAGTCGTCAGCAGTCTATCTGCCCAAACCCCGGCTCAAACCGGAACCATCGTTGGCCGCATCTCCAATCTAGCCACCTCTGAATTTTTGCAGGGAGCCTCGGTGCAAATCGAAGGCACGAGTTATCGCACAACCGCAGAGCCAGGCGGTGAGTATGTCATCACCGCACCCGTGGGCAGCCAGGTATTGGTGGTGAGCTTCACGGGCTTGGACACAGCGCGAGTTCCTGTGCTAGTAAATGCCAATCAGACGATTACACAAGATATCGCGATGAAATCAGATGTCTATATCATGGAGCCTTTTGCCGTGAAAGGTGAGCGCGAAGGCAAGGCGCTGGCACTACAACTACAGAAAGAATCCACCAACGCCAAAATGGTAGTCGCCGCAGATACCTACGGTTCTCCAGCAGCCAACCCAGGGGAACTCATCCAGCGTTTACCCGGCATCTCGACCGAGATCATCGGCGGCGAAGTGCGTACCATCAACGTGCGCGGCATGGGCCCCGCTTTCAGCTCGCTGATGATCGACGGTGAGCAGATGGCAAGCTCGGCGGGCTCTTCCTTCACCCGCGACTACCAGATCGAACAGCTCGGCACGGCCAATATCGAGACGGTTGAGCTCATCAAAGCTCCCAAGCCGGAAGATGACGCCAATGCCGTCGCCGGCTTCATCAATCTGGTTTCCAAGCGTGGTTTCGATTCCAAGGGCCGGCAGATGAGCCTGACCGCCGGTACCATGTGGCGGAAGCGCGGCTTCAAAGGCAGCCCCTACCAAGATCATGCAGATAACTTGGATTTGATCAGATTCAGCTTTTCCGATGCGTTCAGCGTCTTCGGTGGCAGCAACAATCTCGGTATCGCTTTGAATTTAAGCCGGCGCGTATCGTCTACCACGCAGGACGAGATTGGTCCCCGCGGTGTATTCTATACTTCTTTCAGCCAGAGCTATCTCAATCCGGCGTCAGCCAATCCACTGACACGCCTCTTCGGCACCGGCGACTTCGGCTGCCCCGCAATCGCGCAAACCTTCGGCCTAAATCTCGATTACAAGTTCAGCCCCGACTCCTTTGCTTACTTCAAGTTCACCTTTAATAGCAACGACCAGTACCAGATGTACAACCGCGTCGCCGTGGGTGATCCGTCAGCTACATCCACCCATTTCACCTCGGATAGCACGTACGAGCACTCCATTATGAAGGCGCACACGCAGTCCAATCCGTCGGTACGCAACGAGACCGCCACCATGGACAAACGCTCGGCCAACAACAGCTTCATGCTGGGGTCGGAGCACAAGTTCTTCCATCGCACGGGCACGCTTAGCCTGAAGGCCAATTACTCCCATGCGAACATCAATTATCCGGCCTATAATCGCATCGAGTCGGACATCACAGGCGTTGGCTTTGAGCTGGATCGCCGGGGGCAGAATGGCTGGTACCCAATCTTCCGGCAGACCGAAGGCCCTTCCATCTATGATGCCAACAACTATCTGATGAAGAGCTATGTCCGCCAAAACAACCGCGCGCCCAATGATATCGCCGGTGGCCGCATCGACTATAAGCAGGTTTTGCCTGTGGCCATACCGCTTTACATCAAGACCGGCGTGAAGTATACAAAAAGTAGTCGTGAGGCCAATACAGACTATTCGATCATGAGCCACTTGGGTGCCGACGGCAAGGCGATGACGGCGGACGACACCATCGCCCCCTATGTCGCATACCAATATAAACAAGGAGATGGCCGCTACGGACCGTTCCCATTTGTGCAGCGGCCCAGCACCGGCAAGAAAGGTGATCCGCTCAGCGCGCCCAGCGGCTATTGGACCCAAACCGTAAGCGACGTGTACAACAGCTACGTCAATTCCAACACCAATGATTTGCGTTTCACCGAGAAGATCGCCTCTGCTTATATGCAAATCGGCGCCACCGTGGGGCGCCTGCAAATCCTCGGCGGCATGCGCATGGAACGCACCAAAGTCACAAGCAATGTCTGGAGCCGCAATGCCACCGCCGCAAATGAAGGCAATTACCTCTCCTCCGCTGATGCCGCGGAAAATCTTCGTCGCGCCAAGAACTCGTTTGTTCGCCGCGTAACGGAGGAAAGTGGATATCGTAAGTATCACCCCGGATTGCATTTCGTTTATCGCGCCTCCCACAACACCACGCTGCGGGCCAGTTATAATAACTCTGTGTCACGTCCGCCCTCGGCAGCCATCGCGTCCACCATTTCTGAGAATCCTGACGCCGAAACGGTCACCATAGGCAACCCCGCACTGAAACCCTATACCTCCAATAATTTCGAATTCAGTGTTGAGCAATATTTCGAGCCTGCGGGCGTGTTCAGCATCGGTGTTTTTGACAAACAAATCCACGATTACTATCGCACCTTCACTCAGGTGATACCGCCAGAGGGCGTCGATGGAAATGGACTGTATGCCGGCTACACCGCCAGCCGCTCCCAGAACATTGGCAAAGCGCGTATCAAGGGCTTTGAAGTAAACTATCACCAGCAATTCCGCTTCCTGCCCGGTTTCTGGCGCGGCTTCGGATTCAATGCCAACTTCACCACGCTCTCGGCGCGCGGCGATTTCGGCACCGTTTCCACCACAACCAAGCTCGGCAACATGGCGCCACGCACCGGTAATGCCGGGCTTTCTTATCGCGGTCATGGCTGGGACATCACCTTCCTCGGCAACTGGACGGATATGAAGTACGTCGGCACCAGTGGCGTAGAATTCTACAATCAGGCGCGCCTGTTGTTCGATCTGAAGATGCAGTATACGATCAACCGCCGTTTTATGACCTATCTGGATATCGTCAATTTGACCGACGAGCCTGTGCGCACGGAAGTCAGCTACAACAAATTGCTGCGCAACTTCAAAACCGATCAAGGCGTGAGCTTCGCCGCCGGCATCCGAACCAGATTCTAAGACTTCTCGGTACTTTGGCTCCTCCGGCTGTTGGGTGTGTGTATGCCAGAGGGGTTTCATAGCCAGCCCCCGTGATGGCCTCGCTGTCACGGGGGTTTTGTTTTTCCGCACGCGTCGAGAGATAGTTTTTCCCGGTCAACCAATCCGGGGATTTTCGGCCACGCTGACCCCGCAACGGGCTCCAGCTTTTTGCCCCCGGCCAATTAATCGGATCGCGACCGGTTTTCCGGCAGCTATAAATTGACCCCGGCCAAGAAGCGGCCATCCCCAAACCATTGCTTCCGGGGCAGGGTGGCCCGCGCGCATCCGCGCCGCCGCCGCCCGCTTCGCCCTCTCGCCCGAAAATTTCGTTATGAACACAATCGACTGGCTGGTGGTGGCACTCTCCTGCGTCCTGGTTTTTGCCGTGGGCATCTGGTTCGCCCGTAAATCGTCGCAGCAAGGCGCCGAGGGTTATTTCGCGGGCGACCGCGATGTGCCGTGGTGGGCGATCGGGTTGTCCAACACCGCCACCTATCAGTCGGGCAACGGCGCGTTTGTCATGCTGCTGATCGTGTTCGGCCTGGCGGGCAACTGGCTCTGGTGGACCACGTGGATCGTCTGGATGCCTCTGACGGCCGTGATCTGGGCGCGGCTCTGGCAACGTCTGCGCATCGTGACGATCGCCGAGCTGATCACACTGCGATACGGCGGCGCGCCGGCCTTGTGGGCGCGCAAGGTCTACGCGTTTGTCTGCTGCTTCGGCTTCGCGGTGCTCGTCATCGCGTACATCACCGGGTTTTTCGCCAAGACCATCGCTCCGCTGTGTCCGCTCACGACGTGGCAGATCCTGCTGATCTTCGGCGGCACGACCGTGCTATACACGATGTTCGGCGGGTTGCTCGGCGTGGTGTACTCCGACGTGGTGCAATTCGCCATTCTGTTCCTCGGCAGCGTGGCCTTCCTCTGGCTGGCGATTCCGCAGTTTGGCGGCTGGGGACACATCATGGAGCGGCTCCAACACGTGCGCCCCGAGGCACTGCAACAAATGCCGCCGACCAACTCGATCGACGCGCTAACGCTGCTGGTGCTTTTCATCCAGGGCTGGTTTGTCGTGGGCGATGGCACCACGACGCAACGGTTCATGGCGGCCAAGAACGAGCGCCACGCCATCGGCGGGCAGTTGTTCAACACGTTTCTCGCGCTGTCGTTTCGTACCCTGCCGCTGATCGGCCTCGGGCTGATCGCGCTCTCGATTTTCTGGACCTCCGACCCCCAGGCCAAACTCGGCGCGGCGCCCGGCGGGATGACCTTGTTGAGCGATCCGTCGTTCGCCTGGGCCGAGCTGATCAAGAAGTGCACGCTGCCGATGGGATTCGTCGGCCTGCTCGTGGCGGCGGAAGTGGCAGCCTATATGTCGACGCTCAGCTCGCTGATCAACTGGGGCGGCAGTCTCGTGGTAAATGACTTGATGCCGGCGCGCATGACCGGCGCGCGCGACAAAATCTGGGTGAGCCGGATCACGACGCTGTGCCTCTTCCTTTTCGCGGCCGTCATCACGGTGCTGTTCGTGGACAACATGGTGAGCTGGTTCATGTTCATCAATTCGGCAATGGGCATCTTCCTCCTGCCGCTCGCAGTCTTCCGTTTCCTGTGGTGGCGCTTCAACGTCTGGGGCGAACTGGCCGCCACGATCTGCGGACTCCCGCTATCGATCTGGGTCTGGTTCGGGCTCGATTATCAGAGCAAGCCGATGTGGCAGGGACTCGGCCTGCTGCTCGGTTCCAGCCTCGTGGTGCTGGTCGTGGTGACGCTGCTCACGCCGCCCGAGTCGATGGAAACGTTGAAAAAGTTTTACCTGCGCTGCCGGCCGCCGGGCTTTTGGGGTCCGGTGCGCAAAGAAGTCCCGGCCGATCCCGAGGGCGATCGCAGTCGGCGCCGGCTGTGGCTCGATGCCGTGCTCGGCCTCGTATCGTGCGCCGGCATGGTGGTGGCGACCAACGCGGTGTTCGTCGGCGATTGGTGGCGTTTCGGCCTGAGCATGGTCGCCTGTGTGGGCGGCGGCGCCTGGCTGATCCAGCGGATTTTGCAGGCGGAAACCAAACCGCAGTCCTTCGCGGAAGAAAAGGCATGAGCGCTTCATTCTGCAAAACGCTTTGGTGCGCCATCGGGCTGGTCTCGCTCGGCGGGTTGCAAGCAGCTGAAACTCCGTCGCCCGCCAGTAATTATTCCCGAGCGGAATTCCGCGTGGTGTTGCCCGCCGCGCCGCGACCTTTCCCGGAGCCACTGCCGGCCGGCGCCGCACCGGGCTTCAAATGGCGCGGGACCAAAGGCTGGGCCTGGACGCCCGAGCAGTACCTCGCCGAAATCCCGCATCTGGCGCGGCTCAAAATGAATTTCCTGATGAACTGCTACCTGTCGTTATTCGATCTGGAGCAGCATCCGGACTGGAACCAGGATCCAGACTCCAACCGCTGGTGGGAACCGTTGCCCGACGCCAAACGCCTCGCCTTCGAACAGATCGTCCGCGAATGCCAAAGCCGCGGCATCGAGTTCTGCTTCGGCATGAACCCCAACCTCAAGAGCCGCCGCATCGTCAACGACGGCAAATCGGACAGCCTCGATCTGCTCTGGCAGCACTACGCGTGGATGCAGGACTTGGGCGTGAAGTGGTTTAACCTGTCGCTCGACGACATCGCCCATGGTTGCGACGCCTCGACTCAGGCGCGAGTCGCCAACGAGCTTTTCCGCCGCCTGCGCGCGCACGATCCGGCGGCGCAGTTCATCTTCTGCCCGACGTTCTATTCCGGTCCCGGCCTGGGCCAGCCGCCCAGTCCGCTGGAGGAACGAACCTACCTCGAAACGCTCAAGCGCGAGCTGCACCCCGAGATTTTCGTGTTCTGGACCGGCGATGCGGTGGTCGGGAAAATCACCCGGCGCGCCGCGGAATCGTACCGCGCCGCCGTCGGCCATCGCCTGTTTTTGTGGGACAATTATCCGGTCAACGACGGCTATGCGGCGCTACACCTCGGCCCGGTGGTCGGCCGCGATCCCGATTTGAATGCGGTGGTGGAGGGATACATGAGCAACCCGCACCGCCAGCAAAACGAGATCAATCGCCTGCCTCTGGCCACCTGTGCCGATTACGCCTACAACCCGCAAGCCTACGACCCTGTCCGCTCCATCGGCCAAGCCATCTGGCTCTTCACCGCCTCGGCAGAGCAACGCCAGATACTGGCCGATCTGGTCGACGCCTATCCGGGTTTTCTGATCTGCGGCAGCGACAAAACCGAGTTTAACGCTTTGCTGAAGAGACATAAGCAGATAGCCCAGATGCCACAGTCTCGCCTGGTGATGGAGGGCTACCTCGCTCGTTTGGAGCGTCTGTCGGCCGACCTGAAACGCATTTTTCCCACCTGTTACACCGCCACGAAAGCCCGACTCGACGAAGATATCGGGATACTGAAAAACACCCCTCTTAAATGAGGCGGCCAGCCGCCATACGGCGGTTGTATCCATAAGTATCCTTATTGGAATTCAGCGCGGTTAAGCCTGCGGTCATAGTTAACCCATTGGTTACTTAGTGTGAACTAAACCGATCTGCTTTTTTGATATATTTTTTTGTTTTCCATTATGTTACATTAATAATCAGGGCCTGATTAAGCCCACCCGATTCATAGCAGCATTAATGCTCTTCATCTCAAAGAATACTAATACTTCAAACGCGGGGCTCGTCGTTGACAGCAGATGGAAAGACTTCAGCCTTATGGCCTTTTGTGAGCATTATTTCGTTATTAATTGCTGTATCGGTAGTTACCGGATTTACCCTGCTTTTAACCAAAGCTGACCGACTCCGTAGTGCCCTCGTCGTGGCAGCCACCGGCGTCTTGGCGTTGGGGAGCATGGCGGCGGCGGTCAAGCTGTCGCCCAATGAGTTAACTACCTTCCCGTTTAGTGCCCATGCGATCACGGTCACCATGGAGTGGCTGGAGGTGGCGATGGGGCTTTTTGTGGTCTACGTCGGCATCCGCCACCGCCGGCCGCTGATCGCGCTGCTGATGGTGGCGCAAATGGCTTTGATGCTGTGGTTTGCCTTCCGGCACGGCGCGGCGCTGCACACCGAGCACAATCTGTTTGCCGACAAATTCTCGGTGATCATGGCCCTGATCATCGGCATCACCGGCGGGCTGATCTGTCTCTACGCGCTGGGTTACATGCGCGAGTTTCACGTCGATCATCACCCGGAGTTCAAAGATCGGCGGCCGCTGTTCTTTGCGCTGTTGTTCATCTTCCTGGGCGCGATGTTCGGGGTGGTGTTCTCCAACAATCTCCTGTGGCTCTACTTTTTCTGGGAGGTCACCACGCTCTGCTCGTTCCTGTTGATCGGGTACAAGCAGAACACCGAGTCGACGCAGAACGCCCTGCGTGCACTCACCTATAACTTGATCGGCGGACTGGCTTTCGCCGTGGGCATCGTGTGGTTTTTCCTGCGCGGTGGCAGCATCGAGCTCTCGGTGCTGATCAAGTCCGCCCCGGCGGTGGCGTTGGTGCCGGCGGCATTGCTGGCTTTCGCTGGTCTCACGAAATCGGCCCAGTTCCCCTTCACCGGTTGGTTGCTCGGCGCGATGGTGGCGCCAACCCCCGTCTCGGCGCTGCTCCACTCGGCCACGATGGTAAAGGCCGGCGTGTACCTGATCGTGCGCCTGGCCCCGGTGCTGCAAGGCTCCTTCGTCGGCATCGTGATCGCTCTCATCGGCGCGGTGACGTTCATGATCGGCTCGTTCGCGGCCATCGGCACGAGCGACGCCAAGAAGGTGCTGGCTTACTCGACCGTCGCCAACCTCGGCCTGATCGTGATCTGCGGCGGCATCGGCACGTACGAAGCGGTGTGGGCCGGCGTGCTGCTGATCGTGTTTCACGCGGTCGCCAAGTGTCTGCTCTTCCTGTGTGTCGGCGCCATCGAGCACAAGCTGCACAGCCGTGACATCGAAAAGATGGCCGGCCTCGTGCTAACCATGCCGCGGATGTCGGTCATGTTGCAGATCGGCATCGCCGGCATGTTCCTCGCGCCGTTCGGCATGTTGATCAGCAAATGGGCCGTGCTCAAAGCCGTGGTCGACGCCTACCCGCTCATCACGCTCTTCCTCGTGTTCGGCAGCGCGCCGACGCTCTTCTTCTGGGTGAAATGGCTCGGAAAACTGCTGCAGATCACCGGCCCGCTCAAGAACGTCGAGGCCGGCATCGGCCGCGGCGAGTGGTTCGCGTTGAGCGTGCTCTCGGCGCTGACGATTCTGACCTGCATCTTTTTCCCGCTGATCTCGAAATATCTCGTCGAGCCGTACGTGACGGAAATTTACGGCCAGTCCGGCCATCTCGCCTACGGCAATTTCCTGATCATGTCGCTCATGCTGGTCATGGTGTCGCTCTTCCCGCTGAGCTTTTTCAACTATGGCTGGCGCGGCAAAGTCATGGATTCCTACCTCGGCGGCGCCAACGCCGGCGGCAGCACCAAATACCACGGTGCAGCCGGCGCGGTGCGCGAGGTGCAGATGTCGAACTACTACTTCGGCGACATTCTGAATGAGGCCAAAGTCTTCCGCGCCGGTGTGGTCATCGGCCTGATGCTCTCGCTGGTACTGGCCGGCTCGCTCTTCTCGTTATGACGCCCTTCGTAAGACTGCTGGTGTACCTGGTGGCCGCGCCGTTGCTTGGCGGCTTGCTCGCCGGCCTCGACCGGAAAATCTCGGGGCGGATGCAGGCGCGGATGGGTCCGCCCCTCTGGCAACCCTTCTACGATGTGTGGAAACTGTGGCGGAAGGAGAACATCGTCGTCCGCCGCTCGCAGAACTACTACGTGTTCTTTTTCCTGCTCTTCGTGATCTTCACCGGCGCGCTGTTTTTCGCCGGTTTCGATCTGCTGCTGATGGTGTTCGCGCTGACGCTGGCGGGGATTTTCTTCGTGCTCGCCGCGTACAAGGCGAGTTCGCCGTACAGCTTCATCGGCGCCGAGCGCGAGCTGATCCAGATGATGGCCTACGAACCGATGGTGCTGTTGACCGCGGTCGGCATGTACATGGCCGGTGGCAGCTTTTACGTGCACGATCTCGCGAGCCGTTCGTCGTCGCTGATCTGGCCGTTGCCCGGCGTGTTTCTCGGGTTCCTGTTCGTGCTGGTCATCAAATTCCGCAAGTCGCCCTTCGATCTCTCCTGTTCGCACCACGCGCACCAGGAGCTCGTCCGCGGCATCACGACGGAGTTTTCCGGCAGCGCGCTGGCGATGATCGAGGTCGCCCACTGGTACGAGAACGTCCTGTTGCTCGGCTGGGTGTACCTGTTCTTCTCCGCGTGGCCGGTGCTCGGCGTGGCGGCGGCGCTGGCGGTGTTCCTGTTGATGATTCTGGTCGATAACACCTGCGCGCGGCTCAAGTGGCAGACCACGCTCAAAAGCGCGTGGATCGTCACGCTGGTCCTCGGCTTCGGCAATCTCCTCGTGTTGTCCTTCCTCTAATTTCCCATGCTCGGCTTCCGAAAATCTCCGTGGATCATCCACTACGACGCGTCGAGCTGCAACGGCTGCGACATCGAGACGCTCGCCTGCCTGACGCCGCTTTATGACGTCGAGCGCCTCGGCGTCATCAACACCGGCAACCCCAAGCACGCCGACATCTTCATCGTCACCGGCGCGGTCAACGAGCAGAGCGCCGAGGTCGTACGCAACATCTACCACCAGCTGCCCGAGCCCAAGGTTGTGATGTCCGTCGGCATTTGCGCGGCCAGCGGCGGCATTTTCCGCGAGTGCTACAACGTCGCCGGCGGCGTCGATTCCGTGATCCCCGTCGACGTGTATGTGCCGGGTTGCGCGGCGCGGCCGGAGGCGATCATCGACGGCGTCGTGCAGGCACTCCAAGTGCTCGAAACGAAACAACGCGCCATGAAGTCGGCCACCGACAGCATCGACCAGGCGCTCTACCAGCGGGCGGAAAAACGCGACGTGCCCGAGATTCTCGCGCTCCAGAAAATCGCCTACCAAAGCGACACCGAGCTCTACGGTGACGAAGGCCTGCCGCCCTTGGAGCAGACGCTGCAGGAAATCCAGACGGAGTTCGACCGCATGATTTTCCTGAAAACCGTGGTGAACGGCAAAATCGTCGGCTCGATCCGCGGCTACGCCGACGGCGCCACCGCGCACATCAACCGCTGCGTCGTGCACCCGTATTTCCAACGCCGCGGCATCGGCCGCCGGCTGCTCACCGAGATCGAGAAAATCTTTCCGCCGGAAATCCGCCGCTTCGAGACGTTCACCGGCCACAAGAGCAAGCGGAACCTCTTCATCTACGAAAAACTCGGCTACCAAGTCTTCAAGACCGAGCCGTTCCTGCCGACCGTGCAACGCGTTTACATGCAAAAGGACCGCACATGAGCGAAGCCCAGACTTATCTTCCGCTGTCGCCCGATGCGCTCGTGGCCAAGGTCCGCGAACTGCACGCCGAAGGCTACCGGCTCGTCCAGATCGGCGCGACGACCCTCGGCGAGACGATCGAGCTCAACTACAGCTTCGACCGCGCCGGCACGCTGCTGAATCTCCGCCTCCAGCTGCCCGCCGCCGCGGCGCACGTGCCGAGCATCTCCTCCGTCTACTGGTGCGCGTTTCTCTACGAAAACGAAATCCACGATCTCTTCCGCGTCCACGTGGAAGGCATCGCCGTCGATTACCAGGGCAAGTTCTACCAAACCACCGTGCCGTTCCCGTTCGGCACCCGCGCGCAAACCGCCGCCGCTCCGGCTGCGGGCAACTGATACCGCCATGGCCCGCACCGTCATTCCCTTTGGTCCGCAACACCCGGTTCTGCCCGAGCCCATCATGCTCGATCTCGTCGTCGAGGACGAGAAGGTCGTCGAAGCGATCCCCAAGATCGGCTTCGTCCACCGCGGGCTCGAAAAGCTCGTGGAGAAAAAAGATTTTCACGAGTTCGTCTTCGTCGCCGAGCGCGTCTGCGGCATCTGCAGTTTCATCCACGGGCAAACCTACTGCCAGGCCGTCGAGCAGATCATGGGCGTCGCCGTGCCGCCGCGGGCGCACTACCTGCGCACCATCTGGGGCGAGCTCTCGCGGCTGCACAGTCACTTGCTCTGGCTCGGTCTGCTCGCCGACGGTTTCGGTTTCGAGAGCCTGTTCATGCACTCGTGGCGCGTGCGCGAGAAGGTGCTCAACATCATCGAGGCCACCACCGGCGGCCGCGTGATTTTCGGCACCTGCAAAGTCGGCGGCGTGCGCCGCGACATCGACACCGCGGCGATGCAGAGCCTGCTCGCCCAGCTCGCCGTCATCGAGAAAGACATGCGCGAGATCGTGGACGTGTTCCTCGAAGACAATTCGGTCAAACGCCGCCTCTGCGGCGTCGGCGTGCTCGCGAAGGACGACGCGTACCAACTCGGTTGCGTCGGCCCGATGGCGCGGGCCAGCGGCCTCACGCAGGACATGCGCCAGCTCGGCTACGCGGCGTTCGGCGAGCTGACGTTCCAGCCCATCACGCGGCCCGAGGGCGATTCCTTCGCGCGGTGCGCCGTGCGCTGCGGCGAGTTGTTCCAATCGGTCGATCTCATCCGCCAGGCCGCGGCCAGGCTTCCGACCGGCGAGATCGAGGTCAAAGTCACCGGCAATCCCAACGGCGAGTTTGCCGCCCGCACCGAGCAGCCGCGCGGCGAGGTCGTGTACTACGTGAAGGCCAACGGCACGAAAAACCTCCAGCGCTTCCGCGTGCGCACACCCACCTTCGCCAACATCCCGGCGCTGGTGAAACTGCTCCCGGGTTGCGATCTGGCCGACGTGCCGATCCTCGTGCTCACCATCGATCCCTGCATCAGCTGCACAGAAAGGTGATATGGCATACTTTCGCATGACCCAAATGGCCCTCAAGTGGGCCATCTCAAAACCGGCGACGAATCCATATCCGTTCGCCCCGCGCGTGATCATCCCCGGCTCCCGCGGCCTGTTGACCTTCAACAAAGACACCTGCGTTTATTGCAGCGTGTGCCGGAAGAAGTGCCCCACGGGCGCGATCGGCGTCAACCGGCACCAGAAGAAATGGGCCATCGACCGGCTGCGTTGCATCAGTTGCGGCTACTGCGTCGAAGCGTGCCCGAAGGACAGCCTCGCGCTCTCGACTTCGCATGGCTCGCCCGCGGTGACCAAAGACCGCGAGATTTACCAAGGCGAAATGCCCGCCCCCAAAGCGCCCGCCGCCGCGCCGGCCCCGGTCCCCGCGGGCTGAACACCCGCAACGGCCATCAGGACCTGCCGCCCGCCGTGGTGAGGTGCCAGCACCGGCAGATGGGGCAGAGATAGGCCTTGCCGCGAGTGTTCCCGACGAGAAGCGCAGCATCGAGCGCATCGCCTTCGCTGCGATAACGGCGTTTGCGCGTACACATGCGGTGACGCTCTTCCTGGGTGGGTTTTTTCATCCGGCGAACGACCCGCAGCCTCGGATCGCCGCCCCGTGCCGTCAAACCCGCGGTGCCGGTGGGTTGAGGATTAACGTTGCCGTGGGCAGCTGCTGTGCAGATAGAAAAGCGCATTCATGCTGATGCGCGGCCGCCGCGCTCAACCTGAATGTCCGACGCGGATCGCCACCATGTATCAAGTCACTTTCTCCGAACAGTCGATGCACGAGCTGAATAAGCTCGATACCCTGGCCCAACTCTCTGCGCTTGAGCCGCTCAGTTCGCTCAAGGCCGCGGATTTGGCGCATCCGCGCGAGCCGCTCGGCCGGTTTTCCCGCAGCGGCAAAGAATTTTACCGGCTGCGCGCTGGCGACTACCGCTTTTATTTCCAGATCCAGACCGATACGTTGCACGTGCACTATATCCTCCACCGCAATTCCCTTGAGGACTTCCTGCTGCGCAACAAGCTGCCCGTCTCCGAACAACAGTTGGTCGAGCAACATTCCAAGTTTTGGAAGTATCTCGAGTCTCTTACCAAATAAGCGCCGGCTTTTTTTCGTCATGGCTCACCACGCGTCACCGCATTCTGGTTCAGGGCGCTCCGATTTAGAAAATCGCGAGGATCCCTACAGCGTCACCCAGGCCAGCCGGATCTATTTTCTGCCCAATTTCATGACCGCGTTGAACCTGTTCTGCGGGTTCATGGCGGTGATTTGTTGCATCCAGGCGCGGCTGGCGGAAACGGCGGTCACCCAGATGTACCAAGGTCTCACCGTGGCGGATTACTACCGGTGGGCGGTCTATTTGATTTTTGCCGCGGCAGTCTGCGATTCGTTAGATGGACGACTCGCGCGGCTCGGCGGCCGCGAATCGTTGTTTGGCGCTGAATTCGATTCCCTCGCCGATGTGATTTCCTTCGGCATCGCGCCTTCGTTGATGATGTGTTTCTTGATCCTCTCGCCGAGCCAGGGGATTCCTTGGTTTCGCGTGATCGGATGGATCGTTGGTTTTATCTACCTGTTGTGCGCCGCCATGCGGCTGGCGCGCTTCAACGTCATCACCAATCCATTGCTGCACCGCAGCCACAAAGAGATCAGTAAAGATTTTGTAGGCCTGCCCGTACCCGCAGCCGCCGGCACTGTCGCCGCCATGGTGCTTTTTCTTCTGCACTTCGCCGACACTGCGAAATCGCTCAACCGCTTCGCTCTCGTGCTGCCATTTCTGATGCTGCTCATCGCCATCCTGATGATGAGCACCATCCGCTACCCCAGCGGCAAAAACGTGGATCTGCAAACCCGCACCCAATTCCGCACCTTCGCCGCGGTGCTGGTCTTCTTCGCATTACTTTTCTTTTTCAAAGAAATTGGCCTGCTCTGCATTTGCCTCGGCTACATCTTTTTTGGTCTGGTGCGTCATCTCCGGCGCCCACCGCAATCGCACCCGGCAAATCGTCCTGCGAATTCGTTGTGAGCAACCCTGCAATCTACGACCAACAACTTCGCGCCTGCGAATAACCCATGCTTTTCTCGACGCCTTCCTGTGACTTCTTCACAAGCGCCGTACGCCTTTTTTCCCTCGAAAACTTGCCGGTTACTGGTCTTTTTCGCAGCCCATAATACTACTGCTTTAATTCCTTATTGAACCTATTCCTCTTTACCATTTGTTAGCTTCTCAGGAAAACTCAGCGCCCCACCACCGATGAAATTCAAGATCAACCGCGACCATTTCGCCAACGGCCTCGCTCAAGTGCTCAACGTCGTCGGCTCCAAGGCCACGATGCCCATCTTGAGCAACGTTCTCATCGAGGCGGAGAAGGACCAGATTTCGCTCACGACCACCAATCTCGACCTCGGCATCCGCTGCAAAATCAAGGCTGAGGTCAAAGAGTCGGGTTCCGTCACCCTGCCGGTCAAACGTCTCGCCAGCATCGTTCGCGAATTGCCCAACGTCGACGTCGCGGTCGACGGTTCGCCGAATCACCAGGTAAAACTCACCTCGGGCGGTTCCACTTTCCGCATCATGGGCATCGGCAAGGAAGAATTCCCGCCGCTGCCGGAGTTTGGTGACGAGAAAGCCTACACGTTGGAGCAAAGCGAGCTGGCGGCGATGCTGCGCAGCGTGGCTTACGCGCAGTCGACTGACGAAACGCGTTACATCCTCAACGGCGTTTATTTCAATTTCCGCGACGGCAAGCTCTCCGTGGTGGCCACCGATGGTCGCCGTCTCGCGCTCATGGCGAAGGAAATGGAAGTGCCGGCGGAAAGCGCGGGCTCCATCATTTTGCCGGCCAAGACGGTTGCCGAGTTGTCCCACCTGCTCGACAAGGGCGAGAAGGTGAAGATCAACTTCAGCGACCGGAAATGCGCTTTCCAGATCGCGTCCAACAAGGACACCAGCGGCCTCATCGATTCGATCTATCTCTACTCGAAGGTCGTCGAAGGCAATTATCCGAATTACCAGCAAGTCATTCCGAAGGAGACGCACCAACGCATCAAATTGGAGCGCGAACTCCTGCAACACTGCATCCACCGCGCCGCGCTCGTTTGCTCGGAGAAATCCAACTCGGTGAAACTCAAAGTCACCAGCAATCTGCTGGAAGTGACCGCCCAGAGTCCCGACTTCGGCGAGGCGCACGAATCGATGGCCATCAACTACAGCGGACCGGATCTGCAAGTGGCCTTTAATCCCGCGTTCATTCTCGATCCGCTCAAAGCACTCACCAAGGACGAGGTCTTCTTCGAGCTGAAGGACGAAGTTAGCCCCGGCGTGTTCAAGACGTTGGAAAACTTCGTCTGCGTCATCATGCCGGTGCGGCTGAGCTAAAGCGCCGGAAACTGATGGCGGCAGGCTTGGTGCAAATTCTAAAGTTTGTTACGCAACTGCAACGACGGGTGGCGGCTCCACGTCACCTTGTGCATTCATGATCGATCCTGCATATCCGCTGCTCGTGGCGATGATCGTGTCGCTGGTGCTGTTTCAAATTAACCAGCGCAAAGGTTCGCCCGTGCTGGCCATCATCAACCGCTGGTTGCGCTGGCTGGTTTTCGCCTTTGGCGCGGCCTATGTCTGCCGCGATTTCCAGCTGATCGAGCGTCCGTTTTGGGCGCTGGTTGCGCTCTTTTTCCTCATCTGGTTTCTGGTGGAGACACTCTACAACTGGATGGCCATCTCCGCCTTGAGCCTCAGTCCGTTGCCGCTGTTTCCGCGCTACACGGTCAACCAGAATGGCGATGAATGGCCCACGCATCCGAGTTTGCTCAAAGTCCGTACCTGGTTGCGCAACCAGAATTTTAAACAAGTGCAGGCGTTGCGCGCCGAGATCGGCGGCGACATTTTTCTGCGGGTTTCCGTTTATCAGGACGTCGAGGCTAAGTTGCGCATCCAGATCATGTTTTTGCCCCAGCCCGGTGGTGTGTTGGCGACGTGCTATGTGGTCACCTCGTTGACGGCTGACGGCCGGCGATTCGTGACCGACAACCTGCACATTCCGTTTGGCGGGTTTTATCCGGAAGACTGGCATCTGCAACGCAGTCCGTGGCGGCGGTCATTGCCGAAGCTGGTCGCACAACATCGTGCGCGGATGCAGCAGCAGGGGGGGGAGCCCGTGCCGATTCCGTCCGAGCCTTTGCTCGACATCAACACCACCCAGGCCGAACTCGACCGGCTCAACACCGAACTCGGTTTTCTCGTGCCGCACGCCGAGCGTGAAGAGCAGGGCAAGATCACCCACGAGGGTCGCTACCGCGTGTGGAAAGAAATCTGGATGCTCGATTACCTCGGACGCAGCGCGCGCTATCACTGAAGATACCGCGGCTGATCCGCGATTTACGTGCTTATTAGGTCCGGCGGATTCTTCGCACGAACGCCGGAGGGCAATAGTCAGATTTATCGAGGGAAAACGGCCGATAAGTCTGTGTAATGGCTGCGGCGCGAATATCTCAATTAATGCGGAAAGCTCGCCAATGCGTGCGCTGCCGATTTGCTCAGTTCGGCCAATATGGGCCCTTGTTCTCGGTGCTTTTTTCCATTCACTTTGTCTTCCGGTCTGCGCGGCGCGGGCCGAGCGCTTCCTAATCCATGAACGACGTCCTCGCCGGCGATCTTATCTACGTTTTTGTTTTCTTCCTCGGTGGCCTCGGGTTCGCCGCGGTGCCGTTCATTCTCGTGTACCTGCTGTCGCCGACGCGCACCCGCCAGACGATTGAGAAGACCGGCCAGTTCATCGAGTGCGGCATGGACCCGATCGGCGACGCGTGGATCCGTTACACCGCGGTGTATTACCTTTACGCGCTGGTGTTTGTGGCTTTCGCCGTCGATGTGCTCTACCTGGTGCCGGTGGCTTTGGTTTACGCCCGGAAGTTTGCCCTGCGCGATTTCGCGGAGCTGACCATCTTCGTGGGCATTCTCTCCCTCGTGATCGTGTACGCTTGGAAGAAAGGAGTCTTCACATGGAACAACCGCCGGTAAACCCGCCCACGCCCCCTCCGCCCGCCGGCGGTGAGATTCCGGCCGAATGCTCGCAAATCGTCCAATTCGCCCAGCTCGACGATCTGCTGCAACTCTGCCGCGCCAATTCGCTCTGGCCGCTGACCTTCGGCCTCGCCTGTTGCGCCATCGAGATGATGGCCGCGGGCATGTCGCGCTTCGACCTCTCGCGTTTCGGTGCCGAGGTGTTCCGCCCATCGCCGCGGCAGGCCGACGTGATGATTGTCGCCGGTACGGTGAACAAGAAAATGGTGCCGGCGATCAAGACGCTCTACGACCAGATGCTGGAGCCAAAGTGGGTGATCGCGATGGGCAACTGCGCCATCTCCGGCGGTCCGTTCGTATACCCGGGCCAGTATGCCGTGGTCGAGGGCGTCGATAAAATCTTCCCGGTCGATGTGTACGTGCCGGGTTGCCCGCCGCGCCCCGAGGCGCTGATCGAGGGAATTTTGAAGCTGGAGGAAAAACTCACCGGCAAACGGCGCTTCCCGGTCGCCAAGCTGAAAGAATGAAACCTTCCCTCGAGCAACTCACCCAGGATTTCACCGCCCTGCTCGCGCCGGATGCCGGCGCGGCGTCGCCGGTGCAGGTCGTGGATTTCGCCCTCCGCGGCATCAATCTCGACGTCACCGTCACACCCGCCCAAGTCGTGCCCGCCGCGCAATTGCTCGACCGCCACGGCTTCTCGCTCGATACGGTGACCGGCGTCGACTGGCTCGCGCAGGGGCAGATGGAAGTCGTCTACGATTACATGCATTTCGCGGTCAATATCCGCGTCGCCGTGCGCGTGCGCGTGCCCCGCGACAACCCCGAGGTGCCCACGGTCTCCGCCGTTTTCCCCGGGGCCAACTGGCACGAGCGTGAGACGCACGATTTCTTCGGCATCCGCTTTGCCGGCCACCCGAAGCTGTCGCCGCCGTTCCTGTTGCCCGAGGACGCCGACTACCACCCGCTGAAAAAGGATTACAAGCCGTGAGCGCCCTCAAAGAAATCAAGTACACCGGCGGTGGCAGCATCCAGGCGCCGCCCGACGAGACGTTCATCCTGAATCTCGGGCCGCAACACCCGGCCGCCCACGGCGTGCTCCGCATCCTCATGGAGATGGACGGCGAGTGGATCACGCGCGCCGAGCCGGTCATCGGCTACATCCACCGGATGCATGAAAAGATGGGTGAGAACCGCATGTACGCGAAGTTCCTGCCCAACACCAGCCGCATCGATTACCTCGCGGCCATGCACTACACGCAGGCGTTCGTCGGCGTGGTCGAGCGCGCGGCCAAGATCGAGGTGCCGTTGCGCGCCGAGTACATCCGCGTCATCACCGGCGAGCTCCAACGCATCTCCAGCCACCTGGTGGGGTGGGGCGCGTTCGTCATGGATCTGGGCGGGTTCACGCCGATCCTTTACGCCTTTGAAGACCGCGAAAAGATCCTCGATCTGTTCGAGCACATCTGCGGCGCGCGGCTCACGTACTGCTACCACCGCTTCGGCGGCGTGTGCAACGACGTCGACGACTTCTTCCTCAGCGGCACCCGCGAGTTTGTCCCGTACATGCGCGAGCGCCTGAAGATGTACCGGAAGCTTGTGACCGGAAACATCATCCTCCGGAAACGTCTTGAAGGCATCGGCATCATGGATGCCGAGATGTGCCGCCGCTACGGCGCCACCGGCCCCGTGCTCCGCGGCGCGGGCGTGCCCTACGATGTCCGCCGCGCCGAGCCGTACTCGATTTACTCGCAGTTCGATTTCGAGATCCCGTGTTATCCGCAGGGCGATTCGATGGCGCGCTACCTCGTCCGCATGGACGAAATGGAGCAGAGCCTGCGCATCATCGAGCAGGCGCTCGCGAAGATTCCCGAGGGCCCGATCCTCGGCAAACTCCCGCGTGTGCTCAAGCTGCCCGCCGGCGATTACTGCTACGCAGTCGAAGCCGGCCGCGGGCGCTTCATGATCCGCCTCGTGAGCGACGGCAAGGACTCGGCTTACCGGCTGAAGTTGCGCACGCCGTGTTTCTCCAACCTCAGCCCCTTCGAGGAGGCCAGCCGCGGGATGATTTTGCCCGACGCCCTGGCGCTGCTGGGGAGCCTCGATCTCGTGATCCCCGACATCGACCGTTAACCGCCCTTTCCCGCGATGATCGAATTTCTCACGTCCGAGCCTGTTTTGGCCATTCTCCGGCTCGTCATTTATCTGGTGGCGATCCTGGCCTTTGTCGGCCTCAACGCCGCCTATCTCGTCCTCGCCGAGCGCAAGGGCGCGGGCTGGTTCCAACGCCGCCCCGGTCCGGTCGAGGTCGGCCCGTGGGGCATCCTGCAACCGATCGCCGACGGCCTGAAACTCATCTCCAAGCAGACCATCGTGCCGCCCGGCACCGACGGCCTGCTCTTCCGCATCGCGCCCGCGATGGTGCTCGCGCCGGCGCTCATGTGCCTCGTGACGATTCCGTTTGGCGACACCGTCATGGGCATGCCCCTCGTCGGTCGCAACATCGACGTCGGCCTCCTGATGGTGTTCTCCTTCGGCTCGATCAACGTCTTCGCGATCATGCTCGGCGGCTGGGCCTCGCGCAACAAGTACGCCGTCATCTCCGCCGCGCGCATCGTCTCGCAGAACGTCGCCTACGAAATCCCCATGCTGCTCGTGGTCGTCACCATGATGATGATCACCGGCACGCTCAACCTGCAGGAAGTCGTGACGCAACAGGCCGGCGGTTTCTGGAACTGGAATGTCTTCCGCGGCGTATGGACGATGACCAACCCGCTCGTGCCGGTGACGTTCGTGATCTTTTTCATCTGCATGCTCGCTGAGACCAACCGCGCGCCATTCGACATGGCCGAGGCCGAGAGCGAGCTCATCGCCGGCGCGTTCACCGAGTACGCCGGGTTTAGCTGGGGCCTCTTCTTCATGGGCGAGTATGCCAACATCGTCGTCGGCTGCTCGATGGCCACGGTGCTGTTCCTCGGCGGCTGGCAAAGCCCCATCGGCACGGTGCCCGCCTCCTGGGGTGCCTTGGGATCGTTGCTTGGTGTTGGATTCTTCTTCGCGAAGATGTACGCGCTGATCTTCGTCGTGATCTGGATCCGCTGGACGTTCCCGCGCACCCAGTTTTACGGCCTGCTCAACTTGTCCTGGAAAATCCTTATCCCCACGTCGCTGTTCACCCTCCTGCTGACCGGCGCGCTGTTAACGATCAGGAGCCTCCTATGAGACTTTTCGCTGCGATCAAGGAAGTCTGCACTGGTTTTTGGAGCCTGCTCACGGGGCTGTGGATCACGCTGGGCCAGTTCTTCCGGCCCCGGATCACCGTCCACTATCCGCGCCAGACGCTGAAAATGCCCGAACGCTTCCGCGGGCACATCGAACTCATCCTCGACCCCGAGACCGGCAAATCCCGCTGCACCGCCTGCTCGCTCTGCGAACGCGCCTGCCCCAGCGAGTGCATCAACGTCAGCGGCGCGAAGCTCGATGGCGCGAAGACCAAGTCGGTCACCGACTACAAACTCAACTTCACCACGTGCAGCCTCTGCGGCTCGTGCATCGAGGCCTGCCCGTTCGATGCTCTCCAATTCTCGAAAGTCTATAACGTCGTCGGCACCTCGCGCGCCGAATTCGACAACATGGACCTCGTGCAACAACTCGCAGAGAAACAGAAAAACTGGACGCCGCCGCCACCGAAACCCGCCGCGGCGCCAGCCGCACCGGCCGCACCCGCCGCCAGTGCGCCGGCACCCGCGGTGACTCCCGCCGCCCAACCGGCGCCCGCCGCGCAACCGACTCCGGAGGCTCCAAAAAGTTCATGAACGTTCTCGCTGTCGCCCCCGCTTTCCCGTTCGCGGATTATCTCATCGCCGGGATCTTTCTCTTCTTCGTCGCCGCCACGGTGGCCGGCGCGCTCATCGCGGCCTGCGCCAAGCGCATCATCCGTGGCGTGAGCGGCCTCGCCCTGTGCAGCATCGGCATTGCCGGGCTCTACTATTACCTGAACAGCCCGTTCCTCGCGTTGATGCAGATCCTGATCTACGTCGGCGCGGTGTGCGTGGTGATCGTCTTCGGCGTCATGCTCTCCGAACCCGACGAGCCGCTCTCGGCGCGCGAGCAGCGCAAGCCGTATCCGGTCTTTGGGCTCCTGCTGGCGGCCGTGGTGACCGCGGCGATCTTCGCCGGCGTCTCCCGGGTCGGCCTCGATACGGCGTGGCCCAAGGCGGCCGCGGCCGATGCGGCATGGAAGGTCGAGGCGCTCGGCGAATCCCTGCTCTCCACCTACAGTCTGGCTTTTGAACTGATCTCGCTCGTGTTGCTCGTCGCCATCCTCGGCGCGCTGGCCATCGCGCGGGGCGGGAGGGACAAAGAATGAACGCGTTGCTCCAACTGCATCACCAGGTCGGCACCTATTTGATCCTCGCCGCGTTTCTGCTGGCGACGGGCATCTTCGGCCTCATCCGGCGGCGCACGCTCATCGGCATGCTCATCGCCGGCGAGCTGATCTTCGCCGCTGCGGCGCTGAATTGCATGGCGCTAAACCGCTTTGCCGCGCCCAACCCGGCGGTGGGCCAGATTTTCGTGTTGTTCATCCTGGGGCTCGCCGCCGCGGAAGTCGCGATCGCGTTGAGCATCATCCTCGCCGTGTACCGCAACTACCGCTCCATCCATTCCACGGAGCTCTCCGAACTGAAGGGCTAGCTCCATGGCGCCACACATTGTCGAAGACTCCCGCCTCCTGTTAGCCGTGCTCGCGCCGCTCGTCGGCGCCGGGCTGGTGATGGCGACGGGCAAGAAACCCAATCTCCGCGAAGCCTGCTCGTTCATCGCCGCGGCCACGCTGTTCGGCCTCGTCTTCTCGATGATCTCGGCCGTGAGCGCCGGGCAGACGCTGCACTTCACGCTGTTCCAGCTGCTGCCGGGCCTGAGCTTCTCGCTTCGCGCCGACGCGCTCTCGATGGTATTCGCCGTCGCCGCGTCGTTCCTGTGGGTGCTCACCGTGTTCTACGCCGCCGGCTACATGCGCGGTCTGGAGGAGCACGCGCAGACGCGGTTCAACACCTGCTTCGCCCTCGCGCTCTTCGGCGCCATCGGGTGCGCGTTCTCCGACAATCTGCTCACGCTGTATCTCTTCTACGAGATCGTGAGCGTGACGACCTATCCGCTCGTCGCCCACCACCAGGACGACGAAGGTTACGAGGGCGCGAAGAAGTACATGGTTTACCTCACCACGACGGCGAAGGGCCTCATCCTCCCGGCGATGGTGCTGATCTACGTGCTCTCCGGCACGCTCGACTTCGCAGGCAACGCCCACACCGGCATCATCCCCGCCGGCGTCCACAACGGCCTGATCACGATCCTCTACATCTGCTGCATCCTCGGCTTCGCCAAGAACGGCATCATGCCGCTGCACAACTGGCTGCCGAGCGCGATGGTGGCGCCGACACCGGTCAGCGCGCTCCTCCACGCCGTCGCGGTCGTGAAGGTCGGCGTGTTCTCCACCGTGCGCGTGATGCTCTACATCTTCGGCGTCGATCTGATGGATAAACTCCACCTCGGACTGCCGACCGCGCTCTTCGTTTCCATCACGATCCTGGTCGGCTCGGTCATCGCGCTCTCGAAGGACAACCTGAAGGCGCGGCTCGCCTACTCGACGGTGAGCCAGCTCTCGTACGTGATCCTCGGCGTGGCGCTGCTCAGTCCGATCGGCGTCTCCGGCGGTCTCTTCCACATCGCGGCGCACGCGTTCTCCAAGATCACGCTCTTCTTCTGCGCCGGCGCGATCTACGTGACGACGCACAAGAAAAACATCTCCGAGATGGGCGGGCTCGGCCGGCAGATGCCGTGGACGTTCGCCGCCTTCGCGCTCGCGGCGCTCAGCATGATCGGCGTGCCGCCGGTCGCGGGCTTCACGTCCAAGCTCTACATGCTCGTCGGTTCGCTCGATGCCGGTTCGTACGTCATCCTGGCGGTGCTCATCGGCAGCTCGTTGCTCAACGCCGCCTATTTCGCGCCGGTCGTCTACCACGCGTTCTTCGGTAAACCGCCGGCGCCATCCGCCGCGCCCGCCGAGGCGCATCATAGCCACGGCCACGGGCACAGCCACGAACACGCGCATCCTGAGCACCACGGCGAGGCTTCGCTCGCGATGCTCATTCCGCTCTGCATCACCGCCGTGCTCTCCGTGGCCATCGGCGTTTATCCCGACTTCTTCATGCAATTTGCCTCGGCTGTCCTGCCATGAACCTGCTGAACCTCATCGAAACTCTCCGCCGCAACCTGAAGAGCGTGCTGCTCGGTTGCTACGCGGTGCTGGTGTTGGTCGTGGCGGCCGACGCCTGGCGGCTGCTGAGCGGCCACGGCCACGCCGCGGCGGCCGAGCACGCCACCGGCTTCTGGGCGGCGTTTTATCACATTGCGGAAACCGTGCCGGTTTTCTGGACGCTATTCGGTTTTCTCGGCTGCGTGCTGTTGGTGGTAGTTTCCAAGACCATCGGGCACGTGTTCGTTTCCAAGGAGGAGAATTTCTACGATGAGTGAGCTCTGGATTCATCCTTCGCTGCTCCTGATCGGCGGCGCGCTTTTGCTGCCGCTGATCCCGAAAGCGTTCAAGAAACCCTTCCTGCTGGCCGTCCCGCTGCTGACGTTTGCCGTCGTGCTGCAAATGCTCGGCACGCCGTCGGGCGACCATGGCGTGGTGCAGTTCCTCAACTGGCAGCTCGTCTTCGGGCGGGTCGACGCACTGAGCCTCGTGTTCGCCGTCATCATGAGCGGCATGTGCTGCATCGGCACGCTCTACGGGATGCACGTCGAGGAGGACGCGCAACACAGCGCCGCGTGGGTGTACGTCTCCGGTTCGCTCGGCGCGATCTTCGCCGGCGATCTGCTCACGCTCTTCCTGTTTTGGGAGCTCATGGCGTTCTCGTCGGTGTTCCTGATCTGGTTCCGCCGCCGGCCCGAATCGACTGCGGCGGGTTTCCGTTACCTGCTCGTCCACGTCGCGGGCGGCTTGTCGCTGCTCGCGGGCATCATGCTCTGGATGCACGAACGCGGCATCGCGCACATCCGCTTCGAGGCGCTCGGCGAGGCCGCCTACACTCCCGCCGGTCTGCTGATTCTCGTCGGCATCATCCTCAACGCCGCCGTGCCGCCGCTGCACGCCTGGCTGCCCGACGCGTACCCGAACGGCACGTTCAACGGCTCCGTCTTCCTCAGCGCGTTCACCACCAAGACCGCCGTCTACGCGCTCTGCCGCGGCTTCGCCGGCATGGAGCTGCTCGTGTGGCTCGGCGTCATCATGTCGCTCTACGGCGTGGTGTACGCGATCATCGAAAACGATATTCGCCGGCTCTTCGCCTACCACATCGTCAGCCAGGTCGGCTACATGGTGGCGGGCGTCGGCATCGGCACCGCCCTCGCGATCAACGGCGCTTGCGCCCACGCGTTTGCCCACATTCTCTACAAGGGCCTCCTCTTCATGGGTGGCGGCGCGGTGCTCCACATGACCGGCGAGACGCGCATGTCGCAACTCGGCGGGCTCTACAAAAAGATGCCGTGGACGTTCCTCCTCACGCTCATCGGCGGCCTCTCGATCTCGGCGTTTCCGCTCTTCAGCGGCTTCGTGAGCAAGTCGATGATCGTCTCCGCCGGCTTCGCCAACCCGCACCTCTATTGGGCGGCGTTTCTGCTCACGCTGGCGTCGATCGGCACGTTCTACTGCAACGGCCTCAAGGTTCCGTATTTCGTCTGGTTCGGCAAAGACAAGTGCTCCGCCGAGGTCCGCGACCGCGCGGGCGATCCGCCCTGGAACATGCTCGTGGCGATGGGCCTCGCGGCGTTCTTCTGCATTTTCCTCGGTTGCTACACGCCGGCGCTCTACAACCTCCTGCCGCATCAAGCCGAGGCGCAGGCGTACCACCCGTACCACGCCGGCCACATTTCTGAGAGCCTCCAGATCCTGCTCTTCACCGCCACGGCGTTTTTCGTGATGGTGAAGCTGCGCAAGATCGAGCCGCACGCCGGCACCAACGTCGATCTCGACTGGTTCTACCGCGTCGGCGGCCGCGGCGTCCTCTGGCTGGCGCGCAAGCCCGTGCAGGCCGTGGACACCCTGGTCGGCGAGATTTACCGCATCGGCGGCCTCGGGCCGTTGATGAAATCGGCGCAACAAGTTGGCGAGTTCGACAACCACATCATCGACGGTGCGGTTGACGGCATTGCCGGCACGGTGCGGCGGATCGGCGGCTGGCTGCGGGGCGCCCAACGCGGCGCGATGCAGGAAAACCTTGCGCTGGCCTTCGCGGTCGTGGCCGCGGCGGTCGTCGCCTTCCTCTTCATTTTCTAACGCGTTTCCCGCAATGCCTCTTTCCTCCTCCTCCGAGAGCTCGCATCTGCTGAGTCTGCTCATCTTCAGTCCGCTGGCGTGCGCCGCGGTCGCCGCCGCGTTGCGCAGCGAGCGCGCCCTGCGCTGGTGGACGCTCCTCGCCACCACCGTCATCGCGCTCGTGTCGCTGCAACTCTGGACGGGCTTCAACCCGAAGCTCGCGGGTTTCCAATTCCAGGAAAACGTCGCGTGGTTCCAAATTTCCGGGCTGAAGATCGCCTACGCGCTCGGGCTCGACGGCATCAGTCTGTTGCTCGTGTTGCTCACCACGCTGATCGCGCCGCTGTGCGTGCTGGCGTCGTGGAGCTACATCAAGACGCGCCTGAAGGAGTTCATGCTCTGCCTGCTCGTGATGGAGTCGGCGATGATCGGCGTGTTCTGCGCGCTCGATGGCATCCTTTTCTTCCTGTTCTGGGAGGCGATGCTCATCCCGATGGCGTTGCTGATCGGCGTCTGGGGCGGACCGCGGAAGATTTACGCGTCGATCAAGTTCTTCGTCTACACGATGGCGGGCTCGGTCTTCCTGCTCGTGGCGCTGGTGGCGCTCGCCTACAAAACCGGCAGCTTCAGCATCCCCGGCATGATGGGGCAGAAATTCACGGCGGGCTTCCAGCTGTGGGTGTTCGCGGCCTTCTTCATTTCCTTCGCGATCAAGGTGCCGATGTTCCCCTTCCATACGTGGTTGCCGGCGGCGCACGTCGAGGCGCCCACGGCGGGCTCGGTGATCCTCGCCAGCATTCTCCTGAAAATGGGCACGTACGGCTTCCTGCGGTTCTCGCTGCCGATCACGCCCTACGCCGCGCATTATTTCGCGCCGGCGATCCTCTGGCTCTCGGTGGTGGCGATCCTGTACGGCGGTTTCGCCGCGCTGGCGCAGACCGACCTCAAGAAGCTCGTGGCGTACTCCAGCGTCGGCCACATGGGTTTCGCCACACTCGGCATTTTCGCGCTCAACGCCCACGGCGTCGAAGGCGCCACGCTCGTGATGATCAACCACGGCATCACCACCGGCGCGCTCTTCATCATGGTCGGCATGATCTACGAACGCCTCCACTCGCGCGACCTCAACCTCGCCGCCGGACTCGGCCAGCGCCTGCCGGTGCTGGCGGGTTTCCTCGGCGTGTTTTGTCTCTCGTCGCTGGCGTTCCCCGGCACCAACAGCTTCATCGGCGAGTTCCTCGTGCTGGCCGGCGGCTTCCAGATCTCGAAAATCGTCATCGCCTGCGCGGTGCCCGGCGTGATCGCCTCGGCGGCGTATAACTTCCGCATGTTGCAACGCGTGGCCTACGGCGGCACGCAGAACCCCGACCACTCGGGCCACGCGGATCTCAATTTCCGCGAGATCGTCACCCTCGTGCCGCTGCTGATCGGCGTGCTCTGGATCGGCCTGCACCCGCAGCCGTTGATGGACGTGATGCAGACCAGCGTGCAAACCCTCCTCCAACAAGCCAGCGCCGCCGCTGCGCAGGCTTCCGTCGTCCTTCCGTAAGCAGACATGACCTCTTTTCCCTTCCTGGCCTTTCTCCCGGAGCTGGTGCTGCTGGCCGGCGCGCTCGGGCTCTTCGTTGTCACCCTTGGCGCGGCGCGCGGCGCCACCGCCCGCACCACGGCGTTGTTCGTCGCGCTGGCGTTGGTCGTCGCCAGTGCGCTCAGCCTGCACCAGGAGGCGACGCTGTTTTACGGCGCTTACCGCGTCGATGCGTTCTCGCAATGGCTCAAGCTCGCCATCGCGGTCGGCTATCTCGCGGTGACGTTGCTCAGCGGCGGGTTGGCGGACATCCGCGAAGACCTGCGCCCGGAGTATCAACTTTTTGTCAGCCTCAGCGTCACCGGACTCCTGTTCCTGGTGAGCTGCGTCGATGTCGTCACGCTCGTCCTCGCGCTCGAATTGTCGTCCTTCCCGCTGTACCTGTTGGTGCCGATGCGGCGCGCCCGCGAAGGTCAGCGCCAGCAGATGGAGTCGGCGATCAAGTACATCATGTTCGGCATCGCGGCCAACGGCATCATGCTCTTCGGCCTGAGTTATCTTTTCGGACTCACCGGCACGACGCATCTGCCCGAGATGCTGGTGGCGCTCCGTCCCGTGATCCACACGCCGCTGGCGATTGTCGGCCTCGCGATGGCGTTCTGCGGACTGTACTACAAGCTCGCGATCTTCCCCTTCCATTTCTGGACGCCCGACGTCTATCAAGGCGCCGCCAATGTCACCGCTGGCCTGATCGCCTCGCTACCCAAAGTCGGCGCGGTCGCCGTGCTGGTGCGTTTTGTGAGCCTCGCCTCGCCCGATAACCCGACGGTGGCGCTCCTCCTCACCGGGCTGGCCATCGCCTCGATGTGCTACGGCAACCTGATCGCGCTCGCCCAAAAAGATTTCAAGCGCCTGCTCGGCTTCTCCGGCATCGCGCACGCCGGCTACACGCTCGTCGGCATCGTGACGCTTCAGCAGGCCGGCTACGCCGCCGCGCTTTTCTACATCGTCGGCTACATGCTGATGGTGCTCGCTTGCTTCGTGGTCATCGCCCGCGTCTCGCGCGACGGCACCAACGTCGCCATCGAGGAACTCGCCGGATTGCACCGCCGCTCGCCGCTCTTGGCGGTGACGCTGCTCGTGGGCGTTTTCGGCCTCGCGGGCATGCCGCTGTTCGTCGGCTTCATGGGCAAGCTCAGCTTGCTGACCGCCGCCTGGACCGGCCGCCATCACGCGCTGGTGATCGTCGCCGTGATCAACTCGGCCATCGCGATCTACTATTATCTGCAAGTGGTCCGGCAGGCGATGTTCGGCGAGAAAACGACGGTCGCGCCCGAGCCCATCGCGCTCTGCTGGCCGACGCGCCTGCTCTGCGGCGCCTTGATCGCCGCCATCGTCGCCCTCGGCCTCGTGCCCGCCCCCGTCCTCAACGCCATCGCGCGTTCACTGTAAACCGGCGCACATCGCCGGCCGCAGCGGGTTTTGGCTCTGCGCGGGAGAAGCTATGTTTTTGCGTTGCGGGATTTTTTTCTCAACCTCTCCGCCGCATGAACCCCTGCATCCGCGCGTTGGTCCTTTCTGTCGTCGGCGTTCTTCTGCTCGACTATGGCACTCCGAATTTGTCCGCTCAGAAAACCCAGGAAAAGGCGCCGCCAACAGCCGAGGCGCAAGCCGCCAAACTCAAAGGAAAATGGCAGGGCAATCTCGAACGCGCCAAGGCCGCTTTGGAGAAAAGCTCCGATCCCGACACCGCCGCGTTTGTCACGGCTCTGCTTGAGGAGCTGAAGAACACGCCGGCCACGGCCCCCGAGGCGTTTACTCCTCTGTCGGAGCGCGTGGCGAAAGAGGTGCGGGAGTTGGTGCAGAAAGGCGTGTACGAGAGCGCGGCGGCGCTGAATACGGCGCAGACCAACACGCTTAATCCCGGCACAAAAACGACCGGTCCCTCGCAGCCGAACCAGAAGTCCGTCGGCGCACCCGGCCCGAATGGATTGGTGCTCTATTTCCCCTTCGATGTGCCTGCCGAAAACGGCGTTGTTCGCGACGCCAGCGGCGCAGGAAATGACGCGCAGGTCTTCGGCGCACAATGGACTGCCGGCGGAAAGTTTGGCGGGGCCTACGCCTTCGAATTGGCTCGGCTGAGCGATCGGGTGGTCGTGCCCAACAGCGATCTGCTTAATCCGGACCGCATCACCATCTCAGTTTGGGTCAAGGCCTCGGATACCGATGGATTTTGGAACCGCGTATTGGATAAAGATTGGCGCAACGGCTATTGTGTGAGCCTAGCTGGCGACTACAAAGGATCGGGGAGTCGTGGAAAGGTTTCGTTCGAGACCGCGTGTGGCAGTTTGATTGCGGACCAACCCATCGCGGACAACCAGTGGCATCATTTGGCGATGACCTACGACGGCGTTACCGTGCGCGTTTCGATCGACGGCAAAGTCAAAACCCGCCAGGCGAAAACACCCGGTACCTTAAAGAAAACAGGCTGGGATTTGTGCATCGGCAACAGTGTGGTCGACTATGGGACCAACGAGTTCGTGGCCTTCGAAGGATTAATCGACGAAGTGCGGATCTACAATCGGGCGTTGTCGGAATCGGAAATCACGGAGCTTTTCCAGGCGACGAAAGCCGGAGCAGATATCCCGACTGGTTTGTCGGCTTCGCCGAAACCGCCGCCAGCAGATGCAGAAAGCCGTCTGAAAAAGCTCAAATCCCTCTACGACCAGGGGCTCATCACCAAGGAAGACTACGACCGGAAAGCGAAGGAAATTGTCGATTCCCTCTAGCGGACTGCTGCCGGATGCAGACGGTGGTGGGCGCGAAGTTGTATGGCGACCAACGTACACGCTGAGGCAGCGATGAAGTGCTTGAGCGAGTGTCCGCTGATGACACCGCTGGTGAGGGCAAAGATGATTGCATCGGATTGCTCGGCCACGATGGCGAGGGCGTAACCGCCGAGTCCGGCGATCAGCCAGCCGCGACCGGCATTGCGTCGCGGGAAAAACGCCAGCAGCGCGGGCACGCCACCGAGCGAGAGCGCTTGGATCGCGAAGTAGGGGCGGAGGTCGTCGTAGCGTTGCCACCAGAGAACACTCAGCGTGCCGAGCAGCAGCAGCGGGAAGAGTGCGCGGCGACCGAGTTGGCCCGAAACCGTTTCGCCGAGCACGGCGGAGAAAAGCGCGGTGAACGCAAACGTCATGGGCAGCCGGTCCCAAATCAGGGAGGCGTTGGTCGGCGCCAGATGATACCAGCCGGAACCGAGGGCGACGAGCGTCACGCCGCCAAAAAACGCGAGCCAGGCGGCGCGTAGTGTGGTGGCGGGGCTTTGCCGTGTCGCGTAGAGACCGAACAGGCCGGCAAACAGGAAGGGCAGGTTGGTGAGGACGTCGCAGGCATGGGGGATGCCGTGCCACGTGCGCTGATCGGCGAAGGCGTGGTAGGCGACGGGCTGCCCAAAGGCGGGCAAGAGCAGCACGATGATTGGCGGTATCGCGATGATCAGAGTGGCACCGAGCAGGCGCAGATGAGCGAGACGTTCCGGCGAGAAATGCGCGGCAGTGGGGTTTGGTTTCGCAAAGATAGAGGAATGCATGGGCGATGGGAAAGGTGGCCCGAAGCATACCGGCGAAGATGGAGAGGCGTTATTCGATAAATTTGATACAGGCTATTGGTCTTGGTGATAATAGCCGGCGGCTGCGGTGGACTTTGACCGCAGTAGGGATGCGCAATTCGCGGGTTTCTCCCGCCAAAACACGCACGCCCAGAGTTTGGCACGCAAATCCACGGCCATGTCGCGTATCGCTGCGGGACGGAAGCTTGCTGGCCGATGAGGTTTCTGTCGGCATACCCAAGTCTTTCACCGCCCTGCGTGCTCAGGGCGATTTCCGGAGGGGATCGAGCGGTCGATGGTGCGGAGCGCCGGTTGACCCGGCCCGATTCCACGAAGGCCGCCGGAAGCGATTAACCCGGGCGATACGCGCTATTAGGCATTGCAATCTAGCATATTAGAAAAACTGAATCTATGTAGAAAGGTTATTTCTCAGTGGAATAAGGTTTTCTCCTCTGAATAGCGTGCGCCCGCTTTTCGCGGAGAGCGGGCTCCGGGAGAATTTTCCTTCTATGGCAAACCACAATACCACCATGAAACTACGCTTTACCCTGGCCGTGCTGGCGGTGAGCGCATCGCTGCAAGCGCAGACCCCATCTGCCCAGCCGAGTCTCGTGACCACGAGCCTGACGGTGCGGGAGGCATACGACGATAATGTCTTCCTCCAGAGCGCCACGGCTTTGTCGGATCACGAGTCACTGGTTTCGTCGGTGGCGTTGAATATCAGCGCCACGTCGCAAACCGGTCCGGAGTTCAAAGCCACGCTTTCTTATGCGCCCGAGATGGTGGTTTTCCACAGCGAGAAAACGGAGAATCACCTCGACCACCGCGTGGCGCTCAACCTTGCGGGGAAATGTGGCGCGTGGGTTTGGGAGGCGCAGAACAGCGTCCTCGCGATCAACGGCAAAAATGAGGGCCCGAGCTTCCTGCCCGGCGGAGACATCCCGGCGTTGGGTGGCATTCCGCTGCGCGACCGCCGCGATGCGGACATCTACCGCAACGGCGTGAAGGCCACGTACACACAGGGCGCTTGGTTCGTCCGCCCGCAGTTCAATGCCTACGTCCACGATTTCCAGACCGTGGAGCATGCACGCGTCGGCGCGTATGCCGGCTACGAGAATTTTGTCAGCCGTTCCGAGGTGAGCGGCGCGTTGGATGTGGGCCGCAAAATCAATTCCGGCCTCTGGCTGGTGGGCAGCTACCGCTATGGGCACCAGCAGCAAAAAAAGCTGTTGGGCGTGAAGAGCCCCTATTCCAACAATTATCAACGGCTGTTGGTCGGCGTGGAGGGCACCGTGACGCCGTGGCTCAAAGCGAGCGTGCTCGTGGGTCCGGACTTGCGCGATTTCGACGCCAACCCCAATCCGGCCTTCAACCGTAAGGAAGAGCTCTATTTCCTCGATTCCACGCTGACGTTTACACCGACCAAGACGGATACGGTGACGCTGACGGCGCGGCGTTACGAGCAGCCCGCGTTTTCCAGCCACAGCGTGTATGAAGATATCGTCTATGATCTGGCCTGGCGGCATCAGTGCGCCAGTCAGGTGACAGCCGCGCTGGGCGTGAAAGTTTACGAGGGTGACTGGCAGGGGCCGGTGAACCGCGAGGATTGGGTGTACACGTACAGCGCCTCGGTTTCCCGCGCATTCACCAAACAACTCTCCGGCGACATTGCCTATTCGTACGACACGGTTGTCTCGGATATCCCCAACACCTCCGCCCGCGAGTTCCGCCGGCAGATTTTGTCGGTCGGTCTGAAGTACACGTTCTAAGGCTTTTCGTATCGTTCAACCCAAACCCGTGCCGCCGCCATCCCTCCCGGGTGGCCGGCGGCATTAACCACCCTCAACCCCCTCAATCCATCATGGCAGGCATCGACTTCAAGGCGCCCGAAACCCGCGAGCAGGAAGACGCGGACGTGGTCGCCTATAACACGCGTATCGGCGTCGTCTTGTTCTTTGTGTATGTGGCCTTTTACGGCGGCTTCATGGCGCTAAGCGCCTTCAAGCCGGAAATCATGAGCCGGCCCTGTCTCGGCGGCGCGAACCTCGCCATCGTCTACGGCTTCGCCCTGATCGGCGTAGCACTGGTGCTGGCGCTGCTCTACATGCGCATCGCGCGTAAATCCAAATAAGGACTACCACCCATGATTCACGAAACCTCCTGGATGGCCGTGCTCGTATTTCTGTTTTTTGCCGGCACGGTGATTGGCATTAGTTTTTATCTCGGTGCGCGGGCGAAGTCGGCCAGCGGCTATTTTGCCGCCGGCGGCGGGATTCACTGGTTCGTCAACGGCATCGCCTTCGCTGGCGATTACCTTTCCGCGGCGTCCTTCCTGGGCATCTGCGGTATGATCGCGTTTTTCGGTTACGACGGCTTCCTCTATTCCATCGGTTATCTCGCCGGGTGGATTGTGGCGCTGTTCATTATCGCCGAGCCGCTGAAACGCCTCGGCCGCTTCACCTTTGCCGACGCGCTCGACAACAAGTTCAACTCCCGCGGCATCAAGCTGGCGGCCGCCATCAGCACGCTGGTGGTGAGCTGTTTTTACCTGATTCCGCAGATGGTCGGCGCCGGAGCGTTGGTGCAGCCATTGCTCGGCTTTCCCCATTACGTTGGGGTGATCGTGGTCGGCCTGATCGTGACGATGATCGTCACCACCGCGGGCATGGTCTCGACCACCTGGGTGCAGTTTATCAAAGGCTCCGTCTTGGTGATTTTGTGCGCGGTCATCACGGTGATGATTCTCGCCCGTGGCGTGACCACCAAGCCGGTCGATGCCAACGGCAAGGAAGTGCGCCTCCTGCGAAACAATGTGCCGGTGGCAACAGTGACGGGCGCGCCGGGCGTCACGGTGTTGCCCGAGGAGGGCGCCTGGAAGGGCAAGCCCTACGTCCGCGTCAAGGACGCCGCCGGCGTGCTCTCCGTCTGGCGCAAAGATGGGGCTGTGCTCTCGGAGACACAGACGATTTTGGTGCAGCCGGACGGCCGGAAATTCGTCAACGGCCTGCCGCGCGGCAAAAAAGCCGGCGAGGCCGACCTCCATCCTGTGGGCTACGCCTCCAAACTGCCCGGCGGCGTGGAGAAAACCGGCTCGCTGAACCCGGTCTCCTTCCTCACCACGATGCAAGACACCGAGGTGATCCTGTGGAATTCCGACAAAATCGCCGATGCCGACGGCAGCGCGATGACGGTCTACTATCAGCGGCCGGCCCACGGCAAAGACTTCATGGCCCCGGGTTCCAGCCCCACCTTCAAGAAGGTGCGCAGCGAAAAGTTTTTCGACAAACTCGACTTCCTCTCGCTCATGCTCGCGCTCTTCTGCGGCACGGCTTCGCTGCCGCACATCCTCATCCGCTACTACACGGTCAAGGATCAGGTGAGCGCGCGTAAGAGCACGGTGGTCGGCATCGCCGCGATCGGCTTCTTCTACGTGCTGACGCTCTTCCTCGGCCTCGGCGCGATGACCAGCGGTGCGCTCGATGTGACGGACTCCAACATGTCGGCGCCGCTCCTCGCCCGCAGTCTCAACGAGCTGCTCTTTGCCGTGCTGTCCGCGGTGGCGTTCACCACCGTGCTGGGCACGGTGAGCGGCCTGATCATGGCGGCCAGCGGCGCGGTGGCGCACGACCTCATGACCAACTTTTTGAAGATCAAGATGGACGAATTTCAAAAAGTGCGGTCGGCCAAAATCGCCGCGGTGTGCGTGGGCGTGCTCGCGATCTGCCTTGGCATCATGTTCTCCAAGATGAACGTCAACTTCCTCGTGGGTTGGGCGTTCAACATCGCCGCCTCGGCCAACCTCCCGGCACTGGTCATGCTCCTCTTCTGGAAGCGCACGACCAAGCAGGGCATCACGGCCGCGATCATCGTCGGCATGGTCTCCTCGCTGGCCTGGATTCTCCTGAGCGCGCAGGCGTTCAAGGATGTCTACGGCTTGGATCCGGCGCGCGCACTCGTGCCGTTCAGCCAGCCAGCGATCATCACCATCCCGCTCGGCTTCCTCGTGTTGATTGTGGTGTCGCTGCTCACGCCGCGGCCCGAAGCCAAGCCCGCCGCTTAACCGGCGCGGCTTGGATCGACGGGACACCGCAGGAGCAATTTCTCCTCGGTGTCCCAGATGACCCAAGTCCGGTCGGGCGACGTCAAATCGTCGCTCAGACCGATGAAACGCGTGCCCTCCACCGTGGCCTCATGGGCGCGGTGGAAATGGCCGAAGACCCAGGCGCGCGGCCGGTACGTCAGCTCGCCCCAGAGGCGGCTGAGCTCGACTTCGCCGCAATCGTGCTCCGGGCCGGGGTCGAACCCCGCCGCCAGAATGTGCTCCGCCACGCTGGGCCGCAGCTCCGCCGCCGCCCGCATACCGATGCCAAGTCGCGTCGGGCAGGAATGCGTCACGATGAGCTCCGGTCGCTCGCGATTAAACAGCGTCACCGCCTGCTCGCGCTGCCGCCGCAGGATGTAGTTGGGAAATCCGCTCAGCCAGTTGTGCTTTTGCGGACGGTCGGCGTGCAGCGCCCCGCCGAGAAATCCGATGCGCGAAGCCCCCAGGGTGATGAGTGACGGGCGCGACTGATAATGCAGGTTGAGCTCCAGCCGCCACGCGCGCGCCGCGCCGGTCAGCAGCGCGCGCCGCAGCCAGGCGTGATCCTCGTGGTTGCCGTCGATCACATGCAGTGGCACCGGATAACGGATACGCGCCGCGCCGGAAAACAGCGGTTTGTAGAAACCGAAATCGCCAACCTGGATGGCGGCTGCGATGCGGTAATCGGTCTGCGCCTGCGCCAGACTCGCGGCCAGTTCGCGGTGGCGGCCATGCACGTCGCCGACGATCAGAACGCGCATGGCGGGCGGGAGCGGTGGCGGATGGCGGTCATGGCGGTGCGCGTCAGGCGGTGCGCGCGAAGTCCGTCTGCATGCGGGCCTGGAAGACGGTGATGTCGGCGAACACTTTTTTCAGCACCGAGCGCTCAAGCTGGGTGAGTTCTTCCAGGTCGAGATGGTTGTCGGGCGGCACGCCGCGATGCCACTGCGCCGCCTGGTGGGTGAGGCGCATCTGCATCAGCGCGGTGTACGCCTGCACGAGCTCGTCGTGGCTCGAAGGCAGCAGCAGCTCGCGATCGCGCAGACGGTGCAGGCGTTCGAGCGTGTTGGTCTCGGGCAGGCGGTTTTGCAGTGCATAAATGCGCGCAAAGTTCACCAGCGGGATGATGGCCGCCTTGATGTTGAAGGCGGCGGCGTGCTCGCCCGCGGCCTCCAGCTGGATGTTGCCGAAGAACCCCCGCGGCGGGCGGAATTGCAGCGTGCTTTGCGCGAGGTGGAAGAAGAACGTGTTTTTGCCCTCGCCTTCGAGCAGGCCGTGCAGGTGCTCGCGCAGCCGGGCCACGTGGTCGCTCTCGCCGTGGGCGCAGCGAAAATCGAAGAACACATTCACATCGAGCAGATCCTGCGGCCGGGCCGCGGTCACACACTCCGCGAAATACTCCCGCCACCGGGCGAGCGGCTGGCACCACTTGCGGTTGCACGCCATGACTTCGCCGCGGCAGCGCCGGTAGCCGATCAGGTCGAGCCAGCCGCAGACTTTTTCGCCGAGTTGGAGGAAGTACGCTTGCACGGCCTCGCTGCGTTCGGGCGGCACGTCGGCAAAAATGATCGCGTTGTCCTGATCGGTGGCGAGGGTCTGCTCCTCGCGCGCCTCGCTGCCCAGCGCCACGAAGGCGTAGCGGGCCGGCGGTGGTCCCAGCTCGGCCTCCGCCAACGCGATCAACCGCCCGAGGATGGCGTCGGACACGGTCGTCATGATCCGGGTGATGCTTTCGACGCGCGCGCCGCTTTCCAGCAGCGCCTTGATGAACACGGGCAGTTTGCTGCGGCAGTCTTTGAGCTCCTCCGGCGTTTTGGCCTCCTGGATCTCGCCCAGAAGCGCGCCGATGGCGTGGCGTTGCGCGTGGAGAATCTCGGTGCCGGTGAGCACACCGCGGGTGGCGCCCTGTTCGTCCGTCACCACGAGATGCTGCACGTGTTGTTCCTGCATCACCCGCGCTGCCTCGAACAGCAGGGCGCGATCCGCAATGCGCACGAGCGGTGCGGTCATGATGGCGGAGACGGGCTGGGCCGGATTCTTCGCGGCGGCGAGCACGCGATTGCGCAAATCATGATCCGTCACGATGCCGATCGGCTCGCCGGAGGGCCCTTGCACGAGGATCGCGCTGGTTTTGGCCCGCGCCATGGCTGCGGCGGCCTGGTGTATGGGCGTGTCGAGCGCGCAGGTGAGCAGGGTGACCGACGAATTCTTCAGCGAGCGCGTGGCCAGCGGCAGCATGCTTTGCAGATCGGCCAGCAGGCGGGCCAGCGTCTCCTCGGTTTTCCGGCGCGCAGAGGCGTCCTTGATCGACCACATCTGGCCGGGCTTCTCGCCGATGGTGACGGGCGTGATGGCGAGCAGCACGTCGGCGGCCTCGCCGTTCTTGGCGCGCAGCCGGGCGCGTTTCTCGCTGGCGCTGCCGGTGGGCACGGTCTCGACCAGCGCTTCCAGCGTCAGCTCGGTGAGCTCCTGCTCGGTGTAACCCAGCCGGCCGAGCAAGGTGCGGTTGGCGTAGACCGGCCGGTCTTGCAGCACGAGCAGCACACCCTCGGAGGCGCTCTCCACGAGCAGGCGGTATTTTTCCTCCGACTGGCGCAGTGCCGTTTCCGCCTGCCAGCGGTCGCGTTCCAGCCGGTGACCCTGTCGCGCGATGTACGCGAGCAGCGTGGCGACGATCACGGAAAACCCAAGGGAGACCTGCAGCACGCGTTGGATCATCTGGCTGATTTCCGCCCGCACGTCTTCGAGATAAATGCCGGTGCCCACGATCCAGCCCCACGGCGGGAAGCCTTTCACGTAAGAGAGTTTTGGCACCACCCGCTTCTCGTCGTCCTTCCACTGCCACAAGTAATCCACGTAACCGTCGCCCTGCGCGCGCACGACCTGGGTGAACTCCACGAACAATTTTTTCCCGGCAGGATCGGAATACCCCGTCAGATCCTGGCCGTTCAGATCGGGCCGGTAGGGATGCATGATCATGCGCGGCGCCTGGTCGGAGATCCAGAAGTAGTCCTTCCCCTCATCGCCGTACCGCATGGCCTGGATACGCGCGACCGCCGCCTGCTGCGCCGCCTCCCGGGTGAGTGCGCCGCGTTGTTCCTGCGCATGCAGGCTGGCCAGCTCGCTCCACGCGGCCTGCGTCAATTCGCGGATCATCTCCTTTTTCCGCTCAACGATGTTCTTGCGCATCGTCGGCAGGATGACGGCGAAGATCAGGCCGAAAAACAGCACGAAGGTCAGGATCGCCGGCGAAACGATATTGAGGGCAAAATGCCGCCAATGCGGGCGAGGTGTCGGCGCAGGCAGGTAGCTCATGGCGTGGCGGTGGATGCGGGTCGGCGCGGTTGTAGGGCAAAGCGCCGACATTGCCAACACGAACCCAGTCCGGCGATCCCGGCATTCGGTCCCCTCGCTCCGCAACTTGGAGCGGAGGGGACGGTGACGGACGGCTTACTTGGCCTTGTCCCAGCCGCGGCTTTTAACGAAGGCGTCCAGCTCGGCCTTCGGCGCGAAGGTCTCCGGCAGGAACTTGAATTTCACGAGATACTGGAAGGCCTGCAGCACGGTCTTCGCGTCTTCCTTTTTCGCCTCCAGTTCAGCTTCCGGGGTGGCTTTTAATCCGGCGAGGTAAGTCGCGGCCATCTGCTCGACCGAGCTGGCCGCGGCGGCATCGGGTGCGTACACGAGCGACTCGGCCAACCGCAACATCTGTGCGACCGGTTTGTCCGCCAGCTTGGCGGCATCGGCCCGGAGGGCGGCGGCAGTTTCCCGGCGCGTCGCCTCAGTAGCGGCGGGCGAGAGGATGCCCACCGTGCCACCCTCGGCGGCGCGCGGCGGCAGCGGGCGGTACCAGATATTGCGGAAGCGAACGGGATTGCCGTGGTCCTGCAGTTTGAGCGGACCTTTCTCGGGGAACGGACCGGGGACGGCGCGCGCCTTGTGCCCGGTGGGGCCTTCGAGTGGCGTGTGATCCTGCACGAGCACACCGTTGCAGAAAACCGAGATGTAACCCGGGTCGATCTGCTTGCCGTCCTGGTACAACGGGCGGCGGAAAACGATGTCGATCACCTGAAACTCGCCCGGCGGCCGGAGCGCGTTGGCCAGCGGCGGATTGACGCTATAAACCGAGCAGGCAGAGCCGTCGGCGTAGCTGGGATTGTTGTAGTTATCGAGCACCTGCACTTCACAGAGTCCCATCAGAAAGATGCCGCTGTTGCCGCGTTGCTGGCTCACGCCTTCCACTTTGGTGGGTGCGGCCCACTCGACGTGCAGCTGGCAGTCACCGAATTGTTCCCGGGTGCGGATGTAGCCGGACTTCGGCACGCATTCCATCGCGCCATCTTTGACGATCCACTTGGTGGGGCCGCCCTCGGGTTTGTCGGACTCCCATTTGTTCAACGCTTCCGCCGTGCCGTCGAAGAGCACGATGGCATCGGAAGGCGGCCGGCCGGGTTGCTCTGCGGAGCTGAAGGTGCCGGGCGTGACCAGCTTGGGCTGCGGCCGGTTGAGATCGTGAATGGCCCAGGGATGAGTCTGGTCGGGCGGATCGCCGTAGAAAGGACGGTCGGCGGCAGGCAGCCCCAGCGGGGCGAGCCAGGCGAAGCAGGCGGCGAGAGGGAACAAGGCGGATTTCATGTGCGTTGGGTAGGGGGATTGGTGAAGTTCTTTCAATCGCGGCGGCCACGAGAAGCAAACGCGAACTGCCAGTGCACCAGCCGCTACGGAGGTCTGAAAAAATGCGGATTGCGGCGTCCGCCGCATAAGTATACCTATGGTTACTTTCGGGGGCATGTCGGCACTATCAGCCGCCTTGTCGCCGGTCCCTGCTATGCACATCCCTCCCGCCTATTCCTTCATGCGCGCCGTCATTCGTCTCTGCTGCCTGGGCTTGGTGCTTACGCTGAGCGCTGGCGCCCAAGTCATGGACGATTATTTCAAGCAACATATCGCCAACATCACCGAGGAAGACTTCTGGTCTTCGATCGAAGCCAGGCCGGAGCTCGCGGCCGCCATCGCGGCCGCCATCGCCGCCGGCAAGTCCGGCCAGCGCGACACTGCTTACCGGCTGATGGGCGAGTACCATCGCGGCACACTGGCCGCCGAGGCCGCCGACTACCGGGAGCGCATTGTCAGCAAGGGTTCCGATCGCACGGCCCGCATCCGCCGGGAGAGTGCGGACAAGGTGCTGCGGCGCGAGATCGTCGGCTGGGCCAACCAGACCATCCAGTTCGGGCCGGTCATCGATTTTAACGCCAACTTCGGCCGCTCCGGCCAGTACGGCTTCCATTACCTCGGCTGGCTGCGTCCGGAAATCGATCATTTCGTCGCCACCCAGGAGACCAAGTACCGCGACGATTTCATCGCCATCGTCAAACAGTACTACGGTCAGCGCAACCAGCTCGTCTTGCGCATCGCCGGTCTGCACCCGGTGTACTACGAGCTGGGCGCGCGGGCCAAGTCGCACATCATGATTCCGGCCTACGCGGCGCTCGCGGGCGATCCCGCGCTCGACACCGACGGGCGCGAGGCGCTGCTGAAGTTGCTCATCGGCTTCGCGCGCGCCCTGCATCGCATGCAGGACGACTACCGCCCGGGCAACTGGCAGATCGTCGGCGCGGTGTCGCTCTACCACCTCGGCGTGGCGTTTCCGGAGTTCGGCGAATCCGCTTCCTGGCGACAGAAGGCGCTCGCGACTTTGCGGGCGCACGCAGAGAAGGATTTCTTCGCCGACGGCGGACACGGCGAGCGTTGCTGGGGCTATGGCCACATGTCGCTCGGCGCGATGGCGGAATTCTACAACACCGCCAAGCGCTACCGCAGTCTCGACGCACCGGCGCTGGCCTACTGGCAAACCTTCCTCCAGCGCGGCTACCAGTGGTTCGCGCTCACGACTGCGCCCGGCTTGTTCTCGCTCAACTATGGCGACGGCGGTATCGCCTCCGCAGAGCACATCATCGCCGAAGCGAAAGACTTTTTTCCCGAGCTGGCGGCGCAACCCGGCGTGCTCGGTATTGACCGCACGCAGTCTGCCATCCTGCGGCCGAGCGGTTACGCGTTCATGCGGGCGGGCGACGCGGCCGACGCGCCGTTCCTCAGCGTCAATTTCGGCGGCTGGGGCGGCGGCCACACCCACATGGATCTGCTCGATTTCTCGATCTGGCGCTACGGTCAGCCGTTGATCGAGGAGGTGGGCCGTTTCGGTTCCTACGACAACCCGCTCGATCCGTTCTTTCGCAGCGAGGCGTCGCACAACCAGATCGTGCTCGAGAATATTCCCATGAACCGCAAGGAGCACGCCGGCCAGGACGTCCTCTGGCGGTCCACGCCGGCGGCGGATTTCTTCAGCGGCTGGCACGGCGCATACTCGCAGGCACGCGTGCAGCGGCAGATCGTTTACGTGAAGCCCGATTTCTGGGTGATGCACGATACCGTCAGCGCCAAGGAGTATATTTTCCAAGCCTCGCACGTGTTGCACGGTGTGCGGCCGTTCCGCGTCCTCGGCGAAGGGCGCGCCTGTCTGGAGGGCGATCCGAGTTGTCTGGTCATACAGGCCCGGCCGGAGGAGCTGCGCCGGCTCACGACGCAGGTGGACTACGAAAAGAAAGATTATCCCAACGCGCCGTCGCACGGGATGTCCAACGAGCGCCACCGGCTCACCGCCATGCAGTGGCGCAACGTCGGCGATCAGCGCCCCATCACCTTCACCACGCTGCTGCTGCCGTTCCGCGGCGAGACGCCGCCGGCGATCCAGTTCGAACCCGTCGAAGTGACGGGCGATGCCAGCCAGCAGGCCGCAGCGTACAAGATCGTCTGGCAGGGGCAGACATCCACGGTGGTGTTCAATCCCGCTGGCGCAAAACTCACAGTCGCCGGTCGCACGATCGACGCGCGCATGGCCGCCGCGATCGCCGGCGAGTGGATCGAGCTGCAAGCGGAGAAACCGTGAACGCCGCGCGCGGCTGTTTGTTGGCCGCTTCCCGCTTGCTTCGGCGTTCGCGGGTGCGGCAACGTCGTTTTTAAAACATGATCATTCCTGGTCTAGTATCGGTAACCTTTCGCAAACTAGCGCCCGCAGAAATCGTGGCGTTGATGGTCCGCGCCGGACTGCGCGGTGTCGAATGGGGTGGCGACATCCATGTGCCCCACGGCGATCTGGCGAAAGCGCGCGAAGTGCGTGATCGCACCGTCGCCGCCGGACTCACCGTCGCGGCCTACGGCTCCTATTACCGCGTGGGTCTGAGTGAGGCGTCGGGGCTGTCGTTCGACAAAGTGCTGGCGTCTGCGGCCGAACTTCACGCACCGACAATCCGCGTATGGGCGGGCGGGGCGGGCTCGGCGGAAACTTCGCCCGAGGGCCGGCGGCAGGTCGCGGACGATCTGCGCCGCATCGCCGGTCTGGCCGCTGCGCAGCGCATCTCCATTTCATTGGAATTCCACGCCAACACCCTGACGGACTCAGTGGACTCGACGCTCCGGTTACTGACCGAGGTCAACCATCCCAACGTCTACAACTACTGGCAGCCCATCATCGGCCAGGCGCCGGCGGAAGCGCAGGCAGGTCTGGTGCCGATGCTGCCCCGGCTGACCAATGTGCACGTGTTTCACTGGCCGGCCGTCGGGGTGCGCGGCACGCTCGCGGAGGGCGTCGCTCCGTGGCGGACGTATTTCGACACCGTGCAAAAGCTGCCCGGCGATCGCTACGCCATGCTCGAATTCGTGCAGGGCGACGAGCCCGAGCAACTCGTGCGCGACGCGGCCACTTTGACGCAATTGCTCGCTTCCTGAGTCTGTCATTGCGGCTATTCGCGTCGCGCCGGCAGCGTGGCGCGAAACACCGGCCGCGGCGTGAAAATCAGCTGCGCGGCCGGTCCAGTCGCGCCGGCGAGCCGCCGTTGCACCACCTCCACCGCGCCGGCGACGATCTCGCGCCACGGAATCGCGATGGTTGTGAGATTCAACCGCTCCGCCACGGGCGCATCGTCGAAGCCCACCAGCGGCGGCGCCGGCTGTTTGGCCCGCGCGCACGCGGCGAGAAACGCCTCGGCCAGCCGGTCGTTGCAACAAAACACGCCGCCCCAGTGCTGGCTCACCAGGCGCGGAGCGAGTCGCGCCGCGTCTTCTGCGTACCACGTGTCCGCCCAGTACACGCCGGCCTTGGCCGCCTGCGTTTGAAATCCCGCCACGCGTTGCTGACTGCGCCGGTCGCCGCGCGGTCCGGCCAGCACCGCGAGCCGCCGCGCCGGCGCCACCTGGCGGAGCAATTCCGCCGCCGCCGCGCCGCCCGAGAAATCGTCCGTGGAAACGCTGTCGACGAAATTGGCCGCGAGACCCGGTGGCGGCCGGTCGTTGAGCTGCACGACAAATCGCCGCTGCGCCGCGCTGGCGGCGGCCAGCTCGGGACATTCCCAAAACACGGGCAGGCGGTCCGCGCGCGGCGCGAGGTCGGGTTCGCCCCACGCGACGTCGGCTTTGATCCCGACTGCGGTCAGTGCTGCGCGCAGCTCGGCCAGCAAGCGCGCGCCGAAGCTGTCCGCCTTCCGGCTGCGCGGATGGAAGATCAGTTGCGCCCCCCCCAGCTCGGCCGTCGGGCCGGCGACGTAGGTGCCGGAGGCGGGACGCCGCTCCAGCCAGCCTTCCGCTTGCAGCTCGGCGATCAACCGGTGCGCCGTCTGGTAGCTGATCTGGAAATGGTCGCACAGCGCGCGGTTGGAGAAGAAACGCTGGCCCGGCCGGTGAAACCCGTCGCGCAATCGGGCGATGAGTTTCTCCTTTACGGAAACAGTGTGGGCGCTGCGTGGACGAGCCATGCGCGGAGTTTTCATATCAGTTATTGAAAAAAGCGATGACATAATGATTGGTCCGCGCGGTTGTGCCGGGCAGGCTGGTCCGCATGTCGTCTGCCGCATTGGCCAACAAAGTCATCGTGATCGTCGGGGGAACCGGCGGCCTGGGGCTGTCCGCCGCCCGCGCCTGTGTCGCCGCCGGTGCGCGGCTGGTGGTGGTGGGCCGCGAGACCGAGAGTGCGACGACGGCGGTCGCGGAGCTGGGTGGCGCGGCGCATGTGGTCGCGGTGGTCGGCGACGCCGCCGATCCGCAGACCGCGTCGCGGGCCATCGCCGAGGCCGTCGCGCATTTCGGCGGTTGCGACGGGTTGTACCACGTTGCCGGCGGCAGCGCGCGGCGGCAAGGCGACGGGCCGCTGCACGAGCTGACCGACGAGGGCTGGCGCGCCGTCATCGATTTGAATCTCACGCCGTTGGTTTACTCGAACCGCGCGGCCGTGCGGCATTTTCTCCAACAAGGCCGGGGCGGCGCGATTCTCAATCTCGGCTCGGTGCTCGGTTGGTCGCCGTCGCCGCGGTTTTTCGCAACGCACGGTTACGCGGCGGCCAAGTCCGCCGTGCTCGGTTTCACCCAGGCCATTGCCGCGCATTACGCGCCGCAAGGCATCCGCGCCAATGTGCTCGCGCCCGCGCTGGTCGAGACGCCGATGTCGCGCCGCGCGGCGGGCGATGAACAGATCCGGCAGTTCATCGCCACAAAGCAACCGCTCGACGGCGGACGCATCGGCCAGCCTGCGGACTGCGATGCGGCGGTGGTTTACTTTTTGTCCGACGAGTCGCGCTTCGTCACCGGGCAGGTGCTCGCGGTCGACGGCGGCTGGACAGTGAGCGAAGGCCAGTATCCCAACGAATGAAGGCAGCCATGCAGTACATCCTCGGAATCGATCTCGGCGGCACCAACGTGAAGGCCGTGGCTTTCGCGCTGGCGGACGGGCGCGAATGTTTTCGGCAAACCGCGCCGACGCGCGACGGGCAATCGGTCGACGGCGTGCCGGCGTGGGCGGCGGCGGTCCGCTCGCTCGTGGCCGCGTGCGCCAACCAGCTCGGCGGTCCTCCGGCACGCATCGGTTTGGCCGCGCCCGGGCTGGCGGCACTGGATGAGCGCTCCATCGCTTTCATGCCGGGCCGGCTCCAAGGGCTCGAAGGCTGGGACTGGACCAACTTTCTCGCGACACCGGCGCCGGTGCCCGTGCTCAACGATGCCGGCGCAGCCTTGCTTGGCGAAGTCTGGCAGGGTGCGGCGCGCGGGCTGCGCGATGTGTTCATGGTCACGCTGGGCACGGGCGTGGGCGGCGCGGTGTTGAGCGACGGCCGGCTGTTGCGCGGCAAGATCGGGCGCGCCGGTCATCTCGGCCACATCTCGCTCGATCCACATGGTGCGCCCGACATCACGCGCATCCCCGGCAGTCTCGAAGATAAAATTGGCGAATGCACCGTGCAGGCGCGCAGCGGCGGACGCTTCGCCAGCACGCACGCCCTGGTGCAGGCCTACGAACGCGGCGATACCGAGGCGGCGCGCCTCTGGCTGGAGTCGGTCCGCGCGCTGGGTTGCGCCATCGCTTCGCTCGTCAACGTGTGCGATCCCGAGGCCGTGGTGATCGGCGGCGGCATCGCGCAGGCTGGAACGGCGTTGTTCACACCGCTTGCGGCCGTGCTCGACGAGGTCGAATGGCGGCCCGCGGGTCATCGCGTGCGCATTGTGCCCGCGCAGCTTGGCGACTGGGCCGGTGCCTACGGCGCGGCGTATCGCGCGCAACAGACAATTTCTCCATGACGCCTTCTCAAACGTATCTCGATCGCTGCCGGGGCCTGCTGGCCACCGTCGAGCAGCAACTGCCCGCCATCGCCCAGGCCGCGGACTGGTTTGCCGCCTCGATTCTCGCCGGCCGGATGGTGCACGCATTTGGCTCCGGCCACTCGCGCATCATGGTCGAGGAGATGTGGCCGCGCTACGGCTCGTTTCCCGGCTTCAATCCCATCGTCGAGCTCTCGCTCTCGTTTCACAATCTGGTCGTCGGCGCCAACGGACAGCGCCAGGCGATGTTTTTGGAAAACGTGAGCGGGCTGGCGGAACGCATTCTGCGCAACTACCGGCTCTCCGCGCAGGACTCGGCGTTCATCGTCTCGTCGAGCGGCTGCAACGTCGTGCCCATCGAGATGGCGGAGCTGTTTCGGCGCAGCGGCGTGCGCGTCGTCGCCATCGTCAGTCGCGTGCATTCCGAGGCGAGCCCGAGCCGGCATCCCGGCGGCAAAAAGCTCCAGGATTTCGCCGACCTCGTGCTCGACACCGGCGCGCCGGTGGGCGACGCGAGGGTGCAGATCGACGGGCTCGACACGCCGGTCGCGCCCGGCTCCACCGTGGGCGGCTGTCTGCTGGTCAACGCGATCAAGGCCGAGGTGGCGTTGCGACTCACGCGCGCGGGGCAACCGCCGAAGGTGCTCACCGGCGCGGCCCTCGTCGGCGCGAAACGTTCGGCGGAACTCTTCGAGGCGGCATTCGACGAGCATGCGGGACGCATCGCGAAACTTTATCAACAACCCGCCGCCTGATGTCCTCACCACTCCAGCACGACCGCATTCCGCTGCTCGCGGAGACTGACATTCTGGTCGCCGGCGCCGGCTCGGCCGGTTGCTGCGCAGCGCTCGCGGCGAGCGCGAGCGGGCGCCACCGCGTGCTGCTGGTGGAACGCTATGGTTTCGCCGGCGGCTCCAGCACGCAGATGCTGGATACGTTCTACGGCTTCTTCACGCCGGGTGAATTTCCGCGGAAAGTCGTCGGTGGACTGCCCGACCGCGTGGTCGACACGCTGGACCGCGCCGGCGCGATTTTTCTCCGGCCCAACACCTACGGCGCCGGCACCGGCGTGAACTACAACCCCGAGCGCTTGAAGCTCGTCTGGGACGAATTGCTCGCGGCCGCCGGCGTGCGCGTGCTGTTGCATGCGACGCTCGTCGACGCGCGTGCCGGGGCGGACGGCGGGTTGCGCGAAGTTATCATCTCGACCAAACGCGGCTTTTTCCGGATCGCGGCGCGGCGTTTCATCGACGCCTCGGGCGATGCCGATCTCTGCCATCTGGCGGGTTTCCCCTGCGAGAAAGCCGGCGAGCTCGAACCGGCGCAGACGCTCACGACCATTTTCCGCATGAGCAACGTCGACCTCGCCGCGTACGAGGCGGCGGGCGGACGAAAAATGCTCGTGCAACGCATGACGGAGGCGGTTGAGCGCGGCACGCACGCGCTTCCGCGCAAGACCGGCAGCCTGCATCCGATGAACGCCGTCGGCTGCATCTCCACCGTGGCGGTGCGCGTGGCCGATGTGGATGCGACCGATTTCGAGCAGCTCGCGGCCGCCGAGGCGGAGGGCCGGCGGCAGGCGTTCGTGTACGAGCAATTTTTCCGCGACTGCGTGCCGGGTTTCGCGGCGGCCAACATCATCGGCCTTTCGCACCAGATTGGCGTGCGCGAGACGCGACGCGTGTACGGCGAATACCGGCTCACGCGGGAGGATTGTCTGAACGCGGCGCGCTTTTCCGACCGCGTGCTGCTGTGCGGCGCGCCCATCGAGGACCACCGCTCGCTCCCGGGCGGCGGCGAGGAAACGGTGTGGGGCTACGTGCCCGACGGCGGTGCGTATGACGTGCCGTACCGGACGCTCGTGCCGCGAGGCCGCGAAGAAACGTGGGTGGTCGGCCGCTGTTTCAGCGCGACGCATGACGCGCACGCCTCGTGTCGCTCCATGGCGCAGACGATGGCGATGGGCCAGGCGGCGGGCACAGCGGCGCGGTTGTCGTTGGAGCAGGATTGCGGCGCGCGGGCCGTGCCGGTCGCGGAGTTGCAGGCGCGATTGCGCGCCGAGGGCGCGGTGCTGGAGCTGCCGGCGAAGCGCGCGTTCACCGCGGCGGCGGAGTGGCGGAAAAACCGGGAGGCGGCGACGTGAGTTTTGTCCGCACCGTACTGGGCGACATCCCGGCGGCCGAGCTTGGCGTGTGTTATGCCCACGAGCACGTCGTGATCGACGCGAGTTACACGACGGCGCAGACGCCGGATTTTCTTCTCGATTCGACGGAAGCCGCGACCGCCGAGCTGAAGCAGTTTCATGCCGACGGCGGCCGGGCGATGATCGATTCGATGCCGTGCGACTCCGGGCGCAACGTCCGCAAACTCGCCGCCATCTCGCGCGCGAGCGGTGTGCATCTGGTGTGCCCGACCGGGCTGCATCTCGCGAAATACTACGATCCCGGCCACTGGGGCGGGTTTTACACCGAGGAGCAGCTCGCCGCGCTGTTCGTGGCGGAGATCGCTGAAGGCATCGACGCGCACGATTACAACGGACCGTTGGTCGTGCGCACGCCGCACCGCGCCGGCTTGATCAAGATCGCCACCGACCGCGCCTGGACCGAACGCGAGCGCCGCATTTTTGCGGCGGCGGCGGATGCGCATCGCCGCACCGGCGCGCCGATCCTCACGCACACCGAGCAGGGCGAGCTCGGTCTCGAACAGGTCGAACGCTTGCGCGCGCTCGGCGTGGATTTGCGCCATGTGTGCCTCTCACACCTCGACCGCCGGCCTGATGTGGCCTACCACCGCGAGATTCTCGCGAGCGGGGTGCGCGTGGAGTACGACAGCGCGTTTCGCTGGAAGCCGGGGCAGGGCAACCCGACGCTCGATCTGGTGGCGGCGCTGCTGCCGGAGTTCCCCGACCAGATCATGCTCGGCATGGACGCCGCGCGGCGCGCCTACTGGAAAAACTACGGCGGCGCGCCCGGGTTGAGTTTTCTGCTGACAGATTTCACCGCGCAGTTGCGCGCCGTCGGTGTGGATGCCGCGGCCTGGCGGCGGATCTTTGTGAGCACGCCGGCTGCGACGTACGCGTTTTCCGAAACAACTTTTCCCGCATGAACTCCCGCGAACGCATTTTGAACACGCTGCATCGCCGGCCCGTCGACCGCCTGCCGGTCGATTGCGGCGGCACCCGCCAGAGCGGCATCGCCGCCGTGGCCTATCACCGGCTGCGCGAGCGCCTCGGCGTGAACACCGGGCGGCCGGTGCGAGTGTACGATCTTTTTCAGATGCTCGCCGAGATCGAGCAGCAGGTGGCGGAGCGCTTCGGCGCGGACTGCGTGGCGTTGCAACGTCCGCAGGTGGCGTTCGGGATTCGCAACGAGGCGTGGAAGCCCTGTACGTTGTTTGATGGCACGCGTGTCGAGGTGCCGGGCGGTTTCAATCCCGAGACGGAGGCCGACGGCAGCTGGGTCCTCACGCGGCGCGGCGAAGTGATCGCGCGCATGCCGCACGGCGGATTTTATTTCGACCGTTACGAAAAATATCCGGGTGCGGCGCATCCCGACCTCAGCACGTGGCGGCCGCCGACGGTGGACGATGCGACGATGGAGTATTACCACCGCGAAGCCGAGGCGCTCTACACCGGCACCGACAAGGCCATCGTCGCGGCGTTCGGCCCGCCGTACGAGCTGTTCAACGGCATCGGGCAGGGCGGGCTGGAGGAGTGGATGATGACGTTCGCCTCCGAGCCCGAGTACGTGCAGGAGTTGTACGGCCTGCTGGTCGACGCGTGGCTCGACAACCTCCGGCGTTTTCACGGCGCGGTGGGCGACCGGGTGCAGGTGGTACAGATCTGCGACGATTTTGGCACGCAGGCGTCGCAGTTTCTCTCCGAGGGGATGTTTCGCGAGCTGGTGTTGCCGGCGTACAAGCGCGGCCTCGACTGGATCCACGCGCACACCTCGTGGAAAGTGCTGCTGCACTCCGACGGCGCTATTTTCGGGCTGTTGCCCGCCATCGTCGAGATGGGCGTCGACATCCTCAATCCGGTGCAGACGACCGCGGTCGGCATGGACCCGCAGCGACTCAAGGACGCGTTTGGCGACAAACTGATCTTCTGGGGCGGCGCGTGCGACTGCCAGAACACGCTGACCTTCGGCACGCCGGAGCAGGTGGCCGCGGAGGTGCGCGCGCACGTGGGCGTGTTGGCGCGCGGCGGCGGCCAGGTGTTCGCCTCGGTGCACAACATTCAGGCCAACGTGCCCGCGGACAACATCGTGGCGATGTTCGACACCGCGCGGGAGTTCGACGCCATGGTGCGCGCCACCTCGGCGGACGCGGCGCGCCGGTAATCGCCTACGGTGTGGGAGTGACCGCGGCCTTCGCCGCCGGGTGCAGCGCCGGGTCGTCGAGATCGAGCCGGTACAGGACTTGGTTGTAATCGTGTCGCGGCGTCGGCGCGGGCCGGTTGGCGAATTCGCGCGTGTGCGTGCCCTCGAAGAGCAGCACGGGCGAATCCTCGGGCGTGAATTCCGGGTGCCACGCGGGGTTGTAGAACGTGTAATTTTCGTGCGAGAGCACCTTCACCGCCGAGCCCCAGGGGCCGGTCGGCGTGTCGGCTTCGGCGTACCAGATTTCGCCGAGCGAGGAGGTCTTGCCGGCAAATTCCGTGAACACCGCGACCCAGCGCCGCAGGTACGCGCTCCACGCGATGGCGCCGCCGTGCGGCTTGACGCGGGCGGTTGGGGACGCGGCGACGGCGATGGTTTCCTGCGGAACGAGTTTTTCCCACGTCGCCGGATCTTGCCATGCCTCGAAGGTCGCCGGGCAGCGCAACGTGGGCAGCGGATTGCCGAACAAAATCCACTCTTTGCCGGCGGCATCGCGCCAGCGCACGGTGTGTCCCTCCGGCAGGGGCGGCGGTTTGGGCGTCTTTTCCGACCGGCTCCAAATCACGCGAAAGGGCTCGAAGCTCTCAGTGGCTTCGTTCCAAACGCAGAGGCCGGCTTCGTACACGTCGAGCCAGCCCTTGACCTTGTGGTAGGTGGAAACGAGCCGGGCACGGCCGTCTCGGGCGGGCAGGCTGGCGCAGCCGGTGAGCCACGTCGGGCCTTCGCCGGGCATCTTCGCGATGGCGCGGGGCCGGTGGTCGCGGTCGGTGAAGTAATCGAGCTGCAACCGCAGCGGCGGGGTGAACGTTTCCAGCGGGCGCACCGCAGTCGTCGCGCCGGTGGCATGAAAAATTCCGAGCGGATAATGCGGCAGGATTGTGTCGCCCCAGGCCCAGAACATGCGGCCGTTGTGCACGGCGTTTTGCACGGTATCGGCGCCGAGCACGCCGGTTTCGCGCTCGGCGAGATCGCGGCCGGTGCGCTGGCTCTCGCCGAAACGACCGCCGCCGGTGATCCGGCCGAGCCGTTTGGCGATGCTGGTGCGCGTCACTTCCACGCGGAGCGTCGCGCCGGGCTCGGGGCGCAGGCGCACGCCGCGATAACCGAAACCGTCTTTCGGGCGCTCGTAACCGTCGCCGCGGATGTCGAACCAGGTTTCCACACCCATCAACTCCGGGAGATCGAACGCGATGACGCCGGCGTTGTCGGTGACGAAGCGCACTTGATGCGTGGTGCGCAACTCGACCAGCGGGACGGGCCAGCCGCTGCCGGTTTCAACGACTTCGATCCGGCAGGGAGCGCGGGGCGCGGCAGGCGTGGCCGGCTCGGCTCCGCGAGCGACGGCCGCCAGCGTCAAACCGAGGAGCATCCGGGCCGCTGCGCGCATGGGGTCGCGGATTTCGCCGGTCAGGCGCGAAGTGTCAGGCTTCCCACCAGACGATGCGACCGCACTGATCGCAGGTGGCGATCTCGCCGGTTTTGCCGCGGGAGGCGGACTCGACTTCGCTGGAAATCTTCAGGTGGCAGCCGCCGCACTTGCCGGCGTGGACGGGCACGCAGGCAGGGAAACGGTGCAGACAAATGCGGTCGTAAAGGCGCAGGGCGGGTTCGCCGACGGGGCCGCGGGCCTGTTCGCAATCGGCCTTGGCGGCGGCGAGCTCGGTGCGAAGATTCACTTCGCGCTCGCGCAGGGCATTGATGCGCGCCTCGTAGCCCTTGATGTTGCCCTTCATCACGGCCTCGGCGGCGGAGAACTTCTTTTTGGCCTCGTCGATGGCGTACATCACGCTGAGTTCCTGCTCCTCCAGCTTGCCGATCTCAGCCTGGGTGGTCTCGATTTCGGCGCCGAGGGCGCGGTACTCGTCGTTTTTGCGCACCTCAAGTTGTTGCGAGCGGTACTTGGCGCACTTTTGCTCGGCGGCCTGAATTTCGGTTTCGAGGAGCTTTTTCTTGGTCTCCAAGTCGAGAAGCTCGGCCTTGGCGGTCTCGATGGCGGATTTCTCGGTAGCGATTTTTGCTTCGACGCTGGCGATTTCGCGGGGGGCGGCGAGCAACTGGCTTTCGAGTTCTCGGCGCTGTTTGTCGCGGGCTTGGAGTATCAGCAGCTTTTCGATAACCGGGAGCATGGCACGAGAGTCCGGCCGCTCCGGTCCTCGCGCTCAACTCTAAATTGCGCCCGGTGCGGAAATTCCCGCCGCGTCGGCGCGGTCGCCGGCGTCAGATATGGTACATCTCGTCCGGCGTGCGCTCGGCGAGTTGGGCGAGCGTATAGCTGCGCAGCTTCTGCTCCAACGTCTCGCGGACTTCGCGCCAGATTTGCTGCACGCGGCGGCCGGATTGACCCTTGTCCTCGCCGCTCAGCTCCAGCACGTCGCCTTCGACCAGCTTAACGATATCGTAAAGCGTGATGTCCTCCGGCGACCGGGCCAGGGCATAGCCGCCCTGCTTGCCGCGGCGGCTGGTGATGAGGTCGCCCTCACGCAGTTCGGAAAGGATTTGCGCGAGGTAGTTGGCGGGCACGGCTTCGACCTTCGCGAGCGATTCCACATGGGCCAATTCGTTGGTCCCGTGGAGGCGCGCAATCTGGGCCAGCACCCGGCAGGCGTAGTCAACTTTTACGGATAGCTTCACTGAAGATGCAACGTAATCGCCGGTCGCAGCACGGCAAACTTTTTAATCGCGGAGGGACATAAACTAACGCAGACCGCCGGCCGCCGCCGCCTTTGCGCTGATAGGGGAGAGGGTGCCGGAATCCCCCTCGGTTGGCGGGGTCAGAAATAGGCCAAAATAACCCTCGCAAGACCGCCAGTTTTCCAGTGAATTTTCCCTTTCCAAATTCACCGTGTTTTTCCGCTGACATGCCCGACACTTCCGAATCGCAAAACCTCTCCAACGCCAAGGCTGGCGCCGAGTCTTACGACGCCTCCAAAATCCAGAAACTCGAGGGCCTCGAGGGCGTGCGCAAACGCCCCGACATGTACATCGGCGACACCCACGAACGCGGGTTGCACCATTGCGTGTTCGAGATCGTCGACAACTGCGTCGACGAGGCGCTGGCGGGCTACGCTCATGAGGTTAAAGTAACCGTCCACCTCGATGGCTCCTGCTCGATCGAGGACGATGGCCGCGGCATCCCGGTCGATCCGCATCCGGTGTACAAGATCCCGGCGCTCGAACTCGTGCTGACCAATCTCCATGCGGGCGGCAAGTTCGGCAAAGGCGCATACCAGGTGTCGGGCGGCTTGCACGGTGTCGGCGCCAAGTGCGTCAACGCCGTGTCCGAGTGGTTCGTCGCCGAGGTGCGGCGCGCCGGCAAGGTGTACCAGATGCGTTTTGCCCAGGGCAAAACCACGCAGAAAATGGCGGTGATCGGCGACACGAAGAAGACCGGCACCAAAATCACGTTCAAGCCCGACCCGGAGATCTTCCAGGCCACGCGGGAGTTCCAGTACGAGATTCTGGCCAAGCGTTTGCGCGAACTGGCGTTCCTCAACCCCGGCGTGCGCATCCTGCTCGCCGACGAGCGTTCGCAGAAGAGCGATTCGTTCTATTTCAAGGACGGCATCACGGAGTTCGTTCGCTACCTCAACCAGAACAAGAACGTCCTCCACGACAAGCCGATCACTTTCAGCGACACCGTGACGGACGAGAACGATCCGTCCAAGCCCGGCACCGTGGTCGACGTCTCGCTCCAGTACAACGACACGTACAACGAGCAGGTTTTCGCCTACGCCAACTCGATCTTTAACATCGAGGGCGGCACGCACCTCAGCGGTTTCCGCACGGCGCTCACCCGCGTCGTCAATGCCTTCGCCAAGGCCAACAATCTCATCAAAGAAAAAGACCCCGCGCTCACCGGCGACGATGTGCGCGAAGGCCTCACAGCGGTCATCTCGGTGAAAGTCCCGGAACCGCGTTTCGAGGGCCAGACCAAGACCAAGCTTTCCAACAGCGAAGTCGACGGCATCGTGCAGAAAATCGTCGGCGAGAAGCTGCGGTTCTTCCTCGAAGCCAACACGTCCGTGGCCCGCCGCATCATCGACAAGACGCTCAACGCCGCCCGTGCCCGCGAGGCCGCCCGCAAGGCCCGCGAGACGGTGCGCAAGGGCGCGCTCTCCGGCGGCGGTCTGCCCGGCAAGCTGGCCGATTGCTCCGAACGCGATCCGTCGCTGTGCGAAGTGTACATCGTCGAGGGCGACTCGGCCGGCGGTTCCGCCAAACAGGGCCGCGACCGCCGTTTCCAGGCGATCCTGCCGTTGCGCGGCAAGGTCATCAACGTGGAGAAGGCCCGCCTCGACAAGGTGCTCGCCAACGAGGAAATCCGCACGCTCATCACCGCATTCGGTTGCGGCATCGGCGAACCCAGCGGGGAAAACGAATCCGAGGGCTCCTTCAACGCCGACAAAGTCCGCTACCATCGGATCATCATCATGACCGATGCCGACGTCGACGGCTCGCACATCCGCACGCTGTTGCTGACGTTCCTTTATCGCCAGATGCGCGGCCTGATCGAGCGCGGCTACGTTTACATCGCCCAGCCGCCCCTTTACCGCATCAAGCGCAAGAAGCGCGAGCAGTACATCGACAACGACGAGCAGCTCAACCGCATCCTCCTCGAACTCGGTTCCGAGGACGTCACGCTCACCCGCATCAAAGACCAGCACGTGTTCGCCCCGGCGCAGGTCGACAAGATCGTCGAGACGCTCGCCACGCTCGAAAAACTCGGTCTCGGCGTCACCCGCTATGGCGCTTCGCTCACCGAGTACCTCGACCAGCACGACCTCGCCACGCAGGAGTTGCCGCGCTACGTGGCCCGCATCCGCGAGGGCAACAAGGAGACCTTCGAGTTTCTCCGCGACGAAGATGCGCGCGCCGCGTTTGTGCTCTTCCACGGGCTCGACGCCGGACTCTTCGAGCAGGCCGACAACGCCAAGGCCGACTCCGCTGCGCCATTCGCCGCCGCCCCCGCCACGCCGAAGCGCATCACGATCCACGAAATCTTCGAGTCGGCCGAAATGACCAAGCTCCTCAAGGCCATCGCCGCCGCCGGGCTGGAGATCAAACACTTCACGCCGACGGAGCACGCGCGCTACGTCGTTACCGAAAATCCCGGCGCCAAGAGCGAGACGAAGACCGAGCTGAATGGACCGCTGCAAATTCTCACGCACATCCGCGGTCTCGGCCGCAAGGGCCTCTCCATCCAGCGTTACAAAGGTCTCGGTGAAATGAATCCGAAGCAGCTCTTCGAGACGACGATGGATCCCGACAAGCGCCGCCTGCTGCGGGTCAACATCGCCGATGCCGCCAAGGCCGACGCGTTGTTCACCCTGCTCATGGGCGATGAAGTCCCGCCCCGCCGCCAGTTCATCGAGGACAATGCCCTGAACGTGCAATACCTCGACGTCTAACGCCTTCGGCTAATGTAGAAGGCAGAATGCTGGATGAAGAATTCCGCTCCTGTTTCTACATTCTACATTTATAATTCGTAATTCGTATTCCCCGTGTACACCGCGAACGAGAAACTCTCCTCGGCCAACATCACCGACATCATGCAGACGGCCTACATCGACTACTCGATGTCGGTCATCATCTCGCGCGCCCTGCCTGATGCCCGCGACGGCCTGAAGCCCGTGCAGCGTCGCATACTTTACGCGATGCTGCGCGAGGGCCTGTTGCACAACCGGTCCTTCGACAAGTGCGCCGGCGTCGTCGGCGAGGTGTTGAAAAACTACCACCCGCACGGCGATTCCTCCGTGTACGACACCCTCGTCCGCATGGCCCAAAACTGGGTCATGCGTTACCCGCTCATCGATCCGCAGGGTAACTTCGGCTCCGTCGACGGCGACCCGCCCGCGGCCTACCGTTACACCGAGTGCCGGCTCAACAACATCGCCGAGGATCTGCTCAAGGACATCGAGGAGGAGACGGTCGATTTCGTCCCCAACTACAAGGAGTCGACCACCGAGCCCACCGTCCTCCCGTCCGCGCTGCCGAATTTGTTGATGAACGGCTCGACCGGCATCGCCGTCGGCATGGCCACCAACATCCCGCCGCACAACCTCGGCGAGATCATCGACGCCGCGTGCGCCATCATCGACAAGCCCTCCGTCTCGCTCGATGAGTTGTGCCAGATCGTGCGCGGGCCCGATTTCCCCACCGGCGGCATCATCGCCGGCCGCGAGGGCATCGAAAGCTATCTGCGCACCGGCAAGGGCATCGTCCGCACCCGCGGCAAGGCCCACACCGAGGAGCTCAAGAACGGCATGGAGCAGATCGTGATCACGGAGATCCCGTATTACGTCAACCGCGCCAAGCTCGTCACCCGCATCGCCGAGCTCGTCACCGACAAGGAAATCGACGGCATTCGCGACGTGCGCGACGAGTCCGACGAGAACACCCGCGTCGTCATCGAGCTCAAGCGCGGCGAGCAGTCGAAGGTGGTTATCAACCAGCTTTTCCAGAAGACCGAGCTCGAGACCTCCTTCGGCGTCACGCTGCTGGCCATCGACAAGAAGCGGCCGAAGCAGATGAACATCAAGGAACTCATCGAGTGCTACCTCGAGCACCGCCGCGATGTCGTCACCCGCCGCACGCAGTTTCGCCTCCGGCAGGCCGAGGACCGCGCGCACATTCTCGAAGGCTACAAGATCGCGCTCGATAACCTCGACGATTTCGTCCGCATCATCCGCTCCGCCTCCAATCGCGAGGAAGCGAAGCAGAAGTTGATGGCCAAGTATCCGCTCTCCGAACGCCAGACCAACGCCATCCTCGAACTTCGCCTCTACCAGCTCACCGGTCTGGAGCGCGACAAGATCGAGGCCGAGTACCTCGAACTCATCAAACTCATCGAGGAGTTGCGCAGCATTCTCGAAAGCGAGGCCAAGCTCCTCTCCATCATCAAGGGCGAGCTGCTCGAAATGCGCGCCAAGTACGACAACCCGCGCAAGACCGAGATCATCGGCGCCGCCGGCGAGTTCCGCATGGAGGACGTCATTCCCAACGAGGGCTGCGTCATCACCGTCTCGCACCTCGGGTTCATCAAACGCACGCCCGTCGCCGAATACCGCAGCCAGAAACGCGGCGGCAAGGGCGTGATGGGCACCGACACCTACGAGGAGGATTTCGTGGAGACGCTCTTCACCGCGAGCACTCACGACTACATCCTGTTCCTCACGAGCACCGGCCAGTGCCTCGCCAACAAGGTGTACGACATCCCCGAGGGCGCCCGCGCCACGAAGGGCAAATCCGTGTCGTCGTTCCTCCGCCTCGCGGAGGGCGAGAACATCGCCGCCATGATCTGCGTGCAGGAGTTTTCCGACAAACTCCACCTCGCCATGGCCACGAAGGCCGGCATCACCAAGAAAACCAATCTGGCCGACTACACCAACGCCACCCGCGAGGGCGGCTTGCGCGGCATCAAGCTGGAGGAGGGCGACACCCTCGTCGGCTGCGTGCTCACCAACGGCGAAAACGAAATCGTGCTCGTCTCGCACAAGGGCCAGGCCGTGCGCTTCAAGGAGGAAGACCTCCGCGATCAGGGCCGCGACACCGTCGGCGTCACCGGCATGCGTTTCAAGATCGACGGCGATTACGTCGAGGCCATCGCGGTCTGCGATCCCGCGGCGCGGCTGCTCGTCGCCCGCGAGGACGGCATCGGCAAGCGCACACCCTTCGAGGATTATCGCCTCATCAGCCGCGGCGGCACCGGCGTCATTGCCATCGACCTCCCCGACGACGGCTCGGTCAACGTGGCTGGCGCGCTCAGTGTGCGCGACGAGGATGAAGTCATGCTTCTCACCGCCAAAGGCCAGAGCGTGCGCACCCGCGTGAAGGAAATCCGCGAAACCGGTCGCGGCGCGAAGGGTGTGAAGCTCGTCAACCTCGACGCGGGCGACAAGCTCCTGAGCATCGCGCGCATCGTCGAGACCGCCGAGGAGCAGGAAGCCGCCGGCGAAACGCCGACGCCTCCTCCCGCGGGCTGAGGGCCGCGTCTCGTTGTATTGGGATCGAACCCACGGGCGAGACGCCCGTGCCACGTGGCATGGGCGTCTCGCCCATGTCCGGAAGACCGAGCCTGAAGAGGGTTCGCAGAGCCGCCGAACAATTCGACAAGGCACCGCTACGCCGCGCCTACGGCAGCGCGTGCTGCTGAAAAAACTTCACGATCAGCGCCGGTCCGGCGGCGGGAAACATATGCCCGCCCGGATGGATGAACGTCACCACCGGCGCGCCGAGCTTCGACGGATAAAGCGTGCCGGCTTTTTCCCACGGCTCGCCCGCGCCGCATTGGTTGAGTTTGCGCAACGCCTCGATCGTCATCTGCTGCCAGGAGAATTTCACCAGTGTGTCGTTCTCGCCGGCGAGGTGCAGCACCGGCTTGGGACGAAGTTGTGCGAGTTGCCGGGCCGCCACCGCGGCCGAGGGCGCGAAGGCGGCAAACTTCTTCCCGCGCGTCGCCCAGAGCAGATAAGTGAATCCGCCGCCGTTGGAATGACCGGTGGCGTAGAGCCGTTTCGGGTCCACGCGAAAATCCGCGCCGAGGCCCGCCAGCATCGCGTCGAAAAACTTCAGGTCGCGGTCGTCCTGCGCGCCGACCGTGCTTTGCCAGCCGGCTTTTTTACCCTCGGGATCGGTGAGCTGGCCCGGTGTGGCGAGCCCCTGCGGGTAAACGACGATCGCCTCCGGCCAGAGGGTGTGCAGCGCGAATGAGCGCACGACATTTTGCATCGATCCGCCGTGGCCGTGAAACACGAAGACGACCGGCGTGAGTTCCGTTTTTGCCCTGGCCGGCGCATACACCAGCGCCTCGCGCGTCACGCCGCCCACCACCCACTCGCGCCGGACCGGCGCCTCAGTGGCGCGGGCCAGTGTAAAGGCGACGAGCCCGAGGAGGAGAAAGCGTAGGAGAGACTTCATAAAACAGTTGGAGTGTTCCAACACTGCTCGGCGTCGCCACCTCCTTCAAACGCGAACTACAGCGCCGGGGGCATCTAGAGGCTCATTCTGGTGGGGATGGTTCTCCACAAGGTAACCGGCGCGGGGCGCATTTTCCGCTCTGGCGTCGGCGTGGTGCCGACCTAGGGTGGGGCGCGATGCCCGATATCGTCCTCGCGACGCTCAACGCGAAATACATCCACGCCTCGTTTGGCCTGCGCGCGCTGCTGGCCAACCTTGGCGAGCTGCGCCCGCGTGCGGCGTTGGCGGAGTTCGTGCTCGACCAGCGGCCGCTCGATATCGCCGAACGCATCCTCGCGTTGGAGCCGCGCATCGTCGGGCTCGGCGTCTACATCTGGAATGTCGCGCCGACGACCGAGCTGGTGGCGTTGTTGAAACAACTGCGGCCGGAGCTGATCGTCATCCTCGGCGGCCCCGAAGTGAGCTATGAATCCGAGTCGCAGGAGATCGTGCAGCGGGCCGATTACACCATCACCGGCGAAGCCGATCTCGCATTTGCCGAGGTCTGCCGCGCGTTGCTCGACGGCCGGTTGCCCGGGCGAAAAATCATCCCCGCAGCGTTGCCCGATCTCGCGCATGTGGCGTTGCCGTATGACGAATATTTGGCGGACGACATCGCGCATCGGCTGATCTACGTCGAGGCGTCGCGCGGCTGTCCGTTCTCGTGCGAGTTCTGCCTGTCGTCACTCGATATTCCCGTGCGGCAGTTTCCCCTGGAGCCGTTTCTCGCGGCGTTGGACCGCCTGCTGGAGCGCGGTGTGCGGCATTTCAAGTTCGTCGACCGCACTTTCAATCTCCACATCGCCGTCAGCCGGCGCATCCTGGAATTTTTCCTCGCGCGGCTGCAGCCGGGTTTGTTCCTGCATTTCGAGATGGTGCCCGACCGCCTGCCGCCGGAGTTGCGGGCGTTGCTCGCGCAGTTTCCCGCGGGCGCGATGCAGTTGGAGGTGGGCGTGCAGACGTTTGACCCGACGGTGGCGACAGCGATCAGCCGCCGGCAGGATTACGAAAAATTGGAGGACAACTTCCGCTGGCTGCGCGCGCAGACCGGGGTGCATCTGCATGCCGACCTGATCGTCGGCCTGCCCGGCGAGACGCTGGCGGGATTTGCCGCGGGCTTTGACCGGCTGGTGGCGCTCGGGCCACAGGAGATTCAAGTCGGCATCCTCAAGCGGCTGCGCGGCACGCCCATCGTGCGGCACGACGCGGAGTGGGGCATGCTTTACGCGTCCCGACCGCCGTACGAATTGCTGCAAAATCGCCTGATCGATTTCGCCACGATGCAGCGCCTGCGGCGGTTCGCGCGCTACTGGGATCTGTTGGGTAACAGCGGCAATTTTGTGACAACCCTGTCGCGCCTCTGGGCCGGCGGCAGCTCGCCCTTCGCGGAATTCATGCGACTGAGCGACTGGCTTTTTGTTCGCGAAGGCAAACACCACGGCATCCCGCTGCCGCGCCTGATGGAGCGGATGTTCGCGTATTTGACAACCGAGCGCGGGCAGCCACCGGCCGAAGTGGCGTCGGCACTGTGGCACGATTACCAACGCGGCGTGCGACGGGAGATGCTGCCGTTCTTAAAACCGCATCTGCCTGGTTCGACCGCATCGTCCAGCGCACCGCAGGTAGAAACCGCCACCGCCCGCACTTCGCGACGCCAGCAGCGGCATGGTGGCCACATCTAATCGGTGGTACCGGAGAATTTTTCAGCTTGCTCAAATTAGTCAGTTGTTTCTGTCTAAACAGAAATGAAGCTGACGACTGTTCAACAAAAGTTGGTATTGCATTGGGGAGAGATGGGGACGCGTTGGGGAATCAGCCGTACGGTCGCCCAGATCCACGCCTTGCTTTATTTTTCTCCTGAACCGTTGCCAGCTGACGAGATCACCGACGTGCTCCAAGTTGCACGATCGCACGTAAGCAATAGCCTGAAGGAACTCCAAACGTGGGGTGTCGTTGGGGTTGTGCATGTCATGGGGGATAGGCGCGATCACTTCCAGGCGCTTAAGGATGTCTGGCAAACTTTCGAAATTCTCCTCGATGAGCGCAAGCGCCGCGAAATCGATCCCACGCTTAAAATTCTTCGCGAGACGGCTGCAATGATGGCGGAAGACAAGACGACAGCCGACGTTTTCACCAAGGAGCGAGTGGATGAGATGCTCGGATTTATGGAGTCTGTCGACGCTTGGTATGGGGAAGTGCGCCGGCTGCCGCGTGCGGCCCGTGTGAAGCTGGTCACGTTGGGCGCCAAACTTAGTCAATTACTGAGGTAGGTGTTTGTTTGAAGTGAAATTTCAGTTTATACCGTAATTACAGTAATTATGAAAAAAGAATCGCGGTCACCGGTGCCTTTGGCTATTCGGGAAGCCGAATCGCCCGTCGTTTGCTCGAAAACGGGCATAGCGTTTTCACCCTGACCAATTCGCCGGGACTGGGGCATCCGTTGCGCGAGCGCATCGACTCCGTGCCCTTCAACTTTGATCAGCCCGATAAACTCGCGCACGCATTGGCGGGAGTCTCTGTGCTCATCAATACGTACTGGGTGCGTTTTGACCATCGCCGCTTTAATCACGCGACGGCGGTGCAGAACACGATGGTGCTTTTCACAGCCGCCAAGCGCGCAGGTGTTGAGCGCATTGTGCACGTGAGCATCACCAACCCGGAGGAAGGCTCGGATTTGCCGTATTTCCATGGCAAGGGCCGGCTGGAGAGGGCTCTTCGCGAGAGTGGCATTGCGCACACGATTCTGCGTCCTGCCGTGCTCTTCGGCGATGGCGACATTCTTATCAACAATATCGCGTGGGCTTTGCGGCGACTGCCGTGCTTCGGGGTGTTTGGCGACGGCGAGTACAAGCTCCAGCCCATTCATGTGGAGGACTTCGCTGCGCTTGCGGTCAATGAATCTATGACCACAGGTAATCGCACCGTCGAAGCCATCGGTCCTGAGACTTTCACTTACCGGGAACTCGCCCAAATGATTGGTCAAAGCATCAGCTGCCCTCGTCCGGTGTTTTCCGTGCCGCCGTGGTTCGGCTATGTTGCCGGCCGCATGGTGGGATGGTGGCATAATGACGAATTTATCACGCAGGAAGAAATCACCGGCCTCATGCAGAATCGCCTCCATGTCGATGCCCCGCCGGCAGGCCGAACCAAGCTTTCCGAGTGGATAAAGCAAAACGCCGATTCGCTTGGCCGCACCTACGCCAACGAACTTGCCCGCCGCCAAGGAGCTCGCTCCTGAACTTTATTCCAGACGCGCAGCAAATCTGCGCCTATATTCCAAACGATCACGCTTTCGGCGTGCCGGATTTCTTCAGGCTCACGCGGTGGGAGATGGAGTACATCAGGACGGCACCCACAACGCCGAAGGGGATCATGTAGTAAAAATAGTAGCCCCAGCCTTTGTTATCGAGCACCCAGCCGAGAATCTTCATGCCGAGCGCCGCGCCGAAATATTGAAAGGCATCGATGCAGCCCGAGGCGAAGGCCGCCATTTTGCGGCCGCCAATGTCCATCGCCGCCGCCGGTCCCAGCAGCGAGTGGGTGGAGTTCACGGTGAACGATACCAGCACGAAAAACACGACCGCCCAGCCCACGGTTTGCACCTGGGTGGCGGCTAGGATGACGGCCATTTCAATCAGGTAGACCGCACAGGCCACCGGGGCGCGCCGCGATTGGAAGAACCGATCCGAGACCCAGCCGGAGAGGAAGGAGCCCGCCGAAGCCACGATCGGGATCATGTAGCCCAGCGCCTGGAACAGCGAGCCGGTCATTTTCAGGTGATGCACCTCTTGAAAGTACACGGGGAACCATTGGTCGACGGCCTGGCGCACGGCGCCGGTACAGGCATAGGCCGCCGCGATCACCCACACGACGGGATTGGTGACGATATGGCGGAACACCGCGCCGATCTGTGCGCGCACCTCCGTGTCGGCATGGTCGGCTTCGCCCGCGAAGAGGTTGCGAAAGCCGCATTCTTCCGGTGTGTCGCGCACCACAAACGCGAAGACGACTGCGACCAGCGAAGCGATGATGGCGGGCACCCAGAACATCCAGCGCCAGTGCAACGGCGGGATCTGCGCCAGGCTGCCGAGCGCGAAGCCCACGAGCAACAACGGCAGCAGCTTGTTGGCGGCCAGCCGGCCGAGGTTGATCATGATGCCGAAAATGCCGGCAAACGTGCCGCGCTGTTTTTCGCTGAACCACGAGCTGTTGATCTTGATGAAGCCCGGCGCGCCAAAGGCCTGCACGTAGCCATTGAGTCCCCACAGCAGCGTAAACAGGCTCAGCATGCCCCAAAACGAAGCCGCGCCAAACAGCAGGTTGACCGTGATGGTGCCGCCGGCGCCGATGAGCATGGCCCGGCGTCCGCCGATGCGGTCGGTGAGCAGTCCGTTGATGATCTGGCCGCAGCCGTAAGCGATAAACTGCATCGACAGGATGGTGCCCATGTCGGAGTTGGTGAAGCCGAACTCGTCTTTGATCGCTTTGTTGGCGTACGAAAAATTGTACCGGCAAAAATAGTAGCTCGTGTACATGAAGCCCACCGTCGCCCAATTGAGCCCGCGCCGGGCGCGAAAACCTTCGGGGTAGGTTGGGTGCGGTGCGGCGAGCGTGGTGGACATGGAGGAAGAGAAATCGGGAAACGTGGAAGACGGCGACGAGTTGCGCGCGACGCTAGGGCGGGCCGGCAGAGGGTCAAAAGCATTTCCGAAGCCGCAGCGCGGGTTGCGGTGGGGCGGGGTTTATCCCCGCCGGTTTTGGCGGGCGTAAAGCCCGCCCCACCATCGTACGGAATTTCGAGCCCAGCTTACGGCGGGAGCGTGTAGCAGTGCGTTGCTGGCACTGTGGTCACTCCACCTCGTCGGGGTGCGCGCGGGCGACGGGCGGGGCGGCCAGGTTGAGGCGGATCGATTCGAGATTCTCGCGAATCAGTTCTCCCATCGACTGACACTGGAGGTACTCGGTGCGTCCGTAGTACGCGGCCAGGCTTTCGCGCAACTCCTGTACGTGCTCGGCGGGGGCGAGATCGTCGCCGGCCATCACGGCGAGCAGGGTGTCGAAGCGTTGTTCGACGATGGCTTTGCGCTGCAGCATGAGCACCTGCTCTTCGCGCTGGTACTGGCGCGCGGTTTCGAGGCGCAGATGTTTCACGCAGAAGAGCGCGAGCGGCTGGTTGTCGCGGAAGAACTGTGGCCGGTAAAAGTTCATGCGGCCCTCGTAGGACTGCTGGTCGAAATCCATCGCGCGGATGCGGATCTGCGCGCCCTCGAAATCGGGCGTGATGACCACCACGAAGTTGTAGCTGCGCATATCGCCGAGCAGGCGCACGAAGCAGCGCTCATTGAACTTCACCAGCTCTTTGGTGACGCGGATGGGCTTGAGCTCGTCGCTTTGGAGCCAGCGCTGGCTGAACACGTCGCCGGGAATGCCGGCGATGTGTTCCTCGACCAGCGTGTCGCCGCAGGTGAGGTAGTGCATGCGGTTGGGCGAAAGCAGGTGCTCGAGTTCGAGACCGTAGATGCGCGAGGCGTCGCCCTTCTTGATGTAGAAATAGTCGGGATTGTCGTTGTACGCGTTGACGATCCGGATGCGAAACGGCGCCGAGTTGCCGAAGGCGCAAAAGTCGATGCGGTCGATGAACAGATGTTGCATCACCGAGAGGTCGCCGTCGACGCGGAGCAGGGCGTAAACGCGTTTCAGGTCGTCGTTGAGCGTCTCCATTTCGAGGCGGTCGTAGACGACGGTTTCCCAGAGAGTCGGATGGCCGTCGGCGTCGGCGAGCGGCGCGCTTTCGCTAAACCGGCGCAGGCGCGCATAAGTGACCGGCTGGGCGCGTTCGCGGTGGTAACGGTGCAGATAGGCGCGCAGCCCCTCGCTGATCGGGAAGCTGGGTTTTTTCTGCTGGGTGCGTCGCGACGACGGGAGCGGCGGGGCGTCCATGTCCCTGACGATGCTGCAAGCCGTGCCGGTGGCAACTCCGGGGACACGGCTGGCATGCCCCTTGTTGGCGGAAGGTGCATTTTGGCAAAATTGCGCTAATGTTGGGGATCAGCTTGTTTCCACTCGTCACCGGCCGTCGTCATACTAAAAACCGCCACCATGCTGCTCATCGCCAGCGCCACAGTTGAGAAGCTCAAGCAGGTCCCCCTGCAGTTTTGGGTGAACTCCGCCATCGTCATCCTCGGATTGGTGGCGGTGATCCTTGTGCTGCGCAAGATGCGTGAAATGAACAAGGTGGTGCTGCTGGTGATCCTTGGTGTGGTGCTGACGCTGGTGGGATTCAATTGGATCTTCGAACGCAACGAGCCCGCGTTTCTCACGCCGGTCATCGATATCGTCGCGCCATTTTTCCCGAGCAAAGGCCGGGTGAAGCCCGCCACACCGCCCAAACCGCGCAAGGCCATGGTGGATCGCCCGGCGTCGGAATCGCCCCTCGCCTTTGCCGGCGCGCCCCGCCCGACTTGCTGAGAACGTTTGCGGAGCGCCTGTGTTTTTTCCGGTGGAGAACACCTTAGCTTTCTGGCTTTCTCTTTTTCATCATGCCGAAATCTCACTCTGACATCGGGCTCATCGGTCTCGCGGTGATGGGCCAAAACCTCGCCCTCAACATCGCCGACCACGGCTTCCAAATCTCGGTCTACAACCGCACCACCGAGAAAACAGAAACGTTCGTCGCGGAAAATCCCGCCACGCCCGGCGGCCTCGTCGGCGCGAAGACATTGGAAGAGTTTGTCCAGTCACTCGCGAAGCCGCGCAAGATGATCATCCTCGTGCAGGCCGGCGCGCCGACCGACGCCGTCATCGACAGCCTCGTGCCGCTGCTGGAGAAAAACGACATCATCATCGACGGCGGCAACGCCAAGTGGACCGACACCATCCGCCGCGAAAAAGCGCTCCGCGAAAAAGGCCTGCGCTTCATCGGCTCCGGCGTCTCCGGCGGCGAGATCGGCGCGCGTTTCGGTCCGGCGCTCATGCCCGGCGGCGACCCCGCCGCGTACAAGGAGATCGAGCCCGTTTGGAACGCCATCGCCGCCAAAGTCGACGGCAAGACCGGTCGCCCGATCCTCGGCGCCACCGCTGGCAAACCCGTTTCCGGCGGCGTGCCCTGCTCGACGTACATCGGACCCGACGGCGCCGGCCACTACGTTAAGATGATCCACAACGGCATCGAGTACGGCGATATGCAGATGATCTGCGAAGCCTATGACCTGATGCGCGGCTTGCTCGGCATGAAGGCCGAGGAGATCGGCCAGGTTTTCGCCGAGTGGAACCGCGGCGCGCTCGATTCCTACCTGATCGAAATCACCGCCGACATCCTTCAGCAGAAAGATCCGACGAACAAAAAGAAGGCGCTCGTCGACGTGATCCTCGACACCGCCGGTCAGAAAGGCACCGGCAAATGGACCAGCGTCAACGCGCTCGACATGGGCGTGCCCGCGCCAACCGTGGCTGAGGCCGTCTTCGCCCGCTGCCTCTCCGCGATCAAAGATGAACGCGTGGCCGCCTCGAAGATCCTCAAGGGCCCGGCGAAGAAGAAATACACCGGCGCGAAGAAAGCGTTGATCCAGGCGATTCACGACGCGCTCTACTGCTCGAAAATCTGCTCCTACGCTCAGGGCTTCCAGCTCATGCGCGAGGCGCAGAAAGAGTATAAGTGGACGCTCGACTTCGGCTCCATCGCGCAAATCTGGCGCGGCGGCTGCATCATCCGCGCGGTGTTCCTCCAGAAGATCACCGAGGCCTACGGCCGCAATCCGCAGCTCGCGAACCTGCTCCTCGACCCGTATTTCAACAAGACCGTGAAGGCGGCGCAGGAGAACTGGCGCAAAGTCGTGTCACTCGCCGTGCAGTACGGCGTGCCGGCCCCGACCTTCGGCTCGGCGCTCTCGTACTACGATGGTTACCGCTCGGCCCGCCTGCCGGCGAACCTGCTCCAGGGCCAGCGCGACTATTTTGGCGCGCACACCTACGAGCGCGTCGACCAACCGCGCGGCAAGTTCTTCCACGTCGACTGGCCGGAAAATCCCCGCCCGCAGATCGCGATGAAATAAGCGCGAACGCGCGACCAGCCGCAGCGCAGAAATTTCCGGCGCACCCTTCGCGGTGCGCCGTTTTTATTGCCCGTGTGCGTAGTGCGGCGCTTCAGCCGCACCTCATCGGCGCAGCCGGCGGAGAAAGACCGTGCGGCCTGAAGCGCCGCGCTACCGCTTGGTGGCCGGCATGACTTTGCCGTTTTGGTGGAGCGTCAGGCCGGAGACTTGGCCGGCGGCATCGCGTTGAAAGGTGATGCGGGCGTCCACGGCTTTGTAGAAAAACTCGTCCCGGGCCGAGGCGAACACCGGCAGTTTCGACTGCCCCGTCGCCTGGACGAACACCGCGCCGCGCTCCACCGACACCGTGAGCACAAACGCCGGCGTGAGCGGATAATCGCCGGCATATCCGGCCAGCGTTTCCGCAGGCAGCGCGATTTCCTTCGGCGGTGGCGGCAGTTCCCCGCGGAGGCCGCGCTGGTCGCGACCGTTCTGGTGCAACACGAGCGCGATGACTTTTCCCTCCGCGTTGCGCTCGAAGGAAATTTCCGCCGCCACGCCGACGATCGCGAAGCGATCTGCGCTGACCGGGCGCAACGCCAGCTTGGATTGTCCCGTTGCTTGCGCGAAGAGAGAGCCGTTGGCCTCGGTGATCGCGATGGAGAAGGCTGGCGAAAGCGGATACCGGCCGGAGTAATCGGCTGCGTTGGCGACGGCGGTGTTCGGGCGCGTTTGCTTTCCACCCAGCAGCTCGAAGCCGAGTTTTTCGGAACCCTTGTGCACGTTCGCGAGCAGGGCGATGCCGACGCCCGTCTTCGGGCAGAATCCGACAAACGCGTGGCTGCCCGCGGTGGCGCCGTTGTGCCAGACGATCGGCCGCTCGGCATCGTCGGTCAGCATCCAGCCGAGGCCGATGTGGCCGCCGGTGTCGGCGTTGGCGTGTTGCGGTTGTTGGGTCGTGTTCAACGCGGCGTGCAGCGGCGCGTCGGGCCCGCCGAGGCAGGCCGCGAGCAAGCGGGCGAGATCGCGCGTCGAACTTCGGATGCCGCCGGCGGCGGCGCACGCGAGGAAGGTCCAGTTCGGCACGCGTTTGCCGTCGGCATGTCCCGGCGCGAGATCGGCGGGCGGAGGCTGGCCGGCGAGACCCACCGTGGTCACGTTCATGCCGAGCGGCGCGAGCACTTGGGCGCGCAATGCCTCGGCATAACTCGCGCCCCAGGCGGCGCCGAGCGCTTCGCCGAGCACCGACACGCCGAAATTCGAGTAGGCCACCGAGCGTCCCACCGTCGTGCTCGGACCGTGCAGGCGGAGGCCCTCGACCAGCGCGGCGCGACCATAGGCGGCGTAAGGATCGGTGCTCGCGTCGGGATTTTTTCCGATGTTGGCCGGCAAACGCGGCAGACCTGAGGTGTGCGTGGTCAGGCTGAGGAGCGTGATCTTCGCCAGGGCCGCCTGCGCCGGATCGTCCGCTGGCAGCAGATACTTCGCCGCTGGATCGTGGCGGCTGACTTTTCCGCGCCGCTCGCTTTCGGCGAGCAACAGCGCCGTGAACACTTTCGTGACCGAGCCGATTTCAAACTGCGTGTCGGGTGTGATCGGGCGCGGATCGTCGCTGGCGTAGTGGCCGGACTGGAAGAACGTTGCGCCGTCCCGGTCGACCCACGCGACGGCGATGCCGCCGGGCTGGCCTTTGATCCAGGTGTCGAGACGCGCCTGGATGTCGGGCGGCGGGGCGGCGAAGACACGCGGGATGGACAGGAGTGCGAGCAGAATGGGGATGAGGTTTTTCATGCGGGAAAAGCGGGGGGATCGTTTATTTCGGAGCCAAAAGGTCGCGGTGCAATTTTTCGAGTTCGGCGATGCGCGGTTCGACCTGCCGGCGGAGGGCGCGGCGCTTGATCGCCCAGGCGAGCCAGAAAACGAGGGCGAAAAAAGCGCTGAGTCTGAGGAGAAAAACCGGTTCGCGGATTGCTTCCCAATTTTTGGCGTGGTGCAGCATCACACCGACATGGATGGCCATCGCACCGGCGCACGGCGCCAGATACCAGGCCCAAACCGTGCGCAGCAATCGGCGTTGGTGGCGCAATTCGGCGAGATCGGCTTCGACTTTGGCGAGCAACGGCGCCTCGGCGCTTACCTGGTGGCGGCGCGCCCGGATGCGTTCGCGGACGAAAAATCCCGCGACGCCAAGGATGAGCAGCATGGCAAACGCCATCGGCCAGCCCGCGACGCCCACGTGGCGCCAGAACAACGCAAACGAGACGAGCACGATGAGCGCGGCACCGGTTTCGGTCAGGTCGCGCACCTGCAGCGTGGCGTGGAGTTTGCGGCGTTTGGTTTCGAAGGTTGCCCGAAGGTTTGCCAGATCGGCAGCGCTGCCGACCGGGAGCTCCTGGCGTTTCCAGACCGCTTCGTAGTCATTCCAGTTCATCGGTCACTCCTTTCAATAATCCGGCGAGCCGGCGGCGGGCGCGCGTCAACGCCACGCCGACATGGTTCTCTGTCAGGCCGGTGATGTCGGCGATCTCGCGGTAGGCGAGACCGTCGAGCGAGAGCAGCACCAGCGCCCGGTCGGAGGCCGGCAGGGCGTGGATGGCCGCATAAAGTTTTTCCAATAGCTCGCGCTGGTCAGCGCGCTCGGCCGGTGACGCTGCCTCGGCCGCCACCTGCGAAAAGTCGGCGGTGGGTGCGATCCGCCGTTCCCGGCGCGCGACGCCCCGACGCCACGTCAGCGCGGTGTTCAGGCTGACGCGGTAAATCCACGTCGAGAGCTTGGCCTGCCCGGCGTAGTTTTCGAGCGAAAGCCAGAGTTGGAGCAGTATTTCCTGTTGCAGGTCCGCGGCATCGCCCGGCGTGGGCGCGAAGGAGCGCGCGACCTTGATGACGATTCCGCGATGCTCCGCCAGCCAGAGCTGGAAGCGTTCGGCGGTGGGTGCGGGAGAGGTCATCGCCGGGATTAGTAGCCGCCCGGCGCCGATCCTTACACGATTTTTGCGGGATATCCTAATTTCATCCTAATTAAACCAAAATTAGGATTGAGACGGTGGGCGCTGTATTCCTAATTCAGAAAAATTAGGATAACAATGAAGGCTCCACTGCGCCCGCCGGGGTTTGCCGATGCGTTCGCTGCGCTCGGGGCGGCGCGTCGGCGGGCGTTGCTGGCCCAGGCGCCCCGGTGGTGGCCGGCCGACACCCATCTCGCGTGGGACGAGTTGCGCCTGCGCCCGCCGCCGCGCGGCTTCACCGTGCGCGAATGGTGGCTGGGGCTGCAACTTGGACGCCGCGCTCGGTCGCGCCTCCTGCCGTTGACCGATGGCGTCGGCGCGGCTTTCCGCTACGCCCTGCCCGATGCGCTGCTGGCGTTGCTCCACGGGCTCGATCGCGGACTGGACGCGGCGGCGGCGACCGCGGCGCCCGCGCTGGCCGAGCCGGCGTTGTGGGAACGCACCGTGGCTGGCGCGTTGCGCGACGAAGCCATCGCTTCCGCGCAACTCGCCGGCGCCACCACGCCCCACGCCGCGGCCAAGGAGCTGCTCCGCACGGGCCGGCCGCCGCGCGACGCCAGCGAACGGATGATCCAAAATCTGCATCGCGCGCTCCTGCATCTGCGCGACGGGCGCGACGAACCGCTCACTCCCGCCGCGGTGCTCGCGCTGCATTGGAGCATCACCGAGGGCACACTCGACGATGCGGCGGTGTGCGGCAGGTTGCGGCCGGCCGGCGACGCGCCGTCGGTGAAAAACGCCGGAGCGAATCGCGCCTGGTCTGCGCCGCCGCCCGCGGAGGACTTGCCGGCGCGCCTCGCCGCGCTGTGCGCGTTCGCCAACGGCGGGACGCCGGATCATTTCGTGCCGCCGGTCGTCCGCGCGATGACGCTCGCGTTTTGGTTGGCGCACGACCGCCCGTTTGTCGACGGGAACGGCCGGACTGCCCGCGCGCTGTACGTCTGGGCGTTGTGGCGGCAAGGCCACGAGGTTTTCGCGCCGCTGGCGCTGTCGCCGGCCGGTCTGCGCGCGCCGGAGCGCCACGCCGCGGCGCTGCGCGCGGTGGCGGACGGCGAAGGCGACCTGACGCCGTTTCTGCTCTGGCAGGCGGGGGTCATCAAGGAAGCGCTCGCGGCGCTGGGCGCCGACGTGCAGCGGAAAACCGCCGAGCCCGCTGCCGCGCCGCAGGTGTTTGCGCGCGCCGACCTGAATCCGCGGCAGCAGGCGTTGCTGGCGCACGCGTTGCGCGAGCCGGCGACGCGCTACGTCATCGTGGCCCATCAGCGCAGCCACAACGTCACGCATCAGACGGCGCGCGACGATCTGTTCGATCTGGTGCAACGCGGTTTGCTCACCGTGCGCCGCGATGGCCGGAGCTATGTTTTCCTCGCGCCCGCCGATCTCGCCGCGCGGCTCGGACAACCCGCCGAGCCGTTGCCCACCGTTGCGCCCGTTGCCCCGGTCGCGTTGCCGCCATCGCTTACGCCCGCATCACCCGAACCTCCACCGCCTGCGCCCGATCCCGCGTCGCCGGCTCCCGCCGTCGTGCTCCAGTTTCCCTTCGAGATCGTCAACGACTGACGCGCCGCGCAGCTATAGGTGTGGGCCCGTGACCAAAGAATTGGTTTTGCTGGATGCCCCGGGTTTGCCCGGGAGTTTTCACTTGGGTGCGGCGGCTTCGCTCACGGATTTGAGCTCGGCGAGGCCGCGGGCGAAATCGCTGCCGACCATTTTGTCCATGTCCATGAACAGGCAGAAGGCCTTGCCGAGAAAATTATTCGTGCCGGTCATCGTCCAGGTGACGGCGGTCTGGCCGCCTGTCGGCGCGAAAACGAATTCGGTGGTGCAGATGGACGCCATCGGCTCGAAGAATTCCAACTTGATCCGGATCAGCTCGGCGGGGCGGCTCTCGACGATGGTCATGCGGCCGGCGCCCACCTCTTTGTTGCCGCGCCACGCGTAGCTGGCGCCGACGCCGTCGGGCGCGCCTTCGAGGGTGCGGTGCATGGCGGGATCGAGTTTCTCCCACGGCGACCAGGCGGCCCAGCGGTGCAGATCGTTGACCTGCGCGAAGACCGTGGCGGCCGGCGCGGCGATGGTGACGCTGCGCGCGACGCGGTACGCGGAGGGCTGGAGGGCGACGACGACGAGAAACACCGCGAGGAGCGCGGCGAGTCCGAGGAGGATTTTGACCAACATGACAGGTGTTGGGACGGAGGTTGGCGGGTGGCGCCGGCGCGTGGAGCCCCGGGCCGGAATGCGTTTACCGGTTGCCGGACTCGCGGCCATCGGTGGCAACGAGCACAACGAGCGCGGCTACGATGAGCAGTTCCACAATCATGGCGTGACGCGCGCGGCGAGCATCGGGCGGAAGGCCGCCCGGTACACCCACGCGAGATAGAGTTCGAGCGCCACGAACACCGCGGCCATGCCGAGGCCGGAGCGTTCGAGGCAGAGGTGAAACGCGAGGCTGTTGACGAGGAACGGCGCGAGCAGCGCGAGGGCCAGCGGCACGAAGCGGTTGGTCAGCAGCAGCACGCCGGCGAGCAACTGGGTGCCGCCGATCAGCGGCATCATGTAGCCGCTTTGCACGAGCGCGCCGACGAAGGCCGTGGCGGCGGCGGGCAGCTCGGTTTTGGGCTGGGGGATGAAGTTGAGAAACGCGTTGAGACCGAAAGTCGTGTAGGCGAGCCCCGCGAGCAGCCGCGCGATCATGGGCAGATATCGGGCAGTGGCGGAGGGCGTGGTGCTCATGGTCGGCGTGGTGATCGGTGGTTGGGGCGCACCAAAACCCGAATAATCCCGCGCGCAAGACGACCGGCGGGATTGTTTCCCGGGGCCCGCAGCGGGCGCGCAGAGCCGTGGATGCGCGACCGATTCGCGTGGAAGGAGATGGTGCCTTCGGGGGCCATGTTGCCGCCCGAAAACGCACAGAGCGCGTTGGCGACAACGCGCTCTGCTGAAGTCTCTCAGTGAGACGAAATGGACTACCGGCGCGGTGGCCGGCGCGGCGGGATTACTTGTCCGCCGATTTGTCCCAGAGGTGATTGATGGTGTGCAACAGCGTCAGGCCGCTGACCACGAAGACGGCGGTGAGAATCCACGCCGCCTGCGTCCGGCCATAGAGGAAGTTGCCGATGGCGAAGAGCGAGGACCAGATGACGACGCAGCCGGAGACCCAGCCGATCGACGCCTGACCCATGTGATCGCCGTGCAGAGCCATATCGGCTTCGGACACGCCCGCCTCCTGGCGGACCTTGCTCCAACCCGGACCGGCGGGATGCACTTTCTTGAAGAACTCGACGAGCTTGGCGCGGTCGGTTTGCGGCGCGACGTAGGCGGCGACGAGCCAGCAGACGGTGGTGAAGCCGACTTGCAGGATCGTGATCTGGGCGAAACTGAGCGTGGGCAGCACGCCGATCTTCATCAAATAGGGGAAGCCCGCCGCGCTGATGAGCGAGGCCGCCATGGCTGCGACTTCGCACCAGGCGGAGACGCGCCACCAGAACCAGCGCACGATGTAGAGCAGGCCGGTGCCGGCGCCGATGGAGAGGAGAATTTGGAACGCCTCCTGCGCCGAACTCATCACGGTGCTCAGCAGCGCCGCGACGACGTAGAGCAAGACCGTGCAGAGCCGGCCGGCGTTGACGTAGTGCCGCTCGCTGGCGTCGGTCTTGATGAAGCGGCGGTAGAAATCGTGCACGAGGTACGACGAGCCCCAGTTGAGATGGGTGAGGATGGTCGAGGAGTTGGCCGCGATCAGGCCGCCGACCATCAGGCCGACGAAGCCGACGGGGAGGAATGTGAGCATGGCGGGAAACGCGCTGTCGTGGCCGATCAGGTTGGGGTCGGCGTTGGGGAACGCGGCGCGGATCGAGGCGAGGTCGGGGAACACGATGATCGAGCAGAGCGCGGTGATGATCCACGGCCAGGGGCGCAGCACGTAGTGCGCGAGGTTGAAGAAGAGCGTGCCGCCGAGGGAGTCCTTCTCGGATTTGGAGGCGAGCATGCGTTGTGCGATGTAGCTGCCGCCGCCGGGCTCGGCGCCCGGGTACCAGTTGGCCCACCAGCCGATGGCGATGGGCATGATAAAGATCATGAGCGCGAGCTGCCACATGTCGAAATTGGGCATGATGTCGAGGAGGGGCTGGCCGGTGCCGTTGATGGCGGACATCACGGGTTCGCCGCCGTCGGGCGTGACGACCTGGAGGTGGCCCAGTTTTTCGAGGAGCACGCTCAGGCCGCCGACCTGTTTGAGTGAGAAATACGCGGCGGCGATGACGGCGGTCATCTTGATGAAGAATTGCACCATATCGATCACGAGCACGCCCCAGAGGCCGGAGTGCGAGGCGAACGCGACGTTGAGCAGGCCGCAGATGACGATGGTCTGCCAGGGCGGCATGCCGAAGAGGATGTTGGCGATCTTGCAGGCGGCGAGGGTGACCATGCCCATGATGAAGCAGTTGAAGAACAGCCCGAGGTACACGGCGCGGAAGCCGCGCACGACCGAGGCGGCCTTGCCCGAGTAACGCACTTCATAGAACTCCAGGTCGGTCATCACGCCCGAGCGGCGCCAGAGCCGCGCGAAGAAAAACACCGTGGCCACGCCGGTGAGCACGAAGGCCCACCATTGCCAGTTGCCGGCGACGCCGAACTTGCGGACCTGTTCGGTCACCCAGTTGGGCGTGTCGCTGCTGAAGGTGGTCGCGACCATGGAGAGGCCGGCGAGCCACCATGGCACGGAGCGGCCCGAGGCGAAGAACTCGGAGGTATCTTTGCCGGCGCGCTTGCCGAAGAAGAGTGCCGGTACGAAGCAGATCAGCAACGTGGCGGCGACGATCAACCAGTCGATCAGTTGGAGTTTCATATGAATGGGGCGAATCAGTGGTGACGGTGGAGAGGTGGTGGCAACGGACGGCTTGGTGCGATGCGTTCACCGGCGCTCCGCCGGAGACGCGGGCCAGAACGGCAGCTTGCCGCGCCGGGGTCAATCCTTCCGCTGCCGCATCATGCCGGTTGGTTAGGGGCGCGCCTGACGCACGAACGCCTCCATCGCGGGACGGTGCTGTTCCATCTGGCGCAGGAGGGCGAACTGGTTGCGCGCCCGGTCGAGGTTGTGGTGCGGACGCTTGATTTTGAAGTAGACGTCGCCGGCGAGGTAGTCGGTGAGGAAGCGGATGCCGACCTCGTAGGTCATCAACATGCCGCCGAAAACGAGGCTGGCCCGCTCGGTGGCATTGAGGAAGGCGCCGGCGCTCTCCAGATAACCGGTGACGAGAGCCTCGAAAATCGGCAGGCGCATCTGCACTTTGCTCAGGTCGGTCTCGTCTTCCGCGGCGGAATTGGTGGCGGTGCGCATCATGTCGCCGAAATCGTAGGGCGCGAGGCCGGGCATCACGGTGTCGAGGTCGATGACGCAGACGGCGGCCTGCGTGGCGTCGTCGAGGATGACGTTGTTGAGCTTGGTGTCGTTGTGCGTGATGCGCTCGGGCAACTCGCCGCGGGCCTGCAGATCGAGCAGCTGATCGACCATGTTTTCGCGTTGGAACGCGAAGGCGATGTCGTCCTTGGCGGCGGCGGCGCGGCCGTGCGCGTCGGCCGTGGCGGCCTGTCGCAACCGCTCGAAACGCTGGCGCGTGTGGTGAAACCCCGGGATGGTCTCGTGCAGCCGCGCGCCGGGCAGATCGACGAGCAGGTGTTGAAACGCGCCGAATGCCCGCGCGGCTTCCGCCGCCTGGCTCGGGCGCTCGATGATGTCGTAGGTGCGGCCTTTTTCGACGAAGAGATAACAGCGCCACCAACGCTCGGCGGCGTCGCGATGGTAGGGCCGGCCGTCGCGCGTCGGCACCAGCGTGAGGGCGCGGCGGCTGGCGTCGGGATGCGCTTCGGCGGCGAGGCGTTTGGCGGCGTGCGACGTGACGCGCGCGATGTTTTCCATGAGCGCCGGCACATCGCGAAATACGTTATGATTGATCCGTTGCAGGATGTAGCGCACGCGCGTGCCGGCCTGATCGAAGATGACCGCGTAGGTGTCGTTGATGTGTCCGCTGCCGTAAGGCGCGCCCGAAATAAAGTGGCCGTGCAGGAGAAAAGCCTGGGCGACGGCGGCGAGATCGGAGGAGGAAAGGTCGTGGGCGTGGCTCATGGGCGGGATATTCCGGCGGTGGCGGGGCGCAGGCTCGCGGGATACGCGCCGGCGGCGACGAGGCGGCGGAGCGCGGCCTCGACGGTGGGTTTGTCTTCGCGATAAGTGATGCCGAACCAGTCGCCCTCGGTCTGAAAAACGCGGACATTGAGGCCTCCGCTGGCGACCATGCCGGCGATGGCGGACGGCAGATAGAACTCGGTCTTGGGCGTCTGCCCGTGGCGTTCGAGGAACTGCACAAACTCGCGCTCCAACGGAGCGAACACGCCTGGGACCAGTCCCCAGCAGTTCATCGAGACGATGGTGTCTTCCGCCAGCGCGTGCGTGCCGTCGGCGGCGATCGCGGCGATGGCGCCATCGGGTTTACGCGCAATATCGGTGTGTTCGACGATGGAGGTGAGCTGCCCGGCGGCGTCGGTCGTGCACACGCCGCGCGAGACGGTGCCGTGATCCGAGAGCGTCCGCGCGAGGCGGAAGCCCACCATGCAGCCCGGCAGCGGGCGCGCGCCCACGGGGCGGATGGCGGCGGCGCGCAGAAAATCGCCGAGCTGGCGAAACGCGTCGTGGCCGTAAAAATCGTCGGCGTTGAGCACGGCGAACGGGCCGGGCAGGGCGTGCCGCGCGCACCAGACCGCGTGACCGGTGCCCCACGGTTTCACGCGACCGGCCGGTGGCGTGAAGCCGGCCGGCAGCAGGTCGAGTTCCTGAAAAGCGTAATCGACCGTGCAGAGGTCGGCGTAGCGCGAGCCGACGTGGGTGCGGAAGGTCTCGGCGTGTTCGCGGCGGATCACGAACACCACGCGGTCGAAGCCGCAACGCAGGGCATCGAACACCGCGTAATCGAGCACGATTTCCCCGCCCGGACCCACCGGATCGAGCTGTTTCAAGCCGCCGTAACGGCTGCCCATGCCGGCCGCGAGGATAAGAAGTGAGGGCTTCATTTCCTCGCCAGAAAAGGGCTATAACCGTCGCGATGCAACAAAATAATTTTGTTACATTGTACCGGTTTGGTTACTTAAAATGTTTTGTTAAGACTTAATTATAATAAACAAGAGTAACAAAATAAGGATTCACCGCATTATTGCTGATGGGATGAGGCTTGTTTTTTGCCAGAGGGTGGGTTCTAAGCTCCGTTCCCGTTCCCAATCGTGCCCCCGCCCAATTCAGAGCAAGCCCGTTGGTTTTCCGAAGAGGTCCAGCCGCATGAACCGATGTTGCGGGCGTACCTCCGCAAGAAATTTCCCAACCTGTCCGACGTCGACGACGTCGTGCAGGAATCCTATCTGCGGTTGTTGCGGGCCAGGGTCGGCGGTTCGCTGCGTTCCGCGCGCGGGTTTTTGTTCACCGCGGCCCGCAATACCGCGCTCGATGTTTTCCGTCGCCGGCGCACCGCCGCGGTCGAGGACATAGTTGAAATCGACCAGTTGCCCGTCTTGGAAGATAGAGACGGTGTGGTCGAGACCGTGAGCCGCGAACAGGAGCTGGATCTTCTGGCCGAGGCGATCGAGTCGCTGCCGCCCCGTTGCCGCCAGGTGCTCAAACTGCGCAAAATATATGGACTCTCGCACAAGGAAATCGCCGCCCGCCTCGGAATCTCCGAGCGGACCGTCAACGTGCAGGTGGGGCAGGGCGTGCGGCGCTGCGCCGAGTATTTGCAGGCTCGGGGCATGGCTGTTTCCCCGGCGCGGGTGAGGCCCGCCCCCGAAACTCCCCATGAGTAAACCCGCGCCCAACATCGAAGACACCGCCGCCGAATGGCTCGGAGCCAGCGAGGGCGGGCTGACGTCGGCGCAGGCGGCGGAGTTGGACGCCTGGTTGCGGGCCGATCCGCGCCATGCCGCGGCGTATGCGCAGTTGCAGGCCACCTCGCGCGCGCTCGACCGGCTGGCAGAGTTGCGTCCGGCCGGAGGCGAACCCGATCCCGATCTGCCGTTGCGACCGCGCGCGCGCAAACTGGCCTGGTTTCCCGTGGCGCTCGCCGCCGCCGCAGCAGTGGCGGTGGCCTATGTGGGTTGGTGGCGGACGCCGGCGGCGCCGGCCGCGTTTGCGCAGACCGCAGTCACAGCGGTGGGGCAGTGGCGGGAGATGAATTTGCCGGACGGCTCGCGGATCGCGTTGAACACCGACAGCGCAGTGGCGGTGAATTACACCGCGACGGAGCGGCAGGTGCAGCTGACGCGCGGCGAAGCGCTTTTCACCGTGGCGAAGAATCCCGCGCGACCCTTCGTGGTCAATGCGGCGGGCGTGGCGGTGCGCGCCGTGGGCACGGCGTTCGATGTCCGGCTGCGCGCGGAAGCCGTCGAAGTGCTGGTCACCGAGGGGCGGGTGCGCGTGGACGATGCGCCCCGCGGCCGGTCGCTCTTGCCGGCGACGACGGCAGACACGCCGCTCCTGGAAGCCGGGCAACGGGTCGTGATCGCGACCTCGCGGGCAACCGAAAGCGCGCCGGCACCGGCGGCGGCGGTCGCGCCCGTGGCGGCCAGCGAAACGGCCCGCCGGCTGGCGTGGCAGCAACGGCGGCTGGAGTTCGACCCGGAGCGGCTGCAAACCGTCGTCGAGGAATTCAACCGCTACAACCGGCACAAGCTGGTCGTGGCCGATGCCGAGACGGGCGCATTGCTCGTGGGCGGTTCATTTTTGGCGGACGACACCGCGACGTTTGTGCATCTGCTCGAAACGGGCTTCGGCGTGACGGCCGAGCGGCGGGAGCAGGAAACGATCTTGCGTCGGGCGAAGTAGGCGCGCAAAGGCGCGTGGTATGCACCTGGCAAGCCGTCGCAGCCGATGAACACCCCATGCGCACCTGGTCGTTGGCGGCGGCTCCGGTTGGGCCGGCTGATGAGCGCCGTGCTCGGCGTGTGGATATGGGGGTGGCTCGCCGCGGGCGCAGACGCGGCGGCGCAAAAAGATTTTGCCATCGAACGCGGCGAGGCGGTCGCGACGCTCAAACAGTTCGCCGCGCAGGCGGAGCAGCAGTTGCTCTACGCGGGCGAGGCGGTGCGGCGCGTGAAAACCAATGCCGTGCGCGGGCGGTTTTCGGCGGTGGAGGCGCTCGCGCGCATGTTGGCGGGGACGTCTCTTATCGCCGAGCAGGACCCGCGCACCGGCGCCTTCACCGTGAGCGCGCGCCAGAGCGCGCCGCCATTGTTGAAGCCGGAAATGCTGCGAGAAACGACCATCCAGCTTTCGCCCTTCACGGTGTTTGCCGACAAGGATTCCGGCTACATCGCGACCAACGTCATTTCCGGCGGCATGCTGGCGACGAATCTGCAGAAGACGGCGACCGACGTGACGGTGCTCACGCGCGATTTTCTCAACGATATCGGCGCGGCCAGTCTGCAGGATGCGCAGATCTGGCTGACCAATGCTGATGTCGGCACCTCGCCGACCACGGGCGGCACGAACCCGACCGACTTTGGCGGCAACGTGGCGTTTCGCGGTCTGCCGAGCACGACCAATGGCCGCAATTATTTCCGCCAGGGATTCACGCCGGAGGAATACGTGGTCGAGCGGCTCGAAGGCTCGCGCGGGCCCAATGGCATCATCTACGGCGACGCCACGGTCGGCGGCAAAGTGAATGTTGTGACCAAGCGGGCGACGCTGACGCGCGATTTCACCACCCTCCGGGTGCGCCTGGATTCCTTTGGCGAACCGTTTGGCCGGGCGGTGTATTTGGATGCGAACCGGCGGCTCACGGAGCGGTGGGCCGTGCGGTTGAACGTGCAGGATAAAGTCGGCGCGCAGTGGTACGAACGCAGCCTGGACAACCGGCATGGCGTGGACCTCACGACCACATACCGGCCGTGGTCCGGGGCCGAGATCCGCTTCGAGGCGGCCAAAGATTTTGTGGGCACCTCCAATTTTCGGGCGGATGGATTGATCGATAACAGTTCGCGGTGGGATCGGGCCTACGCAGTGACGACGCCGCTGACTGTGACGCCGGCGAACACCACCGGCGTGATCCGCATTTCCGCCGCCAACTACTATACTTATCAAGCAGGGTTGGGGCTGGTGAACTGGAAGAACATGGGCCTGAGCCAGGGCTCAAAGCTAACCTTGTTGACCGACGCGACCAGCTACGGGCGCGAACTGATCCCGAACATGCCGGTGTTGCCGCGCCGCCGGTTTAATCCGAATTCCAACGACATGGTCGTGGAAAACCATGCGACCAATTTCAACCTGACATACGAGCAGAAATTTCCCAACGGCCTCTTCATCGAAGTGGCCGGCGATTTCAACTCGGCGATACGCGAAGGCAACACGCTGTACTACACCGGCGCGTATGTGGACGTAAACCGCCAGACCGGTGACGGTCGGATGAATCCCAATTTCGGCAAATTTTTCAGCGCCAATACCGCGGGCGCGAATCCGATCCGCACCGCGGATTATTTTGGCAGCGCCCGGCTGGCGGCGGCGTACCCGTTCAAGACCGAGACGATGTCCCAAACGTTCAGCGTGGTGGCGCAGTGGCGCGAGCATCTCGCCGCCTACAAGAGTTGGCAGTACTACGTGGACAACGGCGCGCTGGCGCCCAACGGCAGCACACTGGACTCCGGCCAGCTGCTGAAACGTTTTCGTTACTGGGACGAACCCGCGGGCGCCGATGTGTTGCCACCGAGCGACGCGACGGCCCAGTACCGCTGGGTCTTTGCGCGGGATCAGCACAACGTCGAGCGCTTGTACTCGATTCAGGCGAACACCGTCGGGCATTACTGGCAGGATCGCGTTCTCCTCGTCGCCGGCATTCGACGGGATCATTTCCACGCGACCACGCGCGACATCGCCCGGCGCGATCCGGTGACAGGTGCACCGACATTGCTCTCGGGCATCTGGACCGACTCGCGCGTCACCACGTCGCAGATGGGACTGACCTATTTTCCCCTCAAGCAAATCGGGCTCTATGGTTACAGGAGCCACGGCTTCAATCCGGCGATCATCAACATCCCCAAGCTGGACGGCTCCGCGCCGTACAATCTGGCGACCTCGCAAGGCTGGGGCGCAGGCGTGCGTTTCAACCTGCTCGACAACCGCCTCGTCGGCACCTTCGGCTTCTACGACGCGTTCGAGAAGGACAAGTTCACGAACCAGAATCTAAACAACATCAACAATGTTTGGAACGCGGTGCTCAACGCCGGCGGGCCGAACAAAGTGATCCCGCAGATCGGCGCGTTCATACAGTACACCGACGTGTCGGATCTGCGCTCCTGGGGTTGGGAGGGCGAGATCACGGCCAACCTCACGAAAGGGTTGCGCATGACGGTGAACCTCGGCCTTCCCGAGACGAAGCAGACGGGTTATCTGCGCGACACCAAGGGGTACTATCAGGAGCATTTCGCCGAATGGATGCGGTACCGCGGCAACAGCAGCGTGCACAACGCGATGACGAACCTGGAAAACATCATCTCGGGCACCACGGATGGCCGGCCGCTCAACGGCCTGTACGATTACCGCATCAACGCGTTCGCGAATTACACGATGCAAACCGGCCGGCTCAAGGGGCTGCGGATCGGCGGCGGCGTGAATTGCTTCGGGCGGCAGATCGTCGGCAGCCCGACCAACGATCCGTTCTCCTTTTTCTACACTGACCCCTACGTCCTGGCCACGGCGGCATTGGGCTACAGCTGGAAGCAGCTGGGCTGTCCGATGGATCTCCAGCTCAACGTGACCAATCTGTTCGATTACGACCGGCCGATTTTTAAGCCCGGCGGCGTGTCAGTTTTCAACGGCACCAGTTTCCGCAATACCTTCTACTGGACACCCCCTCGCCAATGGCGGCTGACACTAACCATGGCCTTTTAGCAGCTTAGTCCCGAACGTCTCCGTCGTTTAGTCATTTGGCCCAGGCATCACGTCTTAAGTTAATACAACTGTGCCCAATCCCTCCCATCGCATGAAACCGAGCGCATCCTCCACCTCGCAATTGAATCGGTTGTGTCTTCGGCTGACCACCATCGCCAAAGTCACGACCCTGCTGGCCGCGAGCGGCGTTGTTATCAGCCTGCTGTGGGCAACCTCGGCCACCGCCGGCGAAAAAAGGGCCGAAGGGGCGTTGCCGCCGGAGGCGGTGGTGGTGCGCGGCAACACGCGCCACCCCTGTATCAACCTCACGCCCGAGGACGTCGCGGCGGCGCGGCAGCGGGTCGAGCGGTACGATTGGGCGAAACGTGAGCGCGACCAGATCTTGCAAAACGCCGCGCCCTGGCTGGAGAAATCCGACGAGTACTGGCTGAAATTCCTGCCGGCGCAGGGCGCGTGCTTTGCCCACGGGTTCACCGGCTGCCCCGACTGCGGTGCGCGCACCAACTTCACACCCGGCGCCAACACCGATCCGCTGTGCTCATGGGACGAGCCGTGGCGCATCCGTTGCGAAAAGGGCCACGTGCTGCCCAACGAAAAATTTCCCGATGCGGGCACGGGCTACGTCGCGCCCAACGGCACCATTCATTATCTCGTCGGCCAGTACAACGCGTGGGTGACGGAGCAGTGGACCTACAAGGCCATCCCGCCGCTGGCGCAGGCGTATCTGCTCACAGGCGACGAACGCTACGCCGAGCGCGGCCTGCTGCTGCTCGACGCGCTCGCCTCGATCTATCAGGAGTGCGCGCGCGGCTCCTGGGATTATCCGAGCAACCCGACCAGCGGCCGGCTCGGCCGTCCGTGGTACCAGACGGCGCGCACGCTCGTAATTTATGCCGACGCCTACGACGGGCTCTACAACAGCGCCGCCGCCGGCAAGCCCTCGCACCGCGCCGGCATGACGCGCCGCGAGAACATCGAGCGCTGCCTGGTGCTCGACGGCGCGCGCTACTGCTACGAGCACAGCTGGGGCAAGCAGCTGACCAACGGTCACGCCGACTACCTGCGCGGCGCGCTCGCCGTCGGCTGCCAGCTCGACATCCCCGCGTACATCGACGCCGCGATCAACGGCCCCTTCTCGATCAACGTCATGCTGGCGAACAATCTCGACCGCGACGGGCAGTATTACGAGACGTCGTCGGGCTACGCCATCCACTCGCGCAAGCTGTACCTGACCTTCGCCGCCCCGCTGCGCAACCTGCGCAACCGCGAGTATCCGCAAGGCTACGACCTGTACGCGGATTCCCGTCTGAGCGGCACGCTCACGCTGCCCGATTTGCAGATCCAGCTCGCCGGGCGGCGGCCCAATTTCGGCGACGACGCGCCCGATGTCGGCTATCTGGCCGCGCCGGCGCGGCTCTTCAACGAGAACGATTATTTCTACATCGAGCAGCTCTTCGCGGCCGCGCCCAATGCGGCGGCGCGCGAACGCTACGGCGCGATTCTTAATTACCTCGCCGACGGCAAGCTCGACGCGCTGCGCGGCGGTCGCAACCGCAACTGGATGCTCTGGCACGCCGCCGAGCCGCTGAGCGTGACCGCGCAGCTGCCGGCGGATTTGGAGCCGCGGCTCAAGGGCAGCTGGTTCGCCGGCGTCAAGGGCGTGGCGACGTTGCGGCAGGGCGAGCAGGCCGCGTTGTTGCGTTTCGGACCGTCGCTGAGTCACGGCGATTACGACGATCTCTCGCTGCTCTATTACGCCAACGGCTACGAGTTGTCCTACGACCTCGGCTACGGCCTGGCGACGACACACGCGCAGGCGGGCTGGGCCAACCAGACCGCCAGTCACCCGCTCGTGACGGTGAACGAAAAGAGCCAGTTGCGGGGCAAGGGCGGCGGTGGCGGCAGCCTGCTCGGCTTTGCGGCGTTGCCGTCGGTGCAGTTCGTCGAGGCGGACAGCCCGCGCAGTTATTCGAGTGAAAACGTGCGCGAATACCGCCGGGCGCTCGCGTTGGTCGCAGGCGGATATTTCGTGGACTGCTTCCGCGTCGCGGGCGGCCAGAAGCACGACTATGGCTTTGCGAGCATCGGCACGGCTTTGGAGCCGTTTGGCGTGAAAGACGTGCAGTCGGTGCCCGGCAGCCTCGCCGCCGGCGTGTCGTGGGGCGACAAGGTTGGCTCCGACGGCGACATCGTGGGGTATCCCAACAAGCCGAGCTGGAATCCGCCGCCGGGCAATGGCTACGGATTCTTCACCAACGTCCGGCAGGCGCAGCGCGCCGGGGAGAGCTGGGGCGGCGTTTGGACCGTTGCCAGCAGCAACGTTAAAAATCGCCACGCCGCCGGGCAGAGCGCGCTGCCCGCGACTGAGCACGTGACCAAGCTGCGCGTGCATCAGGTGGGCGACGCGGCCGACCCGGTGTTTGCCGACGCGCCGGGAATTTATCCGCATCTGCCGCGCGCCAGCTTTGTGCTGGCACGGCGCAGCGGGCAGGATCTTACGAGCACGTTCCTCGCGGTGTATGAACCTTATCGCGACGCCGCCGAGGGCGCGCAGCCGCGGCTGGACCGCGTGACGCGGCTCGGCGAACGCGCTCTGGCGGTGTATCGCCGCGATGGCGGCATGGATGTGCTGCTTTTCGGCGCGCATCAGATCGAATCGCCTTTCGGCCGCATCGATTTCGCCGGCGATTTCGCCTATCTCTCGGGGACGAGCCAACGCCTCGCGGGCGCCGAGACGCTGGGCTGCGACCGGCTCGTCGTGGGGGGCAAGACTCTGCTCAACGGCTCCGGCGTGTTCACGGCGCAGATCGTCAAGGTCGATGCCGCGGCGTGCGCGGTCGAACTCGATGCCGAGCTGCAATTGCCGCTGGCAGGAGCGACCGCGGTTTTCTCGGACTCGGCGTGGTCGCGCACCAGCGGCTATCGCCTGCGGCAGATCGAAGGGCGGCGCTTGATGCTCGATGCCGCCACGCTCAGCCTCGGCGTCGGTCGCGTCGCCAAACGCGAGGGCAGCAAGCTGCTGTTCAGCGATATTCCCCACGAGTATGTGCGCACGAGCGGCAAGCCGACGCATTTCTTCAACGGCAAGCAGCTCATCGGCCGTTCCGGTGGCATCGCCCGCGTTTCGACCATTGCTGTGGGCGTGCCGCTGGCCATCGGCGTGGAGGACAACGCGGCGCTCCGCGACGGCGAGCTCTTTGATTACATGGACCTCGCGCCGGGCGCGCGCGTGCGCATCGCGGTGCCGCAAGTGTGGGCGGCGGAGGCAGCTGCTGGCCGCTGAGTAAAAACGGGCGACGGGCACTAGTCATTTTCGCCGGTGGCGGCGACGTATAAGCAGCCGGGGATCGCACCGACGCGGGCCGGCTGCTTATGACTACCACTGAAACCTACCACCTTGGGAGCCCCGCGTGGCGTTCCCTGATCAACCGCAAAGCGCTGGCGACCATTTGCGTGGCCGCTGCGCTCTCGTACCCGGCCAACGCCGCCGATGCGATGAAGAGAGAGCCTGTGGTCGAAGAGTCCATCGTGCTCTCGCCGTTCACAGTGCAGGCGGAAAAAGACACCGGGTACATGGCCAACAACGTCATGTCGGGCGGTCTGCTGGCGACGAATCTCCAGAAAACGGCGACCGACGTGACGGTGCTCACGCGCGATTTCCTCAACGACATCGGCGCGGCCAGTCTGCAGGACGCGCAGGTGTGGTTGACCAACTCTGATGTGGGCGCCGGCCCGACCACGGGCGGCACCAATCCGACGGATTTTGGCGCCAGCGTGGCGTTTCGCGGCCTGCCAGCCACAACCAACACGCGCAATCTTTTCCGCCAGGGCTTCACCCCGGAAGAGTACGTGGTGGAGCGGCTCGAAGGCTCCCGCGGTCCCAACGGCATCATCTACGGCGATGGTCTCATCGGCGGCAAAGTGAACGTTATGACCAAACGCGCCACGCTCACGCGGAATTTCACGAACCTGCGGGTGCGGCTCGATTCTTTCGGCCAGTCGTTTGGGCGGGCGGTGTATTTGGATGCGAACCGGCGCCTGACGGACAAATGGGCCGTGCGCCTCAACGTGCAGGACAAAGTGGGCATGCAGTGGTACGAAAACAGTTTGGACAACCGGCATGGCGTGAACTTCACGACGACCTATCAGCCGTGGCGGGGTGCGGAGATTCGTTTCGAGATGGAAAAAGATTTTATCGCCACTTCAAACTTCCGCTCTGACGCAATGAGTGACGCCAGTTCGAAGTGGGACCGGACCTACAGTGTCTCCGCCCCACTTACAGCGGTGCCGGCATCCAGCACCGGAGTTGGCCGCATCACCACGGCGAATTACTACACGTACCAGACCGGGCTGGGGTTGGTGAACTGGAAGAACATGGGCCTAAGTCAGGGCTCCGGGTTGGTTTTGCTGACCGATAATACCAGTTACGGTCGCGAGCTGATCAAAAATATGCCGGTGCTGCCGCGCCGCCGCTTTAACCCCAACTCCAACGACATGGTGGTGGAAAACCACGCCGCGAATTACAATGTGGCCTTCGAGCAAAAGTTCGCCAACGGCCTGGCGATTGAGATCGCCGGCGATTTCAACTCGGCGGTGCGTTCGGGCAACACCCTCTACTATTCCGGCGTGTATGCGGATCCGAACCGGGTCACCGGTGACGGTCGCGTGAATCCCAATTTCGGCAAATTTTTCAGCGCCGATCCTTCCGGCACGAATCCGATCCGCACGGCCGACTACTACGGCGGTGTACGGGTGGCGGGGGCGTATCAGATCAAGAAGGAGAAATTCTCGCAGACGTTCAGCGTGGTGGCCCAGTGGCGCGAACACATCGCGGCCTTCAAAGCCTGGCAGTACTATGTGGACAACGGGGCGCTGGCCCCCAACGGCTCCTCCCTCGACACCAATCAGGTGCTGAAACGTTTCCGCTACTGGGACGAGCCCGCGGGCGCTGATCCGCTGCCGCTGAGCGACTCGGTGAATCAGTACCGCTGGGTGTTCTCGCGCGACCAGCACAACTCGGAACATCTCTACTCGATCCAAGTGAACACCGTGGGCAGCTACTGGCACGATCGCATCCAGCTTGTGGCTGGTATCCGGCGCGACCATTTCCACGCCGCCACGCGCGACATCGCCGAACGCGATCGTGCGACTGGCGCCCCGACCTTGCTCAAAGGCATCTGGACGGATTCACGCGCGACCACGCCGCAGATGGGCCTGACCTATTTCCCGATCAAGCAATTTGGTTTCTACGGCTACAAGAGCCACGGATTCAACCCGTCGATCATCAACATCCCGAAGATCGACGGCTCCTCGCCGTACAACCTGGCGACTTCGCGCGGGTGGGGCGCGGGCATCCGGTTCAACCTGCTCAACAGCCGCATCATCGGCTCGGTGGGCTACTACGACGCCTTCGAGAAGGACAAGTTTACCAATCAGAATCTGAACAATCTGAACAACATTTGGAACGCAGTATTAAACGCTGGCGGCCCGAACAAGGTGATCCCGCAGATCGGCGCTTTCACACAGTACACCGATGTGTCGGATGTCCGTTCCTGGGGTTGGGAAGGTGAAGTGACCGCCAATCTGACCAAAGGCCTGCGCATGACCTTCAACGTGGCATTGCCCGAGACCAAGCAGCTGGGCTATCTCCGCGACACGAAAGCCTACTACCGCGCCAATATCGCCGAATGGACACAGTACCGCAACGTGGCGGCGGTAAACACGCCGGTGACGAATCTGGAAAATGTGATGTCGGGCACCGCCGATGGCCGGCCGATGAATGGCCTGTATGACTACCGTATGAATGCATTTGCGAACTATACGGTGCAGACGGGCCGGTTGAAGGGGCTGCGCGTGGGTGGTGGCGTCAATTATTTCAGCCGCCAGATCATCGGGAATCCGTCCACCAATCCCTTCGCGTTCTACTATGCCGATGCCTATTATCTGGCCTCGGCGTCGGTGGGCTACGGTTGGAAGCTTCAGGGCTATCCGTTCGATGTGCAATTGAATGCCTCCAACTTGCTCAACTTCGACCGGCCCATCTTCAAGTCAGGTGGCATGCGTATCATCGATGGTGGCGATTATCGCAACACCTTCTACTGGGCGCAACCGCGGCAGGTTAAGCTGACTGCCACAATGCGGTTCTAATTCGCCCGATAGTTTCCTGCTCCTCGGTTCCCGGCCACGTTCCAGCTTCGCGTCGGTCGGGAGCCGAGTTTTGCCCCAGCTTTTGTCTGCTATCCAACCCTCGTTGTTTATCCCATGTCTTCATTTGCTTCTCTTGTTCATCGCCGGGCTGCGCGCGTGGCCCGTTTTGGTCTGGTTTTTCTCTTTACTGCGTTGTCGGCGATGTGTGCCGGCGATCTGTTAGTTACCAACTATAGTTTTGAAAGCGCCCTCGCCAACTGGACGCAAAAATACGGCACCGGCGGCATCACGGCCGACGCCACCCAGCACTACACCGGCAGCTACAGTTGCAAGATCGTCGACAACAGCGCGACGACGCAGTGGGGCATCGAAAGCGCGGAGCTGCCGGCCACGGCCAGCAATTACTATTCGGCGCAAGCGCGTGTCTATATCACCAGCGGCAGCGCCGACCTCTATCTGCGTTTTTGGAACAGCTCCCACGCGTACCTTTCCGCGGTTGTCGCGACGAAGAGCTCCCCGACGGGCAGCTGGACGTATCTCAGCGCCAAGGGCCAGGCGCCGGCCGGCACGGCTTACGCCACGGTGATGCTTTACTCCAATTCGGCCAATGTCGGCACCGCGTATTGGGACGATGTGCAGGTGATCGCCAATTACACAGATCTCGGCGTGCAGGTGACCAACGCCTCGATGCACGCGGCGACCATGGGCATCGGTGCCAATGCGAACAAAATCTACTCGCTGCAGGATGGCGCGGAAGGCGATTGGGACGCGGCGATGAGCATCATCAATCTCGATACCGAGACCGTGACGGCGTCGTACACGCTGGCCGGAGCGAGCGGCGGCTGGGGCGCGACCACGGCGACGGACGGGCAGATTTACTTCGGCACGTATTACAACGCCGGCCTGTACCGCTATACGCCGGGTGGCACGAGCATGACCCTGCTCGGCACTCCTTTTGGCGATTCGCACATCCGCTGCCTCACCGCCGGATTGAGCGGGAAGGTTTACGGCGGGACGTACAGCAGCGCCGGCTACTTCCGCTATCTCTCCGGCTCGGGCATCACGCAGGTGGGCAGCCTGCCGATCTTCGCCGGCATGTCGTACATCCAAGGTGCGGATTACGACGAGGCGACCGATTATTCCTATCTGGGCTGCGCCACGCCGGCCAAGCTGGTCAAACTCAGCCACGCCAACGGCACGACCACCAACATCCTGCCGGCGCAATTTGCCGGCGAAGAGTTCGTCTACACGGTCGATGTGCAGGGCGGGCGCATCTTTGCCCGCACGACTCCGAGCAACACGCTGGTCGTGCTGAACAAGAGCAACAACCAACTGGTGTATTCGGAAGCTAACGGCATCGCCTCGATGGGCACCACGCCGTTGCTCAATAACAAGGTTTATTACTGCGCCAACGCGACCGGTGCGCCGCTGAAGGCGTACGACACAACCACGGATGTGGTCACGAGCACTGGTTACTCGCCCAACTTCTATCCGCAGCGCATCGGGCTGGCGACGTTGGCCGATCAGGTGAATTATCCCGGGCAGTCGGTGGTCGGCATCGGCAACGCGGGTGGCAACACCTGGGTCTTCAAATATAACCCCGCCACCGGTCAGAGCCGGAAGTTCCTCGCGCCCGTGGCGGAGACGCCGGTGACGATCAATAACATCGGCGCCGGGCCGGACCAGAAGATCTACTCCAGCGGCTATCTGACCGGCGGCACCGGCGTGTACACGCCCAATCGCAGCGATCAGTACGTGCAGTACGACGGCATCATGCAGACCTACGGCATGCAGCCGCTGAACGGTCTGATGTATTTCGCCACTTATCCCAACGCCAAGCTCTACAAGTACGACCCGGCCGTGGGCTGGGCCAGCGGCCGCACCTTGCTGTACGACATGGTCGCCGAGGCGCAGAGCCGCCCGGTGGCGATCACCACCGATGGCAGCAAACTCTACATCGGCACCATCGCCGAGTACGGGCAGCTCGACGGCGCGCTGACCATCTACAATCCCGCGACCAACACGAAGACCGTCAAGGTCGGCCTGGTGAACGATCAGGGCGTGTCGGCGCTGGCATACTACAATGGCAAAGTCTACGGCGGCACCAGCGTCGCCGGCGGACTCGGCTCCACGCCGACCCAGGCCGACGCCAAATTCTTTATCTACAACCCGGCGACCGACACCACCACGGTGCGCTCTTTGCCCACGGTGGTAGGGCGCTCGCATCTCACCAGCATCACCGCGCTCGCGGCCGCATCAGACGGACGCATCTGGGGTTTTGCCGAAGGCTGTCTGTTTATCTACAATCCCAGCACCGACATGATCACGCACATCTGGGACAAATTCACCGATGTGAATTACGGCACGGCTGGCGCGTGGTACGATGCGGCGTTGCAGCCCACGAAGGATGGCATGCTCTACGGCACCATTAAGCAGAAATATCTTTTCCGCATCGATCTGAGCACGGGCAATATCATCCAGCTGCTCAACACCGGCGCCAATCGCATCGCGGAGGATGGCTTCGGCAACATCTACTACACGGTGGACACGCGGCTCTGGCGCTACGCGCGCTGAGCGCTGGCGCCCGGACGAGAATATTTCCGACGACGCGTTAGCCTTTTCGCAAGGGTGGCGCGTTGCCGGTAGCGGCGGAGTGAGCATCTCCGCGCACCCCGCCGTACTCAGGTCACAGTTAATCATAACTACTATGCAACCCCTCAAACGTATCATCCGCAGTCTCGCACTGGTGGGCCTGCTTGGCTGCGCCAGTTCTTTGTTGGCTGATCTTCCCCGCGGGAAGATCAATTTCTCCGTCACCCTGGGCAACATCGACACGACCACGAACACCGTCGTGCGCCTGGGCAATTACGTCTTCACCAGTACAGGCAGCACTGGCGGCACGGTCGGCACGGCTTTCTGGAGTTGGGATAGCAACACCCAAAACTCCAAACAGGCGGTCAACTCGCACACCTGCACCTTCGATAACCGCACCAAACCGTGCACCCAGTATACGCCGTACGGCTGGATGGGTAAACCCGCCGGCATCTGGTTTCACCGCGATGGCAATTACACCTACAACACGACCACCGGCGCGCTCGCCATCACGTGGATCAACGAGTGGGCGGGTGTGAGGGAGAACTGGACGGTGACGTTGCCGGAGACGGGCATCGCCCGGATGGATTTCGTGTCATCCAACTACGGCATCACGCATGGCCGTGGCTGGGGCAGCAACGCCTCCTGGAGCACGTACAAAACCACCGCGCAGATTGGCGCCACGTATCGCGTGCCCTTCCCGGGTGCGCGCGCGCGGGTTAATTTCCCGGGCGGAGTCATTGCGGCGGAGGGCTGGATCAGCGAGACGCTTGATCTCACGCCCTACGCCGAGCCCAGCTCGCCCAAGAACTGTCTGCACTACTGGCAGCCGACCTCGTCAGCGTGTGCGCAGTGGCCCGACCCTCAATGCTCCAATCCGCGCACCGGCATCATTTATCACCTCGGCAGCGAGAATAACAATAGCCGCAATATGTACTACAATCATCACTGCGCCTGTCTGCCGACGGACGGCAACTTCCCGTGCTACGACGGCACGATCCATCCTTACGCGTTCCAGCAGATCATCGACGACAGCGGTGCGCTGCGCGGTTTCGTGGGCGTGGAGGTGCAAAACGGCGGAGCCACTTACCAGTATCAGCTGAAAGCGTATTTCCGCTGAAATTGCGAGGGCGGGGGGGCCCCATGCATCTACCCCTCTCGATGAGTGCCGAACTCTGATCCCTTACTGACCTCATCTCTAAAAAAGCAAGCCGCCCGGCTGTAAAGGCCGGGCGGCTTTTGTTTTGGGTGATCTGGGTGAGCGGTGCGGATTGCTGGCCGTCACAGTTGGTGGACTGGAACACCGCCGGGCCCGTTGTCTTGGCGGAGATGCGCTCTATGCGGTGTCTCCTGCCGGGTCTGTTCAGCGGAAAATCCCAAACACCATGAAATCATCCCATCTGTTCACCAAGAAAAGCGGCACTCGCACCCATGCGGTCTGCCTGTTGAGTCTCTGCCTTCTGCCTTTCGCTGGAGCTGCTGAGAGCAAAACAACGCTGCCAAAAAAAGAGATCGATACCGAGGAATCCATCGTGCTGACGCCGTTCACGGTGTCGGCGGAAAAAGACACGGGGTACCTGGCGACGAACGTCATGTCGGGCGGCATGCTGGCGACCAATCTGCAGAAGACAGCGACCGACGTGACGGTGCTCACGCGCGATTTCCTCAACGACATCGGCGCGGCCAGTCTGCAGGATGCGCAGATCTGGCTGACCAATGCCGACGCGGGCGCAGGCCCGACGACGGGCGGCACGAACCCGACCGACTTTGGTGGCAACGTGGCGTTCCGCGGTCTGCCGGCCACGACCAACACGCGCAATTTCTTCCGCCAGGGCTTCACCCCGGAGGAGTACGTGGTCGAGCGCCTCGAAGGCTCGCGCGGCCCCAACGGCATCATTTACGGCGACGCCACCGTGGGCGGCAAAGTGAACGTCATGACCAAGCGCGCGCAGATCACGCGCAACTTCGCGACCCTGCGAGTGCGCGTCGATAACTTCGGCAAGCCCTTTGGCCGCGGGGTGTCCCTGGATGTCAATCGCCGGATCAGCGACAAACTGGCGGTGCGTCTCAATGTGCAGGACAAGGTGGGCGCGCAGTGGTACGAGCGCAGCCTGGACAACCGGCACGGCGTGAACTTCACCACGACCTACCGGCCGTGGCGCGGCGCCGAACTGCGGTTCGAGTTTGAGAAAGATTTCATCGCGACCTCGAATTTCCGGGCGGACGCCTTGAGCGATGCGAGCTCGCGGTGGGACCGGGTGTACACCGTCTCTGCGCCACTCACGGCGGTGCCGGCGGCCAGCACGGGCATCACCCGCATCACCACGGCAAATTACTACACATATCAGGCCGGGCTCGGCTTGGTGAACTGGAAGAACATGGGCCTCAGCCAGGGCTACGGGCTGATTCTGCTGACCGACAACACCCGTTACGGTCGCGAGCAGATCGCCAACATGCCGGTGCTGCCGCGCCGTCGCTTCAATCCCAACTCAAACGACATGGCGACGGAGAACCACTCTGCGAACTACAACGTGACGTTGGAGCAGAAATTCGACAGCGGCCTGACCGTCGAAGTTGCGGGCGACTTCAACTCGGCGGTGCGCACGGGCAACACGCTCTATTACTCCGGCGCCTACGTCGACGTGAACCGGGTGACCGGCGACGGGCGCGTGAATCCCAATTTCGGCAAGATGTTCAGCGCCGATCCCTCGGGCACGAATCCGATCCGCACGGCCGACTATTACGGTGGCGCGCGGCTGGCGGCGGCGTATCCGATCAAGACCGAGAAGTTCTCGCAGACCTTTAGCGTGGTGGCCCAGTGGCGCGAACACATCGCGGCCTACAAGGCCTGGCAATACTACGTGGACAATGGCGCGTTGGCGCCCAACGGCTCCTCACTCGACACCAACCAGGTGCTGAAACGCTTCCGTTACTGGGACGAGCCCGCGGGCGCCGATCCGTTGCCGCAGAGCGATGCGGTGAGCCAGTACCGCTGGGTGTTCTCGCGCGACCAGCACAACACGGAACACCTCTACTCGATTCAGGTGAACACCGTGGGCAGCTATTGGCACGACCGGATCCAGCTCGTGGCCGGCATCCGCCGCGATCACTTCCACGCCGCCACGCGCGACATCGCCGAACGCGATCGTGCGACAGGTACCCCGACCTTGCTCAAAGGCATCTGGACCGACTCGCGCGCGACCACGCCGCAGATGGGTCTGACGTATTTTCCGATCAAGCAATTCGGTTTCTACGGCTACAAGAGCCACGGGTTCAATCCCTCGATCATCAACATCCCGAAGATCGACGGCTCGTCGCCGTACAACCTCGCGACCTCGCGCGGCTGGGGCGCGGGCATCCGGTTCAACCTGCTCAACAGCCGCATCATTGGCTCGATGGGCTTCTACGACGCGTTCGAGAAGGACAAGTTCACGAATCAAAATCTGAACAACCTGAACAATATTTGGAACGCGGTGCTGGCCGCCGGCGGGCCGAACAAGGTGATTCCGCAGATTGGCGCGTTCACGCAATACACCGACGTGTCGGATCTGCGCTCGTGGGGCTGGGAAGGCGAAGTGACCGCCAACCTCTCGAAGGGCCTGCGCATGACGGTGAACGTCGGTCTCCCCGAGACCAAACAGATGGGTTACCTGCGCGACACGAAAGCCTACTACCGCGCCAACCTCGCGGAGTGGAATCAGTACCGGAACGTCGCGGCGGTAAATACGGCGGTGACGAATCTGGAGAACGTGATCTCCGGCACGGTCGACGGACGTCCGCTCAATGGGCTGTACGATTATCGTCTCAACGCGTTCGCCAACTACACGGTGCAGACGGGCCGGTTGAAGGGCCTGCGCGTGGGCGGCGGCGTGAACTATTTCAGCCGGCAGATCATCGGCAATCCATCCACCAATCCCTTCGCGTTCTACTATGCCGACGCGTACTATCTGGCCTCGGCGACGGTGGGCTACGGCTGGAAGCTCCAGGGCTATCCGTTCGATGTGCAGCTCAATGTGTCGAACCTGCTCGACTTCGACCGGCCCATTTTCAAATCGGGCGGCGTCTCGGTCATCAACGGCGGTTTTTACCGCAACACCTTCTACTGGGCGCAACCGCGCCAGCTTAAGCTGACTGCCACGATGCGGTTCTAGCTCAGTTACGTTTGTCGCAAGAGTTGTTGCCACGACCGGGCGAAGTTCTGCGCTTCGCCCGGTTTTTTATGTCCGCACGGAAGTGCCGTCGACCCAGCAGTTGAGCACGAATGTCTCGTGGGGCACGGCGGGAACACCGCGGGCGTTGCGGTGCAGTTGCGCCACCACTTCGTCGACCGCGGCTGCGCCCACTTGCTCAATGCGGTCGTCGATATATGCGCTGTCCGCATCACCAGCGGGGCGCACATGACGCGAAAGGTAAGCGAGGCCGACATCGCCCGGTGCGCTGCGTCCCAACTGGCGCAACCAGCGGCCCGGCGCTGGCGTGCCCGCCAGAATCGCATCCGGACGGTAATCGCTCAGCCATTGCTCAAAGGCGTTCCGGTCCGTCGCCGTGTCGGCCACCGTCAACACGGCGTGTTGCTCGGGTATGCGGTGTTCGTGCTGGTACGCGCAGAACGCGGCCAGCCAGCGTCGCTCGATGTTTTCGCTCAGCGTGCGTTCGAGCACGAGCCCGACACGCTGGTATCCGCGGTTTTGGAGTTCGCGCAGGGCGAGGGTGGCGGCTTCGTAGTGCGCGGTGGCGACCCGGTTCAGCGTGGGCGCGGCCAGCGTGTAGCCGACGGTCACCGCCGCGAACTCTGCCCACGGCAGCACCAGCGCGCGTTTCTCGGGAAACGGAAACACGATCACGCCCTCGATGTGCCGGGCGGTGAGGATTTTTCCCAGCCGCTCGGGCGTCATGCCGGACGCGTTGAGGCGAAACTCTTCCAGCCTGAACCCCAGCTCGCGCGCGCGGGCGCTGGCGCCGCGGAACTGCGCGACGAGGGCGGAAAATCGTTCTTGGGGCCGGCTGCTCCATGAGGTGATGCCGGCCAGCACGGGTTGTCCTTGGGCGGGCTGGCGCAGCCGCACCCGGCGCATCAGCAGGGAAATCGCGGCGTGCGGCCGGTAACCCAGCTTGCGTGCGATGCGCTGGATGCGGGCGCGGGTGCCGGCTGCCACCCGCGGATCATCGCGCAACGCCAGCGAGACGGTGACCTTGGCCACGCGCGCCGTGCGGGCGATGTCGTCGAGGGTGACGGCGATGATTTTTCCCATCGGTGTATCTCTTGGCTGCCGCTGTGTTTGGGGCGCGTCAAACGCTATTCCCGGGTCATATGCGAAACGCGTTCGCAAAAGCCGGATTCGCCAGCCATCGTCCCGTGCGTCACACTGGCCACCATCCCTTACTCTGATGAAAATACATCGCCTGGTCTGGTTCGTAGGTCTGCTCAGCATTGGTCTGTCCGCCCATGCGGCGGATCAGGCGGCTCGTCCGCCGAATGTCATCGTCATCCTCACTGACGATCTCGGATATGGCGATCTGGCGAGCTACGGCGCGTCCCAATACGCCACGCCGCACCTCGACCGGATGGCGGCGCAGGGGATGCGTTTCACCCACTACTACGCACCGCAGGCGGTGTGCAGCGCGTCGCGCGCGGGCTTGCTGACCGGGTGTTATCCGAACCGCGTGGGCATCGCCGGCGCCATCCATTCGCCCTCGAAGAACGGCTTGCATCCCGACGAGACCACGATCGCCGAGGTGCTCAAGGCGAAGCGTTACCGCACTGCCGCGATTGGCAAATGGCACGTGGGACACCGGCGGCCGTTCCTGCCGTTGCAACAGGGCTTCGACGAGTATCTCGGTCTGCCGTATTCCAACGACATGTGGCCGGTGCGCTATGATGGCACGCATGCGGTGGCGCAACCGGGCAAGACGCTGCCGGTCGAGCTGCCGTTGATCGAGGGCAATGAGAAGATCCGCGAACTGCGCACATTGGAGGATCAGGAGATCCTCACCACGTTGTACACCGAGCGGGCGCAGGCGTTCATCCGCCGGAATCGTGACGAGCCCTTTTTCCTCTATCTGGCGCACACCATGCCGCACGTGCCGCTGGCGGTCTCCAGCAAGTTCAAGGGCAAGAGCGGGCAGGGGATGTACGGCGACGTCGTCATGGAGCTCGACTGGTCGGTGGGCGAAATCCGGCGCACGCTCGAAGAGTGCGGCCTGACCGGGCAGACGCTCGTGATTTTCACTTCCGACAACGGCCCGTGGCTCAACTACGGCAACCACGCGGGCTCCGCGGGCGGCTTGCGCGAGGGCAAGGGCTGCACCTGGGAAGGCGGCCAACGCGTGCCGTGCATCATGGTCTGGCCCGGACAGATTCCGGCCGGCACGGTCTGCTCCAATCTCGCCTCTTCGATCGATCTGCTGCCGACCTTCGCGGCGTTGGCCGGTGCGCCATTGCCCGAGCGGAAAATTGACGGCGTGAACATCCTGCCGCTCTTGCGGGGTGATTTTGCCGCCAACCCACGCGATCAATTTCTCTATTATTACCGCAAGAACAGCCTCGAGGCAGTGCGGCGCGGTTCGTGGAAACTGGTGTTCCCGCATCCCGGTCGTTCGTACGAAGGCTTCGTTCCGGGCAAGGATCGTTTCCCGGGCAAGACCAACGAGAACTTCGAATTCTCCGGCGGTCTCTATGATCTGCGGCGCGATCCGGGCGAACGCTACGACTTGAAGGCCGAGCACCCGGAGATTGTGGCCGAGCTGGAAAAAATCGCGCAAGCCGCACGCGAAGATCTGGGCGACGATCTCACCGGACAGCCGGGCAAGAACCGCCGCCCGATAGGCGAAGTGCAATAAGCTTCCCCGCGCAGACCATTCAAGGCGCCGGGCGCCACTGCACGGCGTCGATCACCACGAAACCGGTCGTGCCGGTGTTGGAGATTTCCACGCGCCCGCCCCGGCCCGCCTCGAAGCGAAACGTGCCCACCGGCTCCAGCAGGCCGCCTTCGCGCGGCGGCTTGCGCTGGTTGAGAGTCAGCCGCGTCTCGCCGTCGGCGTGCACGATGGTGACCGGCACGCTGGTTGCGCGGTTGGCATTGGGTTGGTATGCGATCCGCACTTCGTAGCGGCCGGCGGCGGGCAGGTCGGGCGTGAAGCGTGCCGTCTGCGCGCCTTTGTCGCTGTTGCCGTCGTGGCGGTAGCCTTCGTTGACGTAGATCGAATGCGCCGTGCTGGTGTGCTCGAAACCGGTGCGCGCGGCGGCCTCGTCGTCGACTACGATGCTGCCGAGTTGCGCCGGCGTGCGCCGGGCGGGCGTCGCGAGCGTGGCGGGATCGAGGTCAAGCACCTGGCCGTCTTGGAGGAGACGCGCGCGCAGTTTGGCCGGGTCGATCTGCTGGATCGCGACGTCCTGCTCCAGCGCCTGCACGGCGGCGGTGGCGGCGCTCTGACCGAGCACCATGAAAACCGGCTCCATGCGGATCGAGCCGTACGCGATGTGCGAGGCGCTCAGGCAGACGGGCACAAGCAGATTGGTGCACTCGGCGGCGCGCGGCCGGAGGCTGCGGAAACTGATCGGATAAGGCCGCACGCGCACCTGTACGTCGCCTTCGTTGCGCACCGCGCCGTCGGCGGTGACGTAGCGCTGCACGTGGTGCGAATCCATGTTGTACGCGCCCATGCCGACGCTGTCGGGCGCCACCTCTGCGCGCGTGCAATTTCTCTCCGTCATCACGTAATCGCTCACGAGCCGGCGCGCCTCGCGCACGTAGAGCTGGCGCGGCCAGTTGTCGTTGTCGGTAAACTCGTCTTTCGCGAGGCCCAGATTTTGAAACTCGGCGCGGACTTCCGCCGGCACGCGCGGATGATTCGCCAGCGTCCACATGAGCCCCTTCTGCCAGTCCTCGTGCGCCTGCCAGATGCGGGCGCGCGTGGCATAGTCGGCCTCCGGATAATCCCAGTTCATGCCGATGAAGTCGGTGCTGACGGCAAAATTGTTGTTCGTGTCGGTTTTTCGGTTGGGCATCCACACCGGGTGCCAGGGGATGCGCCGGTCGCCGGCCTCGAAGTTGCGCAGCAGCAGCTCGAACCACTGCGGATCGTAACGCGCCGGTTTTTCCCACGCGCGGCGGTTGGCCGGCACGTCGGTGGTGCAGAGGCGGAAGTTGTACGCCTGCACTTTGCGGTCGCCGCTGAATTCCTCGCCGGGGCCGCCCGCCACGATCCCGGGCAGCAGTCCGCTCGCCGGTTCGCCCGGCCGCACGTACGGATCGACCCAGTGCGTAAACTGGTGGCTGCGCGCATGGGCCGCCTGCACGCCGTTGATCGTCTCGCCGTAGACCGCGTTGGCCTCGCGGCCGACGTGGTAGCTTGCGCCGGCTTTGGCCATGAGGTCGCCTTCGTACGTGGCGTCGATGAACATTTTTCCGGCAAACGCGCGCCCGCTTTCCATCACGATGCGGACGATGCGCGCGCCGTCTTTCTCCACGCCCTTGCTGAGAACCATCCGTTCGCCTTTCACGAGGATGATGCGGTCGCCGGCCTCGCGCAGCATGGCGTCGTAGATCGCCGTGGCAACGTGCGGCTCGAACGTCCACATCGTTTTCTCGTCGGCGCCGGTCGGCTGGTTTTTCCGGGCGAAATAGTCGGCGCGCGTCTGCCGCGTCCAGCGCTCGGGCGCTTGGTAGTACTGCCACACGCGGCCATAAAATTCGCGGGCGATGCCGCCGATGGCGCGCTTGTTGCCGATGTCGGTGGCGCCGAGTCCGCCGGTGGTCAGTCCGCCGAGAAACTGCGTCGGCTCGATGAGCACGCAGGTCCGGCCCATGCGCGCGCTCTGGAGCGCGGCACTGACGCCGGCGGACGTGCCGCCGTAGATGACCAAATCGAAAGCAGGCGTCGCCGCCGCGGCCGAGCCGAGGCAGAGCAGCCCGCCGAGAACGCGGAGAAGCCGAAAAAGGCGCATGGGTGGGGTGAAGTTAAAAACGCGGGGACGGGACCGACGATGTGCGGTTGCCCGCCCGCGGACAATGCGGAAGACCGCGCGGTGGCGCTCAGACGTAGGAGGCGCTGGTCAGTGCGATGATCACGCCGATGATAACCGCGGCGTAAAGCAGGCGATGTAGTGTGGTATAGTTCATGTGCGGAATGGTTATACCGGGCGAGACGCCGGCGGCCCCGGGGGGCGTTGCAGGAAAAGTTGGGAAAAAATCACCCCAGTCCGGTAACCATTTTCCGGCGCCTGCGTCAGAGCGCGCCCGTCGATTGATCGCGGTGGCGCGCGTTGTCCCCAACGCGCGTCGAGCGCTGTGAGGACAAGTGGCTCCACCAAAAAGCGTCTGACGCTTCTGCGCGGGCTAAAGCTCCGCGCCACCTCTGATGGTGGGGCGGGCTTTACGCCCGCCAAAACCGGCGGGGATAAACCCCGCCCCACGGCATTCAGATGAGCTGACTGCACCCCCCAAAACGCAGCCGCCGTCCCGGTCACTTGCCTTCGCCGGAGTTCGTGCCGATAGTGCCGCCGCCGTTTCGCGGCGATTCATGGACTGGCTCACTCAACTCATCACACAGGAATCGGTGGCGCGCACGGTGATCATTCTCGCTGTGGCCGGAGCCTTCGGCACGGCGCTGGGCAAACTCCGCGCTTTCGGCGTCAGTCTCGGTGTGGCGGGCGTACTCTTCGTGAGTCTGTTGCTCGGGCATTTTCGGTTCACGCTGGACCACCATGTGCTCGATTTCGTGCGCGAGTTTGGGTTCATGATTTTCGTTTACGCGCTGGGCCTGCAGATCGGCCCGGGCTTCTTCGCATCGCTGCGCGCGCGCGGGATGCTGTTCAATCTCCTCGCGGCGGGCGTGGTGCTGCTCGGCGTGGCGCTGACCATCGCGTTGATTCGCTTCGGGCACTTCGCGGCGCCGGCCGCCGTGGGCATTTTCTCCGGCGCGACGACGAGCACGCCGAGCATGGCGGCGGCGCAGCAGGCGTTAAAACAACTCGGTGCGCCCGAGTCGGCCACCGTGCTGCAAGGGCTGAGTTACGCGGTCACCTACCCGGGCGGCATCCTCGGCACTATCCTCGCGATGCAGATCATCCGGGTGGTGTTTCGCGTCGATGTCGCCCGCGAGGTCAACGCGCTGACCACCGCGCAACAAGCCGCCGCGCCCAAGCCCGCCACGCGCAACTTCGAGGTGCGCAATCCCAATCTCGTCAGCCGTCCGCTCGCCAAAGTGCCCGGGCTCACCACCTCCGGCGTGGTGGTGTCGCGCGTTTCCCGCGAGGGTCGCGTCGAGGTCGCGCGGCCCGACACGGCGCTCCATCTCGGCGATATTTTGCACGCGGTCGGACCGGAGGAGGGGCTGGAAGAACTGCGCGTCGTCGTCGGCGCGGAAGTGGGCGTGGATCTGAAATCCATCCCCGGCCCGGTGGCCAACCGCCGCCTGATCGTTACCCAGCCCGGCGTGCTCGGCACGCGGCTGGCGGACCTCACCACGCTCGCGCAGCACCATGTGGTCATCACCCGGGTGACGCGCGGCGATTTCGAATTCACGCCGCGGCCCGATTTCCGCATCCAGTTTGGCGACGTCCTCATGGTCGTGGGCGAGGCCCCGCAGCTCGACGCGGTGGCGGCGGTGATCGGCAATTCGCCCAAGGCGCTCGACAAGCCGCAGCCCATCCCGTTTTTCCTCGGCCTGCTTTTCGGCGTGCTGCTCGGCGCGATCCCGTTGGCGCTGCCGGGTCTGCCCGCGCCGGTGAAACTGGGCCTCGCCGGCGGCCCGTTGCTGGCGGGCATTCTGCTCAGCCGCCTCGCCAACACCGGCCCGATGGTGTGGCACCTGCCGCCCGGCGCCAACCACATGCTGCGCGAACTCGGCATCGTGCTTTTCCTTGCCGCGGTGGGACTCAAATCCGGCGAACGCTTTTTCGCGGAACTGCTCACGGGTGACGGCGTCCGGTGGCTCGGCTACGGCGCGTTGATGACGCTGGTGCCGCTGGTCACGGTGGCGTTGCTCGCGCGGGCGTGGAAGAAGATCAACTACGCCGAGCTCTGCGGCCTGCTGGCCGGCGCGATGACGGACTCGCCGGCGCTCGCGTTTGCGCAACAGGCGACCGACAGCGATGCGCCTGCGGTGGCCTACGCGACGGTTTATCCGCTGGTGGTGCTGCTGCGCGTGTTCTCCGCGCAACTGCTCGTGTTTCTCTTCTACCGGCTCGGCGGGTGAGTTGAAAAAGGCGGGGAATTGCCTTGCCGATTATTCCGGAACCGGCCGCTCTTGCAGGAACTTGGCCCGGCGCACGCGTGTGCTGCGGCCAGATCTTTACGCATGAAAAAAGCCTTCACCCGACTCGTGGTCGTTTTGTTCATTGGATGCTGCGCGCTGAGTTTATCCTCAGCTGCGGACGCTCCCGCATTGCTCTGGCCGGAGGTTGGTGAGGCGCAGTTGCGCGAAGAAATTTTCGGACTGCGCTTCCGTCTGCTTCTAGAGGACAAGGGGGCCAAGGCGGCGCGGGAATTTCTGGAGAAGGAACTCGCACGCGATCCCCAGCCGCACGTGAAAGCATACCTTGCGACGATTTGTTTTTTTGGTCCGGCTTGGGGTATGGGCCCGGCGACGGATTACGAGCGCGGTCAACGTCTGGGCAAGGAAGCGGTCGCCGCCGGTAGTGTCGCGGCCGCTGATGCGTTGGGGCGCGCGACCGCTTACGGCTATGGTTGTACCGCCGATTGCAAGGAGGCCGTGCGTTTGCTGCGGCTGGCCGCGCAGGGCGGAGTGGCGCGGGCGATGGCTCGCCTCGGCGTATATCGGACTTGCGGCATAGGCGAACCAGCGGATGCGCAGGAAGGCGCTTTATGGCTGGCGCGGGCCGCAGCGCTCGGCGGCAGTTATGGCTATGTCGAGCTGGGCGGAAGGCTCGAGGATGCCAAGCCGGGCGATGGCTCGAACCTGCAAGATGCGATCAAGATGTACTCGCACGCCTTGGTCTATAACGACGATCAAGCGCGGAAAAAACTGCAGGCGTTGGTAAAAAACAACACGCCGGGCGCGGCGTTGTACCTGGCGTTGGGCGAGGTCAATTTCGCCCATGAAGGCGGCTGGCTGCCGCCGACTCGCGTGCGCGAGCAGGTGAAAACGTTGCGCGAGCTGGCCGGCGACGACGCGGAAGCGCTGGTCGAGCTCGGCCGGGCCTGCATGGAAGGAAAATTTACCAAGCGCGACTACGCGTTCGCGCAGGAATGTTTCAAGCGCGCTGCGCAAACCGGGAACACCGACGCCCGGTTTTTCCTTTCCAAGATGAAGCTGCGGGGATTGGGGGTGCCGTGCGAGGCCGAGGCGGCGTTGCGCGAGCTTCAGCTCATGGTCGTGCAACGCAACGCGCGGGCCGCAGCCTATCTCGGCTACGTGCACTATTGGGGCGCGGATGAAGCTCCGGGCATCAAGAAGGACGCCCACATGGCTTTCGTGTATTCGCGTGCGGCCGCGGAGATGGGGAGCTTTATGGGCCAGCGCAATCTCGTCACGTGCTATGAGCATGGTATCGGCACGCCCAAAAACTATGCACTGGCCGCGAAGGTGAGCTGGATCGTTTACGGTTGGGGTGTGCCGGCGGCGTTGGGCCACACGCGCAAACTTCTCAATCACGTGGATCTTCACTGAAGCGCTTGCGGCTCCAGCGTCCCGCGGGAGGGATGACTCAAGGGGATTTGCCGACGAGAACCCAGAGATCGGCGGGCATGATCGGCGCGCGTTGCCGCCGCGACAGGGCGCGCACGCGTGCGGCCAGCGTGCGGGCGGTGGCGGGCGCGAGTTCCCAGCCTTGTTCGTGCGCGACGGCGGCGACGACGGCACCGCCGGTTTTTGCTCCGAGGACGAAGGCGGGCCGTTTTTGACCCACCGACTCGGGGGAGAACGCTTCATAGCTGCGTCGATCACGGAGCAAGCCCGCGCAATGGATCCCCGACTCGTGGCGGAACGCCGCCGCACCCACGACAGGTTTCTCCGGTGGCACGAGGCGCCCCGCCGCCCGCGCGACCAAGGCCGACAACGCGGCGAAACGTTCTGTCGCCACGCCGCATTCGAGGTCGTGGGCGATGCGGAGCGCCATGACAACCTCCTCCAACGCGGCATTGCCGGCGCGCTCGCCGAGACCGTTGACCGTGACGCTGGCCGCCGCCGCGCCCGCCTCGATCGCGGCCAATGTGTTGGCGGTGGCGAGCCCGAGGTCGTTATGTGCGTGAAACTCGAAAGCGACATCAGGCGCGATGGTCCGCAGGCGGATGACGTCGGCGGCCACGCGGCGCGGATGCGCCAGCCCCACGGTGTCGGCCAACCGCAGGCGCCGGGCGGGACTGCAAGCCACGGCGCGCGTGAAAGCGTCGAGAAAACCGGGATCGGCCCGCGAGTAATCCTGTGCGCCGACGGAGACGAAGGCGAAGCGGGTCGCCGCCTCGACGGTCAGGCGGCGCAGCTCGCGCAGCACCCAGGCGCGATCCTTGCGCCAAACTTCGAGGTGCAGATCCGAGACGGGAAAAGAAATATGCACACGTTGCACGCCGCTCGCGGCCGCGGCGGCGAGATCGGCCGGGTCGGCCCGACACCAGGCGAGCACGCGGTCGGGACCGACTGCGCGGACGATGGCGCGCAGATCGGCGACCGCTTCGGGCCCGGCGGCCGGGATGCCGGCTTCCAGTTCGGGCACACCGGCCTCCACCAGCGCGCGGGCGATCGCGATTTTGTCGGCGCGGGCGAAGACGACTCCGGCGGCCTGTTCGCCGTCGCGCAGCGTGGTGTCGATCAAGTGAGGACGGAGCATCGGCGATACAAAGAGAAGGAGGCTAGGAACGCATCAAGTGGGCCTCGGCCACGGTGTCGTTTTCGATGGCGTCGAGAATCTCCTCGGCGGCACTGGGCGTGACGTTTTTGTACCAGTGGCCGGCCGGATAGTCGATGACCACGGGGCCGTGGACGCAGGCGTTGAGGCAGCCGGTCATCGACACGAGCACGCCGGTCAGGCCGCGGGAATCGACCTCCTCCTGGAGGTATTGCACGAGGGCGAGCGAATCTTTTTTGACGCAAGCGCCGGCGGGCGCGCCATTGGCGCGAAAACTGCCGCAGACGAAGAGATGATGGGCGGGCTTTTCCATAGGAGTTTTTCGATTGAGGGCGGGACAGGCGGGAAAGGGGGCCGGCTATCTAGCTGCAACCGGTGCCGGTGCCTTTGCAGCCGGTGCCACAGGCGGTGAAACGCCGCGCGAGCGCAGAAGGAATCGGCTGGCCGGCGAAGACGGCGGCGAGGCCCTCTTCGATCAAGCCTTCCATTTCGAGGACCGGCAGGCCGCGGCTTTCGAGCACGCGTTTCGGTTGCGGTCCGGCGGCAGTGACAAGAATGGCGCGGCAGTCGTGTAACAGGTCGGCGAGTGCGGTCCAGCGCGCCGGGCCGGTACCCGGCTCGGGTGTGCGGCGCACCGCGACGAACTTGAAGCCCGAGGCGGTGGTGGGATCCTGCTGGAACACCAGCACGCGCGCGGCTTCGCCGAGGTGCTGGTTGACCAGCGCGCCCTCGAGGGAGGCGACGGCGATGTAGGGCCGGGCGGCCGTATCGGGCAGTTCAGGACGGGCGAACGCGGCGAGCGTCGTCATCTGCGCGGGGGACATCGTTTCGTGAATGAGTCCGACCGCATCGGCGCGGCAGCGGGCGCAGTGCGACATCTGCGGTACGTGACGTTCGGCGCGCAAGCGGATGCCGGCGACCAGCGCCGCGTCGGGCGGCGGGATCGACTCGAACTCAGCGCCGGCGACAGGCAGAAAAGCCATGCAATTCATGATGTCGACTTTGAGCGCGGCCATCCGCTCAGCCACGGCTCCGACGTGTCCATTGTTGATGCCGGGGATGACGATCGTGTTGATTTTCACGACGACGCCGGCGGCCTTGAGGCGCGCGATGGCGTCGAGCTGGCGGTCGAGGAGGAGTTCGGCGGCGGCGAGGCCGCGGATCGGCCGGTGGCCGTCGCGCAGCCAGGCATAAATTTTGGCGCCGATCGCCGGATCGACGGCGTTGACGGTGAGTGTGACGTGGCTGACGCGGAGCGCGGCGAGGTTGTCGATGTGCGGCCCGAGGCCGAGGCCGTTGGTGGCGACGCAGAGCAACAGCTGCGGGTGGCGGCGCCGGACGCCGACAAGCGTCGCCATGGTTTCAACCGGGTTGGCAAACGGATCGCCCGGGCCGGCGATGCCGACGACGGCGAGGTTGGGCACGCGCGCGATCGCGGCGTCGAGATAGTCGAGCGCCCGCTCGGGTGAAAGCACGGCGCTGGTGACGCCGGGCCGGCTTTCGTTCATGCAGTCGAACTTCCGGTTGCAGAAATTGCACTGGAGATTGCAGCGCGGCGCGACCGGCAGGTGGATGCGGCCGTGCGTCTGGTGGGCGGCGCGGTTGAAGCACGGATGCGCGGTGAGGTCCAGGGGAGCAGGCGCGGCGGGCGTGACGTTGGCGGCGGACATAGATTGGTCTCTAGAGGTAGCTGTAACCCACGGGGGAACTCGCCTGCTTCCGTTCCAAAAGCGCGTTGACGAGCGTGTCGTAGAGTTGGAGTGCGCCGGCGTAACCGACGTGGAGGAGGCGGTGGCCGCCGAGCCGGTCGTGGACGGGAAAGCCGCAGCGCACGAGCGGGACGCCGAGGCGCCGCGCCAGCGCATAGCCCTTGCTCGGGCCGAGCAGCAGGTCGGGCTGCAATCCCATCGCGGCGGCTTCGATGTCCGCATAGTCGGCTCCTTCGCGGATGATCGTGTCGGCCGGCAGCTCGGGCACCGCGGCCCGCAACACGGCGCCGAACCGCCGGCTGCGTCCGCCGCTCGCGCACAACACCGGGCGCATGCCGATTTCGCAGAGGAACGAGGTGAGGCCGATGACGAAATCCTCGTCGCCAAAGACCAGGGCGCGTTGGTTGAAGACGTATTTGTGCCCGTCCACCATGGCGTCGAGCAACCGGCCGCGGGCGAGGGCGAGGCTGGCCGGCCGTTCGAGCCCGGCGGCGAGTTCGAGTGCGTAGCAAAAGCGGTCGGTCTCGCGCAGGCCGATCGGCAGGCCGAGCCGGTGCAGTGGCACGCCGAGTTGGGCGAGGTGCGTGCCGGCGGTGCGGGCCTCGCCGGCGAGGATGCGACCGCATTCGATTGCCGCGCGCGCCGCGCCGAGGGCGCGTAGTGCGGCGACCGGCGTGCCGCCGGCGGGGATGGGTTCGTAGGTGCACCACGAGGCGCCGTCCATCGTCTCGGAGTAATCGGGCACCAACGTGGCGGTCAGACCGAAGGCCGCGACGAGCTCGCGCAGGTGTCGCAGGTCGGCGGCGGAAACGAAGCCGGGAAAGAGTGCGACGGGCCCGGGGTTTTGGTCTTTGGGCGCTGCAATCTGTGCGGGCGCCAGTGTCTCGACCAGGGCGCGCACGGTGGCGTGGAACCCGTCGACGTGCGTGCCGCGATAGCTCGGGGTGGACACATGGACGAGGGCCGGCGCGTCGGTGGCGGCGGGGGCCTGCTCGCGATACTCGCGCAAAAGCTGGGGCAGGTTCTCGCCAATGGTTTCGCTCAGGCAGGTGGTGGCGATGCCGATGAGCTCGGGCCGGTACTGGCGGGTCACGTTGGCCAGTCCGGTGTGCAGCACCTCACGCCCGCCGAAGACCGCCGCGTGTTCGGCGAAGTTGGACGCCGCGATATCCAGTGGCTCGCGGAAATGGCTGATGAGGTAGCGGCGGATGTAAGTGGCGCAGCCTTGTGAGCCGTGGAGGAAGGGCACCGTGCCGGCGATGCCCTTGTAAGCGAGGCAGGCGCCGAGGGGTGTGCAGAGCTTGCAGGCGTTGGTCGTCGGGCCGGGAAACTCGTCGGAGTCTGCGCCGGGGGCGACAGGGGTCCGAATGCTGGCGGGGGCGGCGTCGCTCATGCGGCACCTCCGGCGCGGCGTGGCATGTATTGCCAGACGGGCGAGCAGCAACTCGCGTAAACTTCGCGGGCGAAGTTGAGCATGCCGACGTAGCCGGCGAGTGCTTCCTTGCGCTCGTGATTGTGGTCGCAGAAGCCGATGCCGAGTTTGTAGGCGATGGGCCGCTCCTTCACGCCGCCGATGAAGAGATCGACGTCTTTCTCCAGGCAGAATTTGGCGAGCTCGAGCGGATTCGAGTCGTCGACGATCACGGTGCCGGCGTCGCACATCTCGCGCAGCTGGGCGTAGTCGTCTTTGTCGCCGGTTTGGGTGCCGACGATGGCGGTCGTCATGCCGAGCGTGCGCAACGCGCGGACAAGCGAAAACGCCTTGAAGGCGCCGCCGACGTAGATCGCGGCCTTCTTGCCGAGGAGCTGCTCCTTGTAGCGGCGCAGCTCCGGATAAACCCGTTCGACCTCGTCGCGCACGATCGCTTTCGCGCGTTCCATCAAGGCCGGATCGCCGAAATGCCGCGCGGTGTCGTAGAGCGCGGCCGACATGTCCTCGAGGCCGAAGAACGAGACCTTGAGGAACGGGATGCCGTGCTCATCGCGGAGTTTCCTGGCGAGGTGCGTCATCGAGCCTGCGCATTGGACGAGATTCAATTTCGCGCCGTGGCAGCGACGGATGTCATCCACGCGGCCGTCGCCGGTGATGGTGGCGACGACCTCGACGCCCATGCGTTGGAAGTAGTCGCGCACGATCCAGGTTTCGCCGGCGATGTTGAAATCGCCGAGGAGATTTATGCTGAGCGGCGAGATGCCGGTGGTGTCGCCGGTGCCGATCAGCGTGTAAACCGCCTCGCAGGCGGCGCGGTAACCATCTTTCTTTGTGCCCTTGAAACCCTCGCTTGCGACCGAGAGCACGGGAATGCCCGTGGCGGCGGCGACGCGTTTGCAGACGGCGCCGACATCGTCGCCGATCACACCGACGATGCACGTGGAGTACACGAAGGCGGCCTTCGGTTGATGGCGGGCGATGAGCACGGTCAGCGCGCGTTCGAGTTTGCCTTCGCCGCCGTAGATGACGTCGAGCTCCTGAAGGTCGGTCGAAAAACTGTTGCGGTGAAGTTGCGGGCCGGAGGATTGCGCGCCGCGGATGTCCCAGGTGTAGGCGGCGCAGCCGATGGGGCCATGGACGAGGTGCAGCGCATCCGCGATGGGATAGAGCACGACGCGTGCGCCGCAGAACACGCAGGCTCGTTGGGAAACAGAGCCGGCCACGCTGGTCTGCCCGCACCGCACCGCCGCGCCCGGCTGGCCGGCCTGGGTGATCGAGGCGGCGCGAGCGGGAAGAATGTCGATGGAGGGCATGGCGGGTTTTCTCAACGGGTCTAGGCCTCGTCGTTAACCGGGTGGTGATGCGGGCCGGTTCCGCCGCACGAGCAATGGGCTAACGTTCGCGGCGTGCAGGGGCCCGCGAGTTGCGCGATGGCGTCGGGCGTCAGGCGCAGGAGTGTCCATTCCTCCATGCGGCGCGCGCCGATGGCGTCGTAGAGTCTGAGGGCGCTCTCGTTCCATTTGAGCGCGGTCCATTCGAGGCGTCCGCTGGAACGGCCGTGGGCGATTTGCGCCACGGCGGAGAGCAGCGCGCGACCGAGGCCGCGTTGCCGGAAAGCGGGGCGCACATAGAGATCTTCGAGGAAGATCCCGGGCCTGGCGGCGAATGTGGAAAACGTGCGGTAATAAACTGCGAAGCCGGCCGGCTGGCCGTCGAGCTCGGCGAGGAGCGCGGCTGCGCAGCGCCGTGGCCCCAGCAGATGCTCGGCGATGGCCTCCGGCGTGATCGCGCACTCGTGCGCCAGACCTTCGAAGGCGGCGAGCTCGCGTACGAACTCGCACAACACGGCGGCGTCGGCCGGCGTGGCGGCCCGCAGGGTGAGGCCGGCGGGCGCGCGGTGCGGACAGGAAGGATGGTCCGTCATGGCCGGGAGGGCGGCGGTTATTGCACGAGCTCGAACCATTCCTCGGCGCACTCGCGGTCTTTTTTGTCGAGGAGCGCGTTGAGCATCTGGTTGATCAGGTTCATCGCGCCGACGTAGCCGACCGTCGGGTTAAACCGGTGGCTGGTGCGGTCGAGAATCGGAAAACCGAAACGGACGAAGGGCAGGTTTTCCACCCGGGCGATGTGTTTGCCGTAGGTGTTGGCGATGAGCAGATCGACCGGCTCGCGTTTGATCCATTGGTGGAGCTCGAAGAGATCGGCGGTCTGCTTGATTCTGGCGTTGGGCACCGGCCCGTCGAGGAGCTCGTGCATGCGCTTCTCGAACTGGTTGCCCGGCGAGCCGGTGATCGCGTACACGGGCTTCATCTCCAGCTCGAGGAGGAGCTGGGTGAGGGCGATGACTTGATCGGGGTCGCCCGAGACGGCCACGCGCCGGCCGTGGAAATATTGGTGGAGGTCGCTCATCAGATCGACGAGGCGGCCGCGCTCCAGCTCGACCGCGGCCGGGACCTGGACACCGGCGTAGTTGCGCAAGGTGTCGATGAAGCGATCGGTGGCGCCGATGCCGATCGGCAATTCGAGGAAGGCGGCGGGGACGTTGCACTTCGATTCGAGCGTGGCGGCGCCGACGTGGGCGGCGAAATGCCCCAGGGCGATGGTGGCGATGCTGTCGCCCGCCGACCGGATCTGCGCCACGGTGGCACCACCTTCCGGATACATCTTGTACTGGCCGGTGAGCGGGCCATCGAGGACGTTGGAGGTGTCGGGGAACATCACGATGTCGGCCCCCAGCGCCGCCGCGAGGCGCTTGATCTCGCGCATGTCGGCCGGCTCCACGAAGCCCGGGATGATGTTGACCTGGTTGCGCGTCGTGCCGGTTTTCTCGGAGAGGTAGTTGACCATCGCCATGACCATGTTGGAGAACCCGTACACGTGGGAGCCGACGAAGGAGGGCGTGTTGGCGTGGATGACGATTTTTCCCTCGGGGATGGATCCCTCCTCCTGCGCCTTACGCACGATGGTCGGGATGTCGTCACCGATGACCTCGGACAGACAGGTGGTGTGCACTGCCACGATCTCGGGGCTGTAGATGCTGAAGATGTTCCTGAGCGCCTGGGTGAGGTTGGCCATGCCGCCGAAGACGGAGGCGCCCTCGGTGAACGAGCTGGTGGTGGCCATCACCGGCTCCTTGAAGTGGCGGGTGAGATGGCTGCGGTGGTAAGAGCAACAGCCTTGCGAGCCGTGGCTGTGCGGCATGCAGCCGTGGATGCCGAGGGCGGCATACATGGCCCCGATGGGCTGGCAGGTCTTGGCCGGATTGATCCGGAGCGCCTTGCGCTCGACGATTTCGGCGGTGGTTCCGTTAAGCATGGGAGGAGGAATTTGAGGGCTGGGATGCGGGATCGGCGGTGGGTTTCAGGATTCAGGCGCGGCGGCCGCGGCCTGCCTGGGCTTCCACGCCTTCGCCAGTCCGGAGACGACCGCGCGGACGGCCTGATTGGCCGGGCTGTCGATGCCGCGGCCGAGTGCGAGGGCCGGATCGGCGGGCTTTTTCCACGAGGGGGTGACGAGCTGCCATACCTTGGAGTTAATCATGCGATCGATCTCCCGGTAGAAATTCGCCGCGCCGGTGAAGGCGGCGTAGGGGCCGCCCTGGTCGTAACTGTGGAGCTGCTTGCAGGGCACGCCGAATTTCTCGATGACGAACTTGTCCTTGATGCCCGAGCCAATGATGTCGGGTTTGTAGAGCTCGATGAGTTTTTCCATCTCGTGGTGCGAGATGTCGTCGATCACGAGCGACGATTTTTTCATCTCGGCCATCATGCCGTCGTAGTCCTTGAAGTTAAACCCGCCGGCCTGGAGCGCCGCGATTTGTTCGGGGGTCTTGCGCGGGTTGTACCGCTGCGGATCCGCCTCGACATCGAGCTCCTCGATGTTGCGCGAATCGGCGTCGACTTTGATCTTCGGCAGCACGGCGCGGCCTTCGTAGTCGTCGCGGTGGGCGAACTCGTAACCGGCAGCGACCGTGAGCATGCCGACATCCTTGAACAGATGCTGATAATGGTGGGCGCGGGAGCCGCCGACGAACATCGCGGCGGTCTTGCCTTGCAGGCGCGAGCGCACGTCGGCCTGCACCGGCCGCAGCGCCGCCATCTCCTGCGCAATAACCTCCTCGATGCGGTCGGTGAGGCGCTGGTCGCCGAAGAACTGGCCGATCTTGCGCAGCGATTTGGCGGTCTGCTCCGCACCGATGAAGTTCACCTTGATCCAGGGCACGCCAAACTTGGTCTCCATCATCTCGGCCATGTAGTTGATCGAGCGGTGGCACATCACCACGTTGAGGTCGGCGGTGTGGCATTTGCAGATCTGCTCGTAGCTGATGTCGCCGGAGAGTGTGGCCGTGACGTGGATACCGCACTTTTGCAGGAGCGCATCGATCTCCCAGGCGTCGCCGCCGATGTTGTATTCGCCGAGGACGTTGATGCGAAACGGCTGGGGGTCGGGCTCGTCGAGCAGGCCGACCATGTGTTTGAACACGCCGTTGTTGGCGATGTGGTGGCCGGCGGATTGGGAGACGCCCTTGTAGCCCTCGCAGGAGAAGCCAAAGACATTGATCCCGAGTTCCTCCTTGGCCTTGCGGCAGACGGAGTGGATGTCGTCACCGATGAGCCCGACCGGGCAGGTCGAGTACACCGCGATCGCCTTGGGCTTGAAGATGGCGTGGGCCTCGCGGATGGCGGCGGCCAGTTTCTTCTCCCCGCCGAAGATCACCTCTTCCTCCATCATGTCGGTGGTCATGCAATATTGGAGGTAGTTGACCGGCTGGCCGGGTTTCGGCCGGGCCAGATTGCGACGGGTGAGCCATGAGTAGTAGCTGCAACCGACCGGGCCGTGGGTGATGTGCAGGATGTCATGGATCGGGCCGATGACGACGCCGCGACAGCCGGCATACGTACAACCGCGTTGTGTGATGATGCCAGGGATGGTGCGGGTGTTGGCGCCGATCTCCGGCGGCGTGGCCGGATCATTGGCGAGCAGCTGCTTTTCGCGTTTCTTGCGCGTTTTCGGCGGATAGGCCTTCAGCATTTCCAGACGCACGGCCTCGCTCTCGGGCACGGGTGCGGAGGGGAGGGGGAAGCCGGCGGAGTCGTAGCCCGCGGCGGGTGGATGGGCAGGTACGGACATGATAATTCCTCGGTGGTGTGGTGCGGCGGCGCGGGCTCAGTTGCCGAGCAGGCCGTATTCCATCAGCAGGTTCTCGAGTTCCTGGATCGAGAGCGGCTTGGGTTTGATCAGCATGCGGTTGCCATCGATGGCGCGGGCGAGCGTGCGATACTCGTCGGCCTGCGTGCACTTCGGGTTCCACTCGATGACGGTCTTGCGTTGGATCTCGGCGCGTTGAACGTCGTTATTGCGCGGCACGAAGTGAATCATCTGGGTGCCGAGGCGCTTGGCGAAAACGTCGATCATCTCGCGCTCGTTGTCGACGTTGCGGCTGTTGCAGATCAGGCCGCCCAGGCGGACGACGCCGGACTCGGCATATTTCTGGATGCCTTTGCAGATGTTGTTGGCGGCGTACATCGCCATCATCTCGCCGGAGCAGACGATGTAGATCTCCTCGGCTTTGCCTTCGCGGATCGGCATGGCAAAACCGCCGCACACGACGTCGCCCAGCACATCGTAGAAGACATAGTCGAGGCCCTGGTCGTCGTCATAGGCGCCGAGTTGCTCGAGCATGTTGATCGAGGTGATGATGCCGCGGCCGGCGCAACCGACCCCCGGCTCGGGGCCGCCGGATTCGACGCAGAGGCTGTTGCAGTAACCGGCCGAACGGATGTCGGCCAGTTCGACGTCCTCGCCTTCTTCGCGCAGGGTGTCGAGCACGCTGCGCTGGGCCAGACCGCCGAGGAGCAAACGCGTGGAGTCGGCCTTCGGATCGCAGCCGACCACCATGACTTTTTTGCCCATCTCAACGAGGCCGGCCACCGTGTTTTGCGTGGTGGTCGATTTGCCGATACCGCCCTTGCCGTAGATCGCTACTTTTCTCATGGGAGTGTGGATTGGTGATGTGGATTATTTGAGCGTGCCCAGCGCTTAGCCGCTGTGATGCCAACGCTCCCGGCGCTGCCGTAACTTGCTCGCGACCCGGAGGCTAAATTTTCTCCGGGCAAAAAAGCCCGTTTTGCCACCCGACCAAACCCGACATCTTCCGAGGGAATCGCGCCACAATCATACGCAGATGTCGGAGAATTTCCGGAGATGCGCTCCGCCATCGTTTGGCCGCCGGGTGGAACGCCGTTTGCTTCGCCCCTCGCCCGTCATGTCCTCCGGTCTCACGCTTTCCGACCGCGCCCTGGGCGCCTATCTCGGCTTCGCCGTGGGCGACGCGCTCGGCGCGACCGTCGAATTTATGACGGCGGGAGAAATCGCCGCCAGTTATCGGGTGCACCGGGAGATTGTGGGCGGCGGCTGGCTGCGGCTGAAACCCGGCCGGGTCACCGACGACACCCAGATGAGCCTCGCTCTCGGCGGCGCGCTGCTGGCGTGCGGTGGCTGGGATCTGCGCGCCGTGGCCGATGCCTTCGCGGCGTGGATGCGGAGCCGGCCGCCGGACATCGGCCACACCTGCCGGCGAGGCATCCGTCGCTATGTGCTCGACGGCAGTCTCGCCGCGCCCCCGGCCGTCGATAGCGCGGGGAACGGCGCGGCCATGCGCAACCTGCCGATCGTGCTCGCGACGCTCGAAGATCCCTCCGCGCTGGAGGAATGCAGCCTTGCGCAGGCCCGCTTCACGCACCAGCACCCGCTGTCTGATGCCGCGACACTCTCTCTCGCGCACATGACGCAACTCCTCCTGTGCGGCGGCACGGTCGCCGACTGCCGTCGCGTCGCCGATGCGCTCGTCGCCCGGCACCGGGAGTTTGCCTTTGCGCCCTGGCCCGGCGGCACCTCCGGCTACATCGTCGATACCGTGCAGACGGTGTGCGACGCGTTTTTTCGCACCGCGAGCTTCGAGGCCTGTCTCGTGGACGTCGTGAACCGCGGCGGCGACGCCGACACCGCCGGCGCGATCGCGGGACAACTGGCCGGGGCGCTCTACGGCATGCAGGCGATTCCGGCGCGCTGGCTCCGTCGTTTGGATACGACGGTGAACGTGGCCATCCGCATCCAGACCGCCGGCCTGCTGACGCTGGCCGCGCGCCGGGCCCTTCGTCCGGCCAGCCCCATCTTACTTTCAACGTGACACCCAACACTCCCCGCCGCCCCGCCATTTTCAACCGCTGCAACCTGTCGCCGTGGATCATCGGGGCGCGTGAATTTCAGGACCACCCGCAGCCGATCGAGATCGAGGGCGCGCGCGCCACCGACCGCCGGCTCTTCACGCGGCTTGCCGGGATCGCCGACCCGGTCGAGCGCGGGCAGTTCTTTCACGATTACGTCTCGGTGAAATTTCGTCTGCACGAATGGCCCGAGCACCAGGCCTCCGCCCGCTCCAGCCTGCGGCACAGTTACGTCCAGTTTCTGCACAGTTGGGGCGCGGACAGCAACGGCCACGCGGGCGCGGTCCTCAAGGCCTGGGTGGAAAGCCGCTTCGGCCTCGCCGCGACCTACCACCATGGCCGGCTCGCGACGGATCCCGCGGCGCGCGAGCGTTACGCCAGTGACCGGATGCGTGGCGCGGCCAAGACCATGGGCGTCTCCATGCAACTCGATTTGCTGTACACCTTCTGTCAGGAGGAGCTGGCGCGCCGGTATCCCGGCGAGCAATGGCGCACGCTCTATCGCGGCACCCACGATCCCGAGGAGTATGCCGTGCGGGACCGCACGGCGGACGGCACCTCCATTGTCACGTTGAACAACCTGAGCTCGTTTACCGACGAGGCCGAGATCGCCTGGGAATTTGGCTCGTCCGTCTGGGAAGTGCGTGTGCCGCTGGCCAAGATCGTTTTTTTCAGCGGCCTGCTGCCGCGGCACCTGCTCGGCGGCGAAGCGGAGTATCTCGTGCTCGGCGGCGATTATCGCGTGCACTCGCTGCGCTACTGAAGCAACCGCTGCCCGGACGGATTCGCTGGTGCATGGACAGTCTACATGAGCAGCAGCTTGCCGCCGGCCAGGATCAGGACGGTGGCGAGCATCTGGCGCAGTCCTGCCGGTTGCGCCCGTTGGCTGCCCCACCACGAGCCGAGCGCTCCTCCGAGCATGGCGGCGGCGGCCCACATCGGCAGTTGGCGGGGCAGCATCTGCCCTGTGCTGGCGTGCCCCAGCAAACCTGCGATCGAGTTTAACCAAATGAATGCGGCCGAGACGGCCGCGGTCGTGCGCGTGTCGGCCCAACGACAAAATAGCAGTACCGGACTGAGAAAAATGCCGCCGCCCACTCCGGTGAGACCAGCGATAAATCCGAGCGCGGCTCCAATCGGGAGCGCCTGCCACCACGCCGGAGACCGGATCGCGTCGTCGTCGCGTCGCCGGACCAGGATGAGGCGGGCCGCGCTGCACAGCAGCGCCAGCGCAATGAGTGGCCGGTAGAGGGCGGGATCGAGGCGGATTCCGCCCCCGAGAAAGGCGCATGGCACCGCCGCCACGGCGAAAGGCCGGAGCAAGCTCCAGCGAAAATGTCCGGCGCGGGCGAACTGGATGGTCGCGATCGTGGCCACGAGAACATTCAGGATCAGCGCCGCCGGTTTCATCTCGGCCGGAGCAATGCCAAACAGGGCCAGCACGGCGAGGTAGCCGGACGCTCCCGCATGCCCCACGGTGGAATACAGCAAGGCTGCGGCGAAGATCAGACCGGTCAGCAGCAGATCGGGGGAAGTCGCTATGAGCATGAATGCGACGGAGCCGGGCGAGTCTTTGCGTCCGAAGCATCCGGCGGCGCTTCGACGGAGCGAAATCGGCGCGGGTCGATGCCGTGCTTCTTGACGCGCAGGCCCATCATGCGCTCGGTGAGGCCGAGCTGGCGGGCCGCCTTGGCCATGAAGCCGCGGTTCGCCTTGAGCGCTTCCGCGATCAGCTCGTGTTCGACGGCGTCGAGCGCATCTTGCAGGGTGCCGGTGGGCGCGGTGCCCGAGGCCTCGCCGGTCTGGAGTGTCGGCGGCAGGTGGTAGCCGTGGATGACGCCGTCCTGCGAGAGCAGCACCGCCCGCTCGACGATGTTTTCGAGCTCACGCACGTTGCCGGGCCAGTGGTAGGCCATGAGCATGTCGATCGCCGGCGTCGAAATGCGCACGACCTTTTTTTCGCCCAGCCGCGAGTACTTTTCGAGGAAGTAGTCAGCCAGCTCGAGAATATCGCTGCGGCGGTCGCGCAGCGGCGGCACGTAGATCGGGAAGACATTGATGCGATAATACAGATCCTGGCGAAATTTGCCGGCCTCCATCATCTCTTCGAGGTTGCGGTTGGTGGCCGTGATGACGCGCACATCGACGTGGAGAAGCTCGGTGCCGCCGACGCGTTCGAACGTGCCCTCCTGGAGGACGCGCAAAAGTTTCGCCTGGGTGGCGAGGGAAAGTTCGCCGATCTCGTCGAGAAAGATGGTGCCGCCGTGGGCCATCTCGAAGCGTCCCTTGCGCAGCGCGAGCGCGCCGGTGAACGCGCCTTTCTCATGACCGAACAGCTCGCTCTCAATGATGCTCTCGGGCAGCGCGGCGCAGTTGACGCGCACGTAGGGTTTCTTGGCGCGGTTCGATGCCTGCCAGATGGCGGTGGCCACGCGCTCCTTGCCGACCCCGGTCTCGCCCCGGATGAACACGGTGGTCTTGCTCACCGCCACCTGGTCGATGTGGAAATAAACCATGCGCATCGCTGACGAGCGGCCGGTCATGCCCTCGGGCACGAAGCTTTTTTTGATCTGATCCTGCAGGCGCTCGTTCTCATGGCGCAACGTGTCGATTTGCTCCTTGGCGATCTGGCGAAACCGCACCGCGAGGCCGACCTGCCCCGCCACGAGCGTGAGAAACTGCATGTCCACATCGAGCGGTGCGTTGGGGCCGTCCGCGCGGGTGAAGCTCAAGGTGCCGAGCATTTCCTGCGCGTGCCGGATGGGGACGATGACTAGTGCCTCGCGTTGGCCGATGGCCAGGGCGAAAAACTTCCGCTCGCCCGGGCTCATCGTCGTGGCGATTTCGGCCGCGCCCAGATCGGGCACGATGAGCGGTTCGCCGGTGGCGGCCACGCGCCCGAGCAAACCCGTGCCAACGGTGGCGAGCACCGCGTGCGCCCGGCCGGTGGCCGGTTCCTCGCATTCCTCGACGGCCAGCTCGCCGGTCTCGCGGTTGATGACGGTGAGCAAACCGCGTTGCAGGCCGCTTTCCGCGGTCAATTGGCGGAACATGGGCTGCACCGCCTCGCGCAGTTCCACGCCTTGAGCCAGGGTCGCGGATACTTTGTGCAGCAAAGAAAAATCCCGCAGCACCCGGCACCCCAGAAAGAGCGGGTCGGGCAAGTCCGGGCCTTGTGAGCAATTAGCGCAGTCGTTCACAGTCCCTGCATAGCAAGCCCGATGCCACCAGTGAAAACGCGCCCGCACAGGTTCGATCTCTTTCGCTTCTTATTGATCCTGGCGCAATAGACCGACGACCGGCCGGGGAAGAGCCTGTCTTCTGGCAACTGAGGGATTCGAGAAACGCAGGTCTCCCGGGTTGCGCTACCGCAAATCCGTGGCGATCGAGGCGCCGGGGCCGAGACCCCAGCCGTCAGGTCGCAACGGCCTCCTGCACCAGCGCGGCGATGGCGGGCGGCAGGTCGAGTGCGCGGGCTTGCGTCTGCGCGGCGGGGCTCATCTTGCGCCAGGTCTTGCGCAGGATATCGACGAATTTTTCGCGCGGGTAATCGGCGTGTTGCGCGGCGAACGCGCCGATCTCGTTCTCCAAAAATACGAGGCAGGCGGCGTCTTCGAGCGCCTGCGTGCCGGCATTGGTTTTCAGACCGGTCTTCGACACCCACTCGGCCACTTCCGCCGCCTCGGCATCCGGCACTCCGGCCGCGACGAGCAGCGCGCGCGCGCGTTCGGCCTGGCGCGTGTACAGCGTGCGGCGCCACGCATGGTAGCCCGGCTTGTCGAGCGGGAACGAGGCGCGCGGCAGCGTCCAGCGTTCGAGGTGCTGGCAACGCGCGGCGAGCCGCAGGCGGGGCGATGCGTCCGGCACGAGGCGCGCGACCCACGCCTCCATGCGCTCGGCGTAAACGAGCTCGGCCGGCCGGCCGTCGGCGGCACGGGCGGGGTCGGCGGCGTGGGCGGCATCGATCGATTCCCGGGCGCGTTGGTAAGCATCCATGATGCGGCGAAGCGAATGCGCGATCGGCGTGGAGGCAACCGGCGAAATTGCTTTGCCGGCCGCGCACCTGCCCGCCGGGATGGGGGCATCGTGACTGTGCCCGCCGATTGTCTGCGTTGCGGCGTCTGCTGCTTTTCGACCCTCGACACTTATGTGCGAGTGACGGGCGACGATTGGACGCGCCTCGGCGCCGAGGCGGAGCGGGTGGCGCATTTTATCGGGCACCGCGCTTTCATGCGGATGCAGGACGGGCATTGCGCCGCGCTCCAAGTGCGGCGCTGCACGGACGGAGCGCCCGAGCTTTTTTGCACGATCTACGACCGCCGGCCGCAGACCTGCCGGGATTTGGCGCGCGGGAGTCCGGAGTGCGAAGGCGAACTCCTGCGCAAGGCGGGCGGCATTGTCACCTGATTGTCACCGCGCCGCCGCGGAAATGCCCTGAAGTTGCGCGATGCTTCCGCGCATGCGGCCCACCATACTTTCGGTTGATGACGAACCCGACGTTCTCGCCCTCGTCCAATTTCATCTCACGCGGCTGGGGTGCGAGGTGCTCACGGCGTCATCCGGTCGGGTCGCATTGGAAACCATCCGCGTGCGCCGGCCCGATCTGGTGCTGCTCGATCTGATGCTGCCGGACATCGACGGTTTTGGTGTGTGCGAGATTTTGCGCAGGCAGCCGGAGACAGCGACGATCCCGATCATCATTCTGAGCGCATGGAGCACGGCGGATTCGCGGCATGTCGGGTTGGAGCTGGGCGCGCTGGATTATCTGACCAAGCCGTTCAGTCCAAAAACTCTGGTTGCACGCGTGCAGCAGCTCCTGCAGTTGCCGCCGCTCCCGCAGGGGAGAGCGGAAACCGCGCCGACGCCCACACCCGTCACCAGCCGCCCGCCGGGACTCGGCTGGGCGGAAGTCGCCTGAGCGCGCGAGGCCGTGAAGGCCGCAGCGAATCACGCGGTGGCGAGCCAGCTACACAGGTCGGCGGCGTCGCGCCGGAAGGCGTCGAGCGAATCGTCCTGGACGAATTCCAGCATGAAATCGTGCGGCCGCGGCGAATCGCGCAGGACCGCCAGATAGGTGTGCCACGCCGCCGCGCTTTCGCCCAGCGGCAGGAACGTTGAGGGCGGTTGGAAATTGAAAACGTGAACGTTGGTCAAACGCGGCAACACGCGGCGCAACGACGCGGCGTTGGCGGCGACCGACTCGGTGGCGTCGGGCTGCCAGTAGGTGTAGACGTTGGCGAGCGGCAGCCGTTCGAGCAGCGTGCAATGCGCGTCAATGCGGTCGGTGAGCGTGTGGCAGTGGCGTTCGAGGGAAACGGAAAGCTGGTGCGCGGACGCGAGCGCGGCGGCCTCGTGCGCATCGTCCACCACGCGGCGCCAATAATCGGCGTCGGCATCGGCCGAGCCACGTCGTCCGGCCCAGGTGCGGATGGTGGTCGCGCCCAAGGCGAGCGCGGATTCGACCACCGCGGAGAAGGCGGGGCTGGCGGGGTCGCGTTCGCCGAGGCGATAATACGAACCATAGGTGACGCTCAGGCCGTAGCTCTGCGACAGGGCGCGGATTTGTCCGGCGCGGGCCAGATCGCCCGGCGGAGCGTGCACGTCTCCACCCCATTCGATTACTTGGAGGCCGGCGTCGGCCGCCTCGCGCGCGATGGTTTCGACGGATAGCCGGCGAAATGTTACGGATGTCAGTCCCGGGCGGAATTGCCGGGGCGGGTTGGAAGCTTGGGAGACCATAAAACGACGTGCGGCGGTCGGGGCTTATTTGACGGCTGCAACAACGCGGTAGTGCAGCGGCGGCTCATGCATCCACGGCGGCTGAAAGGAATCGGAATTGGTAACGACCACGATCTCGCTCTGGCGCGCCTGGGCCGTGTCGCGCGGAGTGACGAGCAGGCGAAAAACCTGGGGAGCCTCGGGCAGCGGATCGAGCAGTTGCACGGCGAAGGCAGGATCGGTGGACGTGACGGACAGGGGGCGGATCGCGTCATCAGGGCGTACGCGCAGTGCGACCGTGCGAGCGGTGGCGGGCGTGCCGCGCGTCCAGAGCAGGAATTGCGGGCGCACCTCGATGCGTTCAAACGACGGGCGGCCGCCGGGCACCGTGACGTTGATGATCAGGGTCCGGGGCCGGGCGGGTCGCTCGTCGGTGGTGACGACGACACGCTGGCTGGTGCTGGCGTTGGCGGGATCGTAGCGGAGCACGACGTCGATCCGGCCCGTCGCGCCGGGCGCATAGACGCGTTGATCGGCCTGAGCCGAGGTGCAGCCGCAGGTGGTGGTGACCTCCAAAATCGCGACGGCGTCCGGGCCCTCGTTCACAAAGTCGAACGTCGCCGCGATTTCGCTTTTGGCCGGATCGGCCGTGAGGTTGCGCTCGGAGGCCGCCCATTTGATCCCGGCGTACGAGTTCAACGCTCCGACCAAGCCGAGCGTGTAGGCCACCACAAGGCGCGCACTCGCAAGGCGGGAGGTTTTCATCGCGTCGGAAAAAAACGGGCGGCAAAGCCGAAGCGTGCGGCGATTACCAGGGGATCTGGGTGAAATCCCAGAGCGTGAGCTGGTAGTTCGGATAACCACTCTGGCCGGAGGGTGGGTTTTGCGTTTCCACGCCGATCATGCCGCGCATCGCGCCGGTGTCGTCGATGATCTGAATCATGGCGGAGGGATGCATGTTGCCGGTGTAGACCGGCCAGGCGCTGTTAGAGGGGAGGCAGGCGCACCAGTTGCTGTAGGCCATCTGGCGGCTGTTGTTCTCGCTGGCGAGGTGGTAGATGATGCCGGTGCGCGTGGTGGTGCAGGGCGGGATGGTGGTGGCGCAGGCGGTAGTCGGCAGCCACGCATGGAGGCAGTTGATGGGAATGGGCGAGCTCGGCGATGTGAACTGGGCGAGATCGCAACCAGCCTTGCCCCAAGCGCCGGCGGTCGAGGGCGTGATGGTGAGCGTGCCGTTGTAATACGACGCCACCACATATTTGCCGGTGGTGCTCGAGTAGGTGACGCGCGGGACCTGATCCATCGTCTTAAAGGTGCTCCACGCGGCGTTGCTGCCGTAGCCGTGGCCGTGCGTCAGGGTGTAGTTTGAGGAGATGAGATTAACGCGCACGATGGTCGAGTCGGGTGCGGTCACGGTCCAGCTGTCGGTGGCTCCGGCGGACGGCGAACTCCAGGTGATGTCGAGGCGGCCGGTCGAGGAATTATAGGTGTAGGTACCCGCCCAGTTGACGTACTGGCCCGATGGGTAAACCCAGCCGTAGGGCGTGTAGGTGGTGGCGTTGCTATTGGTCACGCCGTCGAAGGTGCACCGGTGGGAATTGAACGGATACTTGCCGAGCTTGTTGTTGGTGTCCCACGTCCAGCTGGTGGCGGCCACGCTGCCGTTGGCGTTGAAAGTCCAGTTGATGATGCGGACCCACGTGTAGCCGTTGAGGTCCATGTTGCCGCAGGTGACGGAGAAGTTGGCCTTGCCACCGGGCAGGGCTGCGAGGGCTGATGAGGTCAGAGCTGCCAACGCGAGAAGCGCCAGCGCGGGGAGGAAACGCAGGGATTTTTTCATGGATGGATACTGATAGCAGGCTTGAGCATTCGGGCCGTGGGATTACGGCCGGAAAAAGAAAGCGTCCGTTTACCGGGCGCGGTCGGGCGTGAACTGCCAGAGGTCCATGCCGTCGGTGAAGTACAGCCGGCCGGCGTGATCGAGCGTGAGCGGCCGGGTGTGGATTTTGTTTCCGGTGCGGTGCAGCCAGGTCAGCTGCTTGGTGCGCGGATCGAGGCGGTAGAAGCCGCCGTCCTCGACCAGGTAAATCTGGCCGTTGGGATGGAGCACCATCGTGGCGTCCTGCCACATGGCGCGTCCGGAGAAATTGGGTGTGAGCAGCGGTTGCGTGAAGACGACGCGGCGTTGCGCGACGTCGAAACCGAAGAGCGTGCCCTCCGCCACGCCCCAGACATGTCCGTCCGGGCCGGGCATCAACGCGGTGACGATGGCCTTGCCCGGCACGGGCACCGTCTCGAAAACAATTTTTCCGGCGACCGGATCGTAGAGGAACAGCTTCGCCTCCCTGGTCGCGGGCTGCGTGCCGAGGTTGATTGCGACCGTCGTGCCGCCCACCACCAGACCTTGTGCGTAGGTCAGACTGACCACCGACTGCTGATCCACGAAGTTCGGGAGGCAAGTCAGCCGGCCGGTCGCCAGATCGCAGATACCCAGCCCGCCGCCGGTGAGAATGCCGTATTCCGGGATGCAGCCGACGTAGAGCTTCTTCACCTCTGGCACCGCGACCATGGCCATCGGGCGGCTCTGCTCGGCCAGATGACCCAGGACGCGTGGGTTCTTTTCCTTCAAATTCCACGGGCGGGCGGGGTCGAGGGCGATGACGCGACCTTGCGGATACGTGCCGAAGAAAATCTGGTCGCCCACCGCCACGATGCGCTCCGCCTGCCCGATCCCTTTGAACTGCTCGCTCCGGTCGGTCTCCGGATTGTAGACGGCGGCGCCGCTGGCCAGATAACCGCCGATCCAGATGCGGCCGTCGGCGCCGGTGGCGAGCGATTGGATCACGAGCGGCTGTTCGGGCGATTCGACCTTGCGCTTCTCGAAGCGTCCCGAAGGCGGATGCAGGCGCACCAGCTCGCCGGCCTGGTTGAAAAACACGAGCCATGACTCCTCCCCGAAACGCAGCCAGCGGTAGGCAAACGCCGGCGCGGTCTCGATGCCTGCCACCGCGGCGGATTGGCGTTGCGCGATGTCGTAACGGTGGAGCTTGCCGGCGCCGACGTAATAGACCGCGCCATCATAGGGCGACGCCGGGCTGACGATCTGGTAAAGGCCGGTGGTGGCGAACGACGCCTCAATTTCCAGCGTGCGCCGGTTGAGCACGATCGTGCGATGCGAAGGATCGAGCATGACGAACAGCCGCTCGCCCACGATGGAGATGGAGTAGGCGGTCTGACCCGGAGCGTAGTCGAGCGGCAGGAGCTCGCGGCGCTGTTGGGTGCGGAGGTTGAACTCCACCACATGCGGTATCTTCACGCCGATGCCCGCATAAAGCAGCCCGGCCTCGGTGTCGCAGGCGACGGCGCGGACATAATTCTCGCCCTCCACCACCGGTCCGCTGGACAGATCCTGAAACCCCGAATTTGGCGCGTATCGAAAAAGCCGGCACCCGGGCGAGGTGCCGCCGAACACCTCGCCATCGCGACCGGCGGCGACATTCCAGATGAACGTCTCGGCCGAGTAGCAGGTCGGCGCGCCCAGCTCCTCGATCTGGTCTTTCTCCGGCAGGTAACGGAAGAGGCGGCAGTTGCTCTCCGTGCCGAGATACACCGAGCCGTCGGTGGCGGTCGCCGCGCCCCAGCCGCCGTTGGCACCGGGGAGCGAGTGGGAGTGAAGCAGTTCTCCGGTGGCCACGTCGGCCACGATGAACCGCGCCGCCGGCTGGCTGCGGACGATGGCGCACACGATGTCGCGGCCCGCCGCGTCGCGCGTGAAGCTGCTCGCTTGCAGCGTGCGCGAGCTGAGCTGCGGCCCGAGGTTGCGGATGGCGCCTTCCGCCAGTGTGGCGGCAGTGGCCGGCTCTGCGAACGCCAGAGTTCCGGTCGTTACGGACAGAAAGAGAAAGGCAGAGAAACGCCGGTGCCAGGCAGTGGGGAGCAAGTTCATGGTTAACGGAAGCAAATGCTCCCGCAGTGTAGCTTTCCGGGGTGTGCCTGAGAATGGAGGATAGGCTCTCACGCATGGAGGAAAGGTTGCGTCCGCCGCGCTGCGGCGGTGTCGCTTGGCGCGGGCATGCTCCCGTGCTGGCGCCAGACTGTCGCAGGACGCTGGTGGCGGGGCCTGCACAGAGAAGGCCGGGCACAAAAAAAGGGCGCCGCGTGGTGCGGCGCCCCAGTGGGAGCGAGAAACTTTAGAAGCGCGCTTTGACGCCGGCGCTGAAGCCGATGCCGTTCCACGCGGCGAGATAACGGATGTCGTTTTCCATGACGTCGGTCCGGGTGGGCTCATCCATGAGGTTGGTGACGTCGAGGAACAGCTGGTACGTGCGGTTGATCGTGTACTGCAGCTTGAGATCGAGCAGTACGCGCTCCTTGCGGTAGAGCGAGGAGAGGCCCGAGCCGCTGACGTAGGTCTTGCCCCGGTAGTTGGCGAGGATGCGCGCATCGAGCCCGCCGCGCCGGTAGAAGATGCTCAGGTTGCCGCTGCGCGGCGAGAAGTTGGCCAGCTGCCGTTGGAAGGTCGTGGTGCCGAAATTGCCCTCGGCCTGCTGGTACGTGAAGCTCGCCTGCATGCCCAGGCCGCGCAACGCACCGGGCAGGAAACTGAACTGCTGCTGGTAGCTGGCATCGATACCGCGGATACGGGCGTTGCCGGTGTTGAGCGGCATGTTGACCGTGAAGCCGGAGTACTGGCCATCGAAGCCGTTGTCCGGGCCGGTGCCGACGGCGGTGGCGATCGTGCGGAAGTAGTCGGTGATGCTTTTCTGGAAGAGCGCGATTTCGAAGAGGCCGACCGGCTCGAAGTACTTTTGGACGGAGAACTCGAAGTTGTCCGACTTGAAGGGCTTCAAGTTCGGGTTGCCGCCGCTGATCGTGCCGGCGTCGAGGTTCACGACGTAGTTGGGCAGCAGATTGGCCACGGGCGGGCGCGCGATCGATTTGTTATAGCTGGCGCGGATGAGCAGCTTGGACACGGGCTCGTAGACAAAATGGATGCCGGGGAAAACGTTGCGGTATTTGCTCTGCCGGGTGCCGATGCCTTTGAACGAGGCCAGCGCGCGGGCGCGGTTCTCATCCAGTGACAGGGAGGTGCTGAGGCTGTTGCTGGAGTTGGTGGCGCGATCCCAGGAGGTGATGGAGGTCTCGGTGCGTTCCACTCGCAGGCCGCCGAGCACGCGCAGCTTGCCGAGTTGCATGTTGCCGGAGACGTAGGCGGCCTGGATTTTCTCCGTCAGCTTGGCGTCGGGCGTGCGGCTTTGCACGATATCGTTGTAGGCATCGGTGGGGGTCTTGATCCACGAATTGGCCGGAGCTTTCAGGATGTCGCCGGGCTTGCCGGTGCCGGGGAGTTGGAGGAAGGGGAACGGACCGTATTTGCCCTGCGCCTGCGCGTACCGGTAGCCGACGTAGGGCGTGACGCCAGTTGGCGCGGTCGGGGACCAGGTGAAGTTATCCTGATCGCGCTTCGGCTCGCGTGTGTCGGAGTCGTATTTCACGCCGACCTTGATGAAAACGGGCACGCCGGCATCGAAGTTGTGCTGATAATCCAGCCGGGTGCCGAACAGTTGATTGGGCGACTGCTGGGTCTGGTGGAAGTAGACGGACGGCGTGTAGCTGGCGGAGTCGCTGATCGAGGGACCGGCGGTCTGGGTGAAGGCCGGCAGCCAGGAGTCGCGGCCGCGGCGATCGAGCGTGTAGCCGATGCCGGGCGCGGTGGAGGTGGCGGCGGGCGTGACGGCGCGGGCGTCGACGTAGTTGGGATAATTGATGTTCGCGAACGAGAAGTTGGTGCGGAAGGTCAGCTTGCCGTCGCCGTGGAAGAGTTTCTGCTCCGCGCCGGTGGAGAACTGGTAATTGCGGGAGAACTTGGGGAAGATCGACGAGATGATGGTGGCGCGCGCGACCGGTTTCACCGCCTGGTAAGCGTAGGTGCTGCCCGTCTCGAAGCTGTTGATGTTGTTCGTCGCGACGATCTGTTCGCGGATGTACTCCTGGTACTGGTCGTTGCTGTTGAACGCGAGGCGCGCGAAGAGCACCGTGTCGCTGCTGAGCTTGTAGTCGACGCTGAGGCCGGCGTTGTGCGAGACCGCGGCGTAGCCGATGTCGCCGGTGCCGACGGTGGATTGGAGGGTGTTGGCGGGATTGGCGTTGAACACAAAGGCCGAGGCGCCGCCGGTGAAGAAGCCGCCGACCTCGTCCTGCAACGTCGCGCCGACGCGGCGCATGAGGTTGAAGGAGACGCCGAGGTTGTTGCGGCCGCCGTTTACGCTGAAGACGTCGGAATAGGTGAAGGCGAGCAGGTCGATGTTGTCGGCATCATCCTTGAACGGACCCTGCACGCCGGATTTGCGCACTTTCCACATGGTGCCGGCGGTGGCGGTGATTTGTCGGCCGGGCAGATCGAAGGCGCGTTTCGGGATCAGGTTGACGTAGCCGGCGACGGCGCTGGCGTCCATGTCGGGCGTGGGCGCTTTGATCAGCTCGATGCTCTCGATGTTGGCGGTGCCCATCTGCTCGATCTGGTAATCGCGCGTGCCGGAGCTGCCGGCGGAGACCGCGACCTTGTCGCCGTCGACCATCAGATTGGAGAACGTGGGCGCCATGCCGCGGATGTACACGGTGCGCACTTCGGCGCCGGTGATGTCGGCGGTGATGCCGGGCAGGCGTTGCAACATCTCGCCGGGGTTGGCGGCGGGGTTGCCGAACGTGTCGGTGGCCGCGACGGTTTTCGCGTTGGGTGCCTGGCGCTGGAGCTGAATGGCGAGCGCGTTGCCCTCACGCGTGCCTTTCGTGACGAAGGCTTCCATCTGATAGACCTCGGAATTCAGCGCGAAATCTTTGACCAGCGTTTTGCCGGCCTCGACGGTCACCGTGGTGCGCGCGGTATCCAAGCCCGTGAACGACACCACGAGCGTGTGCGTGCCGCCGGGCAGGTTGAGCGAGTACATGCCGCTGCGGTCGGTGGTCGTGGAGAGTGCGCTGTCGGCGATCTGCACGATGGCGCCAGGCAGGAGGTCGCCGGTGGCTTGATTGGTGACCAAGCCGGAGATGCGTCCGGTGGCGGAAGTTTGCGCGAACGCCGTGCTAACGATCAGGGCGAACACTGCGAGGGCAGTGGCAAATGTAGAGCGAAGCTTGCCGGAGGCAAGGAGCGGTAGGGTTGGATTCAAGGGCATGCTAGTGGTGGTGGTTGTGGGTTGTCCCCGGGCGAAAGGATCGCGCGGGGGAAAAGGGGAGTCGGTGCTAGAATTGTGGGTACACGCTTGCACCGCATAGGCAGGCGGGCGGTGTGCTGGCGCGTGACACTAATGCACGTCGCGATTTCCGGAAATGGAGGATCCGCCAGAAAGCATGGAGGATTGGCGCGTCCCTTCGGACGCGGGCGTTACCGACGGGGTTACCGGGCTGAGCCCGGCGCGCTCAACTGGCCGAGCGCTGGCGGTAAGCCGAGGGCGGCAAATGCGTCACTGCCCGGAAAGCTTTCGAGAACCATAGCGGATCGGCGTAGCCGACATGATCGGCGATGGCCTTGACGCTCAGGTCGGTGGTGTCGAGCAACCGGCAGGCCTGCTGCATGCGCAGCCGGATGAAATACTCGATGCACGGATAACCGGTGTGCTGCTTGAAGTGCTGCTTGAACCGCGCGGGTGACATGCCGGCCATCGCCGCCAGCATCGGCAGTCGGAGCGGCTGGTCGAGGTTCCGCTTCATGAACTCGATGCAGTGCGCGATCCGGGCGCCCGGATCAGGCTGACCCGGGTGCTGGTGGCGCTGCCAGAGCAACGCGCTCAACAGATGTCCGAGCGTGTGCGCCGAGTGAATGAGATGGGCCGGCGTGTAACCGCGTTCCAACGTCGCCAGCGATTCCTCGAAGAGCGATTGCCACTGTGGATTCTGCGGCAGCGGCACGACAGGATTGTCGAGCGTGGTGCCGAGTTCGCCGAGAATGGGTGAGACATCCTCGCCGACGACTTGAAACCATGAAACCGTCCACGGATCGTTCGTGTCGGCGCCGTGGGCGTAGACTTCGTTGGAGGGAGAAATCATCAGCATCCCCGCCTGTACTTCATGGCGCTGGCCGCGCAGCTCGCACCAGCCGCGGCCCTTCGAGCAATACATGAAGCCGGTGTGATCGACGCGCTCCTTGCATTCGTGCAGGTGATCCTCGGCCTCCGGGAAGAATCCAATCTTGGTCGGCAACAAGCCCCTGAGCAACGGATGTTGCCGGGCCGAAGCCACCACTTCTCTCGGCACCGCCACCATGCGCTGTCCCGAAAAGCCCTCGCATTTTCGGCTGCGGACGACTGCAGGTGCAGGAATTTGACGCATGGGGAGAAGACCTGCTTTCGACACGGGATCATCGCTGAGGGCAAGCTGCATTTCCACGTATCGCGGCGGTCCTTGGCGTTCAAGAGGGTTGCGCATGGCGTGGCGGATCGGCCCGGATTGACGGCGCGTGCGAAGCGCCCGCGCCCAGCGTTGACGCCCGGGCCGGGGTTTGTCGCTGTAGGACGACACACCCATGAAAAAAATACTCCCCCTGGCCATGATCACTTCGCTTGCCACGTTGTTGGGTTGGTCCGTGCCGGCCCCCGCGGGCAGCACGCCCGCCACCGCCGGGCTCCAGCTCTGGAGTCTGCGCGATGAATTGAAGAAGGATGTCCCGGCGGCGTTGAAGTTTGCGGCCAGCCTGGGTATCAAAGCCGTCGAGACGGCCGGCACCTACGGGCTCTCGCCGGAGAAATACCGCCAGGCGATCGAGGCGGCCGGCTTGAAGGCGATTTCCGGGCACTTCGGCTTCGATGCCTGGGCCAAGGATCCCGCGGCCGTCGCGGCCGAGGCCAAGGCGCTCGGGCTGCACTACGCCGGCGTGGCCTGGATTCCCCACAAAGCCCCCTTTACGCCCGCCGATGTGCAGCGCGCCGCCGAGGTCTTCAACCGCGCCGGCGCCGCCTGCGCGCAAGCCGGTATCCAGTTTTTCTACCACATCCACGGCTACGAGTTTCAACCGCAGGGCGACGCCACGCTGATGGACGCGCTCATCCGCGCCTGCGACCCGCAGAAGGTGAGTTTCCAGATGGACACCACCTGGGTCTTTTTCCCGGGGCAGGATCCGGCGGCGTGGCTGCGCAAGTATCCCGGCCGCTGGAGCAGCCTGCACTTGAAAGATCTGAAGAAAGGCGTGGCGCGCGGCTCGCTGGCGGGCAAGACCGACAAGGAAAACGATGTGCCGCTCGGGCAGGGTCAGCTCGACTGGCCCGGCATCTTCAAGGCCGCGCGCGAAGTCGGCGTGAAGTTCTACATCATCGAGGACGAGGCGCCCACCGTGGCGCAGCAGCTGCCGCAGACACTGCAATACCTCCAGCAATTCCGCTGAGCGCATCCCGTCGCCGCCAACTCCGCCGCCACTCTCCATGGAACTTCACATCAAACGCCTCACGCCCACCGCGCGCATGCCGGTGCGCGCCACCGAAAACGCCAGCTGCTTCGACGTGCACGCCGACATGGAGGGCACGATTTTGCCCGGCGAGCGGATGCTCGTGAAAACCGGTCTCGCGGTGGCGGTGCCGCCCGGCTTCGAGGTGCAGGTGCGCAGTCGCAGCGGCCTCGCGCTCAAGCACGGCGTGGCCACGCTCAACTCGCCCGGCACGGTCGACGCCGATTACCGCGGTGAAGTCGGCGTGATCCTGATGAACCACGGGCGCGAGCCCTTCGTGTTCAAGCAGGGCGAGCGCGTGGCCCAGATCGGCGTCTACCGCGTGGAGATGTGCCCGGCGGTGGAGGTCACCGAGCTGGAGCCCACCGCGCGCGGCGCCGGCGGCTTCGGTCACACCGGCCGCTGAGACGTCGGCGCGGCGACTTCTTTCGGCAGGCGGCCGGCAAACGTCAGCAGCCAGCGCAGGCATTTGTGCCCGACATCGACCGGCGCGCAAAACATCGCCGGGCAGCCGCCCGCGATCAGCGCCAGACCGCGCTCGCGCGCCACGGCTTCCGCCTCCGCCGAATAGCTGCCGCCGCCCAGCGAGCGGTGAATCCACACCCGCGCGATGCCGAGGTCGGCGCATTCGCGCACCACGGCGGCCGTCGCCGCAGGCGGAGTGTAGATCAACACAGCGTCCACGCCGCCCGGAATCGCGCGCAGGTTGGGATAACAGGTCGCGCCCTCCACGGTGGCGGCCGCGGGATTGACGGGAAACACCGTGTAGCCGGCGACGCGCAGTTTGCGGAAATTGAAATTGGCGGGCTGGTCCGCGCGGCGCGACACGCCGACGATGGCGAGGCGTTTCTGGGCGAGGAAATCGGCGGCGGCCTGGGCGAGGGTGGGCATGACGGCAGATTAGCGGCCGGGGCGCGCGGGTCGAGTCGGCAGCTGGCTCTGCCACGTGGCATGGGCGTCCCGCCCATGTCAGAGGAAGCGCGAAGACCCAAACAAAGGACCGTGGGGCGGCGCGCGGCCGGAAACTTCCGGTGTTGCCAGAAGCGCGCCGGCCGGGCGTCATGCGCGGCATGAACGATTGTCCCTGCGGTTCCGGCCTCGCGTACGAGGCATGTTGCGGTCCCATCGTCGCCGGCGCGCCCGCGCCGACGGCGGAGGCGTTGATGCGTTCGCGCTATACGGCGTACGTGCGGCACGACTGCGACCATCTGGAGCGTTCCCTCACGGCCGAGCAGCGGAAGGATTTTTCCCGCGAAGATTCCCGTCGCTGGGCGGAGAGCTCCGAATGGCTCGGGCTGAAAATTCTGCGCACCGAGCAGGGCGGCGCGACCGACACCGAGGGGCTGGTGGAGTTCGCCGCGCGTTTTCGTCTGGAGGGCAAGGAGCACGAGCACGTGGAGACGGCCAAGTTTACCCGCGAAGACGGGCGTTGGGCCTACGCCGGGCAGGTGCCCGCGGTCGGCCACACCGTGCGCCGCGAAGCGCCAAAAATCGGCCGCAACGACCCCTGCCCCTGCGGCAGCGGCAAGAAGTACAAGAAGTGCTGCGGCGTCTCGGCGAGTTGACCGTCAGGGTAGGCGGACGGAAATCAGACGGATACTGCCCGCATCAAGCGGTTAAAGAAGCTCATGACGTCTTCTGCCTGTCTGTCTGCTTAGAAATGATGCGTTCGACCGCAAGCAGGTTGAGCATGAGAAATCGCGGATGATGGTAGTTTTCCGCCCGGTTTATGTTGGGGGTGGGGTCGACCTGCCGGTTGCCACTCGGCTGCCACATAGGGGAATTAAGGCTGCGCAGAGGGAATTTGGCGCGGGTGTAGGCCGCTATCTCCGGATAGAAACGGCGGGCCCAAGCATCGTTGCCGTGCTCGATAAGCATCAGGGATCCGATGAGCGCTTCTTGATGCGGGAAAAGAATCTTGTCCGTTACCCAAGTGTTGGCGTCGACATTCTTCAGGTTGCAAAACAAGCCACCATAGACCCGATCCGTGGCGACATCACAGTGGCGTTTGAACGAGGCCGACGTTTTTTCAAAGAGCGTCCGGTCCTTCCGTCGCAAGGCCTCATCCATGACCATCCAGAGCGTCTCGATCGCGTGACCGACATAAGCGAGTTGCTCGTATTCATTGTTGGGACGGGAAAGATCGTGATTGATCAGTTCGTTGAGCAAATCGAAGCGCGGGTTGAGGTGATAGTTCATGACCGCGTCGATGCAGCGATCTGATATGCGTTGCAGCTCGGCATCCGGTCGCATGGCCAGCATTTGGGTCGTGACCCGAGCCAGCACCATCCAGACACCGAGCACGCGAGCCCCCGGGAAGGGGCGGGCATCAGGTCCCAAATAGGTTTTGCCTACGATCGGATTGTAATCGTCGCGATCGTAGCGTCGCACAACTTTGAGTACGGCTTCGCGCGCCTCCTCCCAATAACGCCAGTCGCCGGTGGCCTTGGCGAACTCCGCCTGCCCCTCCGCGACAAACAAGTCGCCATAACCGTCGCTTCCGGGAGGGCTGTCGGCGGCGCCTTCGCGAGTAAGCGTGCCCGGGCGGAGTTCGTCAGGTTGCGATGGACGAGTGTGCGTGAGTAATTTGAGCGCGCGCTCGGCGATTTCCAAGTAACGCGATTCGCGGGCGATTTCATTATAAAGGAAGGCGTAAACCCAGGCGCCGCGTCCCAGAAACCACGTGACCTTGCGGTAGGAGACCAATTCCCCGCTGGGGCGCACGGCGCAGTGGAAACCGCCCATTTTATGATCAACGACAAAACGGTCATGAAAAGGCAGGTAATCGTCGAACAAATCGGCGCGGTAGCGCTGACGCTCAGCTGTCCAGTTGATGTCATCGATTGCACCGCGCACGGCTTCTCCAGGTGAGGCCGAGGCTGAGGGGGAGGCCCGCAGGCAAGTCATGCCCATAGCGCTCAATAGCGAGCTGCCGAAGATTCGTCGCGTCATCATAGGAATAAAGTTAACCAGAAAGCCCAATTTTCACTGAAATGATCGAGAAATTAGATAGGTATGTGTTGTATGGTGTGAGTCGGGTTGTCACGAGAAAACAGCATAGGGTGGGGGTTGGATTTACTCGCAAGCAGTGGCGGGTCTGGTTGATGGAGGAAGGCAGGTTGTAATTTTTAAATAACCTAGAAAAGCACATAAATAAATATAGATTAGTCGTATATATTTTATATGTCTCCCGTGCATTAACGTGATACATGATAGATCGAACCGGCCCATGACATGTAGGGTTTTAGATGGCGTGCAAACTGCAGGTGGAATCGGGTTTGCCGTTACCGAGGGCAAAAGGGGAGGACTATGAATAACCTATTCTATCGGAAATGGCGCCCGTGGTGTGGCCAGAAATTTGGCGACGGAGGGGCATTATTGGGGGCATAAACCCTGTCCGCAGACGCTCGGAGTGCGCATCGGAAGTTCCGGAGAGCAGTGCATGGAATGAGCTGAAAAGGCGTCCTTGGTGTCCACGGAAGCCGATGGGAAGAGCGTTGAGAAATTAATCTATCGGTGTGGCTGCCGCCGCCGCACCCCTCACTTTAGGTGCATGTGTGGCGACTGAAAGTCGCCAGTCGCTTCAGCGGCTGAGGCAAAAACAGCCGCAGCCGAAGGCGGTTTGGCGCGGAGTGCCATGAGGCGCAGGTAGATAAGAGGCGCACATTATATATGGGCACAAGGCCGGACCGGTGCAGATGATATAGGCGCGGAGGGGAAATTCCTATAAGTGGAGCAACTGCCGGAGTCCAGTGTTTGGCCGTGGTATTAGAAGAACTAACTGGTTACATATACGAATAATCATTATCGTTGCATCGCAGGGACTCACACAGCACCTGTTGCGACCTCTCGCCATCCCATGGCCCAGCTCTTCACCTCGCTATAACGTCCGTGTGCTTCTTTGCTTCGCCGGGCGCAGGTCTGTTTCCATAGTGCGGAAAAGGGGAGATTCACAACCCTAGACAACCTAAATAACCCTACAAATGCATACAGTTCATGTATTAAAAGGCATTGATATATCCGTTCGAAAAACTCTGGTGGGGGCCACCTTGATGGGTCTGGCCGCCCTATGGTGTCCGTCGGAAAGCAAGGCCGATTTCACGATCGTGGCCCTGCCTGACACGCAGAATTATGTCGATCCGCTCTACGGCGGCTTGCCGGAAATGTTCACCGCCCAGACCAACTGGATTCAGTCCAATCGCAGCGCGCAGAACATCGCCTACGTGGCGCATCTGGGCGACATGTCGGACACCGGCGACGGCAACCCCAGCGGGAGCGTGTCTTCCTCCACCCAGTGGTCGCGCATCTGGACCTCCATGTCCAAATTGGAGAGCCCGGTCAGCATTCCCTATGGTTGTGCCGTGGGTAATCACGATCAGTGGCCCAATGGCGATCCGCTGGGAACGACCAACAAGTATAATCAATACTTCGGCGTTTCGCATTTCAGCGGCCGTACTTATTACGGAGGTCATTATGGATCAAACAACGACAGCCACTACGATCTATTTACCGCGGATGGCGTCGATTACATCGTTATATATGTCGAGTACGATGCGGACAATGCGGTGCCGGCGGTCACGACCTGGGCCAACAATCTGCTGACCACCTATGCCAGTCGCAAGGCGATCTTGGTGACGCATCACATGGCCAATGCCGGCGGCAATTACAGCTCCTTTGGCGCGCAGGGGTCGCGCCTCTATAATGCCATGAAGGCCAATAATAACCTTTTCCTGGCGCTGGGCGGACACGTGAGTGGCAATTATAACTTCCGACGCGATCCCTCGGGCAGCTACTCCCGCCAGAAGATGATCACACTCATCTCGGATTACCAGTTCGACGACCTGGGCGGCGGCGGTTTCATGCGGCTATATAAATTCGCGCCCAATTATGGCGCGATGTATGTCAGCACTTATTCGCCCTATCTCAATCAATATAAGACTGATTACGGCAATGCGTTCACCCAATCGCTGGATCCGCGGGGCTGTGCGGAAGAGGGCTTGGTGACCCTGTCCAACAACAAGCTGGTGGTGGCCGCGGTCGTCTCCAAAGTGAACGGGGTCGACACGACAGGTTACTCGACGGTGGCGGTCAATTTCCAGACCACGGCCAAGACCAACACCTGGGGCAGCTGGATCCAGCTCACCGGCCAGTCCGGGTTCCGCAATGTCAGTGCGGTGGCGCTGTCGGATGACCGGGTGGCGGTTTTTGCCATCGGGCAGGCATCCGATGCGTGGGTGAACTACCAGACTGCGGCCGGTTCGGGCGGAGCCTGGTCTTCGTGGATTCAGATTCCGGGTACACCGCTGCAAGCGGATAACTCGAAGGCGTTGAGCTATGTGAAAGCGGTGCGCCTCACGGATAACCGGCTGGCGGTGATTGGCTGGTCGGATGGCGGGGCGGTTTATTATTCGCAACAAAGCGCCGTCAATGGCGCGTTCAGCAGCTGGACCAGCCTCGGCGGTTCGGGCTTCCGGCAGGGCGATGTGGTCCGGTTGACGGACAACCGGCTGGTGGTCGTCGGCGTCGGCTTCAGCACACAAGTGCAGTGCAATGTGCAATCGGCTGCCGGCGGCGCGTGGGGCGGTTGGGCGGCGATTCCCGCCAACAGCACCTATTCTTATGTCGCGGCTGTGGCCAAGCCCGATAACACCGTGGTGGTGTTCGGCACGCGCGTGGCCAATTCCGATCAAGTTGTGGAGAATGGCATCTCCAACGTGGGCGCGACGACCTGGTCCACCATGGCGCCGCTATCCAACGGCACGACGGGATTCGACAAGATCCATGCGGTGCTGCGTCCCGATGGCCGCCTCGCGCTCTTTGGCTCGGCCGAGCATGGCACGATGCTGCATTGCGTGCAGCCCTCCGTGGGCGCCGCCTTCGGCGCGTGGCAGGACATCGGTTCCGGCAACGGCTATAAAACCGGCAGCGTGAAAGGCACGGTGCTGAGCGACAACTCCATGGCGGCGGTCTCGCACGGCGCCTCCACGTTCGAGTACTGCGCGTATCAAAGCGCCGCCAACAGCGCCTGGACAAATGCGGCCGGTTTGCCGGCGGTCTGGACGCGGTAAATTGTGATGGTGTGATGAACAGCCTGCGCCCGGGAGCGATGCCCGGGCGCAGGCCTTTTGCGCAAAAGAGGCGCGCGGATTGGCGCGCCGGAGAAAGAACAGACTATGAAGCGGATTTTATTTTCCTGGCGGCTGTGGTGGATCGTGAGCGTCGCGTCGTTGCCCTTGGGCGCGCATTCGGGACTGCAAACCGATCCGGCGGCCATCCGCAAGGTGCAGGGTGCCGTGGCCGAGCTGTTCTCAGCGGAAGCCGTGTTGGTGCGCGGCCAAGGCGTGGAGATCACCGGCACCGAGGCGCGGCTGGCGGTGACGCAGGCGTATCTCAAAGAGGGCATCTACCTGCCCGATCGATTGACGGCAGTGAACACGACGCCCGGCGCTTTGGAGCGCCGTGTCATTTGGGCGATGGTAACGCAGCGCCTGTTGCTGGCGCGCGCGACACCGGCCGACATCGCGGCAGCGCAGGAAGAACGCAAAAAACAATTGGCGGACACGAACGATCCGCTGCGGGACGCGCGGCTCGCGGCATATCGAGAGGCGCTGGGGCTCACCGCCGAGCAATGGGAAAACCAGGCGTTGGTTCATTTGCTGAGCCAGACTGTTTTGCGGCGCGAAGTCGCCCAGGCAGTGACCGAGGAAGATATGCGCCGGTATTACGCGCAACACGCCGAGCAGTTCCATGTGTCGGAACAACTGCGTGTCCGGCAGATTTTCCTCAAAACGATGGACGATAAAACCGGGCGGGCTTTTTCCGCCGAGCAAAAGGCCGCCGCGTTGCAGCAACTGCAGGCCGCCTTGCGCCGGATTCGGCAGGGCGAGTCGTTCGCCCCGGTGGCGCGCGCGCTGGCGGGTGAGGGTGGCGACGCGATTCACACTTATGTGCGCGGGCAATTGCCGGCGGCTTTCGACGCGGTGGCATTTTCGCTGCAGCCCGGACAGGTGAGCGAGATCGTCGCCGTGGATTACGGCTACTATCTCTTGCAAGCGGTGGAACGCGTGCCGGCCTACACGCCCGCTTTCGAGCAGGTGCGCGCGAAGATCGGCGCCTCGCTCGCGGTGATGAGCACCGCGAGTTTTATCGAGCGGTTGAAGAAAGACGCTGCGCTACAGGTCTTGGATCCGCGACTGGGCGCGGATCAGTCGGGCGCGACGAACCGTTGAATCGCGTCGATGCGCTCAGCCCGTCACCTGAAACCAGGCGTCCAGCGGCAGGCGTGACGGTTGGAATTGGTTGACGTGGCTGCCGGCTTTCGGGCGTCCGAACGGCAGGCCGGCGATGAAGAGTGTGTCGGCGCTGTTGGGGATGTGTTTCTTCAGCAGGTCGGTGTAGATCATCACGCTGAACTGCGGGCAGGAGCCGTAGCCGAGCGCGGTCAGGCCGAGCATCAGGTTATCGAGCACAAAACCGCAGTCGAGGAACGTGCCGTAGGAGAACGCCGAGGCCTGCGTGCCGATGAAAAACATCTGTTGCGCGCCGAAGAAGCGGAAGTTCTCGCGGTCGTGCGCGCGGCGTTTGTCGGCGTCGTCGCGGCCGATGCCCTTGTGTTTGAAGATGGCGACGCCGCAGTCTTTGGCGCGGGCGGACCACGCCTCCGGCAGCGGATTCGGCGAGTATTGGTAGCCGGGTTTCGGGGGCTGTCCGGCGTCGAACGCCGCGAGGTAATCGGCGCGCAGCGCCTCCAGCGGGGCGCCTTGCATGAGGTAGAGACGCCAAGGCTGGGTGTTCTTGGAGCTCGGAGCGCGGCCGGCGGCCGTCACGAGTTGGCGGATGGTCTCCATGGGCACGAGTTCGGACTCGAACTCGCGAATGGAGCGGCGGGCGTGCATGGCATCGAGAGCGTTCAACATGATGAAAACGCGACCATGAATGAAACCGCGCCGCGGGCGAAGACGAAATATCGTGCGTGCCGGAAACGCCCGCGGCTCAACTGCGCGGCACGCGGACGGGGAAACTTGCGGTGCAGCGCGGCGGGTTGGGGCAACGCCAGGCGGACACGCCTTCGCTCTGCCGCAACACCATCTTCACATCGCACGCGGGGCAGGTGGGGGTGAGGTAATCGCCGCGAAAGGCCGCCGTGAGCAGCGCGTTTTGCGCCGCCGCGGGCAGGGCGCGGATGCGGCGGATGAATTCCTCGCCGTCGAGCAGGTGCAGTTTTTTCCCCTCGGCAAACGCGATCGCTTCCGGTGTAAAACCGCCGAGCGCCACGAACCAGCCTTCCGCGAAACCGCTCGTGGCCATGGTGCCATAGAGTTCGCGCACCGGCTTCACGCTCACTTTGAGATCGTTGGCGCCTTTGCAGCTCACGACGGCGGCGGGCGTCTGCTCGCTGCCGCGATAGAGGCGGATATCCACGCCATCGGTCGCCAGGCCCGCGACAGGCTCGGCGCGCCAGTCGGTGTGGCGGAAATAATCGGCCACGGTCTCGCGGAATCGTTTCCACTCCAGATCCTGCAGCGGCGGAGAGGCGTCGTCGTCACGAGGGGCCGGTCGCGGCGGCGGCGGCGCGATGTGACGCTCCGGGTGGCGGCGGTGCCAAAACCAGGCGAGGAGCAGCAGGACAACGCTGCCGCTCACCAAGTACACCGCGGGGCGGTGCTGCGACCAGAGATGCGCGGCGAGGCGCCGTGTCTCCAGCCAGAAGCCGAGCCAGGGCGAGGATTCGGCTGCGTTCGGAGCTTTGGGGGTGGCTAGCGTGCCACCGGGATTATTGCCGGGCGCGGCGGCGACGGCAGCGGGCGCCGCGCCCCGGTCCTGGGTGTATTCGAAAAAGCGCGGCTCGCTTTTGGCGAAGATCATTTCCACGACCTTGCCATCGACCAGCACCACGCGGCCCTCGGCGTAGACCAAAATCTCGCGATCGCCGGAGCGCGCGGCGCTTTTGGGCGTGCCATAGGTTCGCACCACCACTTCGCGCGGCTCGCCTTTTTTGACGGCAAAGCGCCACGGCGCTTCCTCGGCGGCGGTGAGCACTCCCAGTCCCAAGCCCAGGATGGCTAGGCAAAGCCGGCGAAAATGGGAGCATGCGCGCATGGTTGCCTGAAGTGGCACCATCAAGTCCGAAGCGCCCAATCTCGCGAGTTAAAAACACGGCGCAGGCGGGCGTGAAATTACGGCTAACTACGTTTTGCGTCGCAGGATAAATGCCGTCTATTCAGGCGGGGGCGGCTAGGCCGATCCGGGCGGGGCGGGTGGCGTCCACCGCACGAACGCCTGCTCGCCGGGTACGTAGAGCGGATGCCGCGGATGGCCTTCCTGCGTGGTGCCGAGGCACCAGAGCTCGCGGCCGGCGAAGAGGCGGGCCACGGCGTCGGCGCGCGCCTGGAATTTTCCGCCCGCGCCCCAGGCCGCGACGATCTGTTCGCAACGCACGGCGGCGGTTTGGAGCCACGCGTCGTTTTCCGGACCGACGGGATCGGGGTCGGCCATCATCTCCTCGGGGTAGGGCGTGCGCAGCGCGAAGAGGTTGGCCATCCAGAAACCGTCGAAGCCGGCGCGTTTCGAGAAGCTGGCGATGCGGGTGAGCGTGGGGTCGAGTTGCGCCTCGTCGGCCGTGCTGGGGTTGAGGCCGATCCAGAGGATGAGCCGGTCGCCGAAAAGTGGATTCCAGCGGTGCACCAGGCTGTACCGGTGGCGGCGGTCGGGGGAGAAAACGCACTCGTTGTCCATGACGGGGGTGGGAGCTAGACGGGCGTGGCCACGCGGCCCGGCGTCTCCCTGCCGCTTTGAATGTGCGCATCGTAACGGGTCATGCGGGAAACGTGCGGCGAACGCGCGGCGGCGGGAAGCCCAAAGCGCGACTCACGCTTCCGCGAGCAGGGCGCTGAGATCGAGCGGATGAGTGTGCATCGCCAGTTCGCCAGCCGCGGTGCGGGGCCAGTCTTGCGGCGGACGATCGCAGTAAAGCTCGATGCCGTTGCCGTCCGGATCGCGCAGGTACAACGCTTCGCTGACCCCGTGGTCTGCCGCCCCGTCGAGATGAATGTTGGCGCGCTGCAACCGGCGCAACGCATCGGCCAGCGCCGTTCGTGTGGGATAAAGGATGGCGACATGATAAAGCCCGGTTGTGCCCGCCGCCGGCGGCGAACCGCCCGCGCTCTCCCACGTGTTCAACCCGATGTGGTGATGGTAGCCGCCGGCCGAGAGAAACGCCGCCTGCGCGCCGAACCTTTGCGTGAGTGTGAACCCCAGCACGTCACAGTAAAAAGCGAGCGCCCGCGACAGGTCCGCGACCTTCAGATGCACGTGGCCGATCCGCACCGCCGGATCGATGGACGAGGAGACGTTGGCAACCATGCCGCAGCATAGCGCCGGTCACAGCTCGGCGCAAACGCGCTGGCCGGCGCGCCGCCTTTCCCGATATCGCGGGCCGACCAGCCCTCTGGGGAGTCCTGTTCTTTAGATCAGAATGGCGCGGTTAGCGTGAGGCGGGCGGCGCGGGGCCAGATCGCCTTGTTGCCATAGGGAATGTTGTACGTGACACCGTTGATCACGTGGGCGAACAGGCCGTTGTAGACCGGCGAGTCGTAGTTCAGCAGGTTGTCCACGTTCACCTGCACGTCGATCTTTCGATTTCCGAATCTGAAGGTATAACCGATGCTGCCGCTCACCAGATTATAGGACTTCGAATACACGTACTCGTAGGGGAGGCCGATCGCGTTGCCGATCTGCGACGGACCGTAGACTTGGACACCGGCGCCGAGTCGCAGGCCCTTGAGCCTGGTGGCGGGCATGGTGTAGACACCGAAAACATTGTAGCGATACTTGTAGGTACGATCCTGCGAGCGACCGTCGGCGAAGCCAGAGATGAACTGGTTGATCTGGGCCACGAAGGTGGTGTCGGTCGCCCGGTTCGGGTTCGCGGCGTTGTTGGCCAACGCCGTCCAAGTCGCCATCTTGGGGGTCACGTAAGCGAGATAGTCGAGGGCCGTCTCCGCTTGCTTGGTCTTGGGCAGTGCGCCATTGACGGTCAGGCGGAAGGCTTTGCCGAGATTCGCCGTCACCGACGCTTCCCACCCGGAGCCATAAAGGCTACGCGAGCTGGTGATCGAATTGGCCGAGCCGGTGCTGAAGTGATCGCCGACAAACGTCTCGATGTATCTGGAGCTATAATCCTTGTTTTCGAAGAGGCCGAGGTCGCGCCAGAGGGAGTTGATATTGCCTACGCCCACGCTGTAAGGAATGTTCTTCTGTTCGGCTTTGTAGTAACCGACCGAACCGACGAGCTTGGTGTCGCCATGACCGAGCACAAACCGGAGGCCGGCGGTCCGCTCGGTGGCGGGCACGATGTTCGCCTTGGTGAAACTGCCGTCGAGCCGTTTGTTGGTGACGGTCTGAATGGTGAAGCCTTCGCCATGGTTTGCGTAGACTCCGGCCCACTTGATGGGAAAGTAGACGAAACCAATGGTCGTGGTGTTGTTATACGCCTTGCGACTATCAGGCGTGTATTCGGTGAATACACCCGTCCGCGCATCGCGCGTGGCGGTCACGCCGTTCAAGGTGTCGAGCATGGAGAGGTCACGTCGGAAACCGGCGATGAACGAGAGCGAGTCCTTCAGGTAACTGCCGGCCGCCGCCACTTCGATGGCCTGCGTCTTCTGCCGGTTGATGCCTTGGGCGGTGGGGATGCTTACGATGTCATACATCTTGGAGAAATCGGGGAGTTTCGGCGTGAGGTTGTCGAGATACCGGAAGATCTTGATTTGGTTCTGGCCGCTGGTGATGGCCAGGGTCGAGCCGGGCGTGCGGATGACCTTGTCGTAATAGGCGGTATCCGAGCCCTGCTGCTGGTGCAGCAGGAACATGCTGAGGTTGGTCGTACCGCCGAGAAATTTCCACGGGTAGGATACGACGAAGCGCACGGACTTCGAGGTCCGGTCGGCGTCGATATTGCGGCCGAGGTAAGAGTAGACGAACGGCTTGCCGTAGTTCGGGTTGAGCTGCGTGGAATTTGGCAGGTAGTAGAGCGGATCCATGTAGATGGTTGTGAAGTAGTAGTTGCCGCCATCCGCCTCGTATTTCGAATACTGCCCGGCCAGTTGTAGCGACAGCTTGTTGTCGAACACGTGGTCGATGGAGAACTGCGCGTCCTTGGCATGGTCGGTGACTTCGATTTCCTTGGGATTGCCGTTAAAAGTCCGAGCCGGGGGCTTCATTGCACTGATGCCCCGTGCGGTTGCCGGCGTCATTGAGGGGAAGACGGAATCGCCGTAGCCGTATTCGATATACTGCGCAAGACCGTAGCCCGCCGTGCGGGCGTAGCCGCCGAAATCGAGCAGGCCCAGGCCGTCGATCCACGTCAAAGACCTGGTGCCCACGGTGGACCAGTTGGTCAGGCCCTTGGCGGTCAGGGTCGCAGAGGCCGTGATCGGGGCGGTCACGGGCTGGTGGTCCCACTTCGCATACTGTTCGCCGTAGGTCATGATCAGACCGGGCCGCGTGTTCTTCGTGATGTCGGCATCGACGCTGATGCTGGTGTTGCGGAACGGCCGGTAGACCAGGCTCACGGCGTTGTCGAATTCCTTGAACTGCGTCCGGTCGATGAAGTACCGCTTGTCGAGCGCGTTCACATTGTAGCGCACGTCTAGCTTGTCGGTCAGCTTCCGGTTAACGTCGAGCGCCACGCCTTTGGACAGGTTGTCGTCCATGCGGATGCGCAGCGTGGTGAAGTTCCTTTTTTGCGCGCGTTTGGTGAGGTAGTTCACGGAGCCGCCGGGGCCTCCCTCGCCGTAGAGGATGGCATTCGGGCCGCGCGCGGTTTCGGCGCGCTCGACGTTGTATTCCTTCGGCGTCGAGGCGCTCGTGAAATAGTTGCGGGTGCTGGGATTCGCGCCCAGCCCGCGCAGTGAGACGTTGGTGCCGGAGTCGGCCAGCGCGTGGCCGCCCGGATTCATGCTGTTGGTTTCGACCGCGCCGAGTTCGAGCGGCCGAGCGTTAGTCATCCAGGCGGACGCTTCATCGGTGCCGAAGATGCCGAGGTCGTTGAGGAAGTCGCGTGTCATCGCCTCGAAACTGCCCGGCGTCATGAGGGCGTTGGTGCTCAGCCGGCCCGCGTTCAGCGTGTCGGCCGCGATGTAGCCGGTGTCTTTCTCGATCGAGACTGTGAATGGCGACAGGACGATGGAATCATCGTCCTGCGCAGAGCCAGCACCTTTGGTCACCCGTGGCGAGGGCGCGGCAGTTTGGGCATCGGCCGCGACGAGTGTGAGCAACGATACGGCCACGATGGCGACAAGCTTACGGGTGTGAGGTTTCATTTTGGGTTTTAAGATTACGAGGTGGAGATCACCCAATGCGGATGACGCGTTGGCAGGAGGGCGCACCGCTCCAGCACGGGCATGGCTGAAGTCTGCAATGATCGGTGCGAACGCACAACGGCCAGCGTGGTGACATAGGTCACATCACGAATGCGAATTGATCCGGCCGCTGGGCAAAACGTGCACTGAGGCAAGATTAGAGAATACAGCGGGGATGAAGGTGCGCGCTGCGCCAGTCTGCGATCAGATCGCAAGATGAAGTCACCACCGCGAGGCTTGGCTCAAGCCGGCACTTCTCTATGCGCGCTTTTACTCTCAGTGCACGCGGTGACAGATCGCTACGTCAAAGCTGCGAGGCAATCGCAGTCAGCCCCCGCGGCACCACGCATCGACGAGAGCGCGCGCCACGGTGCCGGGACGCGGGAGATCCGGCAGCGCGTCGCGGTGGAACCAGTCCGCCTGCTCGATCTCTTTTCCGTCCACCGCGATCTCTCCCGCGCGATACGTCGCGCGGAAACCGAGCATGAGCGAATTGGGAAACGGCCACGGCTGGCTCGTCACATAGCGCGGCTCGCCGACCTCGATGCCGGTCTCCTCGCGCACTTCGCGAACGATCGTCTGCTCCAACGTTTCGCCGGGATCGACGAACCCCGCGAGCAGGCTGAACAACCCCGGCCGGAAATTCCGATTGTGCGCCAACAGCAGCCGGTCGCCGCGCGTGACGGCGACGATCACCGCAGGCGAAGCACTCGGAAAAAACAGCGCGCCGCACCGCGGGCATTTCTTGGCGCGCTCCTCGGCGACGTCGACGGTCGGCGTGCCGCAACTGCCGCAGAAACGGTGGCGGTTTTGCCACACATGCAACATCCGGGCGCAGGACACGGCTTGAAACTGCGCCGCCGTCAGCAAGGGGATTAGCGCGCGCGTGTCGTGCCATTCCCAGCCGGCGGGCGCGGCGGTCTCGGCGCTGGCGACGGCGTGCAGCCAGCACGCGCGATCATTCAAGATGCCGAGGTGCAGCTCCGCGGACGCATTCGCGTTCCACTCCGCCAGCGCCGCGCCATCGGGCAAAACGATCTCCGTCGTCGGTGCCGGGCGGGCGAGCAACCGGTCGCCTTGAACGACGAGCCGCCAGTCGGCGGCGGCAGGCTGCGCAGCGGGAGCGTGGCAATGGACGAACGACATGATGCGCCGCAGCCAAACGAAAAACCCACCCCGGCGCACGCCTGTTTGCAACTGGTGTGATGCGCGAAAACCAGTGCGGCTAAAATAGCGCAGCGTTCTCAAGTGCGGGGTCGGCGCTTCGGGCGCAAGCCGCCCCACCATGCGAATCTCGCGTGGATTCGAGTCTCCATAATAAAGCAAAGGCGATTTCGCTTAATTAAAGATATCCTTAATTAAGGCGGGCGCATTATACCGTGCGAAACCCGGGTTTCCAACCGGGCTCTTGCCGTGGGTCGTGGGGCAAATAGTAAAAAAGGATGCGGGTGACAACGGACGATATTGCTGAGTTGCTGGCGGCAGCGCCGCCCAGGCATGTGCCGGCACATGTACGGCGCACAGTTTCTGGCGGTTTTCTGGGTTGGGGCGGTCTGCTCTTTGGCCTGATCTTCGGCGGGGTCGGGTTAATATTCACCTACGTCTTTTTCCCTTGGCGGCTTTGGGATGACTGGCGCTTGGCGGCCGACCATGCGCAAACCACCGCGGGTGTGGTGCAAAACGTGTCTGAGACCCATATGTCGATAAACGAAACCCAGGTGATAGAGTACGTTTTTAGCTACAACCCGGACACCGAGGGACTCCGCGAGGGGCGCTGTTACACTACCGGTCAGCGGTGGGGAAAAAATGCGAATGTGACCGTGCGCTACCTGCGAAATCAGCCGGAGCTGGCCTGCATCGAGGGCGCACGGTTGAGCAATGCCGGCTGGTTTGGGGCATTCGTAATTTTGTTCCCCCTCATCGGAGGAGGTTTGGTGATCTGGTTTTTGGGGACTCGTCAGCGGCAGCAGTGGTTGCTCAGCTACGGGCAGTTGGCCGAGGCGGAAGTGGTCTCGGTGGACGAGACGACGATGTCGGTGAACTATCAGAGCGTTTACCGGATCATTATCCGCTCACCGGCACTGGCGAATGGCGAGCCGCTGACCATCAAACGGGTCAATAAGCCAGATGTGAATCTGGCGCTCAAACGAGCCCGCGATAACCAGCCGGTTTTTGTGCTGTACGATCCGTATCGACCCAAACGGCTGCTCTTCCCCGAAGCGTTGATCGGCCGGTAAAGCCCTCACCCCAAAATCTGCCGCAGGCTTTCGAGGTCGAGGACGCTGGCGAGGGATTCTTCCTGCACCACGGCCGCCGCGAGCGCGGCTTTCTCGCGCTGCATCGCGCGGATTTTTTGCTCCACGGTGTTGTCGGCCACCAGGCGGTAGGCGAACACCGGCTGCGTCTGCCCGATGCGGTGCGTGCGGTCGATGGCCTGCGCCTCCACCGCGGGATTCCACCACGGGTCGTACAGGATCGCGTAGCTCGCCGCCGTCAGGTTGAGGCCGAAGCCCGCCGCTTTCAGCGAGAGCAGGAAAACCGTCTTCGTGCGGTCGCGTTGAAACTCCTCCACCAGTTGCGCGCGGTCCTCCGTCGCGCCCGTGAGCAGGAGGTGGCCGATCTTGGCCGCGACGAGCCGCTCGCGGATGATCTCCAGCATCTCAACGAACTGGCTAAACACGAGCACCTGGTGGCCTTCGTCGCGCAACTCTTCGAGCTGTTCGAGCAACGCGTCGAGTTTCGCGCTCGGCAGATCGCGGTGCGCGGAGTCGATGAGCGCCGGGTGGCAGCAGATCTGGCGGAGCCGCAGGAGGCTCGCGAGAATGTTGAAGCGCACCGCATCGAGCGCGCGGTCGGTTTCGAGGCCGAGGAGCTGGGCGCGGGCGCGCTTGAGCTCGGCTTCATAGAGGCGGCGTTGTCCGCCCTCCAGTTCCACGACGAGATCGTCCTCGGTGCGCGGAGGCAGGTCGGGCGCGGCCTGGGCCTTGGTGCGGCGGAGCAGGAAGTGGCGCACGCGGCGGTGCAGGCGCGCGAGGGCCGCGGGATCGTCTTCGTCGTATTGCCGGCGAAACGCCGCCTGCGTGCCGAGCAGGCCGGGTTGCGCGAACGCGAACAGGCTCCACAGATCGGTGAGTCGGTTTTCGATCGGCGTGCCGGTGAGGATGAGACGGTGGCGCGAGGGCAGCGCGCGCGCGACGGCGGCGACCTGGCTCGACGGATTTTTGATGAACTGGCCTTCGTCGAGCACAACGGCGTCCCACGGGTGCTGCTGAAACCACGGGGCGTGCAGGCGGAGCTGCGTGTAATTGGCGACGAGGAGCTGGATGCCCTCCGGCGGATGTTCCGCGCTGGTCAGCTTGGGCGTGAAGGCCGCCACGCCGAGCGTCGGCGCGAAGCGCGTGGCTTCGGTGAGCCAGCCGTGTGTGACGCTCTTCGGGCAAACGACGAGGGCGCGGAGTGCATTGGGCGCTGCGGCCGTGCCTTCCGCGCGCGCGGGTTCGCGGCTACAGAGCTCGGCCAGGTACAGCAGCCACGCGAGCGTTTGCACGGTTTTGCCGAGACCCATGTCGTCGGCGAGCACGCCGCCGAAACCTTGGGCGGAAAGATGCGCGAGAAATTGGAAACCCTCCTGCTGGTAGGGGCGCAACGTGGCGCGCAGCCCGGCGGGCAACGCGGGCGGCGGCAGTGCCGCGAGCGCCGCGGCGCGTTCACGCAACCGGCCGGCGAGGGCGGCATCGCGCGATTCGAGGGCGGCGGCCTCGCTGGCGAGTTGCAGGGCGTGCAGGCGGTGCGTGGCGGACTTGCCCGAGGCGAACACTTCCTCGGCGGTGAGCCCGAGCCGGTCGAGCGTGGCGGTGGATTCTTCCGAGGCGGTGGCGAGTTCGAGCCGGCGCCAGCCGAGGCGCGGGAGGCTGACCCATTTGCCGCGGGCCTTGAGCAGCAGCGCGATTTCCTCCGGCGTGAGCGTGGTGTCCTCCACGCGCAGCGCGATGGTGAGGTCGAACCAGTCGCGACCGGAGTCGGAGGGGATCGCGGAAAAATCCACGCTCGCGCGCAGCGGCGGGCCGAAAAAAGCGGTGAGCTCGGGCGCGGCGTCGATGTCCAGCCCGGGCGGCAGCGTCGCGTGCCAGGCGACGAATTCCTCGGGAAAGTTTTTTGTGACACTGCGGGTCCAGGTGTTGTCCCAGCCATGCCATTGCAGGCGGAAATCCGCGAATCGCGCGCTCACGGCTTGCGCGGTGGCGAGGTCAAATTCGAGGATTGGGTCGTCGGGGCGGCGCAGCGGCGGCGCGCCGGTCAAGGTCCAGTGCCAGCCGCCGGCGCCACTCCAGCTCTGTTCGCAAACCGGGTCGTCGGCCCGGGCGAAAAGCGCGGCTTTGAATTGCGCGTAGCCGTCGTATGGGTCGCCGTTTTCCAGCCAGCAACGCAGTTGCGGACGCAGCGCGACGCGGCGCACTTTCATTTCCAACGACGCCGGCATCCGCAGTCCGGCGGCGCGGAGGTGCCGCATGATGTGCGGGTCGGCGAGCGCGGCGATGGGCAGGGCGCGCGCAGGCATGGGCGGCGGACCGCGCCACACGCGGCCGTCGAAAAGATAAAGCGGTTCCGGTTGCAGCGCGACGACGCAGGCGTGGCGCGCATCGCGGCCATCCGGGGAGAGGAACCGGACCTCAAGCTGCTGGGGATTGCTGGCGGAGGGCACCGCTTCCACCACGAGCGGATCGGGCTCGATGGCGAAGGGGCGCTCGTCGGGCAGCACGAGGGCGCCGCGCGCGGCGTGCAGGCGCAACACGCCCGCGGCCGCTTCGGTGGTCAACGCCTGTTGCGATGCGATGCCGTAGCTGCCGATGCGGGCTTCGGCCGACAACGCCAGGCCGAGCGCGGCCTCGGCGGGAGAGAGGTGCTCGAAGTCGGCCGGGCGGGCGGTGGCGAGCGCGCTCAGCCATTTGTGCCCGGGCGATTTCCAGGGTTTGCCGGCCGCGATGCGCGTTTCGATGAACAGTCCGCCGTCTTGCCCGACGCGCACCCGCAGGCCGGTGATCTCGCGCACGGGGTTGGCGCGCGGTTGCGGCGCATTCGCATCGCGCGAGGCCAGCGCCTGGCGCCAGACCGCGAGCTCTTGTTGCAACAAGCGGTCGGCCAGCGCGGCGTGGATCGGCGCGGTGTTGGTGAGCGGGCGAAACACGGCGGGGATTTCGCGGCCGTGTCGCTCGTAGTCGTAGGCGAGGTATTGCCACAACGCCCAGGGATCGGCCGGCGCGCTGGAGCGGTCCCACCAATGGTCGAACGCAGGCGCATAGGGCGAGACGCCCGGCGGCGGCGCGTAGGCGAAACCGTGCTGCTGGATGGAGTGGGGATAAAGCGTGTAGAAAGCCTGTTTGTATTCGGCAAACATCGCCGCGAGCTGGCCGAGCAGGCGTCCCTCGCTGTCAGTGAGCGGCCGGCCCAGTTTCTCCGCGAGGATCGGAGTCCACTGTTCGCGAAAACTGGGCACCTTGGTCTTTTTTACCCACAGCGGCGGCGGTTCGTCCACCGGTTGCGGGGCAACTACTCCTGTTCCGCCGGACTCAACTTCGGCGATCCAGGCGAGCGCGGCGGCGTAAGCGTGTTTGCACTCGCCGCCCATCGGGCACGAGCACTGCGAGCTCCATTCGCCGCGCGTGAGAAACAGCGTGACGGCATACAGCGTCTGCCCGGCGACCTCGGCTTCGACAAAGTGGTCGGCGCCGGTCCACACTTTTTTGACCCGGCCGAGCTTGAGGTACTCCTCGCCGCGCTCGCGCGTGCGCGAGTTGAATTCGGCCAGCCAGGTGCGCAGCGCCGCCAGCGCCACGGGAGTGCGCACGCTGCGGACGACAGGCGGACGCGGCTTAGCCATGGGAACGGGAGTTGGCCGCCGGGCCGGAGGTGCGGCGCGGCGGAGGCGGACGGCCGCTCAATACACCTTTTCTTCGAGCAAGGCGAAGAGCTCGGCTTCGCTGATGCGTTTCTGCTGCATCGAATCGCGCTCGCGGAGCGTGAACGTGCCATCCTTCTCGATCGTCTCGAAATCGATGGTGACGCACCACGGCGTGCCGATCTCGTCCTGCCGGCGATAGCGGCGGCCGATGGCGCCACCCTCGTCGTAGAACACCGCGTAGCGGCGCTGGAGTTTTTTGTAGAGCTCCTTGGCGCGGGCGGTGAGCTGCTCCTTGTTTTTGAGCAGCGGGAGCACGGCGACCTTGACCGGCGCGATGCGCGGGCTGAGCCGGAGCACGGTGCGCTTCTCCACGTTGCCCTTCTCGTCCGTCACGTCTTCCTCGGCGTAGCCGGCGCAGAGCACGGCGAGCAGGATGCGGTCGACGCCCACGGCGGGCTCGATCACGTGCGGCGTGAACTTCTTCTTGGTGGTCTCGTCGAAAATATCCTGCGGCTTGCCGCTGGCCTGCGCGTGCTGGCCGAGGTCGTAGTTGCCGCGCGCGGCGATGCCCCACAGCTCCTGCACGCCGAACGGGTACTTGAACATGATGTCCACGGTGCCCTTCGAGTAGAACGCGAGTTTCTCCTTCGGGTGCGCGTAGAGCGAGAGGTGCGACTCGGGCAGGCCGACCGAAATCAGCCACTGGCGGCACCACTCGATCCACTCCTTGTGGCATTTGTCCCAATCGGCGTCCTCGTGGATGAAGTATTCCATCTCCATCTGCTCGAATTCGCGCGAGCGGAAGATGAAGTTGCGCGGCGTGATTTCGTTGCGAAACGATTTGCCGATTTGCGCGATGCCGAAGGGCAGCTTCACGCGGCCGGTGTCCACGACGTTCTTGAAATCGACGAACATGCCCTGCGCCGTCTCAGGGCGGAGGTAGGCGACCGAGGAGGCGTCGGTCATCGCGCCGACGTTGGTTTGAAACATCATGTTGAACGAACGCGGCGCGGTGAGGCTGCCGGGCTCGCCGGTGGCGGGCGACGGGATGAGCGCGATCTCCTCGGGCTTGGCCTCGGTCATGTCGCGCGGCTGCACGGCGTCGAGTTTGCCCTGGATGGCCTTCTTGCGTTTGAACGTCTCGGCCTTCTCCTGCAACTCGGCGGCGGTGCGCTCGCTCTCAAGCGCGGACACGTAACCGACCGTCTGGCCATCGACGACGACGGGCGCGAAAAACAACTGGTCGGCGCGGTAGCGGTTCTTGGAAGCCTTGCAGTCCACGAGCGGGTCGGTGAAGCCGGCGACGTGGCCGGACGCCTCCCAGACCTTCGGGTGCATGATGATGGAGGACTCGAGGCCGACGATGTCGTCGCGGCGGCGCACCATGTCGTTCCACCAGCAGTCGCGGATGTTTTTCTTCAACTCGACGCCGAGGGGACCGTAATCGAAGAAGCCGTTGATGCCGCCGTAGATTTCAGACGACTGGAAGATGAAACCGCGGCGCTTGCAGAGCGCGACGATGGTATCCATGGAGACTTCGGCGGGAGCGGACGGCGTTGACATAGGCGCGAGAGTTAGGCGGGCGCGCCCCCGGCGGTCAATTCCGGGCTTGGGGGGCTCACCGTCTGTGCGATGGCGCCGTCCAGTGTTTCACTGCAGCCACCGCCAGGCGGGCAGCACTTCGATTTCGACGTCTTCTTCTTTCAGCCGGTCGGTTTGATCGAGCGTGAGCACCAAGGCCCGGCGCGGGCCGGCTTGCCGGACGGCGGCGACCACGCCGCGCAGTTCGCGCCCGCGATTTTCCGGCGTGAGTTCGAGGCAAACCTGGATGGCTTCCGAGTCGGTCACGAAATCGCATTCCCACAGGTTGCGTTCGCTGGCGTAATGCAGAGCGCGCCCGCGGCGGCGCAGGGCGAGGGCCACGGCGTTTTCCAGGCGCGGGCCGAGGTTGGGCGCGCCGGGCAGCGGCGTGGCGGCGCGACGCAGGCCGTTGTCGATCGCGTAGTATTTCGCTGGCGTCACGACGCGCTGTTTAAACGAGTGGCTGAATTTTTGCGCCGAGAACAAGAGGTAGGCGTCCTGCAAATACTCGAGATAACGCGAGGTCTGCGCCACGGTGGGAATCGCCAGATTTTTCGTCAGGGTTTGCAGCGAAAACGCCTGTCCGGTGTTGCCCAACAGGAAGAGGAGCAGGTTCATCACGTGGCGGGTTTCGCGCAGACCGTAGCGGGCGACGACATCGCGCAGCACCACGTCGCGCAGAAGTTCCTGGAGAATCTGGTCGCGCGGCGTGCGCAGATAAATCGGGAAGCCGCCGTCGTCCAGAAACCGCCGGAGCGAGAGCGCGCCCGCCTCTTGTTGCGTGAAGCGCAGGTACTCGTCGTAAGCGAAGGGAAAGACCTCGTGGGACAGATGCCGCCCGGTCAGTTTCGCGCCCAGCTCGCGCCCCAGCAGCGAAGCGTTGGAGCCGGTCAGGCAGACCGCGCGCCCTTGGTCGAGCATGGCGCGGACGAGCCGCTGCCAAGCCTCCACTTCCTGCACTTCGTCGAGGAATACCGGCTGCGTGGCGGGCGAGACGGCGTTGAGCGCCTCCAGAAAATTGGGGAAATCCTCGCTGCTCATTCCGAACAAACGCGTGTCCTCAAAGTTGCAGTAAAGGCCGTCGGCAAGTTGCGCCATGAGCTGCCGCTGCAATGTACTTTTGCCACAGCGGCGCACGCCCGTCAGCACAGTAGCCTGGCCGCGATCCAAGCGGATGTCGTTGGTTAAGTTTCTTACCAACAACGGTGAAACAGGGTCTGTCCAAACGGGCGTTTTTAACACCTCAAGAAGTGTATCTCTTAGTAACACAAAATTGTGATATCATGATAATACAAAATAACGTCAAGCCTTTCTCCCTGCTGCATGCGTGGCGGTGTTAGTTGCGCTCCGTCATCTTGCCGCCGCAGGAACAGAGCGGTGCAGAGGACCGGGCGGCGCCATTTCCCGTTTGCGCCGGGGGAGGGTGGAGCCTATGCCTCGCCCCGGTTCGCCAGCCTCCGCCCATCCATGAGCATCAAACTCTTCCTTCGCACTCTCGTGTTTCTCGCGTTGTTGTTCGTCATCCTCTACGTGGGCATGACCAACACCAAGGAGATCGATTTCTGGTTCCCGCTCGCCTCGCCCAAGCCGATCCACCAGCCCGCAGCGCTCATCTATTTCGGCATCTTCGCCATCGGCGTCCTCGCCGGCACGATGCTCGGCGCCGGCGGCGGCGGCAAGGGCGGCAAGAAATCCAGCAGCAAGGGCGACAGCGACAAGTAAGCTTTCGTCAGCTGCGGGCGCGGCGCAGGTTGTCGCAGACGACGGCGGCAGCGACCGCGGCGTTGAGCGATTCGGCGCCGCCGTATTTCGGGATCGTCACGCAACGCGTCACGCGCGCGCGCACGGCCGCCGAGAGTCCGCGGCCTTCGGCACCGATCACCAGCACGGCGTCGCGCAATGGCGGCAGCGCGTGGACGTTTTCGCCGGCAAGATCGCAACCGAGCACGGGGACAGTCGTGCCGGCGAGTGCCGGGGCGAGCTCGGCGGTGTGCACGGTCACACGCGCGAAGGAGCCCATGCTGGCGTTGATCACTTTCTGGCTGAAGAGATCGGCGCAATCCGGCGAAAGCAGCACGCGGTCGAGCCCGAACCAGTCGGCGATGCGCAGCAGCGTGCCGACGTTGCCGGGGTCCTGCACGCCGTCGAGTGCGAGCGTGAGGCCGCGGTCGAGCGCTCCGGCGGGCAGCGGCGGACGCGCGATGCGGCCGACGGCGAGCACGCTCGCGGGCGTGGGAAAATGGCTGATGCGCGCCATCTCGTCGGCGCTGACGGCGTGCGTGCGTCGTCCGGTCCAGTCGGGCGTGGCGTAGATTTCGACGAAGGGAAACGCCGCCGCGAGCAGCTCGCCCACGACCTTCTCTCCCTCGACGACGAACAGCCCCTCGGCCTCGCGGTGTTTTTTTTCCCGCAGGACGCGCAGACGCTGGATTTCCGCTTTCGTCAACATGGCGGCGGTGAGCATGGCGGGGCGGAGCGCGCGGGGACAAGCCGCGTTTGCCGGCGAAATTTCTCCGGCGCGACCGGCAAAGCGGACTTTCCAAACGGGGCGAAGTAGCTATCGTCCGCGCCATGAAACGCCTCGCCCCGTTTTTCCTTCTGGCGCTCGCCTTTGCCCTGGTCATCACGCCGCTGCTGGCGGCCACTGCCGGCGCGTCTGCTCCGGCGGATCGTTCGCCCGCGGGGCCGTTGGCGGCCACGGTCTCGACGGTGACGGGCATTGCGATCTCGCCGTTGCTCGGCACGAGCGCGTACGGCGCGTATCAATATTTCGCGGCGACGACGCCGGAGCAGAAAGCCGCGTTGCCCTGGTTTGCGCAGATCACGTTCTGGCTGCCGGCGATGCTGGTGGTGGGCGCGTGCGCGGCGAAAGATGCGCTGGGCGCGGTGGTGCCGCCGGGTTTGAAGAAGCCGCTCGATGTGCTCGAGACGATCGAGAACAAAGCGTCGGGGCTCGTCGCCGCCGGCGCGGTGGTGCCGTTCACCATGGCCACATTGTCGAAGATGATCGTCGCGGGTGCGCCGCACGATCCGCTGGTGGCGAACGGACTGGCGGCGATCCAGGTGGGCGCGATCGATTTTTCCTGGTTGCTGAACCTGCTCACGGTGCCGTTTGGCTTGGCGATGTTCGCGCTGGTGTGGATGGCGTCGCACGCGATCAACGTGCTCATTTTGCTCAGTCCGTGGGGCGCGATCGATGCGGCGTTGAAGACGGCGCGCACAGCGTTGCTCGGGCTGCTGACACTCACGGCCACCATCAATCCGTGGATCAGCGCAGCGCTTTCCGTGGCGGTGATCGTGCTGGCGTATTTCGTGGCGGGCTGGGCGTTCCGGCTGACGGTGTTTGGCTCGGTGTTCTGCTGGGATTTTGTCAGCGGACGCAAAGGGCGGTTCGCGCCGGACGAGAAGGCGAACCGGATGTTTGCCGGCGGCGGCCTGGAAAAGCTGGGCGTGCCGGTGCGGACTTACGGCCGGCTGGAGCGCGCGGCCGATGGCGCGTGGAAATTCGCCTACCGGCCGTGGCTCGTGGCGCCGGAGCGCGCGGTGGCGGTGCCGGCGACGAGTGCGACCGCGATCGGGCGCGGGTTGTTTTTCTCCACGGTGCGGGAGGGTGACGGCACGCTGTTCATTTTGCCGCCGCGGTATCGCGGGCACGAGGAGCAGCTGGCGCGGATCTACGCCATCGCGGGCGGAGTGCAGGAGGCCGGGCTGCGCAAGGCTTGGAGCGCGTTGAAGGAGCTGCTCGGCGGCGCGGCCGCGCGTTCGGGGCCGGCGGCGGCCTGAGTTGGGCCGCGGCCGCAACCGGCGGGATGCTTTACATCGTCGGCCAAGAGTGCTTTGGTGACGGTGCTTCAGTTTGTTTCCCCAACGCAGGACCAGCATCATCAGCAAACCCTTTCTTTAGCCGCTTACCCTTTTCTCCTCCACCAGCGCGTGGCAGCTTGAGCGAAAACGGTTTTGCCCCGCTTCCCCGGCCGGCTGGCGCGAGTCCAGATTCCGGAGTGTAGCCATGAGATCCCCCGACCTCCACGAGACGTCCGCTTTTAGCGTGATGGCGTTGGACATCGTAAGCACGGCGGTGAGCCGGGGCGACCAGCCTGCGCAACTGGCCCGGTATTTTTGCCAGGAGATCCGCAAACTGACCGGGGCGAAATGCGTGGTGCTGGTGGTGCCCGATGCCAATGAAGCGGCGGCCACCGTCCCGCAGGTGCTCGCGATCAGTCCGCAGCGGCGGGCCAGATGGGCGGGCTCGGCGGAGGCGCGGAGCCTTTACGAACCGTGGTTGCGGCAACCGACGGAGCTAGTGTGGCCGCGGGGCGATCCCGCACCCGCGGCGGAGTTTTTCCGGCAGGAGGGTTTCGCGTTGGCGCTGGCGCTGCCGTTGCAAGCCGGGGTGCATGCGGTCGGGATGCTGTTGGTGCTCGGACTGCCCGACAAGCGCCCGGTGGCGATGCTGCTCAGTTTGCTGCGCCCGCTCGCGCCGCTGGTGGCGTTGGTGTTGCGGACGGCGCTGGCCAGCGAACGCCAGGAGGCGCTGAGCGGGGCGCGGGCGATGGCGTTATGTGCGCTCAACGCCCGGCTGGAGATCGAGCAGGCGGAGCGGCGGCGGATTGAACGCGCGCTGCGCATCTCGGAGGAGAAATTCGCCAAAGTTTTCCGCCTCAATCCCGATGCGATGTACCTCACGCGGATGCGCGATGGCGTGTTTCTGGAGGTCAACCACGGGTTCACGCGGCTCACCGGCTATAGCGCGGAGGAAGCGGTGGGGCGCACGGCGTTGCCGGAGGGACTCAACATCTGGCTGAGCGCGCAGGAGCGGGAGGACTGCTTGCGGCAGTTGCGCGCGACCGGGGAGGTCATCGATTACGAGGCCCGCCAGCGTCGGAAGAACGGCGAGGTGGGGCGCGCGTTGATGTCGGTGCGGCGGGTGGAGATCGATGGCGAACCGTGTCTGCTCGGGGTGTCGCGCGACATGACGGAGGCGCACCGGGTCGGAGAGATCCTGCGCACCATCGCCACCAACACGGCGCGGACGCTGGGCGCGGACTATTTCAACACCATAGTGCGCCAGCTGGCGGAGACGTTCGAGGTGCGTTACGCGCTGGTCGGCGTGTTGACGGAGGCGCGCGACCGCGTGCAGGTGCTGGCGTGTTGGGCGCGGGACCGGCTGGTCACACTCCCTGAGTATGAGCTGGCGGGATCGCCGTGTGCCGATGTGGCCAACTCCGATCTCTGCTGTGTGCCGCAGGGCGTGCAGGCGCGGTATCCCGAGGATACGATGCTGGTGCAATATGGCGTGGAGGGTTATTGCGGCACGCCCATGCTCGATATCACCGGCCGGCCGCTCGGGGTGTTGGTGATGATGGACGACAAGCCGGTGATTTCGCCGGATGAACGCACGCGGGCGTTGTTGAAGATCGTCGCGGCGCGCGCGGCAGTGGAGGTGGAACGGCTGCGGGCGGAGCAGGCGTGGCAGGCGGCGCTGGAGGAAAAAACGGCGTTGCTCAAAGAGGTGCACCACCGGGTGAAAAATAATCTCCAGATCGTCATCAGCCTCCTGAATCTCCAGACCGGGCAGACAGACAACGCCGCGGCGCAGGCCACGCTGCGCGATACGCAGAACCGGGTGCGCTCGATGGCGCTGCTGCACGAAGCATTGTACCGGTGCGACAATCTCGCGCGGATCAATTTCCCGGCCTACGTCGAGAGCTTGTGCGCGCATCTGTTCCGGTCGTTCGGGCTCGCGGCGGGCCGGTTGCAGCTTTCGCTGCAAGTGGCGGAGGTGGCGCTCAACCTCGACCAGGCCGTGCCCTGCGGGCTGATCGTGAACGAACTGGTTTCCAATGCCATCAAGCACGCCTTCCCCGAAGGGCGCGCCGGACGCATCACCGTGGAGCTGACGGCGGACGCGGATCGCCGGATTGCGCTGCAAGTGACGGACGACGGCATCGGCTTTGCGCCTCCATCAGAGGATGCGATCGCGCGGACATTGGGGTTGCAACTGGTCATCAATCTGGCGCGGCAGCTGGGCGGCGCGGCGGAATTTTTGCCGGCGCCGCACGCCGGTTGCCGGGTGGTATTTATCGCGCAGAAATCCAGCGGCTCGACCGCGCATCCGTTCTCCTCCCCATGAGCAAGCCGCGCATTCTGATCGTCGAAGATGAAGCGATTGTCGCGATGGATATCCGCAGCCGGCTGCGCCTGCTTGGCTACGAGGTCACCGGCGCGGCGGCGACGGCGGAGAAGGCGTTTGAGTTGATCGCGGCGGGTGCGCCCGAGCTGGTGTTGATGGACATCCGGCTGCAGGGCGGGATGGACGGCGTGGCGGCGGCGGACGTGGTGCGCAACCGGTTTCGGCTGCCGGTAGTTTTTCTCACGGCGTATGCAGAAGACGCCACGGTCGATCGTGCGAAACGGGTCGAGCCCTTTGGCTACATCCTGAAACCGTTCGAAGATCGCGAACTGAAAACCGCCATCGAGATGGCGCTCTACAAGCACGGCGCGGAAAAAGAGATTCGGAGGCTCACCGGGATTTACGCGTTTCTCAGCCAGGTCAACCAGACCATCGTGCGGTCCACTTCACGCGAGGAGTTGTTCGCCACGATCTGCCGCATCGCGGGAGAATATGGGCATTTCAAAATGGCGTGGATCGGCTGGCTCGACCCTGCGACGCAGAGCGTCCAGCCCGTGGCGCAATGGGGCGACACGCAGGGCTATCTGGCGCAGATCGCGGTCTCGGCCGCCAACGAGCCGCCGGGCCGCGGCCCGGCGGGCGCGGCGGGCGCGGCGGTGCGGGAGGAGCGGCCGATAGTGGTTAATGATTTTGCCATCGAGCCTCGCGTGCAGCCCTGGCGCGAAGCGGCGGAGGCGAGTGGATTTCGGTCGGCGGCAGGCTTCCCCATCCGGGATCAAGGCCGGGTGTGCGGCGTGCTGACGGTGTACGCCGCGGAGAAGGATTTTTTCCAGGCCAAGGAGATCCAGCTGCTCGAAGAAGTGACGGTAGATATCACGTACGCGCTGGAAAAATTGGAAGCCGAGGCGCAGCGCCGCCGGGCCGAGGCGGCCCGCGAAGAGAGTGAGCAGCGTTACCGGCGGTTGCTCGCTTCCACCACCGATTACATCTACACGGTGCGCGTCGAAAACGGGCGCGCCATAGAGACGATCCATGGGCCAGGGTGCGAGGCCATCACTGGCTACGGGATCGAGGATTTCCGGGCTGATTCCAATCTCTGGTACCACATGATCCATCCGGACGACCGGGCGGCCGTCGTGGAGCATGCCGCCCGGGTGCGGGCGGGGCACCCGGTCCCGCCGTTGACGCACCGCATCTGGCATAAGGACGGTTCGCTGCGCTGGCTGCGTGACACCATGGTGGTGCGTCGTGACGCCAGCGGGACGGTCGTGGCCTACGACGGCTTGATCAGCGACATCACCGCGCGCAAAAGCGCCGAGGAAAACCTGCGCGCCAGCGAGACGCTGCTACGTGCCGCACTGGAATCGACCGCTGATGGCATTCTCGTGGTCGACGAAAACGGGCGGGTGACGCACGCCAACTCCCGCTTTGCTGACCTCTGGCGGATCCCTGGCGAATTGCTCAAGGCGCGCGATGACGGCCGGCTGCTGCAATCGGTCCTGGATCAGCTGGCCGAGCCCGAGGCGTTTCTCGCCAAAGTGCGGGAGCTCTACCAATCATCGCAGGAAAGCTTCGACACCTTACAATTCAAGGACGGTCGGGTCTATGAGCGCTACTCCTGTCCGTTGGTACTGGATAATCGGATGCATGGCCGGGTGTGGAGTTTTCGCGATGTGACCGAGCGGCAGCAGGCGGCGGAAAACCTCGCGCGGCAGAAGCAGATTTTGGAGACCGCCTCGGAGGCGGCGCACGTCGCGCTCTGGGCCTGGGATATGAGCACAGGCGCATTGGAATGGACGGATGTGATCGACCAGATGTTGGGCGAGTCACCAGGCGCTTTCCCGCGGACCATGGCGGCTTGGGAGACGGCGATGCATCCAGAGGATCGCAGCCGGGTGCTGGCTGCGCTGGAGGCGCACTTGCAGAAAAACGCGCGTTACGAGGTGGAGTACCGAGTGCGGCGCAAAGACGGCACTTATCTCTGGTGGCACGATGCCGGCGTGTGCCGACGCGATGCGAGCGGAGCACCCTACGACATGTTTGGCGCCTGCACCGACATCACGGCGCGCAAACAGTCCGAGGAGGCCCGCGCGCGCCTGGAGTCGCATCTGCGGCAGGCGCAGAAGATGGAGGCGGTCGGCACGCTGGCCGGCGGCATCGCCCATGATTTCAACAACATCCTCGGCGCGATCGTGTGTTTCACCGAGCTGGCGAAGGAGGACACGCAGGACCGCGAGGAGGTGCAGGATGCGTTGGACAACGTGCTGAAGGGCACGGATCGCGCCAAAGATCTCGTGCGCCAGATCCTCACTTTTAGCCGCCAGACCAAACAGGAACGCAAGCCCCTCGCGGTGCATTTCGTCGTCAAGGAGGCGTTGAAACTCTTGCGTTCCACCCTGCCGGCCTCGATCGAGATTATCCCGCATCTCCCGGCCGCCGCCCCGCTCGCCCTCGCCGACCCCACGCAGATTCACCAGATCATGATGAATCTCTGCACCAATGCCGCCCATGCCATGCGCAACACGAACGGGGTGCTGGAGGTGACGCTGGAGCCTTTCGTGGCCGACGAGGAGTTCACCCATCAGCATCCCGACATGGTCGCGGGATTGTATCTCAAGCTCAGTGTGAGCGACACCGGCCACGGCATGGACGAGGAGACGTTGAAACACATCTTCGATCCCTTCTTCACCACCAAGGGGCCGGGCGAGGGGACCGGGCTGGGGCTCGCGGTGGTGCACGGGATAGTCAAAGACCACGAAGGCACCATCGATGTGTACAGTCAGCCGGGCAAAGGCACGGTGTTTCACCTCTACTTCCCGGCACTGGCGGCGCAGGAAGCGCTCCCCGGCACGCCTCTGCCGTCGGCGCCGCACGGGCATGGTGAGCGTATTCTGGTGGTGGATAATGAACCTGTGCTTTGTATCGGCGCCGAACGCATTTTGAAACGCCTCGGCTATCAACCCACCGCGGTGACCGATCCGAAGCGCGCCCTGCGGCTCTTTTTTAATGAACCCCAGGCGTTCCAGCTGGTGCTCACCGATCTGTCGATGCCGGGCTTGAGCGGAATCGATCTGGCCACCGCCATCCTCCAAATGCGTCCTGATCTGCCCGTGATCTTGACCACCGGGTTCAATGGCAGCATCACGATGGAAGACATTCACAACGTGGGTATTCGCGAGATGTTACTCAAACCACTCAGCACCGCCTTGCTCGGCCAGGCCATCGCCCGTCACCTGCCTCCGCCCGCGCCCGGGCTGTCGGCGTCCACCGGTGCGCAGCCGCAACTCTCTTCCTGATGACCACTGCGCATTCCCTTGATACGGTCACCACGCCCGGCGCCGGGCGTTTGTTGCTGGCCGACGACGATCATTTTTTCCGTGAAGGCCTGGCGACGCGGCTGCGTCGCGAAGGGTTCGAGTGCGTGTGTGTGGCCTCCGCGGAGGCGGCCGTGGCGGCTTTGCGTTCGTCGGAGTTTGAGACGCTGCTCTCCGATATCTACATGCCCGGCAACACGCGGCTGGAGCTCCTACAAGACGCGCCCCAGATCGCGACCGGGCTGCCGATCATCCTGCTCACCGGCCAGCCGTCCGTCGAGACCGCCGTCAAGTCCGTCAAACTCTCTGTCGCCGGCTACCTCTTGAAACCGCCGGAATGGCCGGAGTTGCTGGCCTTGGTGCACGAATCAGTCGGGCGCTACCGCTCCTATCGCAACATCGCCGGTTCCCGGCAGCGCTTGCAGCAATGGGTGCACGATTTGCAGGCGGTGGAGCACAGTTTGCGCGATACCCCGGCGACGCATCGCGCAACACCTGCGGCCCAGTATTTGCAGATGATGACGGTTAACCTGCTCGCGGTGCTGGGCGAGATGGAGGCCACTTTGCGCCAGTTGCAGCAGGCGGAAAAAGCACAGACCGGCGGCCGCGAGCAGGAATTGCTGGCGGCGTTGGAAGAGACGGTGGCGGTGCTGTTGCAGACCCGGCAGAATTTCAAAAGCAAACGCCTGGGCCATTTGCGCCAGACGTTGGAAGGCCTGCTCGGCAATGCGACGCCCGCCCCGGCCGCGGAAGTACCGGTCGCAGGAAAAGATTTCTCTTAAGCGACCCGGCCGGCGTGCCGAGGTTTGAATGAACAAGAGGCCAGACTTTGTCTGGCAGCTTTCTCCGGCAGGTTTCGGACCTGTCAGTCGAAGGCACAAACGGCAGTATCTCCATCGCGAGATGCCGCCGTTTGTGCCTTTTTCTTTGGTCCGAAAACGACCGGGGATGGTCTCCCAGTGTTGCAGCCACCGCCACCCATGACACCCCAGACCACACCGGCTCAGACCGCGACACCTGCCGAGGGAGGCTTTACGCTTCCATTGCGCGGATTGCCCGGGACACCTCCGTTGGTGCAGGTCGAAGAGGTGCTCCGCTTGGGCCCCCAACCAGCCGGCGCCAAAGTGCCGGAATGCATCCGCGGCGTGGTGGTGGTGCGGGGCAAAGTTATTCCGGTGATCGATTTGCGCCAGAATCAGCCCGCGGCTGCCGGGGCCGACGAGGAAACGTGTGTAGTGATCTTGCAGGTGACGACCGCGCAGGGCGTCGCGTTGAATCTGGGCCTCTTGGTCGACACCCCGCCGGCCATGCGCACGCTGCTGACCGCGGAGGCGGAGGCAGCTTCCGCACCCGTATGCCCGACGGGCACCGCCTATTTGCTCGGTTCGCCCCGGGAGGGCTCGTACGTCACGAGCCTGTTCGACTTGGGGCTGGCGGCATCGGGCCGCGCCACCGTCGGATGAATGGATTGATCGTAACCGGGAGGTAATTTTCCCCCGGCCAGTAGGTATTTCTTCTAAAGCCCGCGGCCGGTTGGCCGATAATAATCATTAGGCAGGCCGGTCAGCCCCCTGACTAGGCAGCTTTCTCCGGCAGGACAGTGGGCCTGTCAGTCGAAGGCACAATCGAACCGTCATCTTCGCGGATGACTGATCGCTTGTGCCTTTTTGTTTGTCCGGACCCGTCTCTCCGCCGTTAGCCACCCGCCTTTATACAGCTCGCAGCTTTCACCAGGCGCTCCTGCGCCATCGCCCATCGCACTATGAAAACGCACCTGCTCCGTTTGCTCTGTGTCGTCGGCCTGTTGGCCGTTTCAACCGCTCATGCCAGTTCCCCTGCCGCCGCTATTTCGCCTGCGGCCGCTTTGGCGAAACTCACGGAAGGCAACCAGCGCTTTGTCGCGGGCACGGCCACCCACCCGGGGCAGACCGGTACCCGCCGGACCGAAGTGGCCGCCGGGCAGCATCCGTTTGCGGTCATTCTCACCTGTGCCGATTCCCGACTCTCGCCGGAGATCATTTTCGATCAAGGACTCGGCGATCTCTTCGTCGTCCGCAATGCCGGCAATCTGCTCGATGACCTGATGCTGGGGAGCATCGAGTACGCGGTCGAACATCTGCATGCCCCGCTCGTCGTGGTGTTGGGCCACACGAAATGCGGCGCCGTTTCCGCGGCAGTCGCGGGCGGCGAAGCGCCGGGGCACATCAAGCACATCGTCGAGGCGCTCACGAGCGCCGTGTCCATGGCAAAGAAGAAACCCGGCGATCCCGTGGACAACGCCGTGCGCATCAACGCCAAGCTTTCCGCTGCGAGTCTGGCCCAAGCCGGATCGATCATCGGCGATGCGGCCAAGGCCGGCCACGTCAAGGTCGTCGCTGCGCGCTACGACATCGCGACCGGGCAGGTCGAGTTCCTCCCATGATAACCCTCTCTATTTAAACACCGTAACCAAAGGATCGTTATGTTTAAGAACATGAAGCTCGGGGTGAAGTTGAACGGATCGTTTCTGACTATCGCAGGGCTGACCCTGCTGTTGGGCGCACTCGCCATCTTTAGCATGTTGAGCGTGAAAAAGACCGCCAACAACCTGGCCGACGAACGCGTGCCCGAAGTCACGGTCGCCAACAATGTCGAGCGGTGGTCGCTCAAGACCATGTACGAGACCCGCGGTTACGCCTTCACCGAGGAAAAGGAATTCCTCGCCAAGGCGCGTGAAAACCTCGCCAAAGTGAAGGAGCACTTGAAGCAGGCCGCCGATCTGGCCGAGAAACACGACCTGGCCGAACTGCGGACCAACGCCCGCAAGGCTTCTGAGAAAGCGGCGCTCTACGAGCAGTACCTCAATGACACTGTGAAAGTCACTGAGGCGATGGACAAAGAAAAGACCGATATGAACGACGCCGCTACCGCTTACATGAAGGCGTGCTATGATTTCGTGGACAACCAATCCAAAAAACTCACCGAGGATATCACCGCGGCGCTCTCCGAGAAGCTCACCGAAGACAAGGTGAAGGAGCGGATTCGTAAGATCGAAATCTGCAACGATGTCATCGATCTCGGAAGCAACGTGCGCATCGGCGCCTGGAAGTCGATGGCCACTCGCGACCCTGAACATTTCAAGGAAACACTGCGAAAATTCGTCGAGATCAATGTGAAGCTCGATGAGCTCAAGTCCATCACGCGGCAGGATATAAATCTCCAACAAATTGCCGCCTGTCGTGCTGCCGGCAAAGCGTACCAAGAAAACATGGAGGGCTTCCTGAAGAACTGGCTCTCCCGTGAAGAGCTGGGCAAGAAGCGCAACGAGGCGGCCGCCGAGGTGCTCGCCGCCGCTGAGCAGACCGCCCTGGACGGCATGAAGAATACCGCTTCCGCCGCGGGTGAGGCCGCCACCTCACTTTCCTATTCCTCCACCATGCTGATCGTCGGCTGCATCATCTGCGTGTCGCTCGCCGTCATCTTGGGCCTGCTGATCACCCGCATGATAACAGCGCCGGTGCGCAATCTCGTGGATGGGCTGGGACAAATCGCCATCGGCGATCTCTCCGCCCGCGTCACTGTCGACTCCCGCGACGAAATCGGCCGCCTCTCCGAAGCCGCCAACAACATGGCGGAAGCTCTCGACGCCAAGGCCAAGATGGCCGTGCAAATCGGCGACGGCGACCTGCGTCATGAAGTGAAGCTCGCCTCCGACAAGGACACGCTCGGTCTCGCCCTCCAGAAGATGGTCACGAATCTGCGCGAAGTGGTGGCCAATGTCCGCTCCGCCGCGGAGAACGTCTCCGCCGGCAGCGAAGAGCTCACCAGCACGACCCAGACGCTTTCCTCCGGCGCCTCCGAACAGGCCGCCTCGGTGGAACAAGTTTCCTCCTCGATGGAAGAGTCCGCCGCCAGCATCCAGCAGAACACGGAGAACGCGCGGCAGACCGAAAAGATCGCCACCAAGGCCTCGCAAGATGCGCAGGAGGCCGGCACCTCGGTGGGCAAGACCGTGCACGCCATGAAGGAGATCGCGCAGAAGACCTCTATCATCGAGGAAATCGCGCGGCAGACCGACTTGCTCGCGCTCAACGCCGCCATCGAAGCCGCCCGCGCCGGCGAGCACGGCAAGGGTTTCGCCGTCGTCGCCTCCGAAGTGCGCAAGCTCGCCGAACGCAGCCAGACGGCCGCGGGCGAGATCAGCAAACTCTCGGCCTCCAGCGTGGAAATCGCTGAGAGCGCCGGCGAGATGTTGAACAAACTCGTGCCCGACATCCGCAAGACCGCGGACCTCGTGAAGGAGATCACTGCGAGCAGCGAAGAGCAGAGCACTGGCGCCGCCCAGATCAACAAGGCCGTGCAGGAGCTCGACAAGGTCATCCAGCAAAACGCCTCGGCGTCCGAAGAGATGGCGTCGTCGTCCGAAGAGCTGGCCAGTCAGGCCGAGCAATTGCAGAGCGCCATCGAGTTCTTCAAGGTCAACGACGGCGGCGGCTCGACTGTGCGTCGTCGCGTCGCCGCTCCGGTGGCGCATCACGCGCCGGCGGTCAGCCACTCCGCGGCGAAGTCCGCGCCCAAGTCGAAATCCGCCCCCGCCGCCAAAGCCGCGCCGAACACTCCGGAAAAACGCTCCTCCAACGGCATCTCGATCGATCTCGATGGCGACGCGCAAAGCGCCTCCGACGACAAGTTCGAGCGCTTCTAAGGCAACCCGGGCCGCCGCTCCGAGCGCCGGCCCGCCAACCCCCCATCACCATGAGCACAGCGAAAATCACCGAGACCGCCCGCTATCTGACCTTCCGGTTGGGCGGTGAGCTTTTTGCGATCAACGTCTTCAAGACCCGCGAGGTTCTCGACGTCAGTCATATCACCAAAGTCCCCACTGCGCCGACTTACCTGCGCGGCGTGGTCAACGTCCGCGGCAACGCCATCCCCGTGGTCGATCTGCGCCGCAAGTTCGGTCTGCCGGCCGTCGCCGACACCCTGAGCACGCGCATCATCGTCATGGAGCTGAAAATGGACGGCGAGATCGTCGTCGCCGGCGGTCTGGCTGATGCCGTCCACGAAGTGATCGAGCTGGAGCCGCAGGAGATCAACGATCCGCCGGCGCTCGGCATGCGCTGGCGCACCGATCTGATCCTCGGCCTCGGCCGGCGGGATGACAAATTCATCATCATACTCGATATCGAGAAAGTGTTCTCCGCCGATGAACTCGTGGCGCTGGCCGATACCGCCGCGCCCACGGAGGCCGCGGCCACGTGAGTGCCACCCGCCGCCAGCGTTGTTGCTCCCATGCGCTTGCACACCCAACTGACGCTCTGCCTGCTGACCGGGCTGCTGGTCATCGTGGTGTTGTCGCAGTTTCTGCAACAGGGGCGCAACGCGGCGGCCGTGCGGCGGCTCACCACGGCCAACCTGGCGGCGCTGGAACAACGCGAGCGCCAGAACGCCGAAAACGTCTGCGAAGCGGTCGAGTACACCATCGGCGATCAGATGGCCCGCGGTGAGATGGAACGCTTCGAAAAATTCCTCGCCACGCAAAATCACGTGAAAGGCCTGCTCGAATTTTCCCTCTACGACGACAAGGGCGTGGCGAAGTTCAGCGCCCAGCCGGCGTGGGTGGGGCGGTCGTTGCCCGCGGAGATCCGCACCCGCGGCCTCTCCTCCGCCGCGGCGTTTGAGCGGCAGACTGAGGAGGCGTTCGAATATTATCAACCGCAGGTGGCGACGAAGAAGTGCCTTGGCTGCCACTCCGAGTGGCGCGAGGGCCAGGTCGGCGGGCTGGTGGCGTTGCGATTTTCACGTGCCGAGCTCCGGCGCGCCCAGGCCGACGCCGCCGCGATGCAGGCCGATCTGCAACGCTCCGGCCTCTGGTGGATGCTCGCCACGGTGGTCGTGATCATCGCCGTGTTTTCGGTGCTGGCTTATGTGGCCACCGACCGTCTCGTCGCCCGCCCGGTGCAGGCGTTGACGAGCGGCCTCCGGCAGATCGCGGAGGGCGACACGACCACGCGTATCGCCGTGGCGGCCAGCGGTGAGATCGGCGCGCTCGGCACCGCCGCCAACCAGATGGCCGAAGCGCTCGATGCGAAGGCGCAAGTGGCCCGGCGCATCGGCACCGGCGATCTCCGGCAGGAGGTGGCCGTCACCACGACGCGCGATACGCTCGGCAGTGCTTTTCAGAACATGATTGCGAGCCTGCGCCAGGTGGTGGCCAACGTTCGCACCGCCTCCGCGCAGGTCGCCGTCAGCAGTCGCGAGATGACCGGCACGGCGCAATCGCTGGCCGCGGGTTCGTCCGCACAGGCGTCCGCCGTGGAGGAAGTTTCCGCCGCCGTGACCGAGTCGACCGCGAGCATCCGGCAAAACACCGAGCATGCCCGCCAGACCGAGACCATCGCGAAGCGCGCCGCCGCCGATGCCGTCGCCGCGGGCGAGACCGTCGTGCAGACGGCGCAGGCGATGAAGGAGATCGCGCAGAAGACCTCGATCATCGAGGAAATCGCGCGGCAGACCGATTTGCTGGCGCTCAACGCCGCCATCGAGGCTGCCCGCGCCGGCGAACACGGCAAAGGCTTCGCCGTCGTCGCCGCCGAGGTGCGCAAGCTCGCCGAGCGCAGCCAGGTGGCCGCGGGCGAGATCGGGCAGCTTTCCAGCGCCAGCGTTGACCGCGCCGAGCGCGCCGGGCAGATGCTGCAAGCACTCGTGCCGCACATCCGGCAGACGTCCGATCTGGTGCAGGCGATCGCCGCCAACAGCGCCGAGCAAAACACCGGCGCCGAGCAGATCGGCCGCGCCGTGCAGGAGCTCGATAATGTCATCCAGCGCAATGCCGCGGCTTCGGAGCAACTGGCGGCGGCCTCGACCGCGCTGGCCGAGCAGGCGGAGCAGTTGCAACAGGCCATCGGATTTTTTCAGGACCACGATTCGGGTCGTGCGGCCAGCGCCGCCGCCCGGTCGCACCACTTTGCCGCGCTGGAACAACCTGTGAAGCTGTCAGCGCGGCTAACTAGGGGGTAGGCGGCGGCGGGCCCCACTCCCGCCGCCGCCTTTTCCACCGCCACCACTTTCAACTCTCCAACCTTTTCCCTCCTTGATCTCTCCCTCGGCCATGGATCCCGGCACGCTCACTCATCAGCAGTTCGTCGACTTCGGCACGGTGATCAATTCCCGGCTCGGCATCAAAATGCCGCCGAGCAAGCAGGTGATGTTGCAGAGCCGCCTGCAACGTCGGGTGCGCGAGCTCGGGTTGGCCAGCATCCACGATTACCACACGCGGTTTTTCTCCGACGAGGGCGCGCAAGAGGAGGAGCTGGAGCATCTGCTCAATCTGGCCACGACCAACAAGACTGACTTCTTCCGCGAGCCTGATCATTTCCATTATCTCGCCTGCCGCGTGCTGCCCGCCTGGCTGAAGGACCGTCCGTCGCCGACGCTCCAGGTGTGGTGCGCGGGCTGCTCCACCGGCGAGGAGGCGTACACGCTGGCGTTGACCCTGCTGGAGCAACAGGAGCGGCAGGATTTCCAGTTCGACATTCTGGCGACCGACGTCTCGACCCGCGTGCTGCACATCGCGCGCGAGGCGATCTACACCGAGGAGCAGGCGCGGCCGATCACGCCAGCGTTGAAGAGCCGGTACCTGCTGCGCAGCACCGATCCGAAGGCGCGGCAGGTGCGCATGGGCCCCGAGGTGCGGCAGCGCGTGCGTTTCGGTCACCTCAATTTTCTCGCGGAGAGTTACGGCATCCCGGTCACGCTCGACGTGATTTTTTTCCGCAACGTCATGATCTATTTCGATCGCGACACGCAGCGCGAGGTGGTCAGCCGGATGTGCCGCCATCTGCGGGTGGGCGGGCATCTGTTCATCGCGCATGCCGAGACGCTCCAGGGCATGGGGCTGCCGCTGCGTTCCGTCGGTCCCTCCATTTATCGTCATGATCCCACGGCCGCCCAGAAATGAGAAGTTCCGGCTTCATCGCTCCGCCCGCACCTCCGGCCGACCTGGTGTTCGGCGAGGCGGTGTTGTGGGCGGGCGACATCGTGGTGGAGACCAAGCCGGTGCGCATGAACACCGTGCTCGGCTCGTGCGTGTCGGTTTGCCTGTACGATGCCCAGCGGCAGTTTGGCGGCATGAACCACTATCTGGTGCCGCGCGGCGGCCAGACCGCGAATCACGGCGAATGGGCGGTGGCGAATTTGATCGAGCGCATGTGCGCGTTGGGCAGTTCGCCGCGGGCGATGCAGGCGAAAATCTTTGGCGGCGGCAGCCCGCTCAAACTCGCCAACGAGACCTACGCCGTGGGCAGCAACAACGTGGCGGTGGCGCACACGGTGCTCGAACAGCACGGCATTCCCATCGTGGCCGAGCGGGTGGGGCACAACGGCGGCTTGCGGCTCTTTTTCGAAAACTGGACCGGAACGGTGTGGCTGCGGCTGCACTCGTCTTAGGAAGGATCTCATGACTCAACGAATCAAAGTACTGGTGGTAGACGACTCGCCTGTGGTGCGCGAAGCGATGGCATTGGTGCTTGGCTCCGACCCGGCGATCCAGGTGATCGGCACTGCGGCCGACCCCTATCAGGCCGTCGCCATGATGCGCGAAAACGCGCCTGACGTGATGACACTCGACATCGAGATGCCGCGCATGGACGGGCTGACCTTCCTGCAAAAGATCATGACCCAGCATCCGCTGCCGGTGATCATCTGCTCCAGCCACACGACCGACGGCTCCGACACGATGTTGCGGGCGCTCGAGTACGGCGCGGTCGACATCATCACCAAGCCGCGCATGGGCACGGAGGCGTTTCTCGCCGAGTCGCAAATCGTGGTGTGCGATGCCGTGAAGGCCGCCGCCCGCGTGCGCACCGACCGTCTCGCCCGCCGCGCGGTGTCGCGGCCGAAGCTCACCGCCGACGCCATCCTCGCCAAGGGCGGCGGCGAGACCGTGCACGGCAACACCGACAAGGTGGTCGTGATCGGCGCCTCCACCGGCGGCATCGAGGCCGTGGGTATTTTCCTCGAAGCGCTGCCGGCCGAAGCGCCCGGCATCGTGATCGTGCAGCACATGCCGGAAGGATTCACGCGTTCCTTTGCGGCCAATCTCGACTCGTTCTGCCGGCTGAAGGTCAAGGAGGCGGCGGACAACGACCCGGTGCTGCCCGGGCAGGTGTTGCTCGCGCCCGGCGGCAAGCACACGCTGCTCAAGCGCCTCGGCACGCGTTACGTGGTCGAAGTGCGCGACGGTCCGCTCGTGAGCCGCCACCGCCCGTCGGTCGATGTGTTGTTCCGCTCCGCCGCGCGCTATGCGGGCAAAAACGCCATCGGCGTCATCCTCACCGGCATGGGCGATGACGGCGCGCAGGGCATGAAGGAAATGCATGAGGCCGGCGCACGCACGTACGCGCAGGACGAAGCCTCGTGCGTGGTGTTCGGCATGCCGAAGGAAGCCATCAAGCTCGGCGGGGTCGACAAGGTGCTCCCGCTCGAACAACTCCCCGGCGCCGTGCTGCGCACCTGGAAAAACGCTCTCTGATATACCCCGCCATGAAAACCATCCTCGTCGTCGACGATTTCGCCAGTGTCCGGCTCTACCACACGAGCTTTCTGAAGCAGAAGGGCTACGCCTGCATCGACGCCTGCGATGGCGCCGAGGCGCTGGCCAAGCTGCCGCTGCAACCGGTCGATCTCATCCTGCTCGATCTGGTGATGCCCAAGATGAACGGCGGCGAGTTCCTCGCCCGGTTGCGCGCGATGCCCGACTACGCGCATACACCCATTCTCGCGATCACCTCGGAAGCGTTGAAGGAGCGCACCAAGGAGTATCAGCAGACCTTTGGCATTGAGGCGCTCCTCAAACCGGTGCGCCCCGACGAGTTGTTGCGAAAAGTGCAGCAATTCTTGAACTGATCCCGGCCTCCCCCCGCATGGCTTTCCCCCTCGCTCAACTTCTCCCCTCGCTCCCCGCATGGCTCGCGCCCCGGCAGTGGCGACGCCTGGCGGCGTGGCGTACCCCCCGGCTGCTGATCGCGCGCCGGGTAAGTGCGCTGGTGCCCGGCTTGCAACAAAGCCGGCGGGATTTGTTGCGCTTCGGGAAGGAGTCCGATCGGGAGTTCACCGCCCTCGCGCAGGGGCTTGCGCAGCTCGATAGTCGCATCACCGAGGTGCGCACCCAGACCCATGAGCTCGACCTGGTGCTGCATGATCGCGACGAGGACCACGCGCTCTCCTCCGCCTACGCGCAGTACAAAAACTCGGTCGATCTGGTCCACGCCACCATGGGCATCGCGCTTTCCGAGCAGGAGCAGATGGACCATGTGGTGAAAAATCTCCAGCAGGCCTGTGCGGTGCACGCCAAGTTCGTTCAGACGAATATGATGTTCCGCGTCCTGACCATGAGCATCCGCATGGAGGCCGCGCGCGTCGATCCGGAGTACCAGGGCATTTTCATCAACGTCGCGAGCGCCATCGCGGAGATTGAGCAGAAGATCTCCGCCACCACCGAATCCGCCTTCAATCGCATCGAGCATGTGGTGCAGGAAACGGTGTCGGAGCGCGGTCAACTGCAGCACACGCAGGAGGACTTGCACACGCGGGCGCAGAGCAGCATCGGGATGATCAACCGCGAGCTCGACAACGTGAAGGACGCGCTCAGCCCCTGCCTCAACTTGAGCCAGAGCATCGGCGCGTTGCTGGACCGCACCAAGCCGCTGACGCTGCGCGTGCTCACCTCCCTGCAATATCAGGACATTGTCCGCCAGAAGCTCGAGCACGTCGCGACGGGGCTCGATGAGATGTGCACCCAGATCAATCGCAACGCCAAGGGGCAGGGCACCGTGGACTGGGGTTATCTCCACCACGCCACCCGCGTGCAGCAGGCGCAGTTGCACAGCGCCCGCACCGAGATCGAACAGGCGGGCCTGGAAGTGACCTCCGGCCTCAACGACCTGCTGGCGATCAGCGAGGAACTCGTGAACCGTTTCACCGAGATGGAGCAGGCCGCGGCCGATGCGTTCCTCTCCTGCCGCGTGGCCGATATGTTCCGCGAAGAGATCGGCAAACTCGCGCGCATCGCCGATCAGAGCGAACAGACCAATTGCAACATCTCCCGCCTCGTCGAGCGCATCGAGACCGTGGTCAGCGTGTTCTCGCAGGAGATCTCGCAACACGAATTCGAGGTGAAGCTGGTGGCGCTCAACGCCCAGATTTCCGCCGCCCGCCTGCCCTCGGCCGATGCCCTCAACCGCCTGGCGGAGGAAACCAGCCGTGTCGCCGCCGAGAACGCCACGGTGACCAATGAGCTCACCGCCGAGCTCCAGGCGACGCTGAAAAACCTCCGCAAAATCAAGACCGAGGCCGACGACTTTCTCGCACTGATCAAACGCGAGAAGGCCGATCTGGAGCGGGGCGCCCTTGTGGTGAGCGCCAAGCTTGAGCGTCTGAGCCAGCGCATCCAGCAGAACTCCACCCAGGTCAGCAAAAATTTCTCCACCGCGCATGAGACGAGCCGGGCCTTGCTCGAAGGGCTGGCCTTCCCGCAGGAAATCGGCGCGTGCTTCGGCCCGGGGCAGGAGTTGTGCGAATCCCTGCTCGCCACCACAGCCGGCTTCGCTTCGCAGGAGGATTTGAGCGCCGAGGCCATCGGCCGGCTGGAGGCGCACCAAGAGCATTACACGATGCGCGAAGAGCACGCTGCCCACGCGGCCGCCCTCGGCCAGGCCAGCCAGCCGTCCGCTGCGCCGGCCTCGATGGAGATCGAGCTCTTCGACAATCCGGTGGCGCGCGACCCGACCGAGCTCGCCACGCCCGCAGAGCCGGCGGCGGAAAAGAAACCCGAAGCCACCACCGCGGCAGCGGAGCCACCGCCGCCTGCGCCACCAGCCACGCCACCGCCCGCCGAAGCCGCGCCCGAAACCAAAACCAACAAGCCACCCGCCAAGGACGAATTCGGGCCTGGCATTGATTTGTTTTAGACTTTTCCCGCCATGTCCGATTCCAGCCATCTTGCCCTGCCGTCCAGCCTGCGGATGTTCGCCATTGGCGCGCTGCTGCTGTGGTTCGGGCTGCTGGGCTGGCTGGCGCGATACTCCATCGCGTATGCGGCGGTGGTGGCGGTGGGGCTGTTGCTCACGACCCTGGTTGGCTGGCTGCTCTGGCGGCGCGTGCGCGATGCGGCGTGGCGGCATGAGCATGCGGCGGCCCAGGAACACGCCCGCGCCAAGGCGGCGCTGCGGGCCAGCGAGGCGTTCTGCGCCGCGACCTTCGACACGTTGCCGCACCGCGTGTGCGTGCTCGACGCCAGTGGCCGGATTCAACGGGTCAATACTGCGTGGGCTCAGTTCGCCGGCAGCGCGGCAACAGGTGCGGACTACTTTGCTTTTGTCGATTCCCAGTGTGAGGACTCCACGAAAGTCGCGGCATTGCGCGCCGGCCTGACCGCGGTGCTGCGTGGCGAGCAGGCGGAGTTTGAGCAGGAACTGCCGTGCGTGCGGGCTGACTTGACCCAGTGGTGGCTCCTGCGCGCACAGCCCTTCAGCCAGAATGGCGAGCGGCGGCTCATCGTTGTCCATGCCGACGTCACCGACATGCACCAGGCGGGCGAAAAGCTCTGGTTGTTGTCCCGCGCCGTCGACCAATGTCCGACGGTGATTGTGATCACCGATACGCAAGGGCGGATCGAGTACGTGAATCCCCACTTTGAATTGGTGACCGGTTACTCCGCGGCAGAGGTGATTGGCCTGTATCCGCGCGTGCTGAAGTCCGGCGAACATCAACCCGAATTCTACCGCGAGCTGTGGCGCATCATTTCCTCCGGCCAGGAATGGCGCGGGGAATTCTGCAACCGGCGCAAAGACGGCCGGCTCTACTGGGAGCGCGCCTCCATCTCGCCGGTGCGCGACGAGGGCGGGCAAATACGTCACTTCATCGCCATCAAGGAGGACATTACCGAGCGCAAGAGCGTGGAGAAGCTCATGTCGTGGCAGGCCGCGCTGGTGCAGAACACCGCCGATGCCTGCGTGGTGAAGGATCTCAATCTGCGCGTGCTCGCCGCCAACGACGCCTACGTGCGGCTCGTCGGCCGGCGCAATCTCGCGGAGTTGCTCGGCAAGACCGATGCGGAGATTCATGGGTTGTCCGAGGAGGAGGAGCCGATTCGCAGTTTCATCGCGAGCGACCGGCGGGCGCAGCTCCAGCGCGCCGGCGAGTGTCTGCTGCAAGAGGAGCGCCTGGTCTCGCCCAACGGCGCCGAGCGCATTCTGCTCACGCGCAAATTCCCGGTGTTTGACCGCGCGGGCTGGCTGATCGCCACGGCCAATGTCGCCACCGACATCACCGAACGCAAACGGGCGGAGCAACAGCTGCTGCGCGCCAAGGAGGAGGCGGAGGCCGCCAACCGCGCCAAGAGCGCCTTCCTCGCCAACATGAGCCACGAGCTGCGCACGCCGCTCAACACCGTCAACGGGCTCGCCGCCACGCTGATCGAGCGCGATCTCGAACCCGAGACGCGCAGCGCGATAAATCTCATCCTTCAGTGCGGTCAGAGCCTGCTGGAGATCATCGAGGAGATTCTGGTGTTTTCCGGATTGCAGGCCGGCCGGATCAAGCTGGAGGAAAAATTCCTCGATCTGCGCACGGTTGTCGCCACCGCGTTGCGCATGGTCGGGGAGACGGCGCGCACCAAACGCCTCCGGCTCGATTGCTGGATCGACCCCGCGACGCCCGTGGAGCTCGTCGGCGATCCGCTGCGTCTGCAACAGGTGTTGCTCAATCTCCTCGGCAACGCGCTCAAGTTTACCGAGCGCGGCCGCGTGCACCTCAGCCTCTCCGGCCGCCCGCTGGGCGCCGACCGTTGGGAGTTGCGCGGCGTAGTGCTCGACACCGGCATCGGCATCGAGCCGCAGCATCAGGTCAAATTGCTGCAACCGTTTTTCCAGGCGGACGACACCATCGTGCGCCGCTTTGGCGGCACCGGGCTGGGTTTGGCGATCACCAAATCGCTGGTCACGCTCATGGGTGGCAAGATCGGCCTGCGCAGCCAGCCGGGCCGGGGTTCGGCCTTCCGGTTTTCGATCGTGGTCCGCGCCCAGCCCGGGCGGCGGCGTACGTTTGCCGACGTCGGCCCCGGCCCCGATTTGCTCGCCCCTTTCCTGGCAATATCGCGGCACCAGCCGAGTCCACCCGTGGTGACTGCACCCGCGCCGGCCAGCGTCGAGCCGGCGCCCAAGCCGCGCAAGCCGGTGCTGGCCGATACGCTGCCGTTGCGTGTCCTCGCCGCCGACGACATCCGCAGCAACCGCGAAACCATCCGCATGATGTTCCGGCTGCTCGGCTATCAGGTGCAGCTGGTCGAGAATGGCGCCGAGGTGCTGGCCAGTCTGCGCCGCGAGTCGTTCGACCTCATCATGCTCGACGTGCAGATGCCGGTGATGGACGGGCTGACCGCCGCGCGCGAAGTTTGCCGTCTGTACCCGGATGCCGCGCAGCGACCCAAGATGGTTGCGCTCACGGCCAACGCGCTTCCGGGCGATCGCGATATTTGTCTGAACGCCGGGATGGACGAGTACCTGAGCAAGCCGGTCGTCCCGCGGCAGCTGGAAGCCTGCCTGAAAAAATTGTTCGCTGGCGAGAAGCTCCCCGCTGCCGCAGTCCCCGTGCCTGCTGCGCCCGCGCCGGTCGGCAAGCCCTGGGTCGATACGGCCTACCTCGAATCCATGGTGGAAGGCGCGGAGATGCAGGCGACCCCCGGGCTGCTCACGGAGATTTATACCTTGTTCCGCGGCGATTACCGCGCGGTGCAGCCGCAGCTGGCGCAGGCCTGTGCGACCCGCGACGCGAGGGCTGCCGCCGATCTGGTGCACGGCTTGAAGGGCAGTTCGCTCATGCTCGGCTGGGCCCGGATGGGCGAGCGTTGCATCGAGGTCCTGGCCCAATTGCGCGCCGGGCGTTTCGATCGCTGGGAGGATTTTCCGCGCGAGCTCGATGTGTTGTTTGAAACCTCGATGGTGGAAATGGACCGGGTGCTGGCCGCGCGCGCACCGGCCCAGTCACCCGCGTCGGAACCGCCTTCCTCGCCATGAATGCCTTCCAGCTTGAAACCGTCGGCCCCGAAGTCCGGCTCCGCCTCGCCGGTGAGATCACCGTCGAACACGCCCGCGCCTTGCAGCAAGCCCTGCTGGCCGCCCTGAACGCCGAGTCCTGTCTCGTGCTCGATGCGCCCGACGTCACGCGGCTCGATGCCGCCGCGCTCCAGGTTTTGTGCGCCGCCGCGTTATCCGTCTGCCGCGCCGCGGCCGGTCCGTGCGCTCCCGCCGTGGCCGACGCCTTCCGCCGGTTCGCCCTGGAAAACCCTTTCCATCAATCTTGAACGCCGCCACCGTGCCTTCCTCCCATGTCTAAGCTCGTGATCGCAGTGGATGACTCGATGAGCATCCGGGAAACCGTCCGCCTCACCCTCCAATCCGCCGGCTATGAAGTGATGACGGCTGAAGATGGCCTGATCGGCTACAATCTTTGCCAGAAGCAAAAGGCCGACCTCATCGTGACGGACCTCAACATGCCCAACCTCGACGGCATCCAGTTGATCGCGCGATTGCGCGCCCTGCCGCAGTACAAGTTCACCCCCATCCTCATGCTCACCACCGAATCGCAGGAGGAGAAAAAAGTGGCCGGCAAAAAGGCCGGCGCCACCGGCTGGATCGTGAAGCCGTTCGACCCCGCCCGCTTTGTCGCCGTGATCCAGAAGGTCTGCCCGCACTGAACCCCTCCCCATGAACTTCGACGAAATCCAGCGCCGCAGCCGCGAAGTCTTCCTGCAGGAGGCCACCGATCTGCTCGTCGAACTGGAGGCCGGCTTGCTCGCGCTCGAAGCCGATCCCGCCCAGCCCGCCGCCATCGACCGGGTCTTCCGCGCCATGCACACACTCAAGGGGTCCGGCTCCACCAGCGGCTACCCGGAGCTCTCCGATTTCGTTCACCACGTCGAAGACGTCTACAATGCCGCCCGCGAAGGCCGTCTGCAAATCGACTCCCGCGTCATCGATCTGACGCTCAAACTCTCCGATGCCATCAGCCGTTATCTGGCCGCGCCTGCGGCGGAGGCCGGCGCGGTGCTCGCCGGCGCGCGCGGCGATCTTGAGGCGTTGCTGGCGTTTCTGCCGGCGGCCGGCGGTGCCGCGAAGAAACCCGTGCCCGGTGCGCCGTCTGCCGCACCGACCATGCGGCGTTTCCGCATCCGGTTCCGCCCGCATCCCGAATTTTTCCAAACCGGCGCCGATCCGGGGATGTACCTCGACGAGCTGCGCACGCTGGGCACCTGCGAAGTCCGCGGCGCAACCGATGCGCTGCCGGATCTCGCCGACCTCGATGCCGAGCGTTGCTACCTGCATTGGGACATCCAGCTGGAAACCACCGCCGACGCTGCGGCGGTGCGCGGCGTCTTCGCGTTCGCCGAGGGCGATTGCGAACTGGACGTCGACGAGCTGCCGCCGCTTTTGCCGGCGGGCCGGCGCACGTGGTATCTGGAATTCACGCTGACCGGGCGCACGCTCGCCGCCCCCGGCGTGCTCGACACGCTCTGGATCGATCTCGGCAAACTCGGCGCGCACCGTGTGGTGCAAGCTCCCCCGCGGCGCGACGACCAGCCCATGCCGGGCGTGTGGCGCGTGGCGCTCGACACCGACGCAGAGGCCGAGGCGATCAACGATGTGTTCGCGTTCATGCTCGACGCCAACCCGCAGCTCCGCACCACGCCGTGGACGGAGTCGGAGCCGGCGAAGGCCACGGCCTCTCCCGCCGCCGCTCCCGCGGTGGCCTCCGAGGGCGCGGAGCCTGCCGGCGAACCCGCCGAGGCCGCCGCCATGCGCGCCAAAACCGAGACGTTGCGCGTGTCGGCCGACAAGCTCGACCGCCTCGTCAACCTCGTCGGTGAACTGGTGATTTTGCGCTCCCAAGTCGGCGCAGCCTGCGCGCTGTTGCCCACGGTGCCGGCGGCGCTGGAGTCCGCCTCCGAGGGTCTGCTGCGTCTCACCACCGAGATGCGCGACCTCGTGCTCAACGTCCGCATGATGCCCATCGGCGAGACGTTCAACAAATTCCGCCGGCTCACCCGCGACATGTCGCGCGAACTGGGCAAGGAGGTCGACCTCGTGATCGAGGGGGCCGACACCGAGATGGACAAATCCGTGCTCGATCAGCTCAGCGATCCGCTGGTGCATCTCGTGCGCAACTGTCTCGATCATGGCCTGGAGCCGCCCGCCGAGCGCGCGGCGGCCGGCAAACCCCGGCGCGGCACGTTGCGCATGCGCGCCGAGCAAAGCGGCGACCGCGTGGGCATTGTCATCTCCGACGACGGCCGCGGCCTGAATGCCGAGAAAATCCGCGCCAAGGCCATCGCGCGCGGCCTGCTCGCCGCCGAGGCGCGGCCGAGCGACCAGGAGCTTTACCAGATGATTTTCCTCCCGGGCTTTTCCACCGCCGACACGGTGTCGCAGCTCTCCGGTCGCGGCGTCGGGCTCGATGTGGTGAAGAAGCGCATCGAGCTGTTGCGCGGCACGGTCGAGCTCCGCACCCGTCCGGGGCAGGGCACGGAGATCCGCCTCTCGCTGCCGCTCACGCTGGCCATCATCGAGGGCCTGATGGTCGAGATCGACGGCGACCGCTACATCCTGCCGTTGAGCATCGCGCGCGAGACCATCGAGCTTTCGCAGGCCCAGCGCGCCGCCGGCAACGGCCGCAACGTCGTCGAGCTGCGCGGCGAGTTGATCCCGTATCTGCGATTGCGCGACGTGTTCGCCCTGCCGGGCGCCGGTCCCGCCGTCGAGCGCGTGGTGATCGTCGAGCTGGAGGACAAACGTCTCGGCCTCGCGGTCGACGCCGTGCTGGGCAACCACCAGACCGTGCTCAAATCGCTCGGCTGGCTCGGTCAGCACGTGCAGGTTTACTCCGGCGCCACGGTGCTCGGCGACGGCCGCGTGGCGTTGATCCTCGATGTGCCCAACCTCGTCGCCTACGCCGCTGCGCGCAAACGCGCCGGTCTCGGCATGGAGATCTAACCCGCTGCCTTTCCAACCGCCCGTCCGACTTTCCGCCATGAAACTCAGCAAGGACCTGTACCTCGAAGCGATCGTCAAAATCGAAAAGTTCTCCCCGGCTCCGCGGGTGCTGAGCAAGGCGGTCGCGCTCCTGCGCAATCCCGATTCCGACATCGGCGACATCGCCAACCTCGTGAAGTCCGACACCGCGCTCACGGCCGACATCATCCGCGGCTCCAACAGCGCATACTATGGCGTGGGCGAACGCGTTTCCTCGCTGGACCGCGCGGTGGCGAAGATCGGTTTTCGCGAAAGCCTGCGCCTGCTCAACCTCGCCGTGGCGCATCTCATGGCGGCGCGCGATCTGGGTAGCTACGGATTCGCGGCGGAAGATTTTTGGGCCGAGAGTCTGTTTCACGGCCTGTTCATGGAACGCCTCGCCCGCACCACCGGCGCCGCCGACCCCGACGAGGCGCACACCGCCGGACTCCTGCGCTACATCGGCCGCCTGGCGATCAACCAATGCATCCACGATCTCGGCGGCGGCCTCTTTTGGGACGGCTCGACGCTGCTGGAAGACTGGGAAATGGACAACGTGGGTTTCCCGCACACGCACGCCGGCGCGCGCCTGCTGCAAGCGTGGCAATTTACGGATAACATCGTGCAGGCGGTCGAGTGGCAGAACGAACCCGCCCGGCTCACGCCGCCCAACTGGCTGGCCGACGCGCTGGAGTTTGCCGGCACGGTGTTGCCCGCGGGCCTGGGCGTGGCGTTCGCGACGCAAGCGCCCGCCGAGGCCGAGCCGGCAATTCAGGAGACAGAGTTCATGCGCCGCCACGGACTCACCAACGAGCAAGTCCAGTCCCTGATCGCCGACACCCGCACCGCCTTCGCCCAAATCAACAGCCAGCTCTACAGCGGCTGACCGCACGTTAGGCGGACACCGACTCCCGTAGCCGCCGACATGAGGCGGCGATCAGAAAAGACGCGGCGGACCACGAAACACACGAAAGGAACGAAAAGGGGAGGGAGTCATCGTAGGGCGCGGTCGCCGAACCCCGCCGCTATAATGCTGCGCCCGTAGCTGCGCTTGAGCCGCAGGCGAAAGCGTGGCCTGACCGCCTAAGAACATTCGGCCTATATAAACCACGGATTACGCTGACCACACGGATAACATCTGCATCAGATATTATCCGAGCAATCTGAGCCATCCGTGGTCTCTCCGGATTTCGTATTTTTCGTGTCTTTCGTGGTTACCCCATCCGCTTCCGTGAGCTTCCGTGTTTTCCGTGGGCCGCCCCATCCGTCTCCAGTCCGCACCTCTCCGCGCCTCGCCCTTCGTTAGCTTCTACAGCCCGTCCAGCGGGCTCTTCACGCCCAGCCCCGGCTTTTGCATGACGTGCGTGTAGATTTGCGTCGTCTCCACGCTCTCGTGCCCGAGCAGTTCCTGCACCGTGCGGATATCCGTGCCGCCTTCCAGCAGATGCGTCGCAAACGAATGGCGCAGCACATGCGGCGTCACCCGCTTGTCGATTTTCGCCCGTTCCGCCGCCGTACGGATGGCATTCTGAAAAGCTCCATCCAATACATGATGACGCCGCTGGGTTCCAGACACCGGATCGAAGCTCGTTTCCCTCGAGGGGAACAACCATTGCCACGGCCAACTCTCCCCCGCCTTCTTAAACTTCCGCTCCAGCCCCTCGGGCAGCCACACTCCAGGCAAGTTATTTTCCCGATCTTCGGCAAAAATGATCCGCAGCCTGTCCAGATGCGCATTGAGCTGCGGAATCAATCGCTCCGGCAAAACGGTAATCCGGTCCTTGTCCCCCTTGCCGGCATAAATTTTTAACTGCCCGCGCGCTATATCCAAGTGATGCACCCGCAGCCGTAGCAACTCCATCAACCGCAAACCCGCGCCATACATCAACTCGGCCATCAGCCGAGTATTGCCTGTCAGTTGCCCGAACAACTGCTGGCATTCCTCGCGCGACAACACCACAGGCATGCGCTCCCGTGGATACGCGCGCTGGAAATCGATCCTGCCCAGCTCCACCTTCAGCGCCTCCTGCATCAGAAACACCAGTGCATTCAACGCCTGCTTCTGGGTCGACACACTCGCCCGCTGGCCCACGGCCAGCTCGCTCAAAAACGCTCCGACATCCTTCGCCTCGGCCAGCGGCGGCGTCCGCGGCTGGAGGAAAGCGGCGAAACGCTGGGCCCACATCCGGTAAGTCTCCTCCGTGCGCCACAAAAAATGCCGCTCTCGACACGCCGCAATGAGCTGCTGCTCCCACCGCGACGTTCCGCGATCATCACGGGCCAGCTTCGGCGCCGCGCTTCGCCGCAACCCCACTGCCGCCTTCATCGGCTCGACGTGGGTCGCCCCTACCGCCTCCGCCTCGATCTTTTTCACCCTCCCCTTCGTGACAAACCAACGCAACGCATCCTTCGCGACACTTGGCCCTTGCCCCGGATCCTCTTGCAAATACAACTTGGCCAACATGACCGAAGCTGGAGCATGCTTGTCCTTGCAGAACTTCAGGAACCCAAACACCGCCTGCATCCACTCCTGGTGCAACTCCGCCGCAAGCCCCGCCTTCTCCAAAGCCAATTTCCAATCTGGAAATGATACCGCCGCCCGCTCATCCAGTTTAGAATCCATCTCCCGAGTTGAGCTTTCTCCGGGCTGTTTTCAACCGCAGAAAGCTCAACTCAATCCAACCAATCATTTATTATAAAGCACTTGCCCATGCGTGATTCCTGTTTTTACATTCCGGCTAAAGCTCAACTCAGTTGGTGCGAATAACACTGATCGGCGGAAGAAAGATGAAGACTCTCGTCCCTCTACTCCTGGTGATTGCTCTCGCAGGCTGCGCGTCGGCCAAAAAGGAAGCGAAGACCGAGTTCGCCGGATACTACGCGATGGTCAAAGGTGGGTTCAATGAGTCGATGAGCGTCGAGCTCGCCCGGGATGGTTCCTACGTTCTCGATCATGAGTTGTTCGCCTGCGTGATCGGGCCGAATGGCGAGATGCCCATTACATACAGTCGCGAAGAAGGCACATGGAAGTTCGAGGGTGGAGTGATTATCTTGGAGCCCACAGCCCGAACCAAAGATTTTCCCGATGCGACAGTCTTTGTGCCATCCCTCGCACACCGTTTGCTACCGAAGCGTGACGGCTTCAGTCGCCTGCTGGTGAATGTCGATCATCCCGAAGGCTTCGTCATGAAGAAAACCAAGAAGGCCGATCCAGCCGGCACAGACAACTCCGGGGCTGCGCCCCGTCGTGTCTGACCTCAATCGTTGGGCAGAAGCTGACATGCTACGCGCACTCATAGTCGCCATCTTGATTCTACCAGCCGTGGCGTCCGCCTGGCAGATTCGTGAGTGGCCGGTTATCGACGACTCCGGACCGCTGGTGGAGCTTGCCAAAGAGAAGATTCCGATTCGTGAGCGATACCTGACGCAAAGCCGGAAGCTGGATTTCGCGTTTTTACCCGAGAAGGAGTGGCCCGAAGCTGTTTCACGGCTGAAGCCTCAGGCTGTCCTCATCGAGCGCGGTTACCTACTTATCGCATTGGTTCTCGATATAGACCACATGCAGGCTTTCGCCGTCATTGTTGACGAGAAGCGATTCAAAGAAGATTCCGATGATATGATTGTCGAGTCAGCCGGCCATGACCGCATCAAGCGTGTAATCGTGAATCCGAAGAAGGCCCAACCCGGAGAGTTGTAGTCACGCGCAGCCGTGACTACGACGCTTGTTGAACAAGCCCGGGGACAACCCTGGGGTGCCGCTTATGCGGTTTGTATTTTAGCCGTGGCGCTCGCGGCGGGCGCGGTCTCGCGCCGCTTGCTGCGCCGGCCGGCCGTTCCGCCCGGCTTCGACGCCGCCGGAGGACCGGTTTTGACTGGTTCCTCTGCTCTTGGCCCGCCGATCCGAGCTTGGGGCCGTGCCTTCCCCTCCCGCTGGCGCAAAGCGGTGGCTGGCCAGTGCGCCGGGCCGCGCTGGCCAAACCTTCGTGGTGTTTGCACTGGGCTGGTCTTCATCGTCGGCAGACGGGCGGGGCGGGCGGTCCGCGCGGGAGCCGGCCCACGCGGACCAGCGCGAACGCGGCGCAATGCGGACAGCGCAGGTGCCAGGGCGGGGGTGCGTCCATCTTCGCCCGCACCACGATGACGACGGCGAGGAGCGTCTCGACCTGCCACCGCCGGTGCTTTGCGGCGGGGTGCATCCAGCCGAAGTAACGCACGCGGTGTTGCCCGGGCGGCGGCACGTGCAGCAGGTACCGGCGCATAAACTCATCGTTGGCCAGCTGGCACAGGCGGCGTTCGCCGCTCGCGCGGTCCACGTAGCTGAAGGGCTAAGCCAAGAGGGTCAGGCCGAGTAATGTTGATTTACCGTTTGGCCGGCCACGTTCCCAAGGCCCCTGGTGGTACCCGGCGCGCCAGTCCTCGACGAACCTTGGCCTGATCACGCCGTCTGCTTCCTCTCGCCAGTCGCTCTTCGACGAAAGAATCAACAAGCCGTAAGAACTTAGAGGATCTGGCCGAGTATTGTTGAAGACAGATTTACGGCGTAGCCGCGTTGCGGATGCGCTCGTTGGTAGTTGAGGGGCGGTCGGGTCGTTACCGTCGGACAGAACAAGTGCGCCAGGCGGGTGTCGCAGTGGCCTCCTGCCTCATGAAATCAAAACTCCGCAATCTGATGCGTCAGTTCTGGCGCGAGTGGATCTTGCCGATGGGTTTGTTGCTCATCGTGGTTTCGCCCCTGAAATCGGCCGTGCTCGATTGGAACTGGGTGCCGTCCGGCTCGATGAAACCGACCATCGTCGAGGGCGATTTGGTGATGGTGAACAAACTGGCCTATGACTTGAAGGTGCCGTTCACTACGACGCATCTCGCAACCTGGGCGCACCCGGCGCGGGGCGATATCGCGGTCTTCTTCTCTCCCCAGGACGGTACACGGTTGGTGAAGCGAGTGGTCGGCCTTCCGGGGGACACGATCGAACTCAAAAACGAAGTTCTCTACATCAACGGGCAGGCCCAGCGGTATGCGCCGCTGGATCCCGCGCCGTTCATGTCCGACATTTTTGAGGACCCGACGCCAAACGTGGCGATGGAACAGCTGGCGGATCGTGCGCATTACGTGATGGCGTTGCCGCACCGCGGGGCGATGAGATCTTTCGGCCCGGTGGTCGTGGGGGAGGGGAAGTATTTCATGTTGGGTGACTCGCGGGATAACAGCTACGATTCGCGCTACTTTGGCGCGGTTGACCGGCAGGCGATAGTCGGGCGGGCCAGCTATGTGTTGGTTTCGTTCGATACCTCGCGGTACCTCTGGCCGAGAATGCGGAGGTTTATCAGCCCGCTGGAGCGGCCGGGAATCTGACCCCGAGATGGGTGGTGCGCATTGCCCGTCTCTGCGACGCGGTTCGCGCTAACTTTGGGGGGCGCCCGGCTGAGGTTTGTTGCGGTGATCGGATGGGGGTTTGTACTCCTAAAACTTCGCGTGGCGGGACCGATAATACAGCTTGGCAGGCCAGTGGGTCCACCCACTGGCGGCTTTCTCGGGCAGGACTTCGGGCCTGTCAGTCGAAGGCACAAGCGAACGGCTTCCGGCAGCGGAAGTCGTAGGCTTGCGCTTTTTTGTTGGTCGAGGTTCGCGCGTTATTCCATCCGTCCCCGTTATCATCATCATGCTGCCGTTGTCCTTTCAGACTTCCGCCGCCGGTGTGCCCGGCGTGGCTGTACCCGCAGTCCATGCTGCGGGGCGCATCGAAGGCGCTTTGACGGCGGCGACGGTGGAGCACTGGCGCGAGTGGCTGGCGCCGCGGCTGCAACAAGGCGGCGATGTGCAGCTCGATCTGAGCGCGGTCGAGGCGTGTGACTTTGCCGGCCTGCAATTTCTGTGTAGTGCCCGGATCAGAGCGTTGTCGATCGGGCGGCGGCTGACGCTGCTGCATCTGTCGCCGGCGATCCTGACGATTGCCCGGCAGTACGATTTCAGCGCCGAGGATTTGTCCGGCGAACTGACGCCGATCAACCGCGCCTGACCCGCGACGCGCAGCCGGGGCGGTCCTGCCAAATCTTTTGAGCCCATGCCGACAGCCTGGCGGTTGATCGCTGTGGGTTGCGGGCGTGGATGATTTCCGGGGAACAAGGACGCTTAATGCGTTCCTATCTGTTAATATTAAATATATTAAGAGATATTCGGGGCCGACAGACCCGTGCTTGGCGTGGTTTGTGCGGTAGGGCGGGCAATGGCCTGTCGCCACCAACACCATGTCTACCGGAACACAAAAAACCATCGCCATGCGGAGCGCCAAGAAGATCGCCTTGGTCGCCCACGATCACAAAAAGGCCGATCTCGTCGAATGGGCGCGGTTTAACCGCGGCACGCTGGCGCGACACCGGCTTTTCGCCACGGGCACGACGGGGCGCATCCTTGAGGCGGAGCTGGGCCTGCCGGTGCAGCGTCTGCTCAGCGGTCCGCTCGGCGGCGATCAGCAGATCGGCTCGATGATCGCCAAAGGGGAGATCGATTTTCTGATCTTCTTCTGGGACCCCCTCGCTCCGTTGCCGCACGATCCGGACATCAAGGCGTTGCTGCGGCTCGCGGTCGTCTGGAACATCCCCGTGGCGTGCAGCTGGGCCACGGCGGACTTCGTGATTTCATCGAGTCTGATGAACGCGGATTACCAGCGCATCGTGCCCGATTACGAGGGGTACGTGACACGGACCATCGACGGCTCGGAAACGCTGGCGACCACCAAGCCCTTGGCAAACAGCTGAGCTCAGAGCGGAAAAGAGCATTATTATTCGTGGTGGAGCAAGGCCGCGCGGGTGCCGTGGGGTATTCCTGTGTTCGGAGGGTTGGGCTGGTGGAACATTCACTCTAATTTCAGGATTGATCCGTGGGCGGTCGGCCGATTCGCTGCCGCCCGCTTTCGCTTTGATATGTGCATTGGAACGCGACCATCCCTCAAAAATACATAGCTATGCGCGACGAGCCTCTTCCGCCCTCTGCCCCGCCTGCTCCCGTGAAAAAGCAGTGGCGGGTGGGCACGTTGGTCTACACGAGCGGCGGATTGGTGGTGCTGTTTTGCTGGCTGCTGTGGGGCGATTTCACGTTCTACATGCGGGAGCGTTCGGTGGGGCCGACAATGACGTTGGTGCTCCGACAACTGAATGCATCGGGGATCGTGGTCGGGATTCTGATGGGTTTTTTGCCGCAGGCGCTGTCGTTGTTGTTGGTGCCGGTGATCAGTTATCGGAGCGACCGGCATCGCGGACGCTGGGGCCGTCGCATCCCCTTTTTATTGGCCCCAACGCCCTTCGTTTTTTTGTCGATGCTGGGTCTGGCGTTTGGGCCGGTGCTGGGGCGGTGGATCTATCAATTAACGGGCGGCCAACTGCTGAGCGAGAATGGCTGTGCCATCCTGGCCTTGGGCGTGTCGTGGGCGGTGTATGAGATTGCCATCACGGTGAGCACGGCGGTGTTTCACGGTTTGTTCAACGATGTGGTGCCGCGGGAGGTGATCGGGCGGTTCTGGGCGCTTTTCCGGGTGGTGAACCTGATCGACGGGATGATTTTTAATTATTTCCTGATCGGGCATGCGGAGAAGCATTACATGCTGATTTTCGGCGGCGTCGGGGTGTTTTACGCCATTTCTTTCACGGCCATGTGCCTCCGGGTGAAAGAGGGCGAGTATCCCCCGCCGCCGGTGGTGACCCAAGAGCGCACGGGGGCCTGGCTCGCGATCAAGGAATACATGCGTGATTGTTTCACGCAGCCGTTTTACCTCTGGTATTTCGCCTTCTACGCGTTGGTGCGCTGGGCGGTGCAACCGCTGTCGCTGTTCATGATCTTCTTCGCGAAATCGCTGCACATGGACATGGCGTTGTATGGCAAATATGCCACCGCGCAGATGGCGGTTTCGTTGGTGATGGCGTATCCCACCGGCTGGTTGGTGGACAAGTTTCACGCGTTGCGCGTCTCCATCGTGTCGCTGGCGCTCTACGTGCTTGCGACGCTGGTGGCGTTTTTCCTGGTGGACGACGGCTGGTCGCTCGGCGTCGCGATTGTGGTCTGCGGGGCTTTCGCAGGCATCGCCGGGACCGCGTATCAACCGCTGGGACTGGTGTTGTTGCCGAAGATGAAGTTTGCGCAGTTCAACAGCGCATCCACCATCGGGAGCTCGCTTGGTTTGGCGGCGATGAGTCCGCTGTGCGGGTTGTTCTTCGACTGGATTGGGCCGGACTATCGCTACATTTACCTGTTCGCGAGCGTCGGTTCGCTCCTGGCGTTGTTGTCGCTGCTGCCGGTTTACCGGACGTTCATGGCGCGCGGAGGCATCAAGGGCTACGTGCCGCCCGAGATAAAGAGCGACTGAGCGGCGCTGATTAGGGCCACCGCGGGGAACGTGCACGGCGGCTAATAAACCGCAGTTAACGTTTACCCAAAAACCGCCTGCGCCGGGTGTGCGTCGGATAAAAATCCGAAACCCTTTCGGGGCCAAAACGTCTTCGCGAAGGCCGGACCGGCTAGTCTGGCACACACACCTTGATCACCTCCCTATATCCCTCACTGCTGGCTTGCGCACCGAGCTGGAATCTCGCTACATGCCGATTCTTCCCCCGGGCGGGCCGTCATTTAATGGTGCCGCTCCCGTTGTTGTCGCGCTGAGCGGTATTACCGCATCCCCCATACAGATAAAAAACTAACAGCCGCAATGCCCTACATATCCCGCCGTCGTTTCCTGCAATCCAGTTCGCTCGCTGCACTTGCGGCCAGTTGCCCCGCGTTGTGGGCCAGGGAGGAGTCGACTTCCCGGTTCAAGAACCTGATCTCGCCGGAGCGCAAGCTGCGGATCGCGTGCATCGGCGCCGGCGGCAAGGGCGTCAGCGATATCGGCAACTCCGCCGGCGAAGACATCGTCGCGATTTGCGACGTCGATTTCGAGCGGGCGCAAAACACGATGCAGCTTTATCCGCAGGCGGCGCGGTATCGCGACTTCCGGCAGATGCTCGACGAGATGCACGACAAGATCGACGCCGTCACCATCTCCACGCCGGACCACACGCACTTCCCGGCGGCGATGCTGGCGTTGGAGCGCGGCAAACACATTTACGTCCAAAAACCGCTCACGCACACGATCACCGAGGTGCGGCTCTTGAAGAAAGCGGCGGCCAAGGCCGGCGTGGTCACCCAAATGGGCAATCAGGGCCACGCCAACGAAGGCACCCGGTTGATCAAAGAGTGGATCGAGGCCGGCGTCATCGGCAACGTGCGCGAAGTCCACTGCTGGACCAACCGCCCGATCTGGCCGCAAGGCATCGTGCTGCCCAAGCCCGGCGCCACCATTCCCGAGACGATGGACTGGAATCTCTGGCTCGGCGTCGCGCCCTATCGCGAATACAGCCCGGAGATCGCTCCGTTCAAGTGGCGCGGCTTCTGGGATTATGGCTGCGGCGCGCTCGGCGACATGGGTTGCCACGGCTTGGATGCGCCATTCTGGGCGTTGAATCTGCGCGGCAACGTGAAGGTCAGCGCCGTCAGCGAGGGCAACAGCGACGTCTGTGCGCCGAAATGGGCGATCGTCACCTTCGAGTATCCCGCGCGCGGCGCATTGCCGCCGGTGAAACTCGTTTGGTACGACGGCAGCAAGCAGCCCCCGATCCCCGAGGAAATGGGCAAGGACGCCAAGCTGCCCTCGGGCGGCGCCTTCTACAAGGGCGACAAGGGCACGATCTTCTCGCAGGGCGACTACAGCGCCGAGGTGCGCCTCATCCCCGAGGAGCGCATGCAGTCCTTCAAGAACCGCCCGCCGAAAAGCATTCCGCGCATTCCGAAAGGCAACCCGCACTTGGAGTGGATCAACGCCTGCAAGGGCGGTCCGATTCCCGGCTCCAACATCGTCGATCACTCCGCCGACCTCACCGAGATGGTCTCGCTCGGCAACGTCGCGATCCGGATGGGCAAACCCATCGAATGGGATGCCGCCAAAGGCGTCTGCGTCGGCATGCCCGAGGCGGACCGTTACCTCACCAAGAGCTACCGCCTGTTCTAAACTCCAGCCCCAACACCTCCTCCTACCATGAATCGCCTCAATGCATTTGGGCTGGGTTTGTTTGCTCTTCTCGCGGTGCTGGTCAGCGCCGGCCAGGCAGCGCCCGCCGAGCCCAAGCTCGCGGTGCAAGCCTACACCTATCGCAGCTTCACGTACGCCGAAGCGTTGGAAAAAGCCCAGGCCGCCGGCATCCGTTACATGCAGATCTACCCGAACCAGACCATCGGGGCGGGCCTGACCACCAAGACGCATTTCACGATGGACGAGGCCACGCGTGCCAAAGTCCTGGAGCTCGCCAAAGCCAGGGGCATCACGCTGATCAGCTACGGCGTCGTGAACGGCAAAGACGAAGCGGAGTGGCGCCAGATTTTTGCCTTCGCGAAGGCGATGGGCATCGGCGACATCGCGTCGGAGCCGAAGGTGGAAGTGCTCCCGCTGGTCGACCAGCTTTCCAAAGAGAGCGGCGTCACGGTTTCGATCCACAATCACCCCAAGCCGTCGATCTACTTCGATCCGACGTTCGCCCTCGCGACCATCAAGGATTTCGGCCCCAACATCGGACTCTGTGCCGACACCGGGCACTGGGCGCGTTCGGGCTTCGATCCCGTCGCCAGCCTCCGGCAGGCGCAGGGCCGCATCCTCACGTTACATTTCAAGGATCTCAACGAGCGCGGCGTCAAAACCGCCCACGACGTACCGTGGGGCACCGGCGTGTCCGACGTCGCCGACCAGATCGTCGAGCTGCGCCGTCAGGGTTTCGCCGGCTATCTGATCATGGAGTACGAGCACAACACGCCCGCGCTCCAGAGCGACGTGCAGCGCAGTGTCGAGTATTTCCGGCGCGCACTCGCTGCGCCGACGGTCGAGCTGGCCCGCCACGCGGTGGTGCCGCCGGAGTTTTCCGCCGACGTCAGCGCCACGTGGGCGGACAAGCGCGGCAAAGACTCCAAGCGCTGGGCCATGCCGCAGCCGGTGTTCGCGCCCGATCTCTCCAACGCCGAGCTCAAGCCCGGCTCCTGGGTCTGGGAAAAAGATGTGCTCGTCGCCAAGGGCGGCGGCGACATCTGGACCAAGGAGTCGTTTGGCGACTTTGCGCTGAGCCTGGAGTTCCGTTGCCAGGAGAAAACCAACAGCGGCGTGTTCCTGCGCTGCTCCGATCCCGCGGAGTGGCTGCACACCGCCATCGAAGTCCAGATTTTGCAGGGCGACGCTGAGAACGACAAACACATCGCCGGCGCGATTTTCGACTGCCTGGCGCCCACCCGGCAGATCGAGATCAAGCCCGGCGTGTGGTACCGCTACGTCATCGTCGCCAAGGGATCGAAGCTCAATGTCTTCCTCGACGGCGAGAACATCGTGAAGGCCGATCTGAACAAGTGGACCGAAGCCCACAAGAACCCGGACGGCACCCCCAATAAATTTAACACCGCCTACAAAGATATGGCGCGCGCCGGCCGAATCGGCCTTCAATATCACGGCACCCCGATTGAATTTCGGAATATTCTCGTCGAACGCCGCTGAAACTTCCCACCATACTTTCCTCCCCCCCCTTCACACACACCCATCATGAGTGAACCCACAAATAACAGTACGGACTGGAGCTCCAGTCTCGCATTTCTGACCCTGCGCGCCTGGCTCGGCGTGCGCTCTCTCGTCACCGGCATCGAGAAGTTTTCCGGGACGCGCACCGTGCAGCAACCGCTGCTCGATGCCGCCGGCAATCCCGATTCCTCCGGCGCCGTCGTCGAAGTGCAGCAAAAGTTTTACTCGTTGAGCGCCTACCAGGCGATCCCCGAGTCGATGCGCGACAAGTTCTCGCAGGAGCCGTTCATGCCGGCGTTCCTGACCACGCCGTTCTACGCGGTGCTGGGCTGGGTGCTCATCGTCCTCGGCATCACTGTGCTGCTCGGCGTGTGCACGCGCGTCAGCTTGTTTGCGATGGGGCTGCTCTACGTCGGCCTCACGGTCGGCTTGATCCTGATCAAACAGGACGCCGGCATCGCCTGGCTGGCCATTCACGTGGTCATGATCGCCTACGCGCTGACACTCGAAAAGCACAACCGTTTCGCCATCACCCGGTCATGACGTCTCCTGTACCTTCAGGCGATCTGGTCGGACTGGAGCGCCGGAAATTTCTCAAAACCACCGCGGCGGCTGGCCTGACCATGGCCCTCGCCAGCCCCGGCACGATCTGGGGCCAGACGGCGAAACCCGCCGGCGGCGTGGCCGCCAACGACACGCTCAACCTCGCGCTCGTCGGTCTCGGCGCGCAGGGCCGCATCCTCATGGAGGCGATCCTCGCGATCCCCGGTGTGCGCATTGTCGCCATCTGCGACATCTGGGAATACGCCCGCACCTACGGGCAGCGTTTCCTGAAGAAAAACGGCTTCGAGGTCCGCGCCTACGAAAACCACCAGGACATGCTGGCGAAGGAGAAAGAGCTCCACGCCGCCATCGTGGCCACGGCGGATTTCTGGCACGCGCCCGTCACCAACGACTGTCTCAAGGCCGGACTCCACGTCTACTGCGAGAAGATGATGTCCAACACCATCGCCGGCGCCCGCTCGATGGTGGAGACCATGAAGCAGACCGGTAAATTGCTGCAGATCGGTCACCAGCGCCGGAGCAATCCGCGCTACATCGTCGCCCGCGACCGCCTGCTGCGCGAAGCCAAGATGCTCGGCCGCATCACCGCGGCCAACGCCCAGTGGAACCGCGCCGTGAGCGACGACCTCGGCTGGCCCGCCAAGACGGCGATGACCAAGGAGCAGTTGAACCGTTACGGGTTCGACAACATGCACGAGTACCGGAACTGGCGCTGGTTTAAAAAATACGGCGGCGGTCCGCTCTCCGACCTCGGCGCCCACCAGATCGACATCTTCAACTGGTTCTTCGACGCCGAGCCGACGACCGTGATCGGCAACGGCGGCAAGGATTACTACTCCACCCATGAGTGGCTCGACAACGCCATGGTGATTTACGAGTACCGCCTGCCCGAGGGCGTGGCGCGCGCTTTCTATCAAGTGCAGACCACCACCAGCGCCGGCGGCGGCTACTACGAGCAGTTCATGGGCGTCCACGGCACTCTCAAGATGTCGGAGAATCCCAAATACACCTCGCTCTTCCGCGAGGCCGCCGCGCCCTCCTGGGACCAGTGGATCAAGCGCAACTTCATCGCCGCGCCCAAAGCCGCGCCCAAGGCCGACGACGACAACGCCGGCGGCTCCGCCGTGGTCGACGCCCGCGAAACCGCGGCGCTCGCCTCCTACGTGCTTCCCATCGTCCTCAACAAAAAAATTCACCAGCCCCACCTGGAGAACTTCTTCAACGCCATGCGCGGCAAGGGCAAATTGAACTGCCCGGCCGACGAGGCGTTTAAGAGCGAGATGGTCGTCTTCAAGGCCATCGAAGCCGTCGAACAGAAGAAGCTGGTGACGTTCACGCCGCAGGACTTTGCGGTCTGATCGCTGTCTACATTCCCGCTATGAAAACCAACTACATCTCCCAATCCCGGGTGGCCGCCGCGGCCGCCGCGTTGCTCACCCTCGCCCTGGCGGCGACCGGTCTGGCCCAGGACAAAGTCCCGCTGAAGCTGGATCTGCCCCGGCCGATGTTCGTGGGCACGCCCGTGCCGGTGAAGCTCTCCAATCTGGAGCCGACTCGCGTGGGCAAACGGCCCGACTTCATGGTGCCGGCCGGCGTGAAAAATCTCGCGCTCAACAAAAAAGTCACGAGCAGCGACATGGAGCCGGTGCTCGGCGATCTTCCCTTGATCACCGACGGCGAGAAGTCGGGCGACGAGGGCAACTTCGTCGAACTCGGCAAGGGCCAGCAGTGGGTGCAGATCGACCTCGGTCAGTCTGCAACGCTGTATGCCGTGGTGGTCTGGCACTACCACTCGCAGGCGCGCGTGTACAAGGCCGTCGTCGTGCAGCTCTCTGACGATCCCGACTTCAAGAAGGACGTGCAGACGGTCTTCAACAACGACGACCAGAATGCGAACGGCCTCGGCAAGGGCAAAGAGCTGACGTACATCGAAACCAACGAGGGTCGGATTATCGACGCGAAGGGCACCAAAGCACGTTACGTGCGGCTCTACAGCAACGGTAACACCACCTCGGAGATGAATCATTACATCGAGGTCGAAGTCTACGGAATGCCGTAAACACAGTTTTCTTTGGATCGCGGCGGCCGTTCTGCTGGCCGCCGCTTTTGCTTTGCGGCTGTTCGATGCCGGCGAGCGGCCGATGCACACCGACGAGGCGGTCAACGGCTGTCTCCTCGGCGCCATGCTGGAGGGCGAGACGTATCGCTACGATCCACAGGACCGCCACGGTCCGGTGCTCTACTTCGCGTCGTATCCGCTCGTCCGCGCTTTTGGCGTCACGCGCCTCGCCGAGTTGGAGCCGTGGCTTGTGCGCCTGGTCCCGGCGATTTTCGGCACGGCGTTGTTGCTGGCACTGCCCTTGTTCGCTGGCACTTCTCCTGTAGGGCGGGGTCGCCGAACCCCGCCGCCCAACACCCCGGCGGCATCCGACGATGCCGCGCTCCCGCTGTTCGCGACCGCGCTCTGGCTCGGGTTCGCCGCGCCGTTCGTCTACTACGGTCGCTATTGGATTCACGAAACGATCTTCGTACTGCTCACGTTTCTGCTGATCGCGTCGGTCTGGCGTTACCTCCGGTCGCCGCACACAGGCTGGGCGATTCTGGCCGGTGTCTGCGCCGGGCTCATGCCGGCGACCAAGGAGACCGTGGCAATCACCGGACTCGCCGGCTTCGCCGCCCTCGTCGGCACCTGGTGGCTGGCGCGGCCCACCAGTGCCGCGCTGCCGCAACGCTGGCCGCGCGATGTGCTGCTGGCGCTGGTGCTGGCGCTCTTCACGGCGGCGCTGCTGTTCAGTTCGTTCGGGCGACACCCGGAGGGATTGATCGACGCGGCGCGTGCGATGTTGCGCTTTGTCGGGCGCGCCCGGGGCGAGGGCCACGAGAAGCCGTGGTTCACTTATCTCGGTTGGTGGCTGCAACCGAATCTGCGCAGTCTGCCGTGGTTTGGCTGGACGCTCGCGCCCTTCGCCGTGGTCGGCGCAGTCGCGGCGTGGCGGCAGCGCCGCACGGCGCCGATGGGTATTTTCTGGCTGCTGTTCACCGGCGCCCATCTCGCGATCTATTCCGCCATCCCGTACAAGACGCCGTGGCTTGCGCTCAACTTTTTCGCGCCGTGCGCGGTGCTCGGCGGCATCGGCTTTCAAGCGGCGTGTGCGGCCTTGCCGGAGCGCGGGCGGCGGGCGATCACGGTCGGACTGCTGGCGTTGGTGACGCTGGCGCTCGCGCGGGAGACACAGCGGCTGTGCTTCCGTTTCCCGGCCGAGCCGAGCAACCCGCTCGCTTATTCGCCCACCGTGCCCGACATCGAGCATTTGCAGGCGCGGGTGGAGCAGTTCGCGCTGACGCGGCCGGAAGGCTGGCAGACGGTGGTGCAGGTGGTGGGCGACGATTATTGGCCGCTGCCGTGGTATCTGCGGCATTTCTCCAGCGTGGGCTACTGGTCCACGCCGCCGCTAGAACTTTCCGCGCCGGTGGTGATCAGCACGCCGGCGCTCGCGGAAACGGTGGCGCGACGGCTCGGGCCGGGCTGGTCGCAACAATTTTTCGGACTGCGGCCGGAAGTGCTGGTCGTCGTCTTTCTGCGGCAACCGCCGGGCACTGTGCCATGAAGCCGCCGCTGCACGTTTTCCGGCACAACGCGATGGCGACGCACTTCGAGGTGCGCGTGGCCGGCGGCGATGCGACCTACGCGCGGCAGGCGGCGCAGGCGAGTTTCGCGGCGGCCGACCGGATCGAGGGCCTGCTCAGTCGTTACGACGAAACCAGCGAGATTTCCTGTCTCAACCGGTTGCCGCCGGGCGAGGCGATGCGCGTGAGCGAAGACACGTTTGCCTGTCTGCGGCAGGCGCTGGAAATGCACGTGCTGACCGGCGGTGCGTTCGACGCCACGCTCGGGCGCGCGATGGACCGCCTGCGCGGCAAAGCGCCCGACGCCGCGCCCGACGAGCCGCGCGGCCGCCTCGTGCTCGATCCTGCAACGCAGGCGGTGCTGGTCGAGGGCGGCGCGGTCGCGCTGGACCTCGGGGCGATCGGCAAGGGTTTCGCGCTGGACCGGATGGCGGACGTGTTGCGCGAATGGGAAGTCCCGCGCGCGTTGCTGGTGAGCGGCGGCAGCTCCATCCTGGCGCTCGATGCGCCCGCGGCCGGCCAGGGCTGGGCGGTCACGGTCGGTGACGCGACTCCGCCGCAACGGCTGTGCCTGATCAACCGCGCCATCGGCAGCTCGGGCACGACAGTGCAAGGCCAGCACATCCTCGACCCGTTGACCGGCCGGCCGGCGCAGAATTTTTTCCGCACCTGGGCGCTCGCGGCCAACGCGGCCGAGGCTGACGCGCTCTCCACGGCGTGGATGAGCCTGACGGCGGAGGAAATCGCCGAAGTCTGCCGGTTGCGCCCCGGCGTCGGCGCGGTGTTGCAGACCGCGCCCGAGCCGGTGGTCCCTCTGATTTTTCTCGGCGCGGCGGCCCAGTTCCTTTCTTCTGCGCCACGTTAACCCATCGATACTCCCTATGAAACCATCACGTCTCTTCACGGCGAGTTGCGTCGCCTTGATTGTCACAGCCATGAGCTTTGCACTCCGCGGCGGCGCCATGGGCGCCTGGACTGCCGAGTTCAATTTAACCAACGAACAGGTGGGCTGGATCAGCGGCACCGCCTTCTGGGGCTTCACCCTCGCCATGGTGTTTGGCGGACCGCTGTGTGACGCGTTGGGCCTGGGCCGCATTGCCGGACTGGCCTTCGTGGGGCATCTCGCCGGCATTTTGCTGACCATCTTTTCCTGGAACTACTGGAGCCTTTATCTCGGCACGCTGCTCTTCGGCATCGCCAACGGCTCGGTGGAGGCGGCCTGCAATCCGCTCATCGCCACGCTGTATCCAGACAATAAGACGACGATGTTGAACCGGTTTCACGTCTGGTTCCCCGGCGGCATCGTGATCGGCGGTCTGCTGGCCTTTGCCCTCGGCAAACTCGGCCTCGGCTGGCGCGTGCAGTTTGGCTGCCTGCTGGTGCCGCTGGCGATCTACGGGCTCATGTTCTTCGGGCAGATGTTCCCCAAGACCGAGCGCGTGCAGCAGGGCATCTCGACCAAGGGGATGTTCCTCGCCTGCTTGAATCCGCTCTTCCTGCTGATGGTCGTCTGCATGTTCATGACCGCCGCGACGGAGCTCGGGCCGCAGCAGTGGGTGCCGGCCATTCTCTCCAACGCCGGCGTGTCCGGCCTGCTCGTGCTGGTGTGGATCACGGGCCTCATGGCCGTCGGCCGCCAGTTTGCCGGCGTGTTTGTGCACAAGCTCTCGCCGTTGGGCATGCTGCTGATGAGCGCGATCCTCAGCGCGCTCGGCCTGTTCGCGATGAGCCGGATGAGCGGCTCGATGCTGTTTGTCGCCGCCACGATCTTCGCCTTCGGCGTGTGCTTCTTCTGGCCCACGATGCTCGGCTTCGTCAACGAACGCTTCCCCGCCACCGGCGCGCTCGGTCTCGCGATCATGGGTGGCGCCGGCATGCTCAGCGCAGGGCAGATGGTGCCGCTGATCGGCCACTTTTACGACAAGGGCATCGCCGCCCGGATGCCGGCCGGAGCGGATCTGGCCAAGGCCTCCGCGGACATCCAGGCCGCCGCCGGTTTGGAAACGCTGGGCAAGGTTGCCGCGATGCCCGTGTTGCTCGCGGTGATCTTCCTCGTGCTGCTCATCACCGTGAAGAAGGAGCACCCGAAGGCCGCGTAAGCCCGCTCGTTTTTTATAAACCCAAAGCCGCGCTCCCAAAACGGAGCGTGGCTTTTTGCTGTTGGAACGCCCGACGCGGAGCGCGCGGACGTGTCGGCGGACGAAGAAACCAAGGAAGACGCCGAGCTAGTGGAGCCGGAATCAAAGGCTAGGGTAGGGGCGTTATGACCGCGATCGAAGTCATCGACCAAATCAAGACGATGTCGCCCGAGGAGCGCGCCAAGGTTGTTGGCTTCATCCGCGAGATCGAGGCGGCGCAGCCGCCGGGTGTGCGCCATGCTGACGAAAAGACTTTCGCCCAAGCGGCCCAGTGGGTTTTGGGCGAGCACACCGATTTGCTGCGCAAACTCGCCCAATGAGCGAGCCGGTCTTTCTTTCGGTGGCACAAGGTCGAGACCTTGCATCGGCTCGCCTTGGCGCAGCACGGCGGTCAGGACGGAGTGCGCGATGCCGCCGCCTGCGAGAGCGCGGTGATGCAGCCGCTAAACGTTTGGATTTACGCGCAAGGCGATCTCTTCGATATGGCCGCGGCCTACGCATTTCACTTGGCCGAGGCGCAAGCCTTCCTCGACGGCAATAAACGCACTGGCATCGCGGCAGCGCTCACCTTCCTGCGGCTCAACGGGGAGACGGTGCCGTGGCACACAGACGAACTTTACGCGGCGATGATCGCGATGGCCGAGCGGCGGATGGGCAAGCCCGAGTTGGCCACGTTACTGCGTCGATTGGCCGGGCATGCTTGAACCAGTAAAACGCGTTCGTCGTTTTTGAGGGAAACAACAGGGCGGGCCGAGTGATTGATGTCTGAATTTCCGCGCGTCTGTGCGGTGGAGACAAAACCAAATCTGCGCGCATATAGCCCCAGCCAGAAACCAGCGGCTCAACAATGCTCGGCCAGGCCCCCTGCGCCTAATCCCCTCCCTGTCCTGCTTGATTTCCATCTACGGCAACTCGCTGGTGCCCAAATGATCCAGGGATCGCCAGAGAAAGGAGGAGGCTTGGCTACAGCACAGATTGGAAGTCCGTGGTGACGGCCCGAATCGTTCGGGCGTTAAGCATATCCCACCAGTAGTCGTGGCTCTGAAATTCCTCCTTCCTTACAATTACGTGAACAATCCAAAGATAGTTGGATTCATGAAAGTCTAAACGTTGAATGATCTGTAGGCCGCTCTCGTTGATCAGGCGCTCGAAAGCATAGACATCGTCAGGGCCGCCAAGAGAGGAAAATGCCGTTATCAGTTTACCTCCTGCGGCTAACCACTGAGTGTTGGCGACCGCCTCAAAGAGGTTTCGGTGGGCCTGATGACTAGGATCAAAAAAACGCTGATCTCGTGCAGAGTCACCGCGGGCATCAACGAACGGCAGGTCGGCAATGATCACTTTGAATTGGCCAACCTCGTTCTTCGTGACCTCACGATCACCCTGGCTGCGATCGAGAAACACTCCACATCGTTTTGTGGAATCAACGGACTTTGAGGCTAACGCCCAATGTTTTACGTCAATACCGCACCCACTTGGGCAGTTCATTTGTAGGGTGTGGAAAGATTTCTCGTCGCTTTCTACCGCGACTATCCTGGCTTTCACGCCGAGCTTCTTAACAGTGTCTTGTGCAACAAGCGCTAGGACACCCGTTCCGGCACCGATGTCCAAAATGGATTCATCTCTGCCGTTCAATATCTTCGTCAGCGCCCAGCAAGTAAACTTCGATGAATTTGCAATGGCCGGAGAGAAGCAACCGTCGCCCACGCGCAAGGATGGAATGAGGTTAAGATAGTTAATCACCTCATGCGCCGGTTGTTTTTTGTGCTTTTCGATGATGGCGGCAGTATGACGAGGGATAAAAGCTAGGCGCCCACCCTGCTTTACATAGTCGGTGTAGATATGATGGAAGGTCTCAACAACGAATGGATCTGAACTAAAAAAGCCCCGCGGATCAGCATCCCCGCGCTCTAGAATTTCACGTCCTGCAAACGATACGATCACCTCGCACTGAGCATCACCCCGCACCAACACAATCTGGAATGGGATGTTGAACATGGGGGGATGAATCTTAATCCGATTCTGGTATTGAGATGCCAAGCTAGTGAGCATCTGGGCAATAAGCTTCGTCTGATCTACGAGTTCATTATGCAGTGCATTGAAGTCACTGCCATCGCCGCTAGAGCAAAACTTCGCTAATACCGATAGAAAATCTTCCATCGGATTAAATCCAAGTGTCGGTTCAATTGGAAGATGGCAGACCTCCAAATGCACATTTTCACAGACTGCTATATTGTTAACCTTCGAGATGAATTCGATTCCCCATTTGAGCGGTCGGGGAACCCGATAATCTAGCGCTGGAGTGCAAAGCAGTAAGCACACATCAATCTTTGTCTTTACACCTGGACTTGCGGAGCCCTTTCTGCGATCAAGCCTTTCAAGAGTCCCAAGGATCGCGTCATAGATCGAACGGTTGCTATAGAGCGCCACGGTTTTCTCCAGTGCTGTAGGAGAAAAATGGCTAAGTATTTTCATCCGCTGTTTTTGTTCTTCGCGGAGTCGTTCGTCCTCACCAAACGGATTAGTTTTGTCGTTTAGATATAAAATCAGGGAAATAACCACGCCGACTGCTAGAGAATACACGTTAAGCCAGAGACCCCACTCCTCATTGCACCGCTTAATTCGCGCCGCCCAAGTTTCTGGCTTTTGAAGACCATCAAGAATAGCCCAAGCTACCAATAGCAGCATGAAACCCACGACAGCGATTGTCGCTATAATCAGAGAAAGCCTGAACGGCCTTATCGGGCGCTTGAATGAGAGCGAAGACATAAGGGGAGAGAAATGGTCCTCTTAGTGCAATATGTCGACGAACGCCTTTGAGAGGTCAACTGGTTGAGCAAGCGCTTTGAACTCGATAAGGATACGCTGCGTTTCTTCCCAACGGGCACGCTCCATACTCCCCAAGGCCGAGGTGCCACCGTCTGCTGTAAGAAATGGAATTGTTGCGCTCCAAACCTTTGCTTCATTCTCACGCTTAAGGTTTGGTGCCGCTTGGATCAAATGGTTCACCGCCGTTGGCTGATTATCGATCGCCCACTGGAAACTCCTAACCGTTGCCCGCATAAAACGCCGGACGAGTTCCGGATTTTCCTTAAGGATTTTCTCCGTCGTTATGACGACATCGGCATATGGATTTATCCCGTGATCCTTGGCGCTAATGACATCTAGTGCGATGCCTTGGTTTTGAAGTGTGATGACTTGGTCCATCTTATATGCTACAGACACATCAACCTTGTCTTCGATTAGCGGCAGCAGGTTAAACGTGTATGGCACTTCCTTGACGTTTTTAACGTTGTATTTGGCCAGCAGCGCGCGAAATTGGATCTCCGAGTTGTCTCCATAGCTAACCTCGACCGTCTTGCCCGTCCAATCGGATGGCGATGTAATGTGTTTCTCTCGTTTGGAGACGAAGCATATCGGCGATTCCTTAAAAAGAACGCCGATCGCGACAATTGGTATGCCCTTTGCTCGCGCCAGCAGAACCTCGTCCGCACCAGCGACACCAAAGCTGTCAGTTCCCGCAGCTACGAGCTTGATCGAACTGTTATCAGGTCCGCCTGGGCTAATGCTCAACGCAATGCCGTTATCCCCGAAGATGCCTTCACCTACACCCGAAAACCAGCCGGTCATTGTCCCTGCAAAGAACCACTTCATTCTTACAGAAACCTTATCAACTTTTGTCGGTGCGCTCGCATGCTCCCCGGCGGAAGAGCCGCCCTTTCGCAGGTAGAAGATCGCGGCTAAGGTAACAAATCCGATTAGTATTAATGCGGTGAAGAGTTTTTTCATAAATTGGATTACAATTCTTCGGTCAATGCTTCGCGCCGCCAGGAGACAACGCGGTGTTCAATAAACGAAACCAAGTAAAAATAGCCAATGCCCAGCAGAGAAGACATCAGGATGCCGACGAACATATCCACGGTCTCAAGCCGATGAGCTGACACGGTAATGAAAAACCCCAGCCCGCGATCCGCTCCCGAAAATTCGCCAACAATTGCACCAATAACGGCCAGGGTCGAAGAGATCCTTAAGGCCGCAAACACATACGGTAGCGCTGATGGAACCCGTAGCTTTAAAAATATTTGTCTGCGCGAAGCGGACATAGAGTCGAAGAGATCATAAGCCTCCGGATCTATGCTCCGCAACCCCTTCACGCTGTTTACGACAACCGGGAAGAAAGAAATGATCGCAGCAACGACAACCTTTGGAGCCATTCCGTTGCCCATCCATACGACCAACAATGGAGCGATCGCTACTATGGGCACAGACTTCAAAGCGATTGCGTAGGGGTATACGCTTGTTTCGAGCATCTGATAGCGAACGAATAGTCCAGCGAGGCCCATGCCTAACAAAGCGCCACAGACGAATCCAAGACCTGCCTCAATAGCCGTATATCCTGCATGGACCAACAGCGAGGCATGGATCTCGATAGCACGACCAAGAATGGTTGAGGGAAGGGGAAGAAGGTATTCCGGCAAAGCCAGAAGCCGCACGGCCACCTCCCAAAGAATAAGCAGGAAAATCATCAGCCCCGTTGCTGGAATGAAGCGCTTCATGAATGACGGCCTTCTTGTTTCGTGAAAGCAGCACGAACCCGTCTCACTATGTCGAGGTATGCAGGGCTAACGAGGGTATCGTCTGTTCGCTCAATGGGTAAATTGACGTCGAAGATTTCGCGGATTCGGCCTGGCCGTTCGCTGAATACAAGAACGCGATCAGCGAGAAGAACGGCCTCATTCAAACTGTGTGTAACGAAAAATACCGTGGGCTTTTTTAGGCGATGAATTCGAAGTAGCTCAAAATTGAGACGTTCTCGAACAATCTCATCTAGACTTCCGAAAGGCTCGTCCATGAGAAGGACCGCGGGCTCTTGCACAAGGGCCCGCGCAAGGTTGACTCTTTGCTGCATACCTCCCGATAGCTCGTTTGGCCGCGCCGCCGCGAACTCAGAAATACCTACCATTGCCAGCATCTCATCGACCAGTTGAGGGTTCTTCTCATCTGCGATCTCGAGCGGAAGGCTTACGTTTTCGCGAACGGTTCGCCAAGGCAGCAAAACGGCATTTTGGAAGGTAAGAGCGAACTTCCTGCTACGCTTTGCATCAACGGTTGGGGCACCAAAAACCCGGAGGATCCCTTTGGTTTGCGTGGCTCTTGACTCGCTCGGAATAAGTCCAGCGATTGCCCGAAGGAGTGTGGTTTTCCCGCAACCGCTTGGCCCAACGATAGCGATGAATTCGCCGCCCTTCACCGACAACGTGATATCAGACAACACCCTCAAAAGCGGCACACCGTCAGGAGCTAAATAACTGAGCGAATAGCCTTCCAAATCAATTGTTGGAACCGTGCTCATCCGTTACCTTCCATCCATTTGTCAAAATGCGAGGCACCATGGAGGGGCGTCACAACCCACATACTGAGATGATTTCCAGTTTGCTCCATCCTTCTGTAAATGGTGCGAAGAATGGCCATAGACCGCGAGCCTTTTTAGAAATGAAAGGTTTCACGATCCAGTATCAGACAACTTTTCTTTTCGATCTTCTCGAAGACTAGTTGCACTGTCGTTGGCGGGCGGCTGCGCCATATGTGGATGGATTTGTTACGCAAGACGGCTTGCGTTAATAAGCGGCGCGAAAAAAACATTTTTGGTGCCAGTGTCCAAGAAGGACGAGCCCGAAGTTGACATGGATGAATGGCGCTAAGTTAAGCACTGCTTTTTAGGCTTCGCGAGGAGGGGGCATTGAGAGTCGGTCCGAGTATTGTTGCATTACATGTTGGCCAACTGGATTCAGCCCGCGTCAGGCGGCGGCCTCGCTGGCGGTGTGTTACTTTAATGCTACATCGAGCCAATCGAACACTTCCTGGGCCATGAGGCTGCGGTTCTCCATGATGCAGTGGTTGGCGGCACCCTCTCCCCGAGGGGTCACGATGAGCTTCTTGTTCACGTTGGCCACGCCGTCGAGGCAGACCTTCTGCTGGCGTCGCACTTCGGCTCCGCCATGGTACTCGCCGTAACCCACGATGGACAGTAGGGGAACGTTGATCTTCTCCGGGCTGAAGGAGAAACCCTTGTTGGCTTCCACCAGGCCGGGGATGTTGTTCATGGGCACGTTCCAGCGCCAGGCCACGCCCTTCACCGTGTTGGCGTGGAAGCTGTTCCAGGTGGCCACCGTGGCCGCCGTGGCCGTGGTCACTGGGGTCATGGAGGCAAAGAGCGGGTGGGCGTCCACCACGCAGCTGTTTACCACGACGGCCTTGAGGCGATTGTCGTGCTGGGCGGTCTGCGGGGCAAAGCCGCCGCCGCCGCTGATGCCGTAGACGGCCAGGCGCGTCTTGTCGATCTGCGGGCGGTTGATGTTCTGGTCCACCACGGCCATGACGGCCTTCCACATATCTGCGCGGAAAAATTTGCCCTGAAGCGGCATGAGCCCCTGGCCGGGGAGGTCGACCGTGATGAAATTGTAGCCGCGCTCCGTTGCCTGGGGCATGATGTAGAAGATCAAATCCTCGGCGAAGGTTTCGCCGCCGCCCAGCATGAGCAGGGTTTTGCAGGGCTTGCCGTCGGACTTGGCCGCGCGGAAGTAGCCCGGCAGCACCGTGCCCTCAAAGGGGACCTCGAAGTATTCCAGCGGCGGGTTCATGAGCGTGCCGGCCTTGCGCATGAGTTCGCGGCTCTTCTTGCCGGCCTCAGGCAGGCGCGGGTCGTCGGGCAGCATGGCAAGCAGGCCGATGCGGTAATAGTTTGAGGCGCGCATGAGCTGCTGCCGCGCGCTGACCTTGTGGCCGCCCGCCAGCGACTTCTCGCCACGCGCCTCGGCCATCTTGGCCATGTTTAGCCACTCGGCCTGCCAGGAGGCCGCGTCGCCGTCCTTGATCTTGGCGGCGGTGGCAAAGGCCTCGCCGATCTCCACCCCGCCGTTGGTGGCGCTGCCCAGCACCACAGAGCCGAAGGTGAAATCCATATCATTATCCTGAAAATGATAGCGCACGTGGGCGGCGTGCATATCGAAGTCTGCGGCTTCTTCTTTGACCTTTTCCGCCACGAGGGAGGGCAGGGCGAGGGCGATGACGAGGACAGGGGTGAGCCAAGAGGCGATGCGTTGTTTCATGTGTTGTCTCAGCGAGGTTTTAATCTGAGCGCAGGGTAATCTAAGTGCAGGGTCGGACTTTATGTTTTGTAGTCAATTCTTTGCGAGGTGGCGAAGGAAGTTGGGTCGGAACTCGTAAACAACGGTAGCAGGAGGAATGACCCATTTCGGTCAAAACGATCGCGCCAGTAACCGGGTCACCTCAGCCGCTACGGGGAAGCGGCAGAGAGAGTCAGCCGCCGAATACGGTGGGTTCGGCTGGCCGAAGTGTGCCGGCGGTGGGGCGGGGTTTATCCCCGCCGGCTTGGCGTCAGAAAGAGGTGGTTATACCAAACTCCTCCTGAATTTAGACCATTGAACAAAAGCTAACGAAGGAAACGAAGCGCACAAAGCGCAGACTGCATCGGACTTCTTTATCTTCGATTGCTTTTGTTCAAAATCAGAATGCTTGGGCTTTGTTGGTATTAAAAACTGACCGTGGGCCCGGCTCTCTCGGCTCGGCTCACTTTGCGGAGGTGGCTTCGGACCGCAGTCTGCGTCAGTTTCTTTTGGCCGGTCGATTTGCGCGAATCGCGTGGATTGCTTCATTCACGCCCGAGGTCGTGGCGAAATCCATTTATGAACAAATCGATCCCCAAAAACAGAATCTGCCTTTGGTACAACAAGGACGCTCTCGATGCGGCGCGGTTTTACGCGGCGACGTTTCCCGATAGCAAAGTGACCGCGGTGCACCACGCGCCGGGCGACTACCCGTCGGGCAAAGAGGGCGATGTGCTCGTGGTAGAGTTTACCGTCCTCGGCATTCCCTGTCTCGGACTCAATGGCGGGCCGGAATTTTCGCAGAGCGAGGCTTTTTCCTTTCAAGTCGCGACCGACACTCAGGAAGAAACCGACCGTTACTGGAACGCGATCGTCGGTCATGGCGGCCAGGAAAGCGCCTGCGGCTGGTGCAAGGATCGCTGGGGGCTGTCGTGGCAGATCACGCCCCGCGCCCTCACCAACGCCATGGCTGCAGGGGGTGCGGAGGCCAAGCGCGCCTTTGCGGCCATGATGGAAATGCAGAAAATCGACATCGCCAAAATCGAAGCTGCGCGTCGGGGATGACGAATCTGCGGCCGTCCGAAGGAGGATTGAGCGTCGCCGAATAGGCTGACGGAGGTGGCGCGCGTTGTCCCCAACGCGCTCCGAGCGTCTTGAGGACCGGGGGGCGGAGCTCAGTTCGCTTCCGTGTCTTTTCGCGTGTTTCGTGGGCGATTCCTGGGGGTGTTTGAATTTGGCGTGCGCGCGCCAAATTGCGGGTCGCAGCCCCGACGAACCGGAGGCTGGCGGGGCTCTGTTGCGTAGCGCCCGGCAGGCGCGCAAACAAAAGCCGCGCTCCATTTCGGGAGCGCGGCTGTTTGCTATGTCGGGGGCGCGGGCCGCGAGGGGCGGCGGCGCTCCGGGGCTAGACCTTGGCGGGAAGCTTCATCCACGCGGCGTTGGCGGCGGAGGACTTCAGCGCGGTCTCCAGGAAGGCCATTCCCATCCAACCGTCTTCGACGTTGGCGTACTTCGAGCCGTCGCAGGCGAAGGGTTGCCCGGCGTGGTATTTCCGGACGTCGGCTTCGAAGCAGCGGTGGAGGCGGGCAAACGCATCGTGGAACGCCTCGGGGTGTCCGGCCGGAATCGTGGGCTCGGCCATGAGGTCGGCCGGCAGCTCGGCGGGCAGGAAACCGTCGTTGGGCGAGATCGCGCCGCGCCAGTAAACGCGGTCGGGCTGGCCCATGATGTTCACTACGACTTTCTCCGGATCTTCCTGGCTCCAGCGCAGTGTGCCCTTGGTGCCGTTGACCTCGATGCCGAGGTCGTTCTTGTGGCCGATCGCGATCTGCGAGGCGCGGACCATGCCGCGGGCGCCGTTGCTCAGGCGGCAGTAAGCCGTGAAATGATCGTCGATGGGGCGGCCCTTGACGAAGATTTCGAGGTTGGCGGAGAGCTCCTCGATTTCGAGCCCGGTGACGAAGCGCAACTGCATCAACGCATGCGTGCCGATGTCGCCGCCACAGCCGGAGCCGCCGGCCTTCTTCGGGTCGACGCGCCACGAGGCCTGCTGGTTGCCGGTGGCCTCGACCTTGGTGGCGAGCCAGCCCTGGATGTAGTAGGCGTCCACCCAGCGCACGTCGCCGAGCAGGCCGCTGCGCACGAGGTAGCGGCTGAACCGCGAGGTCCAGTGGCCGAGGTAGGTGTGCGCGACGCCGAACGGGATTTTCTTCTCGCGCACCTTGGCGACGATCTGCGCGGCTTCGTCGAGCGTGACGGTGAGCGGCTTCTCGCAGAACACCGGGATGCCGGCGTCGAGGGCCTTCATCGCAGGGTCGAAGTGCACGAAGTTCGGCGTGACGATGAGCACGTAGTCGAGCTTCTGGTCCGGCGGGAGCGTCGCGTTGGCCGCGATCATCTCAGCGTAGGACGCGTAACCTTTGATCGGGTACGGCCAGTTGGCCGCTTCTTCCAACGCGATCTTGGGATCGGGGAACAACGCGCCGGCGGTGACGCGCCGGGTGCCGTCGAAGTGAATGGCCTTCTGGTGCGGATGCACGATGAAGGCGCCTTTGCCGCCGCCGATGAGGCCGACGTTGAGGGGACGAGGGGAGGGCATGGGAGAGGGAGTTTTTGAGCGGAGAACGTTACTGGTTCTTTTTGTCGAACGCGGCGTCGAACGCCAGCTGGCTCGACGGGAAGTCGATCTTGCGCACGAACGCGGCGGCCTCGGTGGCGCCGTGCACACGGTCCATGCGGATGTCCTCCCACTCGACGGAGAGCGGGCCGCGGTAGCCGACGTCGTTCAGAGCAACGATGATGTCCTCGAACTTGATGTCGCCGTGGCCGAGCGAGCGGAAATCCCAGAAGCGGCGGGCGTCGCCGAAATTCGTGTGTCCGCCGAAGACGCCGACCGAGCCGTCGCCGTGGCCCCACCACGCGTCCTTCATGTGCGCGTGGTAGATGCGGCTGCCGAACGCGCGGATGAACTTCACGTAATCGACGCCCTGATAGCCGAGGTGCGACGGGTCGTAGTTGAAGCCGAAGCGGCGGTGGCCCTTGACCGCGTCGATGGCGCGTTGCGCCGAGGCGATGTCGAAGGCGATCTCCGTCGGATGCACTTCGAGGGCGAAATTGACGTTGGCCTTCTCGAACGCTTCGAGGATCGGGCCGAAGCGTTTGGCGAAATCCTGGAATCCTTTTTCCCAATACTCCTGCGCGGTCGGCGGGAAGGCGTAGAGCGAGTGCCAGATCGACGAACCGGTGAAACCGTTGACCACTGCCGGGAAGTCGTCGCCGCCCTTGCGGCCGGGCTTGGCGTCGAAGAATGCGCGGGCGGCCTTGGCGGCGAGCGCCATCTTGCGGGCGGCGCGTTTGCGCACGCCCTCGGGATCGCCATCGCCCCAGACGTCGGGAGGGAGGATGCTCTGGTGGCGCGCGTCGATGTTGTCGCAAATCGCCTGGCCGATCAGGTGGTTCGAAATCGCGTAGCAGGTGAGGCCGTGGTCCTTCAGCTGCGCCCACTTATCGTGGACGTATTTCTTGCTGGAGGCCGCGGCGTCGATGTCGAAGTGGTCGCCCCAGCAGGCGAGTTCGACGCCATCGTAACCCATGCGTTTGACGAGCGGCGCGAGCTGTTCGAGCGGAAGATCGGCCCACTGGCCGGTGAAGAGTGTGACAGGTCTGGGCATATGCGGTGGTGGTTGGGGGAAAACGCGGTGTTTATTGCCGAACCGGCGCGCCGCTAGCAACGGCAGAGTCGGGGCAATGCTGCATATTTTCGTCTATTTCATATCTGCCAGCTTCGCGCGCAGGAGCGCCACGGATTTGGCCGGATGCACGAGGTTGACGCGGCCGCGCTGCTCGCAGCCGGCAAGGATGAGCTCCCGGGCGGCCTCGGGCGTGAGCGCCGGATCGAGGGCGATGAGCTTGGCGGCGAGATTGGCCACTTGCGGCGACGCCATCGAGGTGCCGCTAAATTTCAACCGCGTCCCGCCGGGCACAAAACTTTCCACCTCGAAGCCGTTGGCGTGCACGTTGACCATCGGGCCGAAGCTGGAAAACGACGTCTCCTCGCCGGCCTGGTCCACCGCGCCGACGGTGATCATGTTGGGCAATTGAAACGACGACGGGATGACTTCGTCGAATTTGACGTTGTTGTCGCTGTTGCCGGCCGCGGTGACGAACAGGATGCCGGGCGCGCTCTTGAAGGCCGCGAGGAGGCCGGCGCGACCGATGTCGAAGATTTCGCGCGCGAGTTTTTTGCGCTCCTCGGCGGTGCCGCCGGCGCCGTTGGCTTCGAGCGCCTCCTCGACGTCCTTCAACGCGCCGCCCCAGCTCATGTTCACGACACGCACCCCGGCGCGTTTGAAGTAATCGACCGCGGCCTGGTAGGCGGCGGCGTCCTTGCGCGCCTGCTCCACGGTGGGTTTCTCCGGAATCATCCGGTGGTCGAACGTGATGCGGCCGACGACGAGGCGCGCGAACGGATTTCCCGCCAGCGCGATGCCGGTGACATGCGTGCCGTGCGACCAATTGCCGGCAAGGCTCAGGTCCTCGATGGTGGCCTTCACCTGCTCCGCCTTGAGCTCGCTCATGTAGCGTTTCAGCGCGGTGGCGTCGGGACTGTCCACGGCGGCCTGCAAATCGAGAAAGCCCTTCAGGCGCGCCATCACGCCGGGCATGCGCGCGGCGGCATCGCCGAGCGGGAAAATCAACTCCGGCACCGGGTCGGCGTGCAGGTCGAACGCGAAGCCGCACCGGCCTTGCGCGTCGGCGAGCAGGCGGTCGGTGAAGAGCGCGGTGTCCACGCCGCTATCCCAGACGCCGACCGCGACCGGCCGGGCTTTTTCGTCGGCCGCGAGCGTGGCGAGCCGCGGCGTCCAGCGGTCGGGCTTCGTGACGCGATGCGCCGCGACCACGGCGTCGAGCGCGGCGACGATGCCGGTTTTCAGCGGCAGGAAATTCACCAGCTGGTTGCGCATGGCGAGCAGTTGCGCGGCGACATCGCCGGAGATCGCGCCGGTTTGCTGCGCGGCGGGATCGAGCTGCTCGCGGGCGACGCCGATCAACAGCGCTTCGCTGCGCACCTCGAAGCCGGCTTTCATGCGCTTGATTTCGTCCTGCACGAGATCCCACGGCATCCGGCCGACGAGGGCCGACACCTCGGCTTGAAACGCGGCGGCGAAATCCTGCGGCGCGCCGGGTTGGCGGCGCGCGTTGAGCCACGCTTCCGAGAGGAGCCCGGCGGTCAGCTTGAGGCCGGGCTTCTCTTCCAGCGCGCGCAACTCGGCGATCAGCCGGCGTGCGGTGTCGTGGCTGCCGTCGAGCAACGCGAGCGCGAGCAGGGCGCCCTTGTAGCGCTGGAGTGTCGTGCGGTCCTGGATGTCGTACGCCGCGAGATCGGCCTCGATGTTTTGTTTCACCGCGACGGCGAGCCGGGCGAACGCGGCGGCATCCTTCAATATCACCGAGGGCGGCTGCGTCAGCGGGTAGGTGTGACGCGGCAGATCGTCGACGGACTGGACCGGCTTTTTCGCGGAGGGCGCGGCCTCGGCCTGGGCCAACGACCACGGGAGCAGCGCCAGCAAAGAGACCAGCGCCAAACGGACAAATCGCGGGTGTGTCATGCCGACAAGACACCCGAAGCGCCGGCGAAAGTGGAGCCAATTGCGCCGGGCGGCGTCAGGCGTGGCCCGGGCGGTGCGCCGGGTCGCGCAGGTGGCAGGCCACGGCGCGGCTGGCGTACACGCAACCGAGCTCGTCGGTCGTCGCGGTCGTGCGCAGCTCGGGGAGCAGGCGCTTGCAGGGCGCGAAACACTCTGGGCAACGCGGATGAAAGGCGCAGCCCTCCGGGAGGCGCGTCGGATCGGCGATCTCGCCCGGCAGGTCGAACTTCATTTTCACATCGGGATCGGGCGGCGGCACGGCGCTGAGCAACGCCTGCGTGTACGGATGCAACGGACCGTCGAACAGCCCGGCGGCGGGCGCCAGTTCCACGATGCGGCCGGCGTACATCACCGCCACGCGGTCGCAGAAATTGCGCACGACATCGAGATTGTGCGCCACAAACAGGTAGGTGAGCCGGAATTCCTCCTGCAGGTCCTTGAGGAGGTTGAGCACCTGCGCCTGCACCGAGACGTCGAGCGACGACACCGCCTCGTCGGCCACGACCAGCGCCGGCCGCATGATCAGGGCGCGCGCGATGCCGATGCGCTGGCGCTGGCCGCCGGAAAACGCGTTGGGGTACTGGGTGCGGTGTTCGGGCTGGAGGCCCACTTTGCGCAGGATGTCGACCACGCGTTCCTCGCGTTCGCGCGGGCTGCCCAGCCGGTGGATGTCGAGCGGCTCGCCCACGATCTGCGCCACGGTCAGGCGCGGGTTGAGCGACGAAAACGGGTCCTGAAAAATCATCTGCATCTGCGGACGCAGCGGTTGCAATGCCCGCTCGGGCAATGCCGCGAGATCGACCACCGCGCCGTCGCGCTGGCGAAACAAAACCTGGCCCGCGGTCGGCGCGAGGGCGCGCAGGATGCAGCGCGCAGTGGTGGTTTTGCCCGAGCCCGATTCGCCGACCAGCCCGAGCGTCTCGCCCGGCGCGAGATCGAAGCTCACGTCGTTGACGGCGCGCGTCGGGCCGGGGGCGGGCGCAGAGGCGCGGGCCGGGAAATGTTTGCTCAGCCCGCGAACGGAGAGCAGCGGCGCGGCGGCGGGCGCATTCATGGCGTGGCCTCCGCGATTTCCTCGGCGCGCAGGCAGGCGACGGAGTGCGTCGGCGACAACGCCGTCAGCGCCGGCGCGCCGCCCCGGTCGCACAGGCCCGGCCGGGCGTGGGCGCACCGCGGATGAAACGGACAGCCCGGCGGAATTTCCGCCAGCGACGGCACGGTGCCCGGGATGGAGTCGAGCCGGCGGCCGGTGTTGAGCGAGGGGATCGAGCGCAGCAGGCCGCGCGTGTAGGGATGGCGCGGGCGGCGGAGCATCGTGCGCACCGGACCTTGCTCGACCAGGCGGCCGAGGTACATCACGGCGACGTCGTCGGCCACCTGCGCGACCACGCCGAGGTCATGCGTGATGAGCAGCACCGCGCAGCCGATTTCCCGTTGGAGCACTTGGATGAGGCGCAGGATTTGCGCTTGAATGGTGGCGTCGAGCGCGGTGGTCGGTTCGTCGGCGATGAGGAGCTCGGGCCGGCAGACCAACGCCATTGCGATCACCACACGTTGCCGGAGTCCGCCCGACAGCTCGTGCGGGTACTGGTCGAAACAGCGCTCGGCGCCGGCCATGCCGACCTTGCGCAGCATGTCGAGGGTCAGCGCGCGCGCTTCCGCGGCGGAGATGTCGCGGTGGAGCAGAATCGCCTCCATGATCTGGCTGCCCACCGTGTGGACTGGCGAGAGCGCGGTCATCGGCTCCTGAAAGATCATGCTGACGAGGCCGCCGCGCACGAGATACAGCAGGTCGTCGCGTGAGCGGAGCGCCGCGATGTCGATGTCGCCGAGGCGCGCGGAGTGGAGCAGGATTTTGCCGCTTACGATCCGGCCGGGCGGCTGGATCAGTCGCAGGAGCGAGAGGCTGGTGACGGATTTGCCGCAACCGGATTCGCCCACAAGCGCGAGTGTGCGGCCGCGGCGGAGGGTGAAGCTGATGCCGTCCACCGCCGGAAGCACGCCGGCGTCGGTGAAGAAGTGCGTGCGCAGATCGCTTACCTCGAGCAGCGGGTCGGGAGCGGACATGGCGGCGGCGGAAGACATGACACAATGGGCCCGGCGGGGCGGGGACGGGGCGGAGCGTGCGCGGGGCCGCCACGGCGCGCAAGCGAATCTCCGGCGGCGGAGCGGCGGCCGGAAATTTTAACGCGCGGCGCCTCCTTGGCGCGAAGCGAGTTCGGCAGCCGCGCAGGCGCTACGCGGTTTTCCCGCTTGACGGTTGCGGTACTTGGAACACGGATTCACCGGCGTGACCACCCCGCGCGACGCCTCTCTCTCCGCTGCCGACACCACGATCATTCCCGATCGTGCGGAGCAGGCGAAATGGTTCACCAAGGAGGTGCAACCGTACGGCGCGGAATTGAAGGCGTACCTGCGCGGCGCGTTTCCGGCGGTGCGCGATGTCGACGATGTCGTGCAGGAATCGTATGTCCGGATCTGGAAGGCGCGGGCGGCGCATCCGATCCGTTCGGCGCGTGCGTTTCTCTTCCAGGTGGCCCGGCATGTGGCGCTCAATCTCGTCGACCGCCAGCGCATCTCGCCCGTTTTTACCGTAGGGGATTTGGCCGCGCTGCCTGTCATCGAAGATAAGCCGGGTGTGGCAGAATCGACGGAACAGCAGGAAAGGCTCGCCTTTCTCGTCGAGGCGCTGGCCACCCTGCCGCCGCGTTGTCGTGAAATCACCATCTTAAGAAAATTGAAAGGGATGCCACAAAAGGAAGTCGCCGAACTGCTCGGCATCTCCGAGCGCACCGTGGAGGAGCAAGTCGCCCGCGGCGTACGTCGCTGCGAGGATTTTCTCCGCAAGCGCGGCATCAGCAGCCATTCCCAGCCATGAGCTCCGATTCAAAAACTCCTCCGGGCTCCAGCTCTGCCGAGACGCAGCGCACGACATTGGACTGGGCGCGGGAGATCGGCGCGGGCGACCGAGTCATCCGCGACTTGGAGGTGTATCTGCGCCGTCGCCGCCAACGCCGCGTCATTGCGGCCACGAGCGTGGCGATGCTGTTGGCGGTGGTAGTGGGCGTTTGGTGGCTGCCCAGGCAGCAGGCCGTGCCGGAGCGGATGGCCACCGCGCATGCCCTCGTGCTCAAGCCGGAAACGCGGACGCTGCCCGACGGCAGTATCGTGGAATTGAAGGCCGGGGCGACGATTGTGACGGATTTCTCGGGACCGTTGCGGCGCGTGACGGTGCAGCAAGGCGAGGCGCATTTCCAGGTGGCGAAGGATGCCGGACGGGCGTTCGTTGTCACGGCCGGCGGCGTGGAGTTTCGCGCGGTGGGCACGGCGTTTTCCGTGGAGCTGGGCGGGCGCGAAGTCGCGCTGCTGGTGACGGAAGGACGCGTTGCCGTCGAACAAGCCAGACCTCAGGCGGAATCGACTGCGGCCCATCCGACCGCAGTCACGATGCTGGCGACCGTGGATGCGGGCAAGCGGGCGGTGATCGAGCTGGCGCCGGCGCAGGCCAGCGTGGCGCCGCAAGTCACGAGCGTGCCGGCGGAGGAGCTCAACAGCCGGCTTGCGTGGCGCGTGCCGCGGTTGGAGCTGGTCGACACGCCGCTGGCGGAGGCCGTGGTGTTGTTCAATCGCTACAACACCGAGCAGCTGGTGCTCGATGAGCCGGCGCTGGGGCAGCTGCGCCTGAGCGGCGTACTGCGGGCCGACAACCTGGAGGCGCTCTTGCGCTTGTTGAACGGCGAATTCGATTTGCGCGCGGAAAAACAGGGCAACGAGATCCGGTTGCGGCGGCAGTGAGCCGGCGGCCGGAGCCGCGCTCGCGCTCCGCGAAAATTTTTTGTAGGGGATTTGGGCGGCTCGTTTGCCGTAGTGGTTATGACCTCTCCTTGCCGACCCTACCCAAGAACCATACTCCGGGCTTTCGCCGTTTGCTGTTCCCTCTGGCTGGCGGGCCTCGCGAACCTGACCGCGGCTCCGGCCGACGATGCCGCCAGGAAGAAATTCGACCTGCCGCCGGCCTATGCCGCGCAAACGCTCCGGCAGTTCGCGGAGCAATCCGGGCTGGAGATCATTTTTTCCAGCGAGAACACGGCGCAGGTGAAGACCAACGCCGTGAAGGGAACTTACTCGCCCAAAGAAGCCATTGAGCTGTTGCTGACGGGCACGGGACTCGTCGCCGAGCAGAACGCCCGCACCGGCGCGTTCACCATCCTGCGCAAGCCGAAGGAGCGCGCCACGGAGGCACCCGCCGCGCCGCCGACCACGGCCAACGGATTCGGCGTCATCACCGGCCGCGTCTCCAACGTCGTCACCGGCCAGTATCTCAACAACGCCCGCGTCACTGTGCGCGGCACCAACCTTGCAGTCTTCAGCGATCAGGAAGGTTTTTTTCGGATTAACCAGGCACCGGCGGGCCTGGCGGTGTTGGAGGTCATGTACACCGGGTTGGACGTCAAGACCGTCACCGTCGCCGTCGTCGCGGGGCAGGACATCGCCCGCGACATCCAGCTGACCAACGTCAACCGCTACGGCAGCGTCGAGGAGAGCGTCGTGCTCGACACCTTCGTCGTTTCCGCCGCGAAGGAGACCGAGGGAATGTCGCTTGCGGCCAACGAGCAGCGGTTCGCGGCCAATATCAAAAACGTCGTTTCGACCGATGCGTACGGCGACATCACCGCCGGCAACGTCGCCGAGTTCATGCGCTTTCTGCCTGGCATCACGGTGGACTATGAGGACGCCTCGCCGATCGAGGTGTCGGTCCGCGGTTTGGGTGCGGCTTTCACGCAGGTGTCGATCGACGGCGAGCAGACGGCGAATGCGGTGAGCACCGGCGGCTCGCGCACGTTTCAATTCAAGCAGGTCTCGATCAACAACACCTCGCGCATCGAGGTCACCAAAGTCCCCACGCCGGCGGATCCGGCCAGCTCGCTCGCGGGCTCGGTCAACATGGTGAGCAAAAGCGCCTTTGAGCGCAAAGGGGCGCAGTTCAATTACAAGGTCTATCTCGCGGGCAATGGCGACGAGCTGGCGGTGCGGAAAACGGCGTACGTCGACGAGACCAAGACCTACAAAATCCAGCCTGCATTCGACTTCGATTACACGCTGCCGATCTCGAAAAACTTCGGCATCGTCATCGCGGGTCTGATGTCGAAGCAGTTCAACAATCAGAATCATTCGAGCTACAGTTTTGGCCAGTCCGGCTCCGGCACCGGCCAGGCGCTCACCGCCTCGCCCGACAAGCCGATTGTCAGCGCCTACTCTTTCATCGACGCGCCGAAATACATCACACGCGACTCGCTGAGCCTGAAGGCGGACTGGCGCGTGGCGCCGCACTCGGTGCTGTCCGTGAGCGTGCAGGGAAATTATTTCCGCGACGACAACGGCAATTTTCAGATGACGTTTTCCACGGGCACCAACGGATCGCCCTCGATCACCGGCGGCGTGCCGCTGACCTACGGGGACAGCTTCACCTCGGGCGCGACCGGCCGCGGCAGCGTCACGCAGAGCGGCATGAATCACCACATCTCCGGCATGACCACCGCGCAGAATATTCGCTATCGTTTCGACAACGGCGACTGGCGCGTGGAGGCGACGGCGGCCAGCTCCCAGTCGCGCAGCTGGCGGCGGTATATTTCCGAGGGCAATTTCAACCAGCTGGCCGTGAGCCTGAAGGATCCGGTGCGCGTCGTGTTTGAAAACGTCGGTCCGACCCGTCCGGGCAACATCCGCTTGTACAACAACACCAATCAGGAGATCAGCCTGTACGACATCCACAGCTTCAAGGTGACCGGCGCCGACGAGGCGTCCTGGGGCAACATCCGCGACAATTTCGACTCCGGCAGCCTGAATGTGCGGAAAAATCTGGAGCTGTGGGGCATCCCCTCGGCGGTGCAGGTGGGCGGACGCGAGCAGTTGCAGAAACGCCGGGTGCGCCTGAACGCGTTCAATTACACCTATACCAATCCCGATCAGGACGCGGGGCCGTTTCTGACGAAGGCGTTTGCCGGGCGGAAAACTTATTGGGGCTGGGAGAATATTCCGTGGGCCTCGCCCTACATCGCCTACCAGGCGTGGCAGCAGAATCCCGGGTTGTTCACCGTCACACCGGCGCAGGTCGTGGCGGCGGAGGTCTCGCGCATCACCAACACGCTCGATTTCAACGAGCGCGTGACGGCGTTGTACGCGCAGATAGAAATGCGCCCGTTCAAGGGCCGCCTCCGGCTGCTGACGGGCGTGCGCTGGGAGAAGACCGACGACGAAGGCGCCGGCCCGAGCAACGAGCCCAGCAACGTTTATGTGCGCAACGCCAGCGGCGCGTTTGTCTACGACAGCAACGGAGCGCGCATCCGCCGGCCGGATGCAGGCGCGGCCGGCTCGCTGGAGGAGCTGCGGCTGACCCGCAAGGCGCTGGGCACGCACTCCCAGCGCTCGTACCACGGCTATTACCCGAGCGTGCATCTGAGCTATAACGTCACCGAGGACTTCATCGCGCGCCTGGCCTTCGCCGAGACGTTCGGCCGGCCGGATCTGGGCAGCATCATCCCCTTCATCACGATCACCGAGAACGCCAGCAGCGCGACCTCGCCGGGCTCGCTGAATGTGCGCAACACCGGGCTGAAACCGTGGAGCGCGGAAAACTACGACCTGAGCCTGGAGTACTACACCAAGGAGGGCGGCGTCTTCACGGCCGGCTGTTTCCGCAAAGACATCAAAGACTTTTTCGGCTCGGTCGTGAAGGATGCGACGCTGGAAGATCTGAACACGTTGGATCTCGACGACAAATATGTCGGCTGGGCGCTGACCACCACGAACAACGTGGGCAAGGCCCGCGTGACGGGTGTGGAAATAAGCGCGCGGCAGACGCTGGGCTTTGCGGGCGCGTGGGGGCGGAGCTTCTCGGTGTTCGCCAACGCCACCAAGCTGCGCCTGCAGGGCGACCGCACGGCGGACTTCGCCGCCTTCCAGCCGACGAGCTATAACTGGGGTTTCACCTTCTCCAAGAAGCCGGTCGTCTTCACCGCAAAGTGGAATTATCGCGGGCAGCAGCGACTGACGGCACTCGCGAGCTACGGCAGCGACGCCTATCAATACTGGAAGGCGCGCACGACGCTGGATCTCAATGTCGACTATCAGATGACCAAGCGCCTCGCCCTGTTTGCCATCGCCCGCAACGTCACCAACGAAAAGTACGTGCGGCTGGGCTATGGCGCGCGCACGCCGGAATACGCCCGGCAGCTCTCCGTGCGCGAGTATGGCGTGCAACTTTCCGCGGGCCTCAAGGGCTCGTTCTAAACGCTGACGGCCGCCACGCCTGCTACGCGCGGTGGCCGTTCTCCTGAGCGTCAGGCATCCGTTTCTCTGTCGGCAAAGAAGACGCCCGGCCCGCCCCCGTCCGGGGTGGAGCTGTGGACCTGTCAGAGTTCCAGGCGATCGCAGTCCTTTGAAATTCCCATAACCGCAAAGCCGCCCCGCGTCGGTCGCGATCGCGCGCGGCGCAAAACTTCCACCTCATGCGTTTCTTCTCTCTCCTCGCTTGTGTAATGGCGGGCCTGGCCGCTGGTGTCGGCGGCCACGCCGCTGTTGTCGATGGCGCCAGCGCGCCGCAGTTGGGCCTCATGCCCATGCCCGCGGCTTGGTCGGTGACGACGGGGCGCATGGCCATCACGGGACAATTCTCGGTGGCGGCGCCGGCGCACACCGATGCCCGGCTGCGCGCCGGAATTGAACGCTTCCTGCGGCGCTGGGAGGAGCGCATGGGTTTCGAACTCACGCGCGACGCAGCGGCGGGCGCGTCGCCGGCGTTCACGGTCACGTGCGACGGGCCCGGCCCGGCCGTGGCGGCGCTCGGCGAGGACGAATCGTACGCGCTGGACGTGACCGCCGCGCAGATCGCTTTGCGCGCTCCGACCGTCGTTGGCGCGTTGCGCGGACTGGAGACCTTGGGGCAGTTGCTCGCGAGCGATGCCGGCGGCTGGCATGTGCCGGCCGTGACGATCCGCGACCAGCCGCGTTTTCAATGGCGCGGGCTGCTGATCGACATCAGCCGTCACTGGATTTCGGCGGACGCGATCAAGCGGCAAATCGACGGCATGGCGGCGGTCAAACTGAACGTGCTGCATTTGCACCTGACCGACGATCAAGGCTTCCGCATTGAGAGCCGGAAATATCCGCGGCTGCACGAGTGCGGCTCCGACGGGCTTTACCTGACACAGGACCAGGTGCGCGACCTTATCGCCTATGCTTACGAGCGCGGCATCCGGGTCGTGCCGGAGATCGACGTGCCGGGGCACACGACCAGCTGGCTGGTCGGTCATCCCGAGCTGGCCAGTCAGCCCGGGCCGTACGCCATCGCGCGGCGCTGGGGCGTGCAAGATCCCGCGCTCGATCCGACCAACGAAGCGGTTTACGCGATGCTCGACGGATTTCTCGGCGAGATCGCCGCGTTGTTTCCCGACGCCTATCTCCACATCGGCGGCGACGAGGTGAACGGCAAACACTGGAGCGCGAGCCCGCGCATTCAGGCGTTCATCCGGGAACACGGCTTGAAGGACAACGCCGGCATGCAGGCGCATTTCAACCGGCGGTTGCAGACGATCGTGAGCAAGCACGGCAAAAAGATGATCGGTTGGGACGAGATTCTGCATCCCGACCTGCCCTCCGGCACGATCATCCACACCTGGCGCGGCGCGGAGGCGCTGGCGAAGGCCGCCAGGGCCGGCTTCCAGGTGATTCTCTCACACGGTTTCTACATCGATCACATGGACTCGGTCGCGCGGCACTACGCCAACGAGCCGCTGCCGGCGAACACCGCGCTGACGCCGGAGGAGCAGCGTCGCGTCCTCGGCGGCGAAGCCACGATGTGGGGCGAGTGGATCACCGAGGAGACGATCGATTCGCGCATCTGGCCGCGCTCCGCTGCCGTCGCAGAACGCCTGTGGTCACCCGGCGCGATCCGCGATCGCGACGACATGTTCCGACGCATGGAGATTGTCAGCCTGCGCCTCGAAGAAACCGGCCTGCGGCATCGCGCCAACGCCGACGCCATGCTGCGGCGTTTCGTGGGCGAGGCGGCGAGCCCCGCGGCGCTCGCATCGCTGCGCGTCATGTTGCAGGCGGTCGAGCCCGTGAAAAATTTCCAACGCCATTACCAGCGCACCGCCGTGGCGACGCAGCGCCTGCCGTACACCGGCCTGGTCGATTGCGTGAGTCCCGACAGTCCGCCCGCGCGAAAATTCGCCGACGCGATGGCGCGGTGGATCTTCGTTCCCGGCGAGCGCGACGCCGCGGCTGTAGCGCCGTTGGTCCGGCAGCTGGCCGGGTGGCGTGCCGCCGCGGAGCAAGTGCGCGACACGCTGGCGCCAGTTTCGCTGCGCACGCGCGAGGCCGGTCCGACGATTCAAGCCATGATCGAGCTCTGTGCCTATGGCGAAAAGTTGATCGCGTTAGCCGGGCAGACGGAGCGCCGCGACGAAGCGTGGCTGAAGGAACAGCTCGCGTTGCTTTCCCGGCTCGCGCATCCGCCGGGCCAGTGGGTCGAGCTGATGCCCGCAGCGTCGTTGCGACTGCTCGTCTGCGCGCTGGCGACCGACGCCCAGCGCGCCGGAATGCCGGCCGAGGCCTGGCGCAAGCAGGTGGAGAAACTCGCCGCCACCAAGCCGCCGAAGAAAACCGCGCCCTAAACCGACACCTTTCATGAACGCACATTCCCGCTCCCGCTGGTTGCCGCGCTTCCTGGCCGCAACGGCCGGACTGCTGCTGGCCCAAACGTTGTCTGCCGCCGCTGACACTGCGACCGTGTCGCTCGACAACGGCACCATTGCCGCAACCTGGCCGCTGGAGAAAAAGCGTCCGGCGGCCGGGCAGGTGCGCGACACCGCCACCGGCCAAACGCTCGCGGTGGGGCCGGAGCAATTCTGGCTGCGCTTCGGCGCGGGCGAGACTGTCGGGCTCGGCACCCTGGCGCAGGAGGGCTCGTGTCGCACGGAGCCGCTGGCGACGGAGCCCAAGGCTTCGCGCGCGGCGCTGCATCTGCCGGGCCAGCGGGTGACGCTGCGGCTGAGCGACGAGGCGCGGCATTGCCTCGTCACCTGGCAGGCGGAGCTGCGCGAAGGATCGCGTTACCTGCGTCTGCGCGTCGAGGTGACCAACACCGGCACGGGCGATCTGCCGCTGACCGGGATCGGCTGGGGCGATCTGGCGCTGGCCGGCGCAACTGTGGTCGGGAGCTTCAACGGCTCACCCGTCGTCGCGGGGCAAATTTTTGCCGGCATCGAACATCCGCTCGCGGAGAATCGCGTCGACGCCGGCCGGGTGCGTTGCGTGTTGCCGCAATTGAATCCCCTGCGTCCGGGCGAAACGGCGGCCATCGGCGTGGTGGTGGGCTTCACCGATGCCGGGCAGCTGCGGCGCGGTTTCCTCACGTACCTCGAACGCGAGCGCGCCCGGCCCTACCGGCAGTTTTTGCATTATAATACCTGGTACAGCCTCGGCTTCCTGAATCCGTTTTCCGAAACCGATCTGTTGGGCGCGATGCAGACGTTCGACCGCGAGCTGATCCAGAAACGCGGCGCCAAGTTCGACGCCTACGTGCTCGACGACGGTTGGGACGATCCGAAAACCCTCTGGCAATTCCACAGCAAGTTTCCGCAGGGCCTGAAAAATGTCAGCGCGACCGCGGCGGCAACGAAGACCGGCATCGGCCTGTGGCTCTCGCCTTGGGGCGGCTACGGCAAACCGAAGCTGGAGCGTCTGAAATACGGCGAGAAGGAGGGCTTCGAGGTGCGCGACGGCAGTTTCGCCATGGCGGGCCCGCGCTATTACGAACGTTTCCGCGCTCGCTGCGTCAGCGCGATGCGCGACGACAACGTGGTGTATTTCAAATTCGACGGCATCGGCTCCAACGACGAGACCGGCCGCATCGATGCCGGGGCCGGGCGCGATTTCGACGCGATGCTCCGGCTCGTCGCCGAGCTGCGCGCGATCAATCCCGACGTGTACATCAACCAGACGACCGGCACGTGGCCGTCGCCGTTCTGGCTGCTCCAGGTCGATTCGATCTGGCGCGACGGCAACGATCATCATTACGCCGGCTTCGGCACGGAGCGGCAGCGCTGGCTGACGTACCGCGACTGGCAGACGTATCGCAACGTCGTCGTGCGCGGGCCGCTGTTTCCCCTCAACTCGCTGATGTCGCACGGCGTGGTTTTCGCGCATCGCGGCACGTGGCTGAAATCAGCGACGCCCGAGGATTTCGCGGCGGAAGTGCGCACATACTTTGGCAGCGGCACGCAGCTGCAGGAGCTTTATCTCTCGCCCCAGTTGCTGAGCCCGCGGCATTGGGACGATCTCGCCGCCGCCGCGCGTTGGGCCCGGGCGAACGCCGAGATTCTCCGCGACACGCACTGGGTGGGCGGCGATCCATCGCAACTGGCGGTCTATGGCTGGGCCGCCTGGTCGCCGCAGAAAGGCATCCTCACGCTGCGCAATCCGGACAGCCGACCGGCGACCATCGCGGTGGACGTGGAAAAGTTTTTCGAGCTGCCCGCCGGAGCGGCGCGAGTGTACGCCGTGACCAGCCCGTTCGCCGACGCGCCCGCGCCGGTCAACGAACTGCGCGCCGGCACGACGACGAGCGTGACGCTGCCGCCGTACGGCGTGCTGGTATTGGAAGCGACGCCGCGGTGAGGCGCACCGGGGTGGCCGGATGAATAAACAGCCTTCTCAAACCGGCCTTTACCTGCCCGGGCGGTCTCCTACGCTCGGCCCGCATGTATACCCTCGGCATCGATTATGGCACCAACTCCGTGCGCGCATTGATCGTTCGTTGCGCCGACGGAAAAGAGATGGGCAGTTGCGTGGTGGACTACCCGAGCGGGCGGCAGGGCATTCTGCTCGATTCCCGCGATCACGCACTCGCGCGGCAACATCCCGGCGATTATCTCGTCGGCCTCGAAAAAAGCGTGAAGGGCGCGCTCGCCCAGGCGCGGCGGCGGCGCGGTTTTTCGCCGAAGAAAATCGTCGGGCTCGGGGTCGACACCACCGGCTCCAGTCCGATCCCGGTCGACGCCCGCAACGTCCCGCTCGCGCTCCAGAAGAAGTGGGCGAAAAATCTCCAGGCCCAGTGCTGGTTGTGGAAAGACCACACGAGCTGGCGCGAAGCCGCCCGCATCACCGAGCTCGCCGCCCAACACCGGCCGCAGTACCTCGCGCGCAGCGGCAACTCTTACTCGAGCGAATGGTTCTGGGCGAAGATCTGGCATTGCCTGGCGGTCGATCCGCAGGTGTTTGCCGCCGCGCACTCTTGGGTGGAATTGTCTGACTGGGTGCCGTCGGTCCTCGCGGGCATTGACGATCCGCTGAAGGTGAAACGCGGAGTCTGCGCCGCCGGGCACAAGGCCTTTTACGGCGACGACTGGGGCGGGTTGCCCGACAAGGAGTTTCTCGCACTGCTCGACCCGCAGCTGGCCGACTTGCGCGACCGGCTCTACGAGCGCGCCTACGATGCCAACGAGCCGGCCGGCCGCCTCTGCATGGCGTGGGCGCGAAAGCTCGGTCTGCCCGCGGCCATCCCGATCGCGATCGGCGAATTCGATGTGCATTACGGCGCCATCGGCTGCGGCGTCGCCGAGGGCACGCTGGTCAAGGTCATCGGCACCTCGGCGTGCGATTGCGGTGTGATCTCGGCGCAAAAACAGGTGCCCGACATCCCCGGCATTTGCGGCATCGTCAAGGGCGCCATCCTGCCCGGATTCTACGGGCTCGAAGCGGGCCAGTCCGCCGTCGGCGACATCTTCAAGTGGTGGGTCGAGGTGGTCTGCGACGGCGACGGCGCGCTCCATCGGAAACTCGCGGCGGAAGTGAGCAAGCAGCGGCCCGGCGAGAGCGGCCTGCTGGCGCTCGATTGGAACAATGGCAACCGCTCCACGCTCTCCGACCAGCGCCTCTCGGGTCTGTTACTCGGGCAGACGCTGCACACGACCAAGGCGGAGATTTACCGCGCGCTCATCGAGGCCACCGCTTTCGGGGCACGCACGATCATCGAGCGTTTCAAGGAATACGGCGTGCCCATCGAACGCATCGTCTGTGCCGGCGGCATTGCGCGGAAGGATCCGATGCTGATGCAGATTTTTGCCGACGTCACGGGCTGCACCATGCTCGTGGCCGGCTCCACGCAGGCCTGTGCGCTCGGTGCGGCCGTCGCCGCGGCGGTCGTCGCCGGTGCGCACAAGGATTTCCCCCGGGCGCAAAAGGCCATGACCTCGCTCGACAAGCGCCAGTACCGGCCCAATCCCGCGGCGCAGCAGGCTTACCACCGGCTGTACGCGCTCTACCGCCAGTTGCACGATGCGTTTGGCGGACTCAATCGCGCCGCCGATCTGGCGCCGGTGATGAAGGAGCTGCTCGACCTCAAGGCCGCCGCGACGGCGCGCGCTTAAGGATTAACCTCGAAGACCTCGACGATCGCCACGCCCGGCTGAGAAGGCTGCGCCGCCGACGTGGCGGTGGCGGCTTTTTCGAAGGGCCGGACGATCACCGAGTACACGCCGGGCAACAGATCGAGCAGGGCGGCGGGCTCGCGGCGGTTCTTCGGCGCGAGCCCCGTCCGGGCGATTTCCTTTTCGCCGTACTCGACGGCGAGCGGCTTGGTGGCGTCGCGGACGCCATTGACCAGTTCGGCGTTGAAGCTCCAGTCGTCGTTGGCCAGCAGCAGCGTGCCATCGGCCGCGCGCAATTCCAGACAGGGGTCGTACATGGCGTTGACCACGTACGCGGCGAGACTCGGGCCCTGCACGCGGATGAGCACGCGCTTGGTCTCAGTCGCGCTGCCCTGCACCACGAAGCCCGCGATCATCTCGCGTCCCTTCTCGGCGTAACCGCGGGTGGAAAGGTTGACCAGCTTGGCGCCGGTTGTGCGGTCGGTTTCGTAGGCCTCCATCATGCCGATGCCGGTGGTGCCGTTGGCTCCGGTCATGAGCGCGGTATAGGCGCCGGGCGCCAGGGTGATGAGCAGCGCGGCGTCGCGGCTGCCCGCGGCCAGCGGAAACGCGCCCGAGGCGGTGGTGGCTACGGACAGGTCGGTGAGCGTCACCGGGGCGGATGGCAGGCTCCAATCGTTGTTCGTCGCGAAAGGTTGCGCTTCGCCGGCGCGGACGAGGCTGAGTTGCGGATCGGCGAGTGCGCCCGCGAGACCAAAGCCGGTGAGGGCCGGGCCGATCGCGCGCACCAGGACTTTCTTCGACTGCGTGCCGCCGATGACGAAGCCGCCGATCAGCGTTTGCTCGCCGGTGCCGACGAAGGCGCGGGTGGAAACATTGATGAGCGTGCCGGCGTTGGCGGCGGTCTGTCTCTGGAGGCGGAAACCGGCGACCTCGAAGGCGTCGCGGTCGATGGTGAGTGCGTTGCACGCTTCGCCGGGCTGCCCGGCGGCGATGCCGACCGGCACGCCCACGCCCGGCTCGGGGGCGACGATGGCCGGGTTGGAGAAATAACCCAGGCGGGTGCCGGGCGCGTAGGCCATGATCGTGCGGTAAGTGTAGCCGTTCTTGCCGGTCAGCCGGTAGCCGTAGCTGTAGGAATAGGCGCCTTCGGAGCCGCTGGCGTTTTCCCGATCGTGCTGACAACCGAAATTGTGGCCGAGCTCGTGCGTGACCACATGGCTGCCTGTCGCCGTCGCGTAGGTGACCACCGAAAAGCCGTAGAGGTCGTTGCCCGCCGCCAGTGTCGTGTCGGCCAGCGTGGGCTCTTGGAGCACGTAGCCGATGCCGCTGCTGATGCTGTCGCGACGTCCGACGAGCAGACATACGAGGTCGGCGCCGACTTGGTCGCGCAGCGCGTGGACCTCGTCGAGTTTGCCATCGCCGGAGCGGCGCAGGGCGTAAAGCGCTTCCTGATTGACCGCGTTGCTGCTGCTCTGGCTGTCGTCGTAATCCACGCGGGCCGTTTTGACCAGGCGCACGCGGGCGGCGATCAGGCTGCGCGCGAAATCGGTGTTCACCTCCAGCACGGCAGCGTCGACGGTGGCTTGCACTGCGGCGGTGCGCTCGTCGGTGGTGCCCGTCAACGCATCGAGCACGCTTGGCGTATAGAGCATCATCAAGTCCACCGTGAGGTGGGGCTGGCCATCGGCGCCGAGCGGCGCGTTGGCGGCGGTGCCATCGGCCAACGCGTCTTGCGGGCCGGCAACGGCGCGCTGTGCGAGCACGGCGAGCGCATCGGCGTCCATCATCGGTTCGCGTCCGCCACCGCACGGCGGCACGAGCGAGTCATCGATCTCGAAAAACTGGGCTTCCGCGGCCCCGGTGGCGCGAACGGAGAAGTTGCGCACCGCCTTCTCATCCCGGTTGGGAATGACGGCCGCTTGAATCGACGCGGTGAGCTGGCCGCCGCGATGGTAGGCCACGAGCACCCGGCTGGCGGGCTGGCCCTCGACATGCCCCACGCTGGTGAACCGCTCCGCGTCGAGCATCTCGCTGCTCTCGACCACGACCGGGAGCGTGCCGCCGTCGGGCAACGGCACGAGAAAACGGCCTTCGCCCGGGCGTTGCCAGAAGGGCGATTGCTTGCCCTCGATCCAGTCGCGGTTGAGGCGCACGTAATGCACTTTTTTCGCCGGCGCGGGCAACTTCGCCTCCAGGCTGTCGGCAAATTCCGGCCGCGACACAAACGCGAACAGCGTTGCCTCGGCGAAGCGCGTGGCCGGCGGCTGGTCGGTCGCAGCGCTCGGGTCGTTGACGCGGGCCGGTTCCGGGGCGGGCGAGGGGTGTGCCGCCATGAGATCGGACCCGCCGGGGGTGCGCTCTGTCGCCTGCGGCGCATGGCGGGCGAGGAAGGAAATGGCGGAGAGGATCAATAGCCCGGCCGTGAGCCAGCGGAAGCGCGTGCGACGGGAGGGCAATAACATGGCCGGGACGCTAGCGCCGCGGGCCGCGGTTTGGCAATGCTTCAGGCTGGCGCAAATCGCGGTGAAGGTTTCCCGCGTTCCGGCCGGTGCGAGCGGGCTTTAGGCCCGCTTTGGGCGGCGGTTACGCGTCGAGACCGAAGACAGCCTTGGCGTAACTCTCGATGGAGAACGGTTGCAGATCCTCGGGTTGCTCGCCGAGACCGAGGAAATAAATGGGGAGCTTCAGCTCGCGCCAGATGCCCACGATGGCGCCGCCGCGGCTGGTGCCGTCGAGCTTCGTGACCACCAGGCCGGTCAGGCCGAACGCCTGGTGAAACACGCGCGCCTGCTCGATGGAATTGGTGCCGAGCGAACCGTCGATGACCAGCCAGCGGTGATGCGGCGCGGCGGGATCGTGCTTCTGCAAGACGCGGCGGATTTTCGCCAGCTCGTCCATCAGGTTTTGCTTGGTGTGCAACCGGCCCGCGGTGTCGACGATCAGGTAATCGCGACCGCGCGCCTTGGCGGCCTGCCAGGCGTCGAACGCCACCGCGGCGGAATCCGCGCCGGTGTGTGCGGCCACGATTTCGAGATCGAGCCGCGTGGCCCACGATTTCAACTGCTCCACGGCAGCGGCGCGGAAGGTGTCGCACGCGGCGAGGACGGTCGTTTTGCCGTCCTGCTTGAGATCCCAGCCGAGCTTGGCGGCGGTGGTGGTCTTGCCGGAGCCGTTGACGCCGATCAGGCAGATGACGGTGGGCGCTGCGTCGGCGGGCGTGAGCACGCCCTCGCTGCCGTCGAGCACGCGCTTGAGCACGGCGGCGCCGATCTCGGCGGCCTGCTGGCCGCGCAGATCCTTGTCCTTGCGGTAGGCGTTCTTGATCTCCTCGAGAATCTCCTCGGTGGTCTGCACGCCGAAGTCGGCGCCGTAGAGCGCCTCTTCGAGGGTTTCGAGCGACGACGCGTCGATTTTCCGGCCGCCAAACAGGCCCCGGGTTTTCGCCGAGATCGCCGCGACGGTCTTGGCGAGACCGTCTTTGAATTTTTTGAAGAGACCAAACATCGGAGGTGCGGAAAAACTGAAGACGCGAAAGAGAAGAGGACAGGTGCGGCCGGAAGCGCGCGCGGTGGCGGCAGGCGCGTCTTACTCGGTCGTGGCCTTGCGGGAGTCGCGGCCGAGCTGGTCCTTCAGGCGGTCGAGGATGCCGTTGATGAAGCGCTTCGCGTCGGCGTTGGAAAATTGTTTCGAGAGATCGATCGCCTCGTTGATCGAGACCACCGGCGGGATGTCCTTGCGGTGGAGCATCTCGAAGATGGCAATGCGCAGGATCGCCAGATCGATGCGGGCGATGCGGTCGAACTCCCAGTTGTGCGCCAGGGCGCGGATGTGGCTGTCGATCGTCTCCCGGTTTTCGAGCACGCCGTGGATGATCTCCTCGCCGAAAGCGTAATGCGTGCGCGGCTGCTCCTGGTGCTCGAAGAACAACCGGAGGTCGTCGGAGAGATCGGCGGGAGTGTTCAGGCTCCAGGCGTAGAGATATTGCAGGGCGGCGACCCGGCCGTCGCGACGTAAGGCAAAGATGCTTTTGCTCATGACTTTTTTCGTAAACGACGGTTGAGGGCGGCCATTTCCAGCGCGGCCTGGGCAAACTCGGCGCCGCGGTCGATCTTGCCGCCGCAACGCGCCTTGGCCTGGGCGGGTGTTTCGGCCACGACCACGCCGTTGATCACCGGGGTGCGCAAATCGAGGGCGACGCGTTGGAGCGCGTGGGTGGCGGCGTCGGCGATGAGTTCGTAGTGAATGGTGTCGCCGCGGATCAGCACGCCGAGGGCGATGAGCACATCGCAACGCTCCTTCAAGCCGAGCAACTGCACGGCGGAGGGCAGCTCGTTGGAACCGGGCACGCGGACGACCGTGAGGCGGCGTTCGGCGACCCCCGCGGCGCGCAACCGGGCGCAGACTTGTTGCAGCAGAGTGTCGACCAGCTGTTCGTTATAACGCGCGGCCGCCACACCGACGCGGAAAGGCGCGCCGGAGATCGCGGAGACAGTAGGAGCGGCAAGACTCATGGAATGCGGTATGGCGAATGCAGATTGCAGGACGTGAAACGGACTGAATGCAACGGCTGCCCCGCAATCCGCAATCCGAAATCCTCCCGCACCCGGCTCAGACCGGCATCTGCTCGACGATTTCGAGACCGTAACCGTCGAGGCCCACGACTTTACGCTGGCTGTTCGAGAGCAGCCGGATCTTGCGCAGGCCGAGCGCACGCAGGATTTGCGCGCCCGTGCCGTAATCGCGCAGGTCCATCGTGACAGGCGCTTCGCCCGGCTTGGCCTGGAGGCGGCGCACCAAGGTCTCGCCGGCGTTGGGCGGCTCCATGTAGAGCACCACGCCGCGGCCGGCCTTCGCGATGATGTCGAGCGAACCGGCCAGCGAGTTTTTCAGCCCCGGCCCGGTGCCGCGGAAGACGTCGCTGAGCGGGTTGCCGCTGTGCACGCGCACGAGCGCGGGTTCGGCGTTGAGCGTCCCCATGGCGAGCGCCAGGTGGTGCCGGCTGTCGATCCGGCTGCGAAAGACGTGCATCGTGAACGCGCCAAACTCCGAGGGAAACGGCTGCGCGCACACCAGCTCCACCAATTGGTCCCGCTGGGCGCGGTACTCGATCAACTGCGCAATCGAGATCATGCGCAGGCCAAACTTCGCCTTGAACTCCTGCAGCTGCGGCAGGCGTTGCACCGTGCCGTCGTCGTTGACCAGTTCGCACAACACTCCGCTCGGCGGCAGTCCGGCCAGCGTGGCCAGATCGACTGCCGCCTCGGTGTGGCCGGCGCGTTCCAACACGCCGCCGGGGCGGGCGCGCAGCGGGAACACGTGCCCCGGTTGCACCAACTGCTCGGCGTGCGACGCCGGGTCGGCCAGAATCCGGATGGTCTGCGTGCGGTCGTAGGCGCTGATGCCGGTGGTGACGCCCTGGGCGGCATCGACGCTGACGGTGAAATCGGTGCGGTGAATCTCGCGGTTGCGCGCCACCATCGGCCCGAGGCCGAGGCGCTTGAGCTGGTGCTCCACCGTCGGCACGCAGACGATGCCGCTGCAGTAGCGGATCATCATGTTGACCGTTTCCGGCGTGGCCTTGGACGCGGCCATGATCAGATCACCCTCGTTTTCGCGATCCTCGTCGTCGGTGACGATGATCAACTTGCCGTCGGCGATATCCTGGACGGCGGCTTCGACGGAGTCGAAAGGCGTGTGCGCGGCGGGAGACATGGGCGCAACGTCACCGCGGCGCGGGGCGGTGTCAACGCGCCGCAGGGCGTTAATTATTCCCGGGACGTTTTTCCTTTGGGCGCGGCTGCGCAAACCCACGGGCGGGACGCCCGTGCCACGTGGCATGGGCGTCCCGCCCATGTCTCCAAGCCCCTCGGCCGCGCGTAAATCGAGCTGCGCCTTATTCCCGGAAATCGATGGTGTAGTTTTCCACCACCTCGCCCGCGGCGTTGAGCAACACGAGGATCACGCTGAAGGTACGCGGCGGCGAAACGAACTTGGGCGAGTAGAGCGCCTTGCCGTCGTCGGTGGGATTGAGCGGGGCGAATTCGACTTTCTTTTTGCCCGGCGTGGCCCAACGGGCGGTCGCGCTGGCGACATTGATCGGCGCGGGCTTTTTCTTGGCGTCGTAGAACGCGAGCTTGAAGCCGCCGTTGAGGATCGAGAGGCCGAGGAACCCGCCGTTGGCGCGCGCGATGGTGACGCCCTCGATTTTTCCTTCCTTGGCCGCCTCTTTCTCCTTGGCGTTCGGCGCCGGCGCCGGCGCCGGCGCGGGGGCGGGGGCGGCCGGCGTGGTCTTGACCGCGGACGACCGGGCGGAGGCGGGGGAAGTCGCGGCGAGCGCCGCCGTCAACAGAAGCGAGGACACGAGGACCGCGGACGTTTTCATGGATGCGCAGCCTAGCGTCGCCGCCGCCATCGGCAAGCGGGTTCACGGTGAGGAGTCCGGGCGTAGCGCGGAGCTTCAGCCCGCGCCCAAGTGCGCCGCGGACTGGCCAAGCGCGGGCTGAAGACCCGCGCTACGTCGGGCATCGCTTTCAAGCGAGTGAGTTTTGCGCTTACATTGTACCGCTGACTCGCGTAGGAGTTTGCAACCGATGCCACCTACAGCTTGTGCCAGAAAATTGCTGCCCATTGGACTTTTGCTGACGGCCTTATTCTTCACCGGTTGTTTCAGCAAACTGCCGCGTGATTACGACATCCGGGAAGGCGACATTCTGTTCCAGTCGTTACCACGCTGTGAGCTGGTCGATACCATCGAAGATGCGACCTATTCTTCTTTTTCCCATTGTGGCATTGTCGCCAAAACTGCGGATGAATTGGTCGTGATCGAAGCGATCGGGCCGGTGCGCGAGACGCCGATTTCAAGCTGGATTGGACAAGGGAGAGGCAATCGGTTTTCCGCCTATCGGCTGGCCCCGGAGTTTGCCGCGAAAATTCCCGCCATTCTGTCCGCGGCGCGTGGTTATTTGGGCAAGCCTTACGACATCCACTACCGCTTCGACGACGATCGCATCTACTGCTCGGAACTGATCTTCAAAGCGTTTCGGACGGTGACCGGTAAAAACTTGGGCAAGGTGGAGAAGCTGGGTGACCTCAATTGGAAACCGCACGAGAAATTCATCCGTTCCATCGAGGGCTATGTTCCGGTGGAACGAGAGATGATTACTCCGCAGGCCATGTCCGAGGCTCCCGAGCTCACCAAGGTCTACGAACGCAAACGCTGAGGCTATTATTGGCCGCGCTACGTTCGGACATCACTTGATGGGAGCATCCCATTACGTACGGTTCGAACATGACTTCGATCCCCGTCAAACTTGCGCGCACTCAACTAAACCAATTGATCGAAGAAGCCACCGCCTCCCATGCGCCGATCCAGATCACTGGCAAACGGAACAACGCGGTGCTACTGGCGGAGGAGGATTGGCGGAGCATTCAGGAGACGCTCCATCTGCTCGATAAGCCGGGCATGTGCGTTTCCATCCGCAAGGGCATGGCGGAGCCATTGAGGAAAACATCCGCCAAGCTCGTCTGGTGAGCTGGCGGCTGCATTTTACGCAGCTGGTGTCTTCTCGTGCCGCTTCAACCCAAACGAAGCGCCTGCGCGAGGGACATACAAGCGCACAGAGCACAGAAAGAGCACACCGAGACGTGAAAGAAAGTTCACGGTGGTCGCTCGATCCATCACCTGGCGAGGTGAGGCCTATGCGGTCTGGAAATTAAACCTTCCTCCATGGACTCACCGCTTGTCTCAGTGATCTCTGTGTCGAGCAGCCGTATACAGGCTCAACCCGACTGCGCCAACGCGGTCGTTTACGCTTGGCCGGATCTGAGCTGTTTCCAACGTTCCAGGCGTTCGGCGATGGCGGCTTCGGCGCCGGCGGTCTTCGGGGTGTAGAGCGTGAGCGGTTTCTCCAAATACGCCTGCGGCGCGATCGCCTCGGGAAAATCGTGCGCGTACAGGTAATCTTTGCCCTGGCCGAGGCGTTTGTTGGCCTGGCCGCTTTTGCTGCGGAGCGCCGCCGGGATCGTCTGCACCGGTTGCGCTTTTAACGCGGCGTGCGCCGCACCGAGCGCGAGCGTGGCGGAGTTGCTCTTCGGCGCGGTGGCGATGAACAACGTGGCGTGCGCCAGCGTGAGCTCCGCCTCGGGCAGACCGATGAAATCCACCGCCTGATGCGCGGCCACGGCCAGCGGCAGCGCGCGCGAATCGGCGAGGCCGACATCCTCGCTGGCGAGAATCACCAGCCGCCGCGCGATGAAGCGCGGGTCTTCGCCGCCGGCGAGCATCTTGGCCAGCCAGTACATCGCCGCATCGGGATCGCCGCCGCGGCAGCTTTTGATGAACGCCGAGATCGTGTCGTAGTGTTCGTCTTCGTCGGCATCGTAACGAATGCGGCGTTCGCGGGCGAAGACTTCGAGTTCGGCGGTGGTGATCGCCGCGCCCTCGGGCAGGCTGAGCACGATGACTTCGAGGGCGTTGAGTGCGCGTCGCAGATCGCCGCCGCAGAGCGCGGCCAGCTCGGCGAGGATTTTGTCGTCGGCGGCGCAACGGCGTTCGCCCAACCCGCGGGTCGCATCAGCCAGCGCGCGCCGGAGCACGGTGGCGATCACCGCGCTGGTGTGCGGTTCGAGCCGGAAAAGGTGGCTGCGCGAAAGCAGCGGCGGGTTGACGTAGAAACCGGGGTTGTGCGTGGTCGCGCCGATGAGCCGGACGTTGCCCTCCTCGACGTCGGGCAGGAGCAGATCCTGTTGCGATTTGTTGAACCGGTGCAGCTCGTCGATGAAGAGGATGGTGGCGGCTTCGGGGCGGCGGCGCGCGGCGGCGAGGATGTCGCGCAATTCGGCGACGTTGCTCATCACGGCGTTGATGCGCACGAAGCGACTTTTGGTCTCGGCGGCGATGGCCTCGGCGAGGCTGGTTTTGCCGGTACCGGGCGGGCCGTAGAAGATGAGGCTGCCGAACCGGTTTTGCGCGACGAGGCGCGGCAGCAAGTTGCCCGCGCGGGTGATGTGCTCCTGCCCCACGACCTCGGCCAGCGCACGCGGCCGCATGCGCGCCGCCAACGGCTGATGTGCGAGCGGCCGCCGTGGCGCCGCCGACTCCGGCGTGGAGTCGGGGCTGGCGTCGGCGTCGTCGCCAAAGAGATCTGGTTGGTCGGCAGCAGGCATGACGGCGAGATCACTAAGCCCCGGCTCCGCGGCGCTGCAATCAAAGATGCGGGAGCTGGGCGTGACTTCGCGTTTCGTTGTGGCCGAGGCGTCGGCGCAGGGTGGGAGCTCGTCAGCTCCGATTATTGCGCCGAAGAGACGCGGCGGAATCTGCCCAAGCTACGTGGAACTGCCGCCACCCTCTGGAAAAAGCAGATAGCGCCGCAGGTGTGTTTCGTGCGGGCCAGCCTGGCAGCTCGATCGGCCGCTGGTCTTTCCGAAGGCGAAAGATCGCCCGGTCGTTATCACCGCCTTGGCGGCGCGGGCGGACTGGTTGCTGACGCTCGACGAGGGCGACTTCCCCACCAAGCTTGGGCGCGAAGTTTATGGTCTGCGAATCGCCACGCCGGGCGAGTTTTTGCTGGAGCTGCGCGCCCGGGGTGTAATCTGAGACATCGCTTTCGTTGGCCACTACCGGAGAAACCTTCGCAGTGGCCTGGCGCGATTTTGCGGTGCTTTCTCCGCGATGAAACTCGCCCTGGCCTTCGCCAGCCGTGGGCGGAAGGCGGACCCGCGCCGCGCGAAGTTTTCGCAACTCTTGCCCTTTGCGCTGCGTCATAGCCAACTCACCCCCACACCCAACCTTATTCACCCATGAATCCTGTGACCATGAAACGATCCTACCTCCTCCTCGCGCTGCTGAGCGCGGTGACTTCGGTCTTTGCGGCCGGCGATGCTAAACCCTATCTCGGCCACTGGGCGCTCACGCTGCCCAACGGCGCCGCGGGCTGGCTGGGCGTGACGGAGAAAGACGGCGCGTTGCAGGCCTCGATTCTCTGGGGCGGCGGCAGCGTGGTGCCCGTCACCAGCACCAAGCTCGATGGCGACAAACTGGTGCTCACGCGCGTGCGCCCGTCGGCCAAGAAAGCCGCCCCCGGCCAGCCGGCACCCGCGCCCTCGGTCGAGACCATCGTGGCGGCGGTGTCGGGCGAGGCGTTGCAACTCGCCACCAGCACGACCAGCGGCGAGGGCAAGGTGGGCCCGAAGGCCGACTTCAAGGGACAGCGCCTCCCGCCGCTGCCGGCTGCGCCCGATCTGAAAAAAGTGAAATACGGCGAGCCCGTCGCGTTGTTCAACGGCAAGGATCTCACCGGCTGGAAACTCCTCGTGCCGACCGCGGCCAACGGCTGGAGCGTCGAGGCCGGCGTGCTCGTCAACCGCCCGGTGCAGGAGGAAGGCAAGCCGCACAAGAAGTACGGCAATATCCGCAGCGAGCGCGAATTCGAGGATTTCAATCTCACGCTGGAAACGCGGCCGACCAAGGGCAGCAACAGCGGCGTTTACCTGCGCGGCATCTACGAAGTCCAGGTGGCCGACTCCCACGGCAAGCCGCTCGATCCGCACAACATGGGCGCGATCTACAGCCGCATCCGCCCCGCGATGACCGCGGAGAAGCCCGCCGGCGAATGGCAGACGCTCGACATCACCCTGGTCGACCGCCACGTGACGGTGATCCTGAACGGACAAAAGATCATCGATAACCAACCGTTGCTCGGCTGCACCGGTGGAGCGCTCTGGTCCGACGTGACCCGCCCCGGCCCGATCTATCTTCAGGGCGACCACACGCAGATCGAATATCGCAACATCGTCCTGCGCTCGGTCGTGAAGTAAGCGCAGGCGTCGGCGACACGGCGGCGCGCGTTGTCCACAACGCGCGCCGAGCCTCCCCGACACTCAGCAGCAGACGGAGGTATGGCCCACGAAACACACGAAAGGGCACGAAAAAAAGGCGCGGAGCGACTGCCCCCCCGTAGCGGCCGAGGTGCCGAGGCCGGGCTCGGCAGGCCTCTGTGGTATTTCAGGAAACCAAACATTTGTGGCTTCCACACGCGCAGCTATGCCGCCGAAAGCCCCGCGTGCGCTGAAGCCGCCGCTTGCGTCCATCAGCACAAAGAAGGCGTCCAAAACGGCTGAAGGCTTGTCATTATTTCCGCGCTTTGCTGAGTTGCGGTCGCCCGCCACACCTGTGCGCACGTTCCACCAGATCGCCGCAGTCTCCAGCACCGGACTTACTATAGTCACCAGGATACTTTCCGCGATTGCACGGAATTATCGGCACAAAAAGCCCATTTTTTCCCGGCTATACAACGTTAGGCCGTTGCACACGCCATGACCACGACGCCATCTCGAAGAGAGCAGATTAGTGAGCTACTGCAGCTCCTCGCCAGCGAGGAGGAGCAGTTGGCTTACGAGCGCAACGTGCCTCACGTGGATATTACAGCAGAGTTGGTTTGCATGTGGTTCGACGAACTTTACGATGCGAAGCATGTCGCTACTGATTTCACGTTCAGCGACAACGAGCGCGCAGTCCTTGCAGAGTTTCATCAGTTTTACGACGCCCGCGTTGATCGATTACCAGAGAGTCAGGGCACTGTTCGCACATGGCTTGCGAGTCCTGTTTGGCGAGAGGTCATGGAGCAGGCCCGGAGGACACTTGAACGAATCACGGCCTAGCCATGCGCTGCAGCGAACCTGGGGCGAGTGCTGCGGCAGGCGGAGCGGGTCTGGCCGAGTATGGTTGATTGGTCACTTGTTGGACAATGTGGCCAGTAGTACTGCGGCTCCGGACGGCCTCGTTGCCTCGGCCGCTACGGGCCAGCTTCGCCGACGTGCATTTTGGGGACGCGAGGAACTCCGCGCGACTATCAGCACCGCATAAACCGAAATCGGGGGTAAATATAGTGGCACTGCACCGGGGTTGAATTGTGCGCCGCGGTGCACAATTCAGCGGCCGCTCCCGTGCGGCGTTAGCGATGTCCGGCGAGTACTGGTTTTGCCGTGCCGTGGTGGCGCGCGTTGTCCCCAACGCGCGTCGTGCGTCTTGAGAACAAGCGCTCCACCAGAATCGGGCACAGGCTGGTGCGAATCGCACGAACCTCGACACAGAGATCACCGCGCCAAGCGGTGAGTCCACGGAGGAAGCTTTGGTTTTCAGACGAAGTTGTACTCACTTTAAAAACGGCAGTTCAGACCGGTCACAGAGGGCACAGAGAAGCGGAAGGAGAACACAGAGAGGAACCAGTGGAAGACTCATGTCTGTCCGAGTTGCTCACCCTGACGGTGAGTGTGTTGGGCAATGGAATTGCCCCTGATCTCTCGGTGAACTCCCGCTTTATCTCCGTGGCCTTGTATGTCCAAACCCATGAGAAGTCGCAGAGCGGTGACCAAGGAAGCCTCCGAGAATGGGGCGTTAAGCTCGTCGCAGGAGGCTTCCTTGGTCATGATCGCTTTGCCCGCTGGTGCGAGAACCGCATCGGCGGTCGCCAGGACGCAGGGCCGGCCGGCCGCCGGTCGTGCGACAGGACGGACAGACCGATCTGTGCCCAGAGGCTCGACCTCGTCACAGAGCCATGGCCGCCGTCCTGTACCTGGTGCAACTCGAACTGCTGAAAGAGCCTTGAGCTCGCATTGCAAGAAGGAGTCAACCATGCCTGCAAACGCCATTCCCCACTATGTTGGGTTGGACATCGCCAAGGACCAACTCGATTACTGTATGAGCGACACCGCCGAGGGCAGTTTCCCCAACACTGCCGCTGCGCGCGCGAACTTCATCGAGCAACTGCTGCTGCTGCGCACCGCGCGGATCGTCTGTGAAGCCAGCGGCGGCTACGAGAAGATCGTCGTGGCCGAGCTGCTCGGGGCCGGCCTCGAGGTGTGCGTGGTGCAACCTGGGCGCGTCCGGGCCTTCGCCTATGCGGAGGGTTTACTCGCCAAGACAGACCGGATTGATGCGCGCCTGTTACGCCGCTATGGAGAAAAGATCACCCTGCGGCTGGCCGTGCCAGCTGATCCGTCCGCGACCGTCTTACGCGAGCTATTGGAGCACCGCCGTCAGCTCACGACCCAGCTCAGCGAGGTGGAAGGCCGCCGCGCGCTGGCCGGACCGACGCTGGGCCCGCTCTTGCAGCGGCAAAAGACCTTCCTGCAAGAACAGATCGCAGCGGTGGAGGCCATGATCAGGGCGCATATCGACCACGATCCGGACCTGCGGGCCAAGTCGGCGCGGCTGCAACAAATCAAGGGCGTCGGGCCCGTCCTCTCGGCCACCGTCCTCGCGTACGTGCCAGAGCTAGGCCAGATCGAGGACGCGCAACTATCCGCCTTGATGGGCGTGGCGCCGTATCCGAAAGACTCGGGCACGACACATGCCCCCCGCCACATCAGAGGGGGCCGGTCGCAGGTGCGTCACGTTCTGTATATGGCCGCCGTCGCGACGGCGCGATGTAACCCCATCCTTGCGGCCTTTTATCAACGCCTCCGTGCGCACGGGAAACCCGCCAAGGTCTGTTTGGTCGCGGTCATGCGGAAGCTGGTCTGCCTCATGAACCGACTGATCCAAAACCCCGATTTTGCCCTTGCCTGACAACACCGCTGCTCTGTGTCCAACTGCTTCGTATAGGCCCACACCGCGGGGGTAATGGATCGAGCAACCAACCGCGAATATTCTCACCCCTCTCGGTGTGCTCTTTCTGTCCTCTGTGTGCTCTGTGTCACGTGCGCAGGTGCCCGAAGGCTGGGTGCGCGGCGCGAAAAAATAGAGTTCAGTAGCGGGCGCGGGCGGGTTTTATGTTCGGCATGTTACCCCGAAGCCTTGGCCATCGCGCCCCGTTGCTTTGGCTCGCGCTGCCGTATGCCGCCGGACTCGTGGCGGGGCGTTGCGGCGTCAACCTGCCCGTGGCGTGGGCGCTCGGCGTCGCGTTGGCGGGTGCGGTCGTTGCCGCGTGCGCGGCGTGGCGTTCGGAAAAACGCTGGCCGTGGGCGCTCAGCCTGAGCGCGGCGTTGTTGCTCGCGGGCGATGCGAGCTACCAACTCCACCGCCGCCGGCTGCCGGAGTGGGACGCGTTGCCCGCCCGCGAGGCGCGGGTGAGTCTGCGCATCGACCGGGTGTTCGCGCAGGGCAACGCGCATCGCGTCACCGGGCTGGCCACCGTCACGCAGACCGAGGCGCATTTGCGGGAGCTGGTGGGGCAGAGCGTGTATTTCGGACTCAACCTGCGCACGGGGCAGGCGGCGCCGGTGCGCTCGGCGCAGCTGGCGGCGGTGGGCGTGTTGCAGGCGGTGCCGGAGAATCCGCCCGCGGCCACGTTCGAGCGCTATCTGGCCGACGCCGGCGTGAATTTCCGGCTGACGCGCGGGCGTATGCTCGCCGAGGAACGCGCCCCGGCGGCGTATTACCGGTTTTGCGCGGCGGCGGCGGAGCGGTTCGAGGCGATCCTCGGCGCGGGCATTGCGGAGAAACGCCCGGCGCTGGCGGGAGTGTTGCGCGCCATGCTGCTGGGGCAGACGCACGAGATGAGCGACGAGCAGAACCGGCTTTTCATGCGCAGCGGCACGATGCACCTTTTTGCGATCAGCGGGCTGCACATCAGCGTGATCGCGGTGGCGTTGTACGCCGGGCTGGGGGTGTTGCGGCTGCCGCGCTGGCCGCGGTTTCTCGCGAGCACGGCGATCCTCTGGCTCTACGTCGACATCACGGGCGCGGCGCCGTCGGCCGTGCGGGCGTTTGTGATGGTGGCGCTAGTGGAAACGGCGTTGCTGGTGCGCCGGCCCGTCAACCCGCTCGCCACGCTGGCGGCGGCGACGGCGGCAGTGCTGGTGTTCGCGCCGCTGCAATTCTTCACGGCCAGTTTTCAGATGAGCTACGGCATCGTGGCGGCGCTGTTGCTGTTCGGGCTGCCGTTGAGCGAGGCGTGGCAGGAGCGGTGGCGGCCGTTTGCGTGGCTGCCGGCGGCTACGTGGCGGTGGTGGCATCGCGGGGCGGATCTGGCGTGGAGCTGGCTCACGGCGGCGGTGGCGCTCGGGCTCGGTGCGTCGCTGGTCAGCCTCATCACCGGCGTGCAATTTTTCCGGCTGTTCACGCCGGGCGCGTTTTTCGCCAACCTGGTGCTGATCCCGGCGTCGAGTCTCGTGATCCTCGGCGGGTTTGGCTCGCTGGTCGCCGGGCTGTGCGGGCTGACGTCGCTGGCCAGTCTGCTCAACCACGGCTCGGCGGTGGTGCTCTGGCTGATCGAGGCGGGCGTGCGGCAGTTTGTGGACGGGATGCCCGGGGTGTTTTTCGCGGCGGAGTTTCGCGCGCCGTGGATCGGTGGTGCGGTGCATGCGGCGGTGCTGGCCGCCTGTCTCGCCGGCTATGCCGGAAAATGGGAGGCGAAACGCGGCGGTTGGTGGCCGCCGTGCGCGCTCGTCGCCCTCGCCTTGCTTTTCGGAGTGAAATGGGGATGACTGTGGCCTCTTTCCCGATATGAAAAGCGCCTACGAACTTGCCATGGAACGTCTGAACAAAGCGGATCCCGCTGCGAACAAGGCGCTCACGGCCGAACAGAAAACCCGGCTCGCGGACATCGACCGCGTGTACAAAGGCAAATTCGCGGAGCGCGAAATCTTTTTGAAACAGCGCCTCGAAGCCGCGTTGACCGAGGGCAAGCCCGAGGAGGTGGAGAAGATCAAGACGCAGATCGCCAGCGAACGCGTCCGCCTCGAAGAGGAGCGCGACGCCGAGAAGGAGCGCGTGCGCCGCGGTTGAGGGCCGCGCCCCCGGTGGAACACCAGCCGCAACCTCGTTTCCCAGCCGCATGAGCACCGCGTTTCCCCTGATCGCCTTCATCGACGGCATTGGCGGCGGCGAGCTGCTGCTGATCATGTTCGTCGCGCTGCTGCTCTTCGGCGGGCAGAAGCTGCCGGAGCTGGCGCGCGGGCTCGGCAAATCGCTTCGCGAGTTCAAGAAGGCGGCGAGCGATGTGGAGAGCGAAATCAAGCGCGCGATGGAGGAGCCGCCCCCGCCGCCGCCGCCCATGCCGGCGCACCAATCTGCGCCGAGTGCCGCGGTGACCAACACGTCGATCGCGGACGAGTCCAATTACGATCCGTATATCCAGGATCCGGCGACGGTCGATCCGTCCTATTCTTATCCACCGCCGATCGCCGACGCGCCGGCCACCGATGCCGCCGCCAACGCGACCGGCACTCCGGCCGCGCCGCCGTCGCCCGCGACTCCCGCGGGCGCAACGCCCGCTGCCGGCGCGCCGGCGGCCGAGCCCGCCGCAGGCGAAAAGAAGCCCGCGGCCCCCACGCCGCCCCCGGCGCCGCCGCCGTCGTACGATCACTTGAGCGATATGTGAGCGTGGCGCGGTTGGTCCGCGGGACACGCGCCCGGTTGTCATGCACGCAAACGCTTCCGCCCCCGACGATGCGCCGGTGCCGTTGCCGATCACGGGCGAGCTCGATCTGCACACGTTTGCGCCGCGCGATCTGGGGGAGCTGATCCCGGCGTATCTCGAAGCCTGTCAGCAGCGCGGCATTTGCACGGTGCGCATCGTCCACGGCAAAGGCACGGGGACGTTGCGCGAGACGGTGCATGCGTTGCTGCGCCGCTCGCCGCTGGTCGTGAGTTACCGGCTGGGCGACGAACACACCGGCGGCTGGGGCGCCACCGTGGCGACGTTGCGGCCGCAGTGACCCTAAAACTCGCGGTTCACAAAAGGTAACGAAGAGAACGAAGCGGGAAAAACCAAAGGGTTGTTCGGTTTTCCCGTCGGTGAAACTGCTGCCCCCGATGGGTGACCATATCCTCTCGGCGGTTTCCAATAGACCGTCTTGGACTTCGTTCCCTTCGTTGGCTTCTGTGAGATTCATCTGCGGAATTTAAGATGAAACCACGGATTGCGGATGGGCACGGATAGGTGATCGCGCTTTCGTGTTTTTCGCGTGTTTCGTGGTTAACATCATTTCTGTGGGGGTGATGTTTGGCCGATGATGCCGGCCACGCAGCGCGGCTGGCTTCGTGGGTCATATCATCGCTTGCAACCAGCCCGCGGCGGGTGCGTCTTGCTGGCGAACCCATGCGCATCTTCACCTCTCGTTTCCTCTGCATTCTGACCGCGCTGGCGGCAGCGTTCACCAGCGGGGCGCTCCGCAGTGCGCCGCTCACCAAAGGCCCTTATCTCCAGGCGCCCGGAAAGGAGACCATGACGATCTGTTGGGAAACGCAGGTCGAGGACACGGGCTCGGTGCGCTATGGCTGCGCGGCGGCGGCCGACGTCACGCTCGGCCCGATCAAGCCGACGCGTGTCACCGATCCCAAGCAGGTGTACTATGTTTACGAAGCGGTGCTGACCGGGCTCAAACCGGGCACGCGTTACCACTACGAAGTGCAATGCGGCGCCGAGCGCAGCGGCGAGCGTCCGTTCACGACCTTCGATCCCGCGGGGCGGGAAGTGACTTTCATTCTGTACGGCGACACGCGGAGCGGTCCGGAGCGGCATCAAAAACTCGCCGAGCAATTCCCGGCGCTGAATCCCGCGTTCATCCTGCACTCGGGCGATCTGGTGGGCCGTGGTTCGCGTTATGAGCTGTGGGCGAAGGAGCTGTTCGTGCCGCTCGCGCACGTGCTGGACCGCATCCCGATGCTGCCCTCGCTCGGCAACCACGAGGACGATGGTCTCAACTATGCCGCGTATTTCCATCTGCCCGAGCCGGAGCGGTTCTACTCGTTCGATGCTGGCCCGGTGCACGTGTTGGTGCTCGATTACACGCGGAAGCTGGCGACCGACGAACAATTCCGCTTTGCGCAGGAGGATCTGGCGCGTAGCCGGGCGCCGTGGAAAATCGTGCTGCTGCATCACCCGATGTTCAACCTCGGCGGTCACGCGACCTTCTGGGGGCACGACGTGTATCTCCCGCTGTTTCGCCAGCACCGCGTCGACATCGTCGCGGCGGGTCACTCGCATCTCTACGAACGTTTTCGTCCGCTCGTGCCGCGCGCGGACCCGCAGGCGTGGGCGATCCAGCATATCACGACCGGCGGCGGCGGCGCGCCGCTCTCGAAGCCGGTGGCTGATCCTGCGCTGGCGAGCCATGCCGCGGTGTTTCACTACCTGCTGATGCACGCCACGCCCGACACGATGACGGCGCGCACGATCGACATCGACGGAAAGGAGATCGACCGCTTCGCGCTGCACAAGACCGATGGCCGCCAGGATCCCGCGTGGCTGGCCCAAGCCTGCGCCGAGGAGGACGTGATCGCCGCCCGGAAAAAGCTCTGGGAAGCGTTGAAGAAGAAATAGTGCCCCGGGTTCGAGCGAGGGAGCGCGGATAGAATCCGCCCCGCCCTTCCCAGACCGCCCGGAACCGAAGCGCCTGGCGCTGTCACCAGCGTTTACCCTGAGAGCGCGTTGGGGACAACGCGCGCCACCTCTGTGAGCCTATTCGGCGAGGCTCGGTGGGTTCACTCGTAGCGCAGCGCTTCGATGGGGTCGAGGGAGGCGGCTTTCCAGGCGGGGTAGAGGCCGAAGATCACACCGATGCCGCCGCAGACCAACAGGCCGGTCGCGGCCCAACCCCACGGAAATGTCACGGCGGTGTTCATGTAGAGCGCCACGGCGTTGCCGCCGGCCACGCCGATCGTGACGCCGGCGAGGCCGCCGATCAACGAGAGCGCCACCGCCTCGATCAGGAATTGCAGGAGAATGTTGTGCTTTTTCGCGCCGATGCTTTTGCGCACACCGATCTCCTTGGTGCGCTCGGTAACGCTCACGAGCATGATGTTCATCACGCCCACGCCGGCCGCCACCAACGCGATGGCGCTGATCACAAACGCGCCGATGGCGACCACGCTGGCGATCTTGTTGAACGCTTCGATGAGCGATTCGTTGGAGAAAACCTCGAAATCATTGAGCTTTTCCGGCTCCAGCCCGCGGGTCAGGCGCATCGCCCCGATGGCTTTCTCCTGCGTCTTTTCCAGTTCGAGCTGGGTGAGCGATTGCACGTTGATGCTGACCGAGCGGCGCGCCCGGCCGTACACCATCAGCCAGCGCGTGATCGGGGTGACGACAAAGTTGTCCTGACTCTGGCCGAGCGACGAACCGCGCGCGGCGAACAGGCAGATGACGGTGTAGTTCTGACCGTCGATGCGCACGAGCTGGCCGATGGCGTTGTCGCGGCCGAAGATTCGCGCCACCACGTCGGCGCCGACCACACAGACCGGCCGCCCCAGCGCGACGTCGTCGGAGCTGAGGTTGCGACCGACGGCGATGTCGAAGGCGCGGGCGGTCATGTAATTCTCGTCGGTGCCGATGAGCGCGACATTGGGATTGGTGCGGCGATCCTTGAAGCTGACGCGCAGGCCGCCGCGGCGGAGTTGGAGGCAAACGCGAGCCGAGTCGCCCATGAGCTCCTTGAAGCGGTCCGCTTCCGGATAGGTGATGTCGCGCCGGTTGCGGAACCGGTCGTGGGGGTTGCTGAAGTTGATCGCCGGGAATTTGTTAATCTGAAAACTGTTGGAGCCGAGCAATGTCAGGCCGGATTCGATCGACGCGCGCATGCCGGTGATGAAGGTCATCACGCCGATGACGGAGAACACGCCGACGGCGATGCCGAGCACCGTGAGGCTCGAACGCAGTTTGTTCGAAGAAAGGGCGCCGAAGGCGAGACGGAGGATTTCCCAGAAAATCATGGGGATTTTCGATTTTCGACTTTCGATTTTCGATCTCGCGCCTGCAGCGTCTTGCGCGAAGCGACCATGATGGCGGTGAGTTCACCGGCTTCCGTGTGCAATGCGGCGACCTTATCCTGCGGCATGAGCTCCAATTCCATGATCAGCTCCATCCAAAACGCGCTTTCGTCAGCCTCCTCTTCCACGATGGAAAGCTTCGAGATCATATCGGCCGTCGAACGGGCCCGACAGGCGGCGCGATAATTGGCGCCCACCGAAGGCCCCGAACGCCCCAACTGGCGGGCGAGCACCAGCCCGGCCTTGGTTTCGGGCAATGCGGAGACCAGTTTCAGCACGCGCAGGGCGAAAGTTTTGGTCCGTTGCTTGAGTTCGGCTTCGGTCATGGTTGCCTCCGGCAATCGAAATTCGAAAATCCAAAATCGAAATTCGCCTTATTCATACCGCAGCGCCTCCACGGGGTCCAGTTTGCTGGCCTGCCAGGCGGGGGCGTAGCCGCTGAGGACGCCGGTGAGTACCGAGAGCGTCAGGCCGGCGAGCACCAGGCTTAGGGAAAAGACCAATGGGAAAGTGGGGTAGAGCGAGGCTACCAGCGCGGAAAGGCTCCAAGCGGTGCCCAGGCCGCAAGCGCCGCCGATCACGCAGATGCTCACCGCCTCGATCAGGAATTGCAGCAGGATCGTGCGGCGACACGCGCCGAGGGCTTTGCGCGTGCCGATCTCCTTCGTGCGTTCCTTCACGCTCACGTAGGTGATGTTCATGATGCCGATGGCGCCGACGAAGAGCGCGAGTCCGGTGATGAATAATCCGGCGAGCGCGATGCGTTTTTTAATCGGGTCGAGCTGTTCGCGGATGATTTTCTGCTGGTTGATTTCGAAATCGTCCCGCTGCTCCGGTCGAAGCTGGCGGATGCGGCGCATGAGGCCGCGCAGTTCGTCGGTCGCCTGTTCCATTTTCCCGACATCCGCCTGCACCCGCACCTCGGGATAGCTCCAGATGGAGAAATAGCGGCGAAACGCGTTGAGAGGCATCATCACCACCGAGTCCCAGCTGAAGAGACCAAGGAAGCTGCCCTGCCTCGCCACCACGCCGACCACGGTGAAGCGCTGGTCGCCGATCTGGATCTGTTTATCCAGCGGCGATTCGCTGGGGAAGAGCGCGTCGGCCACGTCGAAGCCGATGACGACGACGTTGCGGGCGTACTGTGTCTCGATGTCGCTGAAGAAACGGCCCTCTTTCATCTCCGAACGGGAGATGCGCGCCAGGTCGGCGGTGGTGCCGAAGGTGACGATGTTGTTCAGCCGGCTCTCGCCGCGGATGATGGTGACGTGGCGCTCGGCGGTGGGCACGGCGAGTTTCAGTGTGCTTTGGGGATTCTCGGCGATCCACTCGTTGATGCGTTGGGCGTACTCGACGCGGATGGGGCGGCGGTTGCGGAAATTCCACCAGTCGTCGACGTCGCGCCACGGCCATTTCGTCACGTAGAGGATGTCGTCGCCGAAACCCGAGAGGCTGCTTTCGACACCGACGTCGATGCCGAGTATGGCGGTGCCCATGAGAGTGACGGCCACGATGCCGATAACTACGCCGAGGGCGGTGAGGGCCGAGCGCAGTTTGTTCGCTCTGATCTGTACAGATGAAATACGGAGGGATTCTGGGAATTCATGCAGAAATCTTCGCCACCCATAGTCGATGACTCCAAATACGCATGCGAGCGCCGACGAAATCGTGAAAATAAACAGTAGAAGGCTAAAAACCTCCGTCCCGGTTTTCCCAAACAAGCTGAGCCCGCACAAGGCGATGAGGGTTGGGAATCCAATACTGCCACTAATTCGCCAGACTATACCAGATAGGGACATGTCGCTTATAACTGCCGGTCAATGTGTAGGTGTTGACGCAGGGCCGTCGTGCTCGATGAGGCCGTCGCGCAGGCGCACGATGCGGCGGGCGTGGCGGGCGATGTCTTCTTCGTGGGTGACGACGATGATGGTGTTGCCCTGTTCGTAGAGCTGCTCGAACAGCGCCATGATTTCCTCGCCGGTCTTGGAGTCGAGGTTGCCGGTGGGTTCGTCGGCGAGAATGATGGAGGGGCGGTTGACGAGGGCGCGGGCGATGGCGACGCGCTGGCGTTGGCCGCCGGAGAGCTCGTTGGGCCGGTGGTGCAGGCGGTCGCCGAGGTTGACGTTGGTGAGGGCCTGGCGGGCGCGTTCGACCCGGTCGTGGCGCGCGACGCCGGCGTAGATGAGCGGGAGCTCGACGTTGTGCAGGGCGTTGGAGCGCGGGAGCAGGTTGAAGGTTTGGAAGACGAAACCGATCTCGCGATTGCGGATCTCGGCGAGCTCGTTGTCGCTCATGTGGGCGACGTTTTTGCCGTTGAACTCGTAGCGGCCGGCGGTGGGCGTATCAAGGCAGCCCAGCATGTTCATGAGCGTGGATTTGCCGCTGCCGGAGGGGCCCATGATGGCGAGGTACTCGTTGCGGTGGATGTTGAGGGCGACCCCGCGCAGGGCGTGGACGATCTCGGTGCCCATCTTGTAGAGCTTGGTGACGCCTTCGATTTCGATGACGAGCGGGCCGGGCGGGCGGACGGTGCGGGCGGCAGAGGCGGGAGCGGTGGGAGGAATCATGGCGGGGCGCGCGGGTTTACTTTTTCTCCTCGGTCTTCGGCTTGTCTATTTTGACCTGCATGCCGTCCTTCAAAGTGCGGGTGATGACGCTGAAGCTGCCGCTGACGACCTCGTCGCCGGCTTTCAGGCCGGACTTGATCTCGATGTGGGTGGTGTCGGCGATGCCGGTTTCGACCGACACCATTTTCACCTTGTTGCCGTCGCGCAGGAAGACGACGCGGTTGAGGCTTTCGCGGTCGCTCTTCTCGCGCTGGCGCTGGGCCTTTTCGTTGACGGCGGAGGCGGCGCCCTCGCCCTTCATTTCGCCGGCTTTCTTGTCGCGGGCGGAGGCGAGGTCGTCGATGGTCTTGTTGCCCTCGCGAGAACGCACGGTGACGGACTGGATCGGCACGGCGACGACGTTCTCGGCGGTCTTGGTCTCGACGTCGGCGTTGGCGCTCATGCCGGGGCGGAGGGCCACGTCTTTGTCGAGGATGCGGATTTTGACCTGAAAGTTGGTGACTTCGTCCTGGGTGAACTGGCCGGTGATTTTGGCGGCGGAGCCGATTTCCTTCACCATGGCCTCGAATTTGCGCCCGGGATAGGCGTCGATCGCGATCTTGGCCTTGTCGCCCACCTTCACGTTGACGATGTCGTTTTCGTTGATGTTCACGCGCACTTCCATGCTGGTGAGATCGGCCACGCGCATGACCTCGGCGCCGCCGTACTGGCCGGTGCCCGCGACGCGCTCGCCGACCTCGGTTGAACGCGAGCTGATGGTGCCGTCGATGGGCGAGTAGATGACGGTCTTGGTGAGCAGGTCGCGCGCCTGGCTGAGGGATCCCTCGGCGCGGCGGATGTTGGCGAGAGCGCTGTCGTAGCTGGCCTGGGCGCTTTCGAGGGCGGTCTTCACCGCGATCAACTCCGACTCGGAGATCAGATGTTTGTCGGCGAGGTCCTTGCTGCGGCGGTAATCCTCCTCGGCTTTGAGCAACCGGGCCTTGGCGTCGAGGCTGGCGGCCTTGGTGCCCACGAGCGCGGCCTCCTGTTGCTCCACCTGGAAGCGATAGTTGTCGGGCTTGATGCGCAACAACAGGTCGCCCTTCTTGACGGGGGCGCCTTCGCGGTAGGGCAGCTCGGTCACTTCGCCGGTGACTTCGGGCGTGATTTTCACCTCTACCTCGGGCTGCACTTTGCCGGTGGCGGAGACGAGCTGGGTGATGGTTTTGACGATGGCCTTCTCGGTGGTGACCGAGGTGGGCTTCTCGCGTTTGCCTTGCACCACATAAGCGGCGATGCCTCCGACCGCCACGAGCAGGCAGCCGCCGAGAATAAGCCAGAGCTTGGTCCGGCGCTTGCGTTTAGGTGTGGCGGGAGACGGGACGGGCGACGGAACAGTGGACGACGACATGGGGGACGGATGGAAAAATTAGGAGACGAGAGAGTGTTGCGTAAGCGCCGGGTGATGGCAAGCGAAGCGACGGCGGGCGCGGGCAGGCGGTTTGACGCGGCCCGGGGGGTAATGGTCGCAAAAAATACGGAGGAGCTCGCAGATCGCCAGCTCCTCCGTACCACACATTAAAACTGCACTGACAATTTGGGAAAATGCATCGCGCGACATCCAGGGGAACGAACTTGCGACGAACGGGGCCGTTTCTGCGGTGAAACCGGCGGTGCGTGCGTTGAAGTTCCGTGGCGAGGGCATGCCGGGACAACACAGCGGCGCGGGTAAAGTTACAGGTTTTCGCGCTGACGCTCAGGGCGGCGCGCAAAATTCCTGGCCAACCGGCGCAAAACCCAGGCCCGAATCGCTGTACAGGGGCTCGGCGGTGTCGATGGTCGTGGTGGTGAGCTTTGCCAGATCGACGGGCAGGAGGCGGGCTTGAGCGATGCGGTGCTCGCGTTGAATGGCGGAGGCGAGCCGCACGGCATCACGCACCATGCCGGCCGAGACCGCCTCGGGTTGATCCGAGCGGGCGGGATCGAGAACAAAGTGCCCGGCGCGCGTTTCATAGGTGAGCACGGTGTGTCCGTAGCGTCCGCCGGCATCGTAGTAATAAGAGAGCAGGGCGGCGCGCGTCACTTCGCCGCTCGCCACCTTGGCCCGCAAGGCGGCGAGGCTCGCGATGAAGCAGGCGTTGGCGGGTTTGCTGCGCGGGGCGGTCGCGGTCGCCGCCGGCTCCTCGGGCAGCACCTCATGCCGCTCGAAGCCCGGCTCGATCTCGCGCAGCAACGGCCCGAAATCCTGCCGGTCCTGCGCCAGCCGGCCCCGGTAGATCGAGAAACTCTGCGTGCCGTCGTAGGGCGTGTAGAGCCACAGGATGCCCTCGAACTCGAAGACCAACGCGTAGGTTTGGGCCGGGTAGCGGTGGTGGCGGCCGGTGTTTTCCACCCGGATCGCTTGCGCCCAGATGTCGGGGCCGAGCAACTCGCGGGCGGCATGCACCTGGGCGAGATCGGACTCGGTCCGGCCGGTGGCGGCGAAAACGGCGAGGAAAAATAAGAGCAGGATGCGGTGCACGCGGGGTAAAACCACGGAGCCCCGCGTCGGGTTGCGAAAAAGCGATCAAGTGCCGCGTGTTTGCGACGAACGGCCGCCGCGGCGCGCCGGATCACAGCCCTTGCTGCAACAGCGTCGTCAGCCGGTCGTGATAGCCGCGGCTGAGTTTCAACTTCGTGCCGTCCTGCAGCACCACGGCGTACTCGCCGAGGAACGAGGGGCTGAGCTTCCGCACGCGGTCGATGTTGACGATGGTCGAGCGGTGGATGCGGACGAAACGCTTGGGGTCGAGCCGCGCCTCCAGCCGCGCCATGGTCTCACGCTGGAGATGCGCGCGGCCGTCGACGTGAAATTTCATGTAGTCGCCCTCGGCCTCGATCCAGTCGATCTCCTCGGCCTTGAGGAAAATGATTTCGCCGGCCGACTTGATCAAGATGCGGTCGGGGCGGGCGGCCTCGGTTTCCCGCTCGTCGGCTGGCGGCGTCTGCTTGAGGTACGCGAGCAACTGTTGCAGCCGGTCATCGATCGCCGAGGTCTGACGGTGGCGGGTGAAGTGTTTGGCGCGGTCGAGCGCGGCCCGAAACCGGGCGTCGTCGTAGGGTTTCAGGAGATAATCCACCGCGTGCACGTCGAACGCTTTCAACGCGTACTCGTCGTAAGCGGTGACAAACACCACCGCCGGCCGTTGCGCGGGGGCGAAGGACTCCAGCACTTTGAAGCCGTCGCCTTGCGGCATCTGCACATCGAGGAAGATCAGCGCCGGCTGGTCGCGGCGGATGCATTCGACGGCCTCGGCGCCAGTGCCGGCCTCGCCGATGATTTCGATTTCCGGGTCGGCGGCGAGCAACAGACGCACGCCGCGGCGCGCGGTGGGCTCGTCGTCGACGATCAGAGTGCGAATGGGCGGGAGCGGCGGATTCATGGACGATAAGGCAGCACGATGGTGATCGCGGCGCCGCGGCCGGGCTCGCTCTGCACGGTGATCCGGTGGCGGTCGCCGTAGAGCCGCGCCAGGCGTTCGCGGGTGTTGGTGAGACCGATGCCTTCCTTGACGCGGTTGGGGCCGTGCGTGGCGAATCCCGGGCCGTCGTCGCGCACTTCGAGTTGCAGCGAGCCCTCAACGAGCCGGCCGGTCACCTCGACGGTCACGGGCTCGGCTTTGGTGGCGACGCCGTGCAGGATGGCGTTCTCCACCAGCGGTTGCAGCAGCAGATTGGGAATACGGGCGTCGAGGACCTCGGGCGGGATGCCGACGCGAAACCGGAGCCGGTCGGAAAAACGGGCTTGTTGGATTTCGACGTAGCGGGTGAGAAAATCGAGCTCGGTGCGCAGCGGCACTTCCTGGACGCGCGAGTGGTCGAGCAGCGCCCGCAGCAACGCGCTCAGGTTGGCCAGCAGCTGCACCGCCTCGTCGTTTTTCTTTTCCCGCACCAGCACCGCGATGGTGTTCATGGTGTTGAAAAGGAAGTGGGGGTGGAGCTGCTGTTTGAGCGCTTTGAGCTCGGTTTGCGCGAGCTGCGATTCGAGCTGGGCGGCCTTCACCTCCTCCTGTTTGTAACGCTGTTGAAGTTCGGTCACGTAGCCGTAGGCGAGCACCGCCCAGTAGAAAGCCATGTCGACCAGGTTGCGGCCGAAGAAACTCTTCTGCGCCACCGTCCAGAATTCCATGAGCGAGCAGCTGTCGCATTCGCGCAAGACGTGAAACAGGATGCGCCCGAGGTAGTAGGCGGCCATGAGCAGGAAGCTCAACGCCGCGTGCAGCGACACGCCGCCCCACCAGTTTCCGGTGTGCAGGGGAATGCGGCGTCGCAGCCACAGGATGGCCGGCGCTAGCAACATCCAGAGCGCGGCGCGTTGGTATTGCGGCGCGGCGATGTGCAGGAACGAGACTGTCGCCGGCTCCGTCACCCGTCGGTTGAAATAAATTTCGACCGACAACACCAAGCCCATGAAAGCCCAGAGGCAGACGATTAACGCAATTTTGGCCCAGCGGCGCGGCATAAGGTATCAACAGGCGGTTTGCGGGGCCGGCCCGCGGGCGGCAAGGGAATAAGCCGCGCCTGCGACGAACCGCCTGATTTCTGCGACGAAACTCCGGGCGGCTGCGATTGCGGCTATTACATCTTGCCCTGCTTCTCGAGTTCGCGGGCCTGATCGAGCGGCAGCGGGGGTTTGCGCTTCAGCTCCGCGAGTACTTTGAGCTGCTTCTCGCCCGGCCGGAAGAGCTGCACGAGCTGGTCGGTGACGTCGATTTGCTCGGCCGTGCCGAGCTGGGCGAGCGCGGCGGTGTCCCATTTGCAAACGAGGCGGGCGACGCCGGCCTGGCGGAGGAGGGCGGGCAACTGGTCGCTGATCTGCGCGAGGATGTTGTCCACCGGCTCGGTGCTGAACACCTGGAGGTGGAGCCGCGATTGCAGCTGCGAGAGCTGTTGCGAAAGGGCCCGGGCGCGCTCGGTGTCGCCCGCGGCCCTGGCGGCTTTGGCGGCGACGACGAGCTCGTTCTTGTTGCGCATCCCTTCCTCGCTCCAAAATTGGGCGTAGGCCACGGCGCGCGAATCGTACACGCCGACGCGTTCGGTGGCGGGCGCGACCATTGTGGCGGTTTCTGCGGCGAAGGCCGGGCTGACGGCCAGCCCGCCGGCAAGGCATGAGAGTAGGAATAACTTTTTCATGGCATTTACGGATTGGAGTTGAGCCGGGTGGGGGCGAGCGCGGTGTCGCGTTGCAGAAAACGCGCGCCGAGCAGCCACCAGACGCCGGCGACGAGAAACATCAGGCCCACGAGGAGGAAGGCGTACTTCATGTCGTGGAACCAGTCGCTGAGCAGGCCGATGATCACCGGCGAGATCACATCGCCCAGCGCGTGGATGACGAAAATGTTGAGCGCAAAACCGGCGCCGCGCAGCGACGGGTGCGTGACGTTGGCCAGAATCGTGTTGGTCGGCCCCGTGTTGAAGAACAGGCAGAAACAGGTGAGGAAAATCAGCCCCCACAGCCACGGCCAGGACACCGGCGCGAACAGCAACGCGAGAAACGCCGGGAACCCGAGCAGCATCGCCGCGCCCGACACGAGGAAGTACGAGCCGGAGAATCGCGCGCGCAGCTTGTCGCCGACCCAGCCGCCGAGCAGCGTCGCCGTCAGACCCGCTGCCACGGTGATCACGCCGAAGATAAACGTGGTGTTGGCCGGCGCGCCCGGCCGCGTTTCGAGATAGTACGGCATCCAGAACGCGATGCCGCCGATGGCGAAAGTCATCGCCGTCATGCCCAGCGTGCAAAACACGTACGACGGCGTGCGCAACAGGACCGCGTAATCGCGCCACTGCACGCCGCGAGAAGGCGCGGACGCCGTCAGGTCGGCCTGTCCGCGCGGCGGTTCGCGCATGAAAAAGCTCCAGAGGCCGAGCAGAATGCCGGGGATCACCACGACGTAGAACGCCCAGCGCCAGCTATCGGGCGCGAAGCCGAAGTGTTGCGCGCCCCACGCCCCGAGGCCGGAGCCGGCGATCCAGCCGCCCAACACATAGCCCAGTGCGCTGCCCACGGGGATCGCCACATAGAACCACGCCAGCACCTGCCCGCGGATTTTCACCGGATAATAATCGGCGATGATCGTGGGCGCGACCGGCCCGTACGCCGCCTCGCCGATGCCCACGAAGCAGCGCGTCACCAGCAGCGCCAAAAATGTCCCGGCGAGCCCCGACGCGCCGCTGGCCAGGCTCCACAAAATCACGCCGATGCCCGCCAGCAGCCAGCGCGAGCGCCGCTCGGCCAGCCGCGCGAAGACCGGCGCGCCGATCATGTACACGAGCATGAAGGCCGTGCCGAGCAGACCGACCAGCGCGTCCTCGGGCTTGAAACCGAGCCGCGTCTGAAACCAGCCGACGGCGGTCATCAACACATCGCCCGCGCCGGCACCGGCGCCGAGACCTTGCGCGCCGAAGAAGGTTTCCTTGATTGGGCGGACCACCGCCGCGAGCACCTGGCGGTCGATGTAGTTGAACAGATTGATGAGCAGCAGCAGCACGAGGGCGGCGCGCGCGCCGGGAAACGGCGTGGTGCGCTCGGTGGCGGCCGGGGCGTTGGCGGAGGCGGGGTTCATGGCGCGGGTGGAGTGTCAGCGTGAAGGAGGTTTTGCAGTTCGCGGTAATCGGTTTTGCCGGTGCCGAGCTTCGGGATCGCGCGGACCAGCCGCAGCTCGCGCGGCGCGCAGAGATTGCTGAGACCCTTGGCGCGGACGGCGGCGCGGATCTCGGCGAGCGTCAGCCGCGGTTCGTTGGTGACGGCGATCAACGCTTCGCCCTTGTCGGTGTCGGGCCGGGCGACGACCGCCACCTGGCTGCGCGGGCCGAATTGCGGGAAGGCGCCGGCAAACGCGTCCTCCACCGCCTGGAGACTCACCATCTCGCCGCTGATCTTGGCGAAGCGTTTCAAGCGCCCCGAGAGATGGATGAAGCCCGCGGCGTCGACCGTGCCGATGTCGCCGGTGTCGTACCAGCCGTCGAGCGCGAGGAAGCGCGCGTTGGCGTCGGCGTTGAGGTAACCCTTCATCACGTTCGGGCCGCGCACGAAGATCCGGCCGCCGGTGGTCACGCCCTCGACGGGCTCGACGCGCGCCTCGATGCCGGGCAGCAACCGGCCCGCCGCGCCCGCGAGCGGCAGCTGCGGGGTGTTGACGGCGATGACCGGGCTGCACTCGGTGGCGCCGTAGCCTTCGAGCACGCGCACGCCGAAGCGTTGCGCGAACACCGCCGCCGTGGCCTCCTGCACCTTCTCCGCGCCGGCGAAAAGATAGCGCACCGAGTGGAAATCGTACGGATTTGCGCGGCGCGCGTAGAGGTTGAGAAACGTGTTCGTCGCCAGCAGCACCGTGCTGTTTTGCAGATAGACGAGCGACGGCACCACGCGGTAGTGCAGCGGCGACGGGTAGAGGAATGTCGCGCAGCCGCGCACCAGCGGGAGCAGCAGGCCGACCGTGATGCCGAAGCTGTGGAAAAGCGGCAGGGCGTTGAACACCCGGTCGCGCTCCTGCACATCGCACACTGCGAGCATCTGCCGGACATTGGCGAGGAGGTTGGCGTGCGTGAGCTCGACGCCTTTGGGCGCGCCTTCCGAGCCGCTGGTGAACAGCACCACCGCCGTCGCGTGCGGGTCGACGACCGGCGAACGCGGCAGCGGCGTCAGGCCGCACAACGCCGCCAGCTTGGCCGTCGCGCCGATCCGGGCGCGCAGGTCTTCGAGATAAATGAACTCGATGCCCGCGGCGGCGAGCGGGTCGAGCTTGAGGGCCGCGCGCTCGACAAACGCGCGCGACGTGACGATCTGCCGCAACCCCGCGAGCTGCGCACAAGCCAGCATCGTGGCCGGCCCGGTGGTGAAATTGACGATCGCGGGCGTCCGGCCGAGCGACCAGAGGGCGAGCAGGGTCGCGGGCGCGGCGTTGACGTTGGGCAGCAGCACGCCGACGCGGTTTTCGGCGGGCGCGAGCCGGCGGCGAAACTGGCCGGCGAGCAGCGTCGCGCCGACGAGCAGGCGGCGGTAGGTGAGTTTGCCCGTGATGTCCTCCAGCACGCGGCGGCCCGGGGCGCGCTGCGCGGTTTCCCGGATGGCCTCGGGCACGGTGCGCGGGCCGTGTTGCATCTCGACCTGGAATTGCTGCGCCAGCATCTGGTCGCGCACCCAGCGGTTGAGCGTTTCGCGGGCCTGCGCGGCGTTGCCGGTCGCGATGCGCGGCGGAGTTAGGAGTGCGCTGAAGTGGACGCTGACGCGCGGGCAGAGCTGCTTGCGGTCGGAGTTGCGCGAGAAGGGCAGCCGGCCCGCGCCGCGCAGGTGCGCGGTGATGACGCGCGCCTCGGTGCGGTGGAGCAGAAACCCGGTGCCGTCGAAAAGTTTCATCAACGCGCCGGTGGTCGAGATGCGCCCCTCGGGGAACAGCACGAGCCGGCCGCCGCCCTGGAGATATTCCGCCATGTGTTTCACGGCGTAGGGTGAGAGCGGATCGATGGGAAACGTGCGCCGGTTGATCATGATCAGCCGGTGCAGCGGCGAAAGCTGCGCGCTCGTCGAGGAGGTGACGAACCGCCAGTCGGAGTCGAGGCAGAGGCCGACGAGCAACCAGTCGAACCACGAGAGGTGGTTGGGCAGCAGCAGCACCGGGCCGGGGGTTTGCAGGACTTCGTCGTTGAACGAGCGGAAGCCCCAAAGCAGACGCAGCAGCAATCGCACGAGGCGCTTCATGACGCGGAAGCAGAGCGATTGGCGTCGTCGCTGGCCAGATTTCTCGGCGAGCAGGGCGGCGGGCGTGGAAGTGAAGAGCGCGATCATGGCGGCGGCGTTGAACGAGTGCGCCGCGAGCATAGCCGAAAGCGCCGCGCGCCGTTAATCGATATTTCCGATACCGGCCATCGCCTGCGGCGATGGCCGGGTGTGCTCGCACATCGCAGGCTTGTTCGATCCGCGTTATATCACTGGCTCTGCGTCAAGCTACCTGGGCGAAATCGACTTCTTAATCGCAGGTGACAAAGGCCACGCTCTTGTGTGTGACGGCATCCATTGCCCAGACGCGCACATGTCCCATGTCCGAATCAGATTTTTCATCCTCCCACACGCAGACGATGATCCAGCAAGAGCCACTCGTATGCTTAGCGAGATATGCACCTATTGGAATTGCTGCGTCTGGAGACGTCCATTTTTCAGGGTGCGCCTTTCGATCCTTTATAGCCGCATCATACCGAGCTTGTTCTTCACGCATGCGCTTTGCTTTTGCTGCTGGCGTTTCGTCTCGGGGGATTTGATCCCAATCTGGCGGTATGGGACACATCATGGTTTCCTCGGTTTGCCCTCGATTCAGAGCCTTCAGGCAAGCTCTCAGTGACTTTGCATCCAGCTTCTGTTTCTCTGCTTTTTCGACCAGGACGCTGGCCATCAAATCCCATTTTTGGTTCCAGGCGGTGGTGGTGACGCCAGAAAATCTCATCACATGCGGTGTATTGAAATAGCGCTTAGCTAGCACCTCCTCGGCTTCATTTTTCGATACTGGAATCGTGAAATCGATGACAGCTACTTCTGATTCAGAGGCGGCTTTCCTGAGCTGATCGAGCGATTCAATCTTCTCCGGCACCGGTCGAGCCGCGATACAACATAGTGCACAAAGAATAATCGTGAGACTGGGCGCGTTCATTTGTTGGCAATGCTCTCACCTGTAGCATCGAGCACAACTTGCAAAGCGATGCGGAGTTCCATGTATAGACAGCGCAACCCGGTTTTGGCTGTGTGACAGAAGAGCGTTTTCACCGCGAAAATTATGTCGATCCGCCCGGGCTGGGAAACGAAGCTGCGGTTGCCGCACGAATTCCTGTCACACTCGCCGCGCTCGCGACAATATAGGGCGTCCATGTCGAAAGAGAACCCCCACACCGCTCCGACTCTCGCGTCGTTCGAACTGCTGGTGCGCGAACAGCAGGCGGGGTTGCGCGCCTACCTCCGGGCGCTGGGCGTGGACGAGGCGTGGGTCGACGATCTCGCGCAGGAGGCGTTTCTCGTCGCGTACCGGCGGTGGGCGGAGTTCGAGGCCGGCGCGGACTTCGGCTGCTGGCTGCGCGGCATCGCGCGGCACCTCGCGGCCAACGAGCGGCGCAAGCAGGCGCGGCGCTCCCGGCTGTTGCCCCAGTCGGTGGCGGACCTCCTCGGCCAACGCGATCCGGCGGACGCGACCGCCGAGGTCGCCCGGCTGCTGCCCGTCATGCAGGAATGCGTGGGGCAGTTGCCCGCGCGCAGTCGCGAGTTGCTGCAACGGCGTTATGCGGGCGGCGAAAACGCCCGGACGCTCGCCCAAGCCCTGCGTCTCAACGCCGACACCGTGCGCCAGACGCTGCTGCGCATTCGGGTCGCGGTGAAGGAGTGCATCGAGCGCAAAAGCGCGGAGGCGCGGCCATGAACGCGGCGCGTTATCAGGAGTTGCTGGGCCGGTTGCTGGAACAGGAGTTGACCGAGTCGGAGGCTGCGGAGTTGGCGCGCGGCCTGACGGCGCAACCCGGGCTGCAAACGGACCTCCAGCGGCATCTCGTGCTGTGGGAAATCTGGTCGCAGCACGCGTCGCCCGAGCGTTCGGCGGAGGCGTTTGTCGCTGCGTGGGCGACGCGACTCCGCGCAGAGAACGAAGGCGCGGACCCATTTTGGCAAGCGGTGCAGGCGCGGCTCGCGGATCGTCGCCGCTGGTTTTGGCCGGGCTGGCGCGCGACGCTCTGGGCGACCTCGGCGGTGGCGGCCGGGCTTGCGGTGGCGCTGTGGCTGGTGGTCCCCCGCGCGGCGCAGGCGATGGTCACGGTTCAGGGCGAGGCGGTCTGCACGGTTTGCATCCTGCACGAGAGCGGCGCGCATCTGCCGGCGGTTCGCGTGCGCGCCGAGGGAAAACCGGCCGTCTACTATCTCCAGCCGACGCCGGAGCTTCACGCGTTGCAGGATCGTTTTTGCAACGGCCCCGCGCCCATCACCGTCGACGGCACGACGCAAACCCAGGCTGGCCGCACCACGCTGCACCCGCACCATTTCGAGCTGCGGCCGCCCCCGCCGCCGCCGCCCGCATCCGAACGCGTTCTCTTTCCACTATGAAAAACTACTCCATTCGTCGCGCCCTGTTCGCCGCCGGTTGCCTGTGGGCGACCGGGTTTATCTCCGCCGCCACACCGCCGGCCGCACCCGATCCGGCGACTGCCGCCATCGAGCAAGCCGTGCTCGAAACCAACGAGCGGATGATCGAGGCGGCCAACAGCCTCGATGCCGACGCCTTTTTCGCGTACATCCTCGATTCCGACAAAGGCCTGATCATCCAGAACGGCGTGCGTTTCAAAACGCGCCAGGAGGCGCTGGCGGCGGTGAAGCGCGGCTTCGCCGGCATCGCGAAGCTGGAGCGGAGAATCGACGACCCGTTGATCACCGTCGTCTCGCCGGAGCTGGCGGTGTTGACCGGCGAGGGCAACACCGTGGCCACGCTCGCCGACGGCCGCGTGATGACGAGACGCTTTGCGGTGTCGCTGATTTTCCAGCGCAAAGACGGCCAGTGGAAACTCCTCCAGGGCCACTACTCGATGCCGGTCGGGATGTAGCCGCTGGTGCGGCGCCGGTCAGGGCAGCAGCGACACCTGCCGCTGGACGAGCTGCACGCACAGGCCAAACGGGTCGCGCAACATGATCATGCGGTCGCCGCAGGGGATCACCTTGAACGAATCCGCCACGGTGGCGCCGGCGGCGATGAGCCGGCGGGCGTCGGTCTCCGGGTCGGCGCTGGCGAAGGCGAGGTGCAACTCCAGATAATGCTTCTCCGCGTACGGCGGAATCGGCGCGGCGGGGTTGTTATAAAATTCGAGCAGCACGACGCCGTCGGCGGTGGCCAGAAAATGGGTACGCGCCGCGTCGTGGTTGCGCCGGGCGATGCGCAGACCGAAGTGGGCCACATACCACGCGGCGACCGCTTCGGGATCGGCGACGTTGAAAGCGACATGTTCGAGACGGAGGGCGCGTTTCATGACGGGTAAAATTCAACCGAGCTCGGGTCCGGCGCAGGCAAACGCCCGGGCGGGATCGCCTGCGGGCGGCGGCGCGCCCCGGTACATGCGCACGAAATTACGCTGCGGCGCGAATCCGCCCGAACGCAGGTGCGCCAGAAATTCGGGTTGCGTGGCCCAGGCGTCGATCACCGCCGGGCGGGCGCCGATGGCGGCGAGGGCGGCGGACGCGAGCCGGGCGGCGTCGGCAGGCGTGGCGGCGACGATGGGGCCGATTTGCTCGTAATTCGCGCCGTCGCGTCCGAGGCAGAAGCCGCGGATCGCACCCTGTGCGGGCAACCTGTATCCGTACTCTGGCTTCCGAGCCAGCAACCAGCCGAGCAGCGCGGTGCGGTCGACGCCGAAAGTTGCCTGGTCGAGCGCGGCGATTTCCGGGAGATCGGTTGGCGTGAGCGGAGCGACGTCGTCAGGCGCGGGCGGCCGGGCGGCGGCGGGCGCGACCATGCGCCACAACTGGCCGGCGGCACGGAAACCGAGCTTCTCGTAAACAGTCTGGCCGGCGGGCGTGGCGTCGAGCCCCACGGTCGGGCAGCCGGTCAGCGCGGCGAGCGTGCGCTCCATCAGCGCAGTGGCAATGCCGAGGCGGCGAAATGCCGGATCGACCAGCACCATGCCGATCCACGCGAGGCGTTGCGCGTAGGCGATGCTGGCGGCGGAGCCGACCGCACGGCCTTGATGCGCCATCACGAAACAGCCCGCCGGCTGCGTTTCGAGAAAGAGCCGCCAGTCGGCGGGGACTTGGTTCCACTGCGCCGCGGTTTTCAGCGCGAGGAGTTCCGGCAGGTCGCTGCCGGCCATCGGGCGGAGCGTGAGTCCGCCGGCTCCCGCGTAGCGCCACTGTGCACGGAGCCGGGTGATGCGGTCCTGGAGAACCGGCACCAGCCGCTGGCGGATCGACGCGATGAGCGCCTCGCCTTTTTCGCGCGAGGCCCCCGACGGCCAGCCGACGACGCCGTGCGGGTTGAGGTGGCCGACGCCAAAGGTGGTGAGCTCTTTTTGCGTGAGCGGGATGGTGTCGGTCTGGGCAACCGCATCCGCAACGGGCCCACGCACCCACTCGGGCGCGATGGCCAGCATGAGCGAGGTCTCCAGCTCGGCGGCGTGAAGATTGAGCCCGGGGCGGCCGTGGGTGCTGTCGAACGCGGGATCGGCGAACTCCCACACATCGACGAGCAGGAGTTTCACCGGGCCGTCGCGGCGGTTGAGATCGCGGCAGACGGGAGTGAGGCAGTGGTTGCCGCCGTGAAAATTGGCGACGACGACGATGCGGAAATTTTGCCGCGCCGCCTCGTCGGCGAGGTCGCGGATGACTTGCATGAGCGTCTCGGGGCGCAGCGAAAAGGAGCCGCGAAAGCCGGTGTGCTCCATGCTGGTGGCGATGCGCAGCGCCGGCAGCAGCGCGGCGCCGAGCGCCTCGGCGATCATTCGGCCGAAGAAGTCGGCTTCGATCGCGTCCGTGGCGAGGGGGAGATGCGCGCCATGCTGTTCGAACGCGCCGACCGGCAAAACGAGCACGTCGGTCGTGCTGGTCTGCCAGTCAATCGTGGTGCCGTTGCCGTCGAGCATGGGTTTCGCGGGGGGAGTTGCGCGCCGAGGTTTAGCTCCCCGGGCGCGGCTGGCCACCGCAAAAACCACACGCCGGCGCGCAGCTCAGGCGCGGTGCACGGTCTCGATCATCGCGAGGACGTTCGCGACCGGCGTGCCGGCCTGGACGTTGTGGCAGGAGCAGCAGATGTAGCCGCCGCCCTGGCCGAGCGTGTCGAGGCAGGTGCGTGTTTCGCGGCGGACGTCGTCGGCGGTGCCGAACGGGAGCACGGACTGGTTCTCCACGCCGCCGTGAAAGATGACCTTGTCGCCGTAATCGCGGTTCAAAGCGGCGCGGTCCATGCCGGGGCAGATGTGCTGGATGGGGTTCAACACATCGATGCCGCATTCGAGCAGGCGCGGCACGAGTGGACGCGCGGCGCCGTCGGTATGGAAGAGCACTTTCTTCCCGTGCCGGTGGATGAGATCGCACCAGCGCTTGAGCCGGTCGCGGAAATGCCGGTCCCACGCGTTGAGCGAGATGAGCAGGCTCTCCTGCGTGCCCATGTCGTCGCTGATGAACACGAGGTCGAGGTCGTCGCCCAGCTCGACGAGGACGCGCTCGAGCATCGCCGTCTGGATGCGGTCGATCCGGTCGAGCGATGCTTCGAGAAAATCGGGCTCGGCGACGGTGTCCATCAATGCGTTTTCCAGTCCGCGCATCTGGCAGTAGATTTCAAAGTGCGAGATCCACGGACCGATGGTGGCGAAACCGAATTCGCGGGCGCGGCGCGCCTGGGCCTTCGCGCCGGCGTAGTCGAAGCCTTCCGGCGCGGGCCAGTAGGGATGGCTGTCGAGCTGCGCCGGGTCGGTGAACTCGCCGAGCGGCGGCGTGCCGAATTCCTGGTAGGTGGCGAGCCCCGCGGTGACCTTGCGGGTGGGCACGCCCCAGATGGTGCGGCCGTCGCTGTCGTTGGGATCGAAATGCCGGCCGCCATAGCCGGGGAAAATCCAGACGATTTTGTCGAGTCCGAGGGCGCGGTAGACGGCGAGCTCGTCCTGCTGGCCGGTGTGGGCTTGCAGCGTGGCGAGAACCTCGGGCGTGCACCAAAGGTCTACGGGCGGCCGGTCGACCGGCTGGCGGTTCAAGGTGGCGCGAATGCGTTCGTGCGGTGTCATAGTGGCAAAAGAAAGGCGCGGCGTGCGGCGGCGGGAGTTAGCGGGCCGTGAGCAGCTGCACCGGGCCGAAAAGGCCGGAGGGCAGCAGCGTCTGGTTTCTGCTCAGCTCGAATTTCGCGATGTTGGTGCGCGTGCGGCGGGTCTCTTTCGGCAGGTGTTGGTCGCCGATGAGGCGGTTGGGCCAGAGATTGACGATTTTGATGCGCAGAGCGTTTTCGCCGGGGCGCAGCGCGTCGGTCACATCGACGCGGAACGGCGCGCTCCACAGCACGCCGAGCGGGCGGCCATTGAGCGTGACCTCGGCGAGGTTTTTCAGCTCGCCCAGATCGAGCAACACGCGCGCCCCGGGGGCCGGTGCCGGCGCGTTGAATGTTTTTACATAGACGGCGGTGCCGGAGTAATGGCGGATGCCTTCCTCGGCGTGCTGGCTCCAGTCGGTGAGCGCGGTGAAGATCGCCTCGGCGGGTCCGCCCCAGGCGGGGTCGAACTGTACCGTCCACGGGCCGGACAACGTCTGGAGCGGCGTCGGATCGGTGAAGTTAATCGCGCCAGCGACCGGAGCCGTGGTGGGCGCGGGCTCGCGGAAGATCACGAAGAACGCCTGCTCGGCTTCGAAGCGCAGCGGCACGCGGGTGATGGCGCCTTCCTGCGCAAATACGGGCAACGCGCGGCGCTGGCCCGTCACCGGGTCCCAAAGCTCGGGGCGGCGTCCGGTCACGCGGAACGCGGCCGTGCCGGACTCGCGACGGTTTTGCCGGTTGGCCACGAAATAGATTTCAGCGCGGTCGGTGCGGCGGTGGATGTAGTCGATCAGCGTGTCCGCCTCGCCGCCGGTCCACGCGAAATCGCGCCCGACGCCGAGGCGCGGCAGCAGTTCGCGCGCGGGCGTGTCGGCAAACACCTGCCCGCGGCCGCAGCGGTGCGGCGTGGCGGCCGCGGGGTTTTGTCCCCATAATTCGGCGACCAGCGCGGCAAACTCGGTCTCGGCCGCGGGGCCGCCGCCGAGGCCGTAGGGCCGGGCGGGCGGCCGGCCGACGAGCGTGGCGCCTCCGCGCACGAGTGTGGCGAGGTGGCGCAGCACGGGCAGCCCGATGGCATCGTGCGGCGTGATGGAGAGGAGCGGATAACTCACGCCGTCGGGCAGCGCGACGCGCCCGGTTGAGTCGGTGCGCGTGCGGGTGAGCAGCGCGTTGAGATCGATCACGTCGTAATCGTAGTCGGGCGCGGCGCCGGCGGGATCGTCGTCTTTCAGACGGACAAACGACGGGATGTTTTCGCCGTAGAAATGCAGCACGTCCGACACGGGCAGGCCCTGTTGGAGCAGGAAGTGGCAGCGGTTGAGATAGCTGAAAAACGCGCCGGCCTGCGGCCACCAGGTGGTGTTGGGATTCAGATGCGAGCCGGCGAAATACGCCTGGCCGGGCAGGCCCATCTCGGCGGGCGAGCAGTCGAAGGTGTGCCACATGGTGAGGTTGTGGCCTTCGCAGGCTGCGCGGTCGAAGGACGCCTTGAGGCTGCGCGGGTCTTCCTCCCAATGCGGCCCGATGGAGGTGAACGCCTCGGCGAGGCTGATCCGCAGGCCGTACACGTGCGCGGCCGACGAAGTTTGTTTCACGAAGAAACGCTGCTCGGGCTTGGTGCGGTGGGTGGCCGATGGCGCCCAAAATTCGCCCATCGGCACGTCGCTAATCCCGAGGTTGAGCAACGCATCGACTGGCGCGGCGTGCGGGCCGCCGGATTCGGGATGGATGCCGAGGCCGAGTGCATGGGCGTGCCGGGCGAACACCCGGTAATTGTTTTCCGCGATCAACTCGGCGAGGGTGCGCCGCAGGTCGTTGAGAAACCGCGTGGAAATCTCGCGGCTGCCGATGATGCGGTTGGCGAAGACCGGGAGAAATGCGGTGAGCTCGTAGCCGCGCAGGCGTTGGAATTGCGCGGGCATCGCGGCGGTCCAGTTCACCGGCCCGAGTTCCCAGCTGTCGGTGTGCAGGAAGCGCAGAGATTTGCCGAGGTAGGGCTTGGCTTCGGCGAAAATCGGCGCGAGGACGCGTTGCCAGTAGGTCTCGAACGCCGTGGCGTCGAGATAGTCGATGGCCCAGCCTTCGCCGCCTTCGCTGCAGGTGGAAACGTGCGCGCCGCTCACCGTGTAGCCGAAGCGCAGTACCGACCAGCGGCCGGGCGGGGCGTCCCACACGAGCTTGCCGGCGGCATCGACGCGCGCCGTGAGGTTGATCAAATCCTCGGGGCGGCAAGGCGCGTCGGCCGGAGTGGCGTCGCCGGTTTCGAGCAGGTGCCAGGCGGTGGTGGCGGTGAAGATCCCCGGGTAACGCTCGTAGGCCTTCTCGGCGAGTCGCGGGAGCAGGGTGACGGGCTGGGCTTTTTCTTTGGATTTGGTTTTGGCCGGCGGGGGCGGTGGAGGAGGTGGAGGCGTGGCGCCGGGCGGCGGCGCGGGTAGTGCCAGCACGGCGACATCACGATAAAACGGCTCGCGGTGCATCGGCTCGGGCAGGGTCGTTTCGACGCGAGCGCCGCCCTCCACGATGGTGTCGGAGTAGACCAGTTTCTTGGCCGACTCCTCGATCGTGACGGTGGGGCCGCCGAGGTTCCAACCGCTCTGGATGTTGAGGCCGAGTTCGAGCCCGAGTCGGTCGGCCTCGGCAAGGGCATGCAGGAACAATTCGCGCCACGCCGGCGAACCGAAGTCCGGGCCGTGCGGCACGCGGCGGGCATCGCGTTGGTTGTCGCCGCCGGCATCGATGACGTTGGCGCCGCCGAGACCCTTGGCCTTCATCTCCTCCAAATCGCGCGTGAGGGCGGCCTTGGTGACATTGCCGTTGAGCCACCACCACCAGACGCGCGTCCGGGCGAGCTGCGGCGGATTTTGCCAGCCTTCCTCCAGCGGCTGGGTGGCTTGTAACGACGAGGCAAGATCCGGCCGGATGGGCGCCGCCGCGGCTGCTACCCAGGCGAGACAGACACCCAATCCGAGCAAGCGGAAAAATGACGCGGCGGGGACAGTTGTGGGGGCGGACATTTGGGGGAGAGCGGCGGCGAGATGTCGCCTTATCCCCCGGGGCCTCGCAACGGCAGAGGAGGCAGTTTTTGCGACAAACCGTGCCACAGTGTTTCGCCCGGGCGCGCCCGGAAATTATCGAGACTCGCCTCATAACCGGACGGCCGCAGGTGGAGCGGATTGTCCTCTGACAACGCGCGCCACCACAGAAAATCTTCATCTCCTCCTAAACGAGGCTCCTTCCTTCGCCGGACTGCCTCATTTGATAAAAACCGGAGCGCCCGCTGAAGCGTTTCCTGCAACGCCCGCTCGAGACCAAGCTCGCGAGAGCCCTGTCTCCGGAGACATCGCCGAGGGTGCCACAGTGAAGTTCTCAGTGAAGGACGATGCGCTGGCGATGAAGTGAACGCCGGATGGCTATCGCCAACGGGCAAAATATTGGGTCAGCAGCTCTGGCTCATGGCTTGCGCGAACTAGGGCCATACGGTGTTTGTTTAAGGGGATACTCGGCGATCAGTAGCGATCTTGTAGCCGACCGGATAGGGTTTGAATGGCGCGTCGTCTCCTAGCAATGGTTCTGACGTGGATTGATACGCTCGGAGTTCAGGGACTGCGATTTGTCCAGTAACAGAGTAATCGTCCGCACCTCCGCGCACCCTCACTACGTCGCGCATGTAGCTGGCTTTGTGGGGACCGCGGATGCGACTGTCTCCAAACCTGAGATTGTTTGCCTGAGCAATGAAGGCATGCAGATCGTGTGAAGAGGCTTCGACCAATGAGCCGAACGTGTTTACGTCCCGATTCCATTCGGGCACGAAGAGACAGTCTATTTGTCCCTGCAAGAGATGTCGGTGCTCCAAGTTCGTCAGATCACTGCAAATCAAAACGCCGAAATTAAGCGATCCGTGCCGATATACTGGCACATGAGGTTCTCCTTCTTGGGGTGGGGCTAACTTACGCGCCAACTTGGCTAGTTGCGCTTGCTCTTCCCAAGCAGGGTCAACCTTGGCTTGTAGGAGGCTGATATTAATTGGGTAACCACCAAAATTGGTGACTAAAGATACAAGCGCCTCGTTACGCAGCATTCCGGCAACTTCGCGATATTCTAAACCTGCGATCAGTGAAATGCCGTTTATGGATAACTTATTGGCAAGACTACGTGCCCATCGTCTCGGCAATGAACACTCCGGGAGGATTACATACGATGGTCGTGTGGGCTGCTGGAGGATATTGTTTATGAGCAGATTCATTCGCTGGTAGCGTTTTAGCGTTAGCTCGGGCCTGCCGCGCACGGCCGCCTCCCACGAAGAGTCTTCGGTGCGTATGCTGGTCACCGCAATGAACGTCTGCTTTCGAGATGGCGCGGGAACGTTTACGAGTGCGGGGCGCCCATTATTAGGTTGGCTCCTCCGAAGCTCGGAAAACAGCGGCATCCAAGACCCTCGTAGAGCCAATGAAATTTCACGGAGGGCTTGGTAGTCCTCAAGCAATCTTGGCACGTGCGCAGTTAGCGTGGGCAGTGACACTGAACGGGTAGGGAAGCAAAGCCCTGGCCAGTGTGGCTCTTCTTTGATTCCAGCCATTTGTTGCAATTTCCGTATGGCCGGGATTCTCAATAGCTCCGCAATGCTCCTACCGGGGACAGGTTGAACTTGTCTATGCCGCACCCGAGTTTCTAGCCAAGCAGTGCCATATGGGCGCTTGGCCCAGTCGGCTAGGAACAATCTCTCGCCTGCGAAGCGCACTCGTTTTTCTGAACGCGGAATTTTCAGCTCAGGGGCTAGCCGCTGCCGGATCTCTCGTAATAGTGGCACTACACCGGCGCGTTTTCGGTCCTTCGTTCGGGTCGTCAATATCGATTCTACGAGGCGTAACGCCAACGTTTGAGCACATTCATGCAGCGCGTCGGATTTCTCCTCTTCGCACGTTTGTTCCAACACCTTCACCACGCGAGCCAGCTTCCGCACGAGCACGATCGCGGCTTTGATATCATCGCAACCGGACATCAGGGCAAAGATACGGGGCAAGTAACGCGCATAGTTGAAGAAACCGATCGGCGTCAGAACCTGCCGTTTCACGAGCCCGTAAAAATTTCGTCGCAGCAGCTGCCATTCTCCCGCGTCCAGATCTTGGGCGTGTTTTTCTACCGCATTTAAAAGTCGGGCAAACCCAGCTCGACGTAGTATTACAGCGTCGGCTTTGCGGAGAGAATCCGCTTCTAGTGAGGCGTCGGGAGTCACCAATAGAGCACGTGCAGCCATTTGTGCCTCGGTCCTAGGCAATATAGGCATGCCGCGATATTCGCTACTCTGCCGCTTGATTTGATCCTCGATGGGCCCAATCAGATCCAATCCGGGCTTTCCCGATAGTCTGAATATCTTTTGTTTTGAGCCAACGAACGAAAGGGCGGAGGTTTTTGCGTATGCCAGATTAAGTTGAAGGGAAGGGCTGTCTTTTCCTTCGTGGGTGTAGGTCGCGATGCGTTTGAGTTTTTGTCCTAACCACTCCATAAACACTCGCTTGTTTTCGAACCGGCCGGTATCCCGCAGTACTAGGAAGACATCATCCACGTAGCGTCCATAGTGGAGCGCCTTCAGCTTGAGAGCCACCTCATCGTCGAACTCCTTAAGCAGAGCGTTAGCGATGATAGACGACGCTGTTAAGCCGACAGGAACACCCGTCGCCTCGCCACCAAAACGCCGGCTGGCCTCACGGTTCCAAGTCGCGATGGCCTTCAATAGTTGGCGTGTAAATCGTCGCTCGTCTGTGGAAAGCGACAACTTCATTTTTTCAAGGAAGCGTTGATCGATAAGGAAGCCGGCATCGATCCGATGATAAAATTGTTTTAGATCCATCGTCACTCCAAGCACCGGGCGATCTGCTTCCAGTTCGCCTTTCATCACTTCGAATCCCTCGTTTCGCCATCTCGCATAGGCGCGAAAATAGGCCTGAAACAACTCCGGCCTGTCCGCATTCACCTCACCGACCGCCCCCGGTAGTGACAACTTTGGCCGTCGCCGATAAAGTCTGTTTCCCAACGCAATCTTGGAATCTAGGCAGGCGTCGTAGAGGTGGCCGACTTTCAATGCCCACAAGACCGCAATGATCTGGAAGTCGACTGTCGCATCGATGACCGGCCTGAAGTCGGACTCGGCTTTCTTGTCTTTATGCAACCTTTTCCAGCCTTTCAGCGGCTCTCCGTCGTAGAAATGCTCTTTGGGCTGCTCGCTTGGAGTGATCGATTTTGCGATGCAAGTTGCCTTTCCAAGGAATCCAATCGACTGGGGCCAGACCGGTTCTGGTCGCAGCAATTGCTTCAGCAAATGTTGTAGGTTGCGTACAAGATTGCACTCGTAGTCAGCGAATTTCTTTCCGTGGCAGCAATTTGAGTCATGATACGCTTCCCATTTTGCTTTGCGGTAAGCGATATAGAGATCGGAGAGAGAAATAAATTTGGGCGAGAAGGGCATGGTAAGTAAGGGGTGGGCTACTCATCGCCCGAAGGGTTGTTACATACTCTGAATTAGCTTTAAGTCCGGCACCAGCTTGAAGCCTAGCAAGATGTAGGATCATCAGCGAATTCTCCGAAGTTTTTCACAAGATCGTGGCTCATTTCACTCCTCCTTCGTACCGCTATCGTAGCGGGTGGCGTGGCCGGCGGAGAGCAGGGCGTTGTTGAGGAAGGCGGAGCCTTCTGCTGTAGGCTCTAGGCTGATAGCTTTAAGCTTACTGCCTACCGCTTCGCCGATGAACACATCCGCCAAATACCGATCGTATTTGTCGGGCTTCGTGGTGCAGACAATCACTGCGTCGCCGGGCGCGAGGAGATTTTCCACGAAGGCTTTGGCGGCGCGTCCGGCGGCGGTCGCCATCTCGGGGCAGTCGAGCCCGCGCAGGCGCAGTCGCAGATCGCGCGTGAATCCGGGGGCGAGCGCGAGCGTGATGTCGAGCGTGTCGCCATCGACGATTTTGCGGACCGTCGCCCGGTAGGTGAAGAGCTGGGCCGGGGTGGCGTCGGCGAATTTTTGCACGCCGTCATCCGCCCACCGCACGATGTCGCCGGCCGCGAGCCTCGCCCTGGGCGCGGCGGGCACGGCGGCGTAGTTTTTGAAACCGAGGTCGATGCCCAGGCCGTCGCTGCGCTCGACGATGCGGCGCAGGCCCGGGACGCCGCAGCGCGGCTGGAGGAGTTCGACGGAGGAGGCGGGCGTGGAGTCGTCCGCGGCGAGGGCGATGGCGTTGTAGGAGCGGACGCGCGTTTCGAGTTCGGGGGAGGTCCAGTCCTGCTTGAGCGCCTCGGCTTCAAGCGCCTTCCGTTGCGCGGGGTCGGCGACCTGGATCAGGAGCTTGTAGTGGGCCCAGCCCAATTTGGCGCGACCGCGCCAAATTGGATAACACCGGTAGAACTGGACGCATTCTTGCAACGTGCGCCGGCTGATGGCGGTGTCCTCGGCGAGTTTCTGGTAGGTCCCGGCGCCGTAGTCGGCGCGCTCGCGCAACAGCAGGATGTGTTCGTGGATGAGCCGGCCGGTCTCGTGATACGTCTCGAGCCACGCCTGATCGATCGCGCGGCGGCCTTCGACGACGACGGCGATCACCGCATCGCGCAATTGCGCATAAGTCTTGGGAGTCGGGGTAAGCGCGCGCACGGGCATGGGGTAAAGGGTGGCGGCGAGTGGAACGGATGTTGGCCGTCCACGCGAGCGCGGAGGCGCAGTTTCAGATCGCGGGCAATACCCGGTAGTCGGCAAGCCGCATCTCGATCCCGAGCGTTTCGCAGCAGGCACGGGGTGAGCGATGCAGCAGGTGGAAGCGCGTGTCTGATGTCGCCTGCGGCTCGGTAGTCCCCGGCGCGCTGTCCGGACGCTGTTGTGGAAAAAGCGCATTGAGGAGGCACGTAATTCAAGCGCGTTGGGGACAACGCGCGCCACCTCCGTCAGTCTATTCGGCGGGGCTCAATAGCTGGCGGTGTCGTCAGGCACCGGCTGGCGGCGCGGAGCGGCAGGGGTCGTGCCAGGAGGCTTGGATGACGGCGACGAGGGGTTCGATGCGGCGTTCGTCGCCTTCGTCGGCGGCGAGCTGGAGCTCGCGGCAATAGTGTTGGAGCCAGCGCGCGCCGAGGGCGTCGGCGCTGTTCTTCAAATAATGGGCGCGGCGGCGCAATTGCCCCCAGTTGCGGTCGCGGGCGGCGGCGACGATGTCGGCCACCACAGTCGGCGTCTCTTCCGCGTATTGTTTGAGCAGGCGTTGGCGCAGAGCGGCGTCGCGGGCATCGGTGGCGGCCACGGCGGCGCGACCCTGGGCGGCGGGGGCGTCGGCCACGGCTTTGCCCAGCGCGGCGAAGCTCACGGGTTTGGCGAGGAAGCGGTCCATGCCGGCGGCCTGTCCGCGCGCTTCGTCGGCCGCGGCGGCCTGTGCACTCACGCCGATGATCCAAGGGCGGCCGCGCGCGCCGTTTTTCGCGCGGAGGCGGCGGGCGGCTTCGTAGCCGTCGAGCCAGGGCATGACGCCGTCGAGGAGCACGATGTCGTAGGCTTGGGCCTGACAGGATTCCACGGCGGCGAGGCCGTCGGTGACGGTGGTGACGTCGGCGCCGCGTTCGCGGAAGAAGGAGCCGAGCAGGTCGCGCATGAGGGAGTTGTCGTCGGCCACGAGCACGCGCAGGCCATGCCACGCGGCGGCGAGGGCGGCGGGCGGCGCGACGGGTTGGTCAACGTGGTCGTCGGGCAGGCCGAAGGGGAGGCGGACAATGAAGGTGGAACCGGTTTCGCCATCGCTTTCGACGCGCACCTGGCCGCCCATGGCGACGCAGAGACGTGCGACGAGGGCAAGGCCAACGCCGGCGCCTTCGGTGGCCTCGTCTTGTTCGAGCCGGGTGAAGGGTTGGAAAATCCGCACCTGGTCGTCGGGCGCGATGCCGGGGCCGGTGTCGGTGATCCGCGCTTCGATCCAGACGCCCACGGCGGCCTGGGTGAGGGGCGTCGGGGCCTGGCCGGGCGCAGAGGGATGATTGCGTTGGATGGACAAGGCGACGCGGCCCGCGGGCGTAAACTTGACGGCGTTGCCGAGGAGGTTGAGCAGCACCTGGCGCAGGCGCGCGTCGTCGGCCTCGATCACTTCGGGCAGGGAATCGTCGTAACTCCATTCGAGCGCGAGGCGCTTGGCGGTCGCCTTGGGGCGGATCGAGTCCATGCATTCCTCGGCGAGCGCGCGCAGCCGGACGTGGCCGAGGTGCAGGCGGAACGCGCCGGACTGGAGCGCGCCCAGGTCGATCAGATCGTTGACCAGGCGGAGCATGAGCGTGCCCTGGGAACGCATTTTGCCGATCAGGGCGTGGGCGGAGGGCGGCAGGGCCTCCTGCTCGAGCAATTCCCCGTAGCCGAGCACGCCTTGCAGGGGATTGCGCAGCTCGTGGCTGACCTGCGCGAGGAATTCGCTTTTGGCCTTGTCGGCGTTCTGCGCCTGCTCGGCGCGTTGCAATGCCCATTCCTGCTCGGTGCGCCGCAACCGGTAGACGATCGCCACCGCCCACAGGATCACACCGATGCCCGTGACGGTCATCGCTTGCAGGCGCGCGTGCGCGAAGGAGGCCGCCCAGCGAGTGGCATAAACACTGGTCATCACCCAACAGCGTCCACGGTATTGGCCGGTGATCACTTTGACAGGGGCAAAGGCATTGAAGATGGAAGACCAGTTTTGTCGCCACGGCCCCTCAACGAAGGGCTGGCCAGCCGAGAATAATAGTCGATCTTCATCCGATAGCTTTCGGATCACCGGCACCCACCTCCCCAAGTTCAAAAATTTGGTCGTCTTGACCAAAGTGCCTAAGCGGGATTTTCCTACTACTGTTATATTAACAGAGAATAAGGATGGATCGGCTTTGGCTAATCGAATAAGCTGTTGATAAACTGAATTTAATGCTCCTTGGTTATATTGATGCAGGTAAGCGAATTCAAAGTCTTGGCCGCTTACATTAACTGATTTGGTAACACTACCCATAAACAAATCATCGCTCATCAGATCTTTTATAGATTTCTCATCCAGTAGCGCTGCGACAGCTTGAGTGCGGGAGATGAGACTTTGTTCGAAGGCAAGGCGGGCTTGGCGGCCATTGTAGACCGAAAGCCCTACGCCAAGCGCCAGCCATATTACCAAGACAACTAATGCTACGCGCACATCGGACCGCAAATTGCGTCGGCTATAAGTAGAGGTCTGAGTAAGTGACCTTAATTGCCCTGACCATAGCGGCCAAGCAAGGAGTGCGGCTGTTATGCAATGCCATAGTGCGGCGGGGAGGGCGAAATGTCCCAAATCGGCACTACGGCGGCCTTCAAGGAAAAGATAGGCGAGCGGGCCAAACGTCGCGATCACCGGCCAGAGTGCCAAACAGAATAACCCGAAAATAAAACGCTGCCGATCTTTGGGCTGCAACCCCGGCAATGCTTGATTGCTGCTGATTGCTCGCACTGTGATCCACATGCCTAGTGTAGTAATTAGCGACCAAATCCAACCACCCAAAATAGGGGTTAGGAAACGTCCGAAAGCCAGAGTCAGAGCCGTAAGGCCCAATGCGCATAAGCGTAGGATTGCACGCGGGCGTTGTTGGCCGATTAAGAGTGAAGCCCACAATGTCATCGACCCTAGGGTACCAATTAGCCCGAGAAACAAATCCAGAACGAGATAGGAAATATTATCATGCTGCGTGAAGAACAGCAGCTCGGTGATGGCGTTGACGATGCCGGTGGCGGCGAGCGCGAGGAGCCACCAGACGGGGGCGCGTTGATTCTTTTCGTCGCGGCGCATCGCGGCGGCGAGGGCGACGGCGAACCAGCAAAGCGCCGCCACAAACCACCCGTAATCCTGGTGGCTCGTCCAATCCTCCAACATGCGCAGCCAGTAGCCCATGTTTGTAGAAAAATGCCGGGGCAGCCCGAACGAGCGCGAACGCTATCTTGCACCTCACCCGAGGCAACAGGTGAAATTACGGCCGCAGCGTTTGGCCGTTCAGGGCACTTCGTAGACTTCCACGAGCGCCACGCCGGTCGTGTTGCCGGCACCGCGCACGAGTGCGGTGTAACCACCGGGCGGCAACGTCAGCAGCAGGCAGGAATCCGCGGAGTGGGCCGGCAAGGTGAACGCGCCCACTTGATCCGCGGCGGTGGCGAGCGCCGCCAGTCCGCTCCAGTTGTCGGAGGCATGTACCACGCGGTCGCCGCGGTGCAGTGTGAGCGTGGGATCGGCGAGCGCGCCGACGACGCCGAAATTGCCCAGCGTTGGGCCAACGGCGCGGATGAGCACCGTGGTCGAGGTCGTTCCGACGAGCGTGAAGCCGGCGATCAGAATTTCGCTGTCGGCGCCGACGCGTGCGCGGGCGGAGACATTGATCAGGCGGGGCATCGTGGCACCGATCTCGGCGGCGGGCGTCGCGTCGTAGAGTTCGGCGAGGGCGAGACCGCTCTCGCCGTTGGTGCCGGTGATTTGAACGGTGTAACTGGTCGCCGCGCTGGCGGCCGGCAACGCGATGGCGAGGGCGGCGTCCTGCGAGCGCGGGGGCAGGGCAAATGCACCCAGGCGTTCGCTCAGCGGGGCCACGCGCGGGTCATCGTCCCAGCGGTCGTTGCGGGCGAGGATCGTGTCGCCGGCGCGCACGGTGAGCAATGGGTCGACGAGTGCGCCACCCAGCCCCAGCGCGGTCAACGCCGGACCGACGCCGCGGAGCAGCACGGGTTTTTCGCTGCCGGCGCCGCTGATGACCACGCCCATGATGAGGGTTTGCGCACCGGTGCCGGCTTGCGTGCGGATGGAGAGGTTGGAAATTCGCCCCGGATCGGAGGCGGTCGTGTGCACCGAGAGCGTGGTCGGTTCGCTCTGCACCGTGCCCGCGGCATTGCGGACAACGCAGAAATAATCGCCGGCATCGTCGGCGCCGGCGCGTGCGATCCGCAGTGCGGGACTGGTGGCGCCGACGAGCGGACCGCGACCGCTGCGGTGCCATTGGTAGCTGAGTTCAGAGCCATTCGCGCCGATGGCCAGCGCGACGGATTGGCCGGCCAGCACGGCATTGGACAGCGGTTGCGCGGTCACGGTCGGAGGCGAGAGGCCCGGGCCATCGTCGAGTGCGAGCACGGTGACGCTGTCGGCGGGCAGGCTCAGTCCGGCGACGGCGGTCAACGCGGCCTGAGTCGCGGTGGACGTCGCGAGCCCGGCGGAAGTGATCTGGTGAACCGTCCAGGCGGCGGCTTCGCTGGCGGGCGTCGCGTTGCGGAAGGTGAGCTGAATGGTTTGTGCCGAGCCCGAGCGGTTCACGAGGCAGCAGCGGTGACCGGTGGTGTTCTTGATGGCGAACACCGCCACCTGGGATTCGTCGCCGGAGGTCGCGACGACAGTGCCGGTGAGCAGGGTGTTGAACAGGCGGTAGACCTCCGCGGCGGGGCGTTTCACGTAGCCGGCGGCGGAGTCGAGTTTGCCGAAAGTGAGGTCGGCTTCGTTCCAGGCGGTGGCGCCGGTCGCTCCGGCGCGTACGAGCGAGATCATGGCCAGCGCATCCCAGACGGCGCCTTTGATGGAGCGCATCCGCAGGTCGGAGCCGTTGCGCCAATTCCAGTTGATGTTGTATTCGGAGTGGAAGGTTTCGAGCGGGCGGGCGGCGCCGAAGTGCGTGGCGATGATCGCCTGCATCGCGGTGGTGAATGCGCCGAGCTTGGTCGCCTGGTCCCAGATGGTGGCGTCCGTGGCGACGAAGGTTTTGTCGAGATAATCGGGGTACTGGTGATAGGAGATGAAATCGAGCGGCGAGCCGAGGCGGGCCGACTCGCGGATGAAGTCGTTGACGTCCGCGGTGTCTTCGGGACGGGAAAAAGCCGGCGCGCCGGTTTTGATGGCGGGGTCGACGGCTTTCATCGCCTGCGCGGCCAGCCGGATGATGGCGGCGAGTTCCTCACAGTTGCTGCCGTAGGCGTCGTCTTTCTCGTTGGTGATTTCCCAATACACGACGCCGCGTTGCTGCTCGACGTTGACGATGCGCACGAGCGCGGCGCAAAACGCGGCGTACTCCGCGTAACGGTCGGCGCGCAGTTTGCCCGTGCCGTCGTCGAGATACGCGGGCCAGTTGGTGACGGTCATCATCACGGTTGGCGCGGGGGTCCAGGCGGCGGCGCCGGTCATGGCGCTGGCAATTTTGGCGGCATCCCACGCGTAGGCGGCGGTGCCGGGCGATTTCACCCAGCCGCGCGACGTGGTGCTGGAATCCTTCATCTGGTCGCCGTGATGGTAACGGATGAGGCCGGGCGCCATGTGGGCGAGGTTCGTGCGATAGGTGCGGTTGCCGGAGTTGCCGGCGACGGCGGGGTCGAGCCCCATGAAAAGCCCCAGACCGTAATGCAGCCCGGTCGCGGTGCGGCCCGTCGGGGTATCCCAGTCCAGTGTGGCGGTGACCGAGGCGGCGGCGCCGGCGAGGGCGCTGGCAAACCAGAGCGTCAGCTCGCACCAGAGGCGTCGCCGCGTGGTCATTTCCAGACGCTGGGCAGCCACGTGGTGAGCCATGGCACGTAGGTGATGAGCAGCACGCCGACCACCATCACCGCGAGCATCGGCAGCGAGGCGCGGGTGACTTCGCTCATGGGTTTGTTGAAGCGGTACGAGGCCAGCAGGAGGTTCAGCCCGATGGGCGGTGCGAGGAAACCGAGCTCCATGTTCGCGAGGAAAATGATGCCGAGGTGGATCGGGTCGATGCCGAAGGCCAGCCCGATGGGGACGAGCAACGGCACCACCACCACGATGGCCGCGTAGATTTCGACGAGGCCGCCGATCACCAGCAGCACGACATTGAGTCCGAGCAGGAAAATCCACTTCGAGTGAATCGTGCTCGTGGCCCACGCGACCGCCTGGTCGGGGATTTGCGCGTCGATCAGGTAGTGCGTGAAGCCCAGCGCCACGCCGAGGATCAGCAACACGCCGCCGACGAGCAGCCCGCACTCGGTCATGACCCGCGGCACATCGCGCACCAGCCCGAGATCGCGGTGGACGACGACGTTGATGAAAAACGTGTAGAGCGCCGTGACCGCCGCGGCCTCGACCGGCGTGGCGAAACCGCTGAACAGCGCCGTCAGCGCGACCACCGGCACCAGCATTTCCCATTTCGCGGCCCAGGCGGCGGCGGCGGCTTCGCGGGCGTCAAACGGTTGGCGGCCTTCCTCGCCGCGACCCGGACCTTCGCGGACGCCCCACCACACCGTCATGCCCACGAGCAGCATGCCGGGGAGAAAACCGCCCTTGAACATTTCCCCGATGCTGATGCTCACCTCGCCGCTGCTGCTGGCGATGATGGCGTACAGGATCGGCGGCAGGCACGGCGGAAACAGCATGCCGAGCGAACCCGCGCCGGTGAGCAGGCCGAGGGAGGAGCGCTCGGAATATTTCGCCGCGAGCAACACCGGCATGAGCACGCCGCCGAGCGCGAGGATCGTCGCGCCCGAAGCGCCGGTGAACGACGTGAAGAACGCGCAGACCAGCGTGGTGACGATCGCCGGCCCGCCGCGCATGCTGCCGAACAGCGCCTGAAAGAGCCGCACCAGCCGTTTGGCCGCCGCGCCTTCCGCGAGGAAATAACCGGCGAGCGTGAAGAGCGGGATGCTCGGCAGCGTGGGGTTCACCGTGAGCTGGTAATGTTTCAACGGCACCGTCGAGATCGGTTCGCCGCCGGTCCAGAGCAGAATCAGCGCCGCGCCGCCCAGCCCGGTGAAAATCGGAGCGCCCAGCGCCACCGCCGCGAACAGCAAGAGCATCGCCGGCCAGCGCAGTTGCGCCGGGTCGACCGGAGTCCAGACCGCGACCATGGTCAACGCCACCGCCAGCGCCAACGCCGCAAGGCGTCCGGGCCAGCGCGGCGCGGCGTGCCACACGAGCCGGCCGGCCGCGAGACCGAAGCCGACGACGAGCAGCCCTTGCACAATCCAGGCCGGCAGCCCGAGGCCGAAGACGTGGAAGAGAATTTTGCCGAGCGAGCGCTGGGAAAAAACAAACTGCCAGCTCGCGACGCCCAACAGCGCGCTCACCATGGCGGCGAAGCCGTACGCGAACACCCGCGCCACCGCGAGCGTGCGCGGCGGGAGCCATTGCGCGGCGGCGGAGAGCGCGAGCAGCCGGTTCTCGCGCGCGGCGAGGGCGCCGCCCAGCATGCCCACCGCGAGCACGAGGTGTTGCACGATGGTGGCCGAGGCGGGGATGCCGGTTTGAAACAGACTGCGCAGCACGATCTCCGTGACCGGGAGGAGCGTCATCACCGCAAGCGCCGCGCCCACGAGCAGATTTTCGCCGTGGCGCAGCGTGCGTTGCCAGACGGGCAGGTCGGCCGGCTCAGGCGCCGGGATCTCGGGGCTCAACGCGGGCGCGGGATTCATGCGAGGACCGGGGCGCGGCTCATTTCCTGGCGTTCGCGCGGTACTCGGCGAGGATCTTCATCGTTTCGTCGAAAATGTCGGCGGGCACGATCGGGCCGCGAATCCGCGGATACACCGCCTCGGCGAGCGCGCGCCATTCGGCTTCGATCTCGGGCGTGATGCGCGTGACCTTCAGGCCGCGTTTTTCCATCGCGCTCACCGACTGGTCCATCTCGCGGCGGGCGGCGGCCTTGATCTCGCGGCCGGCGATGTCGGCGGCTTTCATCATGGCGGTGCGGGTCGCCTCCGGCAGCTTGTCCCAGATTTCTTTGCGAACCACGAGGGCGCCGACCAGCGGCGACCAGTTGAGTTCGAGCATGAACGGAGCGCGCGCATCGATCTGCGAGACCATCGCGTAATAGGGCGGCACGGGCACGGCATCGATCAGCTTGGTTTGCAGGCTGGGCACGATGTCGGCGGTCTCGAGCGGCACGGCGTTGAAGCCGGCCGATTTGTAGACGCCGACCTGCTCCGAGCTGCCCGACCAGGTGAAAAGCTTGAGTTTGCGCATGTCGTCGGGATGCGTGACGGGCTGGTTGGTGAAGAAGCGCACCCAGCCGGCGTCGGTCCAGAACAGCACAACAAAACCTTTGGCCGCCATCCGCGCCTCCAGGGTCGGGCGGAGTTTTTCGCCGACGTAGTCCACCTCGTCGAGATTGCGGAAACCCATCGGGATGTACTGCCGGCCGGCGACGGCGGGCTCGATCTCGGAGAGGCCGACGGCGGTGAGAAAAGCGGCCTGGAGCGAATTGACCTTCATCAGGCCGACCATCTCGGCTTCGCCGCCGAGTTTGCCGCCGGCAAACAGGTTGAGATCGACCGCGCCCGCGGATTCTTTGCGCCAGGCTTCGCCCATCGTCTGGAGCGATTTGTAGTAGGAACTGCCCGCGGGCACGAGCGTGCCGAGTTTGAACCGGGTCGCGGCGGAGGCTGCGGTGACGAGGGCGACCGCCGCCAGCAGTGCGGCGAGGAGACGGAGGGAGCGAAGTGACTTCATGGGACAGGATTCAGGGCGCGACCGGCTTGGCCGGAGTGAGGAAGAGCTCGTCTTTGCGCGCGAGGAGCCAGCGTGCGCGGCGTTGCACGACGAGGTTGGCGAGACGGAATTCCGGCGCGGCGTCGGGATCGAGCGCGAGGGCGCGTTGGAGGAGTTGCTCAAATTGGGCCGCATCCTGCTTCTCCAGACAAACGGCCTCGGCAAAAGTTACAAACGGCGCGGCCTGTTTGCCGGCGGCAAGGGCCACGGCGCGTTCGAAATGCCGGCGCGCGCGCAGCGTCGGGTCGTCGTTCATGCCCTGGCGGCTCATCTCGTAGTTGATGAGAAAACCGTGGATCGCGCCGTCGCCCCAGCTTTCGTCGAGCGCGAGGGCGCGGTCGATCAACGCCTCCATCTGCGGGAGTTCGGCGACGAGCGCGGGGTCGTCTTTGCCGAGGGAAATCGCGGAGCCCCAGGCGGCCGCGGCCCAGTAGGCGAGCGGCACGTCGGCCCTGGCGAGTTTTTGCACGGCGGCGGCCGGCCCGGCGGCCAGCTGGGCGCGGAATCCCGGATGCTGGGCGTCGAGGCCGCGCAGGGCGTAGTCCTTGGCGCGCAGATAGAGCCGGCGGGCGCGGAGGCGCATCGCCTGGGCGGCGGCGAGGTCCTTGCTCTCGGTTTCGTCAGCCTCCTGCTGCACGAACGCGTAGGTATATTGGGTGAAGCCGCTGGCGGCGGCGAGCAACAGCCCCGGATGCCGCGGGCTTTCCGCGAGCAGGCTTTCGAGCAGTTTCAGGCTGAAAGGCGTGGCGGCTTTGATCAGCTCGGGGTCGTCGTCAGTGGCGAAACCGGAGCTGCCGCTGGCGAGCGCATCGCCCAGCTGGTTGACGGCGGTGCGCTTGATGGTGGTGCAACCGGTGCCGGCCAGAACCAGCACCGCGAGGGCAAGCAGCGGCTGGAGCCGGCGCGCAGCCGGGCGGGACGTGTGGTGAACCGGGCGGAATTTCATCGCGGCAAGCGTGTTGTTGGCCCCTCGGGGCCGGGTTGCTCAAGCGAAAAACTCCGGGGCGCGGCCCCGCGCAGGCCCGGTCCGGCGCCCGCCCGAGGGTTGGCGGGCGCCGGCGCGCGTTTACTTGTCGAAGTAAGGATGCTTGGCGAGTTGCGGCTTCGGGATTTCGCCGGTGGGCTTTTTCAGCGTCACATCCTCGAACAGGAGGGCGGGTACGGCGAAGGACACGACGGGGATCCCGGTTGCGAACAGCGCCGTGGAGCGGAATGGAATGGTGTGCACCACCGGTTCGTTGCCGGCGGCGACGATATCCTTGAAAAGTTGCGCGTTCATGCCGCCGATTTCGACGTTGCGCAGGAGTTCCTCCCGGCCGTCGGGGAAGACTTTATAGGCCAGGATCGCGGGTTCGACCCGCGTCTCGCCGCTGCGCGCGCCGACTCGTATCGTGCGTTGACCGATCCTGAACATGGGATTGCCGATGCGGCGAACGATGACGCCGTACTCTTTGCCGCGTAGTTGCACGAGCTTTAGCAGTTGGGCTTTCAGCTCGGCCGGCGTCTGCCCTTCGCTGGAGGCGACGATTAGATTGCTCAATGCGGGGCTGCCGCCGCGCGTGCTGCCCGTGCTGGCGGAGACACCGCGCACTGGCGAGCGCGAGACCAGCAGGGTTTTCAACCGGCCTTTTTCGATCAACTGCACCGCGCGAGTGGGCACGCCTTCGTCGTCCACCTTGGCGTCGCCGAAGAGGGGCGCGGCGCCCAGTTGGGTGATGGTGGCGTTGTCGGTGACCGACAGGAAATCCGGCAGGACCCGGGCACCGAGTTTATCGAGGAAAATGTTTTCCTGCCCGGCGAGAAAGGATTCGTAAGCGGGATTGTCCGAGATGGGGCGCTTGCGGGCCACCAGCTGGGAGGCGAATACCTGCGCGAAGATTTCCGGCGCAGCCTGCGCCTCAAAAAGCACCGGGCCGTTGTACTGTTCGAGGAGCGGGGCGTCGCGCAATTGGGCGAGCCGCGCTCCGAGTTCGCGCACCGCGGCGGTCAGTTCCGACTTCGCCGGCAGATCGGCCCAGTTGCGCCGGATCAGGACGAAATGGTCGTCGAGCGGAAACCCATCGCTCGCCTGCGTGCCTGCCTGGGCTTCGAGCATGAGCTGGGCGGATTCGGTGACGAACGAAGTGCCCTCGCTGTTGATGTAACGGGTGAGCTCGTCGGCCGCACGAATGGACACCGCCGAGGTGGCGACGGCCGGACATTCGCGGAACACCAGTGAAAGCTCACGCACCAGAGCGCGGGCTTGCGCCATGTCGAGCGGTTTGCCGGGGTGTAGATCGGTGATGGTTTCGGGCTTTTGCGGACTGAAGTCGGGCGTCTCGTCCGTGCGGGTCTTGTTTTGAATCGCGGCTTTTTTCTTGGACAGGGTTTCGATGGCATCTTTGTAGGCGTCATCGGTGGCCAGCCAGAGCTGGCGGCGGATTTCCGTGTAATTGTCGTCGCACGGCAGCATGGTCCGTCGCCCTTGCCCAGAGGAGAGGGTGGAGATGAAGTTGGAATTGTCGAAGGCCGGCGTGCCGACGCGGACTTCCACCGTGAGCTGGCGATAGCGGCTGTCATGGTCGCCGTTGAGGCTGCCAAAGTTGGCCGAGACGGCCTGGTTGCGCTGTTCCTCGACGCGGTAGGCGATGAAGTACGGCTTCTCCAGGTTCTCGAGTTGGAGCTGGGCAGTGGAGCGGGCCAGCTCGTCGCGCATGGCTTGGAGCACGACGTCATCTTTGGGCGCGGCGTGCAGCGCCAACGCCGTCAGGGCGCAGCTGAGCAGACAGGTAAGAAATGATTTCATGGCGGGAAAAGGGGTGGAGGTTCAGGATTGCGGGACGGGTTTTTCCAGCGGGGCGGGCAGAAGCGGTTTTCGGTTCTGCGATTTTTCCTTCTTCTGAACTTCGACCTGCGAGAGCAGGAGCCCGGGGGCTACCGCGGACACGGGCACTCCGCCCGACTCCGCGCCGCAGGTGCCGTTGAAGACGTCGTAGTCATCGCTGGCGGCGATGATTTTGCTGAACGTCGTGAGCGGTGTGCCGATCAGGTCGACGCCGCGCACCAGCTCCTCACGGCCGTCCTCGTAAATGCGGTAGACGAGGATGGGGCGCACGTTGAACGAATTCGGAATCGTGCGGCCGGTAATGGTGAACCCGCCGGTGATGTCGTCGAAGAGCAAGCCGTAGGGCTTTTTCTGTTCGCGCACCAAGGCGAGCAGCTGCTGCTTGAGCTGGGCGCGCGTCACGGGCTGGGCGACCTCGACCATGAGGTTGGCCTGGCGGGCGACCGGCGCGTAGCCGGCCTGCTTGCGGCCGTGGCCGTTGGATTGCGCAAACCCTTCGATGGGCATGCGCGCCATCATGAAACCCTTCAGCACGCCGCCCTCGACGAGGGAGACGCGGCGGGCGGCGGTGCCCTGATTGTCGTACTGGTAATGACCGCTGAGCGCGGTGGAGCCGAAGCGGTCCAGCGTCGGATCGGAGTAAACGGTGAACGACGCCGGCAGGATCGGTTGATTCAGCTGTTTCTTGAAGGTCTGTCCTTCCTGCACGTTTTTCTGCCGGTGCCCCTCGGCGCGGTGGCCAAAGATTTCATGGAAGAACACGCCGGCGGCGCGACCGGAGAGGATCGCCGGGCCGGTGTAGGGTTCCACCAACGGCGCCGTGCGCAGCGCCTGGAGGTCGGCGATGATCTTCTCGACCGTCTGGAGCACGACTGCATCGGAGGGCAGATCCTCCGGACGGAAGGCGAAGAACGTCTCGTGCCGCGGCATCTCCATGCCGTCGTCGGCCTTGGTGCTGGCGGAAATAGCGAGCTGGCAGGATGGCTCCGAGACTTGGATACGCGAGCCCTCGCTGTTCACATACCAGCGGGTTTCCACGCGGAGGCTGATGCTGGCGTTCGCATGATAGATGTTGCCGTACTTGGCGAAGGGCGCGGTGTAGCGCCGGATTTTTTCCTCCAGCGCCTTGCGGTCAGGGGACAATTTCACCGGCGCAGCGGCAAACACCGCGGCAGGCTCGGCGCAGAAATCGGCGGACTTGTCCTCTTCCTCCACTTTCACCTTCACGTTGGTCTTCACCTTCGTGAGTTGCTCGACGGCGGCCTTGTATTTCCGGTCTGTCTGGTACCAGAGCACGGCGCGGATGGCCTCTGGCGTGTCTTCGGTGGGCACGCCGACGGCGCCATACTGGCGGTCAGACAAGGATGAGACGCCGCTGCGGAGCGGGTGCGTGTTGTCGAGCGCGGGATCGCCGACGCGCAGGTCGATATCGAGCAGGCGCTGGCAATAATCGTTGCTCGACACCAGCGTGCCGAATGAGCCGCTGGCCGAGACGCCGCGCATCTCCGTGATCTCATAGCTGAGAAAATAGGGCGGGGTGGGTTGGGATTTCAGAACGGTGAGCGAACGATCGAGCTCCGTCTGCATCGCCGCGAGGACCGGGGTGGCGTCCTTCGGCAGTTCAACGGCAGGGAGCGTGAGGACAGACAAGAAAGCACTCGCAAGTGCTTGAAGGGTAATTTTCATAAAACACTATATTAGTTGGCTGCGACGCTAGTGTTAACAGTGGGCAAGAAATTGAATCTCCGCCTTTTGTCGAGCACACAAATAAATCGACTGGGTGTTCGCGCACTTGTTCCGCGGGACGGACCATTTACTGCCAAGGGCGGCGCGACGGGCAGTCAGTTGCCGGTCGAGGGCGTAGGTTTACGGATCAGGGCGAAATTGCATCGTCAGAGCGGTGGGGGCACTTTACTCCCACCGCCATGCCTCTGCTGTTACCACGTTACCCTTGGTTGCCGTTACTCGCGGCGGCTGCGGCGTGGCTGACGCCGTTGGCCGGGGCACCGCCGCCTGAGGCGCCGACATGGGTGGAGCTGACGCCGGTGGCGCCGTTCCGCACGTTTGATCGCCACAACTCGCGCGGCTTGCCGCAGAGCACGGTCAACGCGTTGGTGCAGGATCGCGAGGGTACGTTGTGGCTGGGCACGCAGGATGGCGTGGCGCGGTTCGAGGGCACCGAGATGGAGGATGTCATCCCGCCGCCGCCGCATCCGCATTTCGGTAGTGTCAACACCCTGATTGCGCGCCAGCGCGGAGGCGTGCTGGTCGCCTCTTCGAGCGGCGTGCATGCCTACGATGGCCGGCAGTGGCGGCTCATTTCGCCGGAAAAAGCGGTGATCGCCATGGGCGAGGAGAGCAATGGCCGGATCTGGCTCGTCACAGTGACGGGGTTGGTGCTGCGCAGTGTGCCGCAGGATGATACCATCTGGTCGCCCATGCTGGATTTGCCGCTGGTCGGGCCGGCTTATCGCGTGAAGGTGGGACGGGGGGATCGCGTGTGGATTGGCGCGCGCGGCAACGTTATTCTCTGGACCAACGAACGCGCAGAAGCGTTGCCGCCCTGGCCGGTCTCGACGGGAGCGTTGACGGCGATGTTGGCCGATGCAGAGGACGGGTGCTGGATCGGCGGGCAAAACGGCGAAGTCTGGCACGGCGGAATGGGGCGTCCGTGGCAACCTGCCGCGAGCGGAAAACTGCCGACGAGCTCCGTGATGTCGTTTGCGTTGGATAAGCAAAACCGCCTCTGGTGCGGCTTGCTCAACGGCTCGCTCGCGCACGCCAGTGCTGGCGGCGCCTGGACGATTTGGGGCGCGGAGCAGGGGTTGCGATACTCGGTGGGCATCCTGGCGTTGCTGGCTGATCGCGAGGGGACGCTCTGGGTCGGGGAAAACGGGCGCGGCGTGCAGCAGCTGGTCAGCAATGCCTGGCGACATCGCACGATGTGGGAAACCGCGGATCGCAGCATCCCCGTCGGTGCGATCTTCGGCCTGGCGCCCACGCACGACGGTGGGATGCTCGCGGCGGTGTTCAGTGCCGGAGTCTGGCGGTGGGATGGTCGCCGGGTGTGGCAATACGGGGCGGCTGAAGGCCTCGGCGAAAGCACCATGTGCGTGGCCGAGCCCGAGCCCGGGGTGATTTGGGTGGGCTCGCGTGGCGGATTATACGAGTCGCGCGCCGGCGGACGCTTTTCGATGGTGCTGCAAGTGCCGGGCGGTTTTGTCAGCGGAATCTTTGGCGATCCCGCGGGCCTCTGGTACGCCTGCACCACCACGCAGGGCATCTACGAACATCGGCAGGGGCAGTGGCGCGCGGCGGACAAACTCAACCATACGTTGGCGGGGGCCTTGGTGCGCGGCATGACCTGGATGCGCAACGGGGAACTATGGCTCAGCTCCTCCGATGGCGTGCGGGTTTTGCGGCCCGACACATTTGAAATCACGGCCCAGTTTGGCGCCGACCTGATGCCCACGCCGACGCGTTGCGTGGTCGAGATGACCTCGGGGGAAATCTGGGTTGCCGGCACCGGCGGGATTGCAGTGCGCCGCGACGGTGCCTGGCGGCGCATCACCATGCGCGACGGCCTGCCCGGACGCACCATTTATGCCATGAAGCAGGCGCCGGACGGCGCGGTCTGGGTCGGAGGCGGTGCGGGCGTGGGGTGCTACCGGAACGGTCGTTGGATCACCTACAATGCGCACAACGGATTGATCGAAGACGAGTGCAACGTTAACGGCCTGATCACCACCCGCGACGGGGCGGTCTATGTCGGCACCATGGGCGGGCTGGCCCGCTTCGACCCCACGGTGACCGAGCCGCCACTGCCGGCGTTGCAATGTTATTGGCGGCAACGGCCGGAACCCGACGCCTCGGGCGTGGCGCACCTGACGGCCAGGGATCGGACCTTGCGGCTGGCCTGGAAGGCGCCGTGGCTCGCACCGGTGCCAGTGGAGTATCGCAGCCGTGTGCGGCCGTTGTCCGAGGAGTGGTCGGCGCCGACGCAGCGCTCCGATTTGCAGATCGAGAATCTCGGGCCGGGCTTGTGGACCATCGAAGTGCAGGCGCGGTTGACCGGTGTGAGCGAGGGCGGCTGGTCGCCGACGCTGGAGACCCGGGTCAATATCGCGCCGCGGTTCACCGAGACGCTCTGGGCCAAACTCCTCGCCGCGCTGGCGCTCGTGGGTGTGATCGCCGGCGTCGTGCGTCTATGGACATGGCGGCTCGCGCGACGCGGTGCGGAGCTCAACCGCGTAGCCCAGGAGGCCCAGGCCAATGTGAAAACGCTGCGCGGCCTCATCCCCATCTGCGCCTGCTGCAAAAAAATTCGCGATGATCGCGGCGCGTGGAACCAGCTCGAAGCCTACGTGCACGCCAACTCCGAGGCGGAGTTCAGTCACGGCTTCTGCCCCGAGTGCATGCACCGGCTGTACCCGGATATTCCGCACGACGAGAAGCATTGAGGCGCGCCGGTGCCGTCGGCGGCGATTGGTGCTCGGGAGGGGACTCGAACCCCTAAGCCTTACGGCAACGGCTTCTAAGACCGTCGTGTCTGCCAATTCCACCACCCGAGCAGGTGCGTTGACGGCCGCAGATTGCCGAGACCTGAATCCCGCAGGCAAGCGCGGATTCGCGGCCGGCGCTCAACCGTTCGCGACGCCCAGCCGGTCACCCATGCGGGCAAACAACTCCACGCCGTCGGCGCTGCAGGCGGTCAGATCGTCGTCGAAACGGATGCGGCCCGGCGGGAACAGCGTGATCACGCACGAGCCGCCGATCTTGAACAAACCCTTCTCCTCGCCCTTGGCCACCGCGCGGTCGGAGACGAAAAGCTGTTTGATCGTGCCGACCATGGTCGCGCCCACCTCGATCATCAACACGTCGCCAAATTGCGGCGACACGAGCCGGGTGAGCATGCGTTTATTGGCGATCAGATAGCGGATGTTGCGGCGCAGTGCGATCGGGCTCACCGAGTACAACCAGCCGTTGATCAGCTGCGTCTCGCCCGGCACGCCGGCCGTCGGAAAATGGAACCGGTGATAATCCACCGGGCAGAGCCGCGAGATCAGCATCGCCGCCCCGGCGTATTGCTCCGCGAGCGCGGCGTCGCCGAGCAGCTCGGCGAGCGAGAACTTTTCGCCCTTCACATAAAAACCCTCGGCCTGGTCGACGTCGGGAAACGCGAGATGCCGGCCGTCGGCGGGGAACACCGCCACGTCGTCGCCCTCGGCGACGGGTCGCGCCTCGGGCTTGAGCGCGCGGGTGAAGAATTCGTTGAACGTCTTGAAGAGAAACGGCGACTTGGCGAACTCCCGGTCGTCGATCTCGTGCTCGAGGATGAACGGCAGCACCTTGTGGGCGCTGTAGCGCTGGTTCATGCGCCAGCCGTAGAGGCGGGAGAGCGCGGCGCGGCGCACGAGCAGATGGAGTGCGAGCTGGCCCGACCCGGTTTCGTAGAGCCAGCGCATCCAACCTTCGCCGGCGACCTTCTCGGTTTCGACGGTTTGGGTGTAGCGATTGTAGAAACGGATGGGAGCGGAAGCCATGGCGAAGGCCTTTCTGTCCGCTTTCGCCCGGCAAAGGCAAGCGCGCAGCCCGGCGCGGGCGGTGGTAACGTCGCGCCGGCTCGCTTCGCGCTTGCGGTCGGCTGGGGCGGGGGGCTTGGTTGGGCGCGTGGTAAGTGTTACTCGCGAATCTCCGCCCCTTTCTGTGCTCGTCGCCGAGGATCATCCCGTCGTCCGCGAAGGACTGGCGGCGTTGCTGGAGCGCGAAGGCGGTTTTACCCTCACTGGTCGGGCGGCCAACGGCCGGGAAGTCCGGGCGCAGATCGAGCGGCAACCGCCGCAGGTGCTCGTGCTCGACCTGATGTTGCAGGCCGAGGACGGGCTCGCGCTCATCAAAGATCTTGCGGCGTTTGCACCGGCGTTGCGCATCGTGGTGTTTTCGCTCCACGCGGAGGACGTGTACGCCGAACGCTGTCTGCGCGCCGGCGCGCACGGCTATGTGATGAAACGCGAGCCGGTGACGACGCTCTTCCAGGCGATTCGTGAGGTGGCGGCGGGCGGGATCGCGGTCTCTCCGCGTGTCTCGGCCGCGGTGTTGGGCGCTCTCGCCGGTCACGCCCGGCAACCGATTGGCAGCATGGCCGCGCTGACCGACCGCGAGCTGCAAGTTTTCCGGCTGGTGGGGCTCGCGCTGCCGACGCGGGAGATCGCAGAGAAACTCGGCGTGAGTGTGAAGACCATCGAGACGCATCGCGAAAACTTGAAAAACAAACTCGGCCTGCACTCGCACGCCGAGCTGGTGGCCCGAGCGGCGCGTTGGCTGCGAGAAGCCGAACAGGGCTGAGCCGCCTCCGCATCGGGGCGCCCCTGAGACCGCAATCCGGGCGCCGGCCCGAGGCGCGGCGGCGTCAAACACGGTAGTGTTCTCCGGCAACACCTTTTCACCTCCTCGAATCGCACGATCATGAACGCGCCAGAAACTGCAGCTTCGCTTACACCGCCGACACCCGCGCGATCGGGTGAGGCGCCGGGGTGGCGGCTGCTGCGGTACGCGCTGGCCATCGGTTTGGCGCTGGCGTTGACCTTTCTGCTCGGGCTGGCGATCGCCGGCTGGTCGCTCACGGTGCGCAGCGCGGTGCTGCCGTTGCTGACCGGGTGGTCCCGTCCGCCGGAGGCGCCGCTCGCCGCGGGGCTGATGGCTTTTCTGCTGCTGACACCGATGGTGCTGCTTGCGCTGTTGCTGCGGTTGCGGCGTGGCGTCTGGGCGGTGCTCGGCGGCGGCTGGGTGGTGGTGATTCCGACCTTTGTCTGGCTCGCGTGGGACGACACGGAGGTGCGGCTGCCGGTGACATGCGAAGAGCTTGCCCCGCCGTTTCCCGAGGCGGAAAAAAGCTACGCGGTGCTCATGCGGTACTCGGAACGAAGCTCCGGTCAGCAGGCCAAAGGTTTTGCTAGCCCCGATAAATTGAGTCCGTGGACTGGCAATCCCGACAAGGGCGAGGCGTGGAGGGCCGATATCGTCAAGAACCGCACGACGCTGGAAGCCGATTGGGCTCTGCTTGCGCCGGGGCGCCAATGGTGGGCAGAGCTCAACGCCTTCGAGCAGATCGGCGATCTTACGCCGCCGAATCTCAAAGCCGACTTCATCTCATTTCAGGTTTGGTACAGTATGGCCCAGCGCTGTTGCGCCATCGCGGGCCTTCAGGCGCTCGACGGGCAGGGCGATGCCGCCGTCGCGACGCTGCTGCCGGCGCTGCAACTCGGGCGCAAACTGCAACCCGCCTCGCGCACTCTCATTCGCACGTTGATCGGTCGGGCGGTGGAGAAGATGGCGATGCAGACGGCCTCATTCATTCTCGATCATGCGACCCTCTCGGCGTCGGCTTGGGCCCAACTGACGGCGGCGCTGGCCGGAGATGACGGCGCAGCGGGTGCCCGTCGCTTGGTCCTGATGGAGCCGGTATTTTGGGCGCCCATCTCGGTGCAAATGCGGTTGGGCGATATCGTGACACCCCAGCAACCGAAGCGTTCGAGTCTGGCGCACAAGTGGCTCAACCTTCTCAGCCCGTTTCTCTACAATACGCGCGCTTCGACCAATCTCAGGCTCGAGCTCTTGTCCCGGTTGGCGAAGCTGGCCGAGGCGCGTGCGCTCAAGCCAGTCGGAACACTGGGCGACGCGCTCAAGGCGGATTTGCGACGTCAGCACGGGATGAAAAATCTCGCAGGGCGCAAGATCGTGCAGCAGGCGCTTTTTTCCTTCGAAAAGGCGGCCCAATCCTACTGGGAAACGCAGGACATGCGCGTGGCGTTGCGGGAGCGCCTCGCGGCCCTGCCACCCCAGCCGTGATCGCCCCAGAGCAACCCCTTCGCCACTGACGATGTACTCTCACGAATATTTTTTTCTCATCGCCACGCTCGGATGGCTGCTGGCGGCGCTGGCATTGGGCTTGGTCGGCGGCATCGTCGGCGCGGCGGCGGCGCGGACGAGCCATCGCTGGCTGACGCTGTTCGCCCTTTTGCAGGCCGCGTTGTTCGTGTGCCAAGGCTTTGATTGGGACAACCGGTCGTTGGGCGAGCAACCCTGGCGCGCTTTCCTGCACGCCAGCTCGGCGTGGGTGTTGCTCGAGGCGGCGCGACGGATTTGGAATCAACGCGCACCCCGCCGCTGGCCGGTCGAAGCCATGCTCCCGCCGGCGCTCGGGGCCTGCGTACTCGCCGGGTTCGGTTGCGCGCCGACGTTTTTCATGGCGGGCAACGCACTCGCGATGAGTTGCGCCTGTCTCGTATTTGTCGGAGCAGCGCTTTGGCCGACGCATTATCGTGCGGCGCCTCAGGCTGAGCGTATCGAGCGGCTTTTGCTGGCCTGCGGCGCGCTGACGCTGGGCGTGACTCTTTTGGGGCTGTGGTATGCCAATCCCTACAAAATGGCGCGCTTTTGGGAAAACGGCCACGTTCTGGCCGCCGCGGTGTGGCTGGCGGGCGGAGTGATGGCGGGCGTGCTCGGCACACGCGTGCGGCCGCGACTGGTGGTGGCGGTGGCGCTCACGACGTTGGCCGTGGCGCTCGGCGGCGGCTGGCTGACCAGGCGGATCGCAAACGAAGTGACCGACCGGCAGCGCGTCGCGTGGCAGCGGCAGGCCGAGTCGGTGGCGACGCAGTTGCGCGACAAAGAGACCGCCCCGCATCTCTCCGACCGGCCTGCAAGCGACGCGATTGTGACGTCGGTGTTGGACGATGCGCTGGCGGCTGACCCGACGTTGCTGTGCGCAACCCTCTGGCGAGACAACGGCAGGCGCGTCGTTCCTCTGCAGTGGCGTGCGCGGAGTGCCCCATTTTCGCCTGCCGACACAAACTTTCATCCGTACGTCCTGGATCGTTTTCGCGCAAAAGCGCCCTTTCTGGTCGGTCCGCCGGCAGGCGATCCCGGCCTGCGTTCCGGCGTAATGTTCCCGTTGCGGGAGAACGAATGGCTCGGGTTGGAGTTTGCGTCGGAAGCTTGGGCGGTGGCAGTAGCTCGGGGCTGGTTTATCGGACTTGGCGTGTTGGCTGCGCTCATCCTGACGCTCGCTGGCGGCGGGTTGCTCCTTTGGCGCGAAGCCATCACGCAAGCGCGCGCGGTGGCGGAGGCCCGTCGGCTGGCGGAGGAAAAAGCGCGCACGGAATTTCTCACGTTCATCAGCCACGAATTGCGCACGCCGTTGCAGACGATTCTCGGGCGGGCGGAGTTGCTGGCCAGCGATCCCGCAGCCGCGGCGCACGCGGCAACCATCGCCGCGCAGGGGCAGCTGTTGCTTCGTCTCGTCAACGACCTGCTCGACCTCGGCACGCTGGAGGCGGGGAAGTTCGCCCTGCGGCCGCAGCCGTTTTCGTTGCGTGCGGTGCTCGATGCGGTGGCGGAGGCCGAGCGCCCGGCGGCGGCGGCGAAGCAGTTGGACTTGCGCGTGGAAATTCCGGCGGAGGTGCCGGACGAGTTGGCGGGCGACGCCACGCGGCTGCGCCAGATCCTCGGCAATCTGCTGCGCAATGCGGTGAAGTTCACGGCGCAGGGCGAAGTGCGGCTGGTGGTTGCGACAGAAGACGCCGCGCTGGATGCCGCGCGTCTGATTTTCCGCGTGCTCGACACCGGGCCCGGTTTGCCGCCGGAGAAAATTCCGCAGCTCTTTACGCTCTACACGCGGCTCGATGCGGGCGACTCGTTCGTGCGCGAAGGCACGGGTGTGGGGCTCGCGCTGGTGCGCCGCCTCTGCGAGCACATGGGTGGCTCCGTCACCGCCGCCAACCGGCCGGACGGCGGTGCGGAGTTCACCGTGCTCCTGACGCTGCCGACCGCACCGGCGGCAACGCTGAGCGGCCCGGCGCCTGCGCTCGCGGCTCCGCTTGGCGCCACCGGCCCGGCGCTCGCCATTCTGGTGGTCGAAGACAACACCGCGGCGCGCGAGTTGCTGGCCGAGGCGTTGCGCCGTTGCGGTCACGACGTCGAAACGGTCGCCGATGGGGCCGCGGCGCTGGCTGCGTGTGCGCGGCGGGCGTTTGCGGCGGTGGTGCTCGACGTCAATCTGCCCAAGATCGACGGCGTCGCGGTGGCGCGGCAGTTGCGGGCACTGCCGAATCCGCCGCGTTTGATCGGTTGTTCGGCCGAGGCGCTGGCCTCGACGCGCGACGCGGCGTTGGCGGCGGGCATGGATGTGTTTCTCGAAAAGCCGGTGCGACTGGCCGAGTTGGCGGCGGCGTTGTCGCCCCAGCGCGGGGGCGAGGCCAATATTTTCGATGTATTGAACTCTCCCGAGACAGTGTTGCGGGCGGCGGAAATTCTCGCCCGGGAGCGCGGTGAATTGCTGGCCGCGCTGGAGGCCGCGGTCGAGCAGAAGGATGCGGCGACGCTGCGGCAGAAAGCCCATTACCTGCACTCGACGGCGTTGCTGCTGCGACGCGCCGACTTGGCGGATCTCTGCCAACAGCTGGGTCAGCAGGCCCGCGCCGGCGATCTCACTGGTGCGCAACAAACCGTGACGGCGCTCCGGGCGGCCCTCGCGTCCGCTGGCCTCCAATAGCTGGCGGCGCGTCGGCGCGGGCGCGCGGAACATTTCTTGCGTTTGCCGGGGCGGGTTTTTCTATTCCGCGCCACGCATGATCAAAGTATTCATCGACGGGCAGGAAGGTACCACGGGGTTGCAGATCCAGGAACGGCTGGCCGGCCGCTCCGACGTCCAGTTGTTGGAAATCCCCGCCGCGCAGCGCAAAGATCCCGCGACGCGCAAGGCGTTTCTCAACCGGGCCGACCTCTGCATCCTCTGCCTGCCCGATGACGCCGCGCGCGAATCCGTGGCCCTGCTCGACAATCCCGCCGTGCGCGTGATCGATGCCAGCACCGCGCACCGGACTGCGCCGGGCTGGGTTTACGGTTTGCCCGAGTTGTCGCCCGCGCAACGCCAGGCGGTGGCGCAGGCGCGCTTCGTTTCCAATCCCGGCTGTCATGCCACGGGCTTCGTGCTCGCGGTGCGTCCGCTGGTGACGGCGGGTATCATCGCGCCGGACACCGCGCTGGCGTGCCACTCGATCACGGGCTACAGCGGCGCGGGCAAGAAGACCATCGCGGCCTACGCGGCGGAGGCGGGCAATCCGGCCATCACCGCCCGGCCCTACGCGCTCGGCTTGAAACACAAGCACCTGCCCGAAATGCAGCAGCACGCCGGTCTGCGCAAAGCCCCGATCTTCACTCCGATCATCTGCAATTTCTACAAGGGCATGGTGGTTTCGACGCTGCTGTCGGTCGACCAGATGGCCCGGCCCGGCGATGCGCGCTCGGTGCACGCGGTGCTGGCCCAGGCCTACGCCGATTCCACGTTCGTCAAGGTGATGCCGTGCAACGCAGTCGAGCCGCTGGACGGCGGCGCGATGCTCAATCCGCTGGCGTTGAACGATACCAATAAGCTCGAGCTCTTCGTGTTTGGGCACGAGACGCAGGTGTTGATCGCGGCGCGCTTCGACAATCTCGGCAAAGGCGCCTCGGGTGCGGCGGTGCAGAACATGAACCTCATGTTCGGCTTCGCCGAGACCGCCGGCCTGTAAGGGGCGCGGCGCCCGGGAGCAATCTCCCGAGCTGCGCAAAGTTTTCCGCGGTGGAGCGCCCTTGTCCCCAAGGCGCTTTTCCGTCGACCGGGCCAGCGCGTCAGCGCGTTGGGGACAACGCGCTCCGCCCATTTGCAACGCCTCGCCTCACCGCCAGCACGCCTGGCTTTTCCTCTGCCATAAAATGTGGCAGGTGAGCGGAGAATGGAGCCGCGTGACAGGCGACGAGGGCGCTGAGGCGGGGCGGTCAACCTTGGGCACCTGCCGGCTCGCTTGCCGCGGGGCGTTTTCGGCGTCACGGTGCGCGGCCATGGAAAATTTCACCTACCACAATCCGACCCGTATTCATTTCGGCCGCGGGCAAATTGCCCAGGTTGATCGCGAGCTGCCGGCGAATGCCCGCGTGCTGCTGCTCGCCGGCGGCGGCAGCATCAAGCAGAACGGCGTGTATGCGCAGGTGAAGGCCGCGCTCGGCGCACGTCCGGTGTTCGAGTTCTTCGGCGTCGAGGCCAATCCCGATTACGACACGCTGATGCGCGCGGTCGCGGTGTGCCGCGCCGAGAAGGTCGACTGGATTTTGGCGGTTGGCGGCGGCTCGGTGCTCGACGGCTCGAAATTCGTCGCCGCGGCGGTGGATTTCGTCGGCGAGCCGTGGGATATCGTGGCGAAGCGGGCGAAGATCGAACGGGCGTTGCCCATCGGCACGGTGCTCACGTTGCCCGCCACCGGCTCCGAGGCCAACGGCGCCGCCGTGATCAGCCGGCGCACGATCAAGGAGAAGCTGGCGTTCATCCACCCGCTGGTGTTTCCGCGGTTTTCCGTGCTCGACCCGGAGACGACCTTCTCGCTGCCGGCGCGCCAGGTGGCCAACGGCATCGGCGACGCGTTTTGCCACGTGATGGAGCAGTACCTCACGTTCCCCGCGCACGGCGCGATTCAAGACCGGTTCGCCGAGTCGGTGCTGCGCGTGCTCATCGACGAAGGTCCGAAGACGCTGGCCAACCCGCGCGACTACGACGCCCGCGCCAATCTCGTCTGGGCCGCCACCTGGGCGCTCAACAACGCCATCGGCATGGGCGTGCCGCAGGATTGGGCGTCGCACATGATCGGACACGAGCTGACGGCGTTGCACGGCATCGACCACGCACGCACGCTGGCCATCGTGCTGCCGAGCCTCATGCAGGTGCAGCGCGCGCCGAAGCGGGAGAAGCTCCTGCAGTACGCCGCCCGGGTGTGGGATCTCCGCGCCGGCAGCGAAGACGCTCGGATCGATGCCGCCATCGCCGCCACGCGGAAATTCTACGAGACGCTCGGACTGCAAACGCGTTTGGCCGACTACGACGTGAAAGCCGACACCACCGCGTCCGAAGTCGCCCGCCGGCTCGCGTCCAAAGGCATGGCCCAACTCGGCGAGCGCGGCGACATCACCCCCGCCGTCGTGGAGAAAATCCTGCGCGCCGCGGCGTAAAGGTGGAGTTTTTCGGCTGGCGAAGAGAGGATAGGCGCATTGGTTATAAAAGGCTTGTGCGACTCCTAGTGATTTATATCGATGTATAACGCTTTTGGGTTATAAATCGTTATTAATTGTTAGAAATCGCCGGTCTTCGCCATGGATGCCATCAAAAATCCCTTTTCACCGGGGGCGGGTTCTCCGCCACCGGAATTGGTTGGGCGCGAGCGCGTCCTTGAACAGGCGAGGGTGTTGCTTGGGCGCATCAAACAAAAGCGTTCGGAGAAAAGCATCCTCCTCACGGGGCTGCGCGGTGTCGGCAAGACAGTTTTGTTGAACGAAATCGAGCGCCTAGCTCTTCGGGAGGGATATCGCACGGTCGCGTTGGAAGCGCATGAGGGCAAATCGTTGGCCGCGCTTTTGGTTCCAGCTTTGCGTAAGTTGCTTTTCGAGTTGGATCGCGTGGCGGGTGCCGGTGACAAGGCCAAGCGTGCGCTCTCCGTGCTTAAGGGTTTTATCAATAGCGTGAAAGTGACGCTGGGAGATTTTGAGGTCGGCCTGGACATTGAGCCGGAGCCGGGGGCGGCGGATAGCGGCGATTTGGAAAGCGATTTGCCCAGCCTTTTTTTGGCCGTGGCTGAGGCGGCGGAGGAGCGCCAGCTGTCGGTGGCGTTGTTGATCGACGAGATGCAGTATTTCAGCGCGAAGGAATTGAGCGCACTCATCATGGCCATGCACAAGATGCAGCAGCGCCAGTTGCCGGTGGTCTTGCTTGGCGCGGGTTTGCCCCTCCTTCCGGGGCTGGCCGGCGAGTCGAAATCATACGCGGAGCGATTGTTCAATTTTCCGGATATCGGCGCGCTGTCCGAGGCGGATGCGATCCGGGCACTAGGCGAGCCAACCCGGGCGATGGGTGTGGAGTTCGAGGCGGCGGCGTTGACGGAGATTTTTCGGCTCACTCAGGGGTATCCGTACTTCTTGCAGGAGTGGGGTTATCAGACATGGAATCGAGCTGTTGCCTCGCCCATCACATTGGCTGAAGTGCAAGCTGCCACCGCGACCGTGCGACAGCGGCTCGACGAGAACTTTTTCCGAGTGCGGTTCGACCGGCTTACCCCCAATGAAAAACGGTTTTTGCGGGCGATGGCCGGGCTCGGGCCCGGACCGCATCGCAGTGGGGATATCGCCGACGCTTTGGGCGTCACGGTCAACAGTCTCGGGCCGGTGCGCGCCAAGCTCATCAAGAAAAGCATGGTGTACAGCCCTGCGCACGGCGACATGGCATTCACCGTGCCGCTGTTCGATGAGTTCATGCGCCGGGCGATGCCGGATTTGAGTTAACGGCTGAAACCGGCAGGCCCCCGCCTCACTTCATCGCCAGCGCGTCGGCTTTCACGGTGAACTTCACTTCGGCGTCTTCGGCGATATCGTCTGCATCTACGTTCGGCCAGGAGAGAGTGCAAAACATGACGCAGGGTCGGTTTCGCCGAGACAGTTGGCCTGTAAGGGGCGCTCGGCGCTGAGGAGAAATCTCCCAAGCTACGCAAAGACCTCCGCGGTGGAGCGGCTTGTCCTCTGTTTGGGCCGGAGACAAGGGTAACAGGTGTTCGGACACATGGGTAACACTTGCGGAGGTGCGTTAAGGTGCGGTGGCGAGGTTGACGGACGAAGGATAGATGGAGCGCAGCCGGTGTTTCGCGATGCGCGGGAGCGTGAGATCGATCAGGCCCAGGCGGTGTTGACTGAACCACACCTCCCACTGCCCGTCGGCCTGCGCGCTCGGGCGCAGGCCGATGGGCAGTCCCGCGAAGGCCCGGCCGATTTGCCACGTTTGCGCGGCGAAGGTGATGACGCCGCTGGGGCGCACGCAGTGCACGCGGTCCGTGCTCGCGTACTCGGGCGGGGGCAAGACCGCCGCGCGCCGCCGCGGGCTGGGTTGGTAGCGGCTGACCGGCGTGGCGCCGCCGAGCGCATCGTGCGGGCGCTCGCAGTTGTAACACGTCCGAAACCGCGGGAACTCGTGCGCGCAATGGGCGAGATCGCGCCAGGTGTGTTGCGTGAGCAGTTCCTGGACGAGGGTGCGATGGAAGCGCTCGTCCTTG
>JACRHS010000001.1 GCA_016217595.1 Opitutia bacterium | reverse complement strand
GAAGGTGATGGCCGAGGGCGCAAATTTCCAGGAGCGATCCGTCGCGAGCACCGCTGTTTTTCCGACGGTAGTTTGCACCTGAGCCTGGAGCCGCAGCTTGGGCGCGCCGAAGGAGACGAGCAATTTGGCGTAGCGGCCGGTGCCTCCGACGACGTTGTAAAAGCCATTGCCCAGAAGCACGGCGAGAACGTTGCGCCCGGGCTGAAGCGCCGACGACAGATCGTAGGTGTTGACGTAGCAGCGCCGGTCGTAGTCGGACCAGGCTGGTTGCAAAACATCCTGGCCGATTTCGCGGCCGTTGCACCACAGGCGATAGTGACCCAGCCCGCAAATGTGCACCTTCGCCTCCGCTATCGGTCCGGCGATTTCAAAGGATCCGCGGGCGCACATGCTGGCGCGACGGACGGCGGGCACTTTCCGCCAAGGGTCGAGATCCTCTTCTTTCAACGGCTGGACATGGCAAGTGCGGCCGGCCGGGGTTCCGTCGTCGGTCGTGTGGCTGATCCAGTGCGCGCACCAATCTTTTTCCTCCAGTAACCCGACGCCAAAGCGGGCGGTTGGGCTCCAGTGCGAGGAACGCTCGCTCTTGGTCCAGAGGCGAACGCGCCAGTAATACGTTCCCCCAGCGCGCAGAGATGGTCCACCGTAGGCCACAATCCAGGTGCGTTCGCTCGGAATGCGGCCGGAATCCCAAAGGTCGGGCGCATTCTTTTTCAAGAGCTCAGCGGTGGTGGCGAGCTGTAGTTGATATGCGGATTGCGTGGCGGCGGGATCCGGTTCGCTGGGCAGTTTCCAACTGAAACGGGGCGAGGCGGTGGGAACGGCAGCCGGCTCGATGAGGTTTTCGACCCTGAGATCGTATGGATTCATGCGAGGCTGTGGCTGGCCGCTTTAGGCGATAAAAGAGAGTGAGGGGCGGACATGATGCGCATGGGGTGGCAATCGGGACGCCACTCGCAAGCAGCGCTCAGGCGCTGACGAGCAACTCCTCCTTGGGGGCGACGATCGATGCACTAAAGGTTCGATGCAGATCGCGTTTCCAATGCAGAGGAGATTTGCCGTAATGGTTTTTGAAAGCGCTGGAGAGATGAAAGGCGCTGTTGAAACCCAGGCGTTCGGCGGCGTCGGCCAGAGTGATCCGGTCGTTGACGAAAAGCTGGCGCGCCTTGGCCAGGCGCAAATGCAGGAGATATTGCCAGGGCGCCACGCCGGTATGGATTTTGAAGACGCGACGGAAATGGCTGTAACTCATGCCTAATTTTCGGGCGAGCTCGGCCATGTCGATCTGTTCCGCCACGTGTTCGGCCAGCCAGGCTTCCGCACGAGCCACGCCGCGGGCACTGGGATCGGGGTTTGTCTTGCTGCGCCCCTGGTCGGTCCAGATTGCGAGGATGCGAATGGCCAGGGCGCTCAGCTCGGCATGGCAATCCACCGGATCGCGCCGGAGGAGCCGATGGACTTCGTTGAGCGATTCCTCCAGTCCGATCAAATTCTCCGCGCAGACCACGGATTTGCCGATCGACATGAAATCGTGCTGACGGCACAGGCGCTCGACCAAAGGGCCCTGGACTTCGATCCAGCTCTCGGTCCAGCCCACTTCGGAGTCGGGCTTGTAGCGATGCCGCACGCCGGGAAATAACACAAACGCAGTGTCAGACTCGATCAGCTGCAAACCGCTGCGCTCAGTCTCGAAGACGCCTTTGCCTGTCTCGATCAAAACAATCTGCAGCGCATCCAGCTTGCGGCCGCCCTCCCAGGAAAAACTGCGATTCGTGGGGTGATTGGAAGGCGGGTAACTTGCGTGGGGCGAAACGCGGGTGTAGCCAGCGGCCGAGATCGCCGCGCCCCAAATCGTCGCAGTGTTCTGCAGAGGGAGGTAGCGAAAGTAGTTCGTGGTCATTTTGGGTAAATTTGGCTGAGTTCGCGAGGGGGAATCCGGCACACAGCGACCGGATGCTTGCCTGAATCTTTCTTCGATGGGCCAACCCTGAATTTCGGTTGACGCCCTGTAAAGGGGCGCGAATTTCTAACAGTAGAAATCAGACGCCGTCTGTCTGCCTAACCAGTTCACCGACCATTCTCCGTCATGAAATCGCGCGTTACTTTAAAAGAAATCGCCCGGCGTGCGGATTTGCATTTCACGACCGTTTCCATGGCGCTGCGCGGCGATCATCGGATCAACGCGAAGACGCGGGCCAGGGTTGAATCTCTGGCTGAGAAGATGGGTTACGTGCCCGATCCGATGCTCAAGGCGTTGAGCGCCTACCGCACTTCCAGCCGCCCGCACGCGTTTCAGGCCACGCTCGGCTGGATTAATAACAATCCATTGCGCGTGAATGCCAAAGCGAAGGCGCTGGCGGAATATCATGAAGGCGCGCGACGGCGCGCGACGGAATTGGGCTACGCGTTGGAGGATTTCTGGACCTATGATCCTGCCTTGAAGGGGGCGAGGCTCGCGCGCGTCCTGCAATATCGAAACATCCACGGTTTGCTGCTGGCGCCACAGCCGCGCGCGCAGACGGCGCTCACTTTGCCTTGGGAGCAGTTTTCCACGGTCACCTTCGGCTATTCGCTCGTCAAACCGCAGCTCCACGCGGTGACCAATCATCAATATCGCACGATCCGGCGCGCGCTCGGCGAACTGCGGGCCTTGGGATACCGGCGCGTGGGTCTCTGGCTATACGAGGAACACGATTTGCGCGTGAACGAAAACTGGTCCGCCGGCTTCTGGGTGGAATACCATCGCTATCCCGTCGAGGAGCGGGTGACGCCCGTGTTTTTCAAGGATCTCGACGCCGTTGATCGCGACCAGTTTTCCGCCTGGCTCGCGCGGGAGAAACCGGAGGTGGTGATCACGGGCGATGGCCGGGTGCGGGGCTGGTTGGGCGAGCTCAAATACAATGTCCCGGCCGATGTGGGACTTTCGATGCTGAGCGTCGAGCGCGGCGACGAGGTCCTGAGCGGAACCTACGAGAACAGTCTCATGGTGGGCTCCGCCGCGGTCGACTTGCTGGTGGGCATGTTGCATCGACATGAACGCGGCATTCCTGAGGTCCCCCAATGGGTTTTGGTGGATAGCGTTTGGTATCCTGGCACGACGCTGCGTCGATTGCGGGCGGCCGAACCGCAGAACTAAATCCTGTATGAAAAATAATCACCTTATGGATTCTCGCCGGCAGGGTGCGCTGCTATCCTGAAAGGTCATGTCGTCCGTCTCAACGACTCCTAGTGCAGCGAATGCGTCTCCCTCCGGCGTGGAAATAAAGCCCGACCGGAATTCCATGTGGTCGCTGTATGGCGGCGCGATTTCGGAATGGATGAGCATGGGCGTCATCGGTCGCCTGGTGATGCCAATCCTGACCACCGGTTTCGCGATACGACCGGAAGTGGTGAGTTGGGCTATGACTTTGCCGCGCATGTTGGATGCGGTGCTGGATCCCTTTGTCGGCCATCTTTCGGATCGCACGCAGTCGCGTTGGGGGCGGCGTCGGCCGTTTGCCTTTATCGGAGCCTTGCTGTGCGCGGCGATGGCCATGGCGATCTGGTGGATTTCGCCAAAGTGGTCGGAAGCGGTGCAGTTTGGATACCTCCTCACCGTTGGAACCGTGTTCTGGGTCGGGTTCGCGCTGTTCTCGATTTCGATTTACGCGATGAATTACGAGCTGGTGGACGGGTGCTCGTACCAGCACCGCGTGCGTTTCTTCGCGATTCGATCGTTGTTTTGCCAGGTGGCTGTGCTGGCTGCCGGAGGATGGGCCTACTGGTTGGTGTTGCGTCCGATGTTTGGCGGGGAAATCGCCGGCATTCGCTGGGTATCGATCATCCTGGCATCGCTGATTCTCCTGGGCGGTTGGGCACCGGCCCTTCTGTTCAAGGAACGCTTTGCCGCCCGCGCCAAAGAGGCGACTTCGCATAGTCTCTGGCAGGGAATGCGCGAGGCATGGCGAATCCAACCCATGCGGCAATTGATCATCATCAGGCTGTTGCTGGGCTTTGGCTTCGCGATTTTCAACGGCCTCTATCTTTACGTAAACATTTACCACGCCTGCGGCGGCGACAAAATGCTCGCGACCAAGATCGCCGGGCTGACCGAGATCGCGAATGTCGCGCTCAATGTCCTGCAAGTGCCGCTGGTCGCACCGCTCGCGCGCCGGATGGGCCGCCGTTCGCTGTTGCTCGTCGGCATCGGGGCGCATCTCGGTCTGGCGGCGACGGGGTTCCTCTTTTTCACGCCGGACATGCCGTATTTGCAGATCGCATCGACGTTGTTCTGGGCGCCGGCGGGCTTTGTTTTCGGCACGGTTTGCGCCTCGGCCATACCCGACATCTGCGATTTGGATGAGTTGCAAAATGGCACCCGGCGCGAGGGGCTGTTTGGCGCGGCCATCGTGTTTTTGAACAAAATGGAAGTGGCGCTCTGCACGCTGATCCCGGGCTACGTGCTGGTCTTCTCCGGGTTCGTCGGCGACGCCGTCAAACAATCCGAGCACACCTTGTTTTGGCTGCGGGTGTGTAGTTACACGCCGTATGTGCTGGTGGGGATCATAGCGATATTGATCGCGCTGCGTTATCCGCTTACCGAACAGGTCATGGCAAAAGTCCGCGCAGATCTGGCCCAACGTCGCAACGGAGGAACGGCGACATGATGGCCGTGGACTGGCCCGCCATCCGGGCGCGCTCGACAGCGGCGCCCTGGTCGGTCTATCGCGACGCGACGTTGCGCTTCGCCGATCATTTGTTGACCGCGCCAGCGCCGCGCATCGACACCGCCCGGCACAACTGGGTGCTCGAACAGGCCCGCGTCACCGGCAAATACATCATCACTTTGGCCGGCGCCTATCGCCTTACCCGAGATGCGCGCTATGCCGAGCGCGCGTGGTTTTTCTTCGCCGATGCACTCGAATGGCCGCACTGGTTTTGGTTGGGCGATCCGCGCACGCAGGGGTTCGCGTTGTCGACCGGTGAACTGGCGATCACCTGTGCGTTCATGGAGGACTGGATGGGCGACTTCCTGTCACCCGAGCGTCGGGCGGCGGTGGATCGGGCGATAGGGGAACGAATTTTTGCGCCCTATCTCGAAGTGACCGCGCCGGGACGCGAGGTGGTCTGGTATCGCGATACGATTAACTGGAATGCCGTCTGCAATGGCGGCGTGCTGGTGCTCGCATTGCAGCGGGCCGCCCACGATCCGTTAAGCGCCGCGGTCATCGCGCATGCCGAGGAGGGATTGCGCTACTATCTGGCCGGGCTCAGTCCCGATGGCTCGTTGCCGGAGAGCATCGGTTACTGGCAATACGGCATGGTGCATCTCGCCTACGCCTTGCTCGCAAGCGAACGTTACACGGGCAAGCCGCATCCGACGCTCGCAACCACGTCGCTCAATTCCGGGCTCTCGTTCCCCTTCGATTTCACGCCTGAAGGCGGGACGGCGGTCGGCTTTGGCGACTGCAATATTTTCTTTCCGCAAGGCTTTTTGTTTGCGATGGCGGCGCGGGCCGGGCGCGACGACATCACCGCCGAGATGCATCGGCGCATGACGCGCTACCTCCGCGATCGCACGCCCGCACAGTTCAATCCCTTCGAGGATTACCATCCCACGGAGATTTTCTGTTTGGTCTTTTCGGGACAGGCGACGGCCGATGCTTGGAATCGCCCGGCGTGCAAAGTTTATCCGGACGTGGGCTGGGGCGTTTTCGCCTCCGGGCCGCTGACCCTTGGCTTTCGGGCCGGCTCAACGGCCGTCTCGCACAGCATGCGCGATCTTTGTGCGGTGAATCTGGCGCGGGGCGGGGTGGGGCTTTTCGAATACGTCGAGAATCTGCCGTACACGCGCGGCTGGTTCAACTACGAGCGCCCGCGCGGCAATGGGCGGGAGCTGTTTTTCGAGGACAATTCGACGAGCAAAAACACTCTGCTGACAAATGGCGTCGGGCAAATCGAGCGCGCCGTCTCGCAATGGGGCGCGGATGCCACCTCGATGTGGTGCGAGGCTGGCGCCGCCTACGCCTGGTTTGTGCGGCGGGTTTATCGGCGCGTCGAGCAGGCGCCGGGCGGGTTCATTCTCCACGACGATGTGGAGACGGACGCCGAGTGCTGGCACGAGGCCCGGTTTTTCACTCGCGGCGAATTTGTCGAGCTGGGCGAGGGACGTTTCCGCGTCAGCCATGCCGGGCAGTCGGCGGAGTTGCTGGTGCGGGCGGCGGTGCCGATGCACTGCGTGGTCGTGGAAGCGGCGCAGTCCATTCCGGTGAAACCCACGCTGCGCATGTTGCGCATCGCGAATCGCCTGCCGGCGTGCCGCTCGCAGTGGCAGATTCACATCACCGCCTGAGTTGCCCATGTCGACCGGCTTGCATCGGGTCATGGCGGTAGCGGGCATGCTGGGTGCGCTGATTTCATCGGCTGCAGAGCTAACCTGGCCCACGCCGGTCGTGCAGTTCGTCGCTCCACCCGGAGCGGCGAACGTGGAGGCGGTTTTCCCCTGTCAAAACAACGGCAACGTCCCGGTGCGCATCGTGCAGGTGGATGCAGTTTGTCGGTGTCTGGATGCCAGTGCTACGCCAGCGGAAATCGCACCCGGCGCGGCTGGGGCGGTACGCGCCGTCTTCACGCTCGGCGAACTGACCGGGCCGCAGGAGAAGCATCTCTACATTCTGACCGAGCCCGGTGGATCGCGGCGTGTCGAATTGGTTTTGAAGGTGGACATTCCGGTTCTGGCCCGGCTGGAGCCACAGGTCTTGGTTTGGAAAAAAGATGCTCCGCTGGAGGAGAAGAGCGCGCGCTTCACCGTGCATGCGCCAGATGCGGTGGCCGGGGTGAGCCTCGTACAGCCGCAGGGCAATATGCAGGCCGCGCTCGAACCGACATCCGTGCCGAACCAATATCGCCTCACAGTGCAACCGCGCCTCCCGCTCCGGGAGGGCGTGATTCCTGTGTCGGTGTCGGTGCGCTTGCGCCGCGGGGGCGAGCGCACGTTTACAGTTATGGCGCTGGTGCGGTGAGTGCCGCAGGCTCGTGGATTAACGCGCCGACCATGAGCGCTCGATCTCTTCGAGGCTGCGGCCCTTGGTTTCCGGTACTTTGGTCAGCACGAAAATAAAGCCAGCCAGACTGCACGCGGCGTAGACGAAGAAGGTTTTTGCCGGACCGATGGCGGGATTGTCGTTCAACATGGGGAACGTCTGCGCCACCACGTAGCAGGAGGTCCAGATCGTGAAGGTCGCGAGCGACATCGCCCGGCCGCGCACTTTGGTGGGGAAAATCTCCGAGCAGAGGATCCACGGAATCGGCCCGAGGGCCATGGCGAACGCCGCGATGAACCCGAGAATGGCGACGAGCAGGAGCAAACCTTTCACGCCGGCCAGGAACATGCCGCCGACCGCGGCCAGTGCGAGCACCTGGATGCCCAGTCCGATCAGCAGCAGCGCCCGGCGACCGGCGCGGTCGACAAACGCGACCGCCACAAACGTGAAGAGGAAGTTCACCAGCCCCACGATCACCGAGGACATAAACGCATCCTTCACGCCGATACCAGCGGTCGTGAAGATTTTCGTGGAGTAGTACATGATGGCGTTGATGCCGCAGAACTGTGACACCGCCATGAGCACGATCGCCACGATCAAGGGCGTGCGGAAACGCGCGTGGAAGAGTTCGCTGAAGCGGCCCTCCTCCTGTCCCACGACTTCTTTGACGGCGGCAATTTCCTTCTCCGCCTGTTCGGCGCCGGCGACGCCGGTGAGAATGCGGCGCGCTTCATCTTCGCGGCCGGCCTGGAGCAACCAGCGCGGGCTTTCGGGGACAAAGAAGAGGAATCCGAGCAGAACCACGGCGGGCGCGACTTCCGCGGCGAGCATCCACCGCCAGCCATGCGTGGTATTCCAAACCTCGTCGCCCTGGCCTTGTATGAGGGCGTTGATGAAGAGTGTTACAAAAATGCCCACGACGATCCCGAGCTGGAACAGCGAGCCGAGCCGGCCGCGGCGGGCGGCGGGGGCGAGTTCGGCGATGTAGATCGGACAGATCATCGACGACGCGCCGATGCCGAGGCCGGAGATGAAGCGCGCCACCAGAAATTCGACGAAGGTGCGCGGGATGGCCGAGAGCAGGCCGGACGCCGCGTAGAGGATGGCGCAAAGAAAGAGCACCTTGCGCCGGCCGAAACGGTCGCTGAGGAAGCCGGCGAACATCGCGCCCGGGATGCAGCCGAGGATGGCGCTCGCACCGGCGATGCCTTCTTGCGTGGGGGTGAGATTAAAGTGTGCCTTGAGGTATTGGTTGGCGCCATTGATGACGGCGGTGTCGTAACCAAAGAGAAAGCCGCCGGTGGCGGCGACGAGCGTGATGAGCAACAAGGCGTGATTGCGCGGAACAGCGGGGGAGGGCATGCGGAGAAAGGTTGTTCGCAACTTCCGACGCGCTTCGCGCGCGTGCGCAAGCACGATTCAGTGCAAGCAAGCATTTCCGCGTTTTTAGGGTGAAAAACACCGGTTTTGAGCAGGACAAAGCTGGGGCTTTGTTCTGGTTTTTGGTTCGTAGCGAGCGACCGACCTTGAACTTGGAATCTGGGGAACGCGCCCGAAGTTTGCGGTGCATGATGCCTCCGGCGTTTTTGGCGGACACAAAAAAGCCGGACTGCGGATGCAGACCGGCCGAAGCAAAAGACGGAGCGGATTATTTCACCAGATGATCGACCGCCCAGGCGCCGCGGATGCCGTTGTCGTAGGATTCGTTGAGCCGGGTGGCGATGTCGTTGAGTGTGGCAATGGTCACTCCGGCCGGCGTGCCGCCGCCGCCGAGCGCGGTTTCTGCGAGATTGAGAATTGCGGCGACGGTCAGCCCGTCGAGGGCAGTGCCGGTGCCGGTCAGGCGGAGCGCGCCGAGCGGGCCGCCGGTGCCGGCAGTGACGCCCGCCGCGCTGTAGTCGACATTGAGGCGGAGCGCGAGTACCTGACCGCCGAATACGCCGGCGCTGGAGCTGGTCGGGTTGACCAGGCTGCCGGTGAGCGCCCGGGCCGGTCCGCCCGCCGGGAGGAAGGCCGTGATCGCGGACGCCGAGGCGAACCGCAGGGTGAAGCCGTTGCCCAAGGTCAGGCCGGCGGGATAAACGCGGACGAAGGCGCCGGTCAAAACGGTGCCGGGATTATTGCCATTGGGCGTGGCGCCCCAGCCGCCCTGGGTGAAGCTGGTGTAGGTCTCGACGACGGGCGGGGGCGGCGGCGCGATGATTTCGACGGCGGGCACCGGGACGATGCTGGTGGCGATCAGGTGCAGGCCGACGGCGACGAGCATGTGGGTATAAACCGGCGTGACGATGGTTTGGAGCGTGATGGGATCGACGGTAGTCACGGTGCCGGTTTGCACGGGCACGGTGACGTCGGAGCCGGTGAGCGTGGCGGTGTTGGTAACATTGCCACCAGCGGCGCCGCCGTTCGCGGCAACGCCGAGATTGGCGGTGTTGGAGGTGTTGATACTCGATACGAGGGCCGCCGGCAGGGTGCCGAGCGTGACGGTGCCGGATTTGACGATCTCTTCGTCGACGAGGATGACGCTGTCGTTGACCGTGTAGGGGGCCGGGACCGTGAGGGTCAGGCGGGTGGGCACGCTGCGCACGTAGGTTTCGTCGGCGCTGAGGGTGCCATTGCCGTTGATGTCGAGGTTGGTGCTCGCTGCGCCGCTGCCGCCGCGCGGGCCGCAATTGCCGAAGGTGACGATGATTTCCAAACGGACGGAGGTGCCGGGGGCGAGATTGAGGAGGGTGTTGTTGAAGCGCGCGGCGAAGGCGAGGTTGGCAATCTCACCGGCGGCGAGCGATTTCTGCGGGACGAGCGAGAAGGCGGTATTGTTGGCGGCGTCCATGAACTCCAACTCCCCTGAGGCGGCATTTTCGGTGAAACTGCCTTTGCCTTCGGAGCTGGCGGTGGGACTGATCAACGCGGTGGTCGCGGCATCGCCCTGGGTCGCGTTGGCGATGTCGGAGCTGATGGTGATCCAATTGGTGTTTTTACCGCCCTGACCGGAGCTTTTCTGGAGGTTGACGACGATGTTGCCGATGGTGGCGTTGGCGGAGCCGGTGTTTTGGACCTGCACATAGCCGAAGGCGGCGAGGGTGTTGGCGGAATTGGCGCCGCGGGAGGCGGTCACGACCCAATCGACCTGACCGATACCGGGGTTCTCAGAACCGGCGGTGAACGTGCCGGTCTTGGTCAGCGTCCACGCGGCGACGTTATAATGTGCCAGGGAGGCATTGCCGCCTTTGAGGGTAAGGCTGGCCTGCTGAGCATTGGCACCAGTAACGAGCGCAACGGCAAGAATCGCGAACAGGGAAGCTAAGTGTTTCATGTTTATTGTAGTACGGGTTTCTTTTGAAATAGGGTCTAGGGGGTAAACCCTAGGACTTGCGGGAAACTAGGGGGAATGCCCTAGGCGTCAACTTGGGCATATATGAGTAGTAATACTCAAATACAGACCGGTCTCCGCATCGAAATTTGGAGACGCAAGTTACGCCACGCTCAGGGCGCAGCCGAGGCCTTCTTCGCTGCCAGCCTTGCTAACTGGCAAAACCGCGCGGGTGCGTTTGGTGCCACTTCCACGCGGTGGCGATGATCGATTCGGCGTCTCCAAATTTCGGAGACCAGCCGAGGTCGCGGCGGGCCTTGGCCGAGTCGGCGTAGAGCGCGGGCGGATCGCCCGCGCGGCGCGGCGCTTCGATCACCGGCACTTTGTGACCGGTGATGCGTTCGACGGCACCGATGATCTCGCGCACGGAAAACGGCCGGCCGGTGCCGAGGTTGTAGAAGAACTGCGCGCCGGGCGTGGCGAGGCGGTCAAAGATGGCGATGTGCGCGCGGCTGAGATCGTCGACATGCACGTAGTCGCGCTGGCAGGTGCCGTCGGGCGTGGGGTAATCGGTGCCGAAAATTTGCAAGGGCGGCCGGCGGCCGAGCGCGGCGTCGATCGCGAGCGGGATCAGATGCGTCTCGGGATCGTGATCCTCGCCGATGGTGCCATCCTCGGCGGCGCCGGCGGCGTTGAAATAACGGAAGACCGCAAAGCTGAGGCCGTGCGCGGTGGCGAGCGCCTTCAGGACGTTTTCCACGTCGAGTTTGGTCTGGCCGTAGGGATTGATCGGGCGTTGCGGCAGATCCTCGGTCATCGGCAAACGGTCGGGCACACCGAAGGTGGCGCACGTGGAGGAAAAAACGAATTTCGAGACGCCGTGCAGTTGCATGGTGGCGAGCAGGCGCAGTGTGGCGACGAGGTTGTTCTCGTAGTATTTCATCGGCGCGGTCACCGACTCGCCCACGTAACAGAAGGCAGCGAAGTGCATCACGAGTTCGATTTTCTCGTGTTGCAGGATGCGCCCGACGGTCGCGGGGTCACCGAGGTTGCCCTCATAAAACGGGATGTCGGCAGCGACGGCCGCGCGGTGCCCGTAGACCAGGTTGTCCAAAACCACCGGGCGATGCCCGGCAGCGACCAGCTGGCGGATGCAATGACTGCCGATGTAACCGGCTCCTCCGACGACAAGAACGTTCATCTTTTTGCGAAAGCGCCCAGCGTTGTATTGCTTTCCGCGGCGGCTTGGCTAGCGCTTTTTGCTTTTCCATGCGCGCACCGCTTCCTCGCATCGTCATCACCGGGCTCGGGCTCACGGCTCCGAACGGCAAGTCCCTGGCCGAATTTCGGGCCAACCTGCTCGCCGGCGTGGCGCGGATCAGCGAGATCGATGTGCGTTACATGGGCCGTTATCCGGCGGGCGTGTGCTCTTTCGATCCGTTGCGCTATCAGAAGAAAAAGGATGTCCGGGTGGGCACGCGGGCCGGCTCGATCGGCGTGTATTGCGCGCGCGAGGCGCTGGCCGACAGCGGCATTGCCGTGGACGCGCTCGTCAAGGATCGCACCGGCGTCTTCATCGGCATCACCGAGCACGGCAACGTCGAGACCGAGAACGAGATTTTCAACATCTCGAAGTACAACTACGACACCAAGTTTTGGACGCACTACCACAACCCGCGCACGGTGGCCAACAACCCGGCGGGCGAAGTCTCGCTCCACCTAGGCAGCACCGGGCCCGCCTACACGCTCGGCGCGGCGTGCGCCGCCGGCAACGTCGGACTCATCCACGCGACGCAGATGTTGCGGCTCGGCGAGGTCGACCTCGCGATTTGCGGCGGCGTGAGCGAGAGCATCCAGACCTTTGGCATCTTTGCGGGTTTCAAATCGCAGAACGCGCTCGGCAGTCACCCGACCGACATCAACCGGTCGTCGCGTCCCTTCGACAAATCGCGCAACGGCATCGTGATTTCCGAGGGCGGTTGCCTCTACACGCTGGAGCGGCTCGACGACGCGCTCGCGCGCGGCGCGAAGATTTACGCCGAGATTTCCGGCTACTGCATCAATAGCGACGCCACCGACTACGTGCTGCCGAACCCGGTGCGGCAGGCCGAGTGTGTCCGCAAGGCCATCGCCCACGCCGGCCTTGCGCCGAGCGACATCCATCTCGTCAACACGCACGCCACGGCGACGCCGATGGGCGACATCCAGGAGTGCGAGTCGATCCGCGCGGTGTTTGGCGCCGATTGCCCCAATACCTACATCAACAACACCAAGGGCTACATCGGCCACTGCATGGGTGCGGCCGGCGCGTTGGAGCTGGCGGGCAATCTGCCGTCGTTCACCGATCTCACCGTGCATCCGACGATCAACGTCACCGAACTCGACCCGCAGTGCGATCTGCCCGGCTTGGTCATCAACCAGCCGAAGAAAATCGAGCGGCTCGACACGATCCTGAACAATTCTTTCGGTATGCTCGGTATAAATTCCACATTGATCGTGAAACGATTTGTCGCCTAACTGCGTTTCGCTTCCACCTATGACCAAAGCAGAATGCCACAAGCTGGTGCTCGATATCATCTCCGATATCGCTCCCGACGAAGATCTTTCCAACGTAAAGCCCGATGTGCGGCTGCGCGACCAGCTCCAGCTCGATAGCATGGACTTTCTCGACATCGTCATGGAGCTGCGCAAGCGCCACGGCATCGAAGTCCCCGAGGCGGACTACATGAAACTCGCCAACCTCGACAGTTGCGCCGAGTACCTGATCCCGAAATTTGCCGCGCAGGGCAAATAATCGCCCGCGTCGCTGAGCGACCGACTGTGTGAGGCCGGACCTGGTGTCCGGCCTTTTTGTTTTTGCGCTCCGCCAGACTCTTTGCGGTGGTGCTCCGTGGAGATGAACACCCGCAGCCATTACGACGTCGCGATCATCGGCGCCGGCATGTCCGGCCTCGCCGCCGGCATCCGGCTGGCGCACTTTGGCCGGCGCGTGTGCGTCTTCGAGCGCCACAACGCGCCGGGCGGCCTCAACGGTTTCTACAGCATCGCCGGGCGCAAATTCGATGTCGGGCTCCACGCGATGACGAATTTCGTGCGCCCCGGCGTGAAGGGCACGCCGCTCGGGAAACTGCTCCGCCAGCTCCGCATCGACCGCGACGAGTTTGCGCTCTGCGAACAAAAGCAGTCGCGCATCGCCTTCGGACCGCGCGGCGAGACTGCGCTGTGTTTCACCAACGATTTTGCGGTGCTCGAAAGCGAAGTCGCGGCGAAATTTCCCGCGCAGATCGACGGTTTCCGGCGACTAGTCGCAGCGGTGAAGGCGTGCGACGATGTCGCGCTTGATGCCACGCCGGTCTCGGCGCGCAGCGAGGTGCGGCGGTATGTGACCGATCCGTTGCTCGAAGCCATGCTCTTCGCTCCGCTGATGTACTACGGCAGCGCGCAGGAGCACGACATGGAATTCGGGCAGTTCGCGATCATGTTCAAGGCGCTCTTCCTCGAAGGATTCGCCCGGCCGTTCGATGGCGTACGCGTGGTGCTGCGGGTGTTGCTGGAGAAATACCGGCAGGCGGGCGGCGAGCGCCGGATGAAATGCGGCGTGCGGCAGATCGTCGCCGAACAGGGACGCGCGAGCCGGCTCGTGCTCGACGACGGCGGCGAGATCACCACCGACCATGTCATCTCGTCCATCGGTTCGGTGGAGACGGAGCGGTTGCTGGGCGACGGTGCTCGCCTCCTGCCGACCGCGGTGACGCCCGGCCGGCTTTCGTATGTCGAGACGATCACGATTCTCGACCGCGCGCCGGCGGCGCTGGGGTGGGGCGACGACACCATCGTGTTTTTCAACGACTCCGAGCGCTTCGCGTACGAGCGACCCGCCGAGCAGGTCGATTTGCGCAGCGGCGTGATCTGTCTGCCCAACAACTTCGCCTTCGACGGCGGGCGGCAGCTGCCCGAGGGAATTTTCCGCTGCACGTGTCTCGCCAATTACGATGGCTGGGCGCATCTCCCGGAAGAAACTTACCGCGCCGACAAGCTTCGCTGGTACGACGCGATTCAGGGCAGCGCGCGGCGGTTCATGCCACCGATGGCAGCACCCGAGGAACTCGCCCGTGCGACGGTGGCGACGGACATGTTTACGCCGCGCACAATCACGCGCTTCACGGGTCATCTGCAGGGCGCGATCTACGGCGCGCCGACGAAGATCCGCGACGGACGCACGGCGCTGAGCAATCTTTACCTGTGCGGCACGGATCAGGGTTTCCTCGGAATTGTCGGCGCGATGCTCAGCGGCATTTCGATGGCGAATTTCCACATTCTCCAGAAATCCGCCGGCGGGCCGGCATAAGCGAAGGGGGGCGAGCTGTAGGGCGGCATCGCCGAATGCCGCCGGGGTTGGAGCCGCGAGATATCAAGGCGGCGGGGTTCGGCGACCCCGCCCTACAATCGGAGCCATCACAGCACAAAAAAACCGCAGCGGGTGCTGCGGTTTTGGCGGACACGAGGTCCGAAAATTGGTGGCGACGACTCAGGCGCGGCCGAGGTAGGTGCCGTCGACTGTGCTGACGCGGACGATTTCACCTTCCTTCACGAAGAGAGGCACTTGGATGATCAGGCCGGTCTCGAGTGTGGCGGGCTTCTGGACGTTGCTGGCGGTGTCGCCCTTCACGCCCTCGGCGCTCTTGACAACCTTGAGCGAGACGGTGGAGGGAAGATCGACGGAGAGTGCGCGCTCCTCGACGAAGAGCACATCGACTTTGCCGCCGGGCGTGAGGTAATTCGTGACCTCGCCGAGTGTCTGGGCGGAGAGCTCAATCTGATCGAACGTTTCCGGGTCGATGAACGCGTAGGTGTCGCGATCGGCGTAGCTGAATTCGAGGGTGCGGCGGTCGGTGGAGAGCACCTCCATGGAGTCGGTCGACGCGAAACGTTGGTCGAGCGACTTGCCGTAGCGGAGGTTGCGCATCTTGATCTGCACGAAAGCGCGCAGGTTGCCCGGCGTGCGGTGCTGCGTCTCCATGACGAGATGGGGCTCGCCATTGAACTTAATTACTTGGCCTTTGCGGATATCGTTAGCCGAGGGCATGACGGGAAACAGGATTCTAGGTTGATAAAGGGGTTTGGAGTAAGGGGCTGGCGGAAGACGTGTCAAGCAGGGCCTCCGCGGGGCGTGGCGAAACTTTGGCGTCGCGCGACTTCGGCGGAGCCGGGAGGCGGGTGGTGCCGGGGGCACAAATGTTCGTCGAGTGAGGATAGGGAACCTATCTCCGCGCTTGCACTTCGCGGGGCGCGTGGCCGACATTGCCGGCCACAATTATGAAACAACGCACCCTTGCGCGCGAGGTCGCCATCAGTGGCCGTGGCTTGCATACCGGCGACTTGGTGACGCTGACCATGAAACCCGCGCCGGCGGATCATGGCATCGTCTTCAAGCGGGTGGATTTGCCCGGTTCGCCGGAGATCAAGCCCCACATCAGCTTGATCGGCGATCTGGTGCGCAACACCGGGCTGGTTTCCGGGCACCTGAAAATCCATCTCGTGGAGCATGTGCTGAGCGCGCTGCACGGTTGCGGCGTGGACAACGTCCTCATCGAGATGAACGCCTCCGAGCCGCCGATCATGGACGGTTCAGCCAAGCCGTTCGTGAATCTCATCCTCCAGGGCGAGCCCGTCGAGCAGGAGCAGGATCGCGAGTATTTCACCCTCGATGCGCCGGTGTCGGTCACCAGCGGCAATTCCTCGGTCATTGCCCTGCCGTGCGACGAGTTTCGCATCTCCTGCACCTCATCCGACGACCGCGGCATCCACACGCAGCATCTCTCGCTGACCATCGATCCCGACACGTACATTACGCAGATCGCCGCGGCGCGTACGTTCACCATTTACGAGGACATCGAGGAGCTGGTGAAGCTGGGCAAGATCAAGGGCGGTTCGCTCGATTGCGCGGTTGTCATTAAGGGCGACAAGATCATCTCCAAGGAGCCGCTGCGGTTTAACGACGAGTTCGTGCGGCACAAGATCCTCGATATCGTCGGCGACGTGCGCCTGCTGGGCATGCCGTTGAAGGCCCACATCATCGCCATGCGGCCGGGCCACGCGATCAACGCCGAGCTCACCAAGGCGCTCTGGGCGCGGGGCGAGGAGAAAAAGAAGAACGCGAAAAAGAAGCCACGGACGTCGGTGCTGCCCACCGAGACGGCGCTCGATATCCGCCGCATCCTCGAAATGGTGCCGCACCGTTATCCCTTCGTGCTGATCGACCGCGTGGTGGAGTTCGTCGGCGAAGACGAGCTGGTGGCGATCAAGAACGTGACGGTCAACGAGCCGTGCTTCCAGGGACACTTTCCGAACAATCCCGTTTTCCCGGGCGTGTTGCAGCTGGAGACCATGGCGCAGGCGGCCGGCATTCTCCTGCTCCGGCGCACGAGCAACAACGGCAAGACGCCGCTGTTCATGAGCGCGGACAAAGTGAAATTCCGCAAACCGGTGCGCCCGGGCGACCAGCTGATCGTGAATGCCAAAATCACCAAAATGCGCGGCGACAAACTCGCCGCCGCCGAGTGCACCTGCTCCGTCGGTGGATCGGTGGTGTCGTCGGCCGAGGTGATGTTCGGACTGGTGGCCGAGGGCGAAGAATAAGCCATGGCCGCACGCATTCATCCCTCCGCCGTGATCGAGTCTGGTGCGAAGCTCGGCGCAGATGTCGAGATCGGGGCCTTCGCTTATGTCGGCGCGGCGGCTGTGGTCGGCGACGGTTGCCGGCTGCATCATCATGCGGCGATCGATGGCAACACTGTGCTCGGTCGCGAGTGCGAGTTGTTCCCCTTCGCGTGCCTCGGCGGCAAGACGCAGGATCTAAAATACAAGGGCGGCACGCCCGGCGTGCGCATCGGCGACCGCAACGTTTTCCGCGAATACGTCACCGTGCACGCGGCGACCAACGACGGCGAATTTACGACCGTCGGTTCCGACAACACGCTGCTCGCCTACACCCACATCGCGCACGATTGCGTGGTGGGCAATCATGTCATCATGAGCAATTATGCCGGGCTCGCCGGCCATGTGACGGTCGACGACCATGTGCTCATCGCGGCGTATGGCGGCGTGCATCAATTCTGTCGCGTCGGGGCGCACGCGATGGTCGGCGGTTGCGCAAAAGTGGTGCAGGACGTGCCGCCTTATCTGATCGTCGACGGCGAACCCGCGACGGTGCGGACTTTCAACAAGGTCGGTCTGGAACGGCGCGGTTTCACGCCCGAACAACTGGACCGGGTGAAACAGATTTACCGGATGCTCTACCGCGAGGGGCTCAACCGCTCGCAGGCGTTGGAGAAGATGGCCGCGCACCGCGACGCGGGCACGGCGGAGTTTCAACTGGTCCTCGACTTCGCGCAGCGGAGTCAGCGCGGCCTGGCGCCTGGCGCGGCAGGCGCGTAGGCGCGGCGCAGTCGGGCCGTCGCCGGGCTCAACGCTCGGCGACGAATTCGACCACGAGGCTTTCGACGGCGTGACGCAGCGGCGGCTGCACGCCTTCACTCATGAGCGAGGCGCCGCTGACGACTTGATCGTGCAGCGCGAGCCGCGACTTGGCCTTGGCGGGGAGGTTGATTTCCCGCACGCGGTAACGCTGCGCCGGATCGAGGCCGCGGGGCTTCACCGGTCCCAGCGTGGCGGCCGTCTCGCCGAGTTGGTAGACGAAGAGCACGGCGCGGGCGCGGTCGGGCGAAACGTAATCGAGCGCGGCGCGTTTGCCCTCGTAGGGCGATTCGAGCCGGTACTGGTCGCCCTGTTGCACGAGATCGCGGATGCGGTTGTGGTAGAGCGCGATGGTGGCGGCGACGGTGGCGCGCTCCGCAGGCGTCCAGCGGGACACGTCGCGATCGACGCCGAGCGCGCCGGTCAGGGCGACATCGCAGGTGAATTTTATCGGGCGGTGGCCCTTGTCGGTGATGTGCGCGATCACCGCGCCGGGCGGGAAGAAGTGGCCGAAGCCCCATTGAATGTAGATGCGCTGCATGGGGTCGGTGTTGTCGCTCGGCCAGAAGGAGTGGAAGAACTGCATCGAGCTGAAGTCCGCCCGCCCGGCGCCGCCGGAGCAGAGCATGGCCATCACCTTGGGATATTTTTCCGCCATGTGGCGCATCACGTCGTAGAGCGCCCACTGGTAATCGATCAGGAGATGCGTCTGGCGGTCGGCCGGCAGGTAGGAGGAGCCGGGCTGCATGACGTAGCGGTTGCAGTCCCACTTCACGTAGGAGATGCCGGGGTTGGGCGCGAGGGTGTCGTCGATCACGCGGCGTGCGAAGGCCTGCACTTCCGGGCGGGTGAGATCGAGGATGAGCTGGTCGCGGTGAAACTGGAGTTCGCGCTTGGGCTGGCGGATGACCCAGTCGGGGTGCTGCTCGAAGAGCTCGCTCAGGGGGTTGACCATCTCGGGTTCGATCCAGATGCCGAAGCCGATGCTGCGTTTTTTCGCCTCGTCGGCGAGGTAGGAGAGGCCGTGCGGGAGTTTCTTGGTGTTGACCTGCCAGTCGCCCAGGCCGCGGTGATCGTCGTCGCGCGGGTGCTTGTTGCCGAACCAGCCGTCGTCGAGCAGGAACAGGTCGGCGCCGAGTTCCTTGGCGCCGTCGAAGAGCGAGACGATTTTGGCCTCGTCGAATTTGAAATAAGTGGCCTCCCAATTATTGAGCAGCACCGGACGGGGCTTGGCGCCGTCGCGCATGCCGTACTGGCGGGCCCAGCGGTGGAAATTGCGGGAGAGTCCGCCTTTGCCGGCATCGCTCCACGCCCAGAACATCGGCGGGGTGCGGAAGGTGCGGGCGGGGTCGAGCTGGTAGGCGGATCCGAAGGGATTGATGCCGCAGAGCGCGCGCAACTGGCGGCGGTGATCGACCTCAAAGGCGAACTGGAAACTGCCGGCCCAACCGAGGCTGCCGCCGATGACTTCGCCGGACTCTTCGCGCGCCGGACCGGCAAGCGAGAGCAGAAAGGCCGGGGGGCGCATCTGGTGGGCGCGCACACCGAGTTTCGAGTCGAGCACCTTGATGCCGGGCGCGAGGCATTCTTCCTGCAACTCGGCTTCGCGCATGAAATCGCCCTGGAGTTGGGTGAGCCAGTAACTGTCGGCCTGGAACACCGGCGCGGCCGAAGCGAAGCGGTCGAGGCGCACGGCCTTGGGCTCGTCGTGACGAATCTCGACCCATTGCTCGATCACGTCCTCGGCGCGATAGGCGCGGAAGCAAAGCGTGACGGCGAAGGGGTACTCCGGGTCCTGGAGCTTGATGCGCGTGACGGCGATGTTGGCGTCGACCGCAGTGGTTTCATGACTCGCGTAGCGCAGCTCGGTGGAGGTGTTGCCGTCGGCGTGGGTGGCTTGCAGCGCCGGTTCGAGGATGAAGCCATTGCCGGCCGGCGGGTGAAACTCTCCTTCGCGCGCCGGTTTGGCTTTCGGCGCGGAGAGGTGGGCGCGGGTCGCGCCATAGTATCGCTGGTACAGCCGGCCATCGGCGCCGGTGTAGAGCTCCAGGGTCGAACGCGCGGTGGCGATGGTGATGGTCACCGGCGCGGCGGGAGCGGGCTCGCTCGCGTGCGCTGAATCGAACTCGGTGGTGAGAACCAGACAGAGGGAAAGGAACGTGTGGCGGATCTTCATGGGGACGTGGCTAAGAGAGAAAAATTGAGATAAAAAAAGCGCCGGCAAAATAAAGCCGGCGCTTGGAAGCGAAACGAGTAGTGCGCGGACCGGCGGAGGCGACTCAGTCCGGGAGGCGTTTGACGCGGATGTTCTTGTAGCGAATCACGCTCTTCGGATCGTGCGCCTGCAGCGCGAAGGTGCCGGAGGAAAACTTGCGGGCGAAGCTTTTGCCGGGTTGGGCGCCGGGCGGCTCGTTGTACTGGAGCACGGTTTTGCCGTCGATTTTCACCACGGCGGAGTTGCCGTTGACGATGATGTGCTGCGTCCACCACTTGCCGTCCTGCGCTGTGGTCAGGCCGGTGTTGGCGATGCCGTAGATGCTGCCGGTCTTGACCCAGTCGGTGTGAGTGACGTTGACCTGGCATTCGAAGCCCGCGGTCGGCCAGCCCTTTTCCTGGTAGGCGGTGTGGAAATAGATGCCGCCGTTGGAGCCGGGCTCGGTTACCACGTCGACTTTGAGTTCGAAGTTTTTGAACGGCTGCCCGTCGCCGACGTAGAAGAGATGCGCACGCGGCCCGTGCGCCACAAAGGCGCCGTCCTCGATTTTCCAAGTGCCAGGATTCTCCGTGGTGAGTTTCCAACCATTGAAGGTGGTGCCATCCATCAGAGAGACAAAGCCCTCGTCAGGATTGGCCGGCGCAGCCGGAGCGGCGGCCGGGGCAGTGGTTGCGGCCGGGGCAGTGGTTGCGGCCGGGGCGGCGGCGTGGAGGGAAAGCGTGGCGCCAAGACCGAGCAGGGTAGCAAGCAGAAGTCTTTTCATGGTGGTTTTCAGATGGGCGTTTGCGGCGTGCAGGGCAACGCGAAATCTTTGCCCGGAGGTCGTTCTATTCACAACCCGGTCAGCGCGGCGGGCAGCTCCGCGAAACGCTCGATGCGGCGGAAACGCGGCTGGTCGTCGGGAGCCGCCTCGACGTGCTCGTGCTGCCATGTGATGTGGTAGGGGACGTGCACGCCGGCGCCGCCGAGGGCGAGCACGGGCAGGATGTCGGACTTGAGCGAGTTGCCCACCATCGCGAACTCCGCCGGCGACAGGCCGTGGCGTTGAAGGATGCGTTCATACGTGGCACCGTCTTTTTCGCTGAGAATCTCCACCGCGTGAAAATGCGCGCCCAGACCCGATGCCGCGATTTTGCGCTCTTGATGTTGGAGGTCGCCCTTGGTGATGAGCAGCAGCCGGTAGTCGCGGGACAGCGTGGGCAGCGTCGCGGCGACATCGGGCAGCAAGTCGACGGGATGTGCGAGCATCTCGTGGCCGGTGGCGATGATCTCGCGAATCTCCGCGGCGCTGATCTTGCCGCCGGTCAAATCGATGGCGGTTTCGATGGAGCTCAGGAGAAAGCCCTTCACGCCATAACCGTAGAGCGGGAGATTGCGCATCTCGGTGGCAAACAGCGCCCGGTCCACCTCGGCGGGAGGGTGGTGGCGCGCGAGCAACTGGCGGTAACGCTCCTGCGCGCGGGCGAAGATGCTTTCATTGTGCCAGAGAGTGTCGTCGGCGTCGAAACCGATGCAGCGGATCATCGCGGCAAAGTAGGCATCGAGCCCGGCGAGCCAATCCATTTGTCGGCGTCCCGGCAGACCCTTTACATGCCTGCCGCCCTGTGGGACATTGCCGGCGTTTTCTTTTCCTCCATGTCATCGTTTCTGGCCCGCATTTTCTCCGGTTTGCTCGGGGTCGGCCTGCTATGCGCAGGTGCGACGGCGGCGCCATTGCCGGCGTTTCCGACGGCGGAGGGGTTCGGGGCGCTGGCCACCGGAGGGCGCGGGGGCGAGGTGTATCATGTGACCAATCTCAGCGACTCCGGCCCCGGTTCGCTCCGCGAGGCGGTCAGCCACGGGCCGCGCATCGTGGTTTTCGATGTGGGCGGGGTCATCAAACTTCATTCGCCACTGCACATCGGCAGCGATCTCACCATCGCGGGGCAGACCGCGCCCGGGGATGGCGTGGTCATCTACGGGCGCTCGGTGCTGTTGCAGGGTTCGCGCAACGTGATCGTGCGATTCGTGCGCCTGCGCGAAGGCGTGGCGGGCGAGAAAGGCCGGGGGGCGCTCCAGCTCAGCAGTGCGAGCAACATCATTTTCGACCATGTTTCCATCGCGTGGGGGCGGTGGGAAAATCTCGGTGTGACGCAGGGCAGCACGGCGATCACGTTCCAATATTGCATCATCGGCGAATCGCTCGAACCCCCGCGGGCCGGGGCGCCAAGCGGCTCGGCGCGGGATATCACGTTCAGTCACAATCTCTGGCTGCACAACCAGGGCCGCAATCTGAAGGCCAAGGGCCGGATTCAGTACATCAACAATGTGGTCTACAACTGGAGCGGCACTGGGCTGGCCGGGATGCGTTCCTCCACCGAGCATAATCTCGATATCGTGGGCAATTACTTCATCCAGGGGCCGTCGGCCAGCGCCCGGTTCCTCGGCCAATTCACCTTCATGGACAAGGTGTACCAGCACGACAATTTCGTGGACCTCGACCGCGATGGCCAGCTCGACGGCCGGCCGGTGGTCGAAGCGGATTTCGCCGATACGGGCGGTGCGCCGACCTTTGTCCCGGCGCCGTTGCTGCAACCCGCGATCCCGGTGCACGTGGACACGGCCGAGGACGCATTTCGCAAGGTCGTCGCGCGCGCCGGTTGCTCGCTGCGCCGCGATACCGTCGACACCCGACTCATCAACGAACTCACGTCGCTCGGGCGGCGGGGGCGCTTGATTCACGATGAAGCGGCGGTCGGCGGCATCGGCGCGTTCAAGTCCGGCCAAGTGACGGCTGATGCGTTGGGTGATGGCATGCCCGACGCGTGGAAAACCTCGCACGGCTTCGATCCGAAAGATCCGCGTGTCGCCCGCGGCGACCAGGACCACGACGGCTACACGAATCTGGAGGAATATCTCAACGAACTCGCCGGCGACCAGCCGGCCAACTAACCCGGCATTTCCCTTTATGCATCGCTCCCTGATTCTCTGCGGTTCGCTCCTGGTCGCGACAACCAATCTGGGCTTGGCGGCGGTCATTGGAACAAATCCGCCGTCGCAACCGCTCACGGTCGAACGCATCGCCGGATTGCCCGCCGCCGAACAGACGATGTGGCGCGAATATTTGGAGCGATCCAACCGGCAGCGGCAGGCGGATCAGGCGTTTCTTCGCGCCGAGATGCAGCAGCACGGCGTCCGCGAGGCCCTCGTGCCGCCGGCGGCGCGCACCGTGCCGGGTCTGGGCCTGACGCGCCCCGCGGCGTGGTACGGACAAGAGGAGGCGGCGCGGCTGGCGGAGATCGTGCGGTCGTTTCAGACCCCCGCCGGCGGCTGGAGCAAAAACCTCGATCTGACAAAGCACGTGCGCCGGCCAGGGGAGCATTTTGCCGAGGGCAGCCTGTCGCATTTTCTCGCGCCGGCAGATCACGATCAGCCGGCGGACAAAAACTGGAGTTATGTCGGCACGTTCGACAACTACGCCACGACCACCCAGGTGCGTTTTCTGGCCAAGGTCGCCGTGGCGCAGGGACCGGAGCGCGGGACGGTCAACCGCGCGGCGGTGCAGCGCGGGCTTGAGTATATTTTCGCCGCGCAGAACCCGAACGGCGGGTGGCCGCAAGTCTGGCCGCTGCAAGGCGGCTACCACGATGCCATCACCTACAACGACGGGGCGATGGTGCATGTGCTCGAATTATTGCGCGATGTGACCGACGAGCGCAGCGACTTCGCGTTTCTCGCGCCCGAGGTGCGCATCCAGGCGGCCCGCCGACTGGCGCTCGGCATCGCTTGCATCCTCCGCACCCAGATCGTCGTCGCCGGGAAGCGAACGGTCTGGTGCCAGCAGCACGATGCGCTGACGTTGCAACCGACTTCCGCGCGCAACTACGAGATGCCCTCGCAATGCAGCGCCGAGAGCGCCGGACTCATGCTTTTCCTCATGCGCCTGCCGCAACCGCACCCGGAGATGATCGCCGCCGTGCATGCGGCGGCGGCGTGGTTCGAGCAGACCGCCATCCGCGGCAAGGCGTATCGCACGGTCGGTGGCAATGGCCGGCAACTGGTGGATGATCCGCGGCACGGTCCGCTGTGGCCGCGCTATGTGGAAATCGGCACCGACCGGCCGCTCTTCGGCGATCGCGACAAAACCATCCACGACGAGGTGGGCGAGATTTCGGCGGAGCGGCGCAACGGCTACCAGTGGTACGTCGACAGCCCGGCGCAGGCGCTCGCCGTGTACGCGCGGTGGCGGCAGAAGTTTCCGGCGAAAGAGTAGCTACGGGCGCGGCGCCGGCGACGACAGCGGGGCGTCGAGCACTTCGCGGACGATCCGGCAGAGCGAGTCGTTGGAAAACGGTTTCTGCATGAAGTGGACGCCCTCGGCGAGCACGCCCTGGTGGGCGATCACGTCGGCGGTGTACCCCGACATGAACAGGCAGCGCATGGCCGGTTTGATTTTTGCCAGCTGTTCCTGGAGCTCCCGGCCGTTCATGGTGGGCATGACGACATCGGTGATCAGCAGGTGAATCGGCGCGACGTGTTGCGTGGCGAGGGTCAGCGCCTCTGCCGGCAGGCGGGCGGCGAGGACATGATAGCCCTGGCGCTCGAGGATGCGCCGGCCGAGCTGGAGAATTTGCGCTTCGTCTTCGACCAGCAGCACGGTCTCGGTGCCGCGCAGCGATCGCGGCGCAGGGATGGACGCGGCGATCGTGGTGCCGGCGGCGACGCGCGGCAGAAAAATTTTGAAGGCGGAGCCACGGCCCGGCTCGCTGTAGACGTTGATGAAGCCGCCGTTTTGTTTGACGATGCCGTAGATGGTCGCGAGCCCCAGGCCGGTGCCTTCGCCCACGCGTTTGGTGGTGAAGAAGGGTTCGAAGAGGTGCGAACGCGTTTCCTGGTCCATGCCGTGGCCGGTGTCGCTGACGACGAGTTGCACGAAGTCGCCGGTCATGCTGTCAGAATGCTCCCGGACTTTGCTGCTGTCGAAACTGACGTTGGCGGTCTCGATGGTGATTTTGCCGGTGCCGGTGATGGCGTCGCGGGCGTTGACGGTGAGGTTGGCGAGGATCTGGTCGATCTGGCTGGGGTCGATTTTGATCGGCCAGAGGTTGGCGCCGGGAATCCAGGCGAGCTGAATGCTTTCGCCGATGAGGCGCTGGAGCATTTTCAGCGTGCCGAACACGGCGTTGTTCAGGTCGATCACCTGCGGGCTGATGGTCTGTTTGCGGGCGAAGGCCAGCAGCTGGCGCGTGAGATCGGCCGAGCGCTGGGCGGCTTTCTGGATTTCCTCGACGTTTTCGCGGAGCGGATCGGTCGGCGGCACCGCTTCCTGGAGGAGGGCGGCATTGCCGAGGATCGCCTGCAGCATGTTGTTGAAATCGTGCGCCACGCCGCCGGCCAGCCGGCCGACGGACTCCATTTTCTGCGCCTGAATCAACTGGGTCTGCAGGCGTTCGCGCTCGGCCTCGGCCTGTTTGTGCTCGGTGACATCGGCGACGGCGCCGACGAGGCGCGCCGGCTGGCCGGAGGTATCGCGTTGGGCCTTGGCCTGGCAAAAGACCCAACGATAGCGTTGTTGCCGGTCGCGCACGCGGTACTCGCATTGGATGAGCGGGGCGTGGCCGGCGAGATGTTCGCGGATGATCTTTTCCACGCGGGGCAGATCGTCGGGATGGATGAGCGCTTTCCACTCGGCGTAGGACAGGGGCGTGGGGTCGGGCGTGAGGTCGTGGATTTCCCGCCAGCGGGGCGACACAGTCTGGTTCTGGGTGTGCAGATCCCAGTCGAACACGCCGTCACGCGTGGCGTCGATGGCGAGGGCGTATTGCTCGTCGCGCTGGCGGAGCATCTCGGCGGCGTGTTGCCGTTCGAGGGCAAGCGAGCGTTCGCGCTCGGCTTCGCGGACACGGGCGCGGAAGCGTTCGTTGGAGACTTTCCAGCCGATCGCGAGGGCGATGGCAAACAGACCGACCGTTGTCAGACCGCGGACCCACCACAGCTGCCACCAGGCGGGATGCACAATCAGCTCCAGCCCGGTGCCGTTGGTGTTCCACTGGCCTTCGCGGTTGGCGGCGCGGACGAGAAAGCGGTACTGGCCGGGCGCGAGGTTGGTGTAGGTGGCGCGGCGTTCGGGGCCGGCTTTGCGCCAGTCGGCGTCGAATCCTTCCAAACGATATTCGTAGCGCGTGCGTTCCGGCGCCCGGTAGCCCAGTGCGGCGAACTGAAAACCCACGATCGAGAAACGCGCCGGGATTTCGATGCGCTGTGTTTCCACGATGCTTTGGGTCAACGGGGAATCGGGGGCGCCGGGTTGCTGGGGCTCATTGAAAACCTCGAAGCGCGTGAGCACGACGGGCGCTTTGCTGGTGTCGGGCACGATGCGATTGGGGTGGAACGCGACGAATCCGTCGTAGCAACCGAAGAGCAATTCACCGCTGCGACGATGCAGGCGGGCGCCGCGGTTGAACGGGGTGCTGGGCAGGCCGTCGCCTTCGTCGTAGGTGCGGCAGTCGCGTGTCTGGGGATCGAACCGCCCCAGACCTTTGTTGGTGGCCATCCACAAGCGCCCTTGTTCATCCTGCAGCACGCTCATCACGATATCGCTGGTCAGGCCGTCGGATTCGCGAAACGCGGAAAAATGCTCGGTGCGCGGGTCGAAACGGTTCAATCCGCCGCCATGGGTGGCAAGCCAGAGAATGCCGTTTCGGTCTTCGAGGACATCATTGATGGTGTCGTTGTTGAGCGCGTGCGGCTTGCCCGGTTCCGGGCGATAATACTTCCAGGTGTTGGACTCCGGCAGATAGCGGGCCAGTCCGGCCGAAGTGCCAGCCCAGACGGTCGCGTCGCGTGTGACGCAAAAACTCCAGACCGTGGAGTTATCTGCGCTGCGTGCGGGCCTGTCATAGGCTTGGAAACGCTCGAAATTATCCGTGGCAGGCAAGTAGCGGCTGATGCCGCGATTGGCGGTGCCGACCCAGATGCGGTGCTGTTGGTCTTCTGCCACGCGCCAGATGCTCATGCTGGTGAGGGAATCGGGCTGTCCCGAAGCCCACGTGTAGTGACGGAATTGACCGGTGGCCTCGTCCAGCCGGTTCAATCCGCCGTTCCACGTGCCCACCCAGAGCACTCCTTGGTGGTCGCGCAAGAGCGAGAGCACGGAGTTGGAGGCGAGCGATGTCGCATCGTCGGGGTCATGCTGGAGGCTCGACCACAACCCGCTGGCTGGATCCAGCCGGTTGATGCCGCCGCCATCGGTGCCGACCCAGAGGGTGCCATCGGGATCCTCGAGAAACGCGAGCACGGAGCGATGTGTCAGGGTGTTGGTCAGCTCCGGGGAGCGGCGTTGCAGGCGGAAGTTCAGATGCAGGGCATTGAAGTGGCTGACGCCGGCCGGATGATGGCCGACCCAGATATCGCCGTCGCGATCCTCAAACATGGTGCCGACCCAGTCGCTCACCAAGGTGTGTGGATCGATTTCGGAGGAGGAGAACCGGGTGAAACTTTGCGTTTTCGGCTCGAAGAAACGCACCCCGCCGCTGTCGCCGCCGATCCAGACGCGTCCGGCGCGGTCGACGAGAAGGGCGAGAATCGCAGTGGCGCCAGGGTCGGTGTACTCGAAACGGAAGTGCTCGAAAAACTGCCGCTCCGGCGGCAACCGGCTCAGGCCCTTTTCGGAGCCGATCCAGAGATTGCCGGCATGATCCTCGGCGAGCGCGCGAATATCGTTATGAATGAGCGACCGGGAGTTTTTCGGGTCATGCAGCCAGTTGCGCAGGGCGCCGGTGGCTGGATCGTATTCGCTCAGTCCCTTGGCGTCGGAGCCGATCCAAAGATGGCCCTGACGATCTCGCAGCAGCGTGTGGATGTGGCCGACGGTGTTGGCTGCGTTCGCCGGTCCGGCGGGGAGGTGCAGCGTGGTTTCTCCAGTCGCAGGGTTGTAGCGAAAAAGACCGCGCCAAAAACTGGCGAGCCAGAGCGTGCCATCGGGATTGAGGAGAATGCGGCAGATCGTCCATTCCGGCAGGGATGGAGCATCGGTAAGAACCAGATGGCGGGTGAAGCGCTCGGTTTTGCGATCCCATTTGTCGAGACCTCGCTGGGTGGCGATCCAGAGGTTGCCCTGGCCGTCTTCCACCAGGTCGTTGATGCTGTCGTCGCCAATGCTGAACGGGTCGGCGGGGTCGTGCCGGAAAATGCGGCAACGGGTGCCGTCATATTGCACCAGACCCTGCCTGGAGGCGAACCAGAGAAAGCCGCGCTGATCCTGGGCCACCCGGGTGATGGGCGCGGCAGGCATACCGGCCTCGGGGAGCAGGCGCGACCACAGGGCATTGGGCTGGGGATCGGGCAGGGCGCGACTGGCGGCCGGTGCGGTCGGTGCCACGGGTGCGGCCGTGCTCGCGAGCGCAAACAGCAAACATCCGATCCAGCCCATCAACCGAGCCCACTGCGTAGCGCGATGCCGAAGCCTGATCGGCGGTCGGGCGCGCGGTACGGGGGTGGGAAAATCTCGCATCGAAGAGGTAGTTTTCACCCCTTTCGCGGGGCACGCTGCGACTATTCCGAGCCCCATTAAGACCGTCAAGAGGCCAATCGGGCGTTTTTTGCGCGCCGATCCGCTTCGCGCAATTATCTCAAAAGCTCCGCTTGTTTTACCGGCGGGATTCCGCAAAGTCGCGGCATGCGCACCATCGGGCTTTTGGGACTGCTCGCGGTCACCGCGTTCGGTCAAGTGACTACACCGCAGGCGGAACTCGCCGGTATGCGGGAGGATATCCGCCTGCTCACGCAACGGGTGGGCGAGCTGACGCTGCGAGTCGAACAACTTGAGCGCGACAACACCGCGCTCCAGCGCAAGGCCGATTCCGGCGCGCGCGCCTACGCCACCGTCGAGCAACTCAACACCGCCGTGGCCGACCTGAGCCTCACGCTGAAGACCACCGTGGCCGCGACGAAGTCCGAGACGCTCCAGGTGGTCTCCGCGCAGATGGAGAAACTCGCCAAACAGACCCAGGCGGCGCTCGATTCGCTCGCCAAGGGCATGGCCACCCGCCCGACGGTGCCGACCACGTTTAGCGACGATTACCCGAAGGAGGGCGTCAGTTACACCGTGCAAAAGGGCGACACCCTGGCAGGCATCGCCAAGAAGACCGGCGCCAAAATGCAGGACATTCTCAACGCCAACAAAATTGCCGACCCCACCAAGATTCAGGTCGGCCAGACTCTCTTCATCCCAACCTCTGTCGCCAAATAACATGGCTGCCTCCAAAACACGTCTCGGCCGCGGTCTCGGCGGTCTCATCGCCAACGCCACCTCTGCCGCCAAAGCGGCCGCGGAAACCAAAGCCGCCGCTGCCGCGGCATCTGCTCCCGCCGCCGCCGCCCCCGCGGCCCCGCGTCCGACGGGCGCGCCCGGTTTCCAGGAAGTGCCGGTGCACTTGATCGAGCCCAGCCCGTATCAGGCGCGCAAAGAGATCTCCCCCGAGCAGCTCAGCGAACTCGCCGAGAGCATCCGCAGCGAAGGGCTGTTGCAGCCCGTCGTGGTCCGCAAGCACGGCGACAAATTCCAGCTCGTGGCCGGCGAACGCCGCTGGCGCGCGTTCCAGTTGCTCAAGTTGAAGAGCATCCCGGCGCGGCTCGTCGAGGCGAGCAACGCCTCCTCGGCCGCCATCGGCCTGATCGAGAATTTGCAGCGCGAAGGGCTCAACCCGGTGGAAGAGGCGTACGGTTACGCGAGTCTGATCCGGGATTTCGACCTCACGCAGGAACAGGTGGCCGAGCGGGTGGGGAAGGGCCGGCCCACCGTGGCCAACTCCCTGCGACTGCTTTCGCTTGAAGCGGAGATCCAGGGCTATCTCGCGAAGGCGTTGCTCTCCACCGGTCACGCCAAGGTGTTGCTCGGCATCGAAGACCCCGCGCAACGCGCCGTGCTCGCTCGCCGCGTGATCGAGGAAGGCATGAGCGTGCGCACCACCGAGAAACTGGTGCAGGCCAAGAAAGCCGGCCTCACTCCGCCCGCCAAACCGACCGCCCGCGCCGTGCCGGCGGTGGAGGCGGCGGCCGTCGCCAGCATTCAGCAAAAGCTGACCTCGCACCTCGGCGCCCGCGTGGCGCTCAAGCATTCGCCCAAACGCGGCCGGATCGTCATCGAATACGCCGGCAACGAAGATTTGCAGCGCATTCTGGAAAAACTCGGCGTGGAGGCTTAGGCTGCAGGCGTGGTTATGCACAAAGGCGAGGAGGCTGCGGGCGCAGTCGATCAAATCCAACGGGCATCCACCCGTTGGATGCGGGCGCGGTTTCCTCTCGCCGCCGAGATTCGCGGCTACAACTGGACCACGCTGCGCGCCGACCTGATCGCGGGCGCGACCGTCTCGCTGGTCTCGATTCCGCAGGCGATCGGCTTCGCCCTGATCGCCGGCCTGCCGCCGCTCATGGTGATCATGTGCGTGATCGTCGGCGGCTTTGTCTGCGCGTTGTTCACGTCGTCGCGCCATCTGGTTTTCGGGCCGACCAACTCGATCAGCATCATTCTGGCGGCGACGATCTACTCGTTTCACGGCGTCGGGCTGGTGCCGACGGAGATTGCGCTGCTGTTGGCGTTGCTGATCGGCGTGTTTCAACTCGTCGCCGGGCTGGCGCAGCTGGGCAAGCTCACGCAGTTCATTTCCCGCTCGGTCATCATCGCGTACAGCACCGCCATCGGACTGCTGCTCGCCGCCGGCCAGATCTCGCATCTGCTCGGCCTGCCCGCCGGCGAACGCGGCGGATTCATCCCCGACCTGGCCAATGCCGTCGTGCATCTCGTGCAGCTCGATTTCAATGGCTACGCGGCGATGATGGGCGTGGCGACGCTCCTGCTGTTTTGGCTGATCGAACGCTTTTTCCCCAAGCTCCCGCCGGAATTGCTCGGACTGGTCGTGCTCTCGCTGCTCACGCAGCACCTCGGCCTGACCGACCTCGGCATTCGCACGATCAAGGACGAAGGCGCGCTTGCGGTCAGCATCCCGTCGTTCATCGGCATGCCGCTCAGCCAGTCGAACCTCGCGATGGTGCCGTCGCTGTTGAGCGCCGCGCTCGCCATCTCGATCCTCGGCATGCTGGAGGCAATCTCCATCGCCAAGACGCTCGCGGCCAAGTCCGGCCAGCGGCTCGATCCGAATCAGGAGTTGATCGCGATGGGCTCGGCCAACATCGCCGCGAGCCTCTACAACGCGATGCCCGGCTCGGCTTCCTTTGCCCGCTCCGGCGCGAATTTCCAGAGCGGCGCCAGGACCCAGCTCTCGGCGTTGATGAGCAGCTTGATCGTGCTCGGCGCGCTGTTTTTCGTCACGCCGTTGATCAATTTCATCCCGGTGCCGAGCCTCGCGGCCCACCTGATCCGGATCGGACTGAAGATGATCAACTGGGAGCAAATCCGGATCGCCTACCGGGCGACGGGTTCCGACAAATTGGTGTTTTGCGCCACGCTGCTGGCGGCGTTTTTGCTCAAACTCGACACCGCGATTTACGTCGGTGTGGGCGTGTCGCTCGCGCTGTTCTTGCGCAAGGCCAGCGCGCCGTCGCTGGTGGAATACAGTTTCGATGCCACCGGGCATCTGGCGCAAATCGAGGAAAAGGAGGAGCGGAAGAACCCCGCCATTTCCATCGTACACGTCGAGGGCGAGCTGTTCTTCGGCGCGGCCGATCTGTTCCAGGAACAAGTCCGCTATCTCGCCGACGAGGGCGATCTGAAGGTGATCATCCTGCGCATGAAAAACGCCCGGCATCTCGACGCCACGTCTGTGATGTCGCTCATGCAGCTCCACGATTATCTACAGAGCTCTGGCCGCCACCTGCTGATCAGCGGCATCAACCCGGACGTCGAGCAAGTGCTCCGTGACAGCGGCGCGTGGGTGAAGATCGGCGCCGACAATATTTTCCCGGCCGAGGCCAACCTCACCATGAGCACCAAGCGGGCGTTGCTGCGCGCCTCGCACCTGCTGCAAATCGGCAAAGGCCAGAAGGCCGACGTCCGCATCTTCTACGACCGCAAACGCGAGAAAGCCACCGAGCCGTCCGGCACGACAGAGGACAAAAACGAGGCGGCGCAGGTGCGCGATTTCCAGATTTAGCCGCGGGTGGCGGCGTGTTGGCGGCGCGTTACTTTTTCGCCGGTTCGAGCGAGTAACCGTCTTTGCGGTCGAGCATCGACCAGCCGGCGGCGGCGATCTCCTTGCGCAACGCATCGGCGGCGGCGAAATCCTTGGCCTGCTTCGCGGCCCAGCGCTTTTCGGCGAGCGCGGCGACGGCGGCGGGAATGTCGGCTTTGGGGGCGACCGGGGCGTCCAGGGTGAGGCCGAGGGCAAAGAGCACGCGGTCGAAGGCCGCGGCGTCAACGCCAGCCGGTCCGCGATTGACGACCGTGAACAGCGCGCCGAGGGCGGCGGGCGTGTTTAGGTCGTCGTGCAGCGCGGCGAACACGGGCGCGAAAACCGCCTCGTCGCCTCGGCTGCCGCTGGCGGCCAGCGTGGCGCGGAAAGCGCGGAGGGTGGCGAGCGCCTTCTCCGCCGCGTGCAGCGAATCGAGGGTGAAATTAAGTTGCTTGCGCGGGTGGCCGGCGAGCAGGGCGTAGCGCAGCGCCATCGGCGAAACGCCTTTCGCCTTCAGATCGTCGAGCGTGTAGAGATTGCCGAGGCTCTTGCTCATCTTCTTGCCGTCCACGAGCAGATGCTCGCTGTGATACCACAGACGGGAGAAGGGCGCGCCGTTGCAGCATTCGCTCTGGGCGATCTCGTTTTCGTGATGCGGGAAGAGCAAGTCGACGCCGCCGGTGTGCAGATCGATCGTCTCGCCGAGATGCTTTTTGCTCATCGCGCTGCACTCGATGTGCCAGCCGGGGCGGCCGCGGCCCCAGGGGCTTTCCCAGGCGTTGGCGCCGTCCTCGGGCTTGTGGGCTTTCCAGAGCGCGAAATCGCTGCCGTCCTCTTTCTCGTCGGCATCGGCGGTCTGCGGCTTGCCGGAGAGCGCGCTGCCGAGCTGGAGCTCGCGTTCCTTGATGCGGGAGAGGCGGCCGTAGTCGGGCATGGAGCCCACTTTGAAATAAACCGAGCCGTCGGCGGTGCGGTAAGCGTGACCTTTGCGTTCGAGCACGGCGATCATGTCGATCTGCTCGGCGATGTGACCGGTGGCGGTGGGCTCGACGTGCGGCGGCAGGCAGTTGAGCGCGGCGCAATCGGCGTGGAATTTGTCAGACCACTGCTTCGTGAAATCGCCGAGCGCGCGTTTCTCCTCCTGCGAGCGGCGGATGGTCTTGTCGTCGACGTCGGTGATGTTGCGGACGTGTTTCACCTTGGCCGGGCCGAATTCGAGCTCGAGCAGACGGCGGAGGAGATCGTTGACGACGAACGTGCGGAAATTGCCGATGTGCGCCGGCGCGTAGACGGTGGGGCCGCAATTATAGAAACGGAAAACGCCGTCGGCGTGCGACGGAGCGAGCGGCTGTAGCTGACGCGTGAGCGAATCGAAGAGCTGGATGGGCATGGGAACGGAGGAGAGGCGCATGGTGTAGCGTAAATTCAGGGGAGCCGAACAGTGTTTTCTTGCGGAGGCGCGGCGGGGTTTGTTTATCGAGCCATGATTTTGCGCTTACCCCGTGTCATGGTAATGGTTGCGGCGTTCGCTCTGGGCGTCGGTTGCGTCGCCGCTGAGCAGCCGAAAACGCCGCCGATTCCGGTTTTCAAATGGACGGAGGTATTGCCCGCTGCCGCGCAGGCCGCGCAAAAGGCCGGCATAGCGATGAACGGTATGGGCGCACCGGCGGAGCGCACCACGCTGCGGCCCGGCGATACGGTCACGGCCCTGGTCACGCTCACGGAAGGCGAGGAGTACAAGCAGTGGATCGTGCGTTTCCAAGCGGCGGAGCTGACGGAGAAGGAGCGGCAATTGCCGCCGGTGCGCGGGGTGCGCGTGTACACGTCAACCGGAAGAGAGTTTCAGTATGACGGCGAACGCGCGGTGCTCGCGTTACGGGTTCTCGGGCCATTCAAGAGTAGCAGCGCCGCCACGGCCACGCGGGGAGTGAAGGACGTACAAGCGCGGGTGCGGGTGAACTCTGCGTTTCTGGGCCTTGGCTTTGATCAAGCGTGCGCAGCATTGATTCGGAAGCAGGAAGCCGAAGTACGGCATCCCGATCTCAAATTTTACTGGGGCTGTGGATGGAAACCGTATCCTCCGGAGAAGGCGGCCGGGAAACGCAAGGTTGCAGAGGTGTTTGGCGTTACTGAAAAAGACGAACGTGCGATGTGCGGTGAGCTGCCGGCACTATGGGAGTTTGTGGGGCTCGCTAGTCAAACGCCCGGTTTACAAAGCATCATGCAAAACGTGATTCATATTCCTTGGTGGTCGATCATTGCCAACGGCGGCAAGATGCCGGCCATTGGTTTGATGATGTTGCCGAGAAAGCACATCAAGGATGCGGCACGTTGGAATCTGTCTGAAACAGCCAGAATTTACGCGCTGCCGTTTGAGCTCCAGCTCAATGAAAAACCGGCGTTGGTCTGCCAGTTGGCGGTGACGGCGCCGCGTCCGCCGTTGCTCACGAGCGCGGGGATTGTCGGCATCGCGGCGCAGAGTCCCGATGGCAAAGGCCCGCATCTGATGATCCGACTCCTCTCAGCGCAGTGCGCTCCGGAGGCTGTTGCAGAGAAGCCAGCACCTGTGACACCGACCGCTGTGGCTGTAGCCAAATGAGGCGTTGGATCGTTCGTAGTGCGGTGCTTCAGCCCGCACCGGCAGCGTGCCGCGGGCTAATCCAGGCGCGGGCTGAAGACCCTCGCTACGGGGAGGAGTGCCGTGTGCTGCCAAGCTATGCCACCCACGGGTATTCTTGCCAGGTGCGCGCCAGTCCTGCTTTGACCGGGTTTTGTCGGATGTAATCGACAATGCGCGTTTCCTCGGACTCATCGCGTACCCAGCGATCAAACCAGTCCGATTGCCAGAATGCGCCGGTCCGACCCAAGACTTGGTTGGCTTGTCGCGCGGTGCGGCCTTTGAACTCCCGTACTGTAGCGCGTAACGGAGCCGGCTCAGGGACGTTTGGCTGGAGCAAGAAGTGAACATGATTGGGCATGATCGCAAAATGCGGTACCGCCCAGCCGCTTTCTGTAGTGAGCTGTCGCCAGTGGGTGAGGATAACAGTGCAGGCGGCGGCTTCGCGGAAAGGCGCGAACCCTTCGCCGCGGTCGAGATATTTCTCGCAGGTCAGGAAGTATTGGCGTTGCAGGGTGGCGAATTGCGGCGATGCGGGCGCGAAGAGGCGGAGACTGGCGTGAATTTCGCGGATACGGGCGCGCGCTGCAGACGGGAGCGAGCCTGTACAGCGGATGGTGACGAAATGCGGCCGGTCGGCGACTTCCCAGTGCGGCAGGCGATGGCGCCAGTGTTCGCGGGTTTGGGGCATGCCCGGTGAGGTTGCGGGTGGCATATTTGGAGGCAAGTGCACAGGAGTTTGGTTCGTAGTGCGGTGCTTTAGCCCGCACCGGCAGCGTGCCGCAGAAAATACAGGCGCGGGCTGAAGACCCGCGCTACGCAGGTACAATCCTTCCGATTCTGTCGAAAAACGAGTGGCGGGGTAGCTTGGGGCGTGCTCTAGTGTGCGTACTCACTTCGTCATGCCCACGCCTTTTCAACTCGATCTGACCCATCGGCCCCGGCGTCTGCGCCGCACGGCCAGCCTCCGCGCGTTGGTGGAGGAAACCGTCCTGCGCCCGCAGGATTTCATCGCGCCGCTCTTCGTCGTCGAGGGCAAGGGCGCGCCTGAGGCCATCGGTTCCATGCCGGGCGTGTTCCGGCTCAATATCGCCGATCTCGTCAAGGAGTGCCGCGCGCTCTGGAAACTCGGCGTGCCGGCGGTGGCGTTGTTTCCGAAGCTCGATGCGCGTTTTAAGGATGAAGAGGGCACGGCGGCGTTGCACGAAGACGCGTTGATCCTCCGCGCCGTGCGCGCAGTGAAGAAGGCCGTGCCGGAGCTCGTCGTGCTGACCGACATCGCGCTCGATCCGTACACGAGCCACGGACACGACGGCGTGTTGACTGCTGACGGACGTGATGTGGCCAACGACCGCACCGTGGAAATTTTGATGAAGATGGCCGTGCTCCATGCGCGCGCGGGCGTCGATCTCGTGGCACCGAGCGACATGATGGACGGGCGCATCGGCGCGATCCGCCGGGCGCTCGATGCCGCGGGGCACACCCAGACGGGCATCATGGCGTACTCGGTGAAATACGTCTCGGCGTTTTACGGGCCGTTCCGCGATGCCGTGGGCAGCGCGTCGGCGGCGGGCACGCATTTGCTCGGCAAAGGCACCTATCAGCTCAACCCCGCGAACCGTCGCGAGGCGTTGACTGAACTGGCGCTCGATGTGGGCGAGGGCGCCGACATTGTGATGGTGAAACCCGCGGGCCCGTACCTCGACATCATCCGCGATGTGCGCGAGGCGACACAGAAGCCGGTGGCGGCCTATCAAGTTTCGGGCGAGTTTGCGCAACTGCACGCGGCAGCCCAGCTGGGTTGGCTCGATCTGGCGCGTTGCCGGCACGAGTCGTTGCTCGCGATCAAGCGCGCCGGTGCCGACATGATTCTGACGTATTTCGCCAAGGACATGGCTAAGGAACTCAACCGTTAGGCCTCGGCGATCCATGAATCCCGAGCCACCGTCGCAGCAATCCCCCGTGGCGACGAGTGTGCGTGCCAACAGGATATTCCCACTGGCGTTTTGGGCGCTGGTGGCGTTGTGGTCGGCGGGCGTGGCCGGGTCGCTGATGTGGAATCTGCGGCAGCATCAAGAGCAGATCCACGGGCTGGCGGTGCAAACCGCGCGGGTGTTATACGAGAAGGATATTTTGTTCCGCGAGTGGGCCTCGTTGCATGGCGGGGTGTACGCGCCGGTGACGGAGCAAACGCCGCCGAATCCGCATTTGCAGATCGCGGAGCGCGACATCGTGACGCCGTCGGGCCGGCAACTGACGTTGCTGAACCCGGCCTACATGACGCGGCAGATTTACGAGCTGCAGGATCGAAAAATGGGGGTGCGCGGGCACATCACCAGCCTGCGGCCGATCCGCCCGGAGAACCGGGCCGACGAGTGGGAGAGCGCGGCGTTGCAGGCGTTCGAGCAACAGGTGCCGGAGGTCAGCGCGATTGTGCAGATGCAGGGCGCGCCATGGTTGCGGCTGATGCGGCCGTTAACGGTCACGGCGAATTGCATCAGTTGCCATGCGAGCCAGGGATATCAGCTGGGCGAGATTCGCGGCGGGATCAGCGTGGCGGTGCCCATGGCGATGCTGGCCATGCCGGGCTACACGCACGGGCTGGCACTGGCGCATGGCGCGTTGTGGCTGTTGGGCCTTGCCGGACTGTTTGGGGGCTGGCGGCAGATCCGCCGGCGCATCCGCGAGCGCGAGGAAGCCTACGAGTTGTTGCAGCGCGCCAAGGAGGAGGCGGAGGCCGCCAATCGGGCCAAGGGCGATTTTCTCGCCAACATGAGCCACGAAATCCGCACGCCGATGAATGGCGTGATCGGCATGACCGGGCTGTTGTTGGATACGCCGCTCACGCGCGAGCAGCGCCAGTACGGCGAGGTCGTGCGGCAGTCGGCGGAGCTGCTCCTCGCGTTGGTGAACGATATTCTGGATTTCTCCAAGATCGAGGCGGGCAAGCTGGAGCTGGAGGCGGTGCCCTTCGAGGTGCGGCCGTTGGTGGAGGACGTCGCCGAGTTGCTGGCGTCGAAGGCGGAGGAGAAAAAATTGGAGCTGGCCTGCCTGCTGGCCGCAGATGTGCCGCAGACCGTGCGGGGCGATCCGACGCGCTTGCGCCAGGTGTTGGTCAACCTCGTGGGCAACGCGCTCAAGTTTACCGCCCGCGGCGAGGTCTCCATCCGCGTGACGTGCGAGCGACTGGCGGCGCCGCAAGCGGTGTTGAAATTTGCGGTGAGCGACACCGGCATCGGCATCCCCGAGGAGCGGCGGGACCGGTTGTTCAAATCGTTTTCGCAGGTGGATGCATCGACCACGCGGCGGTTTGGCGGCACGGGCCTTGGCCTGGCGATTTGCAAACGGCTCGCCGAGGCAATGGGCGGGGAGATCGGCGTGACGAGCACGCCGGGGCAGGGGACCACATTCTGGTTTACCGTCGTACTCGGCTACGAGGCGTGCGACCGGCCGGCGGTGCCGGCAACGGTCGACCGCATTCGCAACCGGCGCATTCTGATCGTGGACGACAACGAGACGAACCGGCTCATGCTGCGCGAGCAATTCCGCGCGTGGGGTTGTCCGCACGACGAGGCCCCGGATGCCGCCACGGCGTTGCACAAATTGCACGAGGCGGCGGCGCACGATGCGCCCTTCCATCTCGCGGTGCTCGACATGTTGATGCCGGAGAAGGACGGCGCCACGCTCGGCCGTGAAATTAAGAACGACCCGGTATTGCGCCGCACCGAGCTGATCATGTTGACCTCCAGCCGGCGGCCGGGCGACCGGCAGTTGCTGCAAGAGATCGGCTTCGCGGCGTTTTTGTTCAAACCGGTTAAACAGGCCCAGCTGCTGGAAGCGCTCGTGACGGCGAGCACCCGCGGGGAAGTTGGAGCCAACGCCGCGCCCGCGACGACTCCTGCGACCCCGGTCGCTCCGCCCGTGGAGCAGCGCCTGCGCATATTGCTGGCGGAGGATAACAAAACCAACCAGCTCGTCGCGCTGGGGATTTTGCGAAAACTGGGCTACCGCGCCGATGCCGTGGCCAACGGGCAGGAAGTGCTGCACGCGCTGGACCTGGTGCCGTATGACCTCGTGTTGATGGATGTGGAGATGCCGGAAATGGACGGTTTCGCCGCCACGGCCGCCATTCGCGAACGCGAAAAAACGACCGGCCGCCACCTGCCGATCCTCGCGATGACCGCCCACGCGATGAAGGGCGATCGCGAGCTTTGTTTGGCCGCCGGGATGGATGGTTATGTGGCCAAGCCCGTCCGGTTCGCCGAATTGCAGGCAGCGTTGGCGCCCTATGCACAAGGCGGAAAGCCGGACACGGCCCGGCCGGTTTGAGCCGGTGGGCGTATCGTGAAAAGTTTTGATTGCTTTCGCCCGAACCCACCCTATCACCTGACCCTCTTTCAACTACGCCTGCCTCCGATTCCCGGGGTAACAGGGGGAACGAAACCATGAATCAAAAGCTTACACTGAAAGTCACGCCACGTGCCCAGACCGGCCGCTCCGCCTCCCGGCGTTTGCGCAAGGTCAAGATGGTTCCCGCCATTCTGTACGGGAAGCACACCGCTCCGGAAAAGCTCGCGGTCGATACACCCGAGTTCACCAAGCTGCTCAAGGTGGTTGGCGGTCGCGCCAAGATCATCGAGCTCACGCGCGCCGACAAGCCCGAGCAGGCCCTCGCGTTCCTCCAAGAGGTGCAACGCGATCCCATTACCGACAATTTCCTCCACGTGGATCTCCACGAGGTTAAGGCCGACGAGAAATTCGAAATCCCCGTGCCCGTGCGCGTGGTGGGCGAATCCTTCGGCGTGAAGAACGAAAACGGCGTGCTTGAAATCGCGTCGCACCAACTGCGCATCCGCTGTCTGGCGAAAGATCTGCCGGAAGCGATCGTGGTGGACGTCACCGAACTGAAGGTCGGCGAGACCATCAAGGTCGGCAATTTGAAGGCTGCTGCGGGCGTCGAGTTCCGCGAGCTGCCCGGTCAACCCGTGGTGTCGTGCACCGAGGTCGCCGAGGAAGTCGTCGAGACTCCGGCCGCCACCGCTGCCGTCGAAGGTGCCGCTCCTGCCGAAGGTGCCGCTCCTGCCGAGGGTGCCGCCGCCGGTGCTGCGCCCGCCGCTGGTGCCGCGCCTGCCGCCGGTGCCAAGGCTGCCGCGCCCGCCGCTGGCAAAGCCGCCGCGCCCGCCGCTGGTGCCAAGGCCGCTGCGCCTGCCGCCGGGGCCAAACCCGCCGCTCCCGCCAAGAAGTAAGCTTTTCCGTTCCCGTCCGCTGCTTGACCGCAGCGGGCCGGGACGATTGTTCTTTGAGACATGTCCATTTCGCTCGTCGTCGGCCTGGGCAATCCGGGCCGGGACTACGCCGATACCCGCCACAATCTCGGCTGGCTCGTGCTCGATGCGTTCGCACGCTCGCACGATCTCTCCTGGCGGGCGTCGACGCGGTTTGAAGCGCAGGTGGCCCGCTGGGATCGCTCCGCGGGCCGCACGCTCTGGCTGGCCAAGCCGCAGACGTTCATGAACGAAAGCGGCCGCGCCGTCGGCGCCCTGATGCGGTTCCATAAACTGGAGCCGGCGCAGGTCGCCGTGATCTATGACGATCTCACGATCGCCCTCGGTCAGCCGAAGCTCTCAGTGCGCGGCAGCGCCGGCGGTCACAACGGTGTGGCCAGCCTGCTCGAACACCTCGGCGACGGCTTCATCCGCTATCGCATCGGCATCGGCCCGAAAGAGCCCTCGGAAATGGATCTCAAGGATTTCGTCCTCGGAAAATTCACCCCCGCACAACGCACTTTAATCGATCAGCAACTCGAACACTATCTCACCGGCCTCGCCCTCCTGCTCGACCGCGGAGTCACCGAAGCCATGAACCAACTTAATCGTCGAAACCCAACATGAACGCCTCCAAACGCAACTACCGCGCGACCTTCATCCTCGATAATCGCGGCACGGAAGACACCATCGAGAAGATCATCGAGGAAGTGAAGAATGAGATCGCCGCAGTGCATGGCGAGGTCTCGGCCGTCGAGAACATCGGCAAGCGCGATTTCGTCCGCGTCACCGACAAGAAGCTCACCGGCGCGGTCTACGTCCAAATCGATTTCGCGGCCCCCGCCGAATGCCCGGCCAATCTGAAAGAGCGCCTGCGCCTCAATCATCACGTTTACCGCACCTACGTCCAGAAGGCCTGACCGCCTACGGCGCGTGCGCCACTCCCATGGCTTCCCTCAATAAAGTTTTTCTCATCGGCAACCTGACGCGCGATCCGGAACTCCGGGTCACGCCGAAAGGCACGGCGATTTGTCAGTTCGGCCTGGCGGTCAACCGCCAGTACAAGGACGAATCCGGCGCCACGCGCGATGAGACGACCTTTGTCGACATCGAAGCCTGGGGCAAACAGGGCGAACTCGTCTCCAAATACCTGACCAAGGGCAGCCCGTGCTTCGTCGAAGGCCGGCTGCGCCTCGATCAATGGGAAGACAAAACGAGCGGGCAGAAACGCAACCGCCTCAAGATCGTCCTCGACAACGTCCAGTTCCTCGGTCGTCCCGGCGGCAATGCCGGCGCACCCGCGTCCGGTGCCAGCGATGGCATCGACCAGACCGCGCCGAGCCATGTGCCCGCGCCGCGGCCCAGCGCCGCCAAGCCCGCGCCCGCGGCCGATCATGTCGACGAAGACGTCCCGTTTTAACCGCACGCCGCCCGGCCTCCTCCAACCTAAATTTTTAACTACCAAATCCAATGGCCTACAGTGAAGTACTCCTCCTCAAACCCGTCGATGGCCTCGGCGGCGAGGGCGATCAGGTGAAAGTCCGCGCGGGTTATGCGCGCAATTATCTCCTTCTGCGCGGTTTTGCCGTGCCGTTGACCCGCTCGAACCGCAAGCAGGTCGACTCGCTCCGCAAGCGGCGCGCCGAGCGCGAATCCCAAGAGCTGGCCGGCGCGCAAGAGCTCGCCAAGAAGCTCGAAAAGACCTCCCTAGCGTTCGTCGTCAAGACGGGCGAGGGCGGCAAGATGTTCGGTGCGATCACCGTCAACGATCTGCACGACAAGCTCGCCGCTGCCGGGCTCGAGATCGACAAGCGCAAGATCCATCTGCACACGCCGGTGAAGACCATCGGCAAGCACGAGGTGAAGATCAAGCTGCACGCCGATGTGAGCGTCGAGCTGGCCTTCGACGTCGTGTCGGAGAACCCGATCGAGGTGCAGCAGGCCCCGGCCGAAGCGCCCGCCGCCGACGGCGCCAAGAAAGAGCGCAAGGAGCGCAAGCCGCGCGACGCGAAGGAAACCAAGGAGTAAAGCTCCGCCTTTTCGACGCCCCCAGCGATTTACCGAAGGCCGCGCGCGATGCGCGGCTTTCGTTTTTCGGCGGGTGCGGTGCGATCCATCATGGCCATGCCCCGTCACCCATTCGCAGCTTGCGGCACGGGGCGCTTTCCTCTCTAACTCGCCGGCCTATTACCCATGGCTGACCACGTCGCCCAAACGTCTGCCCGTCGTCCTCGCGCTTCCTCGGAAGCCGGGGGCGGTCAGCCTTTGGGACGCACGCCGCCACATTCGATCGAGGCCGAGGAGTATCTGCTGTCCTGCTGTCTGCTCGATGGCAACGACACCATCGCCCGGTGCCTGGAGTCGAAGCTCGCGCCCAAGGCCTTCTACGTCCACGCCAACCGGATCATTTACGAGAAGCTCTGCGAGATCTACCAGACGCGTCCGCCGGTCGATCTGGCGGTGCTGGCCGAAGAGCTGAAGACGCAGCGGTTGCTCGATGATATTGGCGGTTACGCGTACCTGACGCAGATCAGCGGACGCATCCCGACCACGGCGCAGGCGCAGTATTTCATCGAAAAGGTCCGCGAACTTTACCTGCTGCGCGAGTTGATCGCGGTGTCCACCGGCGTGGTGGAAAACTGCTTCAACTACCAGGGCGGGCTCGAAGAGTTCATCGACAAGATCGAGCTGGATATTTTCAAGGTCACGCAGGACCGCATCTCGGACGGCGCCAAGTCCATGAAGGACCCGATGCGGGAGGCGATGGCCGTCATCCACAAGATGATGATGAAAAAGGGGGAGCTCACCGGCGTCTCCTCCGGTTTCAAGGATCTCGACGCGCTCACCTTCGGTTTCCAGAAGCAGGAAATGATCGTGTTGGCGGCGCGCCCCTCGATGGGCAAAACCTCCCTTGCGCTCAATATCGCCGAGGCCGCCGCGATGCCGAAAAAGGGCGAGGGCGTGGCGACGTTGGTGTTTTCCTTGGAAATGAGCGCGGCACAGCTCGCGCTGCGTATGTTGTGCGCCCGGGCCAAGGTGAACATGAAACTGTTGCGCGACGGGTTGCTGTCGAAGAACGGCGAAGAGCAGCAGCGCCTGGTGCAGGCGGCGGACGAGTTTTCCAAGTCCCAGCTGTTCATCGACGATTCCAGCCACCTGACGATCATGGAGCTGCGCGCCAAGGCCCGCCGCCTCTATACGCGGCTGCCCAATAAGCTGGGCATGATCATCGTCGATTACCTCCAGCTGCTCAGTCCGACCGATTCGCAGAGCCCGCGCGAACAGCAGGTCGCGGAAATGTCGCGCGGATTAAAAGCATTGGCGAAGGAACTCGACGTGCCCGTGCTTGTACTAAGTCAGCTCAACCGTTCGTCCGAAAAGGAGAACCGCACGCCGAAACTCTCGGATTTGCGCGAATCTGGCTCCATCGAGCAGGACGCCGACGTTGTGCTCATGCTGGCCCGACCCAAAGACGCAGACGAAAAATTTCAGGTGGCAGCCGATTCCGCCGAGTTAATCGTTGCCAAGCAACGAAACGGACCGGTAGGAGACTTGAAGCTGACGTTCCTCCGAGATATCACCCGCTTTGAAAACTACACTCCGTAGCCAAATCCTTCGCCCATTGTTTGCATTGCTCGTTGCGGTCGTGCTGATTGCGACTGGCGCGGCGCAATTGAGCGCTCAACAGCCGACATTGGCCCCGCAATCGGCCCCACCGGCGCAACCCGCCGTCAAGGTCGGCACCGTGACGGTGCGCTTCGTCGGCACAGCCGTGGTCAACGAGCAGGTGGTGCGGGCCAACATGCAGATCAAGGAGGGCAACGAGGTCGACGACATGATGATCGACCGTGACATCCGTACGCTCTACAAGACCGGCCTGTTCGAATTTATCGAGGTCAAGCGGGAGGTGTTGCCCAATAACATCGTCAACCTCGTCGTCGAGGTAACGCCCAAATACCGGGTGCTGACCGTCAAGTACGAGGGTGCCAAAAAGGTGAAACCCCGTCGCTTGGAAAAAGAAGTCCAGACCAAGCCGAATCAGGCCTTGGACGAGCGTCAGGTGAAGGAAGATGCCGAGAAAATCCGCGAGTACTACCAGAAGGACGGCTATAACCAGGCGCAGATTTCTTACTCGATCGAACGCAACCGCGAAACCGGCTTTGGCACGGTGGTCTTCAATATCAAGGAAGGCGACAAGGTGCGCATCGCGGATATCCGCTTTGTCGGCAACACGAACATCAAGACCCGCACGCTGCGCAAGCAGATGGAGACAAAGCGCTGGTGGATGTTCTCCTGGCTGACCGGCTCCGGCCGTTTCAAGGACGACCAGTTTGAAGACGACCTCGACAAGGTCCGCGATTACTACCGCGAGGCGGGTTACCTCGATATTGAAATCGCACCCGACAAGATCCGTTATGAATACCCGAAGACGGGACGTCTGGTCATCGTCGTTCCAGTGGAGGAAGGTCGACAGTACCACATCGGCGACATCAGTGTCACCGGCTGCAAACTTTACCCGGAATCGCTCCTCAAGCGCGTGCTGCGCCAGAAGAGCGGAGCGGTGTTTGTGCCGTCGAAATTGGACAAGGACGTCGAGACGATGGAGGACTTCTACGGTCGCGACGGTTATCTCGACACTCGCGCCCAACTTGTGCGCAAACCCAATCTGAGCACCGGCAATATCGATATTGAGTACAAGATTACCGAGAGCGAAAAGTTCAACGTCGAGTCGATCAAGATCGAGGGCAACACCAAGACCAAGAGCACGGTCATCCTTCGCGAGCTCACGCTCGGTCCTGGCGATGTGTTCAACACCGTCTGGATGAAGATTTCCAAGCTGCGCCTGGAAAACACCCGCTTCTTCGAGGACGTGAACGTCACCCCCGAGCACACCAACATTCCCGGACGCCGTAATCTGAAGATCGCCGTCAAGGAAGGCCGTACGGGCAATCTCTCCTTCGGCGCCGGCTTCAGCTCGCTGGAGCGCGCGACGATTTTCGCCGAGGTGTCGCAGTCGAACTTCGATCTGTTCAACCGCCGCTCCTTCTTCCAGGGCGACGGCCAGAAATTCCGTCTGCGCATGCAGCTCGGCTCGTACTCGAGCGAAGTGGTGCTCTCGTTCGAAGAACCCTGGCTCTTCCAGAAGCAGCTTGCGCTGGGCTTCGATCTCTTCCGCACCAGCTCGGACTACAACAGCTCATACTACGAGGAAGTCCGGACTGGTGGCGAAGTTTACCTGCGCAAGATGCTTGCGCCCCGTTATGGCATCGAAGGCCGGCTGTCCTACACGCTGGAATCGGTCGATATTAAGAATGTTGATGAAAATGTTTCTCAGGTAATTAAGGATCTTGGAGGAAAAACGTTGATTTCCAAAGTTGGATTTCAGCTTTTGCGCGATACCCGCGACAAGATCATCAGCACGACCAAGGGTAATCGCGCCGAGTTCCTCACCGAGCTGGCTGGCGGTCCGTTTCAGGGCGACGTCAACTACTACAAGGGTGAGTTCCGTGGCTCGCAGTTCTTCCCCGTCTTCGAGAGCCAAACTCAAGTTCTCGCACTGCTGGGGCGTGGAGGCATCATTCAGCAATATGGCAGCAGCAAGGATGTGCCATACTACGATAAATTCTTCCTGGGCGGCCCGTACACATTGCGTGGTTTCGAGTACCGTGATGTTGGGCCTAAGCTCGCCGGGGATTCCGAGCCCATCGGCGGCAAAACCTATGGCTTCTTCAGCGCCGAGTACTCGGTTGATATCGTGAGCCCGATCCGGTTCGCCGTCTTCTACGATGCCGGCTTCGTCAACCGGAAGGCCTACGATTTCAATCCCGGCGATTATAACGACAACTGGGGCATTGGCCTGCGGCTGTTCGTCGCCGGTGCGCCGCTGAGCCTGGATTTGGGTTTCCCGCTGAAAGGCGATGCGGTCAATAAGAAGGGCAACCAGTTCAACTTTTCCTTTGGCACTCGCTTCTAAAAACGCTCCACTTCCCGTTTCCCGCTTTTTTATACACCTATGAAAAATATCGTCCGTTCCCTGTTGGGCCTCGCGGCCTTCAGTTCAGCGGTGCTCGTGGCGCAAGCCCAGCCCGCTCCCAAAATCATGGTTGTCGATATGGCCAAGCTGTACGACAGTCACTACAAGACCGAGGAGCAGAACGCGAAGCTCCGCAACGACGAGCAGAAGGCTCAAGAGGAGCTGGATAAGCTCAACAAAGAGGGCAACACCCTCGTCGAGCAGTACAAGGAGCTGGCCGATCAGGCGCAAAACGCCGCCGCCTCCGCCGATGCCAAGCAAAAGGCCGCCGCTGGTGCCCAAGCGAAGCTCCAGGAAATCCAGAAGAAGCAGAACGAAGTGCAGAGCTTCCAGGCGAACACCCGCAATTCGCTCCAACAGCGGATCAACACTTTCAAGACGATCATGCTGGAAGAGCTCACCAAGCTCTCGTCCGACGTTGCCAAGCGCAAGGGCGCGACGCTGCTCTTCGACAAGTCCGGCCCGTCTTTCATCGGCATTCCCACCATCGTTTACAGCGATGCCGGTTTCGACATCACCGACGACGTGCTGAAAGAGATCAACAAGGACCGTCCGGCCGCCCCCGTGGCTGCTCCGACAGCTCCTGCCGCCAAGCCCGCTGCTAGCGACGCGCCCGCCATTACGGTTCCCGGCGTGACGCCCAAGAAATAAGTTTTCTATCGGCGCTCTACTTTCGCCCTGCTCTCGCGAGCAGGGCTTTTTTTTGGGGCTTTGCGCCCGCCGGCGAATTGCCCACACTCCTCCACCATGCAGGTCACATTCACCGCCGCTGAAATCAGCGCTCTAGTGCAGCCTCGCGCAGCCCGGGGCGCCACCGCCGAAACGATCCGCGGCATCGCCGCCTTGGATGTCGCCGCGGCCGGCGATCTCTCGTTTCTCAGCAACCCGAAATACAAGGCGCAGGTCACCACCACGCGCGCTTCGCTGCTGTTGGTGCCCGCCGATTACGAGGGCGAGCCCGGGGCGGGGCAGATGTTGCTCCTCGTGGACAATCCGTCGGTGGCGCTGGCTCGCATCTGCGCCCGGATCGAAAGTCTCCTCTGGCCGCGCCCGGCTCCCGGCATTCATCCCAGCGCCAGCGTCGCGGCCGGCGCGCAAGTGGCGGCGAGCGCCACGGTCGGGCCGTTGTGTGTGGTAGAAGAGGGTGCGGTCGTGGGTGAATGTGTGCACTTGCAGGCGCAGGTGTTCGTGGGCCGCCGCGCGGCCATCGGTGATGATTGTTGGCTGATGCCCGGAACGGTCGTGGCGGCCGAGTGCGTGCTCGGGCGGCGGGTGCGGTTGCAACCCGGCGTCATCATCGGCTCGGACGGCTTCGGCTACGAGTTTGTCAATGGCCGGCATGAGCGCATCCCGCAGATCGGACAAGTGGTGCTGGAGGACGATGTCGAGGTCGGCGCCAACAGCACGATCGATCGCGCCCGCTTCAGTCGTACCGTCGTGGGCGAGGGCACGAAAATCGATAATCTCGTGCAGGTCGGCCACAACGTCGTGATCGGCAAGTTCTGCATTCTTTGCGCCCAGGTTGGCATCTCGGGAAGCAGTGTGATCGAGGATTACGTGATGCTTGGCGGGCAGGCGGGCGTGGCCGGGCATTTGACCGTCGGGCGCGCCTCGAAAATCGCCGGCGGCGCTGGCGTCACGCATTCGCTGCCGGCCAAAAGCTTTGTCGCGGGCAATCCGCCGCTGCCGTTCAACCTGGATCGCCGCATCCACGTCTTGAAGCAACGCCTCCCCGATTTCTTCCGGCGGGTCGAAGCGCTGGAAGAGCGTGTTGGAGTAGCAGAAAAAACTTCCGCTGAATAACAATACCGTCACGATCCCGCTTTTCCTATGAACGAGTCTCGTCTGAAAATTTTCTCCGGAAATTCTAATCGACCGCTGGCTGAGGCCATTTGTCGAAACATCGGCATGCCTTTGGGCGAGGCCACGGTCACCAGTTTTCCGGACGGCGAGACGTTCGTGAAGATCAACGAGAACATCCGCGGCGCGGACGTTTATTTGATCCAATCGACCTGCCCGCCGAGCAACCATCACCTGATGGAGTTGCTGATCATGATCGATGCGGCGCGCCGTGCTTCGGCCAATCGCATCACCGCGGTCATTCCTTTTTATGGTTATGCCCGGCAGGATCGCAAAGATCAGCCGCGCGTGCCCATCACGGCCAAGCTCGTGGCCAACCTGCTCGTCGCGGCCGGCGCCAACCGCATTTTGACGATGGATCTGCACAGCCAGCAGATTCAGGGCTTCTTCGATATTCCGGTCGACCACCTCTACGCGTCGCCGGTTTTCTTCACATATTTCGGCGAGTGCTTCAAGGATTCCAACCTGGTCGTGTGCTCGCCCGATGTCGGCGGCATGAAGATGGCGGCGGCCTATGCCGACGTGCTCGGCGCCGGGCTGGGCTTGGTCGGCAAGAAGCGCAAGAGCGCCACCACTGTCGAGGCCATCAATCTCGTCGGCGAGGTGAAGGACTGCGATGTCCTGCTCGTCGATGACATCACCGAGACCGCCGGCACACTCACGTCCGCAGCGAAATTGCTGCGTGAAAATGGCGCCCGCAGTGTCCGCGCCGCCGTGAGCCACTGCGTGCTCAACGACATTGCCTACGAACGCCTGCGCAGCGGTCTGATCGACGAACTCATCACCACCAACTCCGTGCCGGTCGATACGCGCGGGCTGCCCATCACGGTCCTCAGCATCGCCGACTTGCTCGGCAAGGCGATCCTGCGCATCAACGGCAACGAGAGCATCACGAGTCTTTTCCGCATCAAAGGATTTTGACCTCAGCTGGCGCGTGGAGCCGGGCCGCCGCCAGGAACCTCTTTCGTCCCGGTTTGTCCTCCGTCTCTCCCTCATGAAAACCAAACTTTTTCTCGGTGGGTGCGCCTTGGCGTGCACTGTGTTCGCAATCTCTTCCCCGTTGTCTGCAAAGGAGGAGGCCAAAAAAAAGCCCGAGCTGACGGTCGATCCGACGCCAATCACGCAGGGGCTGCGCCCGGGCATCATCGCCAGCTACGCCGATGTGGTGGAGCCGGTGCAGAAGGCCGTGGTCTCCGTTTACTCGACCAAAATCGTGCGGCAACGCGCGATGGTGAACCCGCTTTTCCGGCAATTCTTCGGCGATGTCCCTGAACGCGAATCCAAGGAGCAGGGCTTGGGCTCGGGCGTCATCGTCACCGCCGACGGCTATATCATCACCAACAACCATGTGGTCGAAGGTGCCGACGAACTGAAAGTGTTGTTGACCGACGACCGCGAATTCATCGCCAAGGTCATCGGCTCCGATCCGAAGACCGACGTCGCGGTGATCAAGATCGAGGCGGAGAAGCTGCCGATGCTCACGCTGGCCGACAGCGACAAACTGCGCGTGGGCGACGTGGTCTTTGCCGTGGGCAATCCGCTCAAGGTCGGGCAGACTGTCACGATGGGCATCGTCTCGGCGACCGGGCGCAGCAATCTGGCGCTGCTCGACGATGGGCGCGGCTACGAGAATTTCATTCAGACCGATGCGGCCATCAACATGGGCAATTCTGGCGGCGCACTGGTCGACGCCAAGGGCCGGCTCGTGGGCATCAACTCGGCGATCATTTCCACCTCGGGAGGCAATATCGGCATTGGCTTCGCGATACCGGTCAATCTCGCTTCGTCGATCATGCACAGCCTGCTCGAATCAGGCACGGTGCAGCGCGGCATGCTGGGCGTGTCGGGCGAGACGATCAGTCCCGAGCTGGCCGAGACTTTGGGCCTGAAGAAGGACCAAAAGGGCGTGGTCGTGATGGAGCTGCGTCCGGAAGACGGACCCGCGGCCAAAGCGGGTATCAAGCGCGAAGACGTGATCATCTCGATCAACGGGAAACCGGTAAATTCGCTGCAAGATTTGCGTCTCGTGGTGGCGCAGATGACTCCGGGCACGGCGGTGAAAGTGCGCCTGTTGCGCGCCGGCAAAGAGCAGCAAGTCGAGGTCAAGCTCGGCAAGCTCGATGCCGACGGCGATGTCAACGAACTGCTGGAAGGCGTCAAAGCCACGCGGATCGACGACGAATTCCGGAAGCAAAACAACATCGACAAACGCATCAACGGCCTGGTGGTCACGGAGGTCGATCCCAAGTCGCCTTACAACGAACGACTGGCTCCCAATGTCATCATTTTGGAGGTGAACCGCCAGCCCGTGGCGTCGGTGCAGGAAGCGAAGGATGCCATGGTGAAGGGGCGGAACTTGTTCTACATCCACTTTCGTGGCGTTTCGCGGCTCATCACTATTGTGGTGCGGTGATGGCAGATAGCGTGAAATGGAAATCCGGGCAAATTCCCGTTGACGGCGGGAAGATGAGTCCCTTTTCTCCGCCTCTTTCTTTGTGGCACGGTAGCTCAGTTGGTAGAGCAGAGGACTGAAAATCCTTGTGTCCCCGGTTCGATTCCGGGCTGTGCCACCACTTTTAAACCCGCTGCGCTGATAAATCGCGGCGGGTTTTTTGTGGCCGGAAAGAGGCCTTTGCTCGGCATCGCACTGTGGCTGTGGCTAAGACGGGCCATGCGGTGAAACTGGCTACGATCATCGACAAAATGTGGCGTACGTGGATTTCGCTGCGAAACACACTGGACTTTCACCCACGAGACCCGCTGAAAATGCAGTCGCTTTGCTTCCGCAGCCCCAAAATTCCGTGTCCACATCCAAATCAGACGATGCCCGCTGGTTTGCCGAAGAAGTGCAGCCGCATGAATCGTCGCTGCGCTCCTATTTGCGGCGCCATTTTCCGTCGTTGCCTGATGTAGATGATTTGGTGCAGGAGACCTACGCTAGGCTGATCCGCACCCGGCAGACAGGGCGGGTAAGTTACATTAAGGCTTTCCTGTTCACCACGGCGCGCAACGCCGGCTTGGATATTTTCCGTCGGCGGCAGGTTGTTTCGATCGAGGCAATAGGCGATTTGGAGAAGTTATCCGTCATAGAAGATAGTCCGGATGCTGCCGAATCCTACAATAAGCAACAGGAGCTGGAGATGCTGGCCGAGGCCGTGCGCGCCTTGCCCGAGCGTTGCCGGCGCGTGCTCACACTGCGTCTGCTCTACGATTATTCGCACAAGCAGATCGCGGCGGAGCTCGGCATTTCCGAATACACAGTCAAGGCGCATCTTGCCAAGGGCATGCGCCGTTGTACGGAGTATTTCGAGCAGCGGGGGGTGGTACCGTCTTCGTCTGCGGCGAAGAAAGGCGAGTCATGAATAGGGAGAAGACTGCGCAGTCCGGAGATGACGAGGCCATTTCGGCCACAGCCGCGGCATGGCTGGCGCAAAGTGACGATGGGCTTTCTGCGGAAGAGGCGGCGCGGCTGGCGCAATGGCGGCGCAGCAATCCGCGGCATGAAGCAGTGTTTACCCGTTTGGAACAATCATGGACGGCTATGCGGCAGTTGCGGCATTACCGGCCGCAGGCGCGTACGCACCCAGATTGTGATTTGTTGCAACCCCGACAGCGCAGTAGACGCACTTGGTGGCCTGCGCTGGCAGCTACTGGCTTTGCTGCGGCATTGGCGGTCGCGTTCGTCATTTGGCAGGGGAAAGCGCCGCAATCACCCGTACCCGAAATGGGAAACCAGTCCTATGCCACGACAGCCGGCGGATATCAACGCGTGGTGTTGTCCGACGGCTCAGTGATGGAGCTCAACGCGGCCACGATTGTGCGGGTACTCTACCGTGCGGAAGAACGACGCGTGCATCTGGAGCAGGGCGAAGCGCATTTTACGGTGGCGAAAAACGCCGCTCGGCCCTTCTGGGTGGAGGCCAAAGATGTCGCGGTGCGGGCTGTGGGCACTGCTTTCAGCGTGCGTCTGGATTTGCGCGCGGTCGAAGTGCTTGTGACCGAGGGGCGCGTTCGCATCAGTCAAGGTACCGAGCTGGCGAAGCAGGACGCTACAGCGCCTGAATTGTGGCAGGGGCAAAAGGCCGTGGTCGCATTGCATTCGCCGGCTTCCCCGCAAGTGGTAGTGCTGCCGGCGTCAGAATTGCGCGATGCGCTGGCATGGCAGAATCCTCCGCTGATTTTCGCGGACACTCCCTTGCGCGATGTGGTGCAGCAGTTCAATCGCCGTAATCGGGTGCAACTGGAAATCGGCGATGCCGAGCTCGGGGCATTGCTGGTTGGCGGTAGTTTCCGTGCTGAGAATGTGACGGCGTTCGTGCGACTGTTGGTCAGTGAAAACGACGTCGTTGCAGACTACGCCGACGCTGAGCGTATCGTGCTGCGCAAGGTCCGTCCCTGACAGGAAGCGCGGTTTAAATTTTTTCTGCTCAGACATAGCCCATGTCAGTAGCTGACTCGTCTGAATAGGCAGCGGTTTGGCGCATGCCTGCGTCGAATCGCCCCTTTTTTATGCAAAAACATTCGCCTTGTTTTGTTTCCGGGCTTGTTCGCCCGCTGCATCGTCTGTCGTTAATCGGTTTGGTTGCGTTTGGCATCCTGTTGGCGGCTTTGCCACTCAGTGGTGCCGAAACCGCCACCAAGCGCACCTATGCGCTACCGGGGGGGGATGCAGCTACTACGCTCAAACTGTTTACCGAGCAATCGGGCGAACAGGTGATGTACATTGTCAATAAGGTGCAGGGTGTGCCGACCAATGCCGTGAAGGGCGAATTGACGGCACGCGAGGCGCTGGAGCGCATGCTGGCGGGCACCACATTGAAAATCGTGGAAGATGGGCGCACCGGAGCGCTGGCTGTGCATCCGCGCTCGGCGACGGAAGCGCCCGTTGAAAAAGCACCCCGGCCAGAAACTGCGCCGGTGAAGAAAACTGCGGCGACCGAGGACGCCGGACAGGATTCCATCGTGTTGTCTCCCTTTACGGTGCGGGTGGAAAAAGACACCGGTTATGTTGCCGCCGACGTCATTTCCGCCGGTTTGTTGAGTACAAATCTGCTGAAGACGCCGTCGGATATCACCGTGCTTACGCGGGATTTTTTGAATGACATCGGCACCATTGATATCAACGAAGCCGCATTGTTTCTGACGAGTTCCGACGTGACGTTTCCGCAGGAGCGCGATTTCGCCTCCAACACCAGCTTTCGCGGTTTGGTTTCCAGCGGCACCAAACGTAATTTCTTTCAGAGCGCCTACACGCCAGAGGAGTACGTGACAGAGCGACTCGAAGGCGCGCGTGGTCCGAACAGTATTCTCTACGGCGACTCGAATCTGGGCGGTCAGCAGAGCGTCATCAGCAAGCGTGCCGCCTGGCAGAAAAATTTCACCAGTGTGCGGACACGCTTCGACTCGGAAGGTTCGACTTATCTCTCGCTGGACAGCAATCACATCTTTTCGCCCAAGCTCGCGGTGCGCGTACTGGGGCAGGCCGGCAACGGCAAAGCCTGGACTGACGACTATTTTGACAACCGCTATGGTGGTTTCGTCGCCATCACGTATCGCCCATGGAAAGGGGCGGAGGTGCGTTTCGAGGGCGAGTTGGGTTACACGGATCGTTTGAATCGCGTGAATTTTTTCACCGATCAGACCAGCGCGTGGGACCGCACGACGGTTTATACGACGCCGGTCGCGACAGCTCCCACCGGAAGCGGCACCACACGTCTGGGTAATTTCTATGTCTGGGTGCCCCGCTTGGGTGGGGTGATGAATTATGCCGGATTCGGCCGGTCCTCAGGCCTCGGTCTTTCCGTCATCAACGATGGCAGCCGGGGTGGTATCGCCAATTTTCCGGTGCTGCCGCGCAAGTCGGCCAGCTTTCAGCCGAAACAGATGCACACGCCGGCGCATTCCAAGGACGCGGCTTTGTTTCTGGAGCAAGCCTTTGATAGCGGTTTCGTCATCGAGGCTGCGGCCAATTTCAGCGGCCAGTGGCGCGAGGGCATGGCGGGCTATTACCAGCAGCTTTTTGTCGACGTAAACAAGAAGCTGCCTGACGGTCGCGATAACCCCTATTTCGGGAAAAACTACACGATCAACACGGCGGGCGTGAACGCGCAGACCTCCAGCAACGACTACTACACGGGCGTTCGGCTGGCATCGGCGTACCCGATCAAGACGGACAAGTTTTCCATCCTGGTCAGCCCGGTGTTGCACTACCGGGAACATCTTTTCCGCGCGCAGAGTTGGCAGTGCTACAAAAGCAACGGTCTGACGCCGCTGTTTAATCCCACGACGGGCGCACTCAACGCGGAGAATCTCGTGCAGACCTACAATTACTGGGATGAGCCGGTTTGGGATATGCCGCTGCCGCAGAGTGACGGCACCAACCAGTTTCGCTACGTGAAGGTGCGCGACGCCTCGACCATCGAGAAATGGGACTCGGCGCAGATTAATGCCGTGGGCCATTTCCTGCGCGACCGGCTTACACTTATCACCGGTTTTCGTTACGACCGTTACGAGGGCGACACCCGCAACATGGGTGCGCGTTTCCCGACGGAGCCGGATCGTTACAACTGGGTGTACGTTTCCACCAAGCCGCAGGTGCAGACCAAGTCGTTCGGCATTTCCTATTTTCCGATTCAGCAGCTCGGTGCCTACATCAACTGGTCCGAGGGGTTTCGTAATTGGATCGTGAACACGCCGCCGTTGGATCCGCGCCGCTCGATCGCGTTGGCCAACAACAAGGGCTTCAACGCCGGTCTGCGCTTCAATCTCGCGCAAGGACGCGTGGTTGGCGGCCTCGGCTATTACCGCAGCACCGAGCTCAACAAGTTCGTGCAGGTCGCCGCGGGCAACATTAACACCATCTGGCGCAATATGAATCGTGACAACGATCAGATCGTGCTCGGTTCTTCCCAGTATCTCGATTCCCAGGACACGTTCGCCAGCGGGTACGAAGGCGAGATCACCTTCAATCTGGTCAAGGGCTTCCGTTTGGGTGGCAATATCGCGTTTCCGGAAACGTCGCAGACCAACTCGCTGCCGTCGACCAAGGCCTATCTCGCGCAAAACCTGTCCCTGTGGCAGGCGGCGACCAACGATCCCGCCCTTTCGGCGGCGGCGCGCGCGACCATCGCCACGCAGCTCGCGTCCTTTCTCAACACCATCAGCGCGTTTGCCGATGGTCGTCCGCAGAACGGCACCTACAAGTACCGCGTGAATCTTTTTGCCAATTACGACTTCCGCTCCGGTATGCTCAAGGGGTGGCGTGTTGGCGGCGGTGTGAATATGTTCAGCCGAAAAGTCATCGGCAATCCGACCGGTCGCCCGTACGATCTTTACTACGCGGATAGCTACTATCTGGTCTCCGCCTCGATGGGCTACCGGACCAACCTGTTCAAAGTCCCGGTCGATTTTCAGCTCAATGTGACCAATCTGCTCGACCACGCCGACCCGATTTTCACGGGCACGACGCAACTGGCGAGCGGGGTAGTCTATCGTAACCAGTATTTTTACCAGCCTCCCCGGCAGTTACGTTTCACGACGACGCTGAGCTTCTAATTTTAGTTGGCTTGGCCTCTCGGGGAAACTTAATGGGAGGTAAATGAACGGTTATCTAAGAATCATGTCGGCATTGCGTGGGGAACAGCCCGACGCAGTGCCGATAATGTTGCATAATTTCCTTCTGGCCATCCACGAGGCCAAGCGCACGCATCGGGAGTATCGCGAAAGCCCCCGGGTGATCGCCGATACGCTGATCCAGGCCGTCGAGACCTATCACTACGATGGGATCTTGGTCGACATCGACACCGCCACACTCGCTGGCGCGGTCGGTGTGCCGGTGGATTATCCAGAGAATCAGCCGGCGCGCTGCGAAGCCCCGTCGCTGACCGATCTGTCTGCGGTGGCGGATCTGGGTATGCCGCGCATTGCCGAGTCTCCTCGCATCCAGGTCTGGCTGGAGGCGGTGCGTTTGTTGCGCGCCCATTTCGGGAACGAAATTCTAATCCGGGGCAACTGCGATCAGGCGCCATTCTCTCTCGCGAGCATGATGCGCACGCCCGAGGTCTGGATGATGGATTTGCTCGACGAAGACAGTGAAGAGGCGGTGCAAAAACTTCTGGCCTACTGTGCGCAGGCAACCACCCAGTTTGTGGAACTGATGGCGCAGGCGGGTGCGCACATCGTTTCCAACGGCGACAGCCCCGCCGGACCGGAGCTCATCTCGCCCGATATGTACCGGCGTTTCGCGTTGCCGGGCGAGCGGCAGGTGGTTGCGGCGGCGCATAAAGCAGGGATGCCATACGTGCTGCACATCTGCGGTAAAACCGACGCGATCCTCGCCGACATGGTCAGCACGGGCGCAGATGCGCTGGAACTCGATTACCGGACCGATCTGCAGAAGATCCGCGCCGCTCTCGATGGGCGGGCAACGTTTATCGGCAACATCGATCCCAGCGGTGTGCTCACGTTTGGCACGCCGGAATTGGTGGCGGCCAAAACGCGGGAATTGCTGGAGCAATTTGCCGGCGTCGCGCGTTTTGTGCTCAACGCCGGTTGCGCCATCCCCGCGGAGACACCGCCCGCCAATCTCAAGGCGATGATCCGCACCGCCCGCGCGTTTACCGGCACGCCTTATCCGGGTTGAGGCGCAGGCGGGGCGCACAGACGACTCAGGGCGTCGGAGCCATGATGTCGGCGTACGGGGCGAGTAGCTCCGACAGCGACACGGCTTTGCCGCCCTGCTTTTTGCTGAGATCCGCGGCTTCCATGAAGGCCAGCGTCTCCAGGCTCTCGGCTGCCGTTACCGGCGGTTGCTTGGTCTGGAAGAACGTCATCACGGCGCGCACGAGCGGCCCGTAGCCGACCTTGAGGTCCTCGCCGACGGTGCGTTTTTCGCCGAACACTTTGAAACCGTACACGCCCGGCGTGCCGCGCAAACCGAGCACCACGCCCACGCGGCCGTCGGACCAGACGCCGGTCGCCACTTCGCTGTTGGCGGTCTGGACACGCGAGACACTCACACACCCGCGGCCCAGCATGCGGTACACCGTTTCGACGGCGTGGATGTTGTACCAGAAAAGGTCAGGGTGGTGCGCCTCCAGCTCGGCCGGTGAGTAACCGATCGCGGTGCGGATCGTTCCCACCTGCAAGTCCTGCAGGGCGGGCGTGAAGCGCAGGGTGGAGGCGGTGAACACTGGAATCTTCTCCTTGCGCGCGAGCCGGAAAATTTCCGCGCCCTCGCGCAGACTGCCACCGAGCGGCTTGTCGATGAACACCGGCTTGCCCGGCGCGAGCGCCACCACCTGTTTGAACTGCTCCAAATGGGCGCGCCCATCGACGCTGACAATCAATACGGCGTCCACGCCAGCCACCGTCTCGGCAATGGTGCCGGCGATTTTCACGCCGAGTTTGCTCATCTGCTCGGTGAAGCCGTCGATGCGCTTGATGCTTTTCTCGATATCCGGGCTGCCTCCTTTGAAGGCCGCCACCACGACGCCGCCTGGCACGTGATCCGGATTTTTCTCCTCATGGAGCAATTTCGTGAAGGCGACACTGTGCGAGCTGTCGAGCCCCACGATGGCGATCTTCAATGGCTCGGCGCGCAGCGTGGCGAGCAAGGCGAAGGCAAATAACGCGATCAACGACAGGCGAAGCTTCATGGTAATTTTGGGTTTGGGGCCGGTATTGACACGGCAACGGCTGGAGGGCGTCAACGGCGCAATGCGCCCGCCTTTTGCGCGCTTTGCGGTTTGAAGTCGCACTCCGCTTTCGCCCAACTGTCGGCGATGTCTTTCCCGACCCAGAAATCTCCCGCTCCGAGCGGAGCGCCCGCCGGCGGTGTTAGTGAAATTGTGCACCGCGGTTTGTCCGCGATGGAGCTGGCGGATGCGCGCACGGCGGTGCGGTTGCTGCCGGCTTGGGGCGGAAAACTTGCCAGTCTTGTGGACCGGCGACGGTCGCGTGAATGGTTGTTTGCTCATCCCGCGATGCCGTGGCGGCAACCCGCGCCGACGGCGCAGAATTTCGGCGATTACGATGTCGGCGGGTTCGACGAATGTTTTCCCAACATCGCGGCGGGCGCGTATCCGCAGGCGCCGTTTGCCGGTCGGGCGTTGCCGGATCACGGTGAGGTCTGGGCGCGGACGTGGCACTGCGAGCCGACCGGCGCGGGGGTGCGGCTGACAATCACGGGCGAAGCGTTGCCGTACCGTTTGACCAAGACCATCGCGTTGCTGCCCGAGGGCGGCATTCGCTGCGATTACCGGCTGGAGAATCTCGCGCCGGAAGCGTGGCGCTTTGTGTGGAGCAGCCATCCCGCTTTTGCGGTGAAACCGGGAATGCGTTTGGAGCGCGCGGCGGGTCCGGGACGAATCGATTGCGCCGTGGGAACACTGACCGCAGACGCCGGGCAGGCTTTCACCTGGCCGCATCTGCCCCAGCTCGACCTCACGCAGACTCCGCCTGCCACCGCGGGCTGGGCGGCCAAACTATATTTAGCCAACAACGCATCGACCTTGCTGCGCATGGTCGATCCGGCCGATGGCGCGACGTGCGAATTGCGTGCTGATCCGGCGGCGGTGCCGCAGCTCGGGCTGTGGCTGAATTACAGTGGCTGGACGGGCAACCCGCAGTTGCCACCCGTCTACACCGTCGCGGCGGAGCCGTGCATCGGCGACACCGACAATCTTGCCCAAGCCATCGCGCGCGGTTCAGCCGGTACCTTGCCCGCAGCAGGCGCAGTGGAGTGGTGGCTCGAACTGCGCCTGAGCTGAGCAGCCGGGCTTCCGCAATTGTAGGGCGGGGTCGCCGAACCCCGCCGCGGATTACCAAGGAACGGCGGCATTCGGCGATGCCGCCCTACAGTCCGGATTTACCTGATACGGGTTTATTTCGTCAGCTCGTTTTCCAGCTGCTCGAGCGATTTGCCCTTGGTCTCCGGCAGCTTGACCTTGATGAAGAGGAAGCCGGCGATGCAGATCGCGCCGTAGAGCCAGAACGTGCCGGCAGCGCCGAGCACGCGGTTCAAAATCGGGAACGTGTAGGTGAGGATGAAGCAGGCGATCCAGAGCGCGGTCACGGCGACGGCGATGGCCGCGCCGCGGATGCGGTTGGGGAACACTTCCGAGATCACGACCCACGTCACCGGCGCGAGCGACATCGCGTAGCAACCGATGGCCGCGAGCACGAGGAGCAGCATCGGCAGGCCTTGCACATGCGCTTGGTAGCAGAAGCCCATCGCCAGATAGATCACTGCGAGCGCCGCGGCGCCGAAGAGCATCAGCGGACGGCGGCCGCCCTTGTCCACGACGCCGAGCGCCACGAACGTAAAGGCGAGGTTCACCGAGCCGGTCCAGGCGATGTTTTTCAGCACCGTCGAAATATCGTAACCGGCGGCGCGGAAAATCTCCTCGGCGTAATTGAAGATGACGTTGATGCCGCACCATTGCTGGAAGACGGCCAGCGTGACGCCGAGCACGAGCACCTTGCGGAGCTTGGGATCGAGCAGCTCGCGGAAATTCACCTTGGCGTCTTCGTTGACCAGCGTGGCCTCGATCTCGGTGACGGCGGCGTTGGCGTAGTTTTGGCCGCCGATTTTGGCGAGGACGGCGCGCGCCTGCTCCGGCCGGCCGTTCTTGGCGAGCCAGCGCGGACTCTCCGGCACGAGGAACATGCCGAGGAAAAACAGGAGCGACGGCACGGCGGTGAGGCCGAACATCCAGCGCCAGGCGGACTGCCCGAACCACGAGGTGCGGATGAACTCGTCCGTCGCGCCCGCCGGCAGATTGCGCACGATGTACCAGTTGAGGTATTGCGCGAACAGGATGCCGAGCACGATGGTGAGCTGGTTGATCGAGACCAGCCGGCCGCGCAGCTGCGCCGGGGCGACCTCGGCGATGTACATCGGCGAGAGATTCGACGCGAGGCCGATGGCCACGCCGCCGAGCATCCGCCAGAGCACAAAGATCGTGAAATTGTCGGCGAGCGCGTTGCCCAGCGACGTGACGGCGAACAACAGTGCGGCCGCGACGAGCAGCCGTTTGCGGCCGAAACGGTCGCTGAGTGCGCCTGCGACCAACGCACCGACGAGACAGCCGATGAGCGCGCAACTATTGGCCCAGCCTTTCAGCGCTTCGCTCGTCAGGTCGAAATACCGCTCGAAAAATGGTTTTGCGCCGCCGATCACCACCCAGTCCCATCCGAAGAGCAGGCCGCCGAGCGCGGCGACCAGCGAGATGATCCAGATGTAGGTGAAGTTGTATTCGGCTTTGAGTTGAGAGGAGTCGGAGGACGTGGCGGTGATCATGTTTTGGGCGGGGATGGAGTAAAAACTAGGGGCGTGCGGTCAGCTCGGCCTGCAAATCGGCGCTGCGCTGTTCGGCATTGGTGAACGCAAGCGTCTGCTGCAAATGAGCGCGAGCGCCAGCGGAATCTTCCAGACCGTGGCAGGCGAGGGCGATCAGCAGGTGGTTCTCGGCATTGCGCCGCGCCTGTAGATCCTCCTCGAACACGAGCAGATTGGGCAACGAGGTGGCGAAGTACTCGATCTTCGCCGTCTCGCCGAGCTTGCGCTCGCCGAAGGCGCGGAAGTCCTGGAAGAGTTTCTTGGCGTCGGCGGTGCGGCCGAGCGCCTGGAGGGCGCGTCCGCGCCAATAGCTGAGCGGACTGTGCTCGGTGACCGCCATCTCGCTGAAATCGCCGCTCTCGGCCGCGCACATCTCGAAATGGCGCGTGGCCTCGGCGGTGCGGCCGAGCGCGCGCAAGGCGCAGCCGAGCCAGTAATTCACGTCGGCCTTGGCCTGGAGGAAATGGTAGGCTTCGCCGAGCGAGTCGGGCGTCTCCATCGCCTTGCCGAAGTGGTCGAGCGCGAGCGCGGCGTCGCCGCGGGCCAGGGCCTGTTGGCCGAGGAGAAGGCGCGCGGTGGTGTACTCGCGGAGAACTTTCCCCTCGCCGCCCTCCCATGGGTGGAAACGCCGACCGGTGACGAGCGCGAGCGCTTCGCCGGCCCGGCCGGTGAGGTTGTAGAGTGCGGCGAATTCGACTGAGGAGTCGTCGCGCGCTTGCACGAGCTCGCGTTGCGCTTCCAGGAAGGCGATGCGGTCGGCGAGCGGTTCGTTGAGCTTCTTGCGGAGCTGGTCGAATTCGAAGACGAGGCGCGCGTCGGTGGCGTCGAGCGCCAGCGCGCGGGTGTAAGCGGCGCGGGCCTTCACGCCGTCGCGGCGGACATTCCAGTAGGCGATGCCGAGATTGCGGTAAACGGTGGCGAAGGCGGCCCCGGCGGCGACGCTGCGTTCCCACGCGCCGATGGCGTCTTCGTGGCGTTTCAGATCGTAGAGGTAGTTGCCGAGACCGTAGGCGGCGAGCGCGTCGGCGCCGGGCTGCGCGAGCGCCCACTCCAACACGAGCTGCTCGTGCAAACGCGAGGGGAAGAAGTAGTCGGGCGTCTGGCGACGGGCCTCGGCGAGCGCGGCGGCCGGCGCCACGCCGGACTGCTGCTGCAACCAGGCGAAAACGTAGCGGGTGCTCTGCGTGCGCTGGAGCGGATTGGCCACGGCGGCGGGCGTCACCGGATTCTGGTGATGCTGGTCGAGCAACTTGATCGCCTCGGCGAACAGGCCGGCATCGGCGTAGTCGAACACGAGGTCGAGGATCGTCTGCGCATCGTTGCGCGACAGAGCGAGGAAGCGCTGAGCGTCGCCGGTGAGCAGCGCTTGCTCGTAGCGCGCCCAGTGGTCGAGCGGATCGACGGCGCACAACGCGTCCAGCGTGGCGGCGGCTTCGGCATTGCGGCCCAGGCGGCGCAGCGCGGCGGCTTTGAGCACGCGGGCTTTGTTGTTCTGCCGGTTGGTGTCGAGGCTGGCTTCGAGATGAACCAGCGCCTGGCGAAAATCGCTTTTCCGGCAATCGAGCGCGGCCAGCTCGTAGTACGCGGCGGCGCGCCACTCGTAGTTCCAGGTGGCTTTGTAGAGCAGGCGGTAGGCGTCGGCATGACGCCCCAGGAGCCGAAGCGTGAGACCAAGGTAATAATGTGCTTCGCCCGTGACGGGATTCGGGTGTTTGACGGTGAGACGGGCGATGGCCTGCTCGAAGTGCGGCACGGCTTGCGCGAGACAGCCGCGGCGCAACAGCCGGCGACCGATCGCGAGATGGCAACGGGCGTCCTGCGGATCGCGGCGCAGCGCTTCGTTCCAGTACAATTCGGGGTCGCGGGTGGGGTGGCGGTATTGTTCGAGATGTTCGCCGATGATGAAAAGTTCGTCGGCCGACTTCACTTCGACGGGCGCGGCGGGTTCGGTGGCGACGACGCGCGAGCGCTCGCGACCGGCGGTGCTGACCGGTTGATAACTGAGCACGCGGCGGCCGGCGTTGTCTTCGAGGATGAACTCCAGCGCGGCGGGATCTTCGGCTTGCAGCTTGAGGGCCTGATTCTGCCACGGCTGTCCGGGCGTGAGATCGACGCGGACATCGAGCGCCATGCGACCGGATTCGCGCAGCACGAGGCGCGCGCCGGGCAGCGGGGCGGAGACCAGTGCGGCGAGATCGAGCCGGCGTTCCTCGCCGACCACGAGACGGAGCGCGGCGTCTTCGTTGGCGTTCTGCACCGGGCCGACTTTTTGGATCGGCCACCAGAATTGGGAGAACGTCTTTGTTTCGTATGGCGCGAGGTAGCTGAAGTCGGGCTGGTTGTCGGTGTACACGCCGGCCATGAGCTCGATGTACGGGCCGCCGGTGTCGGTGAGTTCGCGATCCCAGGCCCAGCCGAAGGCGTGGTTGCCCCAGGTCCATTGCTTCTTGCCGGGCGAGATGTGGCGGTTGGCGACGTGCACGAAGCCGCCCTGCGCCGCGTAATCGTAGCCGCCGAAGAAATCGAAGGCGGTCTCGCAAATCATGTAGCTGGTGGGGACGGGGATGTTTTTGTACCAGCTCAGGTCGTTGGCGCCGGGGCGGTCCTGGTAGCGCACGCCGTAGTAAGGGTTGCGCGCCTCGGGGAACGACGACATCGCGCGCACGGCGTGGTCGGCCACGTAGTGCACGTCGGGCGGGAAAAACGACTGATAGCGCTCGTGGACGCGTGCGGCGACGTTGGCCCACCAGAGGAAGGTCTGGGTGAGCGGCGTGCGGTTAAAGAGTCGCGCGCGCAACTCGACGAGGGCGCTGCCGGGGCGCAGGCGCAGGCCGTGCAGGCCCTTCAGGCGGTTGAGCGGATCGTGTTCGGAGAGCCAGACGGTGCGCGCGCCATCGGCTTCTTCCTCGATGAACACGTCGGCCGGCATGAACGTGCCCGGGCGGTGGTGTTGCGGCCAGTTGAACTCCACGCCGCCGGAGATCCACGGGCCGGCGAGGCCGACGAGCGCCGGCTTGATCACATCCTGGCGGTAAAAGAAATCGTAGTTGGCGTTGGTCTTGTCCTGCCCGATGAAGATGCGTCCGCCGATTTCCGGCAGCAGGACGAGTTTCACGTACTCGTTTTCGAGCACGGCGCTCTGGTAGGCGACGGGTTTGGGCTCGTCGTAGACTTTGTCGATGAACGGCACCGGGTAGACTTTGCCGCAGGAGCCTTGATAGACGCGGCGCTCGAAGAACACCGGGTTCTTCTCGGGCGTGCCGACCGGGTAGGTGGGAATTGTGAGAGGTTCGAGTTTGGCGAGGACGCTCATGGGAGGTGAGGGGGAGTAGCGGAAAGAGTCTGGGCAAACGTCGCATCGGACCGACCGCCACGGGAGCGGAGTCTGGCGCGAACAGGCCGATCTTAGCATCTGCCGGCAACCGTCTCAATGGAGGTTTAGCGGGAACTGCTGGACGATCTTATGGCTTTCGCTCGTGCCACCGGGGCCAACGGGGCGCAAAAAAGCCGGAGGCAGTAACGCCTCCGGCTGGAGAATGATGTCGGTACTTGGCGCGAAGCGTTAGCTTTGCGCGGGCGCGGCCGGAGCCTCGGATGTCGCCGGGGCGGCGGGGGCCGGAGCGGCGGCCGGGGCGGCCTGTTGCTCGGCTTGCTCGCGTTCCTTCATGGCGATCTTGCGCGAGAGGCGGACCTTGCCGCTGCGCTCGTCGACGCCGACGCACTTCACCCAGATGGAGTCGCCCACTTTGACGACGTCCTCGGTGCGACGCACGCGGAAGTCAGCGAGTTCGCTGATGTGGACAAGGCCTTCCTTGCCCGGCAGGCACTCGACGAACGCGCCGAACTCCTTGGTGGAGGTCACGCGACCGTTGTAGGTTTTGCCCACTTCGATCTGCGCGCCGCCGCCGCACAGGGCGTCGATCTCTTGCACCGCGCGGCTCATCGAGTCGGCGTTGTTCGAGTAGATGAAAACCTTGCCGGAATCGTCTTCGGCGATGTCGATCTGCGCGCCGGTGACTTCGGTGATGCGGCGGATGGTCTTGCCACCGGGCCCGATGAGCAGGCCGATCTTTTCGGGATCGATCTGGATCGTCTGGATGCGCGGCGCGTAGGTGCTGAGGTCCTTGCGCGGGGCCGGGATGGCCGCGAGCATCTTCTTGAGAATCTCGATGCGGGCGTCGCGGGCCTGGAAGATCGCGGTCTTGGCGATCTCGAAGGGCAGGCCGTGGATCTTGAGGTCGAGCTGGAAGCCGGTGATGCCCTTGGTGGTGCCGGCGAGCTTGAAGTCCATGTCGCCGAAGTGGTCTTCCTCACCGAGAATGTCGGTGATCGTGACCCATTTGGAGATGGAGCCATCGGCGGCGTTTTCCGTCATGAGGCCGCAGGAGATGCCGGCGACGGGCGCGATGATCGGCACGCCGGCGTCCATGAGGGCGAGGCAGCCGCCGCAGATCGAGGCCATCGAGGTCGAGCCGTTGGAGGCCATGATCTCGGAGACGAGGCGGATGGTGTAGGGGAACGCATCCTCGGGCGGCAGCACGGGCACGAGCGAACGCTCGGCGAGGGCGCCGTGGCCGATTTCGCGGCGGCCGGGCGAGCCGAAGCGGCCCGTCTCACCGACGGAGAACGGCGGGAAGTTATAGTGGAGGATGAAGCTCTTCGAGGTGGCGCCGCCGGTCAGGCCGTCCATGTCCTGGCATTCCTTGGTGGGCCCGAGCGTGGTGATGACGAGGCTCTGGGTGTCGCCGCGTTGGAAGACGGCGCTGCCGTGCACACGGGGCAAGACGCCCACTTCGGCGGAAAGCGGACGGATGGTCTTCGCATCGCGACCGTCGGCGCGGACGCCGCGCTCTAGGACGGTCTTGCGGTAGGCTTTGTATTGGAGGTCTTCGAAGACGACGTTGAGGTCGACGTCGGTGAATTTGCCTTCGCCGAGTTCGGCGAGGAGGGCGGTCTTGGCTTCCTCTTTGAGGAGCTTCACGGCATTGGAGCGGGCCTGCTTTTCCTTGCCGAAGATGGCGGCGGAAACGCGCTCGGCAGGCACAACGCGCTCGATGATGGCGCGGGCCTCGGGCGTGGCGCCGACGAGGGCGAACGTGGCCTTCGGTTTGCCGGCGAGGGCAACGAGCTCGCGAATGGCGGCGATGATAGGCTGGATCGCCTGGTGGGCGAATTCGAGGGCTTCGATGAAGCGTTCCTCGGTCAGCTGATCGGCGCTGCCTTCGATCATGAGCATGTCCTTCTCGTTACCGACGTAGATCAGGTCGAGGGAGGACTGGAACATCTGCTCGATGGTGGGATTGGCGACGAACTGGCCGTCGATCTGCGCCACGCGCACGGCGCCGATGGGCCCGTTCCACGGAATGTCGGAGATGGCGAGCGCGGCGCTGGCGCCGTTGACCATAGGGATGTCGGCTTCGTTCTTCTGATCGGCCGAGAGGAGCTGGCCGATGATCTGCACTTCGTTGAGGAAACCCTCGGGGAAGAGCGGGCGGCAGGGACGGTCGCAGAGGCGCGAGGTGAGAATTTCTTTTTCGGACGGACGGCCTTCGCGCTTGAAGTAACCACCGGGGAAACGGCCGGCGGCGGCGTACTTTTCGCGGTAATCGACGGTGAGCGGGAAGAAGTCCTGGCCGGGCTTCATGGTGGCGGCAACGGCTGCGGTGACCATGACGTTGGTTTCGCCGACGGTGACAACGACGGCGCCGTTGGCGAGTTGGGCGAGGGAGCCGGTGGAGAATTTGATCCCCAGGCTGGGGACGGTAACGGAATGTTTCTGATTCATCTTATGCTATCGGGTTTCGTCTTTGCTTCTTGGTTATCTGTAGGGAAAGGGGCGCGGTACAGGGCCGCGGGGAGTAATGCCGGCATCGCGCCGGCCGGATAGGAGGGAGGGAAACAGGCGGAACGCCTGTGAATGAAGACTGACAGTTGATGCTAACTGTGACCGCCCCACGACGCGCAGGTCGGGTGGCTGGGCTTCGCTCTGCGGGTCAGACCCGAGAGATTTCTGTTTGGCGCCCTTCGGAGGGCCGCGGCGGCAAACAGAAATGTCCCGTGTCTGGCGGCGATTTCGTCGGAAAACGAACACGGGCGGTTTGATCGGCAAACCGCCCGTGAGCAAAGGGTCACTTGCGAAGGTTCAACTTCTGCAAGATCTCGTTGTACTTGTTGAGATCTTCGCGCTTGAGGTAATCAAGCAGCTTGCGACGGCGGGAGGCCATCTGCAGAAGGCCGCGGCGTGAGTGGAAGTCTTTACGATGCGTGCGCAAATGCTCGGTCAAGTGATTGATCCGGGCGGTAAGCAGCGCGATCTGGACTTCGCTCGAGCCGGTGTCCTTCTCGTGAGTTTTGAACTGAGTGATGATTTCGTTTTTAACAGGTGTGGCCATGATGGTTGGTTGGGTTGACACGTCTGGCGGGGGCCTTGCGACCCCGTGCCGCCCGCTCGTACTGCGGGGTTTCCGCAGTGCCAGCCGGCGTCACCGTTCGTCTCCCGACCGGAGCCGGGATCAGACATGGTGGAGGTCCGCAACCGGCGGACTCCCACTAACGCAAGGGCGAGACAATCGGTAGGAGCCTAGGGGCGCGCAAGCGAAAAGTTCGCCGCCCCAAAAAACCGGGCGCAATCCCGCTCCTGCGGCGCGCCACCGCCTTAACCGTTCAATCATCACGCAGTTCCCTCATCCGGCGCGGATGAGCAGGCTCTTCACGTGGCCGCAGCCGGGCAGTTGCTGAATCTTGGGCAAGATGCTCTGGCGGTGAAGGAAGAGCTCGTTGCGCACGACCGAATGCGAGGCGAGGATCACCAGCCGGCAGCGCGCATCGATCTGGGCGGCGTGGGCATAGGCGGCGTTCGCGGCACCGACGATCTCCACCCAATGCTCGCGGATACTGTCTTCCGGCGAGTGCTGGCCGATGTGGTGTTTGGCGAGCAACTCGTGGATGAGCGGCGACAAGTCCCGGGTCGGCCGGCGCTTCATCCGCGCCGGTTCGTGAAAGGGCACGCCGCGCAGGTCGCCGATCAACTCCTCGGCGAGACGACTGAAACGATAGGGCTCGTCGGGCCCGGCGGGCTTAGCCGTGTTGGCCGGCATCGTCAGGAACGCGGGAGATTGTGCGGAGCCTGCGGCTCCCGTTTGTGTTCGACCTCGTAGAGCCGGCTGTAACGCACGAAGGCGCTAAACGAAGTTGCCCACGCGATGTACAGTCCCGGGAATCCGTCGAGGAAGCCGCGGCGCACCACATAGGCGCGGAAGAACCGCCAGAGCGGACGCAAAATCGCCTGCACCGCGGTGAACCGTCCGCCCTTGGCCTGCTGCTGTTTGATGAAGAGCTCGGCGAACACGTTGATCTTCGCCACATGGCTGGCGACCGAGGGGAAAGAGTAGTGGTGCAGGTCGCCGCGCAACGTGGCCACGACGCCGTCGCATTCCATTTTCTCGTGGACGTACGCATCGCCGCCCCAGCGTGCGCGGCCGGCGCGGACGAGCCGCAGACTATAATCGGGGTACCAATCACCGTGCGTGATCCAGCGGTCGATGAACCATACTTTGCGCGGAAAGCGGGCGCCGGCGCAGCGCTCCTGATCGCCCCGGGCGAAAAACGCCGCGATCTCCGTGCGCAACTCGGCGGACACTTCCTCGTCGGCGTCGAGGCACAGCAGCCACGGGTGGGTGGCGAGCGTCAGCGCGTTGTTCTTGGTGTCGCGATAACCGCGCCACGGGAGCGTTTGCACGCGGGCGCCGTACCGGGCGGCGATCGCGGCGCTGTCGTCGGTGGTGTCGTTGAGCGCGACGACGATCTCCGCCACCCAGCCCTGCACGCTGGCAAGACAGCGCGGAAGATTATGCGCCTCGTTTTTGGCGACAACGACGACAGAAAGCGGAAGCGGGTTGACCACAGGTGTATTCCTACAAGGACATGGATTGCGCGTCCGGGAAACCAAAAACTTCCAAGGGCGCCTACACCGTCTTGCCCACGAGCAACCGGGAGATCTGGTAGAGATAGCCGCAGGAGCGCCAGGCGCGCACCAATGACTGCTTGCAGCCGCCCAAGCGGAACACGAGCGCATTGAGCGCGGCGAGCACAAGAAACAAGAGTAGTTTCAGCACGTTGGCCACCAGCCGGGTGGCGAGGTAACCGGTCGAGTGGTGGAGACCGACGCGTTCGATCACGCGCGAGCGCGCCGAGTCGAAACCGTGGCGGCAGGCATAGCGAAACGTCGTCCGGCTCGCCGGCATCTGATGGCGCACGGCGGCGGCCGGCGCGAACCAGATCTCAAGGCCGGCGGCGCGCACCCGGCGGAGCATCTCGGTCTCGTCGCCGGCAAAAAGATTTTTCCCGTTTCGCCCGAGGCCGATGGCAAACACGCCCACCTGCGCAAACACGGCGCGGCGAAATGCGAGGTTGGCGCCCATCGGCGATTGTTGCGGCGTGAGCGGGCCGGCGTCGGTGCGAAAACGCAGCGGAGAGTGCCACTCGGCGACCCACGGCGGCAGGCCGTCGGGAAACACTGGGATCACTTCGCCGCCGAGCGCGCCGATCCGTTGCGCAGTGTCGGCGTCGAACGGAGCCAGAATCTCGGTCAGCCACGTGGACTCGACGAGGATGTCGTCATCGCCGAAGAGGATGATCTCGCCGCGGGCCTCGGCGATGGCGCGATTGCGCGCGTGCTCCAGCCCCTGGGTGGATTCCTGGATGCGGCGCGGCGCGGGGTTGGCGTGGGCAAACTCCGCCACCACGGCGGCCGTGTGATCGGTCGAGTTGTTGTCGATCACCAGCACCTCGTATGCATCGGCGGGCAAGGTCTGCCGCGCGAGGCCGGCGAGAGTTTGCCGCAGAAGCTCGGCGCGGTTGTAGGTGCAGATGGCGACGGTGAGACGCATGGGTTTAGGCGAAGCGTTTCATGGCGGCCCAAACCCAGCCGCTGGGCAAGCGCGCAAACGCGATGCGGCCAAGCCGCAGCGCGCGCGTCAACGCCGCCGGTCGTTCGGTGAAACGGCCGGCATACGAGAGTGCGTTGCGGTAGGAGAAGAAGCGGGCGAGCCAGCGGCCGAGGCGCGGCGATTGCGGGAACTGCTCGCGGGCGATGCGCAGGCGGAGCAGATGCGTTTCGCGGATCATCGTGGCCCAGGCGCTCGCGGTCCACTGGCTCTCGCTCACACGGTAAAACGCGCCGACGGCGCGCACGACTTCGACCGGGCCGGCGCAGGCGAGTCGGTACCAAAAATCGTAATCCGCCAACGGCCCCGCGCGCTCGGAGAAACCGCCGAGTTGCAACGCCAGCTCGCGGCGCACGAGCACACCGGGAAACGGCGTCATCGCGCTTTTGAGGAAATAGCGGGCGGGGTAGGGCCAGACGGCGGGCGTGCCGCTTGGCGCGGACACCGTTGGTGGCGTTGGCCCCTGCACGGTGCGCGTGCAGACGGCGGCGAGGTCGGAGCGCAGGCGCGGCCGCACCGTCGCCAGATACCACGGGTAAAGCGTGTCGTCGTCGTGCAACACCATGACCCATTCGCCGCGCGCTTCGCGCAGGCAACGGTTCCAGTTGCCCACCGGGCCGAGCGCCGGGCGGTTGGGGAGATAGCGGAAACGCTCGGCGGGAAACTGGGCGACGACGTCGCGATTGGCGGCGGTCTGACCATCGTCGCAGACGACAACCTCGTACTCCACTGCGGCGGTTTGCGCGGCGATGCTGGCGAGCGTGGCGGCGAGGAGATCGGGCCGGTTGTACGCGGGAATGCCAAAAGTGACGAGCGGGGTCATGGGCGCGGCGGGGGCGTGGCGGCGAGTTGGGCGCGTACGGCGGCAAACACTTCGTCCACACTCAATCGGCGGACGCAATAGCTGCGGTAAGAGTCGCCCGGCGTGCACTCGGCGGGCGCGACGCATGCGGCGCCGCAGGGCGCAGGGGCTTGCAACACGCGGTGGCGTTCACCGTGCGGTCGCCAGAGCGCGACATTTTGCGAACCGAAGAGCGCGACGACCGGCGTGCCGACGGCGGCGGCGAGATGCATCGGGCCGCTGTCGTGGCAGAGCAGCGTGGCGCACTGCGCGGCGAGAGCGGCGAATTGCGGGACCGGCAACGGTTGATCGATGACGGCCAGTGACTCGCCCGCGTGGGTGCGGATGGCGGGCAAAAACGCGGCTTCGGCCGGGCCGCCGATGAGGAGGACGCTGGTGTCCAGTTCTGCGGCGACGCGTCGGTAAATTTCCCCGAAGCGCTCGGCCGGCCAGAGGCGGAACGGGCTGCGACTGCCGGGATGGATGAGGAGAATTTTGGATTTAGGATTTTGGATCTTCGATTCGAGCAGAGCACGGGCGGCGGCGAGATCGGCGGCGCGCGGCGTTAGTCTGACGTCGTCCGTGACGACCGGCACCCCGAGCGGGGCGAGCGCGCGCAGGTAGTAGCGGACGATCGAGGCGCGTTCGTGTTCCTCGGGCGGATCGATGGCGAGGTGCGTGTAGAAACGTGGGTAGCGCGGTGGCATCTCGTGCAGCAACGCCACACGGCAGGGCGCGCCGGTCAGCCGGGTGAAGAGTGCGGTCTTGGGCGCGTTATCCAGATCGAGGACGTGCGTGAAGCCTCCGCTGCGTAGCGCGCGCAAGAATCGAAACCACGGCGCGACGCCGGCGCGTTTCGCTGGCAATAACAGGGTGGCATCGACGTCGGGGTTGAGCGCCAGCACGCCAGCGAAGGCGGGTTCGACGAGCGCAGTGATGCGGGCTGCCGGCCAGTGGCGGCGCAGGTTGCGAAAGACGGGCGCGAGCAACACCACATCGCCGAGATAGCGGCGACGAATGACGAGGATGTTGGGCGCTGCAGCGTGGGCCATACGAGAGGAGCGGTGCGCGCACGCGGCGCGACGCTCGCTTCAGCTAGCGCAACACGGCGGGAGCGGCCGGTGCAACACGTGTTTGTGCCAAAAGCGCCAGAAGTTGAGAAACGGCCGGGTGAGGCGCCGGCGCAGCCAGAGGCGAAAATAGCGCCCGCGACCCAGGCGCGACATCAGCAGTTCGGTGATGGTTTTGGCTTCGGGTGTGATGTCGTGGCGGAGATTACTTCGCAAATCGCGTCGCATATGAAACACCCGTAGGAAGACATGATTTAACTCCTCAGGAGGGAAAGCAGCGCCTGCAGGCAGGAAATAGTCCATGTGCTCAGCAAAGAGCAGAGGATACTCTTTCTCGCCGCGCTGCTGCTGGCGGTTCACCGCGGTTTGCTGCACGGCATGGCAGCGGAACTGACACAGGGGCTCGCGGGTATAGACGAGATCGCCGCCACGCAAGAGGTGGCACCACATCTCCAGATCGACGATCTGACGGTAACTCGTGTCGAATCCTCGGGTGGCTTGGCTGGCGCGAAACAGCACGACGCTAGGCTCGCCGACATAATTTACGGCGCGCAACAGGCAGCGGCGTCCCACGGCGCGACCGGAGTGCACGCCGGATTCTCCCAGCTGATCCCAGCAATCCACGATGCGGGATTGCTCGTCGATGATGTTGCGGGCGGAGACTGCGAGCACGGCCGCCGGGTTTTTCTCCAGCATGGTTACGAGCGTACCGAGCGCCAACGGACTGCTCAGGCGATCGTCGCCGAAGAGGTATTTGATGTATTCGCCCCGGGCCTCGTTGAGGCACCAATTCCAGTTGGCCACCATGCCGAGATTCTTCGGGTGAACTTGGTAGCGGATGCGGGCGTCGCGCGCGGCGTAGCGGCGTAAAATCTCGGCGGAATTGTCCGTGGAGGCGTCGTCACTGATGATCAGCTCGAAGTCGGTGAACTGCTGCGCGAGCACCGAATCGAGCGCCTCCGGCAGGTAGCGCGCGTAATTATATGTCGGGACGAGGACGCTGACGCGGGGGGGCATGGGTAAGGGGCGGCGAGACGTTAGGCGAGGCGCAGTTCCCATACGAACTGGTAGATCTCCCCGCCGGGTCGGCGGCGCAAGTATCTGGCCACATACCAGGGCAGCTCGCGGTAGGAGTTCTTCAATTCCGTGCAATGGACCTGTTGGGTGGGGTCAAAGCGGGCGGCGATCCGCAGTCCGGCGGCGGCGACCAGCCGGGCAAGGCTGTCGGCGGTGAAGAAGCGCAGATGCGTATTGTCGAGCAGCCCGACCTCCCGGTAATCGAAGCGTCCCTGCAACAGCTCGATCAAGATGCCGTTGTGGGCCACATTGGGGACGGAGATCCAGATGGCTCCGTCGGGACGTAAGAGCGTCCGGATCTGCCGGAGCGTTTTCCACGGGTCGCGCAGGTGCTCCAGGATGTCGGCCAGAATAATGCCGTCGAAGGTGCGGCCCTCGCGGCTGAGCGTCTCGTGCCAGAAGGGTTGTTCCAAGTCGCCCAAACGCTCGCCGATATGGCGGGCATCGGTGGCGTAGGGGGCGGCGGCCTGGCCGGCCTCCCGGTCCCATTCGACGATGGTCACGCGGCAGTGGAGCGTCTCGTGCAGGTACTTGGTCATGCGCCCGTGCGCACAGGCAATTTCCAGAATATCGCTGTCCGGCCGGACTTGGCGCAGGATCAGGGAGTTGGAGTTGTCCGTCGCCATGTCCAGGGCGAAGTCGTATTTTTTGCTCATGTGCAGGTGACGAACAAGGAGGCGCGCCGCGGCTCAGACGGCGGCCGTTGAGGCGAGTCCGCCACTCATTTGCTGGCGGTCGTAGAGGGAGCGATAGAGGTCGTTGCCGGCGTAGAGCTGGCGGTGGTCGCCCTGAGCGACGATGCGGCCCTGGTCGAAAACGAGGATCATCGTGGCGTCGCGGATGGTGCTGAAACGATGGGCGATGATGAGCACGGTCTTGCCGACGACGAGGCGTTTCAGCGCAGTCTGGATCGCGGCTTCGCTCTCGCCGTCGAGCGCGCTGGTGGCTTCGTCGAGGATGAGGATGGGGGCGTTGCGCAGGAACGCGCGGGCGATGGCGATGCGTTGCTTTTGTCCGCCGGAGAGGAGCACGCCGCGCTCGCCGGCCATGGTGTCGTAACCCTGCGCCAGGTTGCGGATGAAGTCGTCGGCGAAGGCGTTTTTCGCGGCGGCGATAACTTCTTCGCGGGTGGCGTCGGGCCGGCCGAGCAGGAGATTGTTGTAGATGGTGTCGTTGAACAGCACCGGCTCCTGCGAGACGAGGGCGATGTTGCGGCGGAGGTCGGTGAGGCGGAGTGCACGCACATCGAGGCCATCGATGCTCACGCTGCCGGCGGCCGCTTCGTAGAAGCGGGGCACGAGGTTGGCGAAGGTGGATTTGCCGGCGCCGCTCGGGCCGACCAGCGCGCAGACGGTGCCGGCGGGGATGCGAACGGTCACGCTTTGGAGCACGGGCACGTCGGTGTGGTACGCGAAGTTGACGTTGGCGAATGCAATCTCACCGCGCAGCCGGCCGATCTCGACCGGGGTGGCGGGATCGGCGATGCGCACCGGTTCGTTGAGCACGACTTCGAGGCGTTCGAGCGAGGCGCTGCCGCGTTTCAACTCGTTGTTGATGGCGCCCACTTTTTTGACCGGTTCATAGCTCAGGTAGAGCGCCATGATGATCGAGAGGAACGTGTCGATGCTCATGCCTTCGCGGTAGGCGTAGAGCAGGGTGAACGAGATGCCGCAGGCGGAGACGATCTCGATGGCCGGGGTGAGCGCCTGCGCGTATTTCACGACCTTGAGTTGCGACGTGATGAGTGCGCGGCAGGCGGCGGCGAAACGCTCCGTGGCGCGCGCCTCCAGACTGAAGGCGCGCACTTCGCGGGCGGCGGAGAGGTTTTCCGTGATCTGCCCGGAGACATCGCCGAGTTGGGCCTGCACCTGATAAGCGCGTTTGACGACTTTCTTGCCGACGTAGCGCACGGGAAACACGCACAGCGGCACGAGCGCGATGCAGACGAGGACGAGCACCACGCCTTGCTCGGTAAACGCCAGATAACTCAGATAGCCGATCGACGAGAAGAGGGTGAGCGGTTGTTTCAGGCCGTCGTTGGCGACGGTGATGAGGGTATTTTGCAACTGCCCCGTGTCGGCCAGTCCGCGCGAAACGAGATCGCCCGCCGAGCGGCCTTGGATGAACGACAATGGCAGCACCTGCAGTTTGCGGAAGAAATCCAGCCGGATGGCCTCCAGCACGCGGGTGCCGGTGAGGGTGATATAGTAGCTGTTGAGGTAACCGCAGACGCCGCGCAGCAAAAACACCATGGGCAACCACGCCGCGACACTCAACAATTCCCATGTGGTGAGCCGCGGACCGCCCGAGGAGTCAAAGACGATGGGGAAAACGTACTTCGTCATCAACGGCAGCCCGAGGCCATTGACGGCGCCGAACATCACGCCGTACACGACCGCCGGCAAAAAGGTGCGGCGTTCCGCCTTCAGGTAACGGATGTACGGGAAAAATCGGCGCATGGACGGGTTGAAGTTGGGTAATAGAACAAGGCCGCGTCAATGTGTTCCGCCATCAATCTTTGGCGGCGCGGACGTCCAGGGCGTCGCGCAAACCGTCGCCGAGAAAATTCAGCGAGAACAACGTCAGCGAAAAAATTCCGCCCGGGAACACCAGCAGCCACCAGAATTCCTCCATCTTTTCCGCGCCGTCTTTGATCAACGTGCCCCACGAGCTCATCGGCGGTTCCACGCCGAGGCCGAGGTAACTGAGAAATGCCTCCAGCAGCATCACCGCCGGGATCGTGAGCGTGGTGTAGACGACCACCGGGCCGAGCGCGTTGGGAATCATGTGGCGAAACACGATCCGCCGCCGGCTCAGCCCCAGCGCCCGCGCCGCTTCGATGAACTCCATTTGTTTGATCGCCATGGTCTGGCTGCGGACGATGCGCGCCATCGTGCGCCACTCCACCGCGCCGATGGCGGCGAAGAGCAGAAGGATTTTGCCGAGGCCCTGCGCTTGCGCGAGCGGGTGCCAGCCGCCGATCGACATCTGCCCGAACCAGGCGTCGAGCTGTTGCATGGGCTCTTTGAGGAACACCATCGTCAGGATCACGAAGATCGTAAACGGGAGGGCGTACAGGATGTCGACGATGCGCATCATCACCATGTCGACTTTGCCGCCGAGATAGCCGGCCACCGCGCCGTAGGAGACGCCGATGACCAGCGCGACAAACGTGGCGACCAATCCGACCATGAGCGAAATGCGGCCGCCGTAGAGGATGCGCGCGAAAAGATCGCGGCCGTGGATGTCGGTGCCGCACCAATGCGCCGCGCTGGGCGGCGTGGCGCCGAGTGCGAGTGTCTGCTCCCGGTACGATTGCGAAAAAACCGGTCCCAACGCGCAGAGCAGCGCCAGCGCGAGCAGCGCGCCGCCGCCAAACACCGCGAGGCGATTGCGCCGCAGCCGGTGCCAGGCGTCCTGCCACAACGAATGCCCGCGCTCGAGTTGTTCGGCGGTGATTTCGGCGGTGGGAATGGTCTTCGGCGACAGCATGGGCGGAGGTGTCACCAAGAAAGACACGAAAGGCACGAAAAGAAATCCCGGCACAGCAGCGGTCCGGATCTTTCGTGTATTTCGTGTGTTTCGTGGTTCACAAAAATGGTGGTCGGGTTCACTCGAATTTCAGCTTCGGGTTGAGCCACACTTGGACGATATCGACGGCGAGATTGAAGCCGACGAGCAGGACGGCGTAGAGGAGCACGGTGCCGAGGATCAGCGTGTAGTCGCGGCTGAAGGCGCTGGTGATGAACTCGCGGCCGAGTCCGGGAATCTGGAAGATCGTTTCGATCACAAATGAACCGGTGAGCACGCCCGCCGCGGCCGGGCCGAGAAATGCGACCACCGGCAGGAGGCCGCCGCGCAGCGCGTGTTTGAAAACCACCCGCAGCTCTGATGCGCCTTTGGCGCGCGCCGTGCGGATGTAATCCTGATTCAGGACTTCGAGCATGCCGCCGCGCGTGAGGCGCGCGACATAGGCGGCGTAGACGAGACCGAGCGTGAGCGCCGGCAACACCCGGTCGGCGGGTGTGTCCCAACCGGAGGCGTTGCACCAACCGAGATGAATGGCGAACACCAGCACCGCCAGCGGGCCGAGCACAAACGTCGGCACGCAGATGCCCACCATTGCGAACGACGACGAGGCATAGTCGAGCCAGGTGTTTTTGCGGATGGAGGCGAGGATGCCGGCGCTGAGACCGAGGACGAGCGCGACGGCCAGGGCGAGCGCACCGAGTTCGAGCGACACCGGCAGCTTGCTGGCGATGATCTCGTTGACGGTGCGGTTGGCGTATTTGAACGACGGCCCGAGGTCGCCGTGCGCGAGCCGGTTGAGATAGGAAAAATATTGCCGGTGCAGCGGCTGGTTGAGGCCGTAGTGCGTTTCCAGGTTGCGCAGAACTTCCGGCGTGACGGCTTTCTCCGCCGTGAACGGCCCGCCCGGTACGAACCGGATCAGGAAAAACGTCGCCGTCACGATCACGAAGAGGACCGGGATCGTCTCGAGCAGGCGACGGATGATAAAACGCAACATGACGCGGAAGAAAACGGCGGGAGGCGGGCAACGTGAAGCCGAAACCCGCGCGAGACGAGGAGAGTTTTCGCCGCGCGGGCTGGCCGACGGTTTCGCCTATGGCGCGGGGTGCTCTATGCGCACGCGGCGGATTGACAGGTGGCTGTTGACCGTGCGCAGGCCGAACCAACCGGCGGTCAGCGGCGCGGGATCACAGAAGGTGAAGATCTTTTCTCCGTCGCGCCAAAATTCCGCCACGCCATCGCGCGCGACCAGCCGGAGGCGATAAGTCTTGTTGGACGAGAGCAGCACGCGTGGGTCGCGCAGATCGTGTTCCGGCCGCAGCGGTCGGGCGGCCGTGCCGTCGTAACGCCGGAAACGCGTGGTGGTGTTTTCGTTTCCGCCGAAGCCGACGTAGTAGGTGAGCAGCGTGTCGTAATCGGAAAACTTGCCGCTGCGCCCTCGGCCTGGCGCGAAGGGACAGCCCTCTTCCGCCCGGGGATCGCGGGCCATCCAGAAGCAGTTGAGATCGGAAACGCGATCATGCGGTCCGCCGCGCGCAATCACCGACGCTTCGTAGGTGATGACGACCGGCGCAGTGAGTTTCTCGCGCAACCAGACCGTGCAACCGGCGGCGTCCTCAATCTCCAGCTGGCCATCGCGCACCGTGACTTTGCCGCCGGGCATTTGCTCAACGACCCAGCGGCTCAGATCGGCGGCTGGGTCGGCGGGTGCGGCCGGAGATGGTTTATCGGCCGCGCGAACCGTCAGCGCCACCCCGACTGCAAACCAGAGGCAGAGCAGGGTGGGGCGCATCGGAAGGAAGTTTTGCGTCAGACGTTTTCCAGCAGCTTGTAGAGGCGCTGGATCATCTTCGACGGGTCTTCGAGGAGGCCGGCGGAGATGAGGGCGTTGTCGAGAATCTGCTCGGCCACGAGGGTCGCCTTCTCCGGCGCGCTGTCGCGGGTGGCGGCGAGGCGGCGGATCACGGCGTGGCGCGGGTTGATCTCCAGGTTGACGCGCAGCGGCGTGTCGGCGCTGTCCTTGTTCATGGCTTTCATCATGCGGCGCATGTGGGGCGACATGAACTTGTCGGCGTTGAGCGCCACGGCGGGCGAATCGACGAGACGTTCGCTGGACTTCACCTCGGCCACGCGGTCGCCGAGCGCTTCCTTGAGCCACTTGGCGAGCGCCTTGGTCTGGTCGGCCGTGAGCGTCTCGCCCTCGGGCGGCTTGGGCAGATCGTCGAGTTTGGTGTCGGCGTGATCGGCGGCGGCAAACTTCTTGCCGTCGAAATCGCGGGCGTTGCCCATCACGTACTCGTCCACCGCCTCGTAGCAGAACAGCACTTCGAGATTGCGGGCCTTGAAGCCTTCCAGATACGGGCCGCTCTCGATGGAGGCGCGGCTCGGGCCGGTGATGTAATAAATCTCCTTCTGGCCGTCCTTCATGCGCGAGACGTAGTCGGCGAGGCTGGTGAGCTTGCCCTTCTCGGTGAGCGACGACTCGAAGCGCAGCAGCTTGGTGAGCGACTCGCGGTGCGTGAAATCGAGCGCGGCGCCTTCCTTGATGAAGATGCCGAACTCGCGGAAGAATTCGTCGTAGGCCTCGGGGCGCGCCTTGGCTTCCTCTTCGAGGAATTTCAGGAAGCGTTTCGCGATGACCTTGTTCAACTTTTCGAGGAGCGCCTTGTCCTGCATCGTCTCGCGGGAGATGTGTAGCGGGAGGTCCTCGCTATCGACCACGCCCTTGAGGAAACGCAGCCACTCGGGGAGCAGATCCTTCGGGTGCGCTTCGATGAGCACCTTGCGGCAGTACATCGCGACGCTCGGCTCGGTGCGGGCAAACCCAAGCTTCTCGGTGTTCTCCTTCGGCACAAAGAGCAGGGCGTTGATCTGGAGCGGGGCGTCGGCGTTGAAGTGCAACCGCAGCCGCGGCTCGTCGTGGGCGTGCGCCTGGAATTTGTAGAACTCGGTGTACTCCTCTTCCTTGATCTCGTTTTTATTGCGCAGCCAGAGGGCCTGGACGGTGTTGATGCGTTTGCCGTTGAGATTGATCGGGAACCCGACGAACGCGCTGTAACGCTCGAGCAGCTCCTTCACGCGCCATTCCTGCGCGTAGTCCGCGCAATCGTCCTTGAGTTCGACAACGATTTTGCAACCGCGGCGCTGGCCGTCGCAGTCCTCGATCTGGTAGCTGCCGGAGCCATCGCTCGTCCAGAGCAGGCCGGGCTCGCCGGTGCGCCACGAGTGGGTGAAGACCTGCACGCGTTTCGCGACCATGAACGCCGAGTAGAAACCGACGCCGAACTGGCCGATGAGGTTGGCGCCCTTCTGGTCGCTCTCGCTAAGCGCCTTCAAAAAGGCTTTGGAGCCGGAGTGGGCGATGGTGCCGAGGTTTTCGACCAGCTCGGCGCTCGTCATGCCGAGGCCGAAGTCCTGGATCGTGACGGTCTTCGCCTTGTCGTCGGTGGTGATGTTGATCTCCAGCTCCAGTTTGTCGTCGAAGATTTCCTTCTCGGTGAGCTGGAGGTGGCGCAGTTTTTCGAGAGCGTCGGAAGCGTTGGACACCAACTCGCGCACGAAGATTTCTTTCTCCGTGTAGAGCGAGTGGATGACGATATCGAGCAGCTGCTTGATCTCGGCTTGGAACTCGAACTTTTGCGGTGTGGTGGACATAGAGAACGCGGATTGGACAGATAGGTTAAGCGATGAAAAGGAAAAGCTGGCTAGTGTAAGGTGCGTGGCGAAATGGCAAGCGCGGGGAATGGGCGGGTGGGGGCGCTAACTTTAGTTGGACTTAGCATGCCCTGATGAGGTGACCGAAATCCCTTGCCGCGAAAGGTGTCTACCCCGCTTGCCGCTATCAGCTTGCCTCTTCTTCCTTGGCTGTGCGTTCGACGCGGACGCGGTGGAGGCGCTCGGCTTTCACGCTCGTGGCGGTGATCTGGTAATCGCCGATGGCGAAACTTTCGCCCGGGTGCAACGGACGCCCGCGATGGCGCTCGACCCAGGCGGCGACGCTTTCCCGCGGTTGCCACTCGAAATTCCAGCCGGTCTCGGCTTGCAGCTCCCGCATCGTGAACGTCCCGCTGACCACGATCGCCTGCTCCGTGTGTTCGAAAACCGGGCCGCGCTCGATGTCGAACTCGTCGCGGATGTCGCCGACGATCTCTTCCAACACGTCCTCGAAGCTGACGATGCCGGCGGTGTTGCCGTCGTCGTCGAGCACGATGGCGAGATGGCTGCGCGAGGAGCGGAAGAGTTCGATCATCGCGTGGATCGGCGTGCGCAAGGTGAAGGTGAGTGCGGGGCGGATGAGCGGTTCGAACGACGTTTCCGGACCGAGCGCCTGGAGCTGCCAGAGCCATTCGCGCACCAGCAGGATGCCGCGCACATCGTCGAGCGAGCTGCCGCACACGGGATAACGGCTGTTGCCGGTGGTCTGGGCCGTGCGGAGATTTTCCGCCGGCGGGCGGTCGATCCAGAGCGGCACGATCTGCTCGCGCGGACGCATGATCTGTTGGGCGTTGGTGGTGCGCAGGCGCAGGGAGCGCACCATGAGTTTGTTGATCAGGGCGTCGCCGGGGTGGGTGTGGCGGGCGTGGCTGAAAACGTATTCCAGCTCGTCGGGGCTGAGCGCGTGTTCGCCCTCGCCGGTGGGCTGCAAACCGCCCCAGCGCAGGAAGCGGTTGGCGGTGCCATTGAGCAGCCAGATGAACGGGAAGAACAGGTAATAGAACACCATCAGCGGCACGGCGACGTTGAGCGAAATCGCCTTGGGGCGCTGGATCGCGAGCGACTTCGGGGCGAGTTCGCCAAACACGATGTGCAGAAACGTGATCAAGCCGAAGGCGAACATGAAAGACACCGAGGTGACGGTAGCCGGATCGACGATGCCGAAGCGCGCGAGTTGCGGAGCGAGCCGGTGGGCGATCATTGGTTCGCCGACCCAGCCGAGGCCGAGACTGGCGAGGGTGATGCCGAGCTGGGTGGCGGAGAGGGCGGCGTCGAGATGGCGGGTGGCCTTGAGGGCGAACTTCACCCGCAAGCCGCCGGTTTTGGCCAGCGGCTGGAGCTGGCTGTGGCGCACCTTTACGAGGGCAAACTCGGCGGCGACGAAAAAGCCGTTGGCGGCGACCAGCGCGAGAATGACGAAGGCCTCGAAGAAAGTGGCGAAGAAGGAATTCATGCGAAGGTGCGCGCCAAGAAGAACCGCCCCACCAGCTCCGCGCCACCCAAAAGCAACAGACGTCGGAGAAGGCCAATGCGCGCGTGGCGGAGAATGTGAGTGCGCGAACTCGCGGCGGCGGATGGCTGCTCAAGTTGGAAACATCGGGTGAAACCACGAAACACGCGAAAGGCACGAAAAGGAAGAGGAGCGTTGTTGGGTGTCTTGGCCGCATGCTTCAATTAACAACCCGAAGCAGTGAAAGCGTAGTGGCGGCGACGACGTGTTCTTCGCTGCTGGCGGTGCGTCCGACATAACGGGAGCGGTTCTGCACGCCAGCCTTGTCGCAAATTCACTGCATCGCGGCCGCGTTCTGTCGCGGATGTGTGAATAACTTTTTGTAAAAACGGGCCGAGTTTGCGGGGTCTTTTCTTGACGTTTGTGGATTAAAGTGGGTTAAATTGGGGCACTTTGGGGCAAATAGCAGGGCAACCCAGTGGCACCTACCGGCAAAACTTTATACACCGGAAATTTCCGGCATAGCATCGACGACAAGGGTCGACTCACGATCCCGTCGCTATGGAGAGCCGCGCATGCTGATACGGATCAGTTTCTTGCGACGCCAAACCCCGATGGTTATATCTCGGTGCTGCCGCCGGCGGCGGTCGAATCGTTGTACGCCAAGATCGCGGCGGTGCCGTTGTCCGATGCCGCGGCGCAGGCGGAAATCGCGGCCTTCTTCGCCGTGGCGCAGGCTTTTACGTTCGATAAGCAAGGACGCATCGCGTTGAGCGCGGCGTTGTTGAAGCACGCGGACATCGCGAAGGATGCGGTGCTGAACGGCTCGTTTACCAAGTTTAATATCTACTCCCCCGAGCGTTGGTCCCTGGTGGAACAGCGCTCCAACCCGGCGAGCCAGGCAGATTTCCTGCGCCGCTACCAAATCTGACATGTACCCCATGGCCACACGTATCCCGAATCGACTGCCGGTCTCCAGCGCCGCACGCCTCGGGCGCCCCCGGCATTATCACGCGGTCCTGCCTTTCGTGCGGGCCAACCTCGCGCTGCGGCGCATCGACCTGGCGGAAGCCGACAAGATCGCGCACGGCGGCGTGAGTCGCGCCGAGGCGATGGATGCGGCGTTGCTCAACGAAATCAGGAGGGCGGCGCATGCTTGCGATGCCGCGTGAGATGATCGGCACAACCATGAAGTCCGGTCATCAACCCGTCCTGTTGCGCGAGGTGCTGGAGCTGCTGGCGCCGCGCGCGGGCGGGCGGTACCTCGATTGCACGTTTGGCGGCGGCGGGCACACGCGGGCCATCCTCGATGCGGCGGCCGACACGCAGGTGATCGCGCTGGATCGCGATCCGGCGGCGCAGGTGCGCGCGGATTTGTTGCGCGAAGAATACGCCGGGCGTTTTGCGCTGATCGACCGCGACTTTGGCCGGCTGGCCGAAATCCCCACGGCGGGTTTCGACGGCATCTTGTTCGATTTTGGCGTCTCCTCCTTTCAATTCGACGATGCCGAGCGCGGCTTTTCGTTCCGCGTCGATGCGCCGGCCGACATGCGCATGGACCCGCGCGCGGGCGTGCCGGTGAGCCGCTGGCTGGAAACGGCGACCGAGGAGATGCTGGTGCGCGCGATTCGCGAGTGGGGCGAGGAGACGCACTGGCGGCAGGTGGTGCGGGCGTTGCTGGCGGCGCGCGGCACCGGGGCGCTGGCACGCACTGAGTCGCTGGCCGCGGTGATCGCCGAGGCGATTCCGGCCCGCGAGCGGCGGCAGATGAAACTCCACCCGGCCACACGGACTTTCCAGGGATTGCGCATCGCGGTGAACGACGAACTGGGCGCGATCGCGCGCGCGTTGCCGGCGGCCTTCGCGAAGCTGGCGCCCGCGGGCGTGCTGGCAGCGATCAGTTTCCATTCGCTCGAAGACCGGCTGGTGAAACAGGCGTTTCGCCGTTGGTGCGGGCAACCCGAGAGCGCCGACGATGCGACGCCGCAGGATCTGCGCACCAAGCTGGCCGAGGCGCTCACGCGCCGCCCCACGACACCTGGCGACGACGAGCTCGCCGCCAATCCGCGCAGCCGCTCCGCCAAACTCCGCGCCGTGCGCAAACTCCCCGTTTCCTAATTTTCGCTCCTTCGCCATGAACAAGTCCTCCAGCCAAGCCTTCGTGAATCAGGTCCTGATCTACACCCTGGTCATGATCTGCTTCAGCGGCTCGCTGGGCCTGGGCGCGGTGTGGCTGCGTCACCAGATTACGGTTACCGCCCAGCTCAACCGGCAGCGCGAATTGCGCATCGCCGAGCTGCAGCGCCGGCTCGACGACGTCAAGGTGGCGCGCGCCACCGAGGAGAGCAGCGAGGCCCTGTTGCAGCGCAACGCCGCCTGGCAGCTCGGGCTGATGGCGCCGAAAGATCTGCAGGTTCGCTGGGTGACGGAGAACGTGGCCGCGCGTCTGGCGGCGAAGAGCAGTCGCGAGGCGTTCGCGGAGGGACGCATCGTGCTGGACTTTAAACCCGGGAGCGTGGCGCTGCGATGAGCCGGGGCTTTGCTTCCAACTACCGCGTGGTGCTGCTGGCCGCAGTGCTGGGCCTGTCCCTGTGCGGACTGGGCGCGCGCGTGGTGCAGCTGCACGTGCTCGACCGCGCGCGGTTGCTTGCCTCGGTGGCCAACGCCCGCCGGCAGATTCTGGTGCAGAAGGCGCGCCGCGGCGAGATCCTCGACGCGCGCGGGCATCTGCTCGCCACGAGCAAGTCGGAGGTGCAACTGGGGGTGGATCCGCAGGTGCTCCGCCCGCAGGACGAAGCCAAGTGGCCCGCGCTGGCTGCGCTCCTTGAGATGCCGTTGCCGGAGCTGAAGCGCTTGTTCACCACGAAGACCCGGGTCCCGGCCGCCACCAAGGCCGCGGCGCCCGCCCAGTCCGGCGAATTCAAATTTAACTTTGTCCTCGCCACGACCGAGCCCGCGAAGGCACCCAGCGAGGATGAGGAGGAGATCGACCTGGACGGCGTGAAACGCGTGCGTTGGGCCGAGCTGCGCGAGAGTATTTCCGAGACCACCTACGAGCAGGTGCTCAACCTCGGCATCAAGGGCGTCTACGGCCGCCGGCATTACCGGCGGGCATATCCGCAGGGCACGTTGGCGGCGCATGTGGTCGGCTACGTCAACCGCGAGGAGACGGCGGTGGCGGGCATCGAGCGGTACGCCGATTTTTATCTGCGCGGCAAAGACGGCTGGTGCGAGAGCGAGCGCGATGGCAAGAGCCGCGAGCTGCCGCAATTCCGCACCCGGGAAGTGGCGCCGGTCCATGGCTACCAGGTGGTGCTCAGCATCGACGCGAAAGTGCAGCACATGGTCGAGGAGGAGCTGGCGGCCATCGCGGCGAAGTTCCAGCCGAAGAAGGCGACCATCATCGTCAGCGATGCGCGCACCGGTTTCATCCTGGGGCTCGGCAACATCCCGACGTTTGATCTCAACAATTATGGGCAGGCGGACATCGCCGCGATGCGCAACATCGCCGTGGCCGACGTGCTGGAACCGGGCTCGACGTTCAAGATCGTGGCGATCTCCGGCGCCATCGACCGCGGGCTGGTCACGCCGCAAACGCTCTTCGACTGCACGCTCGACAAGATCGAGTACCGCGGAAAAGTGCGCGGGCTGCCGAGCGAGGCGCATCACTTCGACCACCGCCTGAGCGTGCGCGAGATCGCTTCGCGCTCGTCCAACAAGGGCGCGGCCCAGCTCGCCATGTTGCTGGGCGAGGAGACATTTTACGGTTACGCGAAGGCCTACGGCTTCGGCGATCTCACGGGTTTCCCCGTGGGCGGCGAAGTCCGCGGTACGTTGGCCCCGCCGGAAAAGTGGAGCGGCTCCGACATCACCCGCATCCCGATGGGACACACGGTGGATGGCACGCCGATGCAAATTCACTACGCCATGGCGACGATCGCCGCGGGCGGCGTGCGGTTGCGTCCGCAGATCATTCGTGAAATCCGCGACGCGCAGGGCGAGACGGTTTTTCGTTACGATGGCGTGGCCGTGAAAAGCGTGATCGCGGTGCAGACCGCACGGGCGATGGCCGACATGCTGAAGTGGGTGGTGGTCAAAGGCGAGGGCACCGCGCCCGAGGCGGCGATCCCGGGCTTCGAGGTCGCGGGCAAGACCGGCACCACGCAGAAGCTCATCGGCGGCCGCTATTCGTCGCGCAATCACGTGGCGTCGTTCGTGGGCTTTTTCCCGGCGAGCCGGCCGGAAGTGGTAATCTCGGTGATCGTCGACGATGCCGATGCGCACTGCCCGGGCGGAGTCGCCTACGGCAATGCGGTGGCGGCGCCGTCGTTCAAACGCATTGGCGAGCAGCTCGCGCAATATCTCGACATCAAGCCCGTGAGTGATCTGTCGCGGGCGCCGTTGTTCGCGGCAAATGGAGGCCGCCGATGATCGGATACCTGACCCAAGACTACGCGCTGATCCACGCCTTCCGCGCCCGGCCGTCCAGCCCGGCCCGCAAGGCCGATCCGGTCAGCCAACGCATTTTCAAAATGGCCCCCAAACTTTCCGACTGCATTCCTGAAAACGAAATTGTCGCCGTGCGCGGGGAGCTCGACCGGCCCATCTCCGGCCTGGCGATGGACAGCCGGCGCGTCGTGCCCGGCAGCCTGTTCTTCGCCGTGCCCGGCCTCCGGTCCGATGGTTTCAAATACGTTGACGAGGCGATCGCGCGCGGCGCGGTGGCGGTGGTGACGGCCAAGCTGCCCACGACCGGCCCGGCCAAGGTCACGTTCGTGCAGGTGGCGGATCCGCGCGCGATGCTCGCACGCGTGGCGCAGCGTTTCTATCGGTTTCCCGACCGCGACATGCAGGTGGTCGGCGTCACCGGCACCAACGGCAAGACCACGGTCACGCACCTGCTGAAGCATTTCCTCAACGGCGACCAGCGCATCGGCCTGCTTGGCACGATCAACTACGATCTCGGCGCGCGCACGGTGCCGTCGTTCAAGACCACGCCCGAGGCGCTCGATATTTTCGGCATGCTCGCGCAGATGCGCGACGCCGGCTGCCGGCAGGCGGTGATGGAAGTGAGCTCGCATGGCATCGATCAGCGGCGTGTGCTCGGGCTGCAGTTCGGCGCGGCGGTCTTCACCAATCTCACGCGGGACCATCTCGATTACCACAAGACGCTCGACGAATACTTCGCGGTGAAAACGCGGCTGTTCACCGGCGCCATCGGCAGTCTGCCCAAGGTGGCGGTGATCAACCTCGACGATCCGCACGGCGAAAAACTCGCCGCGCTCATCCCCGCCGGCGTGAAGGTCGTGACCTACGGCGAGCATCCGCAGGCGTTGGTGCGGGCGGAGAAAGTGACGCTCAATTTCAAGAGCACCTCGTTCCGGCTCGTGTGGCCGCAGGGCGAGCTGCACGTGGAGTCGCCGCTGCTCGGGCACTACAACGTGAGCAATCTCCTCGCCGCCGCCGCCACCGCTTGGGGGCTCGGCCGCGATCCGGTGGTGTTCATGACCCGGCTCAAGTCCTTCAAGGGCGTCGCCGGCCGCATGGAGCGCATCGAGGAAGGGCAGCCGTTCAATGTGCTGGTCGACTACGCGCACACCGACGACGCCCTGCGCAACGCCCTCGGCATGTTGCGCGCGATCACGCCGGGCCGCCTGATCACCGTCTTCGGCTGCGGCGGCAACCGCGACCGCACCAAGCGCCCGCTCATGGTCAAGGCCGTGCAGGAGTTCGCCGACTACGCTTTCGCCACCGCCGACAATCCGCGCAACGAAACCGTGACGCAGATCTTCGACGACATGCGCGGCGGCGTCACCGCGCCGGAGAAAATCGCCTGGATCGAGGACCGCCGGCGCGCGCTCAGTCTCGCGCTCGACATGGCCAAGCCCGGCGACTGCCTGCTCATCGCCGGCAAGGGCCACGAGAGTTACCAGGAATTCGCCGACACCGTGATTCCCTTCGACGACCGCCAGGTTGTGCGCGAGCTGATCGGCATCAAAACCCTGAAACGCGGATGAACGCCCCCGGCCGCTTTCAACCTTCGACCTCACCCGCCACCGCTTGGCGTCCGCGGTGGCGCGACGGCTGACCATGCCGATTTTCGCTCCAGATCAACTTGCCCAATGGACCGGCGGCCGCTGGACGGCGCAGCCGGTCTCGCCGCTTTCTGGATTCGCGACCGATTCGCGCACGCTCCGGCCCGGGCAGGTGTTTGTGGCGTTGCAAACGGCGCAACGCGACGGACACGAATTTTTGCTGGCGGCCGCAGCCGCTGGCGCGAGCGCGGCTCTGGTGCAAAGGCGTAATCCCGCGCTCGCCCTCCCTCAACTCGTGGTCGCCGATCCGCTGGCCGCGTTTCAACAAATCGCCCGCGAACACCGGCGGCAGTTCCGCGGGCCGGTCATCGGCATCACCGGCAGCTGTGGCAAGACTTCGACCAAGGAACTGCTCGCGCTCCTGCTCGGCGGCGAGGCTGGCGGCGTGCTCGCGACGACCGGCAATCTCAACAACCACCTCGGCGTGCCGCTCACGCTCACGCGGCTCGATCCCGCGGCGCACCGGTTCGCGGTGGTCGAGGCAGGCATCAGCGCGCCCGGCGAGATGGATGTGCTGGCGGGCATGATCGAGCCCGACCTGGCGCTCGTCACATTGGTGGCACCGGCGCATTTGCAGGAGCTGGGCAGCGTCGAAGGTGTCGCGGCCGAGAAGGCGCGGCTGCCGGCGGCGGTGCGCCCGGCCGGTGTGGCGATTTTCCCCAACGACTGCACGCAGTTCTCTGCCTTCCGCGAACTCGGCGTGCGCACGATGGTGATCGAGCCGGCCGAGGTGGTCCGCCCGACCGAGCCGCCGAAGGACAAAGTCTATTTCGCCGTCACCCAGCGCAACGAATCGACGGCCATTGCCATCGCCTACGGCGCGCCGCCGCCGTTCGTATTCCGGATGCGCCGCATTTCCGCGGGCATGGCCCAGAACGCCACGCTCGCCATCTGCACCGCGCTCTGGCTCGGCGTGTCGCCGGCCGACATCCAGCAGCGCCTCGAACACTGGCAGCCCGTGCAATGGCGCGGCGAGCTGCGGCGCGCGGCCGACCGGCTGCTCTATCTCGATTTTTATAACGCCAACCCGGCCTCGATGGCCGACGCGGTGGACACTTTCTGCGCGCTCACGCCCGTCGAGCAACCGCGGCTGTTCGTGCTCGGCTGCATGGAGGAACTCGGTTCCGACGCGGCGCGTTACCATCGCGAACTCGGCCGCAGCCTGCCGGTGCGTGCCGACGACCGCGTGATCGTGATCGGCGGCGAGGCCGCGAGCGTGGCCGCCGGCGCGCGGGAGCAGGGCGGGCGCGACGGACAGATCGAGGTCGTCACCGCGCTGGAGCCGGTCACCGCGCGCATCGCCGGCTGGCGCGGCTCGGTGTTCGTCAAGGGCAGCCGCCGTTATCAATTGGAGAAAACGCTGGCGCCCGAGCTGGTTGGCGCCGCCCACCACTGAGGATTTTTCATGCTGAGTTATCTGGCCAATTTCGACGAGTACTTCGGCCCGCTGCGCGTGCTGCAATACCTGACGCTGCGCACGGTGATGGCGGCCGGCACGGCCATGGTCATTTCGTTCCTGCTGGGACCGCCGTTGATCCAGCACCTGCGCCGGCTCAAATTCGGCGAAAGCTACGACCCGCGCACGGTCGGGCTGGAGCAGAAATTCGACAAGCGCAACACCCCCACCATGGGCGGCCTGTTGATCTCGGGCTCCGTGATTTTCAGTTCGCTGCTTTGGGCGATACCCAACGTCTGGGTGACGGTGGCGCTGTTTGTCTATGCGGCGCTGACGGGCGTCGGCTTCCGCGACGACTACCTGAAGGTGATCCACAAAAACAAAGCCGGCATCTCCTCGCGCGAGAAACTGTTTTGGCAGACGCTGATCACGGGCATCGCCCTGACCGTGCTGGTCTGGCACCCGCAAAGCGCTGTGAAAATTCGCGAGCTTTGGGTGCCTTTCCTGAAAAATCCGGTGCTCACCGGCATGCCGGTGGCGGTGCTCTTCGTGCTGATGTTTCTGTGGGTCGTGGGCTTTTCCAACGCGATCAATCTCACTGACGGGCTCGACGGGCTGGCCACGGGTTGCACGATCACGGTGGCGCTCGTCTACGGCATCATGGCCTACGCGGCGGGCCACATGATCATCGCAAAATATCTGCTCATCAGCAGCGTGCCCGGCACGGGCGAACTGACCGTGGTGTGCGGTTCGCTGATCGGCGCGTGCATCGGCTTTCTCTGGTACAACTCGCACCCGGCCGAGGTGTTCATGGGCGACACCGGTTCGCTCGCGCTCGGCGGCTTGATCGGCATGATCGCGTTCATGGTGCACCAGCCGATCACGCTGGCGATCGTCGGCGGCGTGTTCGTCGCAGAGGCGTTGTCGGTGATCATCCAGGTGAGTTACTTCAAAGCCACCAAAGGCCCCGACGGCGTGGGCAAGCGCTTTTTCCGCATGGCGCCGATTCATCACCATTTCCAGAAACTCGGCTGGCCCGAGACCAAGGTGGTGGCGCGCTTCTGGATTCTCTCCCTCATCTGCGCCCTCGCGGGCCTGGCCACGTTGAAACTCCGCTGATGCCACTCGTCGTTCCCTCATTTCTCGCTCCGTTGCTCACCGCGCCTGTCGCGGTGTTTGGCGCGGGCGTGAGCGGACGCACGATGGCGGAACTGCTGGCGCAACTCGGCGCGAGCGCGGCGGTGTACGACGAGCGCGGCGGCGATGGCGTGGCGTGCCGCTTCGATGCGACCGCGCACCGGCTGGTGGTTTTCTCGCCGGGATTTCGTCCGGAGCATCCCTGGCTGGTCGCGGCGCGGGCGGCGGGCGTGGTGTGTCTGGGCGAACTCGATTTCGCGGCGCTGTTCTGGCGCGGGCAGGTGCTCGCCATCACCGGGACCAACGGCAAGACGACGCTCACGGAGTTTCTCGCGCATGCGTTGCAGGGCATCGGCCGCGACGCGTTTCCGACGGGCAACATCGGTTTCTCGTTCAGCCGTCTCGTGAGTGAGCGTGACGGCGGAGCGGACGACACCGTCGCGGTGTGCGAAGTGAGTTCCTTCCAGTCTGAAACGCTCCAGCATTTCCGGGCCGACGCGGTGTTGTGGACGAATTTTGCCGAAGACCATCTGGAACGGCATCCGGGACTCGCGGCGTACTTCGCGGCCAAGCGCGTGCTGCTCACGCGGGCGGTGGGCGAGGTGATGTATGTCGGCACCTCGGTGGCGCGGGCGGCGGCCACCCTCGGGTATGCGTTGCCGCCGGCGGCCTGTGTTACCACCGAAGGACTGGCTCCGGAGCCGCGGCTGGCCGGCTCGGTGTTCAGTGACTATCCGCAGCGGGAGAATTTCGAGCTGGCGCGGGTATGGTGGCGCTATGCGGGGTTGCGCGAGGCCGATTTATTTACTGCGGCGCGCAGCTTCCATCTGGGCCGGCACCGGCTGGCGCGCGTGGCCGAGGTGGCCGGCGTCACTTACTGGAACGATTCCAAGGCCACCAATTTCCACGCGGTGGAGGCGGCGCTCGGCCGTTTCGCCGCGCCGGTGTTGCTCATCGCCGGCGGCAAGGCCAAAGGCGGCGACCTCAGTGCCTTTGTCCGGCGCATCGCGGCGCGTGTGCGTCACGTTTTTCTGATCGGCGAAACCAAACAGGAGCTGGCCGCGCACTGCAAAACGGCGGCGGTGCCGCACACGCTGTGCGTCACGCTCGACGAAGCGGTGGCCGAGGCCCGGTCGGCGGCGCGCGCGGGCGAGCAGGTGTTGCTCAGCCCCGGTTTTGCCAGCTTCGACATGTTCCGCGGTTACGATCATCGCGGCGATGTTTTTGAACAACTTGTCCACAACTTGGGCGCTCCCGTTGCCCCAAGCGAACGTCCACACTAGCATTCAGCCCTCAGCCCACCTGCGTTATGAAAATCCTCCGAGTCTTCGGCATCGTCCTCGCGGTCCATGCCTTCGCGTTTATACTGATCTTCGCCAATCCCGGTTGCAGCACCAAGCCCGCTGTCGCCGCCACGCCGCCCGCGGAGCCGGCTCCGCAGGCCAGCGCGCCGGCGATCACGGTGCCCACGGGCGAACCCGCGGCATCGCCGTTGGTGGTTCCTCCGTCCACCTTTGATCCCAACGCGCCCGCCGTTGGCCCTGTCGTTTACAGCCCGACCCGGCCCAACACGTCGGCCGCCGCCGCGTTGCAGGCCGAGCCGGTGAAGGACGTCGTCCCCGCGACGACGATCACGGTGGGCAAGGGCGACAATCTTTGGAACATCGCCAAGAAGCACGGCATCTCGGTGAGCAATCTCGCTTCGACCAACGGACTGAAAGTGAGCGCGGTTTTGCAACCCGGACAAAAGCTGATCGTGCCCGGCAAAGCGCCTGCCCCGGCTCCGGCGAGCAGTGCGGCATCCACGCGCGCGCCCGCCGCCAAGACCGATGCCGCCAAGGCGCCGGCCAGCGGCACGGTGAAGCATGTGGTGCAATCCGGCGAAGCGCTGAGCACCATCGCGCGCAAGTACGGGTTGAAGCAGGGCGATCTCGCCGAGGCCAACAACATCACCAATCCCGCGCAGATTCGCGCCGGACAGGAGCTGATCATTCCGGGCAACCGCGCGCCGAAGGCTCCGAAGGTTGAGAAAGCCGCCGCCCCCGCTGCCGCTGCGCCGCAGCCCGCCGCGGCCCCGAGCGTGCCGGTAATTGCGATTTCATCGGGTGACGCCGGCAGCGAAGCCGCCAAGCCCGCGGCACCGTTGAACGTGCCCGTGATCAAGATCGACGAACCCGCGCCGACGAAAAACTAAACCTCATCGTTTTAGCGCGCCATGGTTTCGTCATCCGCTTCTCCGCTTGCGCCACCACGTCCTCGCTTTGGTTTAACGCCGGCGGCGGTGATCGCGGTGTGCGCGGTGGCACTGACAATCCTCGGGCTGACGATCATCTTTAGCGCGAGCGCGGCGGTCAAAGGTGGGCCGTATTACTATTTGAACAAGCAGCTCATCGGGGTGGCGCTGGCCGTCGCCGGCTGCGCGCTGACAAGCCGGCTCGATCTCGACTATATCCGGCGATACGCGTGGATCATCGGCGGTGTGACGTTGGTAGCGTTGGTGCTCGTGCTGGTTCCGCACATCGGCGTTTGGAAAAATGGCAGTCGGCGTTGGCTGGGGTTTGGTCCGTTCAGTTTGCAGGTGTCGGAGATGGCTAAATTTGTGTTGGTGTTCTGCCTCGCGCACTACCTCGCGCTCAATCAGACGCGCATCGGTGAATTCAAGCGCGGATTCCTCTATCCGCTCGGGATGATCGGCGCGGTAGCCGGACTGATCATGCTCGAACCCGATTTCGGCACCGCGGCGCTGACGGTGGCTGTGGGGCTGACCATGATGTTTCTGGCCGGCGTGCGCTGGCGCTACATCTTGCCGGCGGTCGGCGGTGTGGCGGTGTTGTTTGCGGTTGCGGTGATTCACACTCCGAACCGGCTGCGGCGGTTCACCGCATTTCTCGATGTGGAGGCGAACAAGCAGGGCGGCACCTATCAGCTCTATCAGGCGCTGGCGGCGTATGCGGTGGGTGGTACTGACGGCGTGGGGCTGGGGCAGGGACGGCAACAGCTCAACTTTCTCCCCGAGGCGCACACGGATTTTATTTTCGCAGTGATCGGCGAGGAGCTTGGTCTGATCTTCACATTGGGCGTGGTCGCCCTTTTCGCCGTGATTCTCGTCGCCGGACTCCGCCATTTGCGGCGGGCGCCGAACCTTTTCCAGTACCAGCTCGTTTTCGGCGCACTGCTGCTGATCTGTCTGCAAGCGATCATCAACGTCGGCGTTGTGACCGGCGTGTTTCCCACCAAGGGAATGTCGCTGCCGTTCATTAGCGCCGGCATGTCCAATCTGCTGCTGATGGGCATACTCGTGGGCGTGTTTATCAACACCCAGCGGACGTGGGGCCGCGCCGGTCTGCCGGAGCAGGGGCGCGCTTTTCGGGAGGTGCTCGGATGAGTCGTTTCCTGATTTCCTGTGGCGGCACGGGCGGACATCTATCCCCCGGCATCGCGTTGGCCGAGGGACTCACCGCGCGCGGTCATGAGGTCACGCTTCTGATCAGCCGGAAAAAAGTCGATAGCCGGTTGATCGAGAAATACCCGCAACTGCGTTTCGTGCGCATCCCGGGTTCCGGCTTTGGCTGGAATCCCGTCACGCTGGCGCGCTTCGTCCTGTCGCAGACCCAGGGGCTGATTTTCAGTCTGCGACTGGTGGGCTCGGCGCGACCGCACGGCATCATCGGCTTCGGCGGGTTTACGTCGGCGAGCATCATTCTGGCCGGAGTGTTGCGGCGCGTGCCGGTGGTGTTGCACGAAGCCAACCGCGTGCCGGGCCGCGCGGTGCGATTGCTCGGCGGTCTGGCGCAACGCGTCTATTTGCCTCCGGGGATTCGGCTCAACCACGCCAAGCCCGCCGCCACCCGCTCCATGGGTTTGCCGGTGCGCCGCGAGATCGTGCGTTCGCCGCAGGAGACGGCGCGCGTGGCGCTCGGCCTGCATCCGCATGGCAAGGTGCTTGCGGTGCTCGGCGGCAGTCAGGGCGCGTCGGCGCTCAACGACTGGGTGCGGCGCGAGCTGCCGGCGCTGGCCGCCGAGGAAATCCAGGTGGTCTGTCTCACCGGCCTGGGCAAGGACATCCCCGAGACGCTCGAATTGCAGGCGCGCAACGGCCATTCGGTCCGCGCGATCTTCATGCCGTTTTGCGACCGCATGGCCGAGCTGATGTCGGCCGCGGATCTCGTCGTGTCGCGCGCCGGCGCGGGCACCATTGCCGAACTCGTCCGCTGCGAAGCGCCCGCGATTTTGATTCCGTACCCGCATGCGGCCGACGACCACCAGCGCGCCAACGCCAAATTTTTCGAGCAACAAGGCGGCGGGCTGGTGATCGAACAGGCCTTTCTCGCCACGCTGCGCGCGGAGGTGGTCGACACGATTTTCAACGATTGGCTGCTGCGGAAATTCCGCGCCAATCTGCGCCGGATGGAGCGCGCCAATTCCCTTGAGCTCATGCTCGACGATCTGGAGCAGGTCGTGGCGCCGCCCCGGCCGCCCGAGCCGAAGGAGCGGCCGGCCTCGGCCCAGGCATGAACGCCGCACTCCGGCCCTCTCTTTTCGGACGCGAGCTGCGTCGCCTGCATTGCGCGGGCGTGGGCGGCATGGGCGTCGGTCCGCTGGCGATCTACCTCGCAGCGCTGGGCTTTGAGGTAAGCGGCGAAGACGACGCCCTGACCGAAGCGATGCGCGTGCAGCTGGAGCGCGCTGGCGTGCGCCTCGGGCCGTTGCCCGATGATTGCGAGTGCTTGATTCATTCCTCGGCCATCGCGCCGACGCATCCCACCTACGCGGCGGCCACGGCGCGCGGGCTGTTGCGCGTGCGGCGGGGCGAGCTGCTCGCCGAAGTGGCGCGCGTTCGCAAACTCGTCGCGGTGTGCGGCGCGCACGGTAAGACCACGACCACGGCGATGCTGATCTCAGCGCTGCGGCGCGCGGGGTTTCCGGCGGGCTATGTGCTCGGCGGTTTGTTTAACGACGCCAATCTGGCCCCTGCGGCGGCCGGCACGAACGAATGGGTGGTGGCGGAGGTCGACGAGAGCGACGGCACCATCGACCGCTTCGCACCCGAGCTCACGGTGGTCACCAATCTCGACTGGGATCACCCGGATTACTACCGGCAACTCTCCGATCTCGAAGCGACCTTTGCGGCGCTGTTCCGTCGGACCCGCGGCGCGGTGCTGACGAACGCCACCTGCGCGCTCTCGGCGCGGGCGGCGCAAGCGCTCCCAACGGCGGTGACCTTTGGGCCGAACGGGCAATTCGCTTTTGCGGTGCAACGCAAAGTCGGGCTCAGCCAGCAGCTCGCGCTCTCCGGACATTTCGCGGTGTCGACCGCCGAGGTGCGGGCCGCCGGCGCGTTCAACGCCGCCAATGCCGCCGCCGCGCTCGCCGCCGCTCAGCTCATGGGCGCGACGCTCATGCCGACCCTGCTTGCCGATTATCCCGGCGTGCGCCGCAGGCAAGGCGTGTTGCTGGAGTCGCCCGCGCTCACGGTGATCGAAGATTACGCGCACCACCCGTCGGAGATCGGCGCACTGCTCGAAAGCCTCCGACGCGACGACGGCGGCCGGTTGCTCGTGGCGTTTCAACCGCACCGCTACAGTCGCACGGCGCAGTTCAAAAACGATTTTGCCACCGCGCTCGCTCGCGCCGATGGCGTGTACCTGCTCGACGTTTATGCCGCGGGCGAAGCGCCGATCGCTGGCGGCACGACGGCGGATGTGTTTGCCGCACTGCGGGCGTTGCAGCCCGAGGCGGGCGCGTGTCACCACCTTGGCAACGAGGCAGAGCTGTTTCGCGCACTGGACCGCGATGTGCGTCCGGGCGATTTCGTGGCATTTGTCGGCGCAGGCGACATCGATCAGATGGCGCGCGCCTGGCTGGCGCAACGTGTGACGCCACCGTCCGCTCCGACGCGCTGGGAGAAATTTTCAGCCGCGTTTGCCGCGCAGCTGAGTCGCGACACGAAGCTCGTATGCGAGGAACCGCTGGCAGCGAAGACGACCATGCGGGTGGGCGGCGCGGCGCGCGTTTATGCCGAGCCGGCCAGCGCCGAGGATTTGCGCATATTGCTCCGCGGCGCGCGGGAGCACGCTTTGCCCGTGTATTTGTTGGGGCGCGGATCGAATCTCATCGTGCCCGACGAGGGCGTGGACGGTCTGGTTGTCGCGCTGACTCATTCGGCGTGGTCGGCGTTTGAGCTGCGCACCGACGGCAGTGTGTGGGTGGGCGCAGGGCTGCGTTTAAAAAATCTTTGCGGCTTGGCGACCAAGGCCGGGTTGCAAGGTTTCGAATTTCTGGAGGGCATTCCCGGCACGGTTGGCGGCGCGTTGCGCATGAACGCCGGCGCGATGGGCGGCTGGATGTTCCAGGTCGTCGAGGAAGTGCAGATCATGGATTTCGCCGGCGACGTGCGCACGTGGCGGCGCGAGGAGCTGGCGGTCGACTACCGGCATTGCGCGACGCTGGACACGGGCATCGCGCTCGGTGCGCGGTTGCGTCCGTCGACGGTGGCGGATTCCGAGGCGATCAGCCGCCAGATCGAAACGTACCGGCGCAAACGCCACGAAAGCCAGCCGCGCGAGCCGAGTGCCGGGTGCGTGTTTCGCAACCCGGCCGAAGGTTCGGCGGGCCGGTTGATCGACGAGTGCGGGTTGAAGGGCGCGCGGGTGGGCGACGCCGAGGTGTCGCCGGTGCACGCGAATTTCATCGTGAATCGCGGCGCGGCGACGGCGGGCGATGTGCTCGCCCTCGTGCGGCGCGTGCGGGCCGAGGTGCGGCAGCGCAAAGGCGTGGAGCTGCTGCCGGAGGTGCTTTTGTTCGGAAAAAACTGGAAGGACGTTTTATGAAAACTGAACCCATCATTGCGGTGTTGTGCGGCGGCACGTCGGAAGAGCGCGAGGTGTCGCTGGGCTCGGGACGCGCGTCGGCGGTGGCGCTGGCCCGCTCGTTCCCCACGCGTCTGTTCGAGATAAACGAGAACGCGCTGCCGGCCGGGCTCGATCCCGCGCGGCACGTGGTGTTCTCGACGTTGCACGGCACGTTCGGCGAAGACGGCGGCATGCAGTCGTTGCTGGCGGCGGCGGGCATTCAACACGCCGGCTGCGATGCGGCAAGCAGCGCGCTCACGATGGACAAGGTGCGCACCAAGCAGGCGGCGGCCACGCGCGGCGTGCGCGGCGCCGAGTCCGTGGCGTTCACCGCCGACAAGAAGCCGGCGGTCGACGAGGTCGTTGCCCGGCTCGGCGAGCAACTGATCGTGAAACCCAGCAATGAGGGCAGCAGCGTCGGACTGGCGATCGTAAACAACCGCGCGCAACTGGCGGAAAAGCTGGCCGCGATCGACCGGGGCGCGTGGCTGATCGAGACGCGGATTTTCGGGCGCGAGCTTTCGGTGGGCGTGCTCAACGGTCGCGCGATGGGCGTGGTGGAGATCCGGCCCAAGTCCGGCGTGTACGACTTCGCGAGCAAGTACACTCCCGGTGCATCCGAGTATTTTGCCCCGGCGCCGCTCGATGCGGCGGTGACGGCGGCGGCGCAAACGGCGGCCGCGGCGGCGTTCGCGGCCTGCGGGTGTCGCGACTACGCGCGGGTGGATTTCATGCTGTCGGCGAAAAACGAATTGTTTTTCCTCGAAATCAACACGCTGCCCGGCATGAAGGAAACGAGTTTGCTGCCGATGAGTGCGCGTTGCGTGGGGCTGGATTTCACGGCGTTGGTCCGGGAGCTGGTCGCACCGGCGTTGGCACGCTTCCGCGCGGCGACGGCGACAAAGGCATGAGCGACTCCTCCCAGACACTTCCCTCGGCGCGCTCCTGGCGGGACATCCCCCAGGAAGTGCAACCGCGCGCGATGTCGAAGTCGGGACGGCGGCGCCACGCGCTGGCGGTGGCCAAGACGCTCGGCGGGCTCGTGCTGGGCGGCGCGGCGATCTGGGCGGCGGTGGAAGTTTACACGGTGATTGATCACAATCCGAAACGGCTCGCCACGGCGACGCAGGCGGTGCCGGTGCGGACGTTGCGGCTGACCAGCGACGGACCGCTCAACGAGGCGTGGCTGACCCGCCAGCTCGCTTTGCCGAAGGGCGTGAGCTTGGTGGAACTCGATCTGGCCAAGGCGCAGGAACGGTTGCTCGCGTGCAGCCAGGTGCGCGCGGCGGTGCTGACCAAGTCGTTTCCCGATGCGCTGCACGTCACGATAAACGAACGCGTGCCGGTGGCGCGGTTGATGGCGCAATCCCGCGACGGCCAGTTGCGCGAATTTCTCGTGGCGCGCGATGGCATCGTGTTCGAGGGCGAGGGGCACGCGGCCGATACGCGTGGCACGTTGCCCTGGCTCGATCTGGGCGACGCGCGGCTGATGCGGCGCGGCGATGGCTTTGCGCCCATCGGCGGGATGGACGTGGTGGCGGAATTGCTGGCGCGCGCCCATCTTGAGGCGGATCATTTGTACCGGACGTTCGAGGCGGTGTCGCTCGCGCGGTTTGCCACGGATCACCTGATCGAGGTGCGCACGTCGGAAATTCGCACCGTGGTGTTCACGACCAAGGACGACTTCTTCCGGCAACTCGCCAAGCTCGACAAAATTCGCGACGAGCTGCGGCCCTCCGCGGTTGCTCCCATGACCAAGGTCGACCTGAGTCTCGGCAGCCATGTGCCGGTGGTGGTGGGCGCGTTGCCCGCACCCACACCGTCGCGCGCCGTCGCGGCGCCGAAGCCGGTTGCAGATCCGGCCACCAAGCCCGTTTTGCCCGCCTTTCCCAACTTCCTGCGCGCTTCCACTTCTCCGTGAGTTCCAGACCACGCTTCATCGGCGCCGTCGAAATCGGCACTGCCAAAGTCACCGCCCTCGTCGGCGAATTCACCGGCCGCGAGCTCGCCATCATCGGCTATGGCGAGTGCCAGTCGCGCGGCGTCATCAAGGGCACCGTCGTCGACTACAAGGCCGCCAGCGAGTGCACGCACAGCGCGCTCGAAGCCGCCGAGCAGAGCGCGGGCGAGCGCATCGACTACGTTTTCCTCGCGCAGACCGGCAGCCATCTGGAGGGTTTCTACAACGAAGAGGCGGTCAACGTCCGCGCGGCCGACAACATGGTGAGCGCGCACGACATCGATACCGTGTGCCGGCTCGCCACCGCCAAGGAATTGCCGCCCGGGCGCATGGTCGTGCACAACATCCGCCGGCCGTTTCGCGTCGACGGACGCGTGGTGCCCGGCAGCCCCGAGCATCTGGTGGGCCGGCGGCTGGAAGTCGGTTACTGGATCGTGCACGGCCAGGAAAACAAACTCGCCGACAACATCCACGTGATCCGCGGTTTTAATTTGGAGGTGCGGGAGCTGGTGCTCGCGAGCCTCGCCTCTGGCCACATGGTGACGACCGCGGAGGACCGGCAGCACGGCGTGCTCGCCATCGACATCGGTGCCGGTACCACCGATTTCGTGCTCTACCGCGACGGCGTGCCCTACATTACCGGTGTGTTGCCGGTGGGCGGCGCGCACCTCACCAACGATCTCGCGCTCGGCCTCCGGCTCACCGAGGGACAGGCGGAAAAACTCAAGCTGCGCCACGGCCGCGCCCTGGTGTCGCCCGGCGCCAAGGGCGACAAAGTGTGGCTCGATGGCAACTTTGCCATCGGCGACCGTCAGTTCCCCCGGCAGGCGTTGGAACAGATCACGGCGACGCGCACGTGGGAGATTTTCGAGGTGGTGAAGAAAAAACTCGGCACGGCGTTCGCGCCGGAAACCTGCGCCGCGGGCGTGACGCTCACCGGCGGCACCGCCAAGCTTCCCGCCATCGCCGAATGCGCCGCCAAGGTATTTGGCGTGCCGGCCCACCTCGGCGAGCCGCCGCCGTCGGTCAGCGAGAATTTGCGCGACCCAAGCTTCAGCACGGCGTTGGGGCTGCTCTATTACGGACTCGCCTCCCAGGCCGAGCGCCATCCGCGGCCGGCGCGGGGCAAGCTCGGTTTCTTCCAAAAACTTTTCGCGAAAACCTGATCCATGAGCCAGTCCTCGCCCAACGAGTTGCCGCTCGAAAATCCGCTGCTCACCGACCGCACCATCGCGCTCCAGATCGTCGGCATCGGCGGCGCGGGCTCGAATGCCGTGGATCGGTTGAAGATGGACAACCTCGACCGCATGCAACTCGCGGTGGTCAACACCGACATGCAGGCGCTCTCCAGCTCGCCGGTGCAGGAAAAAGTGCTGATCGGCGCCGGCATCACGCGCGGTCTCGGCGCCGGCGGCGATGCCGAGCTCGGACGCGAGGCGGCCGAGGCCGACCGGGAGAAAATCGCCGCGGTGGTGAGGGATCGAGACCTCGTGTTTCTCGTCGCCGGCATGGGCGGCGGCACCGGCAGTGGCGCGGCGCCCGTGGTGGCGGAGATCGCCACCGAGCAGGGCGCGCTCGTCATCGCCTTTGTCACCATGCCGTTCAGTTTCGAGGGCGGCCGCCGGCTGAAACAGGCCGAGGATGCGCTGCAAGCGATGCGCCGCGTGTGCGACGCCGTCATCCCGCTGCCCAACGACGTGCTCATGCAGGAAGGCGCGGACAACGAGACCGTGCTCGATGCATTTGCGCGCGCCGACGCGTGGATCGGGCGCGGCGTGAAATCGATCTGGGCGATGCTCTTTCGCACCGGGTTGATCAACCTCGATTTTGCCACCTTGCGGCAGGCGTTCCAGACGCGCGGCGGCAAGACACTCTTCGGTCTCGGGGCCGGCGAGGGCGAGGCGGCGGTGGCGCAGGCGATCGCGAGCCTGAAAATGTGCCCGCTGCTGGCCACGCCGGAGTTTACCCGCAAAGCCGACCGCTTGTTGGTCAACATCACCGGCGGTCCCGACCTCACGCTGCCGAAAGTCAACGAGCTGATGTCCGCCGTCACCGAGCAATTCGGCAAAGATTCCCATGTGGTGATGGGCGCCGTAATCGACGAAGCGATGCAGGGACGCGTGGAAGTGTGCGTGCTCGGCACGACGGATCTCAGTGGGCGCGGCATGGCGATGCGCCGACCGTCTGTGACGCCGCGCGCCCGTCCGCAAACGGCAAAAGCGGCTGCGCCGACGGAAACGCCCGCGGCACCCGCGGGCACAGCGACCAATCCATCGGTTAAAGTGGAGCCGGCGGCCAAAAGTGAAGCCGCCGCCAAAGCCGAGGCCGCCGCTGCGCGGGCCAAGGCCGACCAGAACGAATTCACCTTTGGCGAACTCGAAGCGCGCGGCCATTTCGAGCACACGGATCGCAATCTCTTCGAAGGCCAGGACCTCGATGTTCCGACCTACCTGCGCAAAGGCGTGCGGATCGTGTTGTGAGAGCTGCAAGTTGCGGCTGATTTTTCGCGGGGAGATTGCGAGCCGGGACCCTATTGCGTGATCGAAGTGTGGCGGAGATTTTCGCAAGGCCTAGGCGTGTCTTCTGAGCTTTGATAATATTCAGAAATAAGAAACGTATTAGCTCACTTCGCTCTCGGGATAGGGGTTGTCTGTTGGAGGGGTGCCTGCTAAAAACCGGGACGTTCTAGTTAACCTACCCTAAACATGAATGCCCCAATATCCACGATCCTGGAAAAGAAAGGTGAAGAGATATTCAGCGTAGCCTCCAATGTCACTGTCTCCGAGGCAGTGCAGGAGATGAATAAACGGCGGACCGGCGATGTGCTGGTCATGGATGGCGACAAGCTTGTCGGCATCTTTACTGAACGCGATGTGCTCGTGCGTGTCGTCGGCGCCAACCGCGATCCGCGGTCGACCCCGATCGCTCACGTGATGACGCGCGATCCGGTCACCATCGATGCTGCCAGCACGGTGGAGGAAGTGATGGATCAACACACCGGACGCCATTTCCGACATCTGCCGGTGATGGATCACGGTCGGCTGATCGGCGTGCTGTCGGTGCGCGATATCATGCGCTACATCGCCGACTGCAACAGCGTGAAAGCCGAGCGGCTGGAAGAGTTCATCGAGACCGGTCGCAACGACATCTGACGCGAGGCGTCTCTGGTTTTGCCGCCCCGGTGCTGGCGTAACGCGCCGGGGCGCGTGCCTGCTCAAAGCAAATTGAGCTGGTGGTCGTCCGCGGGCTTCACCGTGAGCCGCTTCTTCGGCTGTGCTTTGGGCGCGGGCAGTTCGACCGAGGTGTCGTCGCTTTCGAGCTTCGTCAGAATGGTCTTGGCGCGGTCGATCACGCTCAGTGGCAGGCCGGCGAGACGCGCGACCTGGATGCCGTAGCTGCGATCGGCGGCGCCGGGGACGACGCGGCGCACGAAAATGATGTCGTCGTTCCACTCTTTGACGGCGACGGAGCAGTTGCGCAGGCGCAGCAGGTGTTTGTCCAGCTGGGTGAGCTCCTGATAGTGCGTGGCGAACAGCGTGCGCGGGCCGCGGGTGGCGTCGCGGTGCAGGTGCTCCACCACCGCCCACGCGATGCTCAGCCCGTCGTAGGTCGAGGTGCCGCGGCCGATTTCGTCGAGGATGATCAGGCTGCGGTCGGTGGCGTTGTTGAGGATGTTGGCGGTCTCGTTCATCTCGACCATGAATGTGGAATTGCCGCGGGCGAGATCGTCGCTGGCGCCGACGCGCGAGAAAATGCGGTCCACGAGTCCCACGCGGCAGCGTTTCGCCGGGGTCCAGCAGCCGATCTGCGCGAGCAGGGTGATCAACGCCACCTGCCGGATGTAGGTGGACTTGCCGGCCATGTTGGGGCCCGTGAGCAGGAGAATCTGCGCGTCGCTGCATGCGAGGAGCGCGTCGTTGGGCACGAAGGCGGTGGCGCCGGCGAGCCCGTGGCGCTCGTTTTTCAACATCTGCTCGACGACGGGATGGCGGCCTTCGGCGATGTCGAGCACGTCGCTCTCGTCGAGCTCGGGCCGGCAGTAATCCCACTCGCGCGCGAGTCCGGCCCAGCCGGCGAGCACGTCGAGTTCGGCGAGGGCGTCGGCGGTGTGCGCGAGCGCGAGCGAGTCGTCGAGCACGAGAGCGACGAGCTGGGCGAACAGCTCCTTCTCGCGCGCGAGGGCGTTTTCCTCGGCGTGGAAAATTTCCTTTTCCTTCAGCTTGAGCGCTTCGGTGACGTACCGCTCGCCATTGGCCGTGGTCTGCTTGCGGATGTAGTCGGAGGGGACGAGGTGGAGATTGGCCCTGGTGACCTCGATGTAGTACCCGAAGACGGAGTTGAAACGCACCTTCAGGCTCTTGATGCCGGTGCGCTCCTGCTCGGTGCGCTCCAAATCGGAGAGCCACGTTTTGTTGTCGGTGGTGAGGCTGCGCAGGCGGTCGAGCTCGGGGTCGTAACCGGTGCGGATGAAGTGGCCGTCGTTGAGATCGGCGGGCAACTCGTCGGCCAGCGCGCGGGCCAGCAGGGCGCGCAGCTCGGGCAATTCCTGCAACTGCGCCGCGAGCGCGGCCAGCGGCGTGTCGGAGCCAAAGCCGGCCAGCGTGGCCTTGAGGCCGGGGATTTGCGCGAGCGTGTCGTTGACGCCGCCGAGTTCGCGCGGATTGCGCAGGCGGTTTTGCAGCCGGCCGAGGATGCGCGGGATGTCGCGCACCGAGCCGAGCGCCTCGCGCAGCGCGGCGAGGCCGGGCGGCTGGGCGAGCAATTCGCCGACGATGGCCTGGCGGCGCTGAATTTCCGCCAACTCCAGCGTGGGTGTGGCGAGCCAGCGTTCGAGCAGGCGTGCGCCGGCGGCGGTAACGGTGCGGTTGATCGCGCCGAAGAGCGAACCTTCGCGGCCGCCGCGGATGGATTGGAAAATCTCCAGATTGCGCAGGCTGGCGGGGTCGAGCAGGAGCGCGCCGCCGCTGCGGTATTCCTGGAGCGAGCGGAGGTTCTCGGGTTTGGCGCAGAGGCTCTCGCTGGCGTAGTACACGAGCGTCCCGGCCGGACCGAGCGCCGGGTGATCGGGCGCGAGGCCGAAGCCTTCGAGATTCAACACGCCGAGGCCGTCGAGGACGGTTTTCGCGCCGGTGGCGGTTTCAAAATGAAATGCCGGCAGCTCGGTGCAAAGCCGGTCCAGGCAGAAGCGGTGGAGCGCGTGCACGGCGGTCTGGTCGTGCGGCGCGGCCTGCCAGCGGGCGAGTTCGCCCTCGGCGACGAGCAGCTCGCGCGGCTCCAGCGCGGTGAGCACCGGCAGGAGGTTTTCGATGTGCGGATCGGTGGCGACGCGGAACTCGCCGGTGGTGAGGTCGAGCCAGGCGGTGTGCAGGCCGCGCGCGTCGAGCGAGAGGGCCGCTAGGTAGTGGTTGCGCTGGGCGTCGACCTGGCTCGCGGCGAGCGTGGTGCCGGGCGTGAGGATGCGCGTGAGCTCGCGTTTCACGAGCTTGCCGGGTTTGGCGGCCTCCTGCTGGTCGCAGATGGCGACCTTCTTGCCCGCGGCGAGGAGCTTGCCCACGTAGGTGTCGGCGGCGTGAAACGGCAGGCCGGCCATCGGATGCTCCTGGCGTTTGGTGAGCGTGAGCCCGAGCAGGCGCGAAGCGACGACGGCATCGTCGAAGAACAACTCGTAGAAATCGCCGAGCCGGAAGAGCAGCAGGGTGTCGCGCGGCAGACCGCGTTTCACCTCGAAGTATTGTTGCATCATCGGGGTGAGTTTCTCGGCGTCGGTGGACATGGCGAAGGCCGCCGATGGCAGCGCGCGGCAGGCGGCGAGGCAAGCTCGCAGGCAAAAATGTCTGGCGCCCGGCGGCGGGGCTCTGACATCTGGAGCGGATGCTTCTTTTTCATCGGGATCTGGGCGGGGCGGGGCGGCCGCCGTTGGTGGTGCTGCACGGGCTGCTCGGCTCGTCGCGCAACTGGCAGACGGCCGGGCGCGAGCTGGCGGAGCGTTACCACGTGCTGGCGCTCGATCTGCGCAACCATGGTAGTTCGCCGCATGCGGCCGAGATGACGTTTGCCGCGATGGCGGATGACGTGCTGGCCTGGCTCGATGCGCAAGGGATCGAGCGCGCGGTGCTGATGGGCCATAGCATGGGCGGCAAAGTCGCGATGCGCATCGCCTGCCGGCACGCGGCGCGGGTGGAGCGGCTGATCGCGGTCGATGTGGCGCCGCGGGATTACGAGTCGCCGTCGCTGCGCCGGCAATTGGCCGCGATGCAGGCGTTGCCGCTGGCGGAGCTGCGCAACCGGACCGATGCCGAGGCGCGGCTGGAGGCGGCGGTGCCGGATTGGGCGCTGCGGAAATTTCTCGCGACCAACCTCGCGCAGGACGAGTCCGGCCAATGGCGTTGGGCGGTCAATCTACCGGTGCTGGCCGCCGAGCTCGGCGCGCTCGGCAAAGATTCGCTGCGTCCCGACGATCGTTTCGAGGGCCCGACGCTGGTCATCGCGGGCGGCAAATCGCGTTTCGTGCTGCCCGAAGATCTGCCGGCGATTGCGCGGCATTTCCCCGCGTCACGGGTGGAGACGATTCCCGAGGCCGGGCACAATCCCCACATGGAAACGCGCGCGGCGTTGGTGCGACTGGTGCTGGCGCATGATGGAGCGGGGGCATGAAACAACGACTGGCTTTTCTCGGCGTCGTCGTGTGAACTGCGGATCTCACTGGCTGCGACATGCCCACCACTGACATATCCAGTCCTATTCCCTCCGGCGCTTGGTGGCGGCACATGACCGGACGCCATTGGCTGGTGTTCGCGCTCGCGGCGCTGGCGTGGATGTTCGACACGATGGACCAACAGGTCTTCACGATCACGCGCTCCATCGCGTTGACGGAATTGCTGCCGCAGGCGGGCGAGGCGGAGATCAACCGGATCGGCGGTTTCGTGACCTCGGCGTTCATCGCGGGCTGGGCGTGCGGCGGGCTCTTTTTTGGTGTGCTCGGCGACAAATGGGGCCGGGTGAAAACGATGGCGGTGACCATTCTGATTTATGCCGGCTGCACGGGGCTGAGCGCGCTGGCGCCCAACTGGCAGCTCTTCGGTGTCGGGCGGTTTCTCACGGGATTGGGCATCGGCGGCGAGTTTGCCGTGGGCGCTTCGCTGATCGCGGAGGCGATGCCGGCGGCGGCGCGTACGCACATGCTGGGGTTGCTCCAAGCGCTCTCGGCGCTGGGCACGGTGCTGGCGGCGTGGCTGCTCGGCGTGGTGGTGCCGCGGTGGGGCTGGCAAGGGCTTTATTGTATCGGCGCGTTGCCGGCGTTGCTGGCGTTTTTGGTTTTTGCGGTGTTGCGCGAGCCGGAGAAATGGACCGTGGCGCGGGCGCATGCGACCGAGGACGGCAGCCACTTCGGGGCGTTGAGCGAATTGTTTACCGATGGGCGCTGGCGGAGGCGCACGCTGGTCGGCTTTGGCCTGGGGCTGGCGGGCATCATCGGCTTGTGGGGCGCGGTGTATTGGAGCCCCGAGCTGATCGACACCACCATCCCGACGCTGAGTCAGGAAACGCGGCCGAAAGTCACGGCCTGGTTGCAGGCGGCACCCACGGAACGGGCGGAGGTGGCGCGCCGATTTTCCGCAACCGAGGCCGAGCAGGTGGCGCGGCTTTGCATCAAGACGCTCTGGCCCGGCGTGAAGCTGACCCCCGCCGAGGCGCTGGCCCGGCCGTTGACCCCGGAGCAGACGGCCAAGCTGGCAGAGCTGGTCGGGCGCTCCGTGACGAAGGACGAGAAAACCCGGATCAAGTCGAAGGCGCTTATGCTGCAACAAGCGGGATCGTTCTTCGGCGTGCTGGCGTTCACGTTTGGGACAGTGCGCTTCGGGCGGCGCCGGTCTTTCTTCGTGGCGTTGCTGCTGGCGTGGGCGAGCGTGGTGACGACGTTCTACTTTTTTCGCACGCCCGAGCAAATTTGGTACCTGTACCCGCTGCTCGGGTTCGGTGCGCTGGCGGTGTTTGGCGGTTATGCGATCTATTTTCCGGAGTTGTTTCCGACGCGCCTCCGCTCGACCGGCACGGGCTTTTGTTACAACGCCTCGCGGTTTGTGGCGATCAGCGGACCGCTGCTGATGGGCGGGCTGGCGCAATCGCTGGAGGGGGTGGCGACGATCCCGGCATTCCGGCTGGCTGCGATCCTCATGGCCACGGCGTATCTGGGCGGGATCGTGGTGTTGATCTGGGCACCGGAAACGCGTGGCGAGCCCTTGCCGGAAGAAGAGCCGGCTGCTCCGTGAAGATGCGAGGTCGTGCTTGGCAGGAGGCCGGAGCGAGTTCAGCGTGCGCACCATCCATGTCAGCTGGGATTACGGTGCTCTACGCCACAGTGTCTGGTAAAACGAAGCAGTTTGCGCAAACCGTGCGTGAACGATTGCTCCATGCTGGCGTGGAGGCGGAGGTGCACAACGTTGCCCGCTATTCGGCGGCGCGGTTGCGACAGAACGATACCGTGTTGATCTTTGCGACCAATTGGGGCGCAGGAGCCCCGCCGCCCGATGCCGTGGAGTTTTGCCATTCGCTGGAAGATCCGCGGCTGAAATTGACGCACCTGAAATTTGCCGTTTTCGAGCTCAGTTCCCGATTGAAGGTAAAAGTGGGCGGGTGCGGGTTGCGCATCGACGCGGCGTTGCGGGCGCGGGGGGCGAAGGCACTGCTGGCGGTGGTGACGAGCGACCGCCGGTCCTACGCGCCGTTCGAGGCATGGTATGCCGAGATCGCGCGTGCACTGCACGTCGGTGCGGCGCGGCGTGCCTCCGCTGCAAATCCGGAGCTGGAGTCTCCCGTCGCGCGTTTGCGGAAATAGCCGGGCACGGCCGGTTCAACGCGGTGCGAGGCGCAGTTGTTCGGTCGCGGCGAGAATCTCGGGCGGCACAGGCTCGGCCTGAATCCAGCCTTTGGCGGGATAGGCGAGGATGCGCTCGATTTCGCCGAGCAACTGGAGGCGGATATCTTGTCCTTTGCTGGCGTAGAGAGCCTGCTCGGCGGCGAAACTCGATGCGGGCGGCGCGCAGTGCGCGGGGACGTCGGGCAGGTTCGCGCGCCAGGTGAGCCAGACGCGACGTTGGCGGCACGGGTTGGCGACCAGCAGCGCCGAGCGAATGCCGTGCCCGAAAGCCAGTGCGGGCTGTTGGCGGGCGAGTTTTGCGGCGGTAAACCGGATGTTTTCGCCGGTGTTGGTCGATTGGTTTTCGGTAAACACGGACGCCGGAGAAATGTCCGGAAAATCGCGGCGCAGCTCGGCGCTAAACACGTCCGCTTCCGGAGCGCCGAGATCGGCGGTGCCTGCGCCGATGCCGCCCGTGAATATGATGTGCCGGACGCGACCCGCACGGAAGAGCGTGCCACACGCGCGCGGGATGCGCAGATCGAAATGTCCGAAGCCGACCACGGCATCGCAGGGTGTCGCCGGAGCGGGCGTCGTCAGGGCGAGATAGGCAAAGACGCGCTCGGCGGCGTCCTGCCATGCGGCGGCGGTCACGGCGTCGCCACCCAGTGGATGGCTTGGTGCAAGAAGCGGCGGAAGTTCACGTTTTCGTAAGCTTTGGTGTCGTGACCGAGCAGCAGGGTGACGACCTTGGCCTGACCGTAGCGATGCGTCCAACCGAGGGTCGGCGTGCTGGTCGGTTCCTCGGTGGTGAGCAGTGGCGTGACGCCCGGGTTTACGCGGCCGTTCCTGTAAGTTTCGTCGTGAATTTTGAAATCGGACATCCCGCGCGTGACCGGATGCAGCGGATCGGTCACCCGAACCGTGAAATCGACATTGTGCTTGTAGGAGGTGGCCGGGTGTTTGCCCGCGCGGTCAGTCCATTCGACGAACTCGAAACGGCCGCCGACGATCTCCGTGTACTCGCTCCAGTTGCGATAACTGCAATAGGCGTGGTGCAAGACGACCAGCCCTTTGCCGGCCTTCAAGCATTGCACGAGGTCCGCCTTGGCCTCGGCCGTGATGTCGTCCCACATGTCGTAGAACACCATCACGTCGTAGCTCCTGGCCTTGTCGGGTTTGAACATCGCGTGAACGTCGGGATGCTCGACGATCTCGTAGGTGGAATCGGGGCAGCCATCGAACAGCGCCCAAAACGGCTCTTTGTGAAAACCGTGGCCGCCGAGCACGAGCAGCACGCGGACCTTGGCCGTCGCGGCCGCTGCTGTGGCAGGAAGTTCACTCAACCCCAGCGCGAATAGCCCGAGGACAAGCAACCGCAATGCGCGCATCGGCAGGAGGAATTTCATGGCGGGGAAGGTCGAGAATGATCATCGCCAGCACCGGCGAAAACATCCGCGAACTTACCCGGCGGCGCCACCGTCACGAGCCAAATCTCCCGCCGGCAGACAACCGCAGGGCGTGGCCACGATACGAAAAAGATGCGTAAAGCGGCTTCGCTTTACGCATCGAAAACGCTAAACGCAGAAGGCGTTAGTTGGCCGAGACGAGGGCCGGCTTGGCCCGGCGCCGCTCCGGCGCAGGGGCGGGCGGCGGCACATGATTCTGCTCGGATTCGTGGGCCACGGCCATCCGTTGCCCACCCGCGCCGCCTTCAACCAAGGTGCGCAGTTGCTCGATGCACTGGCGCAAGGTGTCGGTCTGATGGTTCAGCTCCTGCGCGGCGCTCGAAGTTTCCTCGGCGTTCGCCGCGTTGGACTGGGTCACGCGCTCAATTTGAGTGATGGCGGTGCCGACTTGGGCGATGCCGGTGCTTTGCTCCTGCGAGGCGGTGGCGATCTCGTCCACCAGCTGGTCGACCTCACGGGCGGAGGTGACGATCTCCTGCAGGCGGGCAACAACCTTGCCGCTGATCTCAACGCCGCGAGTGCTGGCCTTGAGCGAGTGCTCGATCTTGGCCGCGGTCTCGCGGGCGGCAGCGACGCTGCGTTGGGCGAGAGCCCGGACTTCCTCGGCTACGACCGCGAAACCGAGACCGGCTTCGCCCGCGCGAGCGGCTTCGACCGCGGCATTGAGGGCGAGGATGTTCGTCTGGAAGGCGATCTCATCGACGGTCTTGATGATCTGCGCGATATTGTCGCTGGCGGCCTTGATGTCAGCCACGGCCACTCGCATTTGCTCCATTTCGCTGGCACCACCTTCGGCGGCGCCGCGGGCGCGACCGGCGAGCGAACGGGCATTTTGCGCGTTCTCGGCGTTACGCTTGGTCACGCTCGCAATTTCTTCGAGAGTGGCGCTGGTCTCCTCGACGGAGGCGGCCTGCTCGCTCGAACCTGAGGCGAGTGACTGGCTGGCTTCGGCGACGGATTGCGCGGACGAAGTGGAGTGGTCGGAGGTGTCAGTCAGATCGCGGACGAGGTGTTGCAAGGGGGCGACGACATAGCGGCGCACGACCCACACACTCGCGGCCGTACCGAGGAGCACCGTGAGCAGTCCCACGATGATAATCAGACTGCGCCCGTAACGCGCCTCCGCGGTGATGCCGGCGGGGGCGGCCGCGGCGATTTCCAGCGCGCGGCGCGTGAGTTTTTCCTGGGCGGCGCGAATCCGGTCCTGCACGGGGTTGACCTCTTGTTGCAGAGTTTCCACGGCTTGCTGCTGGAGGAAGTCGGCACCGAGCTTGAAGACATTTTCGGCTCCGGCGGCGAAGGCCGGCAGTTCTTTTTGCACGGCGGCCAGAGCAGCTTGCAAGGTGGCGTCCGTGGCCAGGGGCGAGAGTTTGGCGATGAGGGCTTTGACGTCCTCACCCGCTTTGCGGAATTCGTCGGCGCGGGCCTTGGCCTTGGCCAGATCCATCTCGGCCGGGGCACCGTTGACAATGGAGTTTTGGCGATCGAACAGCGAGCTGAGCTGCTGGATCAGCTCGATGCTGGCCAGATTGACGCGGCCGAGTTGCTCAGTGGCGGTGACCAGCCGATCTGTTGACACCATGGAGAGCGCCACAGTCAGAATCACACCGGCAAGCAGAGCGCCGACGAGTGCATAGATACGATGACCGAGGGTTCTCATGCTGGGAAAGCGCTTATTTCACCTGTGCCTGGAAATCGGCGATGAGTGATTTCACGGGCTCGGCCGGTTCGCCGAGCGTGACGAGGTAGTTGGGCGGAATAAATTGCGGCTCGGGCGCGGCCTTGCGCACCTCGCCGACGGCGTTGGCAATGCTGAGGAACGCGATGGCGCCCGGGAGTTGGGCGACGATTTTCGGCAGGTCGGTGGCGAGGGTCACCTTGCGGGCGGTGGCCGCAAAGGGCACGCCCTTCATGATCGCCACGGTGAATGAGCCGAACACGCCGTCCGAGGGAGAGGGCAGGATGGGCACGACCGCGAGATCGGGTCCGCCGACCTCTTTCCAATTGGTGATCTTGCCGCTGAACAGACCTTGAAGCTGGGCGTGCGTCAACTTGGCCACCGGGTTGCTGGGATGCACGATGGCGGTGGCGGCCGTTTTTTCGAGATCGGCCAGCCGGAAGGTGCGGGCCTTGGCAGGATCGATCGTGCCGGCCTTCGCTTCGTTGAGCAATTGGGCGAAATAAGAGAGATCGCCGGTGATCATGGCCACATCCGCTCGGCCCGCGGCGAGGTCCTCCAGTCCGCGGCCGGTGCCGTTGGGCACGAAGACAATCTTGGCCTTATGGGCGCTGGCGATGGCGTCAGCGTAAGGCAGCAGCATCTTGTGCGTGGTGCTGGATCCATTGAACTTGATGGCAGTTTGAGCCAACAATGCCGGCGCGATGGCGAGGCATAGGAGGAGGATGGATGAACGTGCAGTTTTCATGACGAAAGTGAGGAGCAAAGGCGGTTACTTGAGCCGGGTTTGAATCTCGGCGATGATGCTTTTGATCGGCTCGGTCGGTTCGCCGATGGAGATGAGAGAGTAGGGCACAAGGATGGGTTGCGCGGGTTTGATGGCGCGGACTTCGGGAGCGGCATTTTTCTCGCTCAGCATGGCGACCGCTCCGGGCACTTGGGCGACGACCTTGTTCATTTCGGGCGAAGTTTGGAACATGCGGGCGGTAGCGGCATAGGCCGTGTCCGCCATGATCTTCTCGGTGACCACCGAGCGGACACCGTCGGACGGCGCCGAGATCACGATGAGCACCGGGGTGTCGGGGCCGCCGACCTCTTTCCAATTGGTGATCTTGCCGCTAAAAAGCCCGCGAATCTGTTCGTGGGTGAGCGAAGCGACGGGGTTGGAGGGATGAACGATGACCACCGCGCCCATCTCGAACAAGGGATGCACTTTCAGTTTTTCCGGATCGATGGTGCCGGGTTTCTTCCCGTTGATCTGGGCGGCGAAGTTGGTGAGCGAGCCCGCGAGCATGGCGACCTGGGCTTTGCCGGCCACGAGATCTTCGAGGCCGCGACCCGCGCCGTTGGGCACGAGTTCAATGGTGACTTTGTGGGTCTGGCCGATGGCGCCTGCGATGGGCTTGATGGCTTTTTCCAACGTGGTGGCGCCGGCGAAACGCAAAACCGTCTGAGCGGATGCGGAGAGCGCGAGGGCGAATGCGACCGAAAGGGAGAGAGAAACGTGGCTGATTTTCATATGCGAATAGCGGTGGGAGACGCTCAAGCGCGCGGCCTCTGGCGAGGGCAGCGCGCTGTGGCGGAAAATGTGGCGAGGAGGCTCAGTACACGATTTGCATCCGACCGAGGAGGCGGTCCTGATGGGTTTTCGCTCCGGGTGGATTGCCGATGAGGTAGTTGAGTTGGAGCTTCAGGTCGTCGCCTTTGAGAAGGTAACTGAAGCCGATGGTGCGCAGCGTGGTCTTGTCGTTGGCGACGCTGGTATTCGGATCGTAGGATTCGTAGCGGAACAGGCACTGCCACTTGTTGGGCACGATGAAATAGGAACCCATCAGCGACCAGCCTTGGGCGTTGTAGTCGATCCCCAGGTCGCGATCGAAGTGTGTGCGCAAGATTTCAGCATCGAGCTCGAAGCCGGAGAAATAGAGCTGTGCGTCGGCCCCGCGACCGGTGCGGTGGCCGGTGAAAGCGCCGGTATCGTAGCCGGTGAAGCCGTTGACGCCGACATTGAGTTTCACGCCCTGCTGGTCGAACGCGGTGGCATAAACGCGCCCGATATAGGTCATCTGCTCATTATCGTTAACGCTGTTGTTATTGCCGTTGCCGTTGCCGAGTGCCGCGGCGTAACCGAATTTTTTGTCGAAGAAGGTTCCGGCCACCATCGCTCCGGCCTGCCGGGGCAGCGAGAGCAGATCGTTGGGCAGAGTGCGCTCGACAGTCAGCGTCTTGGTGTCGGCGAGTAATTGATCGTAGCCGTAAGGCACCTTGAACTGACCGGCGGTGATGTTGGCAAAAGAGTATTTGTTCCAGACGATGAAGGCATCGGTGAGCTGGGCCCGGAAGCCGGAGGTGGCATTCAGCGAGTTGTTGCCCCAGTCGGACTGAAGGGTGAAATCAAAGCTCTCAGCGAACGTGCCTTTGACGCCGAGACGCGCGCGACGGATGAGGAAACGATCGGCGGCTGGAAAGCGCGCATCGGGTGCGTCGCCACATTCGCCGTGCGTTTGTATGAAGCCTCCGAGGGCGAGCTTGGTTTCCTTGCCTTGGGGAGTGACCGTGACGGCAGCCGGAGCTGTTTTGGCGGCAGCGCCGAGCTGCTTTTTCAGCGCAGCATTTTCTTGCGCCAGAACATTGACGGTATCTTCAAGTTGCTTGAGTCGTTCCTCAACGGAGGCGGCGCAAAGCATCGACGGATTGAGTGACAAGCCGACGGCAAAGCTCGCGTACGATAATAGACGTAGATTCATTGGAGAATAGCGGTGCTCTATGTACATCGCCACTCTCCGCAGACTGATTAATAGGTATTATTACCAGTTCGCAGATCTAAGCACTCGGATTGCCACCGTCATGAGGTGCGCCATGCCGCGTGCGCCTGAATAGGGCGCTTATTGCTTGGCTCGGAGCAGCACACAGGCGCCGCCGCCAGGGGCGAGTTTGACCCGGATGGTGTCGGCTCGGGTGACAGTGCGCTGGGCCGCTTTGTAGCTTTCGCGGTGCGTGCGGTAATCGGAGTCATCGCCATCCTCGATGATGGTCGCCTCATGCGGTCCTTCGGCAAGAAACGCGAGCGAGATGTCCAGTTCGCGCGCCTCCTCGTTGGTGGCGGCGCCGACGAGCCAGACGCCATCCGCGGCCTGGCGGGCCATGACGATGTATTCGCCGATGGCGCCGCTGAGCGTGTGGCTCTCGCGCCACGGCATCCGTTCGGCGGCGATGAATTGGATCAGCTCTGGGTGTTTCCGGTAATGTTCGGGAATATCGGGGATGATCGTGGCGCCGGAAAATACGATCAACGTGCGCGCGGCTTCGGCCGCCAGTGTCGAAGGCACGGGTGAGGGTTCGTCCACGCGTCCGGCCTGCGTAAGATCGGCGAGGCCATTGTTCATATCGAGCGGGCCGGCGAGCATGTTGACGAAAACCGTCGTGACAAACGTCTTGGGCTGGAAAACGCGATGCGCATCGAGTTGCGCGTGGCAAAACTCGCGGGTCACGGCGTTGGGCCATGTGCGCATCTGGCCGTACGGGTGCACCGGACCGTCGTGGAAATCACAGAGCAGTTTATTTTTCGCGCATAGCTCGGTGATCAGCCGCGTGCGGGTGTTTTTCTCCACCGGCGTGCCACGCATGAAACCGTACTTGATGCCGGCCGCGCCCCACTGGCCGTATTGCTGGAGCGTTTGCTCCAAGGGGAATTTCCGGCCGCCGACGTCGTTGAGATAAAGCCACACGCCGACGCTCTTGGTTTTGCCGTAGGCGATGATCTCGCGGACTTGCGCGACCTTGCCACCCTTCGTCGGATCAGAGTCTGGGCCGAATTCCGGTCCGTACCAATCGGCGTCGAGCACCAGATAACGCAGGCCGTGCTCGGCCGCGAAATCCACCATGCGTTTCCACGAGGGCAGCGACATCTCGTACTTAAAACCCTCCACTTGCGCGCCGTTGATGCGCCAGTCCCACACCGCCACGCCCGGCTTCACCCAGTCAAACGACAGCCCGGCGGCGGGCGGCGGATTTAGCAGCTCGATCAAATGCGAATCGACCATCGCTCCCGGTGTCCGGCCAAAGAAAATCACGCGCCACGCCGGGTTGGGTTTGGAGGCGACGCTGAACATCGTGTCGCCCGCCTGCGATTGCAGCACGAGCGGATCGCCGCTGGGCAAATCGGCTTCGTGAATCGCCAGGAAGGCCGAGCGATCCGCCTGGATCGTCATAACCGGACGCCGCTTGCCATTGCTGGCGGAGAGTTTTTCCGGCCCGAGATTGGGATGTTCTCCGTTGTAGAACCATGCCGTGTAGTCGCCTGCGAAGCGAAACTGCGTCAGCTCGGCGGTGGCCTTGCCGGTCGGCTCCTCGTAGCGGAACGCCACGCCCTCGTTGTAGGCGCGGGCCACGATGCGGTAGCTCTTTAGGTCCAACGTGAGCTCGTTGAACACGTCGGGCACAACGGCGCGTTTGCCCCAGACGGGATGCCAGACGGTATCGACTGAGCGCCGCGCAGTGCCGACAACCGCCGCCGGTTCCACCCCGGCCAGACCCACGGGCGATGCGTCGATCCAAGTCCGGCCGTCGGCGGCAAACGTGTAGGTCATCCGGCCCTCAACGTCGGCGGCGAATGTGAGCTGGAGTTTGCCGTCGGGTGAAGCCACCGCCAGCGGTTCTGCCGCAGCGATTGCACGTGCCATTAAAGAAAGCAGGAGGAGTAACGACCAAATCTTCATGGGAACCCCGAGAAAAGGTGTCGTGCGCAGCGAAGACCAGCTCACTTTTTATGGCGGGCAACCTCGCATCGAACGCAGTCCAGAACGCGGTGGAAGGGTGGGAGTGATCGGGGTGGTCAACGGGGCATTGGAAGGGGAAAAGCGGTTGGCACGGTTTTTTAACCAATTCATAAAGAATCTATAAAAGCAAAAACACGCCGCGAGTGAGTGCTGTCAATAGGGGTAGAAGTTGGACGCCGACAAAGTTAAAAGCGCGGCTTTTGGTCGGCTGGTGGTGAGAGTCGTTAGCAATAATCGTAAGTATATGGAAAGGAGTCTAAAGCGATTTAATCTCCAGCGAGGAGCTCGAAAATCCTGTGTCGTTTTGGCGCGGCCCGAATTATTAGCGATTTTCGTGAGATGGCCGGAGTCAAACCAACGACTCGGTTGGCGGGGCGGGTTGGGGTATGGTCCGCGCCCATGAAACTTCAACCGCTCCAAGCCGAGACGCTCTTCGCGGCTCAGCAAGTGGCCGCTGAGTTGTTCCCTTGGGAACACGAGCACCAGCTCGCGTTGCCCGCCGCGCTCGATCCCGTCGGGCACGCAGAGTTTTTGGAGGAGCGGGGATTGGTGACGGTTCGAGCCTGGACCACGCATCTCGCCGGCGGACCGGTGTCCGGTCTGGCGACGCTCTACGGTTATCGCGAGCAGCCGGAGGAATTGTGGCTGGCGTGGTTTGGACTCCTGCCCGCAGTGCGCGGCCGGGGCGTGGGCGCGCAGTTACTCGATTGGCTGATCGGCTACGCCCAGGCACAGGGAAAGCGGACGATGCGCCTTTGGACCACTGACGAGCCCGAGTACGCCAAAGCGATGGCGTTGTACACACGGCGCGGTTTCATCCCGGAACGGCATCCGCCGCTGCCGGGTGAGGATTGGACCACCTACGTGCTTTCGCTCGGGTTGGATGGCAGCGCGCCCAAATCGTGGATCACGCTGCCCAACCGCCGCGAGCTGTGCGGCCGCGAGGCGCCACACGTGCACGCTGCGGCGGCGTAGCTAGGCGCGGGCTCAGCTGCGCGGCGGCGTGTATGCCCCGCCTGTGTAAGGTCGTTTTTCAATGCCCGGTTTTTCAGCGAACACCATGCGCGGGTTCGTGAATATCCGCTGACTCTAGCCAAGAGGAGTTCGTAGGACTCACGAGTGTTCGGGAGTCGACCTGCACGCTTTTGCTGATGAAGACCGCCATCATGATTGTGATAAATAGGCCTAAATAGGCTAGGTCTATATAGTGTCTTATATTAGCCTAAGTAGACACGGTATAACTACTGAGCAAAAAGTCCTTCACTTTTTACACGGTGTTACGATCAATAAACTGGTGGTTGTGAGTAGTGTTACCTAGTTGGCTTAATGCCGATAGGGTGTGATACTAATTGAGAGATAATATTTTATAGTGCTATAAGGGAATAATATATAGAAGTTTATGATTATTAAACTTACCCCTGGTAATAGGGTTAAAGCCCTATTGCTGTGCATTGGTTGGGTTGCATTGGTCACCTTGTCGGGTTGCACCAGCATGAAGCCGATGCCGGCGAGCGCGCAGGATGTGCTGAAATCGAGTCGCGAGGCGCTGATCTCCTCACAGGTTGGGGTGGAACCGATTACGCAGCCGCTATCCATGGAAGAGGCCATGGCTCGAGCGCTGAAGTACAACCACAACGAGCGGGCGCGACGCATCGAGCAATCCATTGCGCTTAACGCTTGGGAGGCAGGTAAATATGATATGCTTCCGCGACTGCTGGCCTCGGCAGGCTATCGCACGCGGGATAACGATTTGATCACCCGCAGCCGCGATTCGGTGACCGGACTGCCTTCGTTGGCGCATCCATACATTTCCAGCGAACGCGATTCTATGCTGACCGATCTCGGCGTGAGCTGGAGCATGCTCGATTTCGCGGTCGGTTACTTTAACGCCAAACAAAACGCCGACCGTTTCCTCATCGCCGCGGAGCATCGGCGCAAGGCGATGCATGTATTGATGCGCGATGTCGCCATCGCTTTCTGGCGGATGGCGAGCGCTCAGAAGTTGTTGCACGACGTGAAAGCGACCATCGCCCTGGCCGAGGCGGCGGTGGCGGATTCGACACAGGCGAAGGCCGAGGGATTGCGTTCGCCCATCGACAATCTGCGCTACCAGCGGCAGCTGCTGGAAAACATCCGCCTGCTCTCGACCATCGAGAAGGATTTTGCCTCGGCCCGCGCCACGTTGGCGAACTTGATCAATGCACCGCTCGGCCTGGCCTTCACCGTGGTGGAGCCGGCGGGCACGCCGAATGTGGCCATCCTCGATCTGCCCATCGAGCGCATGGAGGAGGCCGCACTGTTGCAGAATGCCGAGTTGAAGGAGCAAATTTACAACCAGCGGATCGCCCGCACCGAGGTGCGCAAGGTCCTGGCCAAGCTCTTTCCGCACCTCACGCTGAGCTACGACGTCAAGTACAGCACGGACAAGTTTCTGATCAACCAGCAGTGGAGCGAGGCCGGGCTGTCGCTCTCGCAAAACCTGACGAATCTCCTGTCGGCGCCGGTGCAGAAACGACTGGCCTCGGGCGGCGTGGCGCTGGCGGATGAGCGTCGGATGGCGGCGCAGATGGCCTTGTTGGCACAGGTCCATGTGGCCCGGTTGGGGCTGGCGTCCAGTTTCCAACAATTGCAACTGGCCGACCGCATCTGGGAGATCGATCAGTCCATCAAAAAACACACCAGCAATCGCGCCGAGGCACAGACCGAGAGCAAGCTGGCAAAGATCGCCTCGGACACGGCGACCATTGTGAGCATGTTGCGGCACTATCAGGCGCTGGCGGAATTCCAAGTCGCCTCCTGCACGTTGCAATCGACGCTCGGTTTGGAAATCGATCTGACGAGCGTGGATCAACTTTCGCTGGAGCGGTTGACCCAGGAGATCGCGACCTGGCAGCGCGCCTGGCAGTCCGGCTCATTGACCCTGGGCACGACGGTGCCGGGAAAAAACGCCGGCGGTTCCTAACCCTTTCCACCTATCCGGCGATGATGTCAGCATGCGAACAGACGGCTCGGCAGAAACGTGGGGCACACGGTTCTTCATACTTTTTGCGACCACTCGCTGCGTTGGTTCAGGCCTTTTGTCTGGGGATAATTTTCTTCGCGCATGCGCCGGCGGCGGAGACCGCGGAAACGGTGCGGGCTCAGTTGAGCGCGCGGCGCTTCGCCGCCATCTCCGCGGAAGTCGCCGCCAAGATCAACCGGATGCATGTGCCGGAGGGCGGTGCCTTCCAGTCTGGCGACGTGTTGGTCTCGTTCGATGCCACGCTACAGGCGGCCCAGGTTGAGCGGGCGCAGGCGGTGCTGAGTGCGGCGGAAAAAACGGCGTCGGCCAATCAGCGCCTGCTGAAATTGCAGTCGGTGGGGCAGGTCGAGGCCGAGCTCTCCGAAGCCGAGGTGCGCAAGGCGCGGGCCGAGTTGGCGTACGCGCAGGCGATGCTGGCGAAGTGCCAGATCAAGGCGCCGTTTCCCGGCCGGGTGGCCGAGCAGCGGGCGCACGATCAGGAGTTCGTGCAGGTGGGCCAATCGTTGTTGGAGATCATCGACGATGCTATGCCGCAGATCGATTTTATCGCCCCGTCGAAATGGCTCGCGTGGTTGCAGGTGGGCCAATCGTTGCAAGTCCGCATCGATGAAACCGGCAAAACGTATGCCGCCAAAATTGAACGCTTGGGCGCGCGCGCCGATCCCGTGAGTCAGTCCGTCAAGATTGTCGCCGGGGTCGTGGGGACGCACCCCGAGCTCATCGCCGGCATGAGCGGCACCATATTGATCGCACCCGAAACCAAACCCTGACGCCCCCGGATTTCGGCGTCTCACCTTTCCCTTTTCCTACCACTTTCGCCGTCGCCACCGCCCGCTGCTGCCCATGAAAACGAAGAAGCAGGTTTCCATTCGCACCACCAAGCATTCCAATGGTTCCTCCAAGGCACGGCTCGCGCGACCCAGCCCCCAACCCCTGGCGTTGGAGCCGCGGCTCATGTTCGATGGCGACGCCGCCAAGGGCACGGCGGACATTTTGCTCGATCCGAACGCGCTGCTCGCGCGCACCGATGGCCCCGTGATGGGACCGGCGGCTCCGACTGAGACCGACCGAAGTGCTGTGCTGAAACCCAGCGATTTGACGGTAACGGGCGCAATGCCGATGGGGCCGGCCACGCCAACGGAAATCGTGTTTGTCGACACTTCCGTGGCGGATTGGCAGGTGCTGACGGCCCAGCTCAAGCCCGGGCTGCAAGTCGTGCTCATCGACCCCTCGCGCGACGGTTTTGCACAGGTCCGGGATGCATTGGCCGGGCGCATCGGTTTGACGGCGATCCACATCGTGAGCCACGGTGCGGAAGGCACGCTGATGCTCGGCGCCACGCATTACACCGCGGATAACGTCGGCGATTATTCGACCGCATTGGCCGCCATCGGACAATCACTGACTCCTGACGGCGATGTGTTGCTCTACGGATGCGATATCGCGCGCAGCGATGCTGGCGCGCAACTGCTCGGCCGGCTCGCATCAGCGACGCAGGCGGATGTGGCCGCTTCGACGGATACCACCGGCACGGCCCTGGTCGGCGGCAATTGGTCGTTGGAACGCGCCACCGGAAAAATCGAATCGAATCTGTTTCTCACCGACACGGGCGTGCTCGCTTATCGGGACTGGCTCAGTGACATCTCGCTCACCGGCAAATCGGGTTGGACGGCAGTGATGTTTGGCGCCAGCCAAGATCCGCACGGTGACACTCAGGCCGGCGCGGCCGACACCGATATTGTCGGCGACGCCAGTCATGGCTCGCTCTACGTCGCCTATAACTCGAATGGCACGAGCACGACTTCGGACGACATGCTGGCGTTCCGGCTTCGCATCGATAATCCGACCGGCGCCACCACCTTCAACGGCGTCGCGGTCATCGGACTCGACGTCAACCTCGACGGACGCATCGACATCTTCGTGTCGATCGACGGCCGCAACAACGGTCAGGTGGTGCGCCTGCTCGATCCCGGCACCGGAGCGAACATTTCTCCCAATACCACCTCCACGGCACCGCTCCCCACGGGGTGGCTGGCCAACAACGGCGTGTATGCGCTCAACTCCAGCAATTATTCGGTGGTGGCCGTAGCCCCTGAGACAGATCCGCACTGGACCGGGAGCAACGATCTCGGCGGCGACGGCAAATCGGATCTTTTCGTGAGCTGGGCGGTGCCAATGGCAGACTTGGCGGCAGTGCTCGCCAAACCCTCGCCCGCCGATCGCAATGGCGTGTATGGACCGCGCGGCGCCACGGGCATCACTGGCTTCACCAAAGACACCACGGTCCGTTACGTATCGTTTACCCAGACACAGTCCGGCCCGATCAACGGCGACCTCAATGGTGTCGGTTCGAGTTACGACAAGAATGCCACGTTCTCTTCGCTCGGCGCCTACACGGCCCCGATGTCGACCAGCAATCCGGTGTCCGCTTCCAACTCGGTGCGGATCACCGGACCGATCAGCACCGATGGCTATGTCAGCAATTCAGAGAGCGGCTCCGTGACGATCTCCGGCACTTCGCTCGGCAATGCCGGACGAACGCTCACGCTCACCGTCAGCGATGGCGTCATCGCGCACAACGTCACGGGCACGGTGACGATCGAAGACGACGGCACCTGGTCCGTCACCGGGCTCAATCTGACCGGACTCAACCAGGGTTCCCTGACGGTATCCGCCTCGGCCACCGATACCGCGGGCATCACCGCCAATGATTCGACCACGGTCATTCTCGACCGCACGGCGCCCGTCATCGGCATCGATGCGCTGGCCACCAGCGGCAAACCTACGATCAACGGCACGTCCGATTTGCCCGCGGGCTCGACGCTCACGGTCAGTATCGATCCCAACGGCGATGGCGTGCTCTCGGATGTGGTGACCTACGCGGTCGTTGTCGGCGCCGGCGGCGCTTGGAGTGTTAATCTCAATCTGGCCACGCCGGCCAGCGGTTCGCTGCCAGTGGCTGGTCTCACCTCGTATGCGAAGATCACCGCCACGGGTTCCGATGCGGCGGGCAACAGCACCACCGCCACGGCCATCGATCTCCCGACGGTGACGAGCATGAGCTCGCAGAGCACCACGCCCACTGTCAGCGGCTCCTGGTACAATGTCGCGGGCGACAAGCTCTATGTCGTCGTCAATGGCGTCGCCTACGGCACGACCGCAGGCGTGAGTGTCACCATTGATAGCGTCACCTACACGACGGTTTCCGGCCTCAATATCTCCGGCAACACCTGGTCGGTCGCTCTCACCAGCAACACAGGCGGTAATGCGCTTTCCGCGGGCAGCGGCACTCAGAGCTACAACGTGGTGGCGGCCGTCGACCGCAACGGCACCATTGTGAAAGATGGCACCTCGGGCGAGCTGACCATCGTTTCCAGTCCGGCGGTTGACATCGGGAAAGATGGGCAGGGCACAGCGGGCACAGCCACCAGCAGCCGGCCCACGATCAGCGGTAGCGCCACCGCCAATGCGGTGGTCGTATTACGCATCGATCTCGGCGGCGGCACGTATGTCTACTATTCGGCCACGGCCGACGGCAGTGGCGATTGGTCGGTCAACCTCTCCAGCGCCACGCCCGTTTCGGGTGTGCTTCCCACCGCCGGATTGAGCGGCACCGTCAATTTATTGGCCACGGTCACGGATAGTAACAACCGCACCGCCACCGATACGCAGGCGCTCACGATCACTTCGCCGACGGTGACCATCACCAAGATCACAGGTGCCTATAATGACGGCACAGGTCTCACCGCGGACGGCTATCTCAATAGCTCAGAGAGCAGTTCAGTTGTGATCAGCGGCACCAGCAACGCGACTGCTGGCTCCACCATTAACGTGACGATTTCGGACGGTCGTAGCGCGACCACGGATGTCACCACCAGCGCCACGGTGCAGTCAGATGGCTCGTGGACCGCCACGGCGGCCAATCTCTCGACGCTGCAGGACGGTTCGCTGACGTTTACCGCGGTCAATGGCTCCGCCAGCCATACGCTCACGGAACACAAGGACAGCGCAGCATTCATTACATTCACCAGCGTCAATGACGTGAAAAAATCCAATCCGGTGTTTACCGGCGTGACGGATTTGGCGGTGGGATCACAGATCACTGTCACTGGCGGCGGTATTCTGACGCAGTCGGGTGGCGTGGTGGTCGCGGGTACTAACGGCGGGCCGAATACTTGGAGCGTTTCGGTTGTGACTCCAAATAATTTGTCCACCGGGTCCAACATCACGTTCACGGCCAGTGGCGGTACTGGTAAAGATGTCTATGGCAATTCTGCCGCCAATGCCACTCAGGTTGCCACGGTGTCTGCTTCCGGCAGCACAGGCCTGACGATTGCGATCACCAACATCACCGGGGCCATGTCGTCCAACTCCGGCGATGCCGCTGTGCTGAAAGATGGGATCATCACTTTCTCTGAAGGCTCCAGTGGCATCGTTATCTCCGGCACGACCAGCGCTACGGCTGCGAGCCAGATCGTGCTGACCATTACCGATTCGGCCAACACCACCATCACGATCAATTCCAGCAGCTCTGTCCCGCTCACCGTCGTCTCCGGTGCTTCGTGGACGGCTTCGCTCACCGCGGTGCAACTCGCCACGTTGAAAAATGGCCCGCTCAAGGTAACAGCGACGGCGACGACCAGCGGCGTCTCATCGATCGCAGAAGCTCGCCCCACGCTCGACTGGAGTGACGCCTCTCCCACCATCGCCATCACCACGCCCGTCGGCGATGGCAACCTTTCCGCCTCAGAAGCCGGCACTGTGACCATCAGCGGCACCACGGCGAATGCGACCGTGGGCGCGACTGTGACCGTGACTGTCACGGACGGCAGTACCACGAAAACAGCCACGACAACAGTCGGCACAGGCGGCGCCTGGTCGGCGACCTTCGATTCGGCTCACTCCAACGCATTGTCCGGTTTGAGCGACGGTACCCTCAATGTGACGGCCGCGACCTCCGGAGCTACGAATGCCACCGCGACCGTCCTGCTCGATAAAGTTGCCCCTGCTCTCACCGTAACGGCTCTCGCCACCGCCGGGCGTCCCACCATCCAGGGCACGACCGATCTCCCGGCCGGCTCCACGATTTCCGTTACCATCGATCCCGACAATGTCAGCGGCGCCACCGCCGCCGTGACGTACACGGCCACCGTGCTCACGGGCGGTGCCTGGTCGATCGACCTCACTGCGGCCACGCCCACGAGTGGTTCGTTGCCCAGCACGGGCCTGACCGCCTACGCCAAAATCACCGCCACCGCGACCGACGCCGCTGGCAACAGCACCACGGTCAACGCGCTCGATAAACCGGTGGTCAATGCGCAGACCACCAACTCCACCACGCCCACGATCACCGGCACTTGGGCCAACATCAGCGGCGACAATCTCTACGTGGTCGTCAACGGCGTCGTCTACGGCACCTCGGCCGGCGTGAGCGTGACCCTCAATGGCTCGAATTACACCACGGTTACTGGGCTGACGGTCTCCGGCGACTCCTGGTCGCTTACCACGCAAAGTCTGTCCTCGGGCTCTTACAACGTCGATGCCTACGCCTACCGCAGTAGCAGTAATCAGGTGGTCGACGCCTCCACCGGCGAGTTGAACATCGACGCCACTGCGCCCGCCGTAGCGATCACCGGCATCACCTCCGATACCGGCACCGCCGGCGATTACCGCACCAAAGATCAGACCCTCATTTTCAGCGGCACCGCGGAGACCAACGCCAACGTCCTGCTGGTCCTCAAGGACGCCAGCAACAACACGATTTTCTCCACCACGGTCGTCGCCGCCGGTGGCACGTGGTCGCTCGACCGCACCGGACAGACCGCCCTCGAAACCGGCACCTATACGCTGACGGCCACGGCGACGGACAGCGCTGGCAACAGCGCCACCGTTTCCCAATCGATCGTCATCGATCTCACCGGCCCGGCGATTTCGATCACCTCCAATAGCAAAACACCCGATACGACTCCGGTCATCTCCGGCACCACCGATTTGCCTGCCGGCAGTACGATCACGCTCGTGGTCGATCCAGACACGAGCTCCGGCTCCACCACGCACACCTACACGGTCATCGTACAAAGCGACGGCACGTGGAGCGTCGATACCGGCAATCCGACGGTGTCAGGCGTCAGCTCCGGTCCCTCGGTCACCTACACGAATGGCAATACGTTGGGCGTCACTGCCAGTGGCACCGACAATGCCGGCAATTACGCCGATACGACCAAGAACATCGAAATCGGCGCCGCGCCCACGATCGCGGTCACGCGTCCGACACTGGGCGGCGACTACACCGCCAACGCCACCGAAGACGACAGTGTTGTCATTCAAGGTACGTCGGCCAACACCACGGTTGGCGATACGGTGACCATCACCATCACCGACGGCACGCACAGCATCACCGACACCACCACGGTGCAGAGCGATCGCTCCTGGTCCATCGCCGCGCTCAACCTGAGCTCGTTCAACGATGGCACGATCACCATCACCGCCAGCTATACGGACAGCAACGGCAACACCTACAGCGACACGACCACGGTCCAGCACGATAAGACGGCGCCCACGCCGGCACTCTCGGCCTCCAGCACCAACATCACTGGACCGGTCACCGTCACGATCACGTTTGCCGAAAGCGTCTCCGGACTGGCTTTGAGCGACTTTGGCACCTCCAACGGCGCCAGCGTTTCCAATCTCAGCGGCAGCGGTAGCAGCTATACCGTTACGCTGACGCCCGCAGTCAATGGCACCGCCTCTCTCTGGCTGCCCGCGGGGGCCGTGGCCGACACCGCTGGCAACAATAGCAGCGCTTCCAACATTCTCAGTTTTAGCGTCAGTGGCATGTCCGCTGATAACGTTGCCCCCACGGTCGTGAGTATCGTGCGGCAATCGCCAACCGCCACCATCACCAATGAAGATAGCGTGACGTTCCGCGTCACCTTCAGCGAAGCGGTGCAGAATGTGGACGCGTCCGATTTCACGGTCAGCGGCACGGCGGTCGTCAGCGGTGTTTCGGTTACTGGCTGCACGCAAATCGACGCCACCACTTACCATGTCACCGTGGGCGGCGCCGGGTTGGCCAACACCAATGGCACACTCAGTCTCGGCTTCGCCGGCGGGCAAAACATCGCCGATACCGCGGCCACGCCCAACGCGCTCACCGCCACTACGCCGACCGGGGCGAACGAAAGCTACACGCTCGACAACACGGCTCCGCTGCTCACGTCGTCCTCCCCGGCCGACGATGCGACAGGCGTTGCCGTGGGCGCGAATATCACGCTGACCTTCGATTCTGCCATCGTGGCCGGCACGGGCAGCATAGTGCTGAAGCGCGCCGATGGCACCACCATCGAGACCTTTAACGTGGCGACCGGTGCAGGCACCGCAGGCGGCAGCCTCGGATTTTTCGGCACGAGCATCACGATCAACCCGGGCGCGGACCTGGCCAATTCCACGGGTTATTATATCCAAATCGCCTCGACGGCAGTGACAGACGGCAATGGCAATGCCTACGCCGGCATCAGCGATGCCACCACCCTGAATTTCACCTCCATCGCTGCCGCCGACACGACTCCGCCGACGATCGCGATCACGAGTGACAAGAGCGCGTTGAAGGCCGGGGAGACGGCGACTTTGACGTTTACGTTGTCGGAGAGCGCGAGCGACTTCGTGGTGGGCGACATCACGGTGAGCGGCGGGACGCTGTCGAACTTCAGCGGCAGCGGCACGACGTACACGGCGACGTTTACGCCGACGGCGGACAGCACGGCCAACGGGGTGATCAGCGTGGCGAGCGCCAAGTTTACCGACGCGGCGGGCAACGCGAACGCCGACGGCGCGGACGCCAACAACACGGTGACGATCACCGTGGATTCGGTGCGTCCGACGATCGCGATCACGAGCGACAAGAGCGCATTGAAGGCCGGGGAGACGGCGACTTTGACGTTTACGCTCTCGGAGAGCGCGAGCGACTTTGTGGTGGGCGATATCACGGTGAGCGGCGGGACGCTGTCGAACTTCAGCGGCAGCGGGACGACCTACACGGCGACGTTTACGCCGACGGCGGACAGCACGGCCAACGGAGTGATCAGTGTGGCGAGCGCCAAGTTCACCGACGCGGCGGGCAACGCGAACGCCGACGGCGCGGACGCGAACAACACGGTGACGATCACGGTGGACTCGGTGGTGCCGGTGATCACGTTCCCCGGCGGGAGCGCAGGCGCGGCGACGGCGGCAAAGACGATCGACGAAAACACGACCGCGGTGGCGACGCTCAGTGCGAGCGAGACGGTGACCTGGACTTTGGTGGGCGGCACGGATCAGGCGAAGTTTACGATCAATGCGAGCACGGGGGCGTTGAGCTTCCTGAG
>JACRHS010000004.1 GCA_016217595.1 Opitutia bacterium | reverse complement strand
GGTGCGCGCACCCGTGTCATTTATGGCAGCGGTGGTTATACGGTGGAAAGCTGGATTTCAGAGTCCTTGAATTTGTCCACCTACACGACGCCGAGCGCGCCGACGCCGGTCAATTGCATGCACTACTGGCAGCCGACTTCATCCGCGTGCGGCTCTGGTAGCAATCCCCGCGAAGGCATCATCTATCATATCGGCAGCCAGAATAACAGCCGCAGCATGTATTATAATCACCACTGCGCCTGCCTGCCGCAGGAGGCTGATTTCCCCTGCTATACGGGCACGATTCATCCCTACGCGTTCCAGCAGATCATCGATGATGTCGGAACCTTGCGCGGTTTCGTCGGTGTCGAGGTGCAGAACCAACCCGCCAACGCCTATTATCAATATCAGCTGAAGGCTTATTTCCAGTAAGTCTCTCCATGTAGCTGACACTCACAGCATCAGCCTCTGAGTGAGGCTGATGCTGTTGCATTTATTATGCGCATCATCGGTATATTGGCTTTCGGGCTCTGCGTGCTGTGGCCGCTGCGGCTGGCCGCGGGGTTAAAATGGACGACGACTGAGCAAACGGTCGCAGCCCCGGTGGCGCAGACAGAGCTGCGTGCCAGCTTCGCCTTTGCCAATCGCGGCGCGATGCCGGTCACAATTACAGATATCGTCACATCCTGCGGCTGCACGCTCGCGGAGGTGGAGAAGAAGACCTACGCTCCCGGAGAGTCCGGCAAGATCGAAGTCGTGTTGAAATATCAGCTGGAAAACGCCGCCCGCGCGCTTTGGCAGACGGTGACCGTGACGACCGATGCGGCGGGAGATGCGCCACAAAAACTGCACCTGCATGTGAACGTGCCGGCCTCGCCGCATCCGATTGTGGAGCCCAAACGACCGGAGCGGATCGAACTAACACCGCAATTTGTCTTTTGGACGACACATGAAAAGCCTGCGCCCAAAACTGTCCAAGTCCGTGTGACTCGTGACAACGATTTGTTGCGACCCGTCGGCGCCGCGGTCGACGATCCTAGTTTTTCAGTCGAGCTGCGCGCGGTTGGTGCCAGTGATACGCGACACTTCGAACTCATCATTACACCCAAGGATATGGCGCGTCCGCGCCAGGCGTTCGTAACCATCACGACCAACGCCGAGAACCTCCCCCTCGAATCACCCAACCAGCCACCCTATCGCATGACCGTGGCGATCAAGTGAGACTGACAGGTGGTGACCACGAAACACACAAAAGACACGAAAAGGTTTCGATAGCGCCGAAGCGGGCCAAGGAGGTGCGAGCCAAGAGGGTCGTGCCGATTGATGTTGAATAGTGGTAAGGTCCGACAGCGGGGGCGTGAAGAATTGTGGTGGTCGATGCACAAAAAACGGCGCGCTTTTATAGCGCGCCGCGGGGAGCGAGAGAAGGGAGTTTATGCTCCGGGCCACTTATTGGCCGACGACGGGGTCGCGCAAGGCGGAGAATAGTCGCTTGGCATGCGAATGTGAGTGCTGATCGGGAACGGGAGGATCCGCGGAGCAGGCATGCGGAGTAGCCTTTCGGGGTTATGATTGTATGACTTCGTAAGTCATAATGGCCAATGGTTAGGTAAAAATCACAAATGACTAACCAATATACGGAAACGATCTTTTTATTGTGAATGAGCAAAGATTGATATGAAACAGCAGCAAATTGCTGACCGGTTACAGCAAAATGCCGGGTGATTGCAGCAAAATGCCGGGAGGCGACAGCAAATTGTTCCGGAGCTGCAGCAGATTGCTGGCGGGGTGCAGCAAAGTGCTGGGCGCCTGCAGCGAATTATTCCTGAGCTGCGGCAAATTGCTGGAGACCTATGGCAAAATGCCGGGTGAGTGCATCAAGTTGTTGGAGAGCTACAGCGGATTGTTCCGGTGCTTTAGGGAATTGCTGGAGCGGTGCAGCAAAATGCCGGTAGAGCGCAGCACTTTGCCGGGACGTCACAGCAAATTGCTCAGAGGCTGCGGCGCGTTGTTTCCGGACGGCGGCGAGTTGTTTTATAACAATGGCCAGTTGTGCTGGCGAAGGTGGCGGTTGTGGACGGGATCGTACTAATCCGGAGGGCGAATGGCTTGGGTGTGGTGCGGAGCTTTAGCCCGCACTCTATCGCAACTCGGGCAAAGCGCGCGGGCTGAAGCGCTGCGCTACACGAACCGCAATCGCTGAACTTCCGGCGCTCGCTACGGCTCGAAGGGCAACCGCCGGCGCGCTTGGGTTGCGCGCGCCGGTCAGGCCTTGGCTTCGCGCACGGCGCGGGCCATTGCCGGGGCGGTGCGGGCGGCGGGGAGGCCGCTCCAAATTTCCAGCGCTTTAGCGCCTTGGTGGACGAGCATCGAGAGTCCGTTGGCCACGGGCAGCCCAAGCACTTCCGCCTGGCGGAGCAGCGCGGTGCGCGGCGGGTTGTAAATCATGTCGAAGACGCCGGCGGGGCGGGGCAGGTTGGCCAACGTGACGGGCGTCGGATCGCCGTCGCGGAGGCCGGCGGAGGTGGCGTTGATCACCACGGCGCCGGCAGGCAACGCGGCGGGCGGAGTGTCGGGGGAGAAGCCGTGCAGCGGAATGCCGCCGGCGAGTGGCGCGAGTTGGGCCAGCAGGGTGTCGAGGTTGGCGCGGGTGCGGTTGGCGATCCAGAGCGAGGCGACGCCGCGTTGCAGGCACTCGACCGCCGCGCCGCGTGCCGCACCGCCGGCGCCGAGCAACACGACGTGGGTGCCGGCGAGCGCGAGTCCGAGGTCTTCGTGCAGCGCGGTGGCGAGGCCGTAGCCGTCGGTGTTGAAGCCGTGCCAGCCGCGTTCGCTCCAGCGCAGGGTGTTGACGGCGCCGATGGGGCGCGCGGCCGGGTCGATCTCCGCCACGCGGTCGAAGGCGATGATTTTGTGCGGCACGGTGAGATTGATGCCGCGAAACCGGCGCGCGTGCAGCAGCTCCAGCGCGCGTGGCAGATCGTCGGGATGAATCTCGAAACGGTGATAACACCAGTCGGCGAAGCGCGTATCAGTGGCGGCCTGCTCGGCCAGGGCGGCGTTGTGCATGCGCGGGCTGACCGAGTGCTTGATCGGGTGGCCGAGCACGGCCAGCGCGGTGCCCGGGCGGGACCAGCTCTGCAAATCGGACAAGGTCAGGACAGGATCGGATGCGGCCATCGTGAGCGTGTTCCTAAGAGTGCGGCGGCGGCGGGGGCGAGGGATTTCGCGCCGGCGCGCCGGTCAGGTGCGTTCGCCGTAGAGCGCAGTGCCGACGCGTACCTGCGTGCTGCCCTCGGCGATGGCGGCATCGAGATCGCCGCTCATGCCCATCGATAGCTCGCGTAGCGGCACGCCGGATTCGCCGGCCAGGCGATCGCGGATTTCGCGCAGGTTGGCAAACGAGCGCCGGGCCACCGCCGGGTCGTCGGAGAGCGGCGCGATGGTCATGAGCCCCTCGACGCGCAGCGCGGGCTTGGTCAACGCGAGCGCGAGCAGGCGGCTGGCATCGGCGGGCTCGGCGCCGAATTTGGCGGGGTCGGCCCCGGCGTTGATCTGGAGGAGAATGGGCAGCACCTTGCCGAGCTCGGCGGCGGCGCGGTCGAGCAGGTTGATCAACTTCTCGCTGTCCACGCTCTGGATGCGGTCGAAGTGCGTCGCGGCGAGCCGGGCCTTGTTGGACTGGAGGTGGCCGATGAGCTCCCACGCGATGGGTGCGGCGCACTGGGGGCGTTTCTCCACGCCTTCCTGCACGCGGTTTTCGCCGACGGCGCGCAGTCCGTAGCGGGCGGCGTACTCGGCCGCCGTCGCCGGATGATTCTTGGTGACGGCGAGCAATTCCACGCTCGCGACCGGCCGGCCGGCCCGGGCGCAGGCGGCGGCGATCCGGGCGTTGACCTCGGCAACCCGGCTACAGAAAAGGTTATAGTCTGGAAACGTCATAGAAAATCTACTTAAGGGTTTACGTAGCGATAAGCATTATTCATCTTCGCCACCCAATCAGAAGAAGTCATGCAGATTGAGAATTTCAAAATCTTTGCCGACCTCGTCGAAACCAAAAGTTTTTCGAAGTCAGCCAAGCTAAACGGCATCACCCAATCGGCGGTCAGCCAACAGGCCCGCGCGATGGAACGCCACTTCAAAACCCTGCTGATCGACCGGAGTCAGAAGCAGTTTCAGCTCACCCGCGAGGGGCAGCGCGTGTACGATTCCGCCAAGGAATTGCTGCACAGCTACGACAAGCTGCTCAGCGAGCTGCAGGAGATGAAGAAGGTGATCAGCGGCACGATCCGCATCTCCACGATTTACTCCATCGGCCTGCACGAGCTGCCGCCGTACATCAAAAAATTCCTGCACGATTTTCCCTCGGTCAACGTGCGCGTCGAATATCGCCGCTCCAATCTCGTGTACGAGGACATCCTGCACAACTCGGTCGATTTCGGCCTGGTGGCGTTCCCGGTCAAGGTGCGCCAGATCGAGGCGCTGCCGTTCCGCAACGACCAGCTCGTGCTCATCACGCACCCCAATCACGCGCTGGCCAAGCGCACCGACATCGAGCTGCGCGAGCTGCAGGGGCATCGCTTCATCGGCTTCGATCCCGACATCCCGACGCGCAAGGCGGTCGACCACATTTTCCGCGAGCACAAGATGGAGATCGAGCCCGTGATGGAGTTCGACAACATCGAGACGGTGAAGCGCGCGGTCGAAATCGACCACGGCATCGCGATCGTTCCGCAGGCGACGGTCTTGCAGGAAGGCCGGCAGGGTTCGCTCTCCATCGTGCATTTCAAGGGCAAGGAGTTCACCCGGCCCCTCGCCATTCTGCACCGGAAGGGCCGCGTGCTGACGCCGGCGATGAAGAAGTTCATCGAGACGCTCGGACTCGAAGTGCACGATTCCCGCCACACGCCGGAAACTTGAGCTTCGTTTCATAGCGGTGCGGCGGCGGATCTTCGCGGAAATCCGCCGCCAGCGTTTGCGCCCGGTCTGGGAAAACGACATCGTTGGGGCCATTCTCCTATGAAACATCTCCGCCCGCTGCTCTCTCTTGGCCTCGCCCTTTGTGCGGGCGTTTTTGTCGCATCGGCCAAATCCATTGCCCCACGTCCGGCCCCCGCCTGGACGCTCAAGGATGTGGACGGCAAGCCCGTGAGCTCGGAGCAGTTCAAGGGCAAGGTGGTCGTGATCGATTTTTGGGCGACGTGGTGTCCGCCCTGTCGCGTGGAGATTCCCGGCTACATCGCGTTGCAGAAAAAGTATGGGAAGGACGGTCTGGTGATCATCGGCGTCTCCCTCGACCGCGCCGGTCCGGCGGTGGTGAAACAATTCGCGACGAAAAACCAGGTGAACTACGTCATGGTCATGGGTGACGAAAAAGTGGTGGAGGCGTTTGGCGGGTTCGATGCCATCCCGACCACCTTCATCATCGACCGACAGGGACAGCTGCGGGATCAGAAAACCGGCAGCGAGGAAACGGCGGAGTACGAGAAACGACTGCTCGCTTTTCTGAAGTAATCTCCGCCGCTCCCACCGGGGATTTATCCTGCGAGGCCGAGGGTCGCGCGTCTGGGCGTCGGTTGGCGGTCCGCGGCTGACTGGCTGGCGCGGAAACGCGCATGGATGTCGAAGGCGAAGGTGTCGAGCAGCGCAGGATCGAGCGGTTCGCCGTTCAACGGCACCGTGAGCGAGGGCAGTCCCTCCTTTTCGGCGAGGTGGAAAAATTGCGCCTCGGCGATCTTGTTCGGCATGCACTCGTGCGGGCCCACGCTGAGCGCGCCGTGGATGTGCCCCTGGCGCCACGCCACCAGCGGCGCGCCGAGTGTCAGCACCGCTTCGCCGTGCAAATCGTCGCGCAGGTAGGGCCGGGCGGCGGCGAGGAGTTCGCCGGTCGCGGGACGGGGCGGCCCGCCGAGCACCGCATCGACCGCGGCGCACGTCACATGGTGGATGCGATCTTGCAGGGCGGAGCGCAGGTGTGCGCCGAGTTGCCAGGGCGTGGTGGTGCGCCGGTAGAGGTGGTCGCAATATTCCAGCCACTCGTGCACCGGCGCCAACCGGACGCGCAGACCGCGGCGCTGGAGTTGCGCCACGATGTCGTCGTTGGCGAACGGCACGGAGCGCACATAGATTTCGCCCACCACCATGACCGTGGGGACATCGGCGGCGCCGCGCACGGCGGCGAACTCTGTCGCGGCGCGGGTCAACAGATCGCGGATACCGAAAAGCCGGCCGCAGGCCACTTGCCACAGTGCGGCGGGCAAATTGCGCGTGTCCGGTGCGCGGCGTGACATCAGATCCAGCAAATCGGCGAGGGCGCGGCGATGGATCGCGTTGGCCGCGCCGGGGCGCGTCTCGGTGGCGAGTGTGTCGTGTAGCGCTGCGAGCAGGAGATCGGCGGCCATGAGTCCGCTCAACGCCAGCAGCGCGAAGCCGGGCGGCAGGTCGGCGAAATACCCCGTGTCGCAGGGCGACCAGATGCGGACGCGGTCCTGACAACCTAGGCGGCGGAGCACGATTTGGTTGAGCAAATTGTACACGCCGAAGCGGCACGGGCCGCAGGTGCCCGACATCAGGTAGACGAATTTCTCGTCAGGCGCGGCGGTTTCCAGGCGCGTGAGCAGGCTGCCCAGGGTGAGCGCCATCGGCAGGCACTCCTTGCCCGACGTGTGGCGGCGGCCGCTGCGCAGCGCGGCGAGGTCCGGCGGCGGCAGACTTTCGGCTTCGAGACCGAGTCCGCGCAGGCCGGCAGCGAGCACGGCCGAACCGTCGCCCATGTACGGAATCAGCAGGCGCTCGTGCCGTTGCGGCAGCTCGCGCAGGTGCACGGTGCCCGGTTGGAGTTGCTGGAAATCCGCCGGCGGCAGCGCGGCCGGGGCGTGAGCGCGCCGGTCTTGCGCGACGCAGTGCAGGAACGCCTCGATGCGCGTCTTCGTGCCGGCGTCGCCCGAGTGACCGTCGGTTTCGATGATGGCAAACGGCTTGCCCGTCATGAGGTGCGCGAAGAAGTGCAGGTTAAAACTGTCCGGCCCGCAGGCGTAGTTGCTGCAATAGACGCCGTAGTGGTCCGGCGTGCGCCGGAGATGGTGCGCGGCGCGCAGGATGCGTTGCCCTTGTCCCCAGTACATGTCGGCCAGCACCGGCGTGTCGTCGGGCACCGGATAGCAATCGAGCGGAATGCCGATGGCGCCTTGCTCGCGCAGAATCGCGGGCACGTTGGAATTGAGGATCGGGTTGTGAATGGTGTACGGGCGGCCGAGCACGACCACTGGAATGATCCCGTGCTCGGCGCAAAACGCCAGGGCGCGCCCGCCGAGTTCGCGGCAGCGCCGGTCGAACTGCGTCTGCGCGGTGCAGGCGGTGCGGTGCGCGGCGCGCCACGTGCCGTCGTCGGTGACGCCCAGCGTGTCGGCGAGCTGCTGGCAACTCGCGAGAAACTCTGCCGAGTCGAACCCGCCCGCGCCCAGATCGATTGTCGGTGAGAGCACGGTGCGCGCGCGAACGGCGGCGAGATCGCCGGCCACCAGATCCGCGCTGGCCTGCACGATGGGGCAGGTGACGGCGTGCGGCTCCGCGCCGACGCGCGGGAGACTGCGCACCAGTGGAAGAAACAAGAACTCTGCGCTCGTCTTTGCCATCCTCGCGGCGACGCCGTGATAGAGCTGCATCGGCGCGCAGAAGGGGACGTTGGCGCCCTGGATGCCGCGGTGCAGGTCGGCGCGGTCGCCGTCGCGTTGCAGCTCCAGGTCGAAGCCCAACGCGTGGAGATACGTCGCGAAGAATGGCAGCAGGCCCTTGAGCGCAAACTCGTCGGTCAGCGCCACGCGACGCCGCCCGCGCGGCATGGCGAGCGGGGCGAGGAGATCGCGCAGCGTTTCCTCGCGCTCGCGGAACGGATCGGGCGCGCGGTCGGGCAGTTTGCGTTTGCGCGTGGCCTTATCGTACAGCGCACAACCGCCGCCCCAGGTGAACGCCCGCTTCTGGCCATCCACCACGGTGCCCAGCCGGTCGATACGGCAGCGGTTGCCCGCGCCGCCGCACCCCGTCGTCGCCTTGCAGTGAAACGTGTCCTTGGTCGTGACGCGGGCGGCGAGGAATCGCGCGCTCTCCACCGCCGGCTGGTCGGCACAGGCGAGTTCGCGCGCCGCGAGCAGCGCGATGCCGAGCGCGCCGACGGTGCCGGGCTTGGGCGGCACGATGACTTCGGCGCCGGTCTGTCGCGCCACGGCTGCCGCCAGCGCGTCGGACGCGAAAGGCATGCCCTGGCAGAAAATCACCTGACCGACGGCGCGGCTGCCTTTCACGCGGTTGAGATAATTTTGAATGATCGAGTCGTAGAGCCCGGCGACGATGGCCGGTTGCGCCACGCCTGCCGCCACCGCTTCGTCGATGACCTCGGCCATGAACACCGAGCAATGCTGCCCGAGCGAAACGCCGGTGGGTGCGGCCAGCGCCTCGCGCCCGAGCTGGGCGACGTCGCGGATGCCGGCAAACTTGCGCCCTTGCTCCTCGATGAACGAGCCCGTGCCGGCGCTGCACGCCTCGTTCATCGCGCAATCCACCACGCGCCCCTCGGCCAGCCGGATGTACTTCGCGTCCTGGCCGCCGATCTCGAAAATCGTGTCCACCCGCGCATCAAAGAAACTCGCTCCCTCGGCGTGCGCGGCGATTTCGTTGAGAATGAACACCGCCTGCGGGCCATGACAGGCGGTCAGCAACGAACCGACAATCTCGCGCCCGCTGCCAGTCACGCCGTAGCCGTGTACTGGACACCGACCGGCCCGGCCGCGCAGGAAATCCTGCAACAGCGCTTGCGCCGCGCCGACGGGATCGCCGTTGGTGGCGCGGTAGCCTTCCCAGACGAGTTCGCGCGCGGGCAAAGCTAGCGCCACCGCTTTCGCGCCGGTGGAGCCGATGTCGAAACCGAGCAGCACGGCGGGCGGAGGATTGTCGACACGACCGAGCGGCGGCGCGGGCAGGCGGCGGATTTGGCTCAGCCAGTCGGCCAACGGAGGCACGCGTTCGAGTCGCGTCGGTGGCGCGGGGCGCCACCACTCGGCCAGCGGTGGCACCGGATGCGGCTGGGCGGCGGCAGCCAACGCGCTGCCGAGCGCCTCGACGTAGAGTGCGTCGTCGTTGTCGAGCGAAACGAGCGTCAGGCCCTGATCGGCGAGGCGCTGGCGAAAAGTCGCCTGCACGCGTGCGGCACGGGCCACGCCGCCGATCAGTATTACGCGCGGTGGGCAGAGGCCGGGCTTGATCAGGCTCAGTGTGTTCTCACATACGGCGTCGAAGAGGCCGGCGAGGATGCGCGTGCGGTCTTCGCCTTTGTTGGCGAGGTGTGTCATGTCGGTTTTCAAGATCACCGGACAGCGGCCCGACAACACCGCGGGTTGTGTGACGGGAGCGCAGAGACGGTCAGCCTCGTCGAGGTTGAGGGAAAATCGTTCGACGAGCTGACGAAGAAAATTGCCGGTGCCCTGTGAGCAGCGGCTGTTTTCGCGAAAAACGTCTAGACCGTCGGCGCGCAGTTCGAGCACGGATAACCCGTGACTACCGAGCGAGATTATGGTGGCGGGCTCGTCGCCGCGGAGAAAGCGATGACCGAGCGTCTGGGCCTGTTTGGTCGGCACCTGCGGTAGGTGGAGTTGGCGGCTCAGGCGTCCGCTCGCGGCCGCGCCGGCGAGGCCGGCGAGATCCCACTCGCGCAGCAGCGTGCGCAATTGCGGGCCGGGCTCCTTGTGGTGCTCCACGAGCTGGCGACGCGTCCACTGCCAGCCGTCGGCGGTCCGGACGATTTCCACGGCTTTGATCGTCTCGGCCCCGAGATCGAGACCGAGGAACCGTTGGCCGAGGCCGGCGGTGCCGGGAGTTGTGGGGGAGGGATGGAGCGAGGAAGATTTCATGGCTGGTAGGCGACGGCCGGCGGAGAAATCCGCAGCGCGTCATGGGGCAAAGCTTACCAGCCCGGGCGGTTAACCGGTTAATCGATAAATCCGATGTCGCTCATCGCGTGCCTCGATACGGCTGTGGAGGGGGCGGCTCAATAGGAGAAACGAGCGAGCTGCGCCAGTTCGTCGGCGATGGTGCGGTCGTTGCAACTGCGCGGCATCCGGTGCGCGGCGCCCCAACGTTGGCTTTGACGCATCCATTGTTCGAAGACGCCCGGCATCACCAGACGCACGAGCGGCGGTTCCATCGCGCCCAACCGGCGGCGGGCGGCGTACTCTTCGTTGAGGCGTTGCAGCTCGGCGTCGAGCGCGGGGGCGAGGGTCGGGCCGGTGGGCGTCTCGATCGTGCGCGGTTTCAGTTCCACCCACCACTCGTGCAGACCGCGGATGCGGCCGGTGAGCGAGGATAGAAAAACCGGCGCCACGTGGAAGTTGACGATTTGCCAGTCGTGGCGGGCGCACACGTTGACCAGGGCGTCGGTGAGTTCGCGCTCCAGTACGTGCTCGCCGAAGGCGCGCAATGCCAGGGGCGCGCGGCCGGCGTACAGCAGGCGCGGCGGCTTGGTCGAGGTGAAGCGGACCACATCACCGGAAGCGTACCGGCAGAGTCCGCCGGGAGTCGTGAGCAGCAGCAGGTAATTGACGCCGGTGCGCACACCTTCGAGCGGCACTGCCTTGGCCCCGAGTTCGGCGAGACGCCCCTCTTCGTAGTCGCGCCACGGCAGGAATTCGAAGAACAGGCCGGCGTCGGTCATCAGCCGCAACCCGTGCGCGTTAACCGAATCCTGCGCAGCGATGAATCCTTCGGCCGAGGGATACACTTCATGGAAACGCTCTGCCGGGCCAAAGGTCCGGCGCAATTCTTCGGCGAAGGGCTCGAACGGCACACCCCAATGGAACACGCCGCGCAGATGCGTCCAACCGGAGGCCGGCGTGGCTGTTTGGGCGGAGGTCTGTTGTGCGCGCACGGAGTTGGCCAACAGCTGGAGCCAGTGCGGGAGGCCGCCGAGCACGGTGATGTCGTCTGCGGGATTGGCGGCGGCGAGGGTTTGGAGGCGTTGCGACCAGTCTACGTCAGGCTCGGGCGGGATGGATGCATCGGCTGGTGGTTGCATCCAGGAAGGCAGATGCTGATGCACGATGGTGCCGAGATCGCCGGCATAGGCGGTGAACCTGTTGTCGGGTAATTCGAGTGGCGAGAGCTGTGCGGAGTCGAACAGACAGAGCCGGCGTCCGCTCAGCAAACCGGCGCAGCCATTGCGCGCGGTGAAATAGAGCAGTGCATCGCGAATCGCGCGGGAAAAATGCGCCGACATATCCGCGGTCACTGGTAGCAACCGCGGTTGGTCGGTGGTGCCAGCGGTGGCGACGTAGTGGGTGCATTGCCCGGGCCAGAGAAGATCAGCTTCGCCGCACTGCATCCGCTCGATCAATGGGGCGATGCGCTCGTAGGAGTGCAGCGGCACGTGCGACTGGAATTGCTCGTAACGCATCCGCGCGTCGAGACGGAGGCTGCGACCGTGTTGGGTCAGTGCCATCTTCCCCACCAAGGTGCGCCATGTGCGGTGCTGCGCGGGGATATCCTGCGTCTGCCGGAGACGCCAACGCATGCCCGCGCTTAGCAGGTTGGCTCTGAGGATGATCAGGGGTTTTGGCAGAGCGGACATGGCGAAAGGAAGCGCGACCCTGACTAGAGCTGCGCTCCTCATCCGCCACGGCAAGCGAATAAACCGATGCGATGCATTCTTGACGTAAATTTCCCACAGAAACCGTCGATTGGCGCACTGGGAGTGCGAAAACGCGCTCGAAAGCGGGGCGCAGGCCGCGTTGAGTGTGCCCACCATGGCTCTGCCGCCGATCATTTACGAGGACGACTCCCTGCTGGCCTTCGACAAACCGGGCGATTGCGCGGTCGCATCCGAGCGAGGCGGCCCGCCCGGACCGGCATTGCTGGCCCAGATCCGGGCGCGATATGGCGCACAGGTTGCCACGGTGCACCGGCTCGACACGGAGACGAGCGGCGTACTGGTCTGCGCGAAAACCAAGCCCGCGCTCGATTTTCTGAGCGGCCAGTTTCAGGCCCGGACCGCGGTGCGGGTGTACCATGCGCTGGCGGCATTGTTGCCCGCGGAGCGCGCGGCCGAGGCGTTGATGCCGGTGCGGGGCGCGGATGGAGTGTTGCCCGACGAATTCAAAATCGAGCTGGCATTGGGTGAAGACGAGCATCAGCCGGGCCGCATGCGCGTGTACAAGCGGCGCGGCGGCCGGCCGGGGTTGACGGACTTTCGCACGCAGGAACGCTTTCGCGGCTTTGTCTGGCTGGAGTGCCGGCCCGTGACCGGGCGGACGCATCAGATTCGCGTGCACCTTGCTGCCGGCGGTGTGCCCATTCTGGGCGATGCGTTGTACGGAGATCCGACGGTGGAGTTGCGCCTGTCGGATTTGAAACGCGGCTACAAGGGGCGGGCGGACGAGAAACCATTGCTGCGCCGGCTCGCGTTGCATGCGAGCGAGGTCACGGTCACGCATCCGGTCACCCGGTTGCCACTCACGTTGCGCGCACCATTGCCGGCCGAGTTCGAGGTGGCCCTGAAATATCTGCGGAAGTTTGGCGCTGCGCGCTCGGCGGAATTGTCCCGCCAGCGGTGATTAACCGCCCGAGAAGCGGAGGCTGGAAGTGGTGCCGGGGAGGAACCAGCAGATTCGGCTTACCGTTCTGGGCGGGGTTGGTCTCAGTCGACGCCGGAGCGCTCAACCGGTGCGCGCATCCACTGTCCCCAATCCCCAAGCACCGGATGTATCCTACCCTCTGGCACCATGCGTTTGCTTCCGCAAAAACCCAGGTACTCAGTCCGCTCCTCGTTTGGAGCGTTGGCCTTGCTCACCTCAATCCTCGCGCTGGCTTCCACCGCAACCGGCTCCGCTGCGCAGGTCTACACCCGCACCAAGCTGTATGATGGCGGCGACGGCAGTTACCATTCGTATCGCATCCCCTCGATCGTGCGCGCGCCCAATGGCGATCTCGTCACGTTCGCCGAGGGACGCAAAAACAGCAACAGCGACTGGGGCGACATCGACATCGTCATCCGCCGCTACATCGTCGCCACCAACACCTGGACTGCGCGCACGGTGTTGATCGGCACGGTGGCCAACTCCGGCACGTGGACGAATCCCACTGCGGTGGTCGATTACACCGCCGGTTATCAAAAGATTTACCTCTTCTTCAATATGCACAATCAGAGCTACACCGACGCCAGCCCTGATCCCAAGCCCGCTGGATTCCGCAAGACCTACATGAAGTACTCCACGGATAATGGCGCGACTTGGTCGAGCCATGTGGACATGACGGCGACGCTGGGCGGCAGCACGCTGTCGTGGGATGCGGTCGGGCCGGGGAGCGGGATCCAGAGAACGGTGACGCATGCCGGCCATCTGGTGGTGCCCGCGACCGGGCGCAATTTCTACAGCGCTGATCACGGCGCGACCTGGCAGGCTCTGCGCGTGCCGACGTCTGGCTCCATTACGACGGGTGAGAGCACCATCGTCGAATGCCTCGACGGCACGCTGCTGCGCAACGACCGCGCCACCACCGCCAACTGGGAAAACGCCAAACGGCGCTGGGTCAGCTACGGCACGATCACCGTCAACGGGAGCACCATCACGAGCAATTTTCCGGCCCCGGTGCCGCAGGACAACCTCCTCGATCCCCGGTGCGAGGCTTCCATCGTGCGCTATAACATGAACAGTCCGGATCGGATCTATTTCCTTAATTCGTCGAGTACGGTCACGCGGGGGAAAATGCAGGTGAAAATCAGCTACGACGATGGCGTGACCTGGCCGCGTTCGCGCTGGCTCTACGTCGACAATCCGATGGGCAGCCCCAACTATGCGACCCCCGACGATGCCGCTGATGCGGGCAAGGGCGGATATAGCTCGATGACCCGGACCTCGGACTATGCCGTCGCGGCGTTGGTGGAGATCAACGAGAACGTCAATAGCAGCACCTCCAACCGGTCGATCGACTTCCACAAGTTCAATCTCGATTGGATTTTGAACGGAGCGACCGAGCCGTAGGCAATCGACGCGGGGAACTATTTCTTCGCTTCACGTCCAGCCCGCCGGCAATCGCCGGCGGGCTTTTTTGCGGTTCAGGGCAGGTCCGGTTTCCCCATGTCGCCAAGATTAGGGTACAAAGTCGGGTCGCGCATTCGATGATAAGTGTCTCTCGGCTCGATGGACAGGCAGTGGTGCGAGAGTGGAACCAGCAGATTCGGCTTATCGCTGTGCGGTTTGTCGCCCTTTGTCTGCGCCGACGCGCCAAACTGGTGCGCGCGCCGCTTCCCCTCAGCACCGGTCACCTCATCCCCCCCAGCTGCATTATGCTTCTCTTGCCGCAGATCCCCGCGAGCTTTGGCTTGCTCCGCTCCCGCCGTGGAGTGTTTCCGCTCCTTACCTTAATCTTAGCTTTGGCCGCCGCCTCGTCCGCTTCGGCCGCGCAGGTGTACAACCGCACCAAACTCTACGACGGTGGCGATGGTAGCTACCACTCGTACCGCATTCCCGTGATCGTGCGCGCGCCCAATGGCGACATCGTCACGTTCGCCGAGGGACGCAAGACCAGCAATGACGACTGGGGTGATATCGATATCGTCATCAAGCGCTACATCGTCGCGACCAACACGTGGACTGCGCGCACGGTCTTGATCGGCACAGCGGCCAACTCCGGCACTTGGACGAATCCCACGGCGGTGGTTGATTATACCGCTGGTTACCAGAAGATTTTTCTCTTCTTCAACATGCACGATCAGAGCTACACCCTCACCAGTCCGGCGACCAAGCCCGCAGGGTACCGCAAGACTTACATGATGTACTCTACCGATAATGGCGCATCGTGGTCGGCGAAAACGGATCTAACCGCGACACTTGGTGGCAGCACTTTATCTTGGGATGCCGTTGGACCGGGGAATGGCATCCAGAGAACGGTGACGCATGCCGGTCATCTGGTGGTGCCTGCCACCGGGCGAAATTTCTATAGCAAGGATCATGGCGCCACCTGGAGCGCGCACCGCGTACCGACCACGGGTTCGATCACGACCGGCGAAAGCACGATCGTGGAGTGCATCGATGGCACTTTGCTGCGCAACGATCGTCCGACCCAGGGCAATTGGGAGAACGGAAAGTGCCGCTGGATCAGCAATGGCTCGATCACGGTCGATGCGAATGGCGTGATCACGAGCAGTTTTCCGGCGCCGGCGCCCCAGAGCAGTCTCCCTGACCCCAAGTGCGAAGGCTCCATCTTGCGTTATAATATGGGTACCATGGACCGCATTTACTTCTTGAACTCCTATGCGACCGACACGCGCGGGCATATGCTCTTCCGCGTCAGCTATGACGACGGTGCGACTTGGACGCGTTCGCGCTGGCTCTACGTCAATAATCCGTATGGCAGCCCCAACTATACGACGGCCACTGCGGCGGCGGCCGCCGGCAAGGGCGGATATACTTCGCTGGCCAAGGCGACGGTAAATTCGCAAACCGGATGCGCGGCGCTCACCGAGATCAACGAGAACGTCAACGACGACGCCTCCAACCGCTCGCTCGATTACCACTTCTTCAATCTGGAGTGGATTCTCAACGGCGTGCCCGAGTGAGGCAGAAAACTCGGTCGTAAACGTTGCTCCCGATACCCAAGCCCGCCGCTCCAGCCGGCGGGCTTTTTTTGCACATGGCCGCCCGTCCGCGCTCAGCCGAGGTGCTGGCGCAGCACGCGGCGCAGGATGGGGCGGATCTGGCGGGCGAGCGTCGTGTTGGCGTAGCCGATCCATGACACGGGCGTGGTGGTGTCGAGCGGCGCGCGCAGCGGCCGGCCGGCTGGCGTCTCCACGATGCCGCCGGCTTCTGCGAGCAACAGCGCCGTGCACACATCGTAGGGATGGCACGTCAGCTCGCTGCGCAGCCCGAGGTGCGCAAATGCCAGCGGACGCAGATCGCAGATCAGGCGGTCGTGACCGACAATCAATTCGTAGAGCTGGCCGCCGGAGCAGATATACTGGTCGTCGAAAATGAGCGGCGAGGCCCCCTGATTGATCCCGTACAACTCCGCCCAGAGCGTTTCTTCAATTTGGGAAATCAGGGCTTTGCCCTCCGGGAAAAAGCGCGCGAAGGCGGCAAAGCCATGTTTGCAGTCGGTGGCGCGCGATGGCTGCGGCGTGAACCGCGTGCGCTCGCCGGTGAGCACGTTGACCTGTTCGGCCCGCAGACCGCGGCCGCGGACGGCGCTGAGCTGGTCGGCGCGCCATTGCTTGCTGGTGGGCAGCTCGGTCATGGCGGCGACGACGATGTCGCTGAGATTGGTGCGATGGCCGCGTTGAGGGGCGAGCCCGGCCAGGATCCAGGCGCTGCGTTTGTCGTACATGATGCCGCGCGTGCCGTCGATGGGATCGAGGATGCACTTGCACACGGTTTTCGCCACCGGCGTGCCGCGGGGGAAGGTGAGCGCGGCTTCGTCTTCCAGTCCCTCCATCACGAGTTCGACGGGCCAGGCGCGCGGCCAGTGGGCCTCGAACCACGCACATACCGCTTCTTCGCTCACGCGGTCGATCTGGTAGATCGTGTCGGCGGCGGTGACGGCGGCGATTTGGGCAAGATTGCCGGTGGATTGAGCCCGGGCCGCGATCACGGTGTCGCGGATGTGATCCTGCAAGGCGCAGAGCAGGCGGCGGGCGCGTTCGAGTTGGGTGGAGGTCATGCCGACATAAGGGATTGCAGGACAACCCAAGCACGCGGGCTGCCGACAAACGAGGAAACATTTTTCTCGCTTTCCGGGTCTCGACAAACGTCCGCTCCACCGCATTCTTGCTCCGCCATGTCTTACTCCTTTCGCACCTTGCGTCGCCGTGCGCCCCGCGCCCGCGGCTTTACCCTTCTCGAAATCATGGTCGTGCTGGCGATCATCGGCCTTTTGGTCGGTCTGGCCGTGGGCAATTTTGACAGGATCTTTCGTAATGCCGAAGAGAGCATTGCGAGTACTCAAGTGTCCACGAGCTTCAGCACTCCTCTCATGGCCTATCGCATGAACATGGGCGACTATCCCTCGACTGCCGAGGGGTTGCAGGCGTTGGTGACGGCACCGGGCAACAAGTCTGATCGTTGGCGCGGGCCGTACATGGACAAGATCCAACTCGATCCATGGAAAGAGCCCTACCAGTACGCCTATCCCGGCAAGCGCAACAAGGACAAGTACGACATCTGGTCAAAAGGTCCCGACAAGCAGGACGGCACGGCGGACGACATCGGCAACTGGGCCACTGACAGTGCGGCAGCGAAGTGAACCAGGTCGCGTCACCGGTGGGGCGTCGCGCATCCGCCGCGGTCGCGCCGGTTACACGCTGCTCGAAATCCTCGTCACCCTCGCGCTGATCGGCCTGCTGACGAGTCTCATCGTCGGCGGCACCACGGCGTTGTTGCGCGAGCGTCCGGCGACCGCCGAGGAAGTGATGCGCGCGGCCATCGCCAAGGCCCGGCGCTATGCGGTGGAGAACTACCGCGTGGTCCGGCTCGCCTACGACAACAAGGGCAAGGCGTTTGTCGCGAGCACGGTCGATGGCGAGCGCACCTTTCCGGTGGATCTGCCGGAGGAGCTGCAGCTCGAGTTTCTCGCGGCGCAGAAAGGCGGAGCGATTTTGCTCGGCGGCGAGGCGGTCGAGACGGCGAAGGTGCCGTATGTGTCATTTTACGTTGACGGCACCTGTTCGCCATTCCGGGTGCAGATGCGCAGCAACAACGGCCCGGCGCGCATCGTGGCGATCGATCCGTGGACCTGCGCGCCGATGCTGGAGGTCCCCAAATGAAACGGTCCGCTTTCCGCGCATTCACGTTGCTCGAAGTGATGGTGGCGCTGGCGGTTTTCGCGCTCGCGGCGGTGATGCTGGGCGCGGCGTACGTCAACGTGCTCATGGCTTACGAAATCGCCGGGCGCAGCACGCTGGGCGACGAGGACGTAAAGTTTGCCCGCGCCCAAATGCTCGCGATTGCCGAGCGCAAAAAAGTCGAGGAAGGCGGCGACTTCGAGTCGACCGGCAACCGGCGGCTGCGCTGGAGCGCGACCATCGAGTCGACCAACACCGCCGATTTGTTTTTGGTGCATTTCACGTGTGAGGTGAACGATCCGGAGTCGCGCGAGCCGCAGAAATTCCAGGAGGATTTCCGGGTGTTGCGACCCACGTGGTCCGAGCCGGCTGAGCGCGACCGTCTGCGGCAGGAGGCCCGGCAGCGGATCGAGGAGCACAACGCCGCCCAGGGGAAAAACGTGGGTAGCAGTGGCGCGAGCACCAATACCGGCGCCAACAAAGCCAAAGGCGCCAAGTAGCCGACGGCCACCCTACGCATGTCTCGCCCGACCCAAAATTCCGCGCGCGTCATCTCCTCTCGGGGCGGTTTCACCTTGATGGAGCTGCTGCTGGCCATCGCGCTCGTCGGTATGTTGATGGTGGGGCTCAACACGTTTATTTTTTCGATGGGCGAATTGTGGGGGCGCAACACCGACCAGCGTTTGTTCGACCGGCATGTGCGGTCGGTCACGCGGTTTCTCGATGGCGAGTTGCGCGCGGCGGCCCTGCCGCCGGCGGTCCGCACGGGTCAGACGGCCATCGCGCCGCAGGAAGTGCGGCCGAGCGGCACGGGCACCGACAACCTCCTGACTTTTGAACTGCCCGAGGGCAGCCGCGTGCTTGTCTGGCCGACGCAGCCGCTTCCCGAAGTGGTGTGCTCGCTGCAGATGCGGGACCGGCAGGGCTTGTTTCTGCTCTGGCACTCGCGTCTGGAAATGCGTTTCGAGGACCAGTCGCCGCGCGAGACGCTGCTCTCACCCTTCGTCACCGCGATGACCTACGATTACTACGATGCCGACATGAAGCGGTGGACGACGGAGAATTCGCTGCGGCGCGATCCGGCGTCCCGCGGATACCTCGCCCCGCAACGTCTGCGCCTGAAGTTCACCTACGGCACCCTCACGAAAACCACGGTGATCACACTGCCCATCGCCCAGCAGGGGCTGCCGAATTTCTGAACGATGATAGACCGCAAACCCAGTTTCCTCCGCATCTCTCCTGCGGCCCGCGCCGGCGGGAGGCGGGGCTCGGTGCTGCTGGTCGTGTTGATCACGCTGATGTTTGCGGGCATTGCGCTGACGCTCTTCATGGAGCGGGCGAGCGACGATCTGCTGGTGGAATCGCGGGTCGCCGATGCGCGCCGGTTGCGGCTGGAGGCTTACTCCGCGATGGAAACGACGCTCGCGGTGCTGCGGGATTTTCAACTGGTCAACAGCGGCCTGCGCAGTCCGGCGGAAGGGTGGGGCGAGCCACTGACTTGGGCGGGCTACGAGTCGCCGGAAGGCCGTTTTATCACGGTCGAGTTCCAGGATGAGAGCGGCAAGATGTCGTTGCCCCGCGCCACGCGCAACGGCCTCATTGATTTGTTTAAATCCTGGGAAATCTCCTCGACGCAAGCCGAGCGGTTGGCCGATGCGCTGTTGCACTGGATGAAACCCGACTACGTGCCGACGAGCAGTTTTTCGCCCGATTACGAGAGCGACCAGCTGCCCTACGTCGCGCCGGCCCGCTCGCTACGTTCTTTCGCGGAACTCGCGGCCATCGACGTCGTGCGCGAAGTGTTTTTCGACGAGTCGGGCCGCCCCAATGCCCACTGGAAGCGTTTCACCGAGACGGTGTCGCTGCTCGATTTTGCGCAGTCGAACCTCAACGCGGTGCGGCCGGGTGTGCTGGCGGCCTACGGTTTCGATAGCGGCCAGCAGGAACGGTTGAACGATTACCTCGCCGGCACCGGGCGTTACCGGTCGCAGGGTCCGGGATATTTCCAGGACGCGAGTCAGGCTGCGGCGATTCTTGGCACCGACGCCGCGCCGGCAGGGCTCGGCACCACCATCAGCGCTCTGCGCATCATCGTCACGGTGCGCGATCACGAGAGTGCGCGGTCGGCTTTCCGGCTCAACACGGTGATCGCGCCGCAGGGCAGCGCGGCGAAGATCGTTGACCAGAAGGCCACCACCAAACGCCCCAATTCCATCGCGCAAGCGCCGGCTTCCGCGACTGCGCCGAACACAAACGCCGCCCAGCCGGGCACCGCCAACGCGGCCAACCCCGCTACGCCCGGTGGCGCGGCAAACCAGCCCCCGGCGCTAGAATACCCGTTTACGATCTTGGAAATTCGTGAAAACGATGAGATGCCTCAACCCGCCGCGGATCCCGCAGCCAATTCAACTGTAAAAACATGAGCGCCTCCCTGTTGGAGTATTTCAAAGCCGGACCGCCCGCCCCCAAGGTGGTGTTGCTGCCGGACGCGCACTTTTTCATCCGGGCGGTGCCGGTGGCCGACGCCACCACGCCCGAAGCGGTCTCCGCCCAGGTGGCGCTGGCGCTGGAAGGTCTGGCGCCGTTTCCCGTGGAGCATCTCAACCACGGTTTTTATTGGGTGCCCGGCGCGCCGCACGTGTTGGCGTTTGCCGCGTACCGGCGCCGTTTCCTCGCGGAGCAGGTGGAATCCTGGGCGGGCGCGGAGCTCGTCATGCCGACATTTGCCGCCGTGTTGGGCCAGGAACAGGAACCGGCCACGACGGTTTTGATCCCGGGGCCGGAGCAGATCACCGCGGTGCATTGGGCCGGCTCGCCCGTGCCCGATCAGGTTTTGGTCCGCACCTTGCCGCCCGAGGCGACCGAGGAGGATCGGACGCGCGTGCGGGAGGAATTACTTCGCGCCGTGGGCGGCAGTCGCAACGTGATCGATTTGCCCGCCGCGCCCGTCATCGCGGCCTCGCGCGACGAGAACGTGCTGTTGTTCCGCGCCGACGCGATGACGATGACCTTGCCCGCCGCGCACGGGGTCTGGCTCGATGTGCGCGCGAAGGATGAGCTGGCGGCGTTGCGCAAAGCGCGCGCGCGCGACCTGCTGCTCTGGCGGATTTTTCTCGGCTGTGCCGCCGCGTTGGTGTTGCTGGCCGTGGGCGAGGGGACGCTGATCGGCGTCCGCGCCTGGCAAAAGACCCGGGTGGCAAAAATGATGGAGCAGCGTCCCACGGTCGAGAAGACCATGACGATGCAGGCGCTCACGAACCGCATCGACGAGCTGTCCACGAAACGACTCCTCGCGTTCGAGATGCTGGAGTTGATCAAGGACAAATCGAAGCGCGGCTCATTGCAGTTCACCCGGATGTCCACCGTGGGGCTCTACGGTTTGGACATTGAGGCGTGGACCAAGAATCCGGCCGACGCCACGACCTACGAGGCGGCGCTCAAGGAAAATCCCGCGGTCGCCAAAGCCGAGCTGCACTTGCAGGGCTCGAACAACGGCGAAGCCACCTACAAGCTCTCGCTGACCTTCAAGCCCGAGGCCCTCAAACCCGCGCAACAGCCATGAAAGCCATCAAAGCCTTTTTCCTCAGTCGCCTGATGCGCGAGAAAGCGCTGCTCCTGCTGTTTGTCATGCTCGGCGTCGCGATCTGGTGCTCCAGTTTCACCAATCGCGCGGGCACTCTCGCCAAGGAGTTCCGTCAGACTTCGGTCGAGTTGACCACCCAGAGCATGGTGCTCGGCCAGCGCGTCCAGATCGAGGAGGCGGCGAAAAAGTCCATCGCCCAGCTCGATCCTTCCAAAACCTTCAACGCGTCGGGGCTGTTTGCCGCGGCGAGTGGGATCGCCAAAAACGTCGGTCTGAGCAACACAGCGTCGGACGAGACCAACGACGAAACCAGCAGCCAGTTTATCGTGCACAATCTGCGGTTCCGGGTGCGGAAGGCCGAATTTGCCACCATTCAGAAATTCTACCTCGAAGTGCAAAAGAAGTCGCCGTACATCGGGCTTGAGCAGTGCACCTTGCAAGTGGATCGCGCCCAACCGAACCAGCTCACGGCGGTGTTCAAATTGACGTCGGTCGAAGTGGTGCGCCCATAACCCAGCGGCGTCTCCACGCGGCGGGCACGGCGGGTCGGCAGTAGCGCAGCATAGCGCTGCCGGCCCTTGCGTTTCAGGTGAAAAGAGTAAGTTACGCGCAGCCTTTTACGGCTCCACGTCGCTCCCTCCGCCACCACGTCACCTCCGTGCAACCCACTCCCATCGCTGCGTTTTCGTTTTCCCGTCTGGTGCATCCGGGAGTGTTTCTGGCGGCCCTCGCGCTGGCCCAGCCGCGCGCCGCCCGGGCCGAGGATTCGGTGAGCTACAAGTATCAGGATTACCGCGAGGCCGGCGGCCGCGTGGCCGTGCAGGTGCAGTCAACCGCCATCGAAAAATCGCTCGGCCCCGACATGCGCCTGAAGCTCCAAGGCGTGATCGACGCCATCGCCGGCGCCACGCCCTCAGGCGAACCGGCGCCCACGCCAGACGGGCAGGTGCCGTTGTCGCAAATGCACGACCGGCGCAAAGCGTGGAGCGCCGATCTCTCCCGACAATTCGAGCGCGTTAATGTCGCACTCGGCGTCGCCAACAGCCGGGAGCACGACTACGTGTCCACGGGTTGGTCGGTCAACACGCTCAACGATTTTAATCAGAAAAACACCACGCTCCTCCTCGGTGTCGCCGCCACCAAGGACGACGTGAAGGTGTTTTACCAAGGGCCCTATGCCAGCAAACGCACCGCCGACGCCATCGTCGGGCTCACGCAATTGCTCAGCCCGCAAACGAGCGTCACCGCCAACCTCTCGTTTGGCCACGCCCGCGGTTATTTGGACGATCCCTATCGGGTGATTCGCAAAAACACCGAGATTCTCCCGGGCCTCTCGCTGCCGCTCACCTATCCGGAGAACCGTCCCGACAAGCGCGATCGGTGGACGGTATTTCTCGGCACGAACCACGCGGTGCGATCGCTTTCCGGCGCGGTGGAGGCGAGCTATCGGTGGTTTCACGACACCTGGGGCACGACTGCGCACACGCTGGACGTGGCGTGGTGGCAGTCATGCGGCGAACATTTCCGCCTGTCGCCATCGGTGCGGTACTACCGGCAGACGGCGACCAATTTCTACCGGCTGTCGCTCGACGGCACGACGTTCACCCCGGCGCTGCGACCGCGCCCGGCGGGGCCGTTCTACTCGGCCGACTACCGGCTGGCGTCGCTGGAAACATGGAATCTCGGACTCAAGGCGGTGTGGACGATCTCTGATCGCTGGCAATTCGATGCTGCTGCTGAGCGCTACGAGATGCGCGGTCGTGATGGCCGCACGCCGGAGAGCGCATTTCCCCGGGCGGCGATTTGGACATTGGGCGCGAAATTTGCTTGGTAAGGAGACATTATGATCGTCAGCCCCCAAGTCGTAAAACGTCAGCCCGAAGCATCCCCGAAAGGCGCGCCTGTTATCCCGCTGCGCCGGCTCACCTTCGCCGCGCTGGGCACGAGGTGTGAGGTCCAGTATGCCACGCCGGACGATCATCGCGCGATGGCTTTCGAGTCGGCGGCCGTGGAGTGGGTGCATGCATTCGAAGCGAAGTATTCGCGGTTCCGGCCCGACAGCCTGGTGAGCCGGATCAACGCCGCCGCCGGGCGCTCCTGGGTCGAGGTCGATGCCGAGATGGAACAGATGCTCAACATCTGCGCATCGCTGTTTTTCATGACGGGCGGCGTGCTCGACGCCACGGCCTTGCCGCTGCTGCGGCTGTGGAATTACAAGGCGGACAACCCGCGCGTGCCGACCGACGCGGAGATCGCGGCGGCCCGCCAGCTCGTGGGCTGGGCGAAGGTGGATCGCGCCCCGGGCAAAGTGTTTTTGCCGGAAGCGGGCATGGCGCTCGACTTCGGCGGTTTTGGCAAAGAGTGGGCCGTCGATTGCGTGGCGCAGATCGCGCGCGAGCAGGGGATCGCGGCGGCGCTGGTCGATTTCGGGCACGATTTACGCGCCGTGGGTGTGCCGCCGGGCCGGCCCGCCTGGCATGTCGGGCTGGAAGATCCGCAGCATCCCGGCACGGCCAAAGGCAGCATCGCGGCGAGCGACGGTTTGGGCGTGGCGTCTTCGGGTGATTACCAGCGCGGCTTTACGGTGGCGGGCAAACGCTACGGGCACATCGTCGATCCGCGCACCGGCCGGCCGGTGGCCAACGGCTGCATCCAGGCCACTGTGGTTGCGAGCTCGTGCCTGCAAGCGGGGGTGTTGTCCACCGCGGCCTTTGTGTTGGGGCTCAACGAAGGATTGAAACTTATTCAGGCCACGCCGGGCGCGGAGGGCTTGTTGCTCACCGCGCAGACGCGCGCCCAAACCCGGGGATTCTGGCAATATGTCGCGACATAACCTGAAAGCATTTGCGGTGGTGTTGGTGTTGGCCGTGGTCGGCAACGCGTCAGCCGAGGTCAAAGTGGGCGATGCGTTTCCTGCGCTGGCGTCGGCCGGACTGACTGGCAGCGTGCCGGAGACCAAAGGCAAAGTCCTGATGGTCGATTTCTGGGCCTCGTGGTGCGCGCCCTGTCGGGCCTCGTTTCCGGTGCTGGCCCGGCTGCACGCCGACTTTGCGGCGCGCGGTCTCACGATCGTGGCCGTGGGCGTGGACGAAAAGCCGTCGGCGTACGCGGCGTTTGTGCAGAAATTCGCGCCACCGTTTGTCACGGTGCACGACGCGGCGCAAAAATTTGTCGGCGCGTTGGCGGTGCCGGGCATGCCCTCCACTTATCTCGTCGGACGCGACGGCCGGCTGCGCCGCATCCATCGCGGCTTTCATGGCGAGACCACCGAGAAGGAGTGGCGTACCGAGATCGCAGCGCTGCTCGCGGAACAACCCTGATCACCTATGAAAACCCCGCGTTGGCCCATCATGATGTTGCTTGGCGTAGGTGTCCTGGCGGGGTTGAGCGGTTGCACGACGGTGCAGCCCTGGCAACGTGCGGCGCTGTCCGATTACTCGATGCGGCCGGATCGCGATCCGTTGGCGCGGGGCATGTCGGAGCACATTTTGTTTTCGCGTGAAGCCGCCTCGGGCGGTCGGGGCGTGGGTGGCAGCGGTTGTGGCTGCAATTGAGCCTGCGCTAAGCGGAAAGAACCTGCCCCATCGTTGGCCCGGAACCAGCGGCCCGCAGATCGTACCAATTATCCCGCTCATGAATCTCGCCGCCTTTCAGCTTCATGCCCTGCATCGTTTCAATCTTCCCGCGGCCCTGCTCGTCATGTTGCTCCAGCGCACGCCGGTGCTGCGGCTGCTGGTGGCCGCGGAGGAGATGACGCTCGCGCCGGTCACCGGCCATGTGCTCAAGTCGGCGTTCGCGGTGGCGGCTTCGCTCGGCGCGATTCACTCGCTGGCCGGGGCGACGGTCTTCCAGGTGGCGCCCAGCAATCCCGTCGCCGGTACGGTGGGGCAGACGATGTCGATCACGTTTACCTACACGGGCGCGCCGACGCCGGTGGTGTCGTGGCGCATCTTGAGCAGTCCGCCACCGGGCCTGACCGTGACCGGCGTCAATGCCAGTAACATCGTCAACACAGCCACCCCCATCGTCACCGGTGTGCCAACTCAGGCGGGCACCTTTATCCTGCGGGTGCAGGGCTATGATCGTCTCAATGGCACGGGTGAAACGAAGGCTTCCGGCGAGAGCATCACGTTCAACATCGCGGCGGTGGTGGGCGTGCCGGCCATCACCGGGCATCCGCAAAACGCGACCGTTACGGCAGGAGGCAATGCGACGTTTACCGTCACTGCCACGGGCAATGCGCCGCTCGCCTACCAGTGGCGCAAAGATGGGACCACCATCTCGGGCGCGACGACGTCGACCTATGCTCTCACGGGCGTGACCGCCACCGCCGCCGGCGCTTATTCGGTGGTGGTCAGCAACAGTCTGGGCTCGGCGACGAGCAATAACGCCACCCTCACGGTGAATCCGTTGGCGGTCGCGCCGCCCACCATCACCGCCGCGCCCCGCAGCCTTACGATTGTGCCCGGTGGCACGGTGGCGTTGCAGACGATCGCCACGGGAGCCGCGCCGCTCGCGTACCAGTGGCGCAAGGGCGGCGTCGCCATTGCCGGCGCGACCGATCCGCAGCTGATCTTGAACAACACGTCCACCGCGACAGCTGGTGATTACACTGTGGCCGTGACTAATCCCGGCGGTACGGTGACGAGCGCCGCCGCCACGATCGCCACCACCACCGGTGTGCCGAGCCGGTTGGCCAATTTGTCGGTGCGAGCGAGCGTGGTCAGCGGCAAGACGCTCATCGTCGGCTTTGCGACAAATGATCTGAAAAGCATCCTGGTGCGCGCAATCGGCCCCGGCTTGTCGTTTCTCTTTCCCAGCTATTACGCCGATCCCGCGCTCGAGCTCTACAACCAGGCGGGAGTGATGATCGATGCCAACGACAACTGGAACAGCGCCATGGCGGCGACGTTCACCAGCGTGGGCGCCTTCGAATTGGCAACCGGGAGCAAGGACGCGGCATTGATGAGGCAGGTGGCCGGCGCCTATACCGCGCAACTTAAGGGCACCGGAGCCAACATGGCTTTGGTGGAAGTGTACGACGCCGGCGGTGGCATGACGCCGCGGTTGATCAACGTCTCCGCGCGCAATTTCGCCGGCACGGGCAACGATATTTTGATCGCGGGCTTTGTCGTGGATGGCGTGGTGGCGAAGACACTGCTCATTCGCGGCGTGGGGCCGACGATCGCGTCGTTTGTGCCCGGCGCACTGGTCGATCCGAAGCTGACGATTGTGGACCAGGCCGACAACAAGCTGGCGGAAAACGATAATTGGAGCACGGCGGTGAGCCCGAGTGCGACCCAAGTGGGCGCGTTCGATCTCACGGTGGGCAGCAAAGACGCGGCGTTGTTGATCACGCTCCCGCCGGGCTCGTACACCGCACAAGTCTCGGGCGCCGATGGCGGTACCGGTGAGGCGGTGGTCGAAGTTTACGAAGTGCCGTAGAGGAACGGTCGGGCAAGAGGGCGGAACTTTGGCTTGGCGGAGGCGTCCAGAAGGCCACGCTGACACATTTTATGAATCATTCTGCCCGTCTTTTCCTCTGGCTAGCCTTGGCGACAGTTGCGCTAAAAGCGCAATCGACACTGCCGACCGCCTCGCAGCCAATTCCCAATCAGGCGCTAACAACCACGGGCGATGCAGTGATGCTGGATTTGCGTAACTATTTTACGCTGTCAGGAGTCAGCGGACAAATCGTGCAATTCTCGACGGTGCTCGGGAAGATCAACGTCGAGTTGTACGCCAGCGATGCGCCGGAAAACGTCGCTAATTTCCTCAGCTATGTGGCCGCCGATGCCTATGCCAATACCATCGTACACCGCTCGGAACCCGGGTTTGTGATTCAAGGTGGCGGTTATCTGGCCAATAATACGCTCTCTGCCATCGCGCGGCCCACCATGGCCAAGCTGGAGTACAAACTACCCAATATCCGGGGCACGATCGCAATGGCCCGGGGCAGCGATATCAATAGTGCGAGCTGTGAGTGGTATTTTAATCTCGTCGATAACACGACGACGCTTGGACCTGCCAATGGCGGCGGATATACGGTCTTCGGCCGCGTGATCGGCTCTGGCATGACGGTGGTTGATGCGATAGCGGCGCTGCCACGGGTTAACCTTGGCTCTCCCTTTACCGTGTTGCCGCTTTATAATTACACCTCGGGTGATACTCCGGCTGTGTCCAATCTCGTCTCGATGAGTTCCATTCGCACGGTGCCGGCTTTCCCGGCGACGGCGGGGCAGGCGGCAGTGGCCAACTTTTCCGTTTCCACTGAAAATTCGTCTGCGGCGATCGCCACAGTCTCAGGCAGCCAGCTCACGATCACACCCGGCGCCATGGGCACGGCGCGCATCACTGTGCGTGCCACCGATAGCAACGGCAATGTCGCCACCAGCGCTTTCGATGCGGTGGTAACTCAAGGTGCGGTCGTTGCGCCGACCATTGTGGCGCAGCCGCAGAGCGTGACGGTTTTGGCTCGCAGCACCGTGGCGCTGGCGGTGGCGGCGACGGGCACGCCTTTGCCCACGTTCCAGTGGCGCAAGGATGGCCTCGCGATCAATGGCGCGACAGAGGCCCAGTTGCTCCTGCCCGAGGCCGTGGTGGCCGACACCGGCAGTTATACCGTGGCGGTGACCAATTCCGGCGGCACCGCGATCAGTTCCGCCGCGACCGTCAGTCTCGCCAGCGGCGATCCCAGCCGGTTGGCCAACCTTTCCGTGCGAGCCAGTGTGGTCAGCGGTAAGACGCTCATCGTCGGCTTCGTCACCAACGGCACCAAGGACATTCTCGTGCGCGCGGTCGGGCCCGGGCTGTCCTTCATCATACCGAACTATTACGAGAATCCGCTGTTGGAGTTGTACAACCCGGCCGATGCCCTGATCGCGACGAACGATGATTGGGGCGCGAGTCTCGAGCCGACGTTTGACCGGGTGGGCGCTTTCCGCCTGCCCGCGAACAGCAAGGACGCGGCGCTGCTGCGGGCGGTGGACGGGAAGCACTCCGCCCACCTCAAAGGCACCGGTTCCAATATCGCGTTGGTCGAGGTCTACGACGCCGGCACGGGTATGACGCCGCGGTTGATCAACGTGTCGGCCCGTAATTCCGTCGGCATTGGGTCGGATATTCTCATCGCGGGCTTTGTGGTCGATGGGCCGGTGGCAAAGACGCTGCTGATCCGCGGCGTGGGTGCGAAGCTGGCGCAGTTGGGTGTCACTGGTGCATTGACTGATCCGAAACTTACAGTGTTCGACGAGGTCGCTGGTGTGAAGCGGGCGGAGAACGACAGCTGGAGCATCAGCTCGGCCGATGCAGCGGCGCGCGTCGGGGCTTTCCCGCTCGATGCTGGCAGCAAGGACGCCGCGGTGCTGGTGACGTTACCGCCCGGCCGTTATACCGCGCAGGTGGCAGGGGCGGGCAGCAGCACCGGCGAGGCGCTGGTGGAAGTCTACGAAGTACCGTAACCGTGACGCGGGCGTTCGGCTCGGATGCATTGAACTGTAGCCGCGTTGGAGCGTAGCGACAACGTGGTTATGCCCGGGCCACGCTTTCGCCGCTGGCTCAAGCGCGGCTACGTCTTTTCAGAAACCGCACTCAGCGCACGACGTTGAACGACGCGCTGAGCGAGAAGACCGCGCTCACGATCGCGAAGGCGATGAAGCCGACGAAGACGAATACGCCGAGCAGCACGCCGCTCGCGATCACGCGGGTGAAGATATTGAGCTGTTCGGAAATCCGCTTCTGGTAGTTGCGCGCGATATCCTTGAGGCTGGGCACCACGTTGCCGGTGTTCTCGCCGACGGCGAGGCGGTCGAGCACGAGATCCGGGAAACACTGGGTGCGGCCGAGAGCGAGCGATAGCGATTCGCCTTCCATCACGCGCGCTGTGGCGATGCTAAAGGCGGCGCGATGGACGAGGTTGGCGATCTGCCGCTCGGTCATCTTGAGCGCCTCAACGGTGGTGATGCCGTTTTCGAGCAGGACAGAGAGAGTCTGGCTGATGGCCTGCACAGTCTGCGCGGTGATGAACGTGCCCACAAACGGCAGACGCAGCAGCCACGCATCGCTGGCGGCGCGGCCGGCCTCAGTGGTGCGCCAGCGCCAGAACGAAATGGCAAAGAACGCCGCGGCACCGGCCACGAGCAGGCCGTAGTGCAGGGCGAAATCGGAAAGCCCCACCAGCAGCCGGGTGGCCAGAGGCAGTTTGCCGCCGAGCGAGGTGAGCAACACCTGCAGCTTGGGGAGCAGATAAAACAGGAAGAACACGATCACACCGCCGGCCACGAAGAGCATGAACACCGGGTAGGCGAGCGCCGACAGGAGTTGACGGCGCAGTTCGCGTTCCTCGGTGAGGTGCGTGATCAGGCGGGAAAGCGTCTCGTTGATTGAGCCGGTGGCTTCGCCGGCCGCGATCAGGTTGATCGAGGAGGAATCGAAAACGTCGGGATAACCAGCCATCGCACGGGAGAGCGGCGCGCCTTCGCTGATGCGTTCCCAGAGCCCCACGCAGAGCGCGCGCAACGCGGGCTCTTTCAGACGCACCGAGAGCAACCGCACCGCTTCGCCGGCGGAAAGGCCGCTGCCGGTGAGATCGTGGAGCGCTTCGAGAAACGGCAGCCGTTCGCGGCGGCGCGGGACGTTGGCGTCACGAGCGCGCAGACCGGCCAGCGGCGCGGCGTTCGTCGGAGTCGCGGGGGCGGCGGCCGGTTTGCCGCGGGCGGCCTTCGGGGTGGCGCCTGTCTCGCTGACTTGCAAAGGCGTGAGGCCGCGGGCGGTCAGCACGCGCAAGGCTTCGCGGCGGCTGGGCGCTTCGAGGGTGGCGGAGACCGGGGCTCCGGACCGGTCGCGGGCGGTGTAGGCGAAGAGTGGCAAGGGGCGAAAAGGTTCGGCGAGCGGCGCGCGGTTTTATTTCTCGGCGATGGTGACGACGCGCAGCACTTCCTCGATGGTGGTGTAGCCGGCCTTCACTTTTTCCCAGCCGCTTTGCGGGAGCGTCTGCATGCCGTGGCGCAGGGCACAGGCGGCGAGCGAGCGCGTGCTCTCACGCTTGAGCACAAGGTCGTGCAGCTCTTCGTTGAGCCGGAAAATTTCGAAGAGGCCGATGCGTCCGCGGTAGCCGGTGCCGCGGCAGCGGTCGCAGCCGACCGGGCCTTTGAGCGTCGTGATGGGGTCGGCTTCGGATTCGGGGACGCCGAAAATGGCGAGCGTGTCGCGCAGCTTGGTCTTGTTGACGACCTGATGGCGGGAGCACTCGGGGCAGAGGCGGCGCACGAGGCGTTGCGCGATCACCAGCTCGATGGCCGAGGCGACGAGGAAAGGCTCGATGCCCATGTCGACGAGGCGGGTGATGGCGCCGGCGGCGTCGTTGGTGTGTAGGGTGGAGAACACCAAGTGACCGGTGAGCGAGGCGCGGATGGCGATGTCGGCCGTCTCGCGGTCGCGGATTTCGCCGACCATGATGACGTCGGGGTCCTGACGGAGCACGTGGCGGAGCGCGCTGGCGAAGGTGAGGCCGATCTCGGGGCGCACCTGCATCTGATTCGCGCCGGGCACCTCGTACTCGATGGGGTCTTCGATGGTGATGAGGCGCAGATCGGTAGAGTTGATCTTGCGCAAAAACGCGTTGAGCGAAGTGCTCTTGCCCGAGCCGGTGGGGCCGGTGACGAGGATGATGCCGTGCGGGTAATCCAGCACTTCGATGACCTGTTTCTGCTCGGCCTCGCTCATGCCGAGTTTCTCCATCGAGTACGCTTCCTTCTTGGTGTTGAGGAGGCGCAGCGAAATCGATTCGGCGTAGATGGTGGGGAACGTGGAGACGCGGATGTCGAGCGTGGTGCCGTCGGTCTTGAAATTGATGCGGCCATCCTGCGGAAGACGTTTTTCCGAGATGTTGAGGCGCGCCATAATTTTCAGGCGCGAGATGATGGCGTCTTGGAAGCGGCGGAGATTCTCGGGCACCGGCACCGGCACGAGCAGGCCGTCGACGCGGTAACGGATGCGCAGCTGGCCTTCTTGCGGCTCGAAATGGATGTCGGTCGCCTGGTCGTCGATGGCCTGGGCGATGACGTCGCTGACGAAGCGCACCACGGCGGCATCTTCGTCGACCACCTCCTCCTCGGTATGTACGGCCTCGGGGGCGATGTAGGCGTCGTCGCTGTCTTCGAGCGATCCGGAGCCGACGCCGAAGGTTTCGACGATCAATTGGTGCACGCGCTCCGGCACGGCGAGGTGCCACACCAGCGGGCGCGCGGTGAAGGTCCGCACCCAGTCGACGATCACGTCGTCGGGCGGCCAGGAGGTGGCGAGGTGCAGCGGGACGAGAGCGGGGGGCAGTTCGGGCGCGCCGTCGGCGTTTTCGGCTTTGTCGGCGGCGCCGTACTTGATCGGGATGACTTGGTAATCGTGGGCCAAACGGGCCGGAAGCAGGCCGCGCGTGACGGGGTCGGTTTCGAGGTTGCTGGCGACATCGAGGCCGACGGCGGAGGCGATGAGGGCGAGCGCTTCGGGATCGGGCAACGTGAGGGCCAGCGCCACAGCGGCGGCGCGTTGGTTGCGCGGCGACTCGATGATGGCCTGGCGCTGTTCCTCGGTGAGGCGCGCGGCGAGTTTTTCGGGCAACGGCGAAGTGGCGCTGAGCAGGAGCATGCGGAGGGGCGGTCGAAGGACTGGCTTACTTCCGCCGGTTCATCACCGGGCCGGTGCTCGGAGCGGGGGTTGCGGTTTCTGGTGCGCTTGAGTTTAGGACGCGCTTGATCTCATCGTGTTGGGGTAGCTTGTCTATCCGGCGCAGTGCATCTGCATTATCCATTGGGGTGTTGGTAAGCACAACTGGGCGGAGGAAGAAAATAAGGTCGGTACGTTCTTTCTTGGAATTACGTGTGCCCAAGAGATCGCCAATGAAAGGAATCGGCCCGAGCCGATTTGTATCTCGTGTATCGGCGGAACGCTGTAGGCCACCGAGCACGATCACTTCACCACTCTTGGCTGTGACGAACGACTCGGTGGTGCGCATGCCGACATTGGGCTGCTTGTTGCCATCGATCGTGGTGTAGTCGATGATATCATCTACCGAGATCGCATTCTGTAATTGGACGGAGCCATCTTCACCGATGAGCGGAGTGATCTCCAGGGTGATACCGATTTTCTGGCCGGAGACAGTACTGCGGTAGCCACCGTAGCTGGAGGATGTGCCGGCAGAGGTCGAGTCGTTGAGATAGCTGCTGATGGTGGGCACCGAACGACCGACAAACATTTTGGCTTTTTTGTTGTGTGTCGTGAGGAGAGTGGGCTGCGACAGGATGTGGGTATTGGCTTTGCGGGGCGTAACGCCGATGCTAAGCATGCCACTTAAGCTGTAACCGAAGAAATTGCCGCCGGATTGGGGCGTGGTAGTGGCGAGGCCCCCACTGCCATCTGCTCCTAAGGAAGTGTTGCCTCCAATGGAAGTGGAGAATCCCACCAGGCGGTTTTGATCCAATTTTAAACCAAGTGCATCGATGCCGGTGGTATCAGAGTCAGTTAGCGAGACCTCCACGATCATCACTTCGATACGCACTTGGGCCAAGACAACATCCACCTTTTCGACGATCTCGCGGATCTGGCGGATGTCATCGAGGGTGCCATTGACGATAACCGAGTTGGTGCGGTCGTCGTTGAGCACGGTGAGCATGGAGCTGAATTCGGTGGCGGCGCTGTTGTCGCCAGGGAGGCGGAGGCGGCCTGGTTGCGCTTGTTGGGGCGGGGTGTTGGCGGCGGACTGCGGCGCGGGTGTCGGCATGGTGCCCTGACGCTGCTGGCCGGAGCGTTGCGCGGCATTGTTCTGCCCCTGCACCAAATTGGTGATCAGCTGGCTGACATCTTTGGCCGTGGCGTGCTTGAGGTAGATGACCTCGGTGCGGGTGGTCGATTCGCCACGCACATCGAGTTTGGCGATCACATCGTCGAAGATCGGAGTGATGCGCGGATCGGTGACGATGATCACTTGGTTGGTGCGGTCGTCGGACGAGAGAGAGGTGTTTTGGCCGATGCCGACCTGCTGGATCATTTTTTGCGCCTGGAAAATGCCTTGGATGCGCGTGACCACCTCGCTGGCTTTGGCGTATTTCAGCGAGTAGAACTTGGGCTTGAGCGCCAGGTTGCTCGGGCGGTCGAGTTGTGTGATCAAGGTCTCGATGCGCTGGAGATTGCTGACGGTGTCGGTGATGAAAGCCGCGCCGGCGCGTTCGAATACCACGATGCCGCCGCCGATGCCGGGCGTCAGGAGATTCTGCAACATCTGGAAGAACTCGCTGCCCTGAAGATATTCGAGCTGGAACAGCTTGGCGGCCACGCGTCCGCTGGGCGGCAGCTCCAACGTCGAGCCGGAGATGATCATGGGCGCCTCGTTTTTGGCCTGCGGCAGCGCCACGACCTTGAGCGTTTTATCGTCCAACGGAATGACCGCGATTTGATTGGCCGTGAGCGCGGTTTCGATCATGCGGACGGCTTCCGAGGTGGGGATGGGCCGCTTGATTTGCAGGGTGATAGTGCCGGCGCCGGGCAGGGCGGCGGGGCGGATGATCGTCTTGCCCGTGAGCATCTCCAGGTTCTCGAACACCGCATCGAGCGATAGTTCGACGAGCTGCAGGCGCGGGATGATGGGGTCGTCCGCAGGGGCGCGCATGGGCGCCGGCGCGGAAGCGGGGGTGGGGGCCGGCGTTTGGGCAAAGATGCAACCCAAGGCGCAAAGCGCGGCGGCGAGGCAGAGGCGAGGAAGGCGCAGACTCATGCGGGGGAGGAAATTGAAGTGGTGATCCAAAATTTGGAAGGAGGGCCATCAGAGGCGAAAGCCCGCCGCTTGTAAATGGTGTTGTGCAAAAGGATGCTGTGACCTCCAACCACCGCCGAGGTTGCCTCGGGCAACGGATTTGTCGCTTGCGAGCCGCTGGGGCGCGACCCACGCTCGCGTGTCGCGATGCCCAATTCCTTCGGAAAACTCTTCACGGTGACCACCTGGGGCGAAAGCCATGGTCCCGCCATCGGCGTGGTGATCGATGGCTGTCCGCCGCGTCTGCCGCTCACGGTCGAGGAAATCCAGGCCGAACTCGACCGCCGCCGGCCCGGGCAGAGCGACATCGTCACCCCGCGCAAGGAGGACGACAAAGTTGAGATTCTCTCCGGCCTGTTCGAGGGTCGCACCACCGGCACGCCGCTCGCGATGATGGTGCGCAACGCCGACCAGCGCCCCGGCGCGTATGCCGAGATGCGCGAGAAATTCCGGCCTTCGCACGCCGATTTCACTTATCAATCCAAGTTCGGCATTCGCGATCATCAGGGCGGCGGCCGCAGCTCGGCGCGCGAGACCATCGGTCGCGTAGCAGCGGGTGTCGTCGCCAAGAAGCTGCTCGCGCTCGCCGTGCCGGAGCAACCGGTGATCGTTCGCGCTTTCGTCACCCAGATTCACGATCTCGCCGTGCCGCCGGAGGCGTTGGTGCAACTGCCCACGTTGACCGAAGTCGAGTCCACCGCTGTGCGCTGTCCGCACCGCGCGATGGCGGAGAAAATGATCGAGCGCATCAAGGCCGTGCGCGCCGAGGGCGACTCGGTTGGCGGCGTGATCGAGTGCCGCGTTCAGGGCGTGCCGCCGGGTTTGGGCGAGCCGGTGTTCGACCGGCTCGAAGCCGATCTCGCCAAGGCCATGCTCTCGCTGCCGGCGACCAAGGGCTTCGAGCTCGGCAGCGGTTTCGCCGGCGCGCTCCTGCGCGGCTCCGAGCACAACGACCGCTTTGAAAATCGCGACGGCCGCGTGCGCACCGCCACCAACCGCAGCGGCGGCGTGCAGGGCGGCATCAGCAACGGTGAGGAAATTGTTTTCCGCGTCGCCTTCAAACCCACCGCGACGATTCTCCAACCGCAACCGACGGTCGATCTGCACGGCCAGCCCACCGAACTCATCGGGCGCGGCCGGCATGACCCCTGCGTGGTGCCGCGGGCGGTGCCCATCGTCGAGGCGATGGCCGCGCTCGTGTTGCTGGATCACTGGATGCGGCAGCACGCCCAGTGCGGCCTGTTCAAGTTCTGATTTTCCGCCGCTTCCGCCCGGCGCGGTGACGCGCATTGCGGCGAGTTGCTTCACCTGGAATCCAACGTAAACTTATCCACCATGTCTGCGGAAAAACCCTTGGTTTATCTCCTGCTCGGCGCCGCCGGTTCGGGGCGTCGGGAAGTGCTGGCCGATCTGATCGCGGACGGATTGGAACCCACCGACCGCCCGGCCACGCTGCTGGCGGCGGACGAACCGCCCGCCGCGTTCGACGACCGCCTCGGCGCTCTATCGCGTTGGCAATGGACCGCCGATCGCCAGATTGTCGCCACGCTGCCGCCGGAGGCGACGCACGTGTTTTTCATGACGCACGGCCGGCACAATCCCGTGGACCAGATCGAGGCGTTTCGCGCCTGGCTGCCGGGCAGCGGGGCGGAGCTCGGCGCGATCCTCACCGTGGTGCATTGCCAGCTCGTGGCGCAGCACCATGCGTTGCAAACGTGGTACGACGCCTGCGTGCATTTTTCCGATGTGGTGCTGCTCAACCGCCGCGAGGGCATCGCCAACAAATGGATGAGCGATTTCCTCGGGCACTACAAAGCGCAGTTCCTGCCCTGCCTCTTCGAGTATGTGAAAAACGGCCGCGTGAAAAACCCGGTGCTACTGCTGGAGCCGCAGGCGCGACGCATCTCGCAGGCGTTCGATCCCGTCGAGGAGTTGCCGGCGTCGGCGGCCGGCGTGGTGATCGAGGACGAGACCGATCCGGAGGACGATGAAGAGGCGGCGGAAGCCGCGGCGCAGGAGGCGGTGGACAACGGCGATGCGCCGCCGGGCGAAGACCCCTATTTCGTGCGCTGGCCCAGCGGCCTTCGCGACAAAGAGATCCCCGATATCAACAAATACCTCGGAGCATGAAAAAACCCGCGCCGCCGGAGCGGAACGCGGGTTGAAAGGGTGGGCGTCGCGCCCGGGGCGGGGCGCTTATTTGGCGCTGGCCGCGGCGACGGCTGCCACGAATTCCTTGGCCTTGGCGGTGATGGCGGCCCAGTTCTTTTCCTTGAGCGCCTTGCCGTCGACGAGCGCGCCGCCCGCGGCGGTGGCGGTGGCGCCGGCCTTGAGGAAGTCGCCGATCGTCTGCGGGGTGACGCCGCCGGTCGGGAACAGATCGATGTGCGGGAGCGGTCCCTTGACGGACTTGATGTACGCCGGGCCGAAGAATTCCGCCGGGAACACCTTCACCGCGTCGGCGCCGGCTTCCCAGGCGTTGACGATCTCGGTCGGCGTCAACGCACCGGCGAAGACCGGCACGCTGTAACGACGGCAGAGCGTGATCACGTCGGGCCGGAGGGCCGGGGTGACGATGAACTTCGCGCCCGCCAGGATGCCGGCGCGGGCGGTCTCGGCGTCGAGTACGGTGCCGAGGCCGAAGACGAAATCGGGGAGCTGGACGGTGACCTGCTCAATCATCTTGAGGGCGCCGGGCGTGGTCATGGTCAGCTCGATGGCGGTGAGCCCGCCTTCGGCGAGCGCCTTGGCGCAATCGAGCAGGCCGTCGGAACTGTCAGCGCGGATGATGGCGATGACTTTCTGCTGTTTGAGTTTAGCGAGGACGATGTCTTTTTTCATAAATAACCAAATGGGTAGAAGTGCGTAAGCTTGGGACACGCCGGCGCGAGGGGAAATCTTTTTCTTGCGCGATGAGCAGGGACCGGCTCTCTTGGCCGCTCCGTTTTATGCCCAGGTGGTGGAACTGGTAGACACGCAGGTCTCAGAAGCCTGTGCTTAACCGCATGGGGGTTCGAGTCCCCCCTTGGGCACCATTTTTAACCTGCTCACCGTCAGTCGGGAGCAGGTTTTTGCGTTTATTAAGCGAAGCGATCGCGGTCAGGCGTTGGCGGTCGGCGCGGGGCTGGCTCAGCGTTTGAGCGCGGCGCGGAGGACGGGCTCGAACTGGTCGGCCTGCCGCACGAAACCGAGGTCGTTGGGATGCGAACCGTCGGTCGCGCCTTCATCGTCGTGGCCGAGCAGGTCGTCGCCCGCCAGATAGAACAGGCCTTTCACGCCTTCCTTTTGCAGCGTGGCGAAACACTCGCGCAGGGCGGCGTGGTTGTTGGTGTGGAGTTTGGCGCGCTTGGGTTGCAGCCAGGAGCCGGTGTTGCGACGGTCCTCGACGAGCACGATGGGCGTGTCGGGCCGGGTGGCGCGGATTTGTTTCACCAGCGGGACGCACTTCTCGCGCACGGACTGGGCGTTCATGTTGGGCAGGCAGTCGATGACGTAAACGGCCGCGTCGATTTGGATGAGAAACTCGCCGACGGCCTGGTCCATCTTGCCGTTGCCCGAGAAGCCGAGGTTTACCACGGGGAGCTCCAGCCGGCGGCCGAGGATGGCGGGATGGGCCATGCCGGGGCGCGAGGCGCTGGCGCCGTGCGTGATCGAGGTGCCGTAGAAAACGATGGGTTTTTCGGCGCGCGGCGGGAGCGGCTCGAAACGCGCTTCGGGCGGCACGCCAATCGCCAGATTTTCCACGCCGTTGTAGAGCGGCAGATAGAGGGCGTACTCGCGCAGGCCGGCGGCGAGATCACTCACGAGCGCCTGCCGCACGACTTTCCCGTCGGGGCGGGTGACGCCGGCCCAACGCCATTTGCCGGCGTCGTCGCGCGCGTAGAGGTCGAGTCCGCTGGCGCCGATGGCGGTCATGTTGGCGCCCGCGAGCCGTTCTTTGAAGAGGGTGTAGTTGGCCCAGATGGTGGCGGCGTCGGTCTTGAAGCGGACAAGCATGCCGGCGCTGTCGCGGCTGAGGCCCCAGACTTTGTCGGTGACTTTGCCCTCGGAGGCGGCGGGCAGGCGGTCGAACCAGCGTTTGCGTTCGAGGTCGGGGCGCGCGCGGCCTTCGACGCCCCATTGGGTGACATCACGCCATTGCAATGGTGGCTCGGCGGGTTTTTCGGCGGCGGGAGTGTCGGCCTTTTTCTTGGCGGCGGCGGGCGCGAGCGGCGCGCAGACGAGGACCAGACTGGAAAGCAGGGCAAGGCGGAGGAGCGGTTTGATCATGGGAGTGGGGGCCGAAACCCGAGCGCAGTCAGTGCGGCCGGGCAACGGAATTGTCAGCGGTGGTTGAGCGTCGTGGAGTCCTGCGCGGTTCAGGCTTCGCCAGATTGGATAACCACCGGGCCGAGCAGGCCCGAGGGCAGGAGCGAGACCGTCGCCGGGAGGGTGATGTTGGTGCGAGTGCGGCGTTGCTCGGCGGGAAGCTTGGCGTCGCCGATCAGACGGTTGGGCCAGAGGTTGACCACATCGATTTCGAGCTGGTTGTCGGTCGGGCGCACGGCGGCGGTGATCTCGACCCGCCACGGAGCGGTCCAGACGATGCCGAGTTTGCGGCCGTTCAAGCGCACCTCCGCGATGTCTTTCACCTTGCCGAGGTCGAGGAACAGGCGGCCGCGGCCGGCGTCGCGGCAATCGAAGCGTTTCACGTAGGTCGCCTTGCCGGAGTAGTGCTTGATGCCTTCCTCCGGGCGCGTGATCCAGTCGTCAAGCTGGGCGAACTCGATCTCGGCGGGGCCGCCCCACTGCGGATCGAATTTCACGGTCCAGGCGCCGGTGAGTTCCTGTCCGGCGGCGAGGCGGAGGAAGTTGCGTTCGGGCGCGGGTTCGGCGGCGGCGGCTTCCGGCGTGCGGAACAGCACGAATAGCGACTGGTTTGGCGCGAACTCCAGCGGCACTGTGGTCCGGCCCGCGGCACGGCGAAACTCGCGCGGCGTCCAGCGCTCGCCGGACACGGGGTCCCAAATCTCGGGGCGGCGGTCGGCGACGCGGAACGTGGCGTCGGCGCGCAACGCGTGCGCGGCGCGGTTGGAGACGAAATAAATCTCCGCGGTCGCCGTGGTGCGGTGCAGGAAGTCCGGCGCGGGGGCGGCCTCCGCGCATTCGAAGTCTGGCGACACGCCGTCCTTCTGGAGGATCTCGCGCAGGGTCACGCCCCAGAACACCCGGCCGCGGCCGAAGGTCTGCTGCGTCACCTGCTGGCCGTCGCAAGCGCCCCAGAGCTCGGCGGCGATGGCGCGCAGCTCGTCGTCGCAGCGCGGATAGTTTTTCAACCCGGGATCCTGCGTGGGCTTGGGGCCGACGAGCGTGGCGCCGGCGCGGACCAATTCGCGGAGTTTCGCGGCCACTTCCACCGGCATGCGCGGCGTGTCGGGCAGGACCAGCAGCCGGTAGCTCATGCCGTCGGGCAGCACGATCCGCCCGTCGCGCACGCTGAGACGGTGGAGGAGCACGTCGGCGTTGCAGACATCGTAGTCGTAACCGGCGCCGAGTGCGGGATCGACGTGTTTGGGCGGGACGATGTTGGGCGCCCAGTCGCCGTTGTAATAAAGCACGTCGGCGACGAACAGGCCCTGTTGCAGGAGGAACTGGCAGCGACCGAGATAGTCGAGGAACGGGCCGGACTGCTGCCACCAGGTGATGTTGGGGTTGAAGTGCGTGCCGGCGCCGTACTCGTAGCCGGGCAGGCCGTCCTCGGGGCGGGTCGCGGTGGTGGAGTGGACCACCAGTCGGTTGATGCCTTCGCAAAACGCGCGGTCGGCGGCCGGCTTGAGCGTGGCGGGCGAGTCCTGCCAGTGCCGGTAGGTGGTGAACGACTCGGCCGGCGCGAGCGTGCGCCCGTAGATGTGCGCGGCGGAGGCGACCATCTTGGTGACCTTGTTCTGGCCGTCCTCCAGGCGCGTGGTGCCGTAGCCGAGTTTCGGATTCAGCCCGTCTGGATCGGTGTGGCGGACGCCGAGCCAGAACTCGCCCATGGGCCGGTCGCAGTGCCCGAGGTTTTTGAGGCCGTCGAAGCAAATGGTGCCGGAACGGCTGGGGCCGGCGGCTTCGCTTTGCATGGCGACGCCGCGCGCGTGGCAGAGCTCGGCGAAGCGGCGGTAATGATGGTCGGCCATGCAATCGGCCACGGTCTTGCGGTAGTCGTGCAGGAACCGGTCCGAGATCTCCGCGCTGCCCACGAGGTAACCGGCGAGCACCGGCAGGTAGGGCCGGGCGTCGTAGCCGCGATAGTGCGCGAACCGCTCCAGGATTTTTTCGGTCCAGTTGGGGAACCCATCCTCGAAGCTGTCGCCGCAGAAGTATTTCAACGTAGTCCCGGCGAGGTCGCCGGCGGCGGCAAGCATCGGCTCGCCGAGATTCTTGAACTGCAATTCGAGTCCCTCGGGCGCGAACCAGTCGATCGAGAGGCCGTCGGCCTCGGGCTGAGCGATCATCAAACGCGAGCCGGTCATGCGGTGGCCGGTGCGCACGATGATCCAGTTGCCCGGCGGCACCTCCCATTCGAGAGTGCCGTCGGGTTGCACTTTGGCCGTGAGGTCCACCACCTGCGCGGGCGGGATAGGCGTGTCGCCGGGCGCGGCGGTCCACGGCGTGAGGGTGGGGCCCATCACGTCGCGGGCGCGGGTGAAGTTCGAGGCGTCCTTGCGATTGGTTTTGGCGGAGAGCAGCGCCGCGCGCGCGCCGGTGAACTTGCCGCCCGGCGTCGCGGGCTCGGGGAACGCCACCACGGCGGTGTCGCGGTAATCGAGCTTTTCGAGCGGGAGGTCGATGTAGTCTTTATAGCCGGGCGGATTGAAAACCTTGTCGTAACCGTCGCGCCCGCCCGGCAGCGGCAGCTTGCCGGAAAACTTCTGCGGGCCGGTGAGCGTGAGCCGCGATTGGAGGAACCAGCGGCCGGCGTGGCGCGGCTCGATCCACGGTCCGCCCATGCACCAGCCAGAGCTGAGATTGACGCCGACATCGATCTTCAGGCGCGCCGCCTCACGGAGCGCGTGGCGGTAAAATTCCCACCATTCCGGCGAGAGCAGTTTCACGCCCAGCGGCATGCCCGCGCCGGCGAATCCGCTCGAAGAGTTGACCATCAGCACCTCGCCGAGCCCCTTGGCGGCAAACTCTTCGAGGTCGCGCGTGATGCCGGCTTTGCTCACGAGACCGTTGAACCACCACCAGTAGCAGCCGGGTTTGGCGAGGGCGGGCAAACGCGTGAAGCCGGCGAGCAGCGGGTCGGCCGCGGCGGTCGTTGCGGTGGCGCCGAAAAGCGAGGAGGCGGTCCGCGAGTGGAGGAGCGCCAGACCGGTGACCGAGGTGAGTTGGAGGAATTTGCGTCGGGGAAGTTGCATAAGGGGAACGATGGGAGTGGCGCCGGGCGGATAAAAATGCCGGACAACTATGCCGCGATTTCCCTCGATTCGGCGCGCAAGGCAAGACCGTGATCATTATTCAGCGCGTTGTCGCAAATTGTCTCCTTCCGCCATCCCCCGCCGGTCCGTCGGCGCAACCGTTTCCGCCGGCTTGTTTCTGTGACGGAATGCGGTACCTTCGGCGCAGTCCCTCCGCCACAACTCCACCCCTGACATTTCTTTCCCTTTATGGCTGCGATCAAAGTTCCCCTCGAAGCTGCCGAGCAGGCCGCGGTGCGCCGGCTGGCGAAAGCGTTGCAAGTGTCGCCCGAAGACGTCGCGTACGCCGCGCTCAACCGTCTGATGCTCCAGGCCGAAGACGCGGCGGTGCAGGCCGACATCAAGCACACGAGCCAGTGGCGCGGCGACAATCTCCCGCTGTGGAGCGATTCCGCCACGTCGATTCACGCTTACGAGTCGATGCCGGACGAGCCCTCGCAGCCGCGAAAAAAACGCTGACGCGGCTTGCCGGCCGGCGGGCGGTGCACGCAAGCTGTCGCGTTGCATGAGCGCCGCCGACCACCGTCTCCATCTCTACGAGCTGCCCCGGGCCGAACTGACGGCCCGGCTGGCGGAGTGGAATTTCAGTCCCGTGCATGCTGCGCGCCTGTGGAATTATCTGTATTGGGAATGCGCCGACTCGCTGGCGGCGATGCCGGAGCTGCCCGCCAAGGTGCGCGTGCGGTTGGAGGAAACGTTCCGCCTCGGCGGCCCGGCGCTGGTGCGCGAGGCACAGTCGACCGACGGTTTTACGCGCAAACTGCTCCTCGCGCTCGATGACGGGCGGGTGGTGGAGACGGTGCTGATGCGGTTCACCGGCCGGATGACCGCCTGCGTGTCGAGTCAGGCGGGCTGCGCGATGGGCTGCGTGTTTTGCGCGACCGGGCAGATGGGTTTTCAACGTCACCTGACCGCGGGCGAGATCGTCGGGCAGGCGATGCAGGTGCAGCGCCGGCTGCGCGGCCAGGGCGAGCGGTTGCGCAATCTGGTCCTTATGGGCATGGGCGAACCGCTGCACAACTATGACGCGGTGATGCGCGCGGTGGATATTTTGCGCGACCAAAACGGCTGCGCGCTCGGCGCGTCGCGGATCACACTGAGCACGGTGGGCGTCGTGCCGGGCATTGTGCGGCTGGCCGACGAGGCGCGGCCGGTGCACCTCGCGGTCTCATTGCACGCGGCGACGCAGGCGGAACGCGTGGCGCTGGTGCCGGTGGCGAAAAAGTGGCCGCTCGACGAGCTGATCGCGGCCTGCCGGTATTTTTGCACCAAGCTGCAGCGGCGGATTTTTTTCGAGTGGGCGTTGATCGAGGGAAAAAACGACACCGCGGAGCACGCTCATGCTGTCGGCCGGCTGCTGCACGGGCTGCCGACGCAGGTGAACTTGATACCTTTGAACCCCACGGCGGGTTTCGGCGGCGAGCCGAGTCGCGCAGAGGCGGCCAAGCGGTTTCAAAAAATTCTGGTCGAGCACTACGGTCTGCCCAGCACGGTGCGGCAGCGCCGGGGGCTCGACATCGCGGCCGGCTGCGGCCAGCTGGCCGGCGCAGACCGGGAGCGGGGCGCGTAGGAGCGGGTTTATCCCGCGACCCGAGATTTATTCCGCCAACTGGTCCAACGACCGGCGGATGTCCGCCAGTGCGGCGCTGCTGGCGGCGGCGGCGTTGATGGCGTCCTTGAGCTGGCGGCAGGTCGCCTCGCCCGAGGCGGCGGTTTCGTTTTTCTTGAGCTCATCGACCAAAACGAACGATTCCGGGCAGGTGCAGGCGGCTTGTTGGAGACGTTCGTAGTTGGCGAGACGGACGGTCACTTGCTCGAGCGCGGCGGTCGCCTGGCTTAATTGTTTGGCGAGTTGCTCCAAATGGGGAGAGAGCTCGCGGGACACGTTGTGCGCCGCGGTGGGAAGCACGGAGGAGCCGCTCAGGAGGCGGATCTGTTGCGCCAGGGCATCGCGCTCCTGCTCGATCTGCACGCGGTCCGTGATGTCGCGCGAGAAACCGAACGTGCCGATGACGGTGCCTGTGTGGTCGCGCAGCGGCACCTTGGTGGTTGAGACCCAGGTGACGCGGCCATCCGCCCAGGTTTCTTTTTCCACGAGGCCGGTGATGGCCTGCCCGGTGCGCATGATGCGTTGCTCGTCGTCGTAGGCGGGCTGCGCGTGTTCCGGGGTGAAATAATCGAAGTCGGATTTGCCGACGAGTTCCTGCGGACTGGCGACGCCGAAGAGCTTCGCTGTGTACTGGCTCACACGGAGGAAGTGGCTGGCGCCGTCCTTGAAATAGATGCTGTCGGGCGAGTGCTGGAGCAGGGCCTGGAGCAGATCGTGCTCTTTGCGGTAGTTTTCCGCCATGCTGACCTCCTGGGTGTTGTCCCGGGCGAGCAGCGCCACCTGCGTCATCCGCCCCGTGGCGTCGGCGAGACCCACGAGCAACATCGCCACCGGCACCTCGGTGCCATCGCAACTGTGCAGGAGGCTCGGGCCGGACCAGAGGCCCTGGGTGGAGACGGTGGGCAGTGTCTCATACAGGAGTTGCGGCAGCAGCCGGCCCGGCAGGAGATGTTCGACGGTTTTTCCGGCAATCTCGGCGGGAGCCTTCAAACCGAGGAGCGCCTGCGCGGAACGGTTGGCATACAGCAGCGCATGCGTCTCTGCGGCGATGACGACGACAAACTCTCCAGCGTGCTCGATCAGGCGCAACAGGACGTCGGAGCACAGGGACGGAACGGTGGCGGAAGCGGAACCAGAAAGCGGAGCAGGCATGACGGGTAAGGGCAGGCGGTGATGGTAGAATAGCTATCGGGCGGGAGGCATGAACCGCTCGCCAGCCCCCTTATCGGCACGTTCGGGCGGATTAATAAGCCGAAACTGGCCGGAGACGGATGGACGATTATGTGGCTATTAATAATTAGAAGTGATGTCGCATCTGGCTCTCATTAGCTCGTTGGACAGTGATGCAAATGGGCAAAAAAGAGACTTGGCAAAGATGTGAAACTAATAAATATCAGTCGCGTCTACCCGGCCCTCAGCCCCCAGCCGTCATCCCCACGTTTCCTTTGCTCTCATGAAAACCCAGCCCCTTCCTCTGGCCTGTTCGGCCATCGCGATTCGTGTCTTCGTCCTGTTGGGCGCGGCGCTTTCCTCCACCTTGGCGTTGTCGGCACAGTCCCGCCCGGCTGTCGATGACGAGACCGTTCTGCTGTCCGAATTTCGCGTCAGCACCCTCGCGGACAAGGGCTACCGGCCCGGCAACTCCGTGTCGGCCACCCGCGTGGACACGCCGATCAAGGACCTGCCGTTTTCCATCAGCGCGTTTACCGAGCAATTCATCGCCGACATCGGCGCGCGCGATCTGGGCGATATCGTGAATTTCGCGCCCGGTGTGACGAGCGGCGCGAAGGAGTTTACGCAGGGCAACACCCGCTACTCGATTCGTGGCTTCGACGGCGCGGTGATGCCGCAGCGCAACGGTTTTCTGGGCAACGCCTATGTCGACACCGCCAACGTCGCCCGCGTGGAAGTCGTCAAGGGCCCGGCGTCGCTGCTCTATGGCCAGATCACGCCCGGCGGCACGGTGAACTACATCACCAAGCGCCCCGGCAAAAAAGCGTTCTTCGAGGTGCGGCAACAGGTCGGCACCGACCAGTTCTGGCGCACGGAGGTCGATGCGAACGCCCCGATCAACGCGCAGCTCGCGGCCCGCGTGGTCGCAGCGTATGAAAACGGCGGGCGATATTTCATGACCGGCAAAACCCAGTCGTCGATGGTGGCGCCCTCCGTCGTTTATCAGGTGACGAAGAACTCCCTGCTCACCCTCGACTACGAGTTCGCCCTGCGCAACGAGTCGCCGTTCGTCGGCATGCAGCCCAACACCCAGATCGCGGCGCTTTCCGGCGCCCCGTCCGCGGCAAACTTCGTCAACCTCGCCGCGCGCAGCCGCCAGCAGGCGTTGAGCGATGTCGGCAGCCTCAACCTCGGCTTCCTCGCGAATCCGCCGATCGCGCGCGGCTTCAATTACACCAACAACGCCGACTTCCGCCATTCGAGTTTCGAGTCCTTCAACGGCGAGTACAGCATCAAGCTCGGCGACCAGTGGACCGTGCGCGGCAACTACAATTGGAACCGCTACCGGATCGATAACAAGGTGACCGGTCTCGCGCAGTGGGACGTCACGCCCACCGCCGCCTACCGCACCGCGACGCTGTCCTATTTCGACTATCTGGCGGAGTACCAGGCCAACCCGGCCGCCGTGCTCGCCGACACGACCAAGACCACCGGCGTCACGCTCTCCCGGCGCAAGCGCCTCCAGGAATCGTGGGCGGAGAGTTCTGCGTACCAGATCGAGGCGGCGGGCAAACTGAAGGTCGGCGGCGTCACGCTCAAGCCGCTCGCGGGCCTCTTCCTCCTGAGCACTGAGGGCTTCGGGCGCACGCGCACCGCCGCCACCACGTTTACCGCGTGGAATTATTTCGACCGCAACTCGTGGGACCGCACCGGCGATTACGACGTCAAGTCGCTGCCGGTAGACAACGGCTTCAATCGCACGAAATCCAAGGACACCGCCTACTATGGCGTGCTCACGGCCTCGTTCCTCGACGACCGCCTGATCGCAATCGCAGGTCTGCGCGGCAACCGCACCGAGTCCGACACGTACAACATGAATCTCGGCGGCGTGCTCAGTAATCATTATCAGGCCAACAAGCCCACGCCGCAGTACGGCCTCGGGTACAAAGTGCTCAAGGATGTGCTGCTGTTCGCGAGCTACAGCGAATCGTTCCTCGTGGAGGCGCGTTCGCTCAACCGCCCGAACCCGGCCTACAACCCGGCCATCCCATACGACGCCGCCACGAATCCCACCGCCATCACGCTTCCCGCGGTGCCGACCTCCGGCAAGGGCTACGAGTTCGGCATCAAGACCAACCTGCTCGACGGCCGCATCGCCTCCACGGTGTCGCTCTTCCATCTGGAGCGCGCGAACCGCGTGCTCAGCGTGCGTCAGGGCGTCGACATCTTGAACCCGAATGGCACGCCCGGCACGCCGCGACAGGAGACGTTCACGAGCCAGGCCACGGTCGACCAGAGCGAGGGCGTCGAGCTGGAGACCACTATCTCGGTGATCGAAAACTGGCAGGTCTACGCGACCGCCGCGTTCATGGACATCAAGACGACGAAGTTCACGCCGCCGGCGATGCGCGCGGCCTCCGACCCGCTCGTGTCGGGCAACTACGCCGCGTACGTCGCGGGCTACAACGAGGCCATCGCGCTCATCAAAGGCGCCGTGCCGGAAGGCTCCGCCGAGCGGCTCGCCTCGCTCTGGACCCGCTACACGTTCCGCGATGGCCAGCTGAAAGATTTCTGGATCGCGGGCGGTCTGGTGTACACGGCGAAGAAAGCCGGGCGCACGGCAAACCCGACCTTCTTCTTTGACGCGTACACGCTGATCGACGCCGCCGTCGGACACGATTTCAAGGTCGGCAAGACGCACTGCACCGCCACCATCAACTGGAAGAACCTCACCGACGAGGAATACTATCCTGCCAATCAAGCCCGGGGTTTTCCCTCGCGCGTGTCGTTCACGTTCGCCGCCAAATTCTGACATGTCCTATCTCCGCTGCATCTCCAGCCTCGGTTTCCCCGAGGCGACGCTCGACGAACTGCTCGCGCTGGCGCTGCGCCACCGGCTGGATGCGGTGGAGTTGCGCGCGCTCGAAACCACCGTCGATCTGCCCCAGCTTTTCACACACCAGCACGGTACGCCCGCGGCGTTGGCCGCCAAGCTGCGCCACGCGGCGTTACCGGTCTGGGCGTTGGGCACATCGCTGCGTCTGCTCGATGGCGCCGAGGCGGATTTCGAGAAAATGCTCGCGTGGGTGCCGTGGGCGGAGGCGCTCGGCGTGCGCTGGCTGCGGGTGTTCGACGGAGGCAAGACCGGCGACGCCGCCGAGCTCGCCCATGGCGCCGCGCTCGCGCAACGCTGGCAGGCGCTACGCCGCCAGCATGGCTGGCAGGTCGACTGGATGGTGGAGACGCACGACGCGCTGGTGACCACGCCGGCGCTGCAACGCTTTCTCACGGCGGTGCCCGATGCCTGGATACTCTGGGACACGCATCACACGTGGAAGAAGGGCGGTGAGGATCCGGTGGCGACGTGGCGCGTGTTGCGCGAACGCATCGTGCATGTCCACGTGAAGGACAGCATCAGCCAGCCCAGCGCGCGGCATCCGTTCACCTACGTGCTGCCGGGCACCGGCGAGTTTCCGATGGCGCCGTTGGTCGCAGTGCTCCAGGCCGAGCATCGCGGCGCGGTGAGCCTGGAGTGGGAAAAGATGTGGCATCCCTACCTGCCGCCGCTCGACGACGCCTTGCGCGTGGCCGCAGCGAAAAACTGGTGGTGAGGGGGACGGTACGAACAACGAACTGAGCCCGGCCTTAGCGGCTGAGCTCCAGCGCGGTGTCGGTCAGGCGGACGCGATCGGTCTGACCGTCGGGGCGGGCGATGACGAGCACGCCATCGGCCGTCAACGTGACCGTAGGCGCGGTGGTCTTCTCGACGCCGCGTTCGGGCCAGAGCACGGCGAAGACGGTGAATTCCTTCGCGGCTTCGGCGCTTTCGGCGGTGAGGTGCTGCTGATTGGTCCACTTGCCGGTGACGTAGTTCGAGCCGGTTTCGCCACTGGCGTACTTGGGGTCGACCGGCACCGGGAATTGATCGGTCACGCGCGTCTGCCAGGTGATGCCGGGGGCGATGAGCCGCACGGAGAGCGTCGCCTTTTCGCCGCGGATCAACGCGGTGGTCAGGGCCGCATCCCACGTCAGGTGTCGCTCGGCGTGGAGCAGCCAGGAAAGTTTGCCGGGCGTCGCGAGCGCGACGCGGTCGCGCAAAATGACGTAGCGGGCGTCGACGAACACGAGATCGCGCGTCACGCGCTGCACCCGGCCTTTTTCCTTCTGGCCGGTCTGGTAGGCGACCGTGGCGTCGCCGGTTGTCCAGACGTAGCGTGGTTGCTCGACGTAGCGGGTGATCTTGCCGGTGGCGGCCTTGCTCTGCGCTTTCTGACCGAGCCCGTCGATGAGCAGCGCGTTCTTTGAAATCGTCTGGCGCGTCCACTGCGCATGGTGGGGCGAGTTGTGAAACTCGCGGTAAGCGGAATCGATGGCGAGGCCCTCGCCATAGGCGTTCAGGATAAAAGCGTTTTGGTCGGCGTGGCTGTGGCTGAACGAGCCGTAGGGCGACGATTTGAACGTGACCTGGATGTCGTCGGCCGGCCGGCCGAGCGCGCTGTGCAGCGATACCCAGCCGACATCGGCAAAATAGCGGTGCGCGGGCAACTCGCTCAGCGGGCGCGGCGCGGGCGGCGGCAGGGCGGCGGCGATGAAGTTGCGCACGAGAAATTCCGTCGCCGTCGGGTAAGTGCGGCTGAGATCGTCGAGCCCTTTGTCGACAGGGCGGGTGCGGTGGTCGGTGCAGAGCGCGGCGTAGGCGCGGAGGAAACCGTTTTGCTGCACGCGGGCGACGTGCTCCATGTAGTCGGCGATCACGGGTTCGAGGTTGAAGCGGCCGGCGTTGGAGACATCGCCGAACGTCGTGTGCAGGTAGGGCTGCACGTTATAGACCGCGAAATAGGGCGAGTTTTTCCAGAAGGGCGAGGCGTAGGCCAGCGGGTCGCCGAGTGCGAGGAGCGAGTCCTGAAACGCGGCGTGCTCGAACGTGCCGCGCCAGTAGGCGTTGCCCTCGGCCCAGCCGCCGTCGTCGCCGCCCCACGGGCTGAACTGGTCGCGGTAGAACGTGTAGGCATAGCGCCACCAATCGCGCGCGGCGGGCAGATCATCCCAGAGTGCGAGTCCGGCGAGCCCGGTCATCGGCATGAAGCGCACCGGGTGACTGGAGAGGTCGGCGGCGATGGAGTTGCGGGTGATCTTGGAGATGTTGCCCTGCTCCTCGATCCAGCGGGCGGAACGCGCGCCGCGTTCGGCGAAATGCGCGAGCACGAGCTTCTTTTCTTTGGGCGTGAGGCGGGTGCGGAGCTGGTCGTACACCAGCGGGAGTTTGCGCCAGAGGCGGAAGTGCGCCTCGTCGTTGTAATAGATGTCGGTGGCGCCGACGCCCGGGCCGCTTTTCCAGTCGGGCGCGAAATGCCACGTGCAGGCGCCGAGGAGAAACTCCTTCGCCTTCTGAAAATATTTTTCCTCGCCGGTGACGAGCCAGCAGAGCGTGGCGGCGTCGGCGATGCCGGAGACCCGGCCGCAGGTGTCCTGCACGGCGCGCCATTTGTCGGCCTTGTCGGAGGAGCGTTTCGACGGGCTGGGATCGCCGTAGGTGATCGGCTCCGCGGGAAACGGCGCTGCGAGATAATCGCGATCGAGGTCGGCTTTGATCTTGGCAAACGCCTTGGCGCCTTCGCCGGTGGTGCAATAGGCGCGAAACGCATCGAGCCGGCCGGCGAGCACGAGCGTGCGCGGCGCGGCGGCGGGGATGACAGCTGCAGGATCGGAGGCCGCGACGAGCGAACTGGTGAGCGCGAGGACGAGCGAGAGGAGGGCGAGAGCGGAGGTTTTCATGCGATAGCGCCGAAGAGACGGGTCACGGAGAGCACAGAGATAAATCAGGAGGGCACGGAGGGATTATTGCGAGATGCAGAGCCCGCCGGGCCCGCTTGCCTTCGTGGTGCCGGAGCAAAACTGGTTTTCTTTGAACCGGCCCTCTGTGGACTCCGGTCTGCTCTCTGTGTTCTCTGTGTCCCATGCGATGGCTCGTTTCATCCGAGGGCGGGCAGGGACCAGTGGGCGACTTCCCAGGCACCGAGTTGCGGGTGCGAGAGTTGCCAGCGTTCGGCGGCGCCGGCGACCACGCGCCAGGGCGCGGCGGCGGCACGATCGGTGCCGGTCCAGGAAAGTGCGGCGAGCCAGCCGGGACCGCTGAGTCGCGTGGTGGCGAAAACCGGCGTGGCGTGAAATGGCGCGGCCACATGGCGGCGCGCGGACGTGGTGTCGAGGCGCGCGTCCCACTCGGCGGCGGTGAGACCGTGGAGCGCTTGCAGGACAGTGCCGTGGCCGGCGGGTGACCACGCGGCGAGGCGCAAGTTTTCCTCGTTGCGCTGCACCTCGGAGGTGGCGAGCGGCAGGGCGAAACCGCCGAGGCGCAGCACCACCGGCTGCCGGGCATCGAAGCGGTGCACGTGCAGCAACCAGCCGGCGCGCCACCAGACGAACGTCTCCACGCCGGTGTTTACCTGGCCGACCTTGGCACCGAGGTTGTAGCTGTAGCCGAGGTGCTGTTCGTCCATCTCGACGACGACGGTCGAGTGCCGGCCGAAAACGCGCCGGTCGTCGAGTTGTTGGGTGAGCGCGCTGTCGGGCGAGACGTTGGAAATTTCGGGAAACGCGTACGTGAAATGCGTGCCAGTGCGGTAGGCGAGCTTGCTCCATTTCCACGCGCCATAACGGAGCTGGGTGTTGCCGACCATCGAGCCGCCGTTGAGGATTTCCACCTCGCCGCCGACGCCGCGCAGGACCAGGCCCGGCGCGCGCATCGGGCGCACGAAATCGCCGCACTCGGCGGGCAACGGCTCCTCGGGGACGTTCCAGAAAGCGTGCTCGGGCGGCAGGAGGAGTGGCGTGAAACCCTTGGCCGCCCAGTATGGTGAGGCGGCGCAGGAGTACGGCTCGATGATTTGATCGAACCGGTCGGTGAATCCCGAGGCGAGGCAGCCCTGCTCCTGATAGATTGGGCGGGAGAGGAAGAAATCGAGGTTGCGCGTGCAGAGGCGGCGCAGGCGGCCCGGCGCGAGATCGGTGCAGCCTTCGGCGAGCGCGAGACCGAAAACGTTGATCGCGTTGAAACGGTACGTGATCGAGCGGCCGAAGGCGGGATGCTCGCCGCTGGCGGCGAAGAAATGCTGGTAATCGTCGACGAAGAGCCGCGCCCAGTCGCGCCAGCGCTGCGCGCGCGCGGCATCGCGACCGCCGTGGAGCCGCGCCCACATCAGTCCGTAGAAGTGAAACGCGTAGGCGTTGTAGTGATCGTAGGCCTGGTTGATGCCGTCCTCGAACCAGCCGCCGCCGCGGTGCATGGTTTCAAGCTGGCTGAGGTGCGCGTCGATCACGGCGCGGTCGGTGCGGTGCGCGGCGCCGAGCTTCCCGAGAAATTCGAGAATGTGCACCGACATGAAGAGGTGGTTGTTGTTGACGATGCCGCCGCCGCGACACGTGGCGAACCAGCGGGCGACCGCGGTTTTCTCCTCGGCCGAGAGCGGCATCCAGAGTTCGCGCTCGGCCAATTGGAGCGCGATGGCCATGAGGCCCATCTCGACATGGTGTTGGTGATAACTCGCATCCGGGCCCCAATAACCGGCGTCGCGCGGATCGGTGCCGGCGATGAGCCCCTGACGGAGCCACCACGCGAGGTGGAGGCGAAACGCGCGCCGCGCCTCGACGTCGGCAGCGGGCTGCATTTCCGGGGTGCTTTGCAGATAAAACGCCGCGAGCAGCAGCGGCCGGGCAAACGACTCCAGCCGGTCGGCCTGCCGGTCGTGATCGCTGGCCGGGCCGGCGATGGGCAGATCGGCGCGGCCGGGTTGCATGAGGGCCACCAACGGTTCGAGCAGGCGACGGGCCTGCGCCTGCAAGTGCAGATAAGCGGAGGGCGCGGAGCTCATGTGGAGCGGTCGTAAACGGTGGGTGTGATTACGCTGTCGAGCGGGAGGCCGGCACCATAAGCGCGGAGATTGGCGAGCGCGAGCGCGCCGGCGTCGCGGCGGCGGTCGGTGGTGGGGCCGCCGAGATGCGGGAGCAGCGCGATGTTGGGCTGGCCGCGGAACGGATGATCCAGCGGCAGCGGTTCGGTCTCGAACACGTCGATGCCGAAGTGCAGCCGGCCTTCCTGCGCGAGCCGCGCGATGGCGGCCTCGTCGGTCACGGCGCCGCGGCCGATGTTGACGAATACGCCGCCCTCCGGAATCAGGCGCAGCAAACGCGCGCCGACGAGATGACGGTTGGCGGGCGTGAGCGCGGCGAGTTCGATGATGACGTCGTTCTGCGAAAATAAATCCTCCAACGATGCCGCGCGGGTCACGCCGTGCTGGGCGAGCAGCGTGTCGGGCACGCTCGGCGAGAAGGTGGCAATCGTCACGTCGAACGGCCGGAGCAGGCGCACCATCTCCTGCGCGATGGCGCCGAAACCGTGGAGCCCGACGCGGCGTTGGAAGAGCGACTCGAAACGCGTCTCGCGGACCTTCCACGCGCCGCCGCGGTGCATGGCGAGCGCCCAGTGATTGGCGCGGCGCAACGCGGCGAGGGCGAGCAGCAGGCCGCACTCGGCGACGACGCGGCTGATGGAGTTGCCCCAGTTGGTGACGAGCAGGCCGCGTTCGAGGTGCGCGCGGGTGAGCAGGCGTTTCACCGAGCCGCTCAGGTAACAGACGTAGCGGAGCGCCGGTGGCAGCGCGGCGGGCAGAGTAGGGCATTTCCAGCACGCGACCAACACCTCGGGGTTGCGCGCGGCAAGCTCGCGGGCCAGCCCCTCGGCATCGAGCGCGCTCGGGTCGAGCAGGTGAAAGGCGTCGGCCTGGGCGCGGAGTTCATCGAGCATCGGCCCGGGCAGGAACTCCTGGATTTCGAGCGGTGTGAGGACGCAGAGCAGAGAGCGAGGGCGCGGCATGGCGGGTGTGGGTCAGGCGGGCGGATAACACTCGAGCAGTTCGCAGGCGGGCTCGGGGATCAGCCGCACCGGGCCGAGGCCGGCCGGCGAGAAATATTTGTCGTACTGACGGAGCTGCCGGCGCTCGCCGGCGGTCTCGATGGTGCAGGCGCCGGCGGTGACGATGGCGATGAAGCAGCCGGACTCGGCTTTCTCCACCGGCTCGCGCAGGTGCGTTTTCAACACACGGAAGCAGGGCGTCTGGTCGGGTCCGAGGAGCTGGTCCTGCCAAGAATTGGGGCCGAGCGCGCGCACGCGCCGGGGCCGGCCGCGCAACGTGCGGTCGATGACGTCGAGCGGGTAGCGGTTGAAGTCCATCATCGACAGGCCGAAGTCGACGTCGCGGCCCATGAAGCGGGCCGGTTGGGGCAATACGTAGCCGGCGCGCTCGAACTCGTAGCGCACGGCGAAATCGGTGGGCTCCTGAATCTCGACCATGAGCACGCCTTCGCCGAGCGCGTGCGGAAAACCGCCGGGAATCAAAAACGTGTCGCCGGGCTGGACGGGGATTTTCTCGAAGCAACGCTCCATCGCGGCGACGTCCTGCGTCTCGATCCAGCGCTTGAGTTGCGCGGGCTCCGGCGGGTGCTGAAAACCCATGTAGATGTACGGCGCGGGCACCTCGGGGCGCACGGCGAGGATGTGGTACGCCTCGGTCTTGCCGCTCGGCGAGTTGAGCACGCGGCGGGCGAATTCGCGCGACGGGTGGCACTGGAAATGGAGGCGGATGGCCGAGTCGAGAAACTTGACGAGCAGCATCAGCGAGCGGCCGTGTTTCGCGATATGGTCGGCGCCGAGGAAATACTCCGGGTCGGAGTCGATGAGCTGGCGAAAGTCGCGGGTGACATCGCCCACCACGACCTGCGACACGCCCTCGCGCAGGTGTTCGCGGCCGGGGATTTTCGACTCGGTGAGCGAGCCGATCCAGTCTTCCGCGAAGTTGCTGTCCTGCGGGTCGGGTTTCCCGGCGAGGCGTTCGAGCGTCCGGCCACCCGGGTAGGTGCGCCAGACGCGATTGGGCGGCAGGAGAACGAGTTTTTGGCGATGGGAAGACATCGAAAAAAATAAAAACCCGGAACGCCCGCCGGGCCGGGTTCAGATGACGGCGCTGAGGCCGCCGTCGATGGTGAGCATGTGCCCGTTGACGAAGTCGGAGGCGGGCGCAGCGAGGAAGACGCACGCGCCGACGAGGTCGTCGACCGAGCCCCAACGGCCGGCCGGCGTGCGACCTTTGATCCACGAGTCGAATTTCGGATCGGCGGCGAGCGGGCGCGTGAGATCGGTGAGAATGTAGCCGGGCGCGATCGAGTTGATCTGGATGTTGTATTTGGCCCACTCGCCGCAGAGGGCGCGGGTGAGCGTGCGCAGGCCGCCCTTGGCCGCGGCGTAATTGCCGGTGGTGGGACGGGCGAGGTCGCTTTGCAGCGAACAGATATTGATCACCTTGCCGCGTTGGCGCGCGATCATGCCGGCGCCGACGGCGCGGGTGACGAGAAACGCGCTGGTGAGGTTGGTTTTCAGCACCGCTTCCCAGTCGGCGAGCGACATTTCGGCGAGCGGTGCGCGCCGGTGAATGCCGGTGTTGTTGACGAGGATGTCGATCTGACCGAGTGCGGCGATGGCGGCATTGACGGCGGCTTCGTCGGTGACGTCGAACGCACTGACGGAAACCCCATGGCCGGCGTTGCGCAGTTCGGCCGCGGCGCGGTCGAGCTTGGCGGAATCACGGCCGTTGAGGATCACGTGCGCGCCGGCGGCGGCGAGCCCGCGCGCAAACGCCAGACCGATGCCCTGGGAGGAACCGGTGACGAGGGCGCGACGGCCCGTGAGATCGAAGGAAGGGAGAGAAGGTGCGGACATAATGCGCGAGCCTTGCGCGCCGCCGGGCGCGGTCACTTCAAAACGAGAGGTCGTACGTGCACGCGACGCTGAGGCGCTCGCCCTGGCCGCTGGAGCCGTACGTGTAGCGCTTGTCGGCGAGATTGCTCACGTTGACCTGCACTTTTTGGGCGTAGCGTTGGGCGGACTTCCATTTGTAGCCGAGGCCGGCATCGATGACGGTGTAGGCGGCGTTGGCCACCGATTCGCGACCATCGTCGACGCGCGCGCTGCCGGCGGTGACGACCGTGCCGGGCGCCAGACGCGGGAATGGCAGCCGGCCGTTGGGCATGGGATTGTTGACGATGGGATTCGAGGTCGAGGCGGTGAGATTGCGGCCGGCCGAGGGATTGACGATCGAGCGGTCGTAGTACTTGAAGCCGGCGGTGAGAAAGGCGCCCTTGAGCCGGCCGGTCTTGAAATCGTACTTCACGGCGAGGCCGCCGTTGTTGCGCGGCACGCGGCGCGGCGTGGTGCCTTCCAAGTGCGGCGAGTTGTCGTTTTGCACGACTTTCGCATCGGTGTAACCGTAGCCGCCGAAGAGCTGGAGCTCGGGCAGCACGAGCCAGTTGAAATCGAACTCGACGCCCTTGGAGGCCTGCTTGCCGGTGAGCAGCGTGACGGGCGTGCCGGTGGTCGGATCGGTGGTCTCGGTGGCGACGTTGTCACGCTTGATGTCGAAATAGGTGGTGGTGAACGTGAGCTTTTCCGCGAGGAAGCTGGCTTTGAGGCCGGTCTCCCAACCCGAGCCGGTTTCGTTGGGCAACTCGTAGGTGGTGCCATCGGCGCGGCGGCCGACACCGAATTGCGGCACGAACGATGAGCTGCCGTTGGCAAACACGTGCAGGCCGGAGGCGACGCGATAGTTGGCGCCGATCTGGTGCGTGAGCTCGTTGGTGGATTGTTTGGAGGAAACCTTGTTGAACAGATCGCGGGCGGATTTGTCGGCGCGGTCATAGCGTCCGCCGACGAGCAGGGTCAGGCGGTCGTCGAGCAACGTGGCGCGTTCGCTCACGAAAACGCCGTAGATGTCGATCGCGTTGTCCTCCTTCTGGGTCATGGCGTAGTACGAGGCATTATCCAGATAGGAGACGAAAGCGTAGTCCGGCGCGTCGACCCGCAGGCCAGATTGCACGGAGGCGGGCAGACCGGCGGTGAAGTTGGTCATGTCGTAGCGCTCGGGGGCCTCGGTCTGGCGCTGATAATCGAGCGTGAGCAGGAGCTTGTGCTTCACGGAGCCGGTGGTGAAGGAGGCGAGCAGATCGTTTTGCCAGACGGCGCCGCCCTCGGGATAGGGACGATAACGGGGCGTGCCGCGCTGGAGGGCGCGGGTGGCGGTGTTGAACTGGTCGCGCCCGCCGATCTCTTCGCGGGTGGCGGTGCGGTCGTACCAGTTGGCGCTGCTGCGCAGGGAGAAGACATCGCTGAGCCGGTGCTCCAACGTCGCGGTCAACGTGGTGGAGTAGCGGTTGGAGTAGGTCTGCGGACCCTGGTTGTTGAAATCGATGATCTCGGTCGCGATGCCCGCGTAGCGCGTGTAGGTGCGGTTTTGCGAGGGCACGCGGTAAGGATCGGGCGTGAGCGTCTGAATCCGGAACGGCACGGTGGCTTGCGACATGCCGATCTCACGGCGTTCGAGATGCTCGTACTCGATGAGCAGGCTGGTGTCTTTGCGCGGGCTCCACTGGATTTGCCCGGAGATGGTGGCCTGTTCCTTCTTCTTGAATTTTTGGTCGTACTTCCGGGAGTCGATGGCGCCATCGATGCGGTAGAAGAATTTGTTGCTCTGGCCGAGCGGTCCGGTGCTCGAAAGCTGGGTACGCCACAGGTCGTGGTCACCGACGGTCACGGCCACGCGTTGCTTGGCGGTGCGCTGGGGTTTCTTGGTGACGTAGTTGACGGTGCCGCCGGGCAGCACGCTGCCGTAGATGGAGGCGGCGGGGCCCTTGATCACCTCGGCGCGCTCGACGTTGACCTTGTCGATGAGGCCGATGCGGCGAAAGCCGTTGCGCAGCTGCACATCGGCGTCGAAGCCACGGATGCTGTAACCGGTGGCCAGCGTTTCCCACCCGACCACGCCGCTCGTGTAACCGAGCTGATCGCGGAATTCGAGGAGGTTGAAGTCGTCCATGAAGTCAGCCGTGACGGCGTTGACGGAGAAGGGCAGGTCGCGGATTTTCGCCGAGACCCGCGTGCCGGTGGTCGATTCGGTGGCGGCATACTCGCTGGGGGCCGTGGTGGTGACGTTGAATTCCTGCAACGTGACGATTTCGGTGGGGGCGGTCTGGGCGGCGAGCGGCGCGGCCAGGGCGGCAAATAAACAAGCGGCGGAGAACCGGTAGTGTGGGGCGGGTGTTTTCATAAAAAAAGGGTTTGGGTGAAGGCGTGCCTCCCTTCGGGGCGAGGTTGAGGTGCTAACGGTCTTGAGGAGGAATCTGAGGTGAGGCTAATATTTATAAGTAGTCAAGCCGGGATTCGCGTGACAGATCTGCTGGCGGATGGCGCCGGGGGCTATTTTGCGGCGGGGCCGGTGGTGTCGCCCACCACCAGCTGGGAGGTCAGGACCATGTCCGTGAAACCCTCCTCCGCGGCCGCATTTCCGAGCAGGAGCTTGGCGGCGACTTCGCCGATTTTTTCCGGGTTGGTGCCGGCGCCGGTGATGTGTGGCGTCTCTTCGAGATTGATGCGGGAGATGTCGGCGCCGGCGACGCTGACATCGGCCGGCACGCGCCAGCCTTCGCGCTGAAAGGCCTTCATCGCGCCCGCGGCCATCGTGCTGTTGTAGCACACGAATGCGGTGGGGAAATCCTGGCGCCGGCGGCTGGGCAGCAGCGCATGCACGGCCTCGGCGCCCTCGGCGCGGTCGCCGTCGCTGAGCTTGACGACGTAGCGTTCGTCGAGGCTCAGGCCGAGGGCTTCGAGCGTGTTTTGCAGGGCGGCGAGGCGGGCGGTGTGACGTTCGAGGCCGACGTTGCCGCCGAGCCAGCCGATGCGGCGGTGGCCGAGCTCGTGCAGATGGCGGACGACCTGCTCCAGCGACTGGGCGTCGTTGCCCTGCACCGAGTGGCAGAGGCCCGGGTAACGCGCGGAGACGGCCACGAGGCGGGCGCACAACGCGCGCAGCTGATCGAGGAAGGGGCGCGCCACCTCGCCGAGCAGCACCACGCCTTGCAGCGCGTGGCCGGGCGCGAAAATGCGGCGCAGCTTCTCCGGCGTGAGCAAGTCCTCGGAGCCGAGGAATTGCAGGGCGCCGCCGCGGGCCGCGAGCGCGTCGTGCAGGCCGTGCTGCACGTGGCCGAAGAAATTGTTCTGCTGATAGAGGCGCACGCCGGAGCGGAGGATGAAGCCGATGTTTTTCGCGCCGGCGGCGGTGAGCGCGGGATCGACGCGCATGCCCTTGGGGCAGTAGCCGAGTTCGAGGGCGCGGTCCCAGATGCGCTTGTACGTCTCGGGGCTGAGTTCGTCCTTGCGGCCGTTCAACGCGAGCGAGACGAGCGGCTGGGAGACGCCGAGATCGCGCGCGATGCTTTTCTGGGAGACCTTTTCCTTTTTGGGCACGGGAGGGAAATCTGATCGTTATGAGCGGAGATCAACCTTTTGTTGTGCTCGGCGCGGGGCGGACCGTCAGGTGGCTTTGCGCGCCGCCCGGAAAAGCAGGGCGCCGATGCCGCCGATGGCGCCGCCGATGAAGATGAAGCAGAGGCGGCCAACCCAGCCGTTGGGGATCAACGCGAGCAGCAGCACGAAGCCGCCGTAGGCGAGGCAGAGCGTGCCCAGCGTGCGGAATTGCGAGCGGTCGGCGGACTTGCCGTGCTCGGCGGCAAAATCGATCGGCGTCTTCATTTTCTCGAAGAACGCGTCGACCTTCGCGTGAAACTCCGGCGGCTCCTGTTTGTACCAGAACGAGGTGCCGAGGAACCAGACCGAGCCGACGATGGTGTTGCCCAGCACGCCGAGGAGGAACAACACATCGGGGCGCTCCCATGTGGCGATGGGCGTGGCGAGGAGCAGCAGGCGCTGGTAGGCGTTCGGTCCGAAGAACGTCGTGAGGTTGCCGACGATGAGCGACGTGCCCAGGCAGACCACCACGGTTGACCAGCCGGACCACGACGGCGTGCGCCGGTAGAACATGCCCCAGAGCAGCGGAATCGCGATGGGCACCGCCACGAGCGAGGTGAATTGCTGCATGAGGTTGAAGAGGCTGAGTCCCTCCATGGAGTTGAACATGAACGCGGCCAGCACGGTCATGGTGCCGAACACCACCGTCACGATTTTGCTCGCGATCATGAGCTCGCGCTCGTCGGCGTGGGGGCGGAGCGTGCGCCGGTAGAAGCTGCGGATGAAGATGCCGGTGTTTTTGTTCAGCCCGGTGTCCATGTTGGAAATCGTGGCGGCGAAGAGGCTCGTCACCATGAGGCCGATCATGCCCTGCGGCATCGTCATGATGCCGACCGCGAGGTACGCGCCCTCGGTGATCTTGGCGCCGAGCGGTTGCAGCGCCGGGATCACCGAGAGATCGGGATAAAGGATCCGCGCGGCCATCGGCGGGATGAACCACACGATCGGCCCGATCACGAAAAGGATGGCGGCGAGCAACGCCCCGCGGCGCGCATGCCGGTCGTCCTTGGCGCACAGGTAGCGGTAGCCGTCGGTCATGTTGTTGATCACGATCAGCTGCTTGATCGTCTGGGCGAACATCCAGAGGTAGATGATCTCGGGGCGGGCGAGTTGTCCCCAGGTAAACGATTGCTCGGGCAGCCGTCCGATGAACTCGCTCACGCCGCCGACTTGATAGAGCGCGAGAAATGCCGCCACACACGTCACCGCCACCAGCACGAGCATCTGCATGAAATCGCCCGCCGTCGCCGCCCACGAGCCGCCAAACGTGGCCATGAAGATCACGAGGATGCCGGCGATCAGCATGGTGGTGCTGATGTTGAAACCGAACACCGAGGAGAGGATGACGCCGAGGCCGTTGAGCGCGATGCCGGCGGAGAGGATGCCGATCGGCACGGCGATCCAGGTGAAGAACTGCTCGTTGCCGCCGCCCCAACGCTGCCGGATGCCCTCCAGCGTGGTGATGATCCGCATCTGCCGCAGGCGCGAGGCGGTGCCCGCGTAGTTGACGAAGAAGCCGAGGGCGTTGGCGAAATAGATCGTGAGCACGATGGCGCCGTTCTCGTAGGCCTTGCTCGACGCGCCGGTGAACGTCCACGCGGAGAACTGCGTCATGAACGCGGTGGCGCCGACGATCCACCACAACACCTGCCCGCCGCCGCGGAAGAAGTCGCTCGTGCTCTTGTTGGAGCGATGAAAGATCGCGCCGATCACGAGCATGAACAGGAAGTATACGCCGATGACGAGATAGTCGTAGAAGGAAAGCATGGGGACGGGACCGGGCCGAAGGGAGGGAGACGCCGCCAAAAGACGGCGAAGTGAGCGGCGAGACTAATCGCCGGCTAATATTTATAAGTCAAGACCGGTTTTTCGCGGCGTCATGTCGTCGGAGCGCCGCGCCGGACCCGAAAAACCGGAGGCAGGGTTTTACCCTATCGCTATTCGGCGAAACCCCGCGTTTAATGGCGGTCCTTCCCCGCTGTCGAAGCGCCATTCATGTTCCCATCCCACTATCCGCATTGAAAACTGGAGCCGCCGGGCGATCGCACGCCATGATCGATAGGAACGCACCCTCCGCCAAAAGCGCTCGTGCCCGATTGGCGGCCCGCTACCTGGTGGCTTTGCGCCGATGCCTCGATCCGAAGCGCCCGAGGCGGGACGACCGCCGCGCGCAGTGCTTGGGCCGTCTGGCGGTGGCGGGCGGTCTGGTGACGCTGGATCTGGCCATTATGCACGAGAAGGCGGTGGTCGCCCTCGCGCCGACACACGATTTCGCGCGCACGGCCAATGGCGCACTCCAGCGCGCGGGGCTGTTTTTCACGCAAGCGCTGGCGCCATTGGAAGCGGCCCGGCGGGTCACGCGAGAGGCCATCGCGCACCTGCATCAGCGCAACGAGACACTGCACCTGCACGCGGCGGCTTTGGCCAAGGGCAACCGCCAGTTGGTGCGCGAGGTCGCGCGGCGCCGGGCCGGCGAGCTGGCGATCATCCAAGGCCGGGAGAAATATCGCGCGCTTTTGCAGGAGTCGCTGGTCATGCAGCAAAAGCTCCGCCTGCTGACCCGGCAGATTCTCTCGGCGCAGGAGGAGGAGCGAAAGGAGATCAGCCGCGAGTTGCATGACGAGGTCGTGCAAACGCTGGTCAGCATCAACGTCGAGCTGGCGGCGCTGGGCAAGGGCGCCTCGGCGAGTCTGCGCGGGCTGAAGGCGAAGATCGCCCGCACGCAGCGGCTGGTGGAGACTTCCATGAGCGAAGTCCACCGCTTCGCCCGCGAGCTGCGGCCGGCGGTGCTGGACGATCTCGGTCTGATCCCGGCGCTCGATGCATACAGTAAAAACCTGGCCGCGCGGAAAAAATTGAAAATCCAGATGACGGCCTTTGGCGGGGTCGAGGCCCTGGGCAGCACCAAACGGACCGTGCTGTTTCGGGTGGCGCAGGAGGCGCTCACCAACGTCGCCCGCCATGCGCAGGCCACGCAGGTGCGCATGACGATCAGCGAGGTCGCGGGGGCGATCCGCATGGAGATTAGCGACAATGGGAGATCTTTTCCCGTGGGCGAAACGCTCTCGGCCCGGAATCCCAAGCGTCTCGGCTTGGTGGGCATGCGGGAGCGGGTCGAGATGGTCGGCGGCCGCCTGACCATCGAGTCGGCGCCGGGTTTGGGCACGACCGTGCGCGCCGAGATCCCCATCAATCAGGGGAGGACCAGCGCATGACTCCCGCCAAACCCATCACCGTGTTGCTGGCAGACGATCATGCGATCGTGCGGCAGGGGCTGTGCGCGTTGCTCGACGCGGCCGGACAATTTGAGATCGTCGGGGAGGCGCGGAATGGGCGGGAGGCGGTCAAACTGGCGCACGCCCTCCAGCCCGATGTCATCCTGATGGACATCGCCATGCCGGTGCTCAACGGCCTGGACGCGACGCAGCAGATCCTCGCCGCCCGCCCCGCGGCCAAGGTGATCATTCTCTCCGCGCACAGCGACGACGCGTATGTCGAGCGGATGCAGGCGGCGGGCGCGGCCGGATTTATCGAAAAGCAGACGTCCGCCGAGCATCTCCCCAAGGCGATTCGCACCGTCATGCAGGGCGGCGTCTTTTTCAGCCCGATCCTCGCCAAGCGCCGGCGCGAGGAGCGCAACCGGTTGCGCTACCGTACCCGTTTGCTCCCGGCCCGCCGCGTGCGGCTGACCGCCAGCGAATCCGAAGTGCTCCAGCTCGTGGCCGAGGGATCGACCAATAAGCAGATTGCAGCGGCGCTGGGACTCAGCGGCAAAATGATCGAGACGCTCCGGGCGACGCTCATGGACAAGCTCGACATCCACGACACCGCCGGTTGGGTCCGCCAGGCGCTCGCCGCGGGTGTCAGCTCCAGCGGGTTCCAGTTGACGATCGTCTGACCGGGCGCGGCGGTCAGGCGCAGATGATCGCCAAGCCCGCGGGCGGGGGGCGGGCGTCAAACCACGCCACCGGCTGGGCGTCGGCGCCGAAATCGGGGCAGGTCTCGGCCAGGAGCGCGCGCAGCCGTTCGCGGGCGCGCGCCAGGCGGCTTTTCACCGTGCCGACACTGAGGCCGAGCTCATGCGCGATCTGCTCGTACGAGTGGTTCTGGACATTGCGCAGGGTGAGAATTTCTCTCGCCCGCGCCCCGAGCTGTCCCATGCAAACCGCCACGAGGGCGGAGAACTCGCCCGCCATCGCCATGCCCACCGGACCGGGGGCGGGCGCGGCCACCAGATCCGCGATCGTGCACTGGTTGTCGTCGCTGAACGCGCTGTCGAGAGACACGGTCGACTGGCGGCAGCGGCGGGAAAAATAGGAGTAGCGGTTGCGCGACAGATTGAGGGCGATGCGATGCAGCCAGCTTGCCAGCGCGGAGTCGCCGCGGAAACGCGCGAGCCCCCCATGCGCGCGAATCAAGGCGTCCTGGGCGATCTCCTCGGCGTCGGTGCGGTTGTGCAGCACGGAGAAAGCGATCGCAAACATCTGCGCCCGATGCCGGGTCACGATTTCGACAAAGGCGTCCTCGTCGCCGGCGTTAAAGCGGCGCACCAATTCGGCGTCGAGCCGCGCCTCTTCGCGCCGGCGGATGGCGCGGGCGCACAGGCCGGGCTGGGCGCGCACAGGGTCGAACGGAACCGGACCATCGGCGAGAGCGATCATCCCCGAGCTTAGCCGGGGGGCGCGCCCGCCGACATGGGGTGTTATGCTAAGCGCGCGTTTTCGCCCGCCGTGCGGGAGTAGGTCAACGCCCCATGGCGACCCGGGTCGTGGGCGCGTAGTCTCCACGACTCGCTTATGAAAACCAAAAACCTGTTTGTTCTGCTCGCTCTCCTTGCCGGCCCTGTCGCGTTGTTTGCTTCCTCCGCCACCGATCGCAAGATCGAGGAGGCGGCCAAGGCTTCCTACAATTATCGCACGGTCCTGGCGAATCATGTGAATGTGAAGGCGCATGACGGCGTCGTCACTCTCTCTGGCACGGTGCAGGACAAAGACGACAAAGCGCTCGCAGCTGATACCGTGGAAAATCTCCCCGGCGTCACGCGCGTGAAAAACGACATTGTCGTCACGTCCGCGTACCCCGAGCACTCCGACGCCTGGATGGCCTTCAAGATTCAAAGCCGCTTGCTCGTGAAAGCCAACGTCAGCGCCTCCAACACCACGGTCACAGTCCAGGACGGCATCGTCACCCTGGGCGGTACCGCTGAAAATCTCGCGCAGAAAGAGCTCACCGAAGCTTACGCCAAGGACATCGATGGCGTGAAATCGGTCAAAAACGATCTCGTCGTCAAAGCCAGTGCCACACCGGACGCGACCATCGGCGAAAAAATCGACGACGCCTCCATCACCACCCAGGTGAAGTTTGCGCTACTCAGCCACAAATCGACCAGCGCGCTCAAGACCAAGGTGACCACCACTGACGGGGTCGTCGTCATAGCCGGGGACGCCGCCTCCGATGCGGAAAAATCGCTGGTCACGAAACTCGCCCAGGATGTCCGCGGCGTGAACTCGGTCACCAACAACATGACGGTGAAAAACTGAACGCAGGGCATGCGCACCGCTCCACGTGGCGCGGTTGTCCGGATGACGGTCGCGTCTGGATACCCGCCTGCGCCGGCAGCCTCCGATTATCGAACCTTCCGCTAAACGCATTATGAATAAACCACTCTCGCTCGCGCTGCTCATCGGCGGCCTCGTCTTGCTCATCTACGGCCTGAGCGCCGCGGATTCCATCGGTTCCAGTTTCTCCCGCTTTTTCACCGGTGCGCCGACCGACAAGGCCATCTGGCTGATCCTCGGCGGGGCGGTGGCCTTCATCGTGGGCGGGGCCGGTCTGTTCCGGGTTACGCGGTCATCGTAAAGACATTTTTCCATGCTCAACTACGCTGTCATATTTCTTATCGTCGCGCTGCTGGCGGGCGTCCTCGGCTTTGGCGTCATCGCCGGCACGGCCGCCACGATCGCCAAGGTATGTTTCGTCGTCTTTCTGGTGCTCTTTATCGCGTCCTTGCTGCGCGGGAAGAGAACCTGAGCGCGGCGCTCGATCCGGCGGGCGCAGTGGCGCGCGTTGTCCCCAACGCGCGTCGAGCGTTTTGGGGGACAAGCCGCTGGAGCGTCGCGCTACTTGTTGGCGTGCGCCTGCAGTTCCCGGATCGCGTCGCGGGCGATCCAGCGGGCGGCGCGGGAATCGCGTTTGACCAGCTCGCGCGCGGTGGCGAGGGCGGCGCGACGGAGCGCGGGATTGCGTTTGCCGATCTGCCGCAGCGCCCAGTTGACCGCCTTCTTCACGAAATTACGCTCGTCGTCGGCGGCGCGGGCGATGACCGGTAGCCAGTCGAGAAACACCGCGTCGGGGAAATCCTTCGCATGCACTGCGAGCGTGGCCATCAGCGTGAAGCCGGCGCGCTTGATGTATTCCTCCGGGCGCTGGCTCCAGGCATCGGCTTGGGCGCGGGCAAAGGGCGTTTTGCGAAACAGGTGGATGCAGCAGCCGTCGACCGTGGCCCAGTTGTCGAAATCGGCCGCCCAAGCCTCCATTTGAGCGACGGTGACCTGCTTGGGATCGTCGATCAGGAAGGCGAGCGTGCGCGCCTCAAAGATGCCGCTGGCCCAAAGAGCGAGTGCGAGCGGATGATCGCGGCGGTGGGGCTTGGCGAGGGCGCGGAGAGTTTCCGTGCGCACGCCGAGGTGTTCGCCGCGCGGAGTGATGCCGAAGCGCCGTTGTCCCTCGATGTCGCGCGGGCTGCGTTGAGCGCGAAGCTGGGCGATCAAGGCGGCGGCGGACATGGCGGAGTGCACGATTAGTCCGAGGCTGCGCGGTGCGTCAGCTCGGCTCGTCCATCTCCTCGTTGGAGAAGACGTGTTGCACGTCGTCGTTCTCTTCGAGCGCTTCCTGGAGCTTGAGGATCGACTGCGCCGTGCCGGGATCGGTGATCGGGACGGTGGTCGTGGGAATGTAGGCGATCTCGGAGTTCTCGGTTTTGATGCCGGCCTGGTCGAGCGCGTGGGCGACCTTGTCGAACGCGTGCACGTTGCAACGCACCTCGAAGCCCTCGGGCGTCGCGATCACGTCGTCGGCGCCGGCTTCGAGGGCCACTTCCATGAGTTTGTCCTCGGTGGTCTTGTCCGGGGCGATGAGGAACTGGCCGGCGTGGAGAAATTGAAACGCTACGGCGCCGGTGCCGGCGAGGTTGCCGCCGAAACGCGCGAACGCCGAGCGCACATCTTGCGCGGCGCGGGTCTTGTTGTCGGTGGTGACTTTTACCACGAAAGCGACGCCGCCCGGACCGTAGCCCTCGTACGTGATGTCCTCGTAGCTGACGCCGGGGAGCTCGCCGGTGCCTTTCTTGATGGCGCGGTCGACATTGTCGGCGGGCATGTTGGCTTCGCGCGCCTTGAGCAGGAGGGTGCGCAGGCGCGCGTTGCCGTCGGGATTGCCGCCGCCGCTTTTGGCCGCGAGCGTGATGTCGCGGGAGAGGCGGCTGTAGACTTTGCCGCGGCGCGAATCGGTGACGGCCTTGGCGCGTTTAACTTTGGACCACTTGTTATGGCCAGCCATGGAGCTACTCCGGTGCGGTTGAGGTTCGAGCGGGAGGCAGAACTACTTTTTCTTCGCGGGCGTCACGTTCTTGACCGGGCGACCGCCGCGGATGGGCTCGGCGGCGGGAGCGTCGTCGGCGTCTTTCATGCGGTTGATGACGAGCTGCTGACCGATGGTGAAGATGCCGTTGATGGTGGAATAGAGCGAGAGCGCGCAGGAGAAGCTGTAGCACATCAGCGCGAAGATATAGGGCATGAATTTGAACATCTTCGCCTGGGCGTTATCCACGGTGGGCTGCGGTGTGAGCTGCATCTGGATGATCATCGTGGCGCCCATGAGGATCGGCATGATGTTGATCGGAAGATTCATGAACCCGAGCGAAATGGTCGCGATCGTGTCGGGCGCGGAGAGATCCTGCGCCCAGAGGAAGGTCTGGAAGCGCAGCTCGGCGGTGCTTTGCAGCATCGAGAAAAAGCCGATGAAGAACGGGATCGTGATCAGGATCGGGAAGCACCCGCCCATCGGATTCACCTTGTGCTTTTTGAAGAGCTCCATCGTGGCCTGCTGCATCTTCTGCGGGTTGTCTTTGTACTTCTCCTTCATCGCCGCCATCTCGGGCTGAATCTTCTGCATGCGTTTGGCGGACTTCGACGCGGAGAGGGTGAGCGGCAGGAAAACGATCTTCAGGATCAGCGTGGTGATGATAATCGCGACGCCCCAGCTGGCGCCGGACTTGTGCACCCAGCTCATGAGGGTGAGCAGAATTTTGCTGAAGAAGGAGAACATGCCGAACTCCATCACGGCGTCCTGATTGTGCTTGAAGATCTCGGCATTGGAGAGGCGGCTGTACTCTTTCGGGCCGGCATAGAAGCCGCCGCCAAGTTTGATTTCACCCTTGGCCGCCAGCACGGGCAGATCGAACTGCGCTGCGCCGGTCACGCCGATGGCAGGCTGCATCGTGCCGGGGAACGACGGCAGCTCGACGCGCCGCGTGATCAGGCCCGCCCCGGATTGGTCGGGCGTCAGGATCGAGGTGAAGAATTGATTTTGCACCGAGGCCCAAGTGATGGCGGCAGTGTTTTCGATGTACCGCAACGGGTCGCGCGAACCCATGCCGATCCAGCTCAAGAAGCCGCCGCCTTCCAGGTCGGAGCGTTTTACGAAATGATCCGTTTTGTCATAGTAGCCGGTGGACAAATAGACGCCGTAGTCGTTGACATCGACCGGGGCGGCGGTGCCGAGGCTCAGCTGGGTGCGGACGCGGGGCAGTTCCTTGTCGGTCAGGTTGCGCAGGGTGGTGTCGTAGCGAATCTGGTAGGGGTCGGCCTTGGCGTCGCCGTTGCCGGGCACGAGCGTGTAGCGACGGGTGACTTCCAAGGTGCCGTCGACGACGGTGCGGAATGTGACCTCGGTGGGCGTTTGCGAGACCAGCTCGTAACGCGTGCGGCGGTCGAGGCCGGGGTAATCGACAAAGGCCAGCGCCGGGTCGGCGTGGAGCTGGTTGACGATGTAGGGCACGCCGGGATGCTTTTTCTCGGCATCGTATTTCTTGAGGGCGATGTCGCGGATCGCGCCGCCCTGGTTGGTGAAATTCACCGCGATCACGTCGTTGGCGAGGGTGACGATCCGGGCATCGCCGGTGTCCTTGGCGACGGCGGCAAACGCGGCGTCGGGCGGTGAAGTCGGGCGGGCGGCCGCAGTGGCGCTGGACGTCGCCTGATTGGGGCCGACGGTCCGGGTGATTTCCGGTGCGGGCTGCGGCTGCGAGGGCGGCGTGAATTTGGAGCTGACCCAGAGGCTGCCGAAGGCGGCCGCGAGCAGGAGTACGCCGATGATGGTATTCTTTTTGTCCATTAAGGAAAGGGAATGAGCGGTGAGAAAACGCGGGAAAATCAGGCGGTTGCCTGGTGGCGCGTGCAGACAGGCGCACGGCGGGCGGGAGCCACGGGCGGCACGGGATCGAGGCCGCCGGGATGCCCCGGGTGGCATTTCAAAAGCCGGCGCAACGCGAGACCCGCGCCATGCCAGGCGCCATGCGTGCGCACCGCCTCGGCGGCGTAGTGCGAACACGTGGGATAAAACCGACAGCCGCACGCGGGGCCAAACACCGCCGGCAGTACGGGCGACACCGTGCGCTGGTACACCCAGACCAGCCCAAGCAACGCTTTGGCGGGTCCGCGGGCGATCCGGCGGCCAAGGGTGTCGAGAAATTCAAGCATGGGGAGGAGGCGCGATCTTCTGGCACGCAGCGAGGAACCGTTGTTCCAACTCGGGAAAGGGCACCCGGGTGGCGGCGAATCGGGCGACGAGCATCACATCGACACTCGGGGCGACTCTTTGCTGATGAAGGCGAAACACTTCACGCAACCGACGCTTGGCGCGGTTGCGGCGCACGGCGTCACCGACGGCGGCGGTCGAGGCGACCACGCACACGCGTACCCCGGACAAAAAATCCGGTGCGACGGCGGGCGGACGCGAACGCCACCATAATGTAAACGCCCCGCATTCCACCCGACGACCCTGCTCCCGAACGGCGCGAATATCGCACTGGCGGCGGAGATGCTGCTCAGGGCGGAAACGCATGGGAGCGGGCCGCACCGGGGGCGCGGGGCGCACGGCCGGTTGGCGAATCAGACGACAGTGAGGCGTTTACGACCCTTGTGGCGGCGGGCGGAGAGCACTTTGCGGCCACTCTTGGTCTTCGAACGGGCACGGAAACCGATCTGACGGGCGCGCTTTTTGCGGTGCGGGCGGAAGGTTGGTTGCATGAGTTGTGACTGATTAAGAGGCAAGGGAAGTGTCGAACCGACCCGGTACTGTCAAGGGCAGGGTTGGCTTTGGTGGTTTTCCTTGCACGAATGCGACTGAGACTTCGGCGGGTTCGGTGGTATGGATTGATGGAGATTGAGTAGTGCGGCGGGCTATATGCCCCGCCATTAATACCCACCATCGCCCCTTCCCGCGTCTCTTTTATCTGCGTCACAAAAAAACTTGCTGGCGTTTCCGGCGCGCCGCCGCGAAACAAGGGGCAGCCACGCCTCGCGTTATCTCATGACTGCGCAATTACTTTGGTTTTACCATGCCCGTCGTCGCCGCCTCGGCGGCTGCCGGCGGCGCTGTGGGGCGGGGCGCGGCGAAACTTTTTTTGCCGGACGAGTAGCGGGTTTCGCCGGCTCGATTGTCATGGAGGGTAATCGTGATTCCGCGTCCCTCCCTGCCGTACACCTCTTTTGTCAGCCCGGTCGAATCCGGGCTGGCGGCGTCCGTGGCGCGCGTGCCGATGGCTGACGAACCCTCCCACTCCCGCGATTTCGCCACGCTTTATCGGGCCACGCTCGATCCGCTGCGGCGTTATCTGGCGCGCTTGTTGGGCAACTCGACCGAGGCGCAGGACGTCGCGCACGATGCGTACATGCGGGTTTATCCGACGCTGGAACAACAGCCGACGGAGCGCCCCGAGGCGTTGCTCTATCTCACCGCCCGCCGCCTCGCCATCAACCGGCTCAAGCGCCGCGAGCTCGCCGAAATCGCGCACGACGGGGCCGAACTCGATGCCACCGCCGCACCGGATTCCGATCCCGCGCGACTGGCCATGGCGCGGCAGGAACTGGCTTTGTTGGAAACCGCCATCGCGGAATTGCCCGAGGGCTGCCGCACCGTGCTGCTCTTGCGCAAGGTCGAGCTCCTGTCGCATCGCGAAATCGCCGACCGGCTCGGCATCACGGTCAGCACGGTCGAGAAACAACACGCGCGGGCGTTGCGGCTGTTGCGTGCCGCGTTGCCCGCCCCCACCGGGAGCGACGCTTTCCCCGCGGCGTCCGCGCCCACCCAGGAGGTCCGCCCATGAATCCTTCTCCCCGGAAATACTCTGCGGCCGCCGAAGATCAGGCCGCGCTGTGGGCCGCCCGGCTCGACGGCTCGACGCTCACCGCGGCCGATCGCGCGGCGCTCGACCAGTGGTTGAACGAAGATCCCGCGCATCGCGCGCTGCTCTCTCAATACTGCCAGTTTTCCACCGATCTCGAAGACCAGTTGCCCGCGCTCGTGGCGGCCGGCGCGGTGCATCTGCCGCCGGAGAAAAAACCGGCGCGTTTCCGCTGGCCCGTCATTTGGTCGGCCGGTGTCGCGCTCGCGGCGGCGGCAGCCGTGGCGTTTGCCCTCTGGACGGGCGCGCCGGCTTCGCAGATCGAAAATCTTTCCACGCCGCTCGCGCAGCGGCAGTCCTTCACATTGACCGACGGCACGCAGGTCGAGCTCAACGCCCAGACCAGCCTGCGCGTCGAGAACACCAAGAGCGAACGTCGCGTGCGGCTCGCCGGCGGCGAGGCGTTTTTCCGCGTGAGCAAAGACTCCGCGCGGCCCTTCATCGTCGAGACGCCCGCGGGCTCGGTGCGCGTGACCGGCACGGTTTTCGATGTGCGCACCGAGTCGGCCTCTGAGTTCGATGTGACCGTGGTCGAGGGTTCGGTGCAGGTGCGCCCCGGCGCGCTTGGTCGTGATTCCGCCCCGGTGGCGCTCGGCGCGCGCGAACGGTTTTCCGCCAGCGCCGGCACCGGCGTGCAGACGCTTTCGACGGCGGCGCTCGACGATGTCCTCGCGTGGCGGCAGGGGCAGATCGTGTTTGATCGCGTGCCGCTGCACGAGGCGCTCGCCCGCTTCGCCCGCTATCACGGGCGCGGCCTCACGGCGACGGCGGGCGCGGCGCAGTTGCGCGTCGGCGGCCGTTTCAGCCTCGATGACCTCGACGGCTTTTGCACGGCGTTGGAAGAAGTTTTACCGGTGCGCGTGTCGCGTGATCTGAGCGGCACGGTGCAGGTGAGCCTGCGTGCGGATCATTGAGCCTTTTATCCGCCCACCACCGTGCGACTCCTCTCTGTCGGCCTCCGTTTTCTTCTCCTGATAATGCTGGGCGCGGCGCCCGGCGGCGCGGTGCGGGCCGAGCCGATGGATTTCAACCTGCCCGCGCAAACCGCCGACCGCGCGTTGCTGGCCTTTTCGCAGCAGGCGAAGACCGAGGTGCTGTTTTCCTCTGAAGATCTGCGCCAGGTGCGCTCCAACGAAGTGCTCGGCAAGTTTGAGCCGGAAGTGGCGTTGCATCGCCTGCTCACCGACACGGGGTTTGTGCCGCGTCGCAACGGCCGGGGAAAATTCGTGATCACCCCGGCCGCGCGCCCGACCGCACCAAACCCGCCGCGCCCGCTGGCCCCGCCGCCGGCCGCCGCTGCCGCCAGCGACCCGGTCAAACTTGCGCCGTTGGTGGTCGAGGGCCGGCCGGACCAGCCGCAATCGGTGGATCGCGGCGCTGCTGCGCTGGGTGTCCGGCGCGCCGCCGGCAATCTCGACCTCGTGCGCACGGAGGATGGCGCGTTGCCCTACACGGTGTTCGACCGCGCGCGGCTCGCCCGCAGCGGCGTGGTCAACCTCAACGAATTTCTTGAACGCGAGCTGCTGGACAACGATGCCGCCGCGCGCTCTCCGGAGCAGGACGCCAGCCAGAACCGGCTGTTCGCCGGCAGCACCAATCTCAGCCTGCGCGGTTACAGCGCCGACGAAACCATCGTGCTCGTCAACGGCCGGCGGTTGCCGGAAATGCTGACCAGCGGTTCCGACGCCAAAAACGCGCCCGACGTGAATCTCATTCCCCTCAGTCTGGTGCAGCAAATCGAGGTGCTGCCGTCGTCCGCCTCGGCGCTCTACAGCGGCAATCCCGTCGGCGGCGTGATCAATATCGTGCTGCGGCCCGATGCCGATGCCAACGCGACCGAGGTCACCACCACTTATACCAACGCGCTGCGCGGGTTCGATGCGTCGCAATCCACGGTGTCGCTCCTGCACGGGCGCGCCTTGCTGGGTGGTGCGCTGCGGGTGCGTTGCAATCTCAACCTCACCCGGAACATGCCGGCGACCGAGGCCGAGCTGCGGTTTCATCGCAAACACGACCGGCCGCCCGCGACGCTCGACACGCCCATTTTCCGTGCGACGCCCAACATTCGCAGCGCCGACGGCACGCCGCTCTTCGGGGCGGGCACGGCGGCAGTGACCTCGGTGGCGCCGGGTGCCGACGGCGCGGGCGGGATTGCGGCTTTCACCGCGCGGCAGGGCGTGCGCAACCTGGATTTTTTCAAAGCGCCCGGCGGGCTGGCGGTGTCGCCAGATAGTGTCGACAACCCATACGGCCGCCGGCAGCAGCGCACGACATGGTTTGGCTCCGTGGTGTACGATCTCACGCCGTGGCTCCAGCTCGGTTGCGACGCCTCGCACGCGCGCACCGTCGTCAACCGTGGCTACGATGTGCTCACCGCCGATCTCGCGCTGGCGGCCGACGCCCCGCGCAATCCCTTCCGGCAGGAGGTGCGCGTGTCGCTCAACGAAGTGGCGGCGGCGCTCGGCGAAAACTATTCCGAGGCGCGGATGGAGTTTTCCTCCGCGGTGTTTGGGATCATGGTCAGGCTGCCGGCGGAGTGGCGGGTGTCGCTCGACGGCCAGTACGCGCACAACGTCACGCGTTACCGCGGCCTCGCCCGCGCCGACGGCGAGCGCTGGCAGCAGCTGGTGGACTCCGGCCGCTACCAGCCGCTGCGCGACACGCAGGTGCACGGACCGCCGGCGGAGTTTTACGACCAGGTGCTGGTATACCGCGCCGGCCGGGGGCGGTTCGCCACCCTCGGCGATTACAACACACTCGACGCCGCCATCCGCGCGACCAACTCCTCCCTACCGCTGCCGACCGGCCGCGGTATTTTGAATTTTGGCGGGGACTATCGGCGCAACCGGCTGGAAGACTGCACCGACGAGCGGCGGTATGCCGACGGCACGCTCGCCGACGAGCCCGCGACTTGGGCGGGCCGGACGCTGCAACGCTACAGCGCGTTCGGCGAATTGCAGGCGCCGTTGCTGCCGACCGCCTGGCTGCCGCGCTGGCTGCCGCGCATCGAGACCGATCTCGCGGTGCGTTACGTCGCTTCCGACAGCGCGCGCGAATCCAATGTGTCGCCGACCTACGGCCTGAAGGCGGATCTGGCGGGCGGATTCACCGTGCGCGGCAGCTTTACGACGTCGAACCGGTTTCCCACGCCGCACATGAGCCGGCTCGTGCTGGCGCCGCCCTCCGGCGATCTCGGCGTGGATGCGACGAAGATCACCGACCCGGTGCGACGGGAGGAATATTACGTGCAGGATAACATGGAGCTGCAGCCGGACCTGCTCACCGAGGCCGCCGTCACGCAGACCGCCGGCGTGGTTTTCCGGCGGGGCGTGACGCACCGGGTGCGCCTCGCGGTGGACTTTCTGGATACGCGCAAGGTCAACGAGCTGGTGTTTCTTGGCCCGCAGTCGGTGATGAATCTGGAGGCGCTGCTGCCCGAGCGGGTGGTGCGCGCGCCGCTCGCGCCCGGCGACAACCATCGCGCGGGCGTGGTGACCGCGGTGCGCACCGGCACGACGAATCTGGCGTGGCGGCGTTCGCAGAGTTGGAACACGTCGGTCGATTACGTCTGGAGCGAGTGCCGGGGCGGCACGCTGGAGCTCTTTGGCCGGCTGCTTTATTTCCCGCGGTACGATTTGCAGACGCTGCCCAATTCGCCGGTGGTGGACGAGCTGCGCCGGCCCGATGGCGCGGCTTCGAAGCTGTTGAAATATCGCGCGAATTTCGGCGCCAGCTGGTCCAATCAGGTGGTCGGTTTCGGCATGGACGGGCGCTACTATCACTCGCGCGTGTTGCCCGAGGGCGAATGGTCCGCGCAGGGGCATCGCACGATCGATCCGTTCTGGCAGTTAGACGTCTATGTGCAGAGCGATCTGGCGCGCTGGTTGCCGTGGCAGAGCCGCCGGTTCGGGCTGCGCGGCCAGGTGCGGGTGAACCACGTGCTCGGCGACAATTTTCCGCGTTACGCCAACGAAGAATCCGGCGCCGGCGTGCAGCCGTACGGCGACTGGCGCGGGCGCACGATCGCGCTCTCGCTCACGGCGATTTTCTGAGTCCGGCGCGGCGCGCGAAATTTTTTCGGAGCGAGTAGCGGGTTGGGCGCGCTCGATTGTCATAGAGGGTAGCAGCCATGATATCCACGACGACGACACTTGCCACGAATTCGGGGAGCAGCGAACAGCCGTCCGGCTCCGCGCGGAGCTTGTCCAGCGCAGAAGCGGCGTTTCTGCGCGAGACGCTGAAACGCTGCTCCCCCTTCACTTTCGAAGCGGCCTGTCAGTTCCGCCGCACCGGCGCGGTCGAATGCGTGCCGGCGATTGTGCGCGGAATTGTGGGGCATTACGCGGCGCGCGATTTGCAGGGCGAGGCGGAGTCGTCCGATGCGTTGCGGCTGGTGGACGATCTCGGTCTCGATTCGCTGACGCTGATCGAAATCGGGATGCTGGCCGAAGATGTGTTCGGGCTCTCGGTCAATTACGAGGAGCTCTGCCAGCTGCGCACACTCGGCGAAATCCATCGGTTTCTCGCCGGCAAACTGCGCGGTGATATCGCGGCGCTCGCTGACGGCCGCGGGTGAAGTTGCCGGACGGTTCGCGCGCCGACGCGGATGGAAAGTTGGCCGATGTGGGCACCTGTGTTTATCCGGGGTCCCTTGTCGCGATACCCGGCCAGGTTCAGGAAGGCGGCCTTGCTTTTGGCCGCTGTGCGTCACCCGACCCGATGTTCACCCTGACAGGATCGATCGCTACCCGCCTTGCTTTCTCATGGGCGTTTTTTCGGACGGCGCCGCCTTCGGTCCGATGCGGCAATCAACCCAAGGATCCACCCATGCATACTCCCATCCCTGCCTCCCGCTCAGACCGTCTGGAGCGTCACACCGCTGCGTTGCGTCCGTCGTTGCACCGATATTTGCCGCGATTTTTCTGCGTCGCCGCGTGCGCAGTCTTCGCGCTCTCCGTGGCGCGCGCCGATTATTACGTCGCGCCCACCGCGCTCGGCACCGGCGCCGGCACCTCGGCCGCCAACGCCGCGGATTATCTCAACACCACCGCCTTCTGGCCCGCCGTTCAGACCGCCCTCGCCAGCGGCCCGCAGACCGTGTGGTTCGCCAACAGCACCACGGGATATACGCGCGGCACGCTGGAACTCGCCTACATGGGGCACCCCGTCAACACGCTCACGCTGCGGGCGACGACGGACAACAGTGTCACCCTCAAGGCCGATGGTCTGGCCAATATTCTGTTTCTGAAAGGCACGCAAAATGTCGTCATCCGCGGCTTCAATTTCGAGGGCACCGCCACGGACAACGGGCTGATGCTGTGGAGCCGGGGCAAGTCGCCGTGCCGCAAGATCACCGTCATGAATTGCATCTTCCAGCACCTCACGGCCTGCGGCTTTGGCGCGATTTCCCCGGCCACCGCGTTCGATGTGCTGATCGACAACTGCACGTTCTATTACAACGGAATCGATCCGCATTTCCACTGCGTCTACACCGAGAATTCGAGCCAGAACGTCACCATTCAGAATTGCACGCTCACCAATTCCAAGGGCGAGTACGTGCGTTTCCGCAACGACAGCGATTACGGCATGGTGAACAACTGCCACTTCCTGAGCACGAGCGACACGTACAATGCGCCGTTCATCTCTGTCGTGCTGTACAACACGATTGCGCCCGCGGCCAACGAGTTCTTTTCCGGCAATTTCGTGTTCACGAACAACACCTTTAAATATACGACCACCGGCGTGCCCAACGATGGCTATGGCGCGGAAGGGCATTACCGCTACGCGCACTATTTCTACAACAGCGGCTTTGAGACTCCGGCCGGCGACGCGCTCCAGTACTACATCACGGCAGCGGATGCGACCACCCTGAACACCGGCACTGCGGCGCAGAAGAACGCCATTCTCAAGCCGCGTATGGAGCTCGATAACGCCCGGATCAAAATCTACGGCAATAGTTACGATCCCAATGGCTACGTCGCGACCCAGACCGCCTACCGCTGCTACCCCGGCTCGTCGGGCTTCAATGCCTCTGGCTACTCCACAGCGCCTGTGAATATCAGTAACTGGCCCGGCACGGCGACCGGTTTTGTGACCGCGCCCATGTTCACCAATGGCACCTTCGAGGCGCTCGGCAGCCGGCTGCGCAAATGGGTGACCTTCTCTGGCAACGCGCCGGTCGGCGTCGTTGGCTTCGCCCCGGTCACGCCCGCCTCGCTCAAGGCGGTGCGGCTGGCGCGGACGTCGAACACCGAGTTCGGTCACTGGATCGTGGGTTCCTATACCGCCACGCCGCAGACCATCCACTGGTTGATGGCCGTGGGCAATCGCAGCGGCACGGGCGTGAAGGCCAAGGCGCTGGTTTATCACAACGAAAACACCGGCGCCCGGCTGGAGGTCGCGATCAACGATCTGGGGCAGGTCGGCTACATGAACGGAGCCACCTTCGTGCCGGTCGCCGCCCTCGGCACCATCGCGTTTTCCAACGACGCCAATGCCGACGGCGACTACATCGATGCCGGCGATACGTTGAACTGGTATCAGTTCCGCGTGGTTATCGACTACTCCACCGGCACGCCGCATTTCGACATCGCGCGCGGCAACGCCAACACCCAGAGCAGCTATGTCTACTCGGCCAGCGGCATCACCTCGTGGGTCGGCGCCGTGCCGGTCGTCGGGTCGAAAATTGGCCTGCTGAGTTTCGCCAACTTCACCGCCGATCTTTTGGTGGACGAAGTGTGGTGAAGCACTCCGGTTTATCGGGCGTCGGCCTGTTTCTGGTCGGCGCCTGGTGTGACACGCGACAAATCAGGTGCTGGCGGCCTGGTCCAGCGTTTCGCGCACGACCTGAACGAGTTTTTTCGCGGAGAAAGGCTTGGTGAGATAGGTGACCGGCGGGCCGCCGGCTTGCTGTGCTTCCACCAGCTCCGTGCTGTAGCCGCTGGCGATGATGACGCTCAGTGCGGGTTGATCGGCGCGAAGTTTGGCGACCAGTTGCAGGCCGTTCATCCCCTCGGGCATGACCATGTCGGTGAAGACCAGATCGATTTTGGTGCGATGCTGGTTCCAGAGCTGGAGCGCGGCAGGTCCGTGGGCGGCCTCGAACACGCGGTAGCCGAGCCGGCGCAAGGTGACGGCGAAACCGTGCCGCACCAGGGCGTCGTCTTCCACGAGCAGGATGGTCTCATTGCCGCCGCGCACCGGGGCATCCTCGACGGCGGGAGCGGTGGTGGTGACGTGCGGGCTGGAGGGGAAGAACACTTGGAAGGAGCTGCCCTGGCCGACCGCGCTTTCCACCTGCACCCAGCCGTGATGCTGTTTCACGATACCGTGCACCGTGGAGAGTCCGAGCCCGGTGCCTTGCCCCACCGGCTTGGTGGTGAAGAAGGGTTCGAAAATATGACTCAGGACTCGCGCATCCATGCCGCAGCCGGTGTCGCTGACGCTGAGGCAGACGAAGCTGCCAGCGCGGGCTTCGGGGTGGTCTTGAGCGGTGTCCGGGGAGAGCTCGACCAGACGGGTGTCGACTGTGAGGGTGCCGCCTTCAGGCATGGCGTCGCGGGCATTGACGCAGAGGTTGAGGATGACCTGTCCGAGCATGTTGGCGTCGCCCTCGATCCAAAGTTCCTTGGTGGCGCCGGTGAGGCGGAGGTTGATATGTTCGCCGATGATGCGCCGGAGCATATTCCAGAGGGCGGCAAGGGTCTCGTTGAGATCGATCGGCTTGGTCTCCATGACCTGGCGACGGCTGAAGAGGAGCAGTTGCCGGGTGAGATTGGCGGCGCGCTTGAGCTCCGCATCCAGTTCGCCCAGCGAAGCGTCAACTTTGGCGGGCAGGCCGGGCTCATCGCGCAGGAGGCTGAATTGGAGCATCAGGCCGGCGAGAATGTTGTTAAAATCGTGGGCGATGCCGCCGGCGAGCTGGCCGATCGCCTCCATTTTTTGTGCCTGACGCACCTGAGTTTCCAGGTGTTTGCGCTCGGTGATGTCGCGGGCGAGTGCGAGGACGGTCTGCCGGCCGTGGAACTCGAAGAGGTGGGAATTGATTTCCACCGGAATGCGCCGGCCATCCTTGGCAATGTGGACGGTCTCCACCACAATTTCGCGGTTTTGCCGGAGCGTGTGCATCGCGTTCGCGAGCACGGTACTGCCGGAGGAATTGATGTCGGCGGGCGAGCGCTGGAGTAATTCTGTGCGGGTGTAGCCCAGGCGGCGGCAGGCGACATCATTAACCTCGATGAAGTGGCTGGGCTTGCCATCGGGCTGAAGGTGGAAGGCGAACACGGCGTCGTTCACGCAATTGAAGAGCTGGCGGTACCGCTCTTCGCTGGTGCGCAGCGCCTGCTCGGCCTGCTTGCGCTGGGTGATGTTGTCGAGGCAGACGAGGATGTAGGTTTGCCCCTCGATATCGACGCAGACGGTGGAGATGAGAAAATCGCGTTGAATGGCGACCCCGTTTTTCACCGAGCATAGCGGCCCGTCGACCTGGCGGTGGGGCTGGCCAGTGTGCAGGGTGTCGCGGATACAGCTTTGCAGCGGGCATTCCGGGCAGTTGGGACCGAAGCCGCAACCGCGCGGGTCCTGGTGGCGGTTTTGACACTCAAAGGCTTCGCCGAGAGTCAGGCCCAGCACTTGCTCAACGGGGCGGCCGAATACCTCCACGATAGCGGCATTGGCTTTGCGTAGCCGCAGCTCGCCATCGAGCAGCATCATGGCCGTCGGCGTGTGATCGTAGATGGCGAGCAGCTCGCGTTCGTTTTGCCGGAGGCGGCGCTCCGACTCCTCTAATTGTTGCTGCATGCGCAACTCGTGCAACACGCGGCCGACGACGACTGGCAGCCGGTCCAGCAGCATCGTGTCTTTCACGAGGTAATCGCGTGCGCCGAGCTTCATCAGGCTGACCGCGAGACGCTCATCGCCGTGACCGGTGGTGACAATGAAGGGCGGAACCGGACCGGATTGCGCGATCGTTTCGAGCAATCCGTCAGCCGTCATATCCGGCAGAGAATAATCGAGGAGCAACAGACACGAGGGATGCTCCGGCAACCACGCGATGGCCTCCTGCCCGGTTCGGGCCCAGTCGCACCGGGCGCCGGTTGGGCCGAGCGCCTTGCGGAAGAGCTCAGCCAAGCCCTCGTCATCCTCGACCAACAGAAGGTCGATGGGTGGAAGCGGCAATCCGGCCGGTGCGGTGATTCCGGCGGTGTCGGGTGGATTCATGCTGCGGCCGGCAGCGGACTAGCTGCCGACCTGAGGCACTTTGACGATAAGCAGGAACATGCCGAGGTTTTTCAACACGCTGGCGAACTGCTCAAACTCGACCGGCTTGGTAACGTAGCAGTTGCATCCGTGTTGATAACAGCTCTGCACCTCCCGCGGATCGTCGGTGGTGGTGAGCATGATGATCGGGATGTTCTTGAGCACCGCATCGGCCTTCAACTGGCGGAGTACCTCCACGCCATCGACACGCGGCATGCGGATGTCGAGGAGAAGGAGGTAGGCCTGCCCGCGTTCGGCGGGTGGCACCGTGCTGCCGCCGCGTAGAAAATCGAGCACTTCCTGGCCGTCGCGAAAACGGACCAGGGGGTTGCGCACACCGACTTCTTCGAGCAGTTGCTGGATGAGTTCGGCGTGTCCGTCGTCGTCTTCGGCGATCAGGATGGTGACCTTGTTAAGCGAAGTATGATGGGACATGGTGGGGTTTCCGGTAGCAGGATACAACGGACGGGACGCTGACGGTGCAATGCGGAAGACTACGCATTTACATCGGCTTCCGTCGTGTGTAACGCGACATAAAAGCGACTGCCACTGCCGACCTCTGATTCCACCCAGACCCGACCGCGATGGCGCTCGAGGATGCGTTGCACGAGATTGAGGCCGAGCCCTTCGCCCGGCACATCGCTCGAGGGATGCAAGCGGTGGAACAGCTCCCAGATCTTGGCCTGATATTCGGGTGCGATACCGAGGCCGGTGTCCGCCACGCAGTAGATCGACTCGGTGTCGACGGTGCGGCCGGAGACGCGGATGTGCAGCGGGCGGGCGGGATCGCGATATTTGAGAGCGTTGTCGAGCAGGTTGGAAAACACCTGATTGATCAGCTGCCCATCGCCGGCGCAGGGCGGCAGCGGTTCGATTTCCAGCGTGACGCCTTCGCGTTGGAGCTGGAAGGCAAGCGCGCCTGTGACTTGTTGGAGCAGGCGATTCATGTCGAGCGGCTCCGTTTTGATCTGTACCAGACCGAGGCGCGAAAGGTGCAGCAAGCCGCCGATGAGGGCATTCATCTTGGCCACGCCGGCCCGCATGAAATGCAGGGCTTTGGGCACCTGGATGCGCGTGATCACAGAGGTCTGCTGGCGGATTTCGGGCGGCACCGACGGATGCTCCATCGCGGTGGACAGCTCCTGACAGGCTTTTTCCAGGCGGCGGCCGAAGCCCTCGATGTTGACCAGCGGAGAGCGCAGATCGTGCGAGGCGGCGTAGATCAGGCCTTCCAGCTCCTTGTTCTTGCGTTTGAGTTCCAACAACAGCGATTCGCGTTCCGCGCCCAGGCGTTTGCGCTCGGTGATGTCGATGCCCTGTGCGATGGTCGCGACCACCGTCCGTCCGTCGGCGGCATGGAGGGTGGCGGAATTCCACAACAGTGTGCGCACGGCGCCGTCCTGCGTCTGGATGGGGATTTCCACCGTCTCCCAGCGCTGGCCCGTGGTGTTGCGAATAAATTCGAGCCAGGTCTGCCGGGTGGTGGTGGCGAAAAGCTCGTCGAGGCGGTGCCCGAGTACGGTGGCGGCGGAGCGGCCGGTCAGGCGTTCGAATGCGTGATTGAAGCGCGTGATGCGCAGCTCGGCGTCCCACACGATGATGGGCGCACTGGCGTAGTTGAGCAGGTTTTCGAGGTAGTCGCGCGTCTCGCGCAACTGTTCCTCAGCCTGACGGCGCGCGGTAATGTCGCGGAAACTCCACACGCGGCCGACCGGTCGGCCTTCGATGCGTTGGGGATGCGAGTAGCGCTCGAACACTCGGCCGTCAGTAAATTCCAGCAGATCCGAGCTGTTGGCTTCCGGGCGCATATAGAGCTCCTGGATCCGGTCAAGGAACGCCTCCGGAGCGCGCAGCTGACCCACGACGTGTTGGATCACGGCTTTGTCATCTTTCGCATCGAGCAAGTGGCGGGGAATGTTCCACAATTGCACAAAGCGCTCGTTGAAATCGGTGATCTGGCCATGGCGGTCCACGACGAGCAGGCCGTCGGCGGTTGACTCGAGGGTGGCTTGCCGCAGCGAGTAGGAGCTTTGCAACGCGGCGGCCGCCGCGGCGCGTTCTTGCAGCTCATGGCGCGTGAATTTCACCTCGCGGTTCCGCCATACGAAAGCGACCGCGAAACTCGCCAGCGCCACCAGCGTCGCGCTGATGGCAATGATCCATTGCAGCCACATCCGCAGAGGGGCTTCGATTTCCCGCCGGTCTTGTTTGGCGATCATCAGCCAGGGTGAATCGGGAATGCTGCGGGCGACGCCGACCACCGGTACTCCGCGGTAGTCCCGGCCTTGGAGCAGGCCCTTCGGCTCGCGCAGCGCCTGAGTGGCCAGCAAATCCTGATGCTCCGGGATCATGAGCCGTAAGCGCAGGGCGGCGTCGGGTTGGTGCAGCAGTTCGTTGAGATAAACGATATCACTGCCCTCGCGTCGGAACAGCAGAGTCTCAGCCGTTTCGCTGGGGGTGGGCCAGGTCTGGACGTGTGGATAGAGAAAATCGTACGGATCGATCTCGAACAACAGCACGCCAACTGGCTTGGCCGTGGGATCGTCGCTGCGCCCGGACCACAGCGGCACAAGCAGGTCCATGCTCACGCGGTCGTTTTCAGAATTGCGGTGCAGATCCATGATTTGGACCTGGCGCTGGTGGGCGGCCGCGATGACGGCGATGCGGGTGGCCACATCGATTTCGGTCATCGTGACGGGCATGGCTAGGCGGGGTTGTGCCTGTGGATCGAGCAACATCACGCGGCGGTATCGGTTGAACTGCCGCCATGCGCCCACCCATTCCTCAATCTGGCGTTGCGCTTCCCGATTGGTCGGCTGGGCGAGATAGGTGCGCACGGTTGCGGCCACCATCCGATCATGCAGCACCACTTGGGCATCGCTCAGTCGCTGCTCCCGCCAGCGCAGGATTTGCTTCACCTTCAGATCGGCAATGGCGCTCAACTGTTCGTGCGTGGCGGTGGCGAGCGTCGCCTTTTGCCGATAATAGAACGCGAAGCTGGCGCCACCGATGGCCAGGATGGTGCCCAGCAGGATCAGCAAGAGGTAGCGTTCCGGGGGGAGCGACGGTGCCTTCATGCCGACACCTTTGCGATTGCCCGGATCGGGCCGGCCAGCGGCAACGCAAGCAGGAACCGGCTGCCTTCGCCCGGGGCGGACTCCACCCAGACATGTCCGTCATGCCGTTCAACGATGCGGCGTACGATGGTCAACCCGAGGCCTTCGCCCCCGGTGGTGCCGGTGGGATGGAGCCGGCGGAAAAGCTCCCAGATTTTTTCCAGATGTTCGGGAGCGATGCCGATACCGTTGTCGGCGACACAGTAGATCACTCGCTCGCCCGCGATTTGGCCGCTGATGCGAATACGGGGCGCGCGGTCGGCGTGGCGGTACTTCAGGGCATTGTCGATCAAGTTGGAAAAGGCTTGGCTGAGCAGGGTCGCATCGCCCGTGCAGGTCGGGAGAGGCAGCACTTCGATGGTGGCGCCGGCTTCCTGGATTTGGAAGGCGCCCGCCGCCACCGTCCGCTGCACCAGCTGGTTCATGTCGAGGGTTTGCAGGTGCAGCGTCACCTGGCCCAGGCGCGAGATGCGGAGCAGCCCGCCGATGAGCGTTTCCATTTTGTCCACTCCCGAGCGGATGAAATGCAGCGCCTTCGGAATCTGCTCCTGAATGATCGGCGTCGCGGCATCGCGCGGACCCGCGGGCAGGTCGGGTTGCGCGAGCAGGCCGCGCAAATCCTCGCACGCCTGTGCCAGCCGCCGGGAAAATCCCTGAATGTTCAACAACGGCGAACGCAGATCGTGCGATGCGGTGTACAACACGTTTTCGAGCTCGCGGTTTTTGAGCGCCAACGCCTGCACCAGATGCTCGCGCTCCTGCTCGGCCTTCCGGCGCGCGGCGATAGCCTCGGCCTGCTGGCGGTTTTGGTAGGCCAGGTGCGAGAGTTGCCGGCCAATCAGGTGCAACGCGGCGCCGATATGCAAAAACTGTTCGCGCGACATGCGGGGCACTTGTTGCAACGCCGCCCGGTACTCCGCTTCATCCGCGCCGATGGTCCGGGCATACGCCAGCATCTGCTCGTCATTGGCCGCGTCATCCCGCACCTGGCCGATCAGCCAGTTGGCGATGTGCTGGTCGCCCACGCAAATACTCGTGCCGGCATCCCACAACCCGCCGCTCAAGCAGGGTTGAATCACCGCGCTTTCAGGATGTCGCCGGCCGATCGTGGCGGCGGAAGTCATGCAGTTGGCCAACCCCGTTGGCGTGCGGCGGATGATGTGCTCGCACAAATAGCAGAAATTGCTTGGGCGGGTGATGGGCCGCCCCTGCGGATCGGTGATGATCGAGGCGACGCCGGTGGCGCGGGCGAACGCATCCTGGATTTCTTGAATCTCAGTGAGGTCAAAGAGATCCGCCAGCTGCAAGCCAGCCGCAGGCGCGGGCGCCGCAGAAGGATTTTCCGTTGGTGCGGAAGGCATGGAGAGGCTCAAGGAGGGAGAATACAGGCTGGCAGCAGATTACGACGCAAATGGAGATGGCATGGCCCGGGAAGGGCTCAGGTCATACTGGTTCGAGCAAAAGCGAGTGTAGCATGGGATGGCCCGGTTGGGGGCGCAATCCCGTTTGCGCGCACAGCACACGCGGACAACGGGACGAAAAGGACGGTGGCAGGTACATGACAGACTACCTACGTTGCGACATCCTGCGCAGGGGAACAAAGGAAAACCCTCCCGGAAAACCGGGAAAAATTCCCGGCTAAAAGGAACGTAAAAACTATTGGGCTGCGCTCAGGCGTGCCGGTCAGGCCCGTGGTGCCGGGGCGCGTCGATGAAAGGTTGGGTCGGTTTCCCGGGTGGTAGAATTCCCGCTCGTCGGCGGGCGGGCGGCGCGGCAAGTTGCCGCCATGCGCATCGCTGTCTTCGCCGACACTCACGGACACTACCCGTCAGGGCTGCCCGCGCGGCTGCGCCATGCCGACGAAATCTGGCACCTCGGCGACGTGGTCGCGCCGGAGTTGCTGGTGGAGTTCGAGCAACTGGGCCGGCCCTTGCGCGTGGTCCGCGGCAATTGCGACGACCATCCGTGGCCGCTCACGCTCACCTTGGAACGCGCCGGCGTGGTCTGCCATCTCGTGCACATCCCGCCGCCGCTGGCGCCGCCGGGCGCGCAGATCGTGTTACATGGGCACACCCACGTGCCGCGCGACGAGACCGACAGCAACGGCGTGCGCTGGCTCAATCCGGGCAGCGTCTCCAGTCCGCGTAGCAGATCGGCGGCGTGCTTTGCCTGGTTGGAACTCGATGCGGGCCGGGCGGTGCGCTGGAAACTGGTGCGCGTCTGAGTTGCGCGGGATTGGGTCTCGGGGTGGGGCGGACTTTGCGTCCGCCGTTTCGGCGACATCGCACTGGCATCGCGCGCGCAAATCCGTTTACTGCGCGCCAACGTGAGCGACGGGCAGCAACAGGATCTCTTCGGGCTTTTCGCGCCGCAACCGGGTGTGCACCGGGTGCCGCCGACGCCACGGCATCACCCGCAGCCGGCCGCCGACACCGGCATCGTCGTGGCGCCGCCCGCGCTCGGAGTCTCCGCGCCGGCGCCGGTGACCGACGACGTGGTTTTTCAACGCAGCTGGCGGGCGCGGCATTACCGGCTCACGTTGCGGCGCGACGGCGTGGCGGTGGCGACGATCCCGTCGCGCGGCACCGAGCGCGAAGCGATGCGGTTTGTCGAACAACACCGCGAGTGGCTGGAACGCGCCCGCGCCCGGCAGCGCCATCGGCCGCGCGGCGCCGAGGTGTGGACGCTCGGCACGCATGTGCTCTGGCGCGGCGAGCTCACGGAGATTCGTCCAGCCACGCCGGCCGGGCCGGTGGAGTGGGGCGAAGCGCCGCGTCCGGCGGTGTGTCTGGCGGCCGATGTGTTTCGCGTGGCGCGGCTCGACGGCGATCTGCGGCCGACGCTGGAGGCGCATTTCGCGCGGCGGGCGAAAATCGAGTTACCCGCGCGCACATGGGAGCTCGCGGCGGAGACCAACATGGCGGTGCAGCAGGTGACGGTGCGCAACCAGCGCTCGCGCTGGGGCTCCTGCTCGACGGCCGGCACGGTGTCGCTCAACTGGCGGCTGGTGCAGACGCCGGACTTCGTGCGCGACTACATCATTTATCACGAGCTGATGCACCTGGCGGAGATGAACCACTCGGCGCGTTTTTGGGCGCGGGTGGAAGCCGTGTGCCCCGGCTGGCGCGACGCCGAGCACTGGCTCAAACGCAACGGCAGCCTGCTCGGGCTGTGAGTCCGCGCGAGGGCACCGCCAAATTTTCTATGCAACCCCTTCGACTGATCGTCGTGTTCGTGTTGTTGTTGATAACGGTCCGCGCCGCGGAGTTTGACGCCGCTGAGGCCACGAACCGTTTCGGTGTCGAACTCTTCCGCCAGCTGGCCGCAACGCAGCCCGACGCCAACTTCGCGGTGTCACCGTACTCGCTGAGCAGCGGGCTGGCGCTGGCGTACACGGGCGCGGCCGGCGCCACGCGCGCCGAGCTGGGCCGCGCCTTGCATTTCCCCGACGACAATGCGGCGCTGGCCGCGGGATTCGCCGCGTTGCGTCAAAGGCTGGCGGCGACCGTGCAGAAAACCGTGGATTCGCTGCCGCAACGCCAAAAATACGAAACCAATGCCCAGGCCATCGAGTGGAACGTGGCCAACCGGATTTTCGGGCAACAGGGCTATGCGTTTCGCGACGAGTATCGAGCGCTGTTGCGGCCAGCATTTGATGCCCTGTTACAACCGCTCGATTTTCGCTCCGATGCGGAGGCTGCGCGTAGAATTATCAACGATTGGGTAGAAACCCAGACACGCCAAAAGATTCGTAATCTGATCCCGCCTGATGGAGTAAGCGCTATCACGCGCCTTGTGTTGGTAAATGCGCTCTATCTGAAGGCTCCGTGGGCTCAGCGGTTCCATCTATCGGCCACTAAGGAGCAACCGTTTCATGTGCGTCGAGGAAACACGGAACTCGTGCCGACTATGTCGGCTCGACGTTACCTCGGCTATATGCGGTCAGAAGGATTCATCGCCATGGCGTTGGATTATATCGGCTATGACATGCAGTTCGTTATTTTCCTGCCGGATGAAGGAACAAGCCTCGATACTGTGGCGGCCAAGCTGACGCCGAGTTTTTTGCGCACGTGTAGTGAGTTGCGTGCCACTCCAGCGCTCGAAATAGCGCTGTATCTGCCCAAATTTCGCCTCGCAGGAATGTCCATGGCTTTGCGCAAACAGCTCAATGCGCTCGGTGTTTTTGATGCATTTGACCAGCCGCGAGGTAGTGCCAATTTCGATCCAATCGCACCACGCTCAGCCACGGAGTGGCTCATGATTCATGATGTGTTTCACCAAACCTTCATCTCAATCGATGAGGCGGGAACTGAAGCGTCGGCGGTAAGTGCCGTTGCCTCGGCTGGTGGGGCTGCTTTTCGAAAGCAACCCTTTGAAGTCCGCGTCGACCGGCCGTTTTTGTTCGCGATCCAGCATCGCCCCAGCGGGGCGTGTCTGGTCCTCGGGCAGGTCGTCGATCCGCGCTGAGCGCCGGACGGCGGCTCAGTGGAAATCGAGCAGCTCGACTTCGAACACCAGCGTGGCGTAGGGCGGGATGCGCGGCGGGCTGCCGGTGACGCCGTAGCCGAGCCAGTGCGGCACGATCAGCGTGCGGCGTTCGCCTTTCTTCATGGTGAGAAACGCCTCGTCCCAGCCTTTGATCACGTTGCCCATGCCGACGCGGAAATTGAGCGGCTTGCCGCTTTGCACCGAGCTTTCGAGCGGCGTGCCGTCGAGCAGGCGCAGATCGTAGTTGGCGACGACTTGCGCGCCGTAGCGGGGCGTGGTCGTGCCGGTGCCGGGCGCGCGGACGATGTAGCGCAGGCCGGTGTCGGTCTGTAGCGCGCCGGGGAATTTCTCGGCCACCACCTTCTGGTCGGCGGCGGAGAGGCTGTAGGCGCCGGCCTTGCGCGCCTCGCGGTCGGCGGCGGTTTCAGAGTTTTTCGAGCATCCGGCCAACGCGAGCGTCAGCGCCAGACCGGAAAAGAGGAGACAGCGGGGGGAGATCATGGGAAAAGGATGCGGCGCGGGAACCTACGGTGATCCCCGCCCCGCGGGCAAGCCGGCGTTTTCATCCCGGCGTCCGCTCGCGGCGGAATTTTGCAGTTGCACCCAGGCAATGAACCAGTTGGTTACCGCACATCCTATGGCATCCTCCAATTCCTCCAGTAACACGGCGTCGAAACCGGCCGATTTGCGCATTGGCATTCTCGGGCTCGATACCTCGCACGTCATCGCCTTCACGCAAGCGCTCAACAAGCCGGCCAGTCCCGAGCAGCACGTGCCCGGCGGCAAGGTCGTCGCGGCGCTCAAAAGCTGGAGTCCCGACGTCGAGGCCAGCTATTCGCGCGTCGAGGGCTACACGAAGCAGATGACCGAGGAGTTCGGTGTGAAGATGTACGCCACCGCCGAGGAAGTCGCCGCCAACGTCGATGCGATCATGATCGAGAACGTCGACGGCCGGCCGCATCTGGAGCTGGCGCGGAAGGTGTTTCCGTTCGGCAAGCCGGTGTTCATCGACAAGCCGCTGGCGGGCTCGCTGCGCGATGCGCTGGAAATCGCGCGTCTGGGCAAACAGTACAACACGCCGTGGTTCACGTCGTCGTCGCTGCGTTACGGCCCGAACATTCCCGAGATCATGAGCGGCAAGCTGGGCGCGCTGCGTTGCGTGGTGGCCCAGAGTCCGGCCGGGCTGGAGCCGCACCATCCCGATCTGTTCTGGTACGCCATCCATGCGGTGGAGCCTTTGATCACGGTGCTCGGTTGCGGCTGCCAGACGGTGGTGCGTACGCACACGGCGGAGACGGACATCGTCACCGGCGTGTGGTCCGACGGTCGCGTGGGTGTGGTGTGCGGTATCCGTAATGCGGAGCCGACCTTCCACATCAAGGCCTACGGCACCAAGGGCACGGCGGAGTCGAACGGCTACATCTACGGCGCGCTGCTCAAGGAGATCATCAAGTTTTTCCAGACCAAGGAAGTGCCGGTGCCGCAGGCCCAGAGCCTCGAAATCATCGCCTTCATGGAAGCGGCCGACGAGAGCAAGCGGCGCGGTGGCGTGCCGGTGTCGCTCGCCGAAGTGATCAAGGCCAACGGCGGCTGAGCCGGCGGCGGCACCGTTGGAGGTTGGCCACGAAAACGCCGGACGTTGGTTAAACGTCCGGCGGTTGCACGGCGCGGGCTCGCGGGCGGATTTATCCGGTGCGGGCCGGCGTCAAAGTTTTAGTTCACCGCGATCTTGCGGGGCTTGATGGCGGCGGCCTTGGGCAACGAGGCACGCAGCACACCGTCTTGCAGCTCCGCGTGGATCTTCTCCACGTCGACGGCGTTGTCGTGGGTGAGGACGAGCTCGTAGGGCAGGTCCGTGGATTCGCGGTAGAGCGCGGTCCAGCCGGCGGGCTGCTTCCAGGCGCGTCGGCCCACGATGCGGAGCTGACTGTCGTCCGCGGTGATCTCGAGTCCGTCCTTGGCCACGCCGGGCAGCTGGACGGTCAGCGCCCAGGCTTCGTCGGTGGCTTTGAGTTCGTAGAGCGGCTTCGCGGTGGGTTCGTTGGCGGCGGGAGCGGACTCGGTGCGCGCGGCGGCGCGGGAGAACGTGGGAACAAGATTGAAGAGTGACATGGCGTTAAAGGAGGTTGGAGGTGGAAGGAGTGAAGGTGGGAAGTTGCGCGACGCGTGCGGTCGTTATTGGACCGCGACGGTGATTTTCTTCGGCTTGGCTTCCTCCTGTTTGGGCAGGGTGACGGTGAGCACGCCGTTCTCGTAGGCGGCGGCGACTTTGTCGGACTGGATCGCATCGGGGATTGTCACCGAGCGGCTAAAGGAAAACGCGGCGGAGTTGTCGCCGGCCTGCGGTTTGCGCGTCGCCTGGATGGTGAGATAACCGTCGACCATTTCGACGCTGATGTCCTCGCGGCTGATGCCGGGCAGCTCGGCGCGGACGTAGGTGTTTTCCTTGTCCTCGTAGAGATCGACCGGGAAGCGGTCGGCCAGCGGCGCACCGGTGAAATCGGTGAGGGCATGGGCAAACAACCGGTCCAGCTCGCCTTCCAATCCGCTCCACGGACTGCGGGCCGGGAAGCTGAAAACCGGGAGGAGGCTGCGGTGAGTCGGGCAAGTATAGCGGACGATATTCATGGTGATTTCTCCTGTTGGTTGTGAGTTGGAGTTGAGTGGCACACCTCCATGCAAGGCCGGTGCCGAAACCGGTCGTTGCGCAAGTGGCGGACCGGGGCCGACTTCGTTTTTGGGCCGCGCGGCGGGTGAGAAGAAATTGCGCGCAGTGTGCCGTCTCACCCGGGAAGATTTTTCTCACGGGCGGCGGGCAACTGCCGGGGCGCGCTTGCCAAGGTGGTAAGCAAGCTTACTTTCCCGCTTCCACCATGTCCGCCACCGCCGCCCAATTCGACCGCCGCTTCGGTTTTCTGATTGGCGACATCAGCCGTTTGTTGCGACGGGAGTTCGACCGCCGGGTGCGCGGGCTCGGGCTGACGCGCGCGCAATGGCTGCTGATCGTGCACGCCTCGCGGACGGAGGGCGCCACCCTCAGCGAGCTGGCCGACAACATGCAGCACCAGAAGATCACCGTGAGCCGGCTGGCGGCGCGGTTGGAACGCGCCGGCTGGCTGGAGCGACGCGACGATCCGGCCGACGGCCGCGCGTACCGGGTGTTTCTCCGGCCGCGCGCCCGGAAAACGCTCACCCGCCTCAACGAGCTGGCGGATGCGTTGCGCGACGATCTTTTCGCCGGTCTCACGCCGGCCCGCCGTGAGGCGCTGCTCGACGATCTGCAACACGTAAAAGGCAACCTGCTCGCGCTGGAGGCGCGCGCGAAGTCTCAACTTTCCACATGAAAACTCCCTTCTCCTCGGTTTCTTGGACCCGCATCGGACTGATGCTGTTGGCCGCCAGCGGCGGGCTGCTGTCCGGCTGCAACCGCTCCGGCGACGCGGCGGGCAAGGCGGGCGCGCTGCCGCCCGTGCCGGTGCAAATCGCGGCGGTGGAGCAGACGGATGTGCCGCGCCGCATCGACTCGGTCGGCACCGTGCAGGCGTTGCGCACGGTGGCGGTGAAATCCCAGGTCGACGGCATCGTGGCGAAAATTCACTTCCGCGAGGGCGACGAGGTGAAGGCGGGTGACTTGCTCGTGACGCTGGACCAGCGGCCGTTCGAGAACAGCCTGCGCATCGCGCGGGCCGATCTGGCCAACGCCCGCGCCGAGGCGGCGCGTGCGGCGGCCGACGCCGAGCGTTACCAGCGGCTCGACCGGCAGGAGGCGGTGTCGAAGGAGCAGCTATCCACGCTCCTGACCAAGGCCGAGACGACCAAGGCGCTGGTGCAGGCGAAGGAGGCCGCGGTGGCCAATGCGGAGTTGCAGCTCGGCTACACGCAGATTCGCGCGCCGATCGCCGGACGCACCGGCCAGCGCTTGCTGCACGAAGGCGCGTTGGTGAAGGCCAACGACATCGGCCAGTCCTTTGTCACCATCAACCAGCTCGCGCCCATCGCGGTGGCGTTTTCCGTGCCCGAGCCCGTGCTGGCGGAAGTGCGGGCCGCCTTTGCCGCGCACCAGGTGGTGATCACCGTGAGCAACAGAAACACCGGCCTCACGCGCACCGACGGCCGGCTCGAATTCATCGACAACACCGTCGACCCCACCACCGGCACGATCACGCTCAAGGCGGTGTTTGCCAACGCCGACGCCGCGCTCTGGCCCGGGCAGTTTTTGCAGGTGCAGACCCAGGTGGGTGTGGATCAGGGCGCGCTCGTGGTGCCCACTTCGGCGGTGATGACCGGTCAGCAGGGCACGCAGATTTACGTGATGAAATCCGACCACACCGTGGAGTTGCGGCCGGTGAAACCGCTCCGCACCGCCGGCGACCGCACGCTGCTCGCCGAGGGCGTGAAGGCCGGCGAGACGGTGATCAGCGACGGCCAGCTCCGGCTGCTGCCGGGGTTCAAAGTCGAGCCGAAGACCCTGGGCGAGGCCCCCGCCGCCGCCCATTAACGCCGACCCGCCTGCGCCATGAATCTGCCTTCCCTCTGTATCCGCCGGCCGGTGATGACCACGCTCCTCACCGCCGCGCTCTGCGTGTTCGGCGCGATGGCCTACCGGCTCCTGCCGGTGAGCGATCTGCCCAACATCGATTTCCCCACCATCGTGGTCACGGCCACGCTGCCCGGCGCCACGCCCGAGACGATGGCCAGCGCGGTGGCGACGCCGCTGGAACAGCAATTCTCCACCATCGCCGGCATCGACTCGATGACGTCGACCAGCTCGCTCGGCGCCACGCAGATCACGCTGCAATTTTCGCTGGAGCGGAGCATCGACGCCGCCGCGCAGGACGTGCAGTCCGCGATCGCCGCCGTGCAGCGCCGGCTGCCGTCCGACATGCCCGCGCCGCCATCCCTGCGGAAAACCAATCCCGCCGACCAGCCGGTGATCTTCCTCGCGCTGAGTTCGTCCACCCTGCCGCTGTCGATGGTCGACGAGTTTGCGCAGACGATGCTCGCGCAGCGCATTTCCACGGTGGATGGCGTGGCGCAGGTGCAGGTTTACGGCGCGCAAAAATACGCGCTCCGCGTGCAGCTCGATCCGCGGGCGCTGGCGAGCCGCGGCATCGCGCTCGATGAGGTGCGCGCCGCGCTCTCGGCGCACAACGTCAACCTGCCCACCGGCGTGCTCGATGGCTACCGGCAGACGATGACCGTTGTCGCCACCGGCCAGCTCGCGAGCAGCGGCGAGTTTGGCCAGATGGTGGTGGCGTATCGCAACGGCGCGCCGGTGCGTCTGCTCGAAATCGCCCAGGTGATCGACAGCGTGCAGGAAAACCGCGTGGCGAGCTGGTTTGCCCTGCGCGGAAAAATCGACCGCGCGGTGGTGCTCGCGGTGCAAAAGCAGCCCGGCACCAACACCGTCGAGGTGGTGGACCGCATCCGCTCGCTGTTGCCGGCGTTTCGCGATCAGCTGCCGGCCTCGGTCAATTTGAATATCCTCTCCGACCGCTCGATCACGGTGCGCGAATCGGTGGAGGACGTGCAGTTCACGCTCGTGCTCTCGATCGCGCTGGTGGTGCTGGTGATCTTCCTGTTCCTGCGCACGCTGCGCGCGACGCTGATCCCCGGCGTGGCGATTCCGATGGCGGTGCTCGGCACCTTCATCGTGATGTATTTTTGCGGTTACACGCTGGACAACCTGTCGCTGCTGGCGCTGACGCTCTCGGTGGGCTTCGTGGTGGATGACGCCATCGTCATGCTGGAAAATATCGTGCGCTACGTGGAGCAGGGGATGCCGGTGCGCGAGGCGGCCTTCAAGGGCTCGGCCGAGATCGGGTTCACCATTTTGTCGATGACGCTGTCGCTTGTGGCGGTGTTCCTGCCGGTGCTGTTCATGGGCGGGCTGCTCGGGCGGTTGTTGCACGAGTTTGCCGTCACCATCACGGCGTCGATCCTCGTGTCGGGTGTGGTGTCGCTCACGTTGACGCCGATGTTGTGCAGCCGGTTCCTGCGTCCGCACGTGCCGGGCGCGGCGGAGAAACACGGGCCGTTCTACCGGGCGATGGAGGCGTCGTTCGATGGCATGCTCGCTTTCTACACGCGCACGCTGCGGTTCAGCATGCGGCACAAGCTCGCCACCGTCGGCCTGGCGGCGCTCATGGCGGTGCTCACGGTGATCGTGGCGCGGCAGTTGCCGCAGGGCTTCATCCCGACGGACGACACCGGGCAGATTTTCGCGTTCACCGAGGCGGCGCAGGATGTGTCGTTCGAGGAGATGAAACGCCACCAGCAGGCCGCGGCGGCGATCGTCGCGCAGCATCCGGCGGTGGAGGCGTTCATGTCGGCGATGGGCGGCGGCGCCAGCTCGTCGACCGGCAACACCGGCCGCCTCTTCATGCGGTTGAAGCCGCGCGGCGAACGGCCGCACGCCTCGGAGGTCGTGCAGGATTTGCGCCGCCAGCTTTCCGTGATTCCGGGCCTGCGCGTCTATCCGCAGATGCCGCCGTCGATCCGCCTCGGCGGCCAGCTCACGAAGGCGCTGTACCAATTCACGCTCTTCGGCAGCAACCTCACCGAGCTCTACGCCTCCGCCAAGCTGATGGAAACGAAGGTGCGCGCGCTGGCGGATTTGCAGGACGTGAACTCCGATTTGCAGATCGCCAACCCGCAGTTGCGCGTCGACATCAAGCGCGACCGCGCCGCTTCGCTCGGCGTCACGCCGCAGCAGATCGAGGACGCGCTCTACAGCGCCTTCGGTTCGCGGCAGGTATCCACGATCTACACGCCGACCAACCAGTATTTCGTGATCATGGAAGTGGCGCCGGAGTTCCAACGCACGCCGGAGGCGCTCTCGCTGATCTACATCCGCAGCAAGAACGGAAAACTCGTCCCGCTCGACACGGTGGCGTCACTGCGCCGCGACATCGGACCGCTCACGGTGGCGCACCTTGGGCAGCTGCCGGCGGTGACGATCTCGTTCAACACCCGGCCGGGTTACTCGCTCGGCGAGGCGACGGCGGCGATCACGGAAATCGCCCGGCGCGAATTGCCGGCGACCATCAGCTACGGTTTTCAGGGCTCGGCGCAGGCGCTAAACTCGTCGCGCAAAGGCATGGGGCTGCTCCTCGTCCTCGCGGTCCTCGTGATCTACATCGTGCTCGGCATCCTGTACGAAGACTTCATCCACCCGCTCACGATTCTCTCCGGATTGCCGGCGGCAAGTTTCGGCGCGTTGTTCACGCTGTGGGTTTTCCGGGAGGAGCTCAACGTGATGGGCTACGTGGGCATCATCCTGCTCATCGGCATCGTGAAGAAAAACGCCATCATGATGATCGATTTCGCGTTGGCGTCGCGCGCCCAGGGCGAGACCTCGGCGGAAAAAGCGATCACCGAGGCGTGCTTGGTGCGGTTCCGGCCGATCATGATGACGACCTTCGCCGCGCTCGCCAGCGCCATCCCCATCGCCCTCGGGCTCGGGGCGGGCGCCGATTCGCGCCGTCCGCTCGGCCTCGCGGTGGTGGGCGGTCTGGTGGTTTCGCAGATGCTGACGCTCTACATCACGCCGGCGATCTACGTTTACATGGAAAAATTCACGGTCTGGCTGCGGCAGCGGCGGGCGCCCGGCGTGCCGGTTGTGCCTCCAGCGGGCCGGGTTGCGGCAAAGTGAAAGACGGTTTTACTGGCAACCGCCGCCCGGCTAGGGCCGTCTCGGACATTGTCACTGAAACTTTGGATCGCCTAGCGTGTCTCCTGCACCAACTCACCACTATGAAAACAACCGTTGCCTTCATGCTTGCGTCGCTGGCGTTGGTTTCGTCTGCGCCGGCGCAGATTTTCCGCCCGGAGGGTGTCAGTGGAGCGCTGCTCGGCGGCGTCGCCGGGGCGATCATCGGCAACAATAGCGGCAGTCTCGGTCACAATGCCTGGAAGGGCGCGGCCATCGGCGCCGGCGCGGGACTGCTCCTCGGCTCGGCCATCGGCGAGTCGCGCTACCACGGCGCTTGGGAGCGCACGCAGGTGCCGACGCCCGATTATCCGCGGACTTACATCTATCGCGATGCGCCGGTGACTTACGCCGATAGCGCAGACTACGTTTACGAGCGTCCCAATTACGCGACCAGCGGCCTGCTCCTCGGCGGACTCGCCGGGGCGATCATCGGCAACAACAGCCGCGGTCTCGGTCACAACGCCTGGAAGGGCGCGGCCATCGGCGCCGGCACCGGGTTGATCCTCGGCAGCATCGCTGAAAACAACGCCCGCCGCCGCGAGGCCGCCGTGCCCGTGGTGGTGGCCAGCCCGGCGCCCGCCGCCGCTCCGACAACCGCCGCTACGCCGCAAAACGTCACCATCATCAATAATTACTACAATAGCGCTCCGGCCACGCCGATGGCGCCAGCCAATGCGCTCTTCGGCCGCTAAGCATTGCGTCGCACCCGGTTTTTCCTTCCCTCCCGATATTTTTCACCAACACCAATGAATACCTCCTCCCGTATCCTTGTGCTCGCCGGCGCAGTCGCGACGTCGACGTTTTTCGCCGGTTGCGCCTCTGAAGGCGTGAAGAATCCGTCCGGCGTTCCCGTCACCGAAATGAAGGCCGACGAGGCTGGATTCGTCCGCGGCACGGGCGTCGAATCGCAGGATCTCGTCGCGGTCACCGACAAGATGGCCCGCAGCATCATCGGCATCCCGGAGATCGCGCGCGCCACCGCCACGCCGCGCATCGTGATCGAGCCGGTCGTCAACGAGACGCGTTTTCCGATCAACAAGAATATTTTCCTCACCCGCATCCGCACGCAGCTGAACGAAAAGGCGGCGGGCCGCGTCCGTTTCCTCGATCGCGACATGATGAAGACCCTGGAGCGCGAGCGTGAGCTCAAGCGCACCGGGCAGGTGACCGCCAGCGCCGATCCCCACGCGGTGGAGTTCCGCGGCGCCGATTATTTCCTCACCGGCAAGCTGGAAGGCATGACGACCAAAGCGGCCGCCGGCACGAGCGATTACATCCTCTACAGCTTCCGCCTCACCGATGCCCGCACCAGTGAGATTGTGTGGGAGAGCTCGGCGGAAATCAAAAAGCAGGGTCTCGAAGACGCCGCTTACCGGTAAACGCGGCCGCGGGCCTTGACGTGGGAGCGGATTTGCCGCGCGATGCCCGGGGTGTCGCGGGGCGGCCGCTCCCGCCGTTTCCATCGTCCAGATGACCACGTTTCACACGCTTTGTCGCTCGATCGTTCCGCTGATGCTCGGCGGTGTGCTGCTCGCACTCGCCGGTTGCGCGGTCGTGCCGGAGCGCCCGCTCGTCACGTACACCGGCGATCCGATTGTCGACGGCAACGCCGAGCTCAACGCCGCCCTGGCGAAGGATCGCGTGCTCTGGCAATACCGCATCGCCGCCACCGCCATCCGCCTCGGCCGTTTCGACGAATCCGACCGCCAGCTCGACAGCGCGCTGCCGCTGATCGGCGGTCTGCTCGCCAGCAGCGCCGACGCAAAGAAAGCGCGCAGCTTGTTTTCTTCGGAGAGCACAAAAACGTTCATCGGCGAGCCCTACGAGCGGGTGATGGCGTATTATTACCGCGCGGTCGGCTACTGGCGCGACGGCCAGCCCGACAACGCCCGCGCCTGCTACCGCAGCGGTCAGCTCATCGACAGCGACGCCGAGGCCGCCAAGTTCAAGAGCGATTACGTGCTGCTCGATTATCTCGATGGGTACGCGACCGCGAAGCTCGGCGGCGACGGCTCCGAGGCGTTCGGGCGCGCCCAGAAAAACTTCAAGCGCAAGCTCCCGCCCTACGACGTGCAGGCGAATGTCCTGGTTTTCGCCGAGTATGGCCGCGGTCCGCGCAAATACGCCGGCGGCCAGTATGGCGAACAGCTCAAATTCATGACCGACGATTCGCCGGCGCATTCTGCCAAACTCACCGTCGGTGAGCGCACGGTGGCGTTGCCGCCCTACGACGATCTGCATTTTCAGGCCACCACCCGGGGCGGACGCGTGATGGATCACATCCTCGGCAACAAGGCGGTGTTCAAGAACACGACCCAATCGGTGGGCGACGTGGCACTTGCTGGTGCGGCGGTGGCGGCCAACAATATCCGGCGCGTCGACGGTAAAACCAGCGACAACGCCGCCGCGGCCGCGCTCATTCTTGGAGCCATCGGAATCGGCAGCAAGGTCCTCAGCGCCGCCACCACACCGCACGCCGACACCCGCACCTGGGATAATCTTCCGCAGCGCCTCAGTTTCGCCGCGCTGCGGCTTTCGCCCGGCGAACACCCCGCCACCCTCGAGTTTTTCGACAAGAGCGGCAAGCGGATCGAGCGGCTCACGAGACAGTTGACGCTCTCCGTCCGCCCCGAGGGCGACTCCGTGATATTTCTCAGCGAACTTAAACGCTAACCCGCAGTCTCATTCCTTACCTAGACCACGATTATGAACACCAAAGCTCTCGCCCTCCTCGCTGCCGCCACGCTTTTGTTCGCAGGCTGCGCTACCGAGCCCGGTCCTTTCGCCCCGCAGGACACCACCAAATACACCCTCGAGAACACGGAGAAATTCGTGCTGCTCGACAAGCCCACGCAGGTTTCCATCACCTGCACCGGCCTGCAGGAACGCATGCTCTCCGACGGCCGCCTCGAAGTCGTGGCCAACGTGAAGAACCGCGAAAACCGCCGCCTGCAGGTCCAGATCAATTGCGTGTTCAAGGACGACCAAGGCTTCACCTCCGGCGACGAAACGCCGTGGACGACGCTCATCCTCTCCGAGAATGCCACCGAGGCAGTGAAATTCACCGCCATGAATGCGCAGGCCAAGAAATACACCGTGCGCGTCCGCCAGGCGCGTTAAACCCGCTCTGCCGAACTCCTGTCGCCACCGCCATGAACTCCCGTCTTCTTTCCCTCGCGTCCTCGTTTCCGCTCCTGCTCCTGGGGCTGCACGCCCAGAGTTCCGACAAAGCGCCGGAACCGCCGCCGCCGGTGATGCAGGCGCCCGCCGCGCCGGAGATGCCGCCCCGCGCGGAAAACCAACGCGTGTACGGCCCGAGCAGCGCCACCGTGGTGCCTGCCGATCAGGCCCGCGCGCTCGTGGAAAAATTTTCCGCCGCGTACGGCAAACTCGGCAACCCGCGCCTGCTGGTGTACGTGAACCGCGAGCTCGTCGATACGACGTCCGGTTTGAAACTCACCGGCCGCACCGAACGTTACGAGCGCACCAAGACGGACGCGAAACGCCAGATGGAGCGCGCCGATGCTCCGGCTGCGCCCGCCACGGCCGGCACGCCGCAGACACAAGTCACCGTCAATGTCGGTGGCGCGAGTGGCGGCGAACGTATGCACGGACCGCGCGGTTCGGGCACCGCTTCGACCGACAAGGTCACCACGTCCGGTCAGAACACCTACACGATCCAAGAGGCCGCCAAGCCCACGCTGGCCGACCGCCAGACTGTGCGCGAAGTCGAGCGCCTCTTTGGCCGCGCCTTCCGGGCTGCGGGCGCCACGTTGACCGACCAGCGCGTCGCCGCCGACATGATTGGCGATAAATCGCTGGCCGATCTCGCCGGCACGAGCGATCAGGCCGCCAAGGACCGCGCCGCGCTCGGGCAAGTGGCCGATGTGGTGCTCGAAATTTTGATCTCCAGCCGCAATCTCACCGTGCCGGCCGTCTCGGGCGACCAGACGCTGACGGTGCCCGACATTCAGGCGACGGCGATCCGGTTGAAAGATGCCGTGATTCTCGGTCAGGCCGCCGCGAGCGACGTGCTCGGCAAGGACGCCCAGGCCAGCCGCATCGCCCGCACCTTCGACGTGCGCGACATCACCGAAGCCACCGCGCTCGCGCTGATGGAAGACATGCTGACCAGCGCCAAGTAAGCCCGGCGTTCAAGTGACTTTGAATTTCGGCGGAGCCGTAACGGGCTCCGCCTTTTTGTTGCCCGAATTTTTCGCGGTGTCTTTGGCGATGTACCGTGTTCATCTGTGACACCGCCATGCCCAACCTTCTTCGCGAAACACGTGCCACGCTTGTGCTCGCCGTGCCGATCATCCTCGGCTCGGTGAGCCAGATGCTGATGAACGTGCTCGATAGCGTGATGGTTGGGCGCGTGGGCACCGTGCCGCTGGCGGCGTCGGCTTTTGCCGGCAGCGTGTTCAATTTCTTTTTCATCGCCGGGCTGGGACTGTTGCTGCCCATCGCCGTCTTGTTTTCCCGGGCGTACGGCGCCGGGCAGCCGCGGGAGTGCGGGGCGTGGCTGCGCCATGGCCTGGCAGTGGCGTTGGGCGCAGGAGTGGTCTGCGCGGCAGTGATGGTGGCGCTCGCGACGCAGTTGCAGCACCTGGGCCAGCCCGCGGAGGTCGTGGCGATGGCCAGGCCGTTTTTCGTGATCATCGCGGTATCTATTGTGCCGGCGTTTCTTTTCCAGGTGCTGCGGCAATACGCGGAATCGCTCGGCCGGCCGTGGCTGCCGATGGCAATCATGCTGGCGGGCGTCGCGCTGAATGCGGCGCTCAACTGGGTGCTGATCTACGGCCATCTCGGCGTGCCGGCGTTCGGACTGACCGGCTCGGGCTGGGCGACGCTGGTCTCGCGCGTGGCCGTGGTGGTGGCGCTCTGGATCTGGCTGCGGCGACAGGCCGAGCGGACGGCCCGCGCGGAGCGACGCACGGTGGACGAGGTGGGCTGGCCGACACGTTTGCGCGCTGCGTTGGAGGCAGAACGTCTGCGCGAGATCGCGCGGCTCGGTCTGCCGGCGGCGGGGCAATTGCTCTTTGAAGTGGGCGCGTTCAGCGGCGCAGCGGTGATGATGGGCTGGCTCGGCGCCACGGCTCTGGCGGCGCACCAGATCGCTCTCACCTGCGCGAGCACGACGTTCATGTTTCCGCTCGGACTGGCGAGCGCGGCGAGCATCCGCCTCGGCAACGCTCTGGGCGAAGGGCGGCGGGAGCGACTGCGCCCCATCGGGTTTGGCGCGCTCGGGTTGTCGGGCGTGGTGATGGGCGGATTTGCCGTGCTGCTGGCGTTCGGCGGCGAGGCGATTGCGGGGCTGTTTGTCACGGACGCGGCGGTGATCGCACTGGCCGCGCGCCTGCTGATCGTCGCGGCGTTGTTTCAACTCTGCGATGGCTGGCAGGTGGTCGGGGCGGGAATTTTGCGCGGGTTGAGCGATGTGCGACTGCCGGCGGTGATCACGTTTGTCGCCTACTGGGTGATCGCGATTCCGGGCGGGTACTGGTTCGGCGTGCGCGCGACGAGTCCGCTGGGCATCTGGGTGGCGCTGGCCGCCGGGTTGTCGGTGGCGGCGGTGTTTCTCGCGTGGCGGTTTGCGCGCCTCACGCGGAACTCGGCGGCGCGTTAACGGCGGAGGTTAAACTGGACCGGCGGCGTGGCGGGGCCGCGCTGCTTTTTTTCGAGCCACTTGGTGAGAATCGCCCTCGCCACCGGCGCGGCATAACGCCCGCCGCTATAGCTCTCGTCGGGCGTGTCGCCGAGGATGAGGACGGCGAACGCGATTTCGGGTTGCTCGACCGGGGCAAAGCCGACGAACCACGCCAGCTCAATTTTGCCGCCCTGCACTTCGCGTTGGGCGGTGCCGGTTTTGCCGGCGACCCGCAGGCCGCGCACGTTGCCGGGGCCCCGCGCGGAGCCATGTTGACCCGTGACCACGAGTTCCATGCCGTCGATAAGCGCGCGGTAATTTTCGGCGGAGAGGCCGATGGGCGCGCTGCGCTGCGGCGGCCGGTTCTCCTCGTGGATCAGGGTGGGTCGGGTGTGCGTCTCGCCGCGGGCGAGCGACGCCATGAAACAGGCCATCTGGAGCGGCGTGACTTCGACGTAACCCTGGCCGAAGGACAGGTTGGCGGTGTCGCCATCGAACCAGCTTTCGCCCTTGGTTTTCTTTTTCCACGCGGGGTCGGGCACGATCATGCGGGTCACCTCCGAGGGCAGTTCGATGCCGGTGGGCTCATGGAGATGAAACCTCCGCGCCTCGGCGGCGATGCGTTCGGGGCCAAGCAGGAGACCGTAATGGATAAAGTACGTGTTTACGCTGTTCTCGACCGCGAGATAGAAATCGATGTCGCCGCTGACGCAGCCGCGGTGATCGCGGAACGGGTGCTTGCCGACGCGGTAGACGTTGTCGGTGGTGTAAACGGATTCGGGCGTGAGCACGCCGGCGCGCAGGCCGGCGATGGCGGTGATGAGCTTGAAGGTGGAGCCGGGCGGAAAAACGCCGTTGAGGGCGAGGTTGCTCCAGGCGCGGCGCGCGTTGAGGTCGGCGACGGTGCTGGCGCTGATGCGCGGCACAAAATCGTTGAGGTTGTAGTCGGGCTTGCTGGCGAGCACGAGCACCTCGCCGGTGCGCACGTCGATGGCGACGGCGGCACCGGGGTTTTGGATTTCGACCTCCATGCACTTCTCGGCGGCGAGCTGGAGGTCGATGTCGAGCGAGGTAACGATTTTGTTGCCCTGCCGGGGAAGGCGTTTTTCGAGCGGCGGATTGATGCGGTAGCCGTCGGGATCGACGCGAAACACACTCGTGCCGGGCTCGCCCTGGAGGATGTGATCGAACTGTTTTTCCAGTCCGTTGACGCCGATCGAGCCCTTCATCTTGAACGTGGTGAGTCCGTCGTCCGTCGCCTCGTCGGTCTCGGGGTCGGAATCGATGCGCACGTAGCCGATGGTGTGCGCCGCCGCCGAGCCGTAGGGATACTCGCGGGTGTTGGTGGAGAAAACCTGCAAGGGCGAACGCACCGGCAGCCGCTCGATGAGCTGGGCGTATTCCTGCGGCGCGAGATCCTCGATCAGCGTGTAGGGCAACAGCCGCTCCTGGCTGAAGCTGCGGTGCAGATGCGCCCGGTCCACGCGGACTTCGCGGCCGATGATGGCGTTGACCTGGTCGAGATAGCGCTGGACCACCGCGGCGCGGGCGATGCGCCACATCTGCGCGGAGCTCGGCATGTCGGGTTTGTCGGCGTCGCGCGCGTCGCGGTAATTTTTCCGGATCTGGAGATATTCGCGGCGAAACTCGGCGCGCAGTTCGTCGAGGTTGAGGATGACGGAGAGGCGGCCGCGGTTGCCCACGAGGGTGCGGCCCTCGCGGTCGTAGATGTTGCCGCGCGGCCCGGGCACGAGGATGCGACGCTGGCTCTGCACGCGCTCCGCCTCGTGGTAGAGACTGGTCTTGGTCAGCTGCTGGTAGGCGAAGCCCGCGATCAGCACGAGCAGCAGCACCGCGATCACAAAATGAAAAAAGAACACCCGCGGCTGAAACGTCGTGTGCGCTTCCACCATGCTGCCCGAGCGGGCGGTGCGTTGCGAATCTTGGAACGACATGGCGGGCGGGGCCGGCTCAATCGTGATGCCGCCGTTCCCACGCGGTGGTGACCGGGTCGGCGAGTTCCAGCGCGCGGCGTTGCAGCGCGAAGAACCAGGGAGTGATGACGATCAGGGCCACTTGCGACCAGAGCAGATCCCAGAGCAGCCGGCCCCAGGTGGCGCCGAGATCGGGCAGCCCGCGGCTGTGCGCGAGCGAAACGGCGAGGAAGATGCCGAGGTTGGCGAGGAGTGTCACCACCACCTGCATCGCGGGCGCATCGCGATCGAGGCGGTTGCGCAGGTTGAACAGAAAGCAATGCGCCAGACCGAAGCACAGCGCCTGCAAGCCGAAGGGGCCGGGCGTGGTGGCGTCGCAGAGCAGGCCGGCGAGCAACACCGCATCGAGCCCCGGGCGCAGCGGCAGATTGAGCGCGGCATACGTCACGAATCCGCCGCCGAGGTAGAGATAAACGTGCCAGCCGCTCAGGTGGTGGTTGGTCAGGCCGACCAGCCAGCACAGCAGGACGGAAGTCAGAAAAAGGGCGAGGAGACGGCGCACGGCGGTGAGTTTTCGCGACGGTCAGTCCGGGTTGAGCGGCACGAGCACCGTGACCTCGGTGAGCGAGGAGAGGCGCGGATCGAGCTCGACCACGCCGGTCTGGTAGAGGCCGTCGGCGCCGAGTTCGGAGTGCGTGACGTAGCCGAGGGTCAGGCCCGGCGGAAACACCCCGCCGAGTCCGGAGGTGACGAGACGCTTGCGGGCGTTGGGGCGCGCGAAGATGTCGAGCGGCATGAACTCCACCACGCCCTTGGGCGGCGCAAACGACGTGTTGAGTCCGCCCTGAAAGCTGATCGGGCGTGTGTCGCCCTCGATGACGGCGGCGAGACGCACGTTCTGGCTGCTGATCAGCTCGACCACCGCGGTCGTGGCGCGCACCTCGGTGATCCGGCCGACGACTCCGCCGGTAAACACGACCGGCGCGCCCACCGTGATGCGGAAATTCTGGCCCTTGCGGATGATCAACCGCTGCCACCAGCCGGAAAAATCGCGGCGGACCACGCGCGCGGGTTCCGAGCGATAATCGATGAACGTCGGCAGACGCATCAGGGCGTCGAGCCGCTCGATCTCGCCGCGCAGGGCGGTGTTTTCCTGGATGCGCAACTCGTAGGCGGCGTTGAGGCGGGCGAGATCGCGGCCGGCCTCGACCAGCGCCTCGTTTGAGTGCATGCGCAGCGCCCAATATTCCTGCAAATCGCGGGCGTAAGAAGTGGCGACCTCGACCGGCGCCTCCAGCTCGAAGAAGCTCACGCGCACGAAACTTTTAAACACCGCGGGCAACACCAGCCACACCGCGACAATGATGCCGAGAGTGACAAACGGCTTGGCTTGGTCGAAACGGCGGAGAGACACGGCGGCGGATCCTATGACGGCGATTTCGGGCCGCCCGTTGGCTTGGACCTGTCGGCGCGGCGGGAAGCCGCCGGTGCCAGCGGGCGTCCGCTCACAAGTTCTGCATCACCCAGTTGAGGTCGTTGAGCACGGCGCCGGTGCCGTTGGCCACGGCGGAGAGCGGATCGTCTGACACCACGACGGGCAGGCCGGTCTTCTCACTTAGCAGGCGGTCGATGCCGCGGATCAGCGCGCCGCCGCCGGCCATCACGAAACCGCGATCGACGAGATCGGCGGAGAGCTCGGGCGGGCAGCGCTCGAGCGTCACACGCACGGCGTCGACGATCGCGGCGATGGTGTCGCTCAACGCTTCGCGGATTTCCTGCGAGGTGATGTGAATGGTCTTGGGCAGGCCGGCCACGGAGTCGCGGCCCTTCACCTCCATCGAAATCTCCTCTTCGAGCGGATAGGCCGAGCCGACGCGGAATTTGATTTCTTCCGCCGTGCGCTCGCCGATGAGCAGGTTGTAGGCCCGCTTCATGTAGTTGATGATGGCGGCGTCGAGTTCGTCGCCGGCGACGCGGATCGATTTGCTGAAGACGATGCCGGAAAGCGAAATGATGGCGATCTCGGTGGTGCCGCCGCCGATGTCGACGATCATGTTGGCGGCGGGATCCTCGATCGGCAGGCCCACGCCGATGGCGGCGGCCATGGGTTCGGGGATGGTGATGACGTCGCGCGCGCCGGCGTGGAGCGCGGAGTCTTTCACGGCGCGTTTCTCAACTTCGGTGATGCCGCTGGGAATCGCGATGACGACGCGCGGATTCACGCGGAACGCGCTGTTGCTGACCTTGCGGATGAAATAGCGGAGCATCGCCTCGGTGACGTCGAAGTCGGCGATGACGCCGTCTTTCATCGGGCGGATGGCGGTGATGTTGCCGGGAGTGCGGCCGAGCATGCGCTTGGCCTCCTCGCCCACGGCGCGCACCTTGCGGGAGCTGGTGTCGATGGCCACCACCGAGGGCTCGCGCAGCACGATGCCTTTGTCTTTCACGTAGACGAGCGTGTTGGCCGTGCCGAGGTCGATGCCGATGTCGTTCGAGAAGTAGCCGAGCAGGTTGGATGCCATTGTTAATCCGAAGGGTGGAGCGCGTATCCGCCGACGGAAACGAATCGCCGCCGGTCGGGACTGTCAACGAGGGAAATGCATCGGTGCGCGGGCCGCCCCGGGGCAACTGAAAGTGAAGTCAGGGGTTGGAGTGGCATGGGTGACGCCTCTGCCACGAAGCTACGGTCATTCCCACTCGATGGTCGCCGGCGGCTTGGAGCTGATGTCGAGCACGACGCGGCTCACGCCGCGCACCTCGTTGGTGATGCGACTGGAGATCTTCTGGAGCAGCTCGTGAGGCAGGCGCGCCCAGTCGGCGGTCATGGCGTCGATGCTTTCGACCACGCGCACGGCGATGACCCAGGCGTAATTGCGCTCGTCGCCCACGACGCCCACAGACTTCACCGGCAGGAACACGCAGAACGACTGCCAGACTTTCCAGTACCGCCCGCAGGCCATCATTTCCTCCTGGAGGATGGCGTCGGCGTTGCGGAGGATTTCGAGCTTTTCGGCCGAGACTTCGCCGAGCACACGCACGCCCAGGCCGGGGCCGGGGAACGGTTGCCGCCAGACGACTTCCTTGGGCAGGCCGAGCGCGGAGCCGACGCGCCGCACCTCGTCCTTGAATAGTTCGCGCAACGGTTCCAGCAGCTTGAGCTTCATGCGCTCGGGCAGGCCGCCGACGTTGTGGTGGCTCTTGATGAGCGCGGCGGGATTGTTCCCGATGGCGACGCTCTCGATCACGTCGGGGTACAACGTGCCTTGCGCCAGATAATCGGCGTGGCCGATCGATTTGAGCGACTTCTCGAAAACCTCAACGAATGTGAGCCCGATGATTTTGCGCTTCTTCTCCGGATCGGAGACGCCCTTGAGGCGGCGCAGGAAGAGCTTGGCGGCGTCGACGACGCGCAGGTCGATATGGAAATGTTTCCCGTACAGCTCGACCACCGCCTCGCGTTCGCCTTTGCGCAGGAGGCCGTTGTCGACGAACACGCAGGTGAGCTGCTTGCCGATGGCTTTGTGGATGAGCGCCGCGGCGACGGAGGAGTCGACGCCGCCGGAGAGGCCGAGGATCACGCGCGACTGGCCGACGGTGGTGCGGATGTTTTCGACGGCGTGGGCGATGAAATCCTTGGTGGTCCAATCCTGCTTCGCGCCGCAGACGCCGACGAGGAAGTTGCGGATGACTTCGACGCCGTGCTCGGTGTGGAAAACTTCCGGGTGAAACTGGATGCCGTAGAGGTTGCGCTTGCGGTCCTCGATGGCGGCGTAGGGCGAGTTCTCTGTGGTGCCGATGGCCTGGAAGCCGGGCGGCAGGGCGATGACTTTGTCGCCGTGGGAATTCCAGACGCGGATTTTCTTCGGCAGGCCGGCAAAGAGGCGGCCGGGTTTCTTGATGGTGAGGATGCCGTTGCCGTACTCGCGGTGGTCGCTCTTGGCGGCCTTGCCGCCGAGCAGGTGCCCGAAAAGCTGGATGCCGTAACAGATGCCGAGCACCGGCACGCCCAGCTTGAAGATCCCGCGATCGGGGATGGGGGCCGTCTTGGCAAAGACCGAGCTCGGTCCGCCGGAGAGGATGATGCCCACGACGCCGTCCGCCTGCAACTGGGCCGGCGTGGTCGTGTAGTGGTAGATCTTGGAGTACACCTGGCACTCGCGGATGCGGCGCGCGATGACTTGCGTGTACTGGGAGCCAAAATCGAGGACGGCGATGGTCTGTTGCATGAAGGATGAAATAGCGGGAAGGGAGACAATCAAAGGAATGTCGCGGCGGCTTCCAGCCTTCATTTCAGGAAATTCCAGGCGGGTGGGGGCGGGGGCGGCCCGGAGCGTTCGCTCATGCGAACCGAAAAGGTCCTGACGGTGCGGGCGATGAGGCGGCGGCGGCGCGCGGGAGCGGCCGATATGAGGAGGCTGTCCGCTCTGGCCAAAAAGATGGGTTGAAACCACGAAAACCACGAAATGGCGCGGTGCGATGCTCCCCGTAGCGGCTGAGGTGACGAGACCCGGCTTGGCCGTTCGTAGCCCAATTCGCGTTGCCGCTGTCAACAGCAAGAATTGAAGCCTGCCCTGCTATGGGCATGGCGAACCAGCAGTTAAATGGGGACTTCGCTGCGTCCGATTTTTCCAGTTGGTTACCGAGAGAGACCAGCAGGGAGGGCTTCCGTGTTACGCGCGCCCGACGAAGATCACGCTTAGCGCGAATCAACCCCTCGCAACTCTTACTCCCCATGAAAAAAAACTCCTCGTGTCCGCCCGGATCGTTTCGGCGATCCGTTGTATTAATAACTTTGGGTCTGTTGATCGGTAGTTTGACCGGTCCGGCTGCGTTGGCCTCGCCCTTCTTCCAACTTTACGATGTATGGACGCCGGCCAACAGCGACCTGGGCGCCGGCACCTCCCCCGGCATCGAACCCCATTTTGTCTATGCGATCGGCGTGGACTGGCGCGACCATGTGCTGGTCGCGTGCGAAGGCCGCTTCAACCAAGGCACGGCGGCGCACATCGCCCTCTACGGCAGCACCGATGGCGGGCCCAAGCACCTGCTCTTGCGCGTGAGTTGGAACCGGGGGCAGAGCTGGACGCAGGATTTCCGGGTGGAGACGGCGAATGTGGATAGCGAAAGCTGGACCAACCCGGCGTTGGTGATCGATGGCGCGAAGACCTATATCTTCTACACGGGCAGCCTGGACGGCAGCGGCAAGGACGTCTTCTATCGGGAAGTCTTCAACAATATCGACAGCACCGGCGCGGGGACCGTCACGTTCGGCCCACGACAGGACATCACCAATCTTTGGGCCAGTCGTGTGGCGGACTTTGGTTGGAATTCACACGGGCCGATCGGGCATGGCATCAAGCTGCTCAAGGGGACCCACCGCGGACGTGTGATGCTCGCTTTTCACCATCAAACAACGACCGGAACCACGCCGCAGACCAAGCTCAAGAGCATCGACGTGCTCTTCAAAAATCCCGGCGGCAGCTGGCAGGTCAGCACCGAGCCCCTTGAGGACACACTGCTGGTGCCGCAAATCACGGCCACTACTGCGGACGACGTTGATCCGGGCGAATCCCGCCTGGCCGAGCGCGCCGACGGCAGTTTCTTCCTGATCACGCGTAAGGAAACCAACACCTGGCCGACGACGGCAAACCCCGAATACCGCCCGCGCATGCGGGCGGCCGCCAATTGGTCGACAACCGACCCCACGGCGATCGCCTGGGGCGGCTGGGTCAACGCCGTGGGCATCACCGGCACCACGAAGACCGATGGCGGACTCCTGCGGTTTTCCGATACCGCGCACCTCTACTCGTTCTCCAATAACCCTGCCAACAACGGCACCAATGTCCGGCGCTACATGGCGCTCCGGTTGAGCACGGACGGAGGCGTCAATTGGCCGGGCAGCCCCAAGGACATCTACGCCCCCGGCGTCTCCACCTACACCGAACCCGGCTCGGCCACCTATTCCGACCTCGCGCGCGATTCGTACGGCAACATCTACTGCATCTTCGGGCGTGACGGCACCAAGGAGGACGGCACGGCGGCCAACCATAACCAGGGGCCCAACGCAAAGGTGACGGTCGCCAAATTCAACCTCGAGTGGGTGACCGGCACGGTCACGCCGACGATCCTGCTCGATAACGGTGCCAGCACCTTCACCACGACCGGCACCTGGGCCTATGATTCCAGCGTCCCCGGTCATTGCGGCGCGGATTTCAGAACGACGACCTCCGGGACGGCGACCGCCCGCTGGACTCCGACGATCACGACCGCAGGCAACTATGAGATCTATATCCGCTGGACGGCGGCGGCGAACCGGCCCACCGCAGTGCCGGTCACCATCAAATACAACGGCGGGTCTTCCACCTACACCGTGCCCGCCGCGGACAAGCCCAACCAACAGATTGAGGGTGGCACCTGGCATTATCTCACGACCAAGAATCTCTCAGCGGGTTCGGGCAACTACGTGGAGATCACGGGCACGGCGGGAAAAACCACCGTGGCGGACGCCGTGATGTTCCAAAAACAATAACCGGCGCGGGCGCGACTCCGGCCTGACCAGGCCGTGGGTCGCGCCTGTTTTTTTAACGCGGACACGCCGGAAGAGGCTTGTGGGCTGTGATTACCAAGTAGACCGGCACGAACCTATTTCCAGTCCGCCGGCTTGGCGGCTCGCTCCGCACAGTTGCCTTTCACACCTCGGGCGCCCCCGGTGCTGCTCATCACGATCGAGATCGCGCTGGCGGCCCCCGCGGTTGTCTTGCCCCACGGCGATCAATTCGACCGGATCATCGCCGCCACCGCCAAAGTCCACCGCCTGCCACTCATCACCAAAGACGCCAACATTACCGACTCCTTGATCATTGCCACGGTCTGGTAATGATCGGCTCAACCCACAGGTTTCTTCCATTCCGCATCCTCCGATCCTTCATTCGGTAAAATCGAGGATAACGTTGCGCTAGCGCAGGATGCGATATATTGAAAAGGGTCAAGACATGACGTCTTCAGATTTCTCATTGTGCGGCAAGATTCAGCAAACAACACCAGCGAAGGGCATTCAGGATTGTAACTGCCACCTCCGCTGGCTGAACTTCGATTCGTTCGCCAGCCAACTGTTTTCGTGTGTCATGAAACCCAGTTTACACATCGTCTGCAAAGATGAAGCTACCCTTTCTGATTTTACTCGCCTTGGTAGGATGTTCACAGACGACACCGACTTTCGAAGCATTTCCCGCGCATGAACAGATTGCTTTGGCCAAATTTGCGAAAACCAAGATCCCTCGGTCGGGTATCGGTTGGAAAATGGAGTCCTATCTTAGCTATTCCGATAATCCCGAAATCGCGCACGTAAATTTTGCCGGCTATTACTCTGTTTTTATCGTCGGATGTGGCACGGGTTGCGCGGAGTATTGCATCATCGATCGCAGCACTGGCGAAGTTTACCCACAGAGGGATTTTCAGCAGGATTTCCCGAATGAATGGGATGGCCCCACAGGTTTCCTGTTTCGACCTGATAGCCGTCTTTTTACGGTTTATTGGGCGGAGGGATTCGATTGGCCGATCCACGTTGAGCATTTTGTCTGGGACGGCCGGAAGATGAATCTCGTGCAGTCGCAGATTCTGCCAAAACCACTTGGGACTCCCGAACCCAAGCTCACTTTTGGTGTGAGGCCTATTGACATGATAAAACCAGTCAAAAAACCATGACCCAAAAGAGCCACTGGTGCTCCTAGCCCTTTTCTCCTTTTACCCAAGTTTATTGAGATGGCCGGAGGCGATGTGCGACTCTCAAGCGTGCCCACGATTCGGGCCGCGGGCCGGGAATCCTGCGTTTTGCGCCTTGGCGGCTTGACCCGGGGGCGCTTCCTTCCCTCCGTGAGCTCCGTGTCCTCCTCGGTTACCAATCCTTCTTCCGCGCCCGCCGTTGAGCGGACGTCCATGAACGTCGATATCGTCTGCGTCGGCTTCGGCCCGGCGATGGGCGGGTTCCTCACGTCGCTCTCCAAGCAGCTCGTGAAGGAGGACGGCTCGCCTGCGCTCGACAGCGCCGCCGCGCCCGGGATGCCGCCGCAGGTGATTTGTTATGAGCGCGCCGACGACATCGGTTTCGGCGTGTCGGGCGTCGTCACGCCGGCCCGCAGCATCAAGGCCAGTTTCCCGCAGCTCGATCCCGCGCAGATCCCGATGGCGGCTCCCGTGCAGCACGAGAAGATCGCGTACCTGCTCGATCCCGTCGGCGCGAGCCGCCGCTCGACGACGTTGCGGCTGGCCGATGCGCTGGTCCGCGCGGGCAAGTGGGCGCTGCCGTACGAGCACCACGCAGTCAACCTGCCGTGGACTCCGCCGTTTCTCCAAAAGCACGACGGCCTCGTGCTCTCGATGGGCCAGTTCATGCAATGGGTCGGCGGCCAGGTGATGGGCTCCGGCACGGTGCAGGTGTGGCCGTCGACGCCGGTCGCAAGTCCGCTCGTCGAAGACGGCAAGGTTGTTGGCGTGCGCCTGATCGATCAGGGCACCGACAAAAAGGGCAACGCGTCCGACGGGTTCATGCCGGGCATGGACATCCGCGCGGCGCTCACGGTGGTGGGCGACGGGCCGGTGGGCGCGATCGGCCGCCAGCTCGACGAGCAGTTCGGTCTGCCCGCGGGCAACCATCAGCACGATTGGGCGGTGGGCATGAAGTTCGTCGTCGATTTGCCGGCGCACGTCGACCTCGCGCCCGGCACGGTCTTTCATACGTTCGGTTATCCCGAGCCGGAGATTTTCGGTTTCATGTACGTGCATCCGGGGCGCATCGCGTCGCTCGGCATTTTCGTGCCGTCGTGGTTCGATTCGCCAGTGCGCACGGCGTACCGCTACCTCCAGCACTGGATGCTGCACCCGTACCTGTGGCGCTACCTCGAAGGCGGCACGCTGCGTTCGTGGGGCGCGAAATCGCTCCAGGAATCCGGCCGCCGCGGCGAGCCGCATCTCGCGGGCGACGGCTTCGTGCGCATCGGCGAGGGCTCGGGCAGCACCAACGTGCTCACCGGCTCGGGCGTCGATGAAGCTTGGGCCACGGGAACATTGCTCGCCGAGGGCGTGGTCGAACTGCTCAAAGCCGGGAAACCATTCACCAAGGAAAATCTCGAGCAGGCGTACGTCGCCCGCCGCCGCGCGAGCTGGGTGGAAAAAGAGGCGCGCGTCGCCGAGAAGGCGCGCGACGGTTTTCAACGCGGCGTCGTCACCGGTCTCATCGGCATGGGGCTCACCGGCCTGACCGGCGGGCGCATCAATCTCCCCGGGAAACCGCTCCCGCCGCACGCGCGCGTGCCGAGTCTCGAAACCTACTACCGTGGCAAACTCACCGCGGCCGAGATCGCCATAATCCGCGCCGCCTGCACCGCGAGCGGGCAGAGTTTGCGCGACGCGCTGATGGATCGCGTCGGCTGGCCCGCGGTGCCGCTCGACGGCAAGTTGCTCATCTCGCATCAGGACGCGCTGCTCATGGGCGGCAAGGTGCAGGCGCCGGCCGGCTATGCCGACCACGTGGTGTTTGTCGACGAAGCGACGTGCGAGAAGTGCCAGGTGAAGATCTGCATCGACGCGTGTTCCGGCCAGGCGATCGCGCCCGGGGCGGGTGGCGTGCCGGCTTTCGACCGCGAGAAATGCGTGCACTGCGGCGCGTGTTTGTGGAATTGCTCGCAACCGCACCCGACAAATCCGGAGCGCACCAACATCGATTTCCGCGCCGGCGCCGGCGGCCTGCACTCGGCGGAGAACTGAGGCGGGGCGACGACGCGCCGTCCTCTGCGTTCCGACCGGCCGGCTGGTTCCAGTTTACAGTACGCGGACGGATTTCAGTTTTCCGGCTGCCTTCTCGAAGGTCACCATCGAGTCGCCAGACGCGAGGTAGGCACTCAGAATCATGCGGTCGACAAAACCCGGCTTGGCCGAAGCCAGCCCTTCCGTGGCCAGCACATCAACCGCCACACCCTGTGCTTCGATTTCATTGTCGGCAAACATCTGGCGTAGGGCGGCGAGGGCTTCCTTCTTCGGCACCGCGTAATGGTATTGCAGCGCGAAATAGGTCTCTGCGACGACCATGTCCGACACCATCGCTTGGTCGCCGCGCCGGGCCAACTCATCTAAAAATGCGAGCGCGCGTTGGGCTTGCTCCGCGGGTTGACCCAGCAGCAGGCGCAGCACCACCGACGTATCGAGTCCGACTTTCACGCGCCGGTTCCCGATTTTCTACCGGCGGCTACGCTCGCGCAGACCGCTTCCATCGAATGATCGGTGGCGGCGCTGGCGTAGGCGTCGAGACTGCCCACCCAGCGGCGCGCTCGCGCTGGCCGCGGCCGCAGCACCCAAACACGTCCGTTCGCTTCGTCGCGCGCTTCAAGTTCGACGACATCGCCCGGCTTCAAACCGAGAGATTTGCAGGTCTCGACCGGAAACGTCGCCTGGCGTTTGGCCGTGAGCGTTAAGGTGGTCATGGGCATACCATGGATTCTGTCGCCTTACTTGTCAATATGCAGGTAAGGCAGAGGGAAGCCGTGATTTTCCGCCCGGCTATTCTTGGTCTCCGCGGGCGAGTTTCCAGCGTTTGATGGCGGCGTGCAGATCGGTCAGGTGAACCGGTTTGCTGATGTAGTCGTCCATGCCGGCGGTGAGGCACTTGGTGCGGTCGCCTTGCATGGCGTGCGCGGTCAGGGCGACGATGTACAGCGGCGCCGTCCACGGGCAGGGTTGCGACGTGTCGCGTTCGCGTTCGCGAATCGCCTTCGTGGCGTCGTAGCCGTCCATGCCCGGCATCTGGCAGTCCATGAACACGAGGTCGAAATGCGTGCGCTGCAACGCCGCCAGCGCCGCGGCGCCGTCGGCCACGACTTCGGTCGTGCAACCGAGTTCCTGCAGGAGGCCGCGCGCCACTTTCTGGTTAAGCTCGTTATCCTCCGCCACCAGGATGTTGAGCTTTGGCAGCGGCGGCAGCGGTGTCCCGGATCCGGAGTGGGCGGTGGGGTTGCCGGCGGCGAGTTGCGCAGCCCGGGCCTTGCCGATCACGTTGCCGAGCGTGTCGAAGAGGTGCGACTGCTTGACGGGTTTCATCAACGCCGCGTCGATCCCCAGTGTTTGCAGATCGGCGCTATCGAAGGTGTGGCCGAGCGAGGTCAACAGAATCAGCCGCGTGGTGGCGAGGCGCGCATCGGCCCGGATGGCGCGCGCCAGTGTGAGGCCGTCCATGTCGGGCATCTGCACATCGAGCAGGGCGATGTCGTAGGGGGTGCCGGCGGCGACAGCAGTGCGCAACAACGCGAGCGCCTCCTCGGCACCGGCGGCGGCGTCTTTGCGCATGCGCCAGGACTGGAGTTGGTAGCCGAGGATCTGGCGGTTGGTGGCGTTGTCGTCGACCACGAGCACGAGCAGGTTGTCCAACGTGCGGTCGTACTGTTCGCGCGGCGGCGGCACGCCGGTTTGTTTGGCGAGGCGCACGGTGAACCAGAAGGTGGAGCCTTCGCCGGAGCGGCTTTCGACGCCGATATCGCCTTCCATCAGGGTCACGAGTCTGCGGGCGATGGCGAGGCCGAGGCCGGTGCCGCCGTAGCGCCGCGTCATCGAATTGTCGGCCTGGGAGAAGGCTTGGAACAACCGGTTCTGGACTTCGGGCGCGATGCCGATGCCGGTGTCGGAGACGCGGAAGCGCACGACGACGTGCGTCTCGGTCTCGCTCTCGCGGTCGACGCGGATGGTCACATCGCCCTGGCTGGTGAACTTGACGGCATTGCTGAGGAGATTGAGCACGATCTGGCGCAGCCGGTTGGGGTCGCCCCGCAGGCGGTGGGGCACGTCGGCGGCGACGAAGCTCGCCAGCTCGATGCCTTTTTGGAACGCGGTTTCGGCGAGCAGATCGCGGGTGCTCTCCATCAACTCCACGAGGTCGAAGTCGATCTGCTCGAAACTGAGTTTGCCGGCTTCGATTTTGGAGAAATCCAGAATGTCGTTGATGATGCCCAGCAGCGAATCGGCGCTGTCGCGGATCGTCTCGGCGAGCTCGCGCTGCATCGGGTCGAGTTTGGTTTCGAGGAGCAGGCCGGTCATGCCGATGACGCCGTTCATGGGCGTGCGGATTTCGTGGCTCATGTTGGCCAGAAATTCGCTCTTGGCGCGGGTGGCGGCCTCGGCGGCTTCCTTGGCGTGCTGGAGCTCCTTGGTGCGTTCATCGACCAGCCGCTTCAATCCGACCATGCGGCGGCGCATCAGGCTCACGCGGAGTTGATAGGCTCCCGCCGCGCCGCCGATCATGAGAACGACCACCGCGGCGACGAACCAGCCGGTGCGGTAAAACGGGCGCGCGATTTCCTCCAGCGCGGCCGGTGCCGGAGGGGCGGACGCAGCCGGCTGGCCGGGGCTTTGTGCCGGCAACGTTGCCGCGAGTACGAGCATCAGGCCGAGCCCGCCGAGCCCGTACCGCCACCAGCTCCCTGGGCGACGAATCGAACCAGTCGGATACCGCGTCGCGATTTTCATCGGGCGGTTCTCCGGTGGGGGAATGGGGGCGGTGGAGACGGTTGAACGCATGGGCTGGTATTCCTGCGAAAAGCGGGCAACTGCACCCGGACCGCCGACCGACAGTGCCCCCGGGCCGCGGCGCTCGTGGCCCGGTCGAGTGCTTCTGCGGGAATGCGTTCCGCGCGAAGTTACCTGCGCGTGCAGCCTGAGTTTTTACCTAAGTGGGGCAAGCCGGCGATCTATTAAAAATTTGTAAAATCGGTTTGCCGACTGGCGCCGGCGCCGGCACACCCGCCGCAGGATGCAGGCTTGCCGTCGGCCGCCGGCCCTCCCAAAGAAAAGCCCGCCCGGCGATTGACGCCGGACGTTTTGTTTTCCGAGCATTTCCTTTTCCCATATGCCCACCGCCTACCAAATCGTCGTCTGTGGCAGCCTCGTGCCCGATCCGCTGCAAACGCTGGAGCCTGTCGCCACGCCGACCGGCCCGGCCTTGAAAAACGAAATGATGCTGCCCGCCGTGCTCGATCCGTGGGCGGGGCATGCGTTGTTTGAGGCGGCCAACCTCGCCAAGCAAAACCCCGGCAGCAAAGTCTGGCTCGTGAGCGTCGGCCCCAAGGCCAAGCTGCAGCAGGTGATGATGACCGTGGCGCAAAAGGTGCCGTTCGAGCTTATCGCGATCGACGGCCCGGCCAGCGGTTTCGCCGAGTCGGCGGAGATCGCCGCCGCGCTCGCCGAGGCGATTCAGGGTATCGCCGGTCTGGACAAGGCGCGCCTGCTCGTCTTCGGCGGCTGGGAATCCGCGTCGCGTGGCGCGGGCACCACGATGCAGATGGTCGGCGAACGCCTCGGCATCGTCGATCAGTTCCAGGGCGTCGACGAACTCACCGTGCAACCCGATGGCGCGTTGCGCATCTTGGAGCGCATCGAGGGCGGCAAACATCAGGTCTCCACCTGTGCGGCGCTGCCGGCGTTGCTCGGCTGGGCCACCGGCAATCTCGCCGAGCCGCCCAATAATCCGCAGGTCGGCATGCTCAACATGCGCACCGTGATGCCGGCGCTCCAGCGCGCCAAGGCCCTCAAGGTCGCCAACGATGGCGTCGCCTTCGCCAGCGTTTCCCTCCCGAAACAGCGCCGCGAAACCAAGATCGTGAAAGACCAGTCGCCCGACGATATCGCTCGCGAAATTGTCGAGTGGATCGGCAAGGAATAACCCGACCAGAACCTTCACAAAAGATAACGAAGTAAACGAAGAGGCCATTCTACTTCCGAACTCCTTCGTTCTCTTCGTTACCTTCTGTTAAAAATATCTTCCTCCTCATGGAAACCATTCTCTTTCTCGCCCACACCGAAGCCGACGGTTCGCTCGGCAAGGCCGCGCTCGAAACGTTGACGGCCGCCCAGGCGCTCGCGACCGGACTAGGCGCGCCACTGCTCGCCGGCCTCATCGGCGGCAACGTGCAACCCGCCGCCAACCAGATCGCCAGCTGCGGCGCGCAACGCTTCCTCGGCGTCGCCGGAGCGGAGTTCGCGCCCTCGCGTTACTCGACCGACAGCGCCGCGGCGGAAGCGTTGGCCAAGGCCGCTGCCGCCACCATCGTCATCGCGCCCGCCACCTCGCGGTGCAACCGCGTGCTCGCCGGCGTCGCGCAACGGCTCGGCGGTCGCATCGACGGCCACGTCACCGGTGCCACCACCGCCGACGGCAAACCCGGCCTCACCCGCTGGTATTACCGCCAACGCATGGAGGCCGTCGTGCAGCGCACGCGCCGTCCGTGGTTCATTCTCCTCGATCCGGGTTGCAGCCCGGCGTGGTCCGGCGCCGCCGGCACCGCCAGCGTCGAAGCGGTCGCGGTGGCGTTAACCGCCGCGCACCAACGCACAGTCGTCACCGGCGTGCAGGCGCCGGCCTCCGACGCGCAGACGATTCGCCCCGATGCCAAGCTGTTGTTTGTCGCCGGCGCAGGTTGGACGAAAACGCAGCCCGACGGCAAAACGCATCCGGAGGAAGCGGAGCAACTCATCCTCGGTTTCCTCGGCAAAGCGAAGGCGTCGCTCGGCAGCACCAAGTCGCTCGTCGATTTGAGCGGCGAAGGCCAGGCGGTGCTCAAGTTCATGACGCACCTCAACCAGGTTGGCCAGACCGGCTCGACGCCGCGTCACCCGAAGGGGCTGGCGACCTGCTGCCACGGCGAGGAGCCGCACACGGTCGGCTGGCGTTTCATCAACGAGCGCCGCGCGATCAATCTGAACGCGAATTGCAGCTGGGCGCAGGGCAAGGCCGACGTCCTTTACGTGGCCGACTCCTTCGCCGTGATGCGCAAGGTCAACGAACTGCTCGCCGCGAAATAACGGCGCGAACCTGGCTTGTACTGTAGGAGCGGCTTTATGCCGCTCTTACAAATCGCGCCCCTCGCCCTGCGCGCGCTCGGCGAGAATGGCGATCAACCCTGCATGCGTGCCCACCAGCTCCGTCAGAATGGGCTGCAATCCCGGGTGACGCGCCTGTGCCGCCGCGCAGATTTGCGCGATGTCGCCGCCCGGTCCGGCGTGACGTCCCGGCGATAAAAATAGCGGCGCGACAATCACCCGTCCCGCCTCTGTTGCCGCTCGGTCCAGCGCGGTGGCGAGCAACGGTTCGTTAAACGCGTACTCCGGCTCCGGCCGGCGTTCCATGGAGGCGGCCGACACCGCGCGCACGGTCGCGCCCAGCAGCTCGCGCAGTTGCGCAGTCACATGGTCGCGCACCGCCGTGACTTCGCGCACCGGACTGCCGTGGTCGACTACAATCACCGCCGGCGCGGGGGCGGCAGGTGTTAGTTTTGCCCGGACGTGATCGGCGAGGATCGCGGCCAGTCGCGTGTCGGCAGCGGCTGGCACGTCCGCCAGCGGCGGAGCCAGGCGCACTCGCAAATCCGGGTGCAGCGCGCGCAAACGCGCCACGCGTTGCGGCAGGTAGTCGGTGAGGGCGCCGCTGGGACCGAAAAACAACGGCACCACCAGGAAGTCCATCGCCCCCGCCGCGATTCGCCGCGCCAGCGCCTGATCGAAAATCTCCGCCGGCCGGCCGTCGAGACGCTCTGCCGGAATTTTGTGCGAGTGGAGCAACGAGACCGGCGCCACCTCCTGTCCAAGCGCCGCGCTCAGCCGTGCCGCGATGGCGCGCAAGCTCAGCACCGCCGCCGGTTCCAGCGAACCATTGTCGAGAAGCAGCAGGGTGGGCGTGGGAGCGTCTGATGGGGGCGTTGGGTTCAAAGTGAGAAGACCTATGGAAGCGGTAAGCTGGCGGTCGTGTGGCGTGTGTGTGGCGAAGGCTAAGTCAATTCAGGCGAATTGAAAGCCAGGCATTCAGCTGAAGGGGGATGCTTCAATTTCTGTCACTGTGCTTGAGAATCATTAGTAAAGCATGCAACAAAAGATGAAAGTGACAACACGTATTATCAAAAGTTAATAAAACACTAAATATAAAATAATTAAACAAAACATGACTAATTTAGAAAATAAAACTTGAAAAGAAATACGACAAAAACAATGTAGATTGAAACATGAGACAAGCCAGCCGCCATCGTTTCCTTAATGCCACAATGCTCCGCACCCTCGCAGTCTTTGCGGCGGCGGTGCTGGTTGAAGGCGCGGCGGCTAAGTCGGTTGAGCTCAGAAACGTCTCCTATGATCCGACGCGGGTATTCTATCTCGAATTCAACGCGGCGTTCGCCGCCCACTGGAAGGCGAAGACGGGCGACGATGTCGTCGTCAAACAATCGCACGGCGGTTCCGGCAAACAGGCGCGCGCTGTGATCGACGGGCTCGCGGCTGATGTCGTTACGCTCGCGCTCGCCGGCGACATCGACGCGCTCCACGAGCACGCCCAGCTGCTTCCGGCCGACTGGCAAAAACGCCTGCCGCAAAACGCCTCGCCTTACACGAGCACCATCGTGCTCCTCGTGCGCAAAGGAAATCCCAAGGCCATCAAGGACTGGGACGACCTGATCAAGCCGGGCGTCGCCGTCATCACGCCCAACCCGAAAACCTCCGGCGGCGCGCGCTGGAATTATCTCGCGGCGTGGGAATACGCCCGCCGCAAGACCGGCAGCGACAGCGGCGCGCGAACGTTTGTGGCCGCGCTCTTCAAAAACGTGCCGGTGCTCGACAGCGGCGCGCGCGGCGCGACCACGACCTTCGTGCAACGCGGTATCGGCGATGTGTTCATCTCGTGGGAAAACGAGGCGTTTCTCGCCTTGAAGGAGTTTGGCGCCGACAAATTCGAAATCGTTGTGCCCTCGCTCAGCATCCTCGCCGAGCCGCCTGTCGCGGTGGTCGACAAGGTTGCGAAAAAGAAAGGCACGACCGCCGTGGCGCAGGCGTATCTCGAATATCTTTACACCGACGCCGGGCAGGACATCGCCGGGCGCAACTACTACCGGCCGCGCTCGCCGCAGGCGGCTGCGAAGTACGCCGCGCAGTTTCCACAGATCAATCTGTTCACCATCGACGAGGCTTTTGGCGGCTGGGCCAAGGTGCATAAAACCCACTTCGCCGACGGCGGCGTGTTCGACCAGATCTACTCCCGCTGAGTCCCGCCACTCGCTGCTGAATTTCGCGTGAACGCCACCGCTTCCACCTCTCGCCGCATTCTGCCGGGCTTCGGGCTCTCGCTCGGGTTCACGCTGACCTATCTCGGGCTCATCGTGCTGCTGCCGCTTTCGGCCGCGTTCCTGAAGACCGCCGGGCTGACGTGGGACGAGTTTTGGACGACGATCACCGCGCCGCGCGTGCTGGCGTCGTACCGGCTCAGTTTCGGTGCGTCGCTCGCGGCGGGCGCGCTCAACGCGTTCTTCGGTCTGCTGGTGGCGTGGGTGCTGGTGCGGTATCCGTTTCCTGGGCGCAAGCTCGTCAACGCGCTCGTCGATCTGCCGTTCGCGCTGCCGACCGCCGTCGCGGGCATCGCGCTCACCGCGGTGTACGCGGAGAATGGCTGGCTCGGCGGGTTGCTCCGGCCGCTCGGCGTCAAGGTGGCGTTCAACGAACTCGGCGTGCTCGTCGCGCTCACCTTCATCGGCCTGCCGTTCGTCGTGCGTACGCTGCAACCGGTGCTGGAGGAGCTCGAACCCGAGCTGGAGGAGGCCGCGGCCACGCTCGGCGCGAGCCGCTGGCAGACGTTGCGGCGCGTGATTTTCCCCGAGCTGTTGCCGCCGTTGCTCACCGGCTTCGCGTTGGCGTTTGCCCGGGCGCTGGGCGAATACGGCTCGGTGGTCTTCATTTCGGGCAACATGCCGATGCGCACGGAAATCACCCCGCTGCTCATCATCACCAAGCTCGAGCAGTACGACTATCGCGGCGCCACGGCGCTGGCGGTGGTGATGCTCGTCGCCTCGTTCGCCCTGCTGCTGCTCATCAACACGCTCCAGAAATGGAGCGACTGGAGAACGCGTTCCTAACATGGCTGCCGGTTTTATTTCCCAACTCTCCACCACCGAGCCCGCCGCGGGCGCGGCGTCGATCCGCGCCACGCGCGACCCGGCCTGGCTGCGCTACACGCTGCTGGGCGCTGCGCTGCTCTTCCTCGGGCTGTTTCTCGTGGTGCCGCTCGCGGCGGTGTTCACCGAGGCGTTGCGCCGGGGCGTGGGCGCGTACTTCGCGGCGTTTGCCGACGCCGATGCGCTGGCGGCGATCAAGCTCACGTTCCTCGCCGCGGCCATCGCGGTGCCGAGCAACCTCGTCTTCGGCGTGGCGGCGGCGTGGGCCATCGCGAAGTTTCAGTTTCCCGGCAAGAGCGTGCTCATCACGCTCATCGACCTGCCGTTCGCGGTGTCGCCAGTGATCTCCGGACTCGTCTACGTGTTGCTCTTCGGTGCGCAGGGCTGGTTCGGCCCGTGGCTGCAGGCGCACGATCTTAAAATCATCTTCGCCGTGCCCGGCATCGTGCTGGCGACGATCTTCGTCACCTTTCCCTTTGTGGCCCGCGAACTCATCCCGCTGATGCAGGCGCAGGGCACCGATGAGGAGCTGGCGGCGCTCACGCTCGGCGCGAGCGGCTGGCAGACGTTTTGGCGCGTGACGCTCCCCAACATCAAATGGGGCCTGCTCTACGGCGTCATCCTCTGCAACGCCCGTGCGATGGGCGAATTCGGCGCGGTGTCGGTCGTCAGCGGCCACATCCGCGGCGAGACCAACACCATCCCGCTGCACGTCGAGATTCTCTACAACGAATACAACTTTGTCGCGGCCTTCGCCGTGGCGTCGCTCCTCGCCCTGCTGGCGTTGGTGACGCTCGGGCTGAAGAGCCTCGTCGAATGGCGCGCCCGCCAACCCGTCCGGACCTAGCATGAGCATCGAAGTCCAAAACATCCGCAAAACTTTCGGCCCGTTCACGGCGCTCGACAACGTGAGTCTGCGCGTGCCGAGCGGCCGCCTCACGGCGTTGCTCGGGCCTTCGGGCTCCGGCAAGACCACGCTGCTGCGCATCATGGCGGGGCTGGAGTTTGCCGACCCGGGCTCCGGGCGCATCCAATTCCACGGCGCCGACGTGACCAACACTCCGGCCGGGCAGCGCGGCGTGGGTTTCGTGTTTCAACACTACGCGCTCTTCCGCCACATGACCGTGGCGGACAACATCGCCTTCGGACTCAACGTGCGTCCGCGCCGCGAGCGGCCTTCGCCCGCCGAGATCCGCACGCGTGTGGAGCGCCTGCTCGCGTTGGTGCAACTCGAAGGCTTGGCGCATCGCCTGCCCACGCAGCTCTCCGGCGGCCAGCGCCAGCGCGTCGCCCTCGCGCGCGCGCTCGCGGTCGAGCCGAAGGTGCTGCTGCTCGACGAGCCATTCGGCGCACTCGACGCCAAGGTCCGCAAGGAGCTGCGCCGCTGGCTGCGCCGCCTGCACGAGGAGGTGCATCTCACTACGGTTTTCGTGACGCACGATCAGGAGGAGGCGCTCGAAATCGCCGACGAGGTCGTGATCATGAACCAGGCGCGCGTCGAGCAGGTCGGCACGCCGCAGGCGGTGTACGATCACCCAGCGACGCCCTTCGTCTACGAATTTCTCGGCAACGTGAACCGTCTGCAACTGCCCTCGCGCGGCTTCGCGCAGGCCGAGGCGTTCGACGTCAACGGCGGCCGTTTCGCCTACGTGCGGCCGCACGACATCGAGCTGCTCCCGGTGCAGGACGGCTTCGACGGCGAGCTGGCGCAGTTGCGCACGGTGCACACGGCGGGCTCGGTCGCGCGAGTCACCTGCACGCGCCATCACGCCGCCGACGAGATTATCGAAGCGGAGGTTTCCCGCCAGCGCCTGACCGAACTCGGCCTTCAAATCGGCGACAGTGTTCTGCTGCGCATGCGCCGCGGCCGCGTCTTCGCCGAGGACTTCGCCATCTGACTTCGTTTTTCCCCATCACTTATCACCGATCATCAATAACCCATAACTCATCACTACCATGGCCAAAATCCACAACGACATCACCGAAACCATCGGCAACACTCCGCTCGTGCGCCTCAACCGCACCGCGGCCGCGCACGGCGCCCTCGCGGAAGTCGTGCTCAAACTCGAGTTCTTCAACCCGCTCTCCAGTGTCAAGGACCGCATCGGCTTCGCCATGATCGACGACGCCCTGAAGTCCGGTCGCATCAATCAGGATACCGTCCTCATTGAGCCGACGAGCGGCAACACCGGCATCGCGCTGGCGTTCGTCGCCGCCGCGAAAGGGCTGAAGCTGATCCTCACCATGCCCGAGACGATGAGCCTCGAGCGCCGCAAACTCCTCAAAGTCCTCGGCGCGCGCCTCGTGTTGACCGAGGGACCGAAGGGCATGAAAGGCGCCATCGCCAAAGCTGAGGAACTGGCCGCGAAGATCCCCAACAGCGTCATCCTCCAACAATTCGCCAACGCCTCCAATCCCGAAGTCCACCGCCGCACCACGGCCGAGGAGATCTGGCGCGATACCGACGGCAAGGTCGACATCGTCGTCTCCGGCATCGGCACGGGCGGCACGATCACCGGCGTCGGCGAAGTGCTCAAGGCGCGCAATCCCGCGGTGAAGATCGTCGCGGTGGAGCCCGACGCCTCGCCGGTGCTCTCCGGCGGCACGCCCGGACCGCACAAGTTGCAGGGCCTCGGCGCGGGTTTTGTGCCGGCGGTGCTCAATACGAAGATTTACGACGAGATCATCCGCGTGAAGGACGTCGATTCCGGTCCGGTCTCGAAGCAGGTGAACCAGCTGGACGGCATTCCGGTGGGCATATCCTCGGGCGCGGCGGTCTGGGCGGCGTTGCAACTGGCGAAGCGGCCCGAGAACAAAGGCAAACGCATCGTCGCGATCATCCCGTCGAGCAGCGAACGCTACCTCTCGACCTGGCTCTTCGCCGACATCAACACCGACAGCGAGAGCGTGGACGACCTGATCCCGGCCGCGGCCGCGGTTGCGCAGTGACGCCAGCCGGCAACATTCTACGCAAATCACAGCGGGCTTCGGCCCGCTTTTTTGTTGGTGCGGCTAGACGGAATCGAACCGACGACACCTGCTTGGAAGGCAGAGGTTTTACCACTAAACTATAGCCGCGCGATAGCGGGGCGCATCTGAGCGCCCCGTTTCTCCCGCGTCAAGGGAGGAGTCGGAAGCCGTGCGCGCGGCCGGTGCCACAGCGCGTTTTCCGATGGGAGATCTTCCCGTTGTAATCATGCACGGCAACATTGACGTGCTGGCGCAACCGGAGCGCGAACCGTCAAGCCTGCTGGAGGAGTTGCCGGAGGCATTTGACGAGGTGCAGCGCGCGTCAGAATGGTTGCCTGCGATAAACCGAAAAGTGAATACGACCCGGAAACAGGGACGTGGGCCGGTTGATTTGGCATTGATGGGCTGCGTGGCGGAATCGCGGGCCGGTCGGGCGGTTATCTCGATCTAACACTGTTCTGTGCGGAGGAGTGGGCCGGCCCGGTGCCGGAGGAGCGATAATCTTTGCGAAATTTGGCACATAAAATGCAAGTGTATACCCTGTGAGGGCGATTTTTAAATTTTCATCATGTAGGGACGTTTAGAAACATCAAATAAAAATCTTAAATATTATTAAATGACAATGAGATACAAAGAATATGCCTTGTGTTTGGCCAAGTTTAAGTGTTAAAACTATTGACTTTTGTGTGACGCAGAGCACCAATGTATACAAACTGCTCGGTTCAAGCCATAGCCCTCGTTGCCCTGCTATGCATTGCTTTCTCCCCATGAATAACCCCGTTACTACCACCGCTCAGATCACCAAGGATACGCTGGTCAATTGTGAGGCGCGAGCTTGCCTGATATCAGGCATTCTCTGGATCGCGATGATTATCATCTGCCTGTCTGTCTCACGAGTCGAGGCCGCCTCCGTGCCGGTCCCGAACGGAAACTTTGAAAGTCTAACGGGTACGTTGCCCACCAGTTGGTCGTTGGTCTATGGCAACGGATATGAGTTCAGCAGCACATTGCGGGTTCATGGCGGCAGCCGGAGCCTGAAAATCGTTGATGGGAGCTCCAGTCTGGCGGGCGCTATGAGATCGGCTCCGATTCCGGTGATCGAAGGCCGGAAATATACGGCAAAGGTCTGGGCAAACGTGGATACGGGAGGTGGTGGCGACGTGGCGCTCTATCTGGAGTATTGGAATAGCCAGGGTACCAAAATGCTCACCTATTCGACGAGCGCGAGTCCGACCTTGGATACGTGGACACAATTGCAGGTTGCCAGTCAGTTCGCTCCGTATGGCGCGGCTTATTGCACGCTCATGGTATACAGCAGCAATGCGTATGCTGGACAGATGTTTTTCGATGACGCGACGCTTGACGTGAACGATATCAATTTTGCCGCGGTGGGCGGCGTGGCCGTTGACGATCCGGGGATGGAGGGAGGGTCGGGGACAGGTCTTCCATCGGCTTGGACGGCCTACGCGGCAAACGGCTTTGAATCTGGCAGCACGACCATCGTCTATGCGGGCAGCCGTAGCGTAAAAATCGCCGATACGAGCGCTTCGCTTTCGGGCGGGATTCTTTCCAAGAAATTCTCTGTAGCGGAGGGCAAGAGCTACGTCGCGACCGTAAAGTACAATGTAGCAAGCCTCACGGCCGGAAGTTTTAAAGTGTACATACAGTATTTCGACAACGGCGAGACGGATTATACGCCGTCGGAGTATCTCAGTGCGGTCATATTCCCGGCGACCACGACAAGCTCCTGGCAGACGTTGACGATGAATTTCACGCCGCCGTTTCTGGCGCGTTATGCCGCGATCCTGCTTTACAGCGACAACGCCTGCGTCGGGACCTGCTACTTCGACAATGTGACGGTGGCGGCGAAATCCACAGGTTTGTCCAACGGTAATTTCGAGAGCGTCGATCTGAACAACTATCCGTTGAATTGGAGCGGCTATGGCACCAACGCCAGCGTGAAAACGTCGATCAACACTGTTGCCAACCGAGTGTTCGATATTTCCCGAAGCCTCATGCTGGTCGATTCAAGCGCCAGCCTGGGTGGGGGAGCGCAATCCAACCAAATTACGAATGTGACGGCGGGGGCATCCTACACGGCTACCGCCATGGTGTATGTTGAGAGCGGCTCTGCCACCTTTTATCTCCAATATTTCGATTCTAACGATGCAGTGCTGTCGGGCTCGCCGGCCGCAGCTGTCGTGAGCACGACAGGCTCCTGGCAACAGGCGACCGTTACAGGCGTGGCACCCGTAAACACCGCTTATGCGCGGCTGCTCTGCTACAGTGCACAGGCGAATGTGGGCACGGCCTACTTCGACACGGTCACTTTCTCGAAGGACATCGTGGCGGTGACGAACCTGAAGCAGTTGTTCATCGACGATTATATCCTCCAGTCCCTGAACGGTGTGACCAAGACCTTCAACCAATGCACCAAGCAGGGGCAGATCATTTCCGGACGTTCCGGCACTTGGGAACCCAATGTCTGGATGTATGGCAGTGTGGTCGATGACCCCACCGCGCCCGCCGCAGAACGGTATAAACTCTATTACGTGGGCAGCGGCCTGAATTGCTACCGCTATTCCTCTGATTGCCTGAATTGGGTGGAGCCGGGGGTTACGTCCGGTGTGCCGGGTCTGGGACTATATACTTGGGGAGGGAGTACCAATAACAACATCCTGGGCTCATTTGGCGCTCCAAGCACCGGATGCGTGGTGATGGATCCGACCGAGCCGGTTGCCGCCAAGCGGTTCAAAATGCTCGGCAGCTATTATCGGCCCGATTCCTCGATCCAGATCTGGTGGTATCGCAATTACACCTCGAGCGATGGGAAGAATTTCATCGGGTCCACCCCGACCAACACGCTGAACGGTTGGGATGTGGCGACGGCGGCGCTGGACACCACCAATGCGAAATGGGTGGGCTCCTACAAATATTACGACTCCAACATCCATCGTGTTCATCGCATGAGCCAGAGTACGGACCATGGGAACACGTGGAGCGTTCCCATCCGGGCGGAATCGCTCGCGGATGGAATCGATGCGACCGGCTATGTCGTCACGGATTGCTATGGCATGGGCTGGTATGTCGTGGATGGCGTCTACATCGGAATTGCGTGGGAGCTTTATATCCAAGATCTGGCCGGGTCGGATGCCGGCCCGGTCGGTACCCAGCTGGTTTTCTCGCGCGATCTGACAGAAGACTGGTATCGTCCGTCCCGTCTCGCGCCAATTCCTTGGGGCGCGCCCGGCTCATTCGACGCCGGAACGATCTACACGGGCAATGCGGTCGATGTGGGCAATGAGGTTTACTGGTATTATGGTGCCTCGCAGCTGGGGCACGCGGCGGGAAATCTCAATATCGGCCTCGCCAAGTGGCGACGCGATGGGTTCATGTCGCTGAATAGCGGCAGTACTGAGGGCACGATATTGACCAAGAAGCTGACTTATACCGGCTCCGCCCTTGTGCTGAATCTGGTTTCGACCGGGACCGGAAACTATGTGAAAGCCGAGCTTCTGGATAGTACTGGCGCTATCATCACCGGTTATAATGCCGCTAATAGCGCCGTGCTTAATGTCGACAGCGTGAGCCAGACTGTCACGTGGAACGGCAGCTCAGCCCTACCGGCTGCCGGCACCGTGGTGCAGGTGAAGCTCTACTGCAAAAACGCCCGGGTCTATTCGCTCAAGTTCCAGTGAAGCCCAACGCCGCAACTTGGAGGCGCCTCCGCCTAAGTTCCCTTTCGGTCCATTGGCCAACCGTTTTGTTATAGTCTAAATCCCGCTCAAAATAACACCCATAACTATGAACACTCCTTCGATATCCAGTGTATCTGACGCAAGTCAGCTTATGCGCGTATCTCCTAGTCCGAAAAGACGTGCCCTCCAGTTCCTCGTCGCACTTACCGTCTCCATAGTGGCATGTCTGGCTCCGGCGCACGCCCAGCTATCGGGCGATGGCATCCTCAAAGGGCGGGTTTTCAATCCCGCGGCGAAGCAATATGTGAACAACGCTGTGGTCGCGATTGTAGGCACCAATCTCTCCACGCTTACCACGAGCGACGGATCCTATACCCTCTCCAATGTGCCCACCGGGGTGGTCACTGTCTCCGTCGATTTTACGGGTTATAACAAACTCGAAGAAAAGGTGATGGTGTCGAAGGGTCAGACGACAACGAAGGATTTCGATCTAATCGCGGTCGAGCAGACAGAAATCCTGAAGCTCGAGACCTTCGTGGTTTCCGCCGAGAGGCAGGGCAATGCGAAGGCACTGATGGACCAACGCGCAGCTATGAATGCCAAGAGCGTCGTTTCCTCGGACAACTTTGGCGACATCACCGGCGGCAATATGGGCGAGTTTGTGAAATATCTGCCAGGTGTGGTCATCGACTACGCCGATGCCGATGCGCGCGGTTTGCGCATTGGCGGTCTGAATCCGGAATACGCGGCCGTGACGATGAATGGCCAGCGCGTGGCGTCGGCGGCTTCCGCACAGTTTGGGTCCGGCTCGCGTGCCTTCGATTTGGAACAGGCGTCGATCGTCGACGTCGAGTCAATCGAGCTCAACAAGACGATCACCGCCAGCATGGACGCGGATGCACCGGCTGGCACGTTGAATATGAAGTCCAAGAATGCCTTCACCCGCAAAGGGCGGGAAATCGTCGTGGCGACAAGTCTTAGTGCGAGCAGCTACGAGATGAACTTCAACAAGTCGCCCGGCCCGGGCGATGGCGAACACCGCAAGATCGAACCCGGCTTCATTGTGAGCTACGCCAACAGCTTCAATGACCGCTTTGGCCTGGTGGTCTCGCTCGGCCATTACGGACTTTTTAATGAACAGTCGGGTGCGTCGATGTCCTATGCATTGCCAAGCGCGGCCCGCGGCTTGGTGCTCAATACCATCAGTCTTCGCGACAGCCCCAAGATCTCCACGCGGGACGTCTTCACGCTGAACATGGATTACAAACTTATGCCGGGTCTCGTCGTGTCGCTGAACACGCAGGGCACACATTTCGAAGACGACATCAACTCCCACTTGCAGCAATTCCTTGTCGCCAATGCCCAGGTCACGGCTGACTCCACCCTCAGCAATACCACGGCGTTGGATTCGGGGAACATCAATACGCGCGTCAACACCCAGGGCGGCAACGTCAACAAGTTCAACGACACCTTCACGATCTCGCCCAAGGTCGAGTTTCGGCATAACGCCATCAACGTTACTGTTGGCGCGAGCTACTCGCGAAGCATGACACACTACGAGGACCGTCGTTCGGGCTACTTCAGCGTGGTCGGCAACCGCATCAGCCGCATGAGCTGGAATGCGACCCGGCCAAATAGTGCGTCCGCAGACTGGACGTTCACGCAGTTATCCGGCCGCCCGTGGGGCGACATCGCGAGCTACAACCGCGATGATGCCAATACCAGCAATGTCCAGACCGGCGAGCGCGTCGGCGGGAATTTCCAGAAGATCGGTTTCGCCGACGCCAAAAAGACCTTCCACATCGCCGGCCTGCCGCTCACCGTCTCGACCGGGCTTAAGTCATCGGAGAGCAAATACGATCTCAAGCGGAACGGCGCCCTGTCCTGGACCTACATCGGGGCGGCGCATTCCCAGCTTGATCCGACCACCGTCATGCCGGCGCTCTACGGCGCGTTCTCGCCTCCCGGCATCGGCGGCAACATCGGGAAGCTGAACCTCCCGCTCGGCAATGGCACCGCACTTTACTCGCTCTACAAAGCGCATCCCGATTATTTCGCGGAGAGCACGGCGCTTTCCAATTTCATTGCCTTCAAGGCCGGTCCGCGCGGGGCGAAGGAGCAGATCGATGCGGGATATGTCCAGCTCGATACACGCTGGCGGCGCCTGCGTTTGAACCTGGGCCTGCGGCGTGAAGAAACCCAAACGGTTGGCCGCACATTCGATATCCGCACGAATGCGCAGATCCTCGCGGCGGGTTATACGCTGAACACGATCGAGGCCGAGACGTACAAGTACAACGGCTTTACCCCGGTCAACCACACTGGCGAGTACAGCAACAATTTCCTGAGCGGTGGCGCCAAATACTCGTTCTCCAAAAAGCTCGTCCTCCACGTGGCGGGCAACCAGTCGATCGGCCGCCCGAGCTACAGCAATCTGGCGGGGGTGGTCAGCATCAATGACTCCGCGCTGACGGTCACCGTGCCCAACCCGGAGCTGAAGCCCCAGACGATGGAGAAGTTCTATGCCAGTCTCGAGTATGCGCTGGAACCGGCGGGCACCTTGAGCGTGACGGCCTACGAGCTGAACATTAAAAATCTGTCGGTCGCGAACACCGAGATTACGCAGGCAGAAGCCGGGTATGCGGATGAACAGCAGTACAACGGTTATAGATTCTTTCGTCCCGCCAATGCGTCGGATACCCGTCGCATAAAGAGCGTCGAGCTCGCCTACAGCCAGCAGCTCATCTTCCTGCCGGGTTTTGCTAGAAAGTTCAGCATCTTCGGATCGTTCACCCGGGTGCAGCCGAATGTCCGGCTCGGCGGTGTTCCCACCAAGGCGGCGAATGGCGGTATCGCTTACAACAGTCGGAAATTCCGGGCCAACCTTCGCGCCACTTGGACAGGCCGCACCTATACTTCGACATTGGCCAACATCTTTGACAACTACCGTTATGCCCGTCTGATGTTTGATCTGAGTGCCGCGTACCAGATTTCCGAAACATACGAACTCACGCTCAGCGGACGCAATATCCTGAGCGAGCCCATCAAAGTCTTCACCGGCAGCCCCAATCTGCTCAACCAGGTGGTGAACTATGGTGCTGTTTGGACATTGGGAGTTCGGGCCAAATTCTAAATAGGGCGGGATTCTGAGCATGAATTGATGCTTAGCCGCTCTATGGGTTTACGCGCCTCTTCGCTTAATAACGAAGGGGCGCTTTGCTTTTACCGGGTGGCAGTCCCAGGCCGACCCGGTCTCTACCCGGAAACCGTGCGCGCGGCCGCGCTTCACCACAGCGACAAGCCTCGGGCGATGAAGGGCGCGTGGATCAGGCACAGGAGGCCAAACCAGAGCGCCAGCGTGCGGTAGGCGCGGCGGTCGAGGCGCGCGAAGAAGAGTCCGAACGCGCACAGTGGAATGAAATAGCGCGGCTCGACGAGGAAGTTGAGCGCGAGCGGCACCACGCCGAAGACGAGCGCCAAAACCAGTTCGCGCCGGTGCGGCTGGCCGGCGAGCAGGGCCGGCGTGGCGAGCCCGAGCAGCACGAGGTTGGCGGCGGAGGCCCAGCGCAGCCACGGGTGCGTGTCGATCCAAACGAGCGGCCAGTTGCGCAGCAGGGTGAACGTGGCGTCGGGCCAGAAGAGTTCACGGTTCCAGATGTGCGAATTGGCAAACGTGCGTGCGAGCAGCACGGTCGTCAGCACGGCGGCTGCGCCCGCGGCGAGGGTGAGGCCGCGCTGGCGTTGCCAGCGTTCGCGCCACCAGTGCCCGGCGGTTCGCGCTGCCCGCGGCCAGAGTGGCAGGCCGAGCAAGGTGCAGAGCACGCCCGCGAAATGCAGCGTGGCGATGTTGGGGTGCGCCTGGTTGCCGTGTTGATCGCTGAGCGTGAGACGGCCGGTGTAAGTCACGATGGCGGCGGCGGCGGCGAGCACGAAGAGGAGTCCGCCGCCGTGTTGCCACGCGCGTTGCAGGGCGGCGCGCCAGTCGCCGGGCTTTCGTCCGCCGGGCGGCGGCCAGAGCGTGTGCACCGCTTCCCATGCGAGCACAAACGCGCCCCAGAGCAGATTGGTCTGGCGCAGCAGGCATGCGATCACAAGCAGCAGTGCGGCCAGCGTGCGTTGACCGGCCAGATGCGCCCACCAGAGTCCGAACACGGCGGCAAGCGCGGGCGCGTCGGTGTACACCATCGCGGTGTAGGGTTGCAGGATGGGCAGCAGGGCAAACAGCAGCGTCGCCGGTCCGGGTGGCGCGCCGTGAAACCGCCGCCACGCGCCGGCAAAGGTCACAAGCCCGAGCAGCGACAGGCCGCAGGTGACGAGCCGCATCTTGAACTGGTCGGGATGCCAGCCGGTGAAGCTGAGCAGTAGAAAATGGTAGCCGGGCAGCATCGGCATTTCCGCCGGCCAGCCGGGCTTGTGTTCCTGAAAATGGTAGACCGAGCCGATGTGCCCCATCTCGTCGCAAAGCCCGCCGGTGCGGACGCTCGCAAACCACCCGAACCACGCGAGCAACACGCCCGCCGCCAGCGCGAGGCACCACCGGCTGGTGCGTTCGGCGTCGGCGTTGATCGGCGCGTCAGGGGGCGTGGCCGGATTAGATGTCACGGGGAGGTGGGCGCATCGAGTCGGTTGGCGCGGCTCGCGGCGATTGGGTGTAGGAGCGGCTTTATGCCGCGATCCGTCGTCCATGCCAATGGTCGCGACGTAAAGCCGCTCCTACAGTATTCGGCCCAAGACTCGGAATTTGCTGTGCCCATGTGCTGGTGACGATGCATCAGCAGATCCGCGGCAGTTGTTCGCCGCTGAGGCGGTCGAGGATGCGTTCGACGCCGACCACGCTGCGCAACGTCGTCTGACCCGCCGGGCCGGCGCGGACTTCGCCGATGCGCGCAGGCGGACCGCCGGGAGCGGTGCGGGCCAAAATTTCCAGCGCGCGGTCGGCCTGCGCCGCCGGCACGAATGCCACGAAACGGCCCTCGTTGGCCACATAGAGCGGATCGAGCCCGAGAATCTCGCATGCACCGCGCACCGGCTCGCTCACGGGCACGGCGGTTTCGCGCAGCGCGATCGCCACGCCCGCGGCTTCGGCGATTTCGATGGTCGCGGTGGCGAGGCCGCCGCGCGTGAGGTCGCGCAGACAATGCATCTCGATGCCCGCCGCGAGCAGCGCCGTGACGGCCGGCCACAGCGGCGCGCAATCGCTCTCGATGGGCGATTCGAACGCGAGCCCTTCGCGCTGCGCGAGGATCGCCATGCCGTGGCGGCCGATGTCGCCGCTGAGCAACACCGCATCGCCGGCGCGCACCGCCGCCGGCGCGATGGTCAAATTCGTTTCGATCCAGCCGATGCCGGCCGTGCTCACGTAGAGGCCGTCGCCCTTGCCGCGTTCGACGACCTTGGTGTCGCCGGTGACGATTTCCACGCCGGCGGCGCGCGCGGCGGCGCCCATGGAGGTGACGACGCGCTCCAGCGTCGCGAGCGGCAGGCCTTCTTCGAGAATGAAACTGGCGCTGAGCCAGCGCGGGCGTGCTCCGCACATCGCCAGATCGTTGACCGTGCCGTGCACGGCGAGCGTGCCGATGTCGCCGCCGGGGTAGAACAGCGGGCTGACCACGTGCGCGTCGGTGGTGAACGCGAGCCGCACGCCGGGCGGCGGGGTGGGGAGCGCCGCACCGTCGTGTCGGGTATCGAGCGCGGCGTTGCGGAATGCCGGCGCGAACACGCGGTCGATTAGCTGCTGGGTCATGCGCCCGCCGCCGCCGTGTGCGACTTGAATCTCCTGGGTGCGGCTCAGCGGCGCGGGGCAACTGAACGCGGCGGGATTGGGCGTTGGGTCGGACATCGCCGCGACGCTAGCGCCGCCAGCCCCGGCGGCAAGCGCGCGCCGTCGCTTGACGCGTTGGGCATAATGCATGACCTACGTTTTCACTCCTGATGCTGAGTCGCCGAAATACCACCAGCCTTCCGCTGGGCCAACGCTTCCTCGCCGCAGCTCTGGCGGGAGTGATGGTGTGGCTGGCGGTGTTGGCGGCGAGTCCGACCTGGCACGCGTGGGCACATGGCGGTACGACCGAGCATGGTTGTACTGGCAGTGCGGATTCGGCGCATGGCCCGACGCCGGCAGACCCGAACGCCGACCATAGCTGCGCGGTCACACTCTATGCGCAAGGGCTCACGCTGGCTATGGCGGCGACGCCGGCCGCGGCGCCGTTGCCGGTGGAGTGGGGACGGTGCGGATTGCCCGGGAGACAGGCCCTGAGTGAGTGGCGTTATCGGTTTCAACCGAAGCGCGGGCCGCCGTTGGGTTGAGCCAACCATGATCTGCCGCAGCGCTCGTGTGCCGCGTTTGGTTTTCCGTCTGCCGCGCGGTGTGCTGCCGCCCGGCCGTATGCTCTCAACCCGATACTTCGGTATGTCCTCTTTCTATTTCCGATTCTCCCTTCTTTCACTCTGCGTTGCGGGCTTGGTCCGCGGCCACGAAACCGCCGGGCAGCCACCGGGCGCCAATGCACCCGAGCCGCCGGTGAAACTGGAACACTTCGTCGTCACGGCCTCTCCATTCAAACGCGACCAGGCCGAGCTGATGCAGGCCACCACGGCGCTCGTGGGCTCGGCGCTCGATCTCAAGCGACAGCTCACGTTGGGCGACACGCTCGCGGCCGAGCCGGGCATGAGTGCGACGTCGTTTGGACCGGGCGCGAGCCGTCCGCTCATCCGCGGTCTCGGCGGCGACCGCATCCGGCTGCTCGAAAACGGCGTCGGCACGGGCGACGCGTCGTCGGCCAGCCCCGATCACGCGGTGAGTGTGGAGCCGTTTCTCGCCGAGCGCATCGAAGTGGTGCGCGGCCCGGCGTCTCTGCTGTACGGCAGCGCGGCGGTGGGCGGCGTGGTCAACGTGATCACGCACCGCATCGAGAGCCAGCTGCCGGAGCGCCGCGTCGCGGGCGAGCTGGAGCTCGGCTATGACGGCGCGTCCGACGGCTGGTCGCGCGGCGGCTTCGCTGACATGGCGTTGCTGCGCGGTGCCGACCAGGCGCTCGTGCTGCATCTGGACGGCGCGCGGCGCGAGGCCGGCGAGCTGCGCATCCCGGGCTTCGCCGAGAGCGACCGCCGGCGGGCCGGGCATGCCGCCGAGGCCATCGCGGCGGGCGAGCCGGCGCCGACGTGGGGGCGAGATCGCTTGCCCAACAGCGCGTTGAGGGCGGACAGCGCGGCGGCGGGTCTGTCTTGGATTACGCGCGAGGGATTTTTCGGAGCGAGTTACAGCGGGTTCGACACGCTCTACGGCATTCCGACCGAGGAGCGCACGCGGGTCGACCTGCGCCAGCGCCGGCTAGATGTGCAGGGCGAACTGCGCCGCGAGTTGGGCGTGTTTTCCGGCGCGCGCGTGAAGTTTGGCCAGGGCGACTACCGGCATCGCGAACTGGAGCCGGACGGCGCGGTGGGCACGGAATTTCGCAACCACAGCTACGAGGCGCGGGGCGAACTCCTGCATGGTTCCGCGGGTCATGCCTCGGGCGTGCTCGGTGCGCAGGCGACGCGGAGCGATGCGGCGGTGGCCGGCGCAGAGGCGTTCATGCCGCCGACGCTGGTGCGTGGCGCGGCGGTGTTTGCCTTTGAAGAGGTGCCGGCCGGGGCGACGACCTGGCAATACGGCGCACGGTGGGAGCGGCAGCGGGTGGCGCCGAAGACCGGCCTCGCGGCGCGCGTCGATGCGACGTGGAGCGGTGCGCTCGGATTAGTGCGTAAATTCGGCGGCGACTATACGGCGGCGTTTTCCCTCACGCGTACCGAGCGCGCGCCCAACGCCCTGGAGCTTTTCGCCAACGGGCCGCATGCCGGCACGCACGCGTTTGAGGTCGGCGATCCGGCGCTTGGCCGCGAACGCTCGCTCGGCGCGGAGCTGAGCTTGCGGCGGCGCACGGGGTTGGTGACGGGCGAGCTTACGTTGTTTGCGAATCGATTTTCCGGTTACATTTATGAGCAACCATCCGGCGTGACCGAACCGGAGAGCGGTCTGGAGATCTTCCGCACAGAGCAGCGCGACGCCCGCTTTTACGGGGCGGAGCTGGAGACACTCTGGCATTTGCACTCTGGCGCACGGCATCGCCTCGACCTGCGACTGGCGGGCGATTTCACCCGGGCGAGGGAAACCGCCGGCGCGTTGCCGCGCATCCCGCCCGCGCGCACCACCGCCGGGCTTGATTGGGCGGTAGGTGCCTGGAGCGCGGGAGTGGAGTGGCAGCATGCGTTCGCCCAGCGGCGGATCGCCGTCCACGAGACCCCGACCGCCGGGTACGAACTTGTGGGCGCGCATGCCACCTATCGCTTCACGCTCGGCGGGCTCGCCAGCGAGGCCTTTGTGCGCGCAAGCAATCTCCTCGATCGCGAGATCCGCCAGCACGCCTCGTTCTTGAAAGACGAGGCCCCGCTTGCCGGACGCGCCGTCGCGCTCGGGCTGCGCACGCGGTTTTGAACGCGTCCCGGAAACGCCGCTTGACCGGGGCGCGACGGCAGTGTTACCGAATTCGATATGCGTAACACTGCCGCCGACACTGTCACCCGCTTCAGCGTGTCGCTACCGGGCTCCCTCGCGCGGGAGCTCGACCGCATGACCCGGGAAAAGGGCTACGACAACCGCTCGCTCGCCATCGCCGACATGATCCGCGCGCACCTGATCGAGCACCGCCAGCAGAAGAGCGAGGCCGAGATCGCGGGGAGCATCACGCTGGTGTACGATCACCACCGGCATCACCTCCAGGATCTGCTCACCGACCTGCAGCACGACCACCAGAAGGTGATCATCGCGACGATGCACGCGCATCTCGATCATCACAATTGTCTCGAAATCCTTGCGGTGCGCGGTCCGGCCGGCGAGATCAAGCAGCTCGCCGACGAGATGATCGCCGCCAAGGGCGTGAAACACGGCAAGCTCACCATCACCAGCACCGGCAAGGATCTTCCTGCATGAAATCATCCCTCTTCCGGGCGTTGTGCCCGCTTTTTTTAGCGAGCCTGACCCCGGCTGTTAACACGCTGGCCGCCGATGCGCCGGTGCGGCTGCCGGCCGTCGAGGTGGTGGAAACGCCCGTCGCCGGTTTGCCCGCGACCGATCGCTATGCGTCGAGTCTCACCTCGGTGAGCGCGGAGCAGTTGCGCGATCTCAACGCGCTCGATTTCGCGTCTGCGTTGCGCCGCACGCCCGGACTCACGATCACGCGCTACAATCAGGTTGGCTCGTTTGGTGGCGGCGAGGGCGGCGCAGTGTTCGTGCGCGGGCTCGGCGTCAGCCGGCCGGGCGGCGAGATCAAGACCACCGTCGATGGCGTGCCTAAGCTCAACGGCGTCTTCAATCACCCGCTGCTCGACCTGATGTCGGTTGACGCCGCCGAGCGCATCGATGTCCGCGCGCGCGCCACACCGCTAGATGTCGGCAACACCTTTGCCGCGGTCAACGTTGTCACGCCGCGCGTGACGCAGCCGGGGACGGTCGCGCGCGCGCAACTCGCCGCGGGCAGTTTCGGCACCGTGGTCGAGCGGTTCGATGTGGGCGCGAAGGATGGCGCGTTCGACTACTATCTGAGCCAGAGCTACCGGCGCTCCGACGGGCATCGGCCCGACTCCGACGGCCGCATGGAAAATTATTTCCTGCGGCTCGGCTGGACGCTGACGTCGCACTGGGATTTGAGCTACACGGTCAACCACACGCACAACACGGCCAGCGATCCGGGCGTCGTTATCACGCCACAATCGCCGGTCGGGCTGATGTCGACCCGCGGCGAGATTTACCAGACGGCCGACTGGCTGCACATCGCGGCGCTCGGCTATCGTTACGAAAACGTCGAGGGCGCGGTCCGGTTTTATTGCAACGCCGGCGAGGGCAACTGGAGCCGGCGGGCGTTCTCGCGCAATCCCGACAGCCGCAACGACTGGCGGCTCTATGGTGTGCGCTGGCGTGAGACGTTGCGCCCGTGGACCGATGGCGAAATCACACTCGGCGCCGATCTCGATTACAACCGCGGCACGAGCCGCTCGGTGCCGCTCGCTCCGGCGACGGAAAGGCTTTTCGGACCCGAAACGCTGCGGCTGTTTTCTCCATACGCCGGGCTCGCGCACACCGTGGCGTTGGGCGACGGGTTGAAACTCACGCCCTCGGCGGGCGCGCGGTTTTACGACCACCAGATTTTCGGTCGCCGCTGGGCGCCACAGACCGGACTCGTGCTCGAAACGGGGCGCGTGCAGTGGCACGCCGGCTGGAGCCGCGCGGTTAATTTTCCCGGGCTCGAAGTCGCCGCGTTGTCGTCGCCGGTCGGCAATCCCGCGCTCGGCCAGAGCTGGCGCGCGCTCAAGCCCGAGCAGATCGGCCAGTCGGAGATCGGCGTGCGTTATCCGTTCGGCGAGAAATCCGCCGTGGCGGTTACGGCGTTTCGCAACGATGCGCACGACCGCTATGTGATCGTGCCGCCGCCGCCGCGCTTTTTCAACATCGACTCGTACCGCACCGAGGGCATCGAGCTCTCGGTCGAGACAGCGCCGACGGCGGAGCTGGCGCTGTTTGCCGCCGCCTCGGCCTTGCGGACGACGCCCGACGGCCTGCCGTACGCGCCCCGGCGCACGGTGACCGGCGGCATCAACTGGCGGCTCGCGCCCGGCTGGCTGCTGAGCGTCGACGCCACCTACGTGTCGGAGATGCACGTGCTCAGCGAGGCCCGCTCCGCCGGCACGACCAACCCGCTGACGGTCGGCTCGCATTGCCTGCTCAACGCCCGCCTCGCGCGTCGCTTCGTCTGGGGCACGCATCGCGGTGAAGTGTACGTTGCCGGCGAAAATCTGACCGACCGCGACTACGTTTACCGGCCCGGTTATCCGATGCCGGGCATAAACGGGATGGCCGGTCTGCGGCTGGAGTGGTGAAGTGCGCCACGATGAAGAAGCCGATGAAAACATCACGATCACCCCATGGTTGGTTTTTCTACTGCGCGGCGTTTTTGTTTTTTGCGCTTGGTCAGGTTCCGCTGACGGCCGCTGAGCGGCCGGTGGTCGTGTGCACAACCTCGATGGGCGCGGCCGCGGTGGGCGATCTGGCAGGCGACGCCGTGACGGTCGAGACGCTCATGCCGGCGGGCACCTGTCCGGGGCAATTCGATCTGGAGCCGAATCAAGTGCGCCGCGTGCGCACGGCGGTGCTGGTCGTGCGCCACGAGATGCAGGGCTTTCTCGACGCGCGGTTCGCGGCGGCGGGCGTGCCGGCCGATGCCGTGGCGGCGTTGAGTTTCGGCGGCTCTTTCAACGTGCCCTCGAACTACGCGCGGTTTTGCGCCGCGCTCGCCTCCGAGTTGACGAAACGCGTGCCGACGCTGGCCGGCGTGGTGCCGCCCCGTCTCGCCGCAGTCCGTGCGCGCGCGGAAAACATGGAAACTGAGCTGCGCCGCACCGCGGCTCCGCTGAAAGGATTGCGCGTGGTGGCGGCGCTCTATCAGGTGGATTTTCTCCGCTGGCTCGGACTCGATGTTGTGGCGACGTTTCCGCCCGCCGACGATCCGGCGCCAGCGGCATTGCAGGCGGCGCTCGCCGCCGGTCGCAGGCGCGGCGCGGTCCTGGTGGTCGGCAACGAGCAAAACGGCCAGCGCACCACCGCACTCCTCGCCGCCGAGCTCGGCGTGCCGGCGGTGACGTTGAGCAATTTCCCCGCGCAAGCGGCGGCCGGCGCGTACTGGGAACTGGTGGCGACGAATTTGAAAGGCTTGCTCGCGGCGCGCGTGCCGCAGACAAAGCAGGGGTGAATCCAGCCGTCCAATTCGAGCGCGTGACGCTCCGCCGACACGGCGGGCGACCGGCGCTGGACGCGGTTTCGCTGACCTTGCCGGCGGGCAGTCTCGCGGCGGTGCTCGGACCCAACGGCGCGGGAAAATCGACGTTGTTGCGCGCCGCCAACGGAGAATTGCGGCCGGCGTCGGGCACGGTGCGCGTGTTGGGCGAAGACGCGCAGGCACTCGACTGGCGCGCGGCGGCGCGCTGGCGGCGGCGGATCGGCGTGATGCCGCAATTTGCCGATCACGCGCCGGCGGTGCCGCTCACTGTGCGCGAAGTTGTCGAGATCGGCCGCGTGGCCCACGGGCGGCGCGGCGCATCGCTGAGCGCCGACGACCGGGCAATTTGCACGCGGTGGCTGGAACGTTTCGGACTGAGTGCGCTGGCCGAGCGATCGTTTGCTGCGCTCTCGGGCGGCGAGCAGCGCAAGGCGCATCTCGCGCGAATATTTGCTCAGGAACCGGAGTTGATCCTGCTCGACGAGCCGGCCGGGCATCTCGATCTGCCGGCGCAGGACGCGCTCACGCGGTTGATCGCGGAAGTGTGGCGGGAGACGCGCGCGACCGTGCTCATCGTGACGCACGAGTTGCGCCATCTACCGCCGGACACCACGCACGTGATTTTGCTGGCTGACGGAAAAATCGTGGCTGAAGGCGCGCCGCGAACGACGCTCACGAGCGCGACGCTCAGCCGGCTGTTCGGCGAACCGTTGGAAGTGTTCGAGCGCGGCGGCCGGTACGCGGCGGTGGCGACGGGGGAAGGAGGCGGCGATGGACACGCTTGAGCTGCGGTGGTGGCTGGGCGCGGTGCTGGGCGGCGCCGGCTGTGGCATCGCGGGGTTTTTTCTGCTGGCGCTCGATCTGCCGTTTCTCGCGGTGTGTCTGGCGCACGCGGCGCTGGCGGGCGCGGTGCTCGGGCATCTCGCGGGCGTGTCGCCGACGGTGTGCGCGTTTGGCGGGGCGTTGCTCGCGGCGGGGCTGCTCGGACCGGCGGCGGATCGTGCGCGGGTGCCGACGGCGACGTTGAGCGGGATTTTGTTTTCGCTGAGTCTGGGCGTGGCGTTTCTCGGGCTCGGGCTGGCGGGCGGCGGGCGCTCGCCGGCGATGTCGCTGTTGTGGGGCAATCTGCTGTTGCTCGACTGGCCGCGGCTGGCGGCGGTGGCGGCGGTGACGCTTTCTGGCGCGGTGCTGGCGGCGGTGTTTTTAAAGGAAATCAAAGCGGTGCTGTTCAGCCGCGCGGTGGCGTGGTCGTGCGGGTTGCCGGCGAGCGCGATCGTCTATGCGTTGATCGCGTGGTGCGGTCTGGCGATCACGGTGAATCTGGAGGCTGTGGGCGGGCTGATGCTGTACAGCCTGCTGGTGAATCCGGCGGCGGCGGCGCGGCAATTGACGGACCGGTTCAGCCGCGCGCTGGCGCTGGCCGCGATGCTGGCGGCGGGTTCGGCGGCGGGCGGGCTGGGGCTGGCGTTGTGGCGCGACTGGCCCGCGGGCGCGAGCATCGTGCTGGTGTCGAGCGCGGTCTTCGCGCTGGCGGCGGCGGGGCGGGCCGTGCGGGGGAATTTGCGATGAACGACGGGCACGCGAAAGAAATCGGAGGCGATCCGGCGAAGGCGGAATTTTTCGACCGGTTGGCCGAAGTGGGCGACGCGATGCGTTTCCAGCCGGGCGACGAGATCAAACTGGCGCGGTTGCAGGCGCGGCTGGGCGACTTGCGCGGGCAACACGTGATCGAGCCGGGCTGCGGCTCGGGGCCGCTGACAGAATGGCTGGCGCGCTGGGTGGCGCCGGGCGGGAGCGTGACGGCCTTCGATCCGTGCGGAGCGATGCTGGCGAAATGCCGGCAGGCGGTCGCCGGGAGTGAGCATGTGCGCTTGACGCAGGTGCGTTGCGAGGCGGCGGAGCTGGATGCCGGGTCGTATGACCGCGTGGTGTGTTTCCGGGTGCTGCCGCATTTCGAGGATTTGGATGCGGTGTTCGCGCGCTTCGCCCGCTGGCTGCGGCCGGGGGGGAAATTGCACATCGTGCATTGGGAAGGCCGGGCGGCGCTGGCGGCTATTCATGGAGCCTTCGATCCGGTGGCGGGCGATGTGCTGCCGCCGGCGGAGGAGTTGGCATCGGCGCTGGAGCGACACGGTTTCGCAGTGGCGGCGTGGATCGACAACGAGGACGAGGTTTATATCGAGGCGGAGCGCAAGTGAGGCGCGCCACCAAGGCAAAGCCGGCGGGTCAGCGCACGGCGTGAAGGAGGATTTCGAACTCGCCCCGGCGCTCGACTGCGATAGCGCCGCCTTCGGCGAGCAGACGGACGAAGCCTTCGGCGTTGTCGGCCGCGAACGTGCCGCCGACCGGACGCTCGGCAATCGCGGCGTCGGCAATGACAATCTGCAGGCGGTTGCGGAGATTAAATTGCGCCACGACTTCGCGCAGCGGCGTGTCGGCAAAGACGAGCTTGCGTTCCTGCCAGGCGAGCGCCGCGCGGATTACCGCGGGAGAGACGCGCTCGATTTCCACGGGCTTGGCGTTCGGTTCAACTTGTGAGGCGCCGGGAGCCGGGATGAGTAGGCGCTCGTTGGCGTTGAGCAGCGTGGGGCGGCCATTGGGTTGCTGGAGTCCGAGAGCCTCGGAATTCAGGGGGCCGGCCGTCGCGGCGCCGGAATTTTTTCCCAGCTGTACTTTGCCCTCGGTCACCAACACCTCGACGACGGCGGTGGCCAGGCGAACGTTGAAGGCGGTGCCCACGGCCCGCACGGAGACGTGCTGGGCGTTGACGACAAATGGGCGCGTTGTGTCGTGGGCGACCGAGAAATGCGCTTCGCCGTGCATGAGTTCCAGGCGACGCTCATGCCGGGCAAAATTCACGCGCACCTCGGTGTCGGAATTGAGCTCGAGCACGGAGCCATCGGCGAGGACAACGCGTTCATAGCCGCCGGACGCGGTCGAATAGTGTTTGGCGGCCGGCCACTGCCACCAGCCGAGCGCGGCGATGGCGACGACCGCCGCCAGACCGAGCGCGACACGAATCCAGGGCGTGCCACGCGACCGGGCTCTTGCTTCGGACGCAGTGTTTTTGGCGATGGGAAACTCCACGACGGGCTGCAATTCGGAGCGGATTTGAGGCATCTCTTCCAGAAGCGCCCATGTTTGCTCCGCGCGGGCCAGCGCTTCGGCGTGACGCGGATCGAGCTGGCGCCAGCGTTCGAATTCCCGTGTGCGGGCCGCCGACAGGCCCGCCGCCCGTTCGACCAGCCACTCGGCCGCGGCGTCTTCGATGCGCTCCATGTCGTCAGAGTGGGAGTTCATGCGGAGACCTCCGTCTTCTCTGCGGTCAGGGGCTGCAGCAGTCCACGCGCGGTAAAAAACTCGGTGCATCGGCGCATGCCTTTAACCATGTGAACCTTCACCGTCTCGGGCGAGATGCCCAGCTGGAGGGCGATTTCCTTGTACGAGAGTCCGTCGAGAAAACGCAGCATGATCACTTCCCGGCAGCGATCCGGCAGTGCGCGCACTGCTTCTTCGAGCACTTCCAGGCGGTACGCTTGCTCTTCTTTTTCGGCCAATCCCAAGGTCTCGTCGATCAGTGCCAGCTCGGCGTTGTCGGCGATCGCAAATACCGGAGGGCCGCGGCGGCGGCGGAAAAGATCGAGTGTGGCGTTGCGCGCCGTCACGAAGAGGAAGCTTTTGGCGGAACGCACGCCGCCCTCGGCCTGCGCTTTCAAAAGTCGCGTGTAGCTCTCCTGGATGATGTCATCCACATCGCTCAATGAGGGAAACCGGGCTCGCAAATAGGCGCGCAGTTCGGGTTCGTGCGGCTGCACTTCCTCGGCAAACCAGCGGGCTTGTTCGGACGGAGGCATCGGAGATTCGGGGAGCAAAAGTAAGTTCGATTCCCGCGTGGTATTGTCGAGCGAATATCCGGTTGAAACCACCCGCGGTAACTTTTTTCCGATCACAATAACCCAAAGCGACAAATCCTGCGTCTTTAATAGGCCTTGGTCTTAGAACCGGCCGTTTACGCCGATGGTGACGGTCACGAAGTTGAAAATGGAGCGACGCATGCGGTCCTTGTTACCGACGTACCAGCGTTGAGGTTCGTTGAGGATGTTGGCGGCGTTGACGGTAAAGCCGAGGCCGGGGCGGTATTGGTAGCCGGCGCTGACGTTGAGAGTTTTCATGGCATAGCGGTACTGCGTGAGCGCCGGGGTGAGGAGGCTGATGGAGGTCGGGTATTCGCCGGTGATGTTGTAGAGCAGACTGGTGTTGAACTTGCGGTAGCGCCAGCTGAGGGAAGCGTTGGCGGCCATGGGAATGAAATTGGCGATGTCGCGGCGGCCGAAGTAGACGGCGGGCGTATCAGGGGTGGGCGGGCGGCCGAGGACGGGAGCGCCACCCGGGGTGACGGCGCTGCCCAGACCGTGTTGGGTGGTCCAGCTATAGTTGAATGAAGCCGAGAGACCGCGGAGCAGGCCGGGCAGGAAAGTGAGCTGCTGGTTGTAGGAGAGCTCCCAACCCTGGACGGTAACAGTGCCGGCGTTCATCGTAGTGTTTTCGGTGTAGCCTTCGTACTGGCCGTTGTAGCCGTTGTTGGGCCCGGCACCGATGATGCCCCGGCTCAAATTGGCGACGATGTAGTCGCTGATGTCTTTGTGGAACCAACTGAAGGTGAGACTGCCGACGGGCTCGAAGTAGTACTCGAGCGTGGCATCCCAATTGGCGGCCTGCTGGGGTTTGAGCGCGACGTTGTTGATCGAGAGGATGCGGTTGGAGTCGTCGGGGAACTCGCCGGGATAGAGCGTCGAGAGCGCGGGGCGGCCGTAGCTGGTGGACCAGCTGAGGCGCGCTTTTAGATTGGAGGTGAGGTTGTGGTAGAGGTGCGCGCTGGGAAAGTTCTGGCGGTAATGGCTGGAGAGATTGCGGGGGTTGTCACCGTAGTCGCGATTGGCGGCGGTGACGGGATCGGCGACCTGTTGGGCGGTGGTGCTCAGCACGCGGGAGCGGACCCAGCCCCAGCTTTCGGTGCGGACCTGCTCGAAACGCACGCCGGCGAGATAACCGGTGCGACCGCGCCAGCCGTTGCGACCGAGCTTGCCCTGGGCCATGAAGTAGGTGGCGGGCACCCATTCGGTGACGCCATTGGTGCTGATGAATTTTTGGCTTTCGTTGTAGTAACGGTCCTCGGTCCAGAGATTGGGATTGGCGGGGCGGCCGTCGGAGGTGATGCCCTCAGCCTGCCAGAAGGGGATTTTGCGGCCGGTCTTGACCATGTCGAAGCTCACGTAGCTGGCGTCGGGAGCAAAGCGCACCGTGGGATCGTAAGCGGCGGCAGCCTTGAGGACCCAGCGGTGGCGGTCGCGGGCGAAGAGGTCCATCTGGAGTGAACGCCAGTGAAAGCCGGTTTTGAATTCGGTGGGCGCGGCGCCGGGCAGCTTGTAGCGGACGTCGAAGCGGAATTGTTTCTGCAACTGGTCGTATTCGTTATTTTGCCACACGAGGCCGTCGTTGGCGCGCGGGAGGTAGTTGTTGGGGTTGGTGAAGTCGGGGCCGCCGTTCTGGATGAAACGCGGGTGGAGGATGGATTGCGACTGGTCGAGGATCCAGCCGGCGCCGCCGAAGTAGACGGCGCGGCCGGGGACCTGCGCGCTCGGGTCGAAGAGGCGCATGTTGAGCTGGCCGCCGCGGCCGGTGCCGGAATTGAGCGTGGTGCGGGCAATGCTGGCGGTGTACTCGATATTGAGACGCGAGAAGCGATGTTCGCCGGAAAAGTCGACGCGGCCCATGCGAGGAGCGTAGTTGAGCGGGCCGTCCATCTGCACATCGATGTTGTTCGTGTTGGAGCCTCCAGCGGAGGTGCTCGGCATGGCGCGCACGACGGTGACGGTGTCGGTGTAGGCGTCGGGAACGATGCCGGTGGAAGCGCTGGGCGTCTGGGTGTTATTGTTGCCGGAGGCGGCAGCGGTCACGCGCACGCGTCGGCGCATGCGCTCGAAGTTGTCATTCTCTGTGATCGAGAGGGAAAACTTGGTGATCGGCGAGAGCTTGTAATCGGTGCGGAACGCGACGCTCTGTTGCTTACGGTTATTTTGATTGTCCCAGGTTTGGTAGTTGTACACCGGTGCGGGACCATTGGCGATGCCGAGGCGCTCGAAGATGGTTTCGAAGCCACCGACGGCATTTTCCGAATAGAAGAGATTGAGCGAAACACCGAGGTTGCGCTCGCCGCCGGGGACGCTGAACACCTGTTGGTGCGTGAGGATGAGGATCGGGTGCGAGCGGTGGGCCGAGCGCCAGGGCGTCTGTTCGAAGAACGGCGGAGCCATGCGCACGCTGAAATTGTAGGTGGTGCGGCGGTCTTCCTTCATGCTGAAGGTGGAGCGGGTTTTGAAATTGATCGTGCCGCCGAGGGAGTCGACGCCCCGATCGGGAGGATGCCCCTTGATCAACTCCACGCCCTCGAACATCGCGCCCGTGATGGATTGGAGCTCGAAGCCTCGGTTGGCGCCGAGCGTGGTGAGCGAACTGCCGTCAACCGTGACGTTGTTCAACGAGGGGTCCATGCCGCGGATGTTGAAACGGTAGAACAGACCCTCGTCCGTCGGGCTGCCTGCGACGCCCGGGAGGCGCATGACGACTTCGCCGGCGCTCATGTTGGGCAGATAGCCGAATGAATCCATGGCGATCACGTCCTTCACGTTGATCGCGTTTTTCTTTTCGGTGATCATGGCGGCGTTGCCCTCGCGCTGGCCGGTGACCTTGAACGCCTCCAGCGTGTAGATGGATGCGCTGAGTGAGAAATCGCGGGTGACCTGTTGGCCGGAGCTGATGACGATCGTCTGGCGAACGGGATCGAGGCCCATGTAGCTGACGACCAGTTCATGCGTGCCGGCGGGCACATCGGCCAAAACGTAGCGGCCCGAACTGTCGGTGAGCGTGCTGAGATTGCGGGCGGGCAGGGCGATGACCGCGCCCTCCAGCGTGTCGCGCGTGGCCGCATTGCTAACAGTGCCGACGATCACGGATTTGGTCTGCAAATTCCCCGAGTGAGTGTCCGCGGCGAGATTTCCCGCCGGTACGCTGTGTTCGGTGTGCGACGATGTGGCCCCCGTTTTGGGCGGCGTGCGGTTGATCATCAGGGCGCCGGTTTTGGGATCCTTGATCATGGTCAGCGCAGTATTTCGCAACATGTGACCGAGCGCTTCGCTGGCGGTAAAATCACCCTTCACTTCGTTTGTCGCGACGCCGCGCACAACGTCGACGAGATAGATCACCTGGCTGTCCGATTCGTCCGCGAATCGCTTCAGCGTGTGGGCGGCGTCGCCGCTGGCGATGGCGTAGCGATGACGAGGGGCTTCCACGGCAAATGAGGCGACCGCGCCAAACACAAAAAATAATGCCATGAGAAATACCGGCACGAAATGGGTAGCACGCCCGGCCATTTTTCTCAGCGGCTGGCTGGCGGCTCGCCCGTGCAGTGCCTGCAAGACGACCGCATGCAATCGCTGGCATCATCTCCGCAGAGAATCAATGACCCGAAAAAGACGCGCTGCTCGGGCTGATGCGGCGGCGCTTCCTCAGCAAACCAGCGGGTTTGTTCGGACGGAGGCATGGGGGGAATGGGTCAGAGTAAATCCAATCCCCCTGTTTGATTGTCGAGCGAATATCCGGCTCGAACGTCCGCCAAAACTTTTCGCAGATCGCGATAACCCAAAACGACGATTTTTGCGTCTTTAATTATATGCTTCGTTGGGAGCGCAAATGCCCCCGCGCATCACGCCATTGCGCCAAGATTGCCCCGGGGCCGGCGGCGGCACCTGGGTTTGCGCGCATACTCCAATCGCTCGGCAAAGACTTTTGCGGTGGACGGCACTCGCAGCGTGCCGTCCACCGCAACGGGTATTCCTAGAAACGACCGTTCACGCCGATGGTGACGGTGACGAAGTTGAAGGTGGAGCGACGCATACGGTCTTTGTTACCGACGTACCAACGTTGGGGTTCGTTGAGGACGTTGGCGGCGTTGACGGTGAAGCCGAGACTGGGGTGGTACTGGTAACCGGCGCTGACGTTGAGGGTCTTCATCGAGTAGCGGTACTGGTTGAGCGCCGGCGTGAGGAGGCTGATGGAGGTCGGGTTCTCGCCGGTGATGTTGTAGAGCAGGCTGGTGTTGAACTTGCGGTAGCGCCAGCTGAGCGAGGCGTTGGCGGCCATGGGAATGAAATTGGCGATGTCGCGGCGGCCGAAGTAGACGGCAGGCGTGGTCGGGGTGGGCGGGCGGCCGAGGACGGGAGCGCCGCCCGGGGTGACAGCGCTGCCCAAGCCGTGCTGGGTGGTCCAGCTGTAGTTGAACGAGGCGGAGAGGCCGCGGAGCAGGCCGGGCAGGAAGGTGAGCTGCTGGTTGTAGGAGAACTCCCAACCTTGGACAGTGACTTTGCCGGCGTTCATGGTGGTGTTTTCGGTATAGCCTTCGTACTGGCCGTTGTAGCCGTTATTGGGACCTTCTCCGATGATGCCCCGGTTCAAGTTGGCGACGATGTAGTCGCTGATGTCTTTGTGGAACCAACTGAAAGTGAGACTGCCGACGGGCTCGAAGTAGTATTCGAGGGCGGCATCCCAGTTGGCGGCCTGCTGGGGTTTGAGTGCGACGTTGTTGATCGTAAGTACACGGGTGGTGTCGTTGGGGGTCTCGCCCGGGTATAGGTTGGACAGCGCGGGGCGGCCGTAGCTGGTGGACCAGCTGAGCCGTGCTTTCAGGTTGGAGGTGAGATTGTGGTAGAGGTGCGCGCTGGGGAAGTTTTGGCTGTAACTGCTGGAGAGGTTGCGGGGGTTGTCGCCGTAGTCGCGATTGGCGGCGGTGACGGGATCGGCGACCTGTTGGGCGGTGGTGCTCAGGACGCGGGAACGGACCCAGCCCCAGCTTTCGGTGCGGACCTGCTCGAAACGCACGCCGGCGAGATAACCGGTGCGACCGCGCCAGCCGTTGCGACCGAGCTTGCCTTGAGCCATCAGGTAGGTGGCCGGTACCCACTCAGTGACGCCGTTGGTACTAGCGAATTTTTGGCTCTCGTTGTAGTAGCGGTCCTCGGTCCAGAGATTGGGATTGGTGGGGCGACCATCCGTCGTGATGCCCTCGGCCTGCCAGAAAGGAATTTTGCGGCCAGTCTTGACCATATCATAGCTCACGTAGCTGGCGTCGGGGGCGAAACGCACGGCGGGATCGTAAGCGGCGGCGGCCTTGAGGACCCAGCGGTGGCGGTCGCGGGCGAAGAGGTCCATCTGGAGTGAACGCCAGTGAAAGCCGGTTTTGAACTCGGTGGGCGCGGCGCTGGCCAGTCTGTAGCGGACATCGAAGCGGAACTGTTTTAGCAACTGGTCGTATTCGTTGCTTTGCCACACGAGGCCGTCGGTGGCGCGCGGGAGGTAATTATTGGGATTGGTGAAGTCGGGGCCGCCGTTCTGGGTGAAGCGCGGGTGAAGGGTGGATTGCGATTGGTCGAGGATCCAGCCGGCGCCGCCGAAGTAGATGGCTCGGCCGGGGACCTGCGCGCTCGGGTCGAAGAGGCGCATATTGAGCTGGCCGCCGCGGCCGGTGCCGGAGTTGAGCGTGGTGCGGGCAATGCCGGCGGTGTACTCGATGTTGAGCCGGGGGAAACTGTGCTCGCCGGTGAAGTCGACACGCCCCATGCGCGGGGTGTAGTTGAGCGGGCCATCCATCTGCATATCGATGTTGTTCGTATTTGAACCCGCAGCAGAGGTGCTCGGGATGGCGCGCACGACGGTGACTGTGTCGGTGTAGGCGCCGGGGACGATGCCGGTGGAGGCGCTGGGCGTCTGGGTGTTGCTGTTGCCGGAGGCGGCGGCGGTCACGCGCACGCGCCGGCGCATGCGCTCGATGTTGTCGTTTTCCGTGATTGAGAGGGAAAACTTGGTGATCGGCGAGAGCTTGTAATCGGTGCGGAACGCGACGCTCTGCTGCTTGCGGTTATTCTGGTTGTCCCAAGTTTGGTAATTGTACACCGGTGCGGGACCATTGGCGATGCCGAGGCGCTCGAAGATGGTCTCGAAGCCGCCGACGGCGTTTTCCGAATAGAAAATATTGATCGAGGCACCGAGATTGCGCGAACCGCCGAGGACACTGAACACCTGTTGGTGGGTGAGGTTGATGATCGGGTGCGAACGATGGGCCGAGCGCCAGGGCGTTTGCTCGAAGAACGGCGGGGCCATGCGCACGCTGAAGTTGTAGGTGGTGCGGCGGTCCTCCTTCATGCTGAAGGTGGAGCGGGTTTTGAAATTGATCGTGCCACCGAGGGAGTCGGCGCCCTTGTCAGGCGTGTGGCCTTTGATCAGCTCCATGCCCTCGAACATCGCGCCGGTGATGGATTGGAGTTCGAAGCCGCGGTTGGCGCCGAGCGTGGTGAGCGAGCCACCGTCAACCGTGACATTGTTCAATGAGGGATCCATGCCGCGGATGTTAAACCGGTAAAACAGGCCTTCGTCCGTCGGGCTGCCGGCGACGCCCGGGAGGCGCATGGCCACTTCGCCGGCGCTCATGTTGGGCAGGTAACCGAAGGAATCCATGGCGACCACGTCCTTCACGTTATTGGCATTTTTCTTTTCGGTGATCATGGCGGCGTTGCCTTCGCGCTGACCGGTGACGGTGAACGCCTCCAAGGTGTAGATGGCCGCACTGAGAGCGAAATCGCGAGTGATCTGCTGGCCGGAACTGACGACGATGGTCTGGCGAGCGGAGTCGAGCCCCATGTAGCTGACGACCAGCTCATGCGTGCCGGCGGGCACGTCGGTCAAGACATAGCGGCCGGCGTTGTCGGTGAGCGTGCTGAGGTTGCGGGCGGGCAGGGCGACGACCGCGCCCTCCAGCGTATCGCGCGTAGCCGAGTTGCTCACGGTGCCGGCGATCGTGGTCTGTGTTTGGGCGTTTCCCGGCCGAGTATCTGCGGCAGGGGTGCCTGTCGGGACGCCTTGCGCAGCGCCGTGAGTGGCTAGCGCTGACAGCGCGATTACGAATAGGGTAATGAGCCTGGGGGTGGCTGTTCTGAGGTATTGTTTCTCTGGTACGGTTCGGTTCATGAGTTGAAAGCGTGGAAAGTTTTGTGCGGCCTCATGCCGCTAGAAAGATGCGCAAAACGTTAATCGACAGGGTAAATAGAGGCGCAGACGCAGGCTTGCCGCCGCGGAGGATGCACGGCGACAATGCGCAGCCAAACGCCATGGCTATCGCCGTGGCTAACCAAGGGAAGGGGGGCAGCATCAGGAATTGATGGTACGCCCTAATGACGCGATTTTGGCCGAAATGGGTTATTTGCCCGGCCAGTTTCCTGAGGTCCGCCGCATTTCATCGGCGGCGGTGCGGAGCGTCCGCGAGGACGAAGTTGGAGGTGTGCTACGGTGGTTAAAAGTTATCTAAGTATATAAATAGTAAAGATAAGAGCAATGCATAATACATGGAAATAGTGGGGTTTAGGGGCATGATTCCTGCTTGTAAACAGGGACACAAAACTTTCGTTTGCTAGGTTGCTGCTCCTTACACATAGACCCACCGCTTCATGCATCGTATCGTTGCCAATCGCCGTCTCAGTCCGAATGTTATCCGCTTGGATGTGGAAGCCCCACGTATTGCGGAAATCAGGCAGGCTGGGCAGTTTGTAATAGTTCGCCGCGGTCCGAAAGCGGAACGCATACCGCTGACCATAGCCGATGCTGATGCGGCGGCGGGCACTATTGCGCTAGTCATTCAGGCGGTGGGCAAAAGCACACGGGAGCTGACCGCACTCCAGCCCGGCGAGAGCATTCAGGATATCTCTGGTCCGCTGGGAATGCCCACGGAGCTAATCGAAAAAGGCCGGGCGGTGTGCGTCGGCGGCGGCGTGGGTACAGCAGTGGTGCATCCTATTGCCCAAAGCCTGCATAAGCGAGGCGTGCATGTGACCAGTGTGATCGGTGGCCGGGCAAAGGAATGGGTGATTTTTGAACAGGAACTACGGCAGTTGGGCGACGTGGTCGTTTGCACCGATGACGGCAGTTATGGCCGCAAAGGCTTTGTGACGGATGCGACCAAAGACCTGCTCACGGCGGGTGGCATCGACATCGTATATGCGGTGGGGCCGGTCCCGATGATGCGGGCGGTGTCCAACCTCACGCGGCCGTTTGGCGTGCACACCATCGTATCGCTCAATCCGGTGATGGTGGATGGCACGGGGATGTGCGGCGGTTGTCGCGTGGAGGTGGGCGGCAAGACCAAGTTTGCTTGTGTGGACGGCCCCGAGTTTGACGGTCATCTGGTGGATTTCGATTTGCTGGCGGACCGGTTGAGCACGTATCGCATCCAGGAAAAGGCGGCGCTGGATCACCCAGATGGGACATGTCGCGTCGGACTCTAATCTTGAATGAGGTCCGCTCACCGCTATGTCCGCTTCTGATTCTCCCATGTCGAACAAGATCTCCGCGAAAGAGCGCATGCGCATCGAACGGCAGTCCATGCCCGAGCAGGACGCCACGGCGCGCGCCAAGAATTTCCAGGAGGTCAACCTGGGTTTCACCGAACAACTGGCGCTGTTGGAAGCGCAGCGTTGCATCCAGTGCAAAGAGGCCAAGTGCATCGCCGGCTGCCCGGTGATGGTAAACATCCCGCGGTTCATCCAATGCATCGTCGACGGCGATCTGCCGGCCGCGGCGCGCAGTCTGCTCGGCGACAATGCGCTGCCGGCGATCACCGGTCGCGTGTGTCCGCAAGAGACCCAGTGCGAGGCGCAGTGCATCCGCGGCGTCAAGGGCAAGCCGGTCGCCATCGGTTACCTCGAACGCTACGTGGCGGACTGGGCCTACCGGCAGGCAAATGGCGTGGCGGGCGACGCTCCGACTGCGCCCACAGGGAAAAAAGTTGCAGTGGTCGGCGCCGGTCCGGCGGGCCTCACCGCGGCGGGCGAGCTGGTCAAGGCCGGCCATAGCGTGACCGTTTACGAGGCGCTGCACCAACCCGGTGGCGTGTTGGTCTATGGCATCCCGGAATTTCGTTTGCCGAAACAGATCGTGGACGCCGAGGTGCGGCGGTTACAGGACGCTGGCGTGCAGATCGAGTGCAACGTCGTCATCGGCCGCACGTACACGTTGCCGGAATTGCGGGAGCGGTATCATGCGATCTTCATCGCCAATGGCGCCGGGCTGCCGGTGTTCATGCATGTGCCGGGCGAGAATCTCAAAGGTGTTTACGCGGCCAACGAGTACCTCACGCGCATCAACCTCATGGAAGCCTACGCGTTCCCTTCTGCGGGCACGCCCGTGATGGTCGGCAAACGCGTGGCCGTGGTCGGTGGCGGCAACGTCGCCATGGATGCGGCGCGCACTGCCCAGCGGCTCGGCGCGGAGCGCGTCACCATCGTTTACCGACGCTTGCGCGCCGACATGCCGGCCCGCGCCGAAGAGGTGCACCACGCCGAGCAGGAAGGCATTCAATTCGAAGAACTGGCCGCGCCCGTGGCGGTGCTCGGCAATGAGCAGAAGTGGGTGACCGGCCTGCGCTGCCAGCGCATGGAATTGGGCGAGCCCGACGCTTCGGGCCGCCGTCGCCCGGTGCCGATTGAGGGCTCCGAGTTTGAGGTGGAATGCGATGTGGTGGTGGTGGCCATCGGCACACGGGCCAACCCGTTGCTCACGGCGACCTGCCCCGAGCTTAAATTGAGCCGCCACGGACACATTGAAGTGGATTCGCACGGCATGACGAATCTCCCCGGCGTTTTTGCCGGCGGCGACATTGTACGCGGCGCGGCCACGGTGATTCTCGCGATGGGTGACGGCAAACAAGCCGCGCAGTCAATCAACGCCTACCTGAAGACCAAGCCCGTCTGAGCGTGGTGTGGGTGGCGCGGCGGAAATCGCCGCCGCCGCTGCAACCTTGACGCGAAAACGTGGTCTGGAGCAATCCGGCCGCGACCAGCTGGCGGCGTCCGAACAGCGCGGGGTTTTGCATTGAACCGCCGCCGCAGTCCGGGCACTGCCAAAGCCGGACTCTACCATGCGTTTTGATTAGGGTGCACAGCTTGTTAATATGCCTGTCTCGTGTCGGGTGAGCTTTGCGATACAGCCATTATGATGCCTGCACGTTTGATTAAGGTAGCAACGCGCAACGAGGTCGGCGACCGGCGCATTTGATCTGACCGATACGGGTAAAGATGCGGCCTTGGTGGCCACGCTTGCACCGGGCAGCTATAGCGCGCAGGTCAGCGGCGTGGGCGGTACGACGGGCGTGGCCTTGGTCGAAGTCTATGAAGTAAACGACTAAAACCACGCTTTCCGGCCCGGGCACTTGGCAGAATTTTTACCAAATGTCCGAGGGAAAGGGATTGCCGGTCGTACCCGGTTGCGTATGCCAAGAGGTATGGCCCTCCTTTCCTCTGCACCCTCAGGTTCGGCCCAAGCGTCCCGTCCGGGGGCTGGGTCGCCCAAGCGCTCCAACTTCATGGCGGCGCAGGCCCTCGCAAAACAGAAGGCGCTCGAGAAGAAAGCTAAGAATTACAAGTTGCCGCTTGGCGAGCTGGCGTTGTTTACCCAACAGCTGGCATCGTTGCTCGTGGCGGGTTTGCCGTTGGTGCAGGTGCTCGAGGCGTTGCAGGATCAGACGGAGGATCCGTGTTTCCAGATCGTGATTCGCGATGTGCGTGCGGAGATCTCGGCGGGTAATTCGTTTTCCACGGCGGTCAAACGCTTCCCCAAGAGTTTCCCCACCTTGTTTATCTCGATGGTCGAGGCCGGTGAAGCTTCGGGCGCGCTGGCGGAAATTTTGGGCAAGGTCGCCTCCTATTTCGAGTCGAGCGTGAAGCTCACCAAGAAAGTGAAGTCGGCCATGACGTACCCAATCGCGGTCATCGGTCTGGCGGTCGGTTTGGTGAACGTGTTGCTCATCTTCGTCATCCCGGTGTTCGCGGCGATGTTCGCCGACTTCGGCGCCAAGCTGCCCGCGCCCACCCAGATGCTGATCGATCTCAGCGATTTCATGAAGGCCTATTGGTGGGCCATTTTGCTGGGCTGTTTCGCGGTGTTTAAAGTCGTGCAGAAATTCGTGGCCACGCCGAAGGGTCGCCGGGTCAAGGATGAGTTTCTTGTGAAGGCGCCGATCTTCGGCAATCTGATCCACAAGATCGCGCTGTCACGGTTCTGCCGCACCTACGCCACACTCATTCGCTCCGGCGTACCGATCCTGCGCACGCTTGAAATCGTCTCCTCCGCCAGCGGCAAGACCCAGATCGAAGACGCCTGCCAGCAAATCGCCCGCCATGTGAGCCAGGGCGGTCAGGTCTCCGAAGTGCTCGCGTCCAACGCATTCTTTCCGCCGATGATGAAGCACATGGTGAAAGCCGGCGAATCCACCGGTAACGTGGACGGCATGATGAACAAAATCGCCGATTTCTACGACACCGAGTGCGAGGCCACCGTGGCGGCGCTCACCTCGCTGATCGAGCCGTTGCTGATCGTGTTCCTCGGCGTGGTGGTCGGCGGCATCGTGATGGCCATGTTCCTCCCCATCTTCCAACTCGGCGCCGTGGCTGGTGGCTTGCAGTGACCGCCTCCCGCCGCTTTGCTCCGCGCCCAGTCTAATCCTTTTCGTTTCGCTCCTCTTCCATGCCTTCCGTTCTCATAGTCGACGATCTGCTCTCGATCCACGAGATGCTCGATGCGGTGATCCAGCCCACGGGTTTCTCGACAGCGTTCGCCACCGACGGCGAGAAGGCGCTCACGCGCTACAAGGCGGAGAAGTTCGACCTCGTGCTGGCCGATATCGACATGAAGCCGATGGACGGCATCACGCTGCTCAAGCACATCAAGGCGTACGACCCCAACTGCGTGCTCATCATCATGACCGCATATGCCAGCACGGAGAGCGCCATCCAGGCGTTGAAATTCGGTGCTTTCGATTACCTGCAAAAACCTTTCCGGGTCGACGAACTCATCGCCACGCTCAAGCGCGGGATCGAGTTCCGCCAGTTCCATGCCGAGCGCCAGACCGGCGCGGCCGTGCCCGCGGTGAAGACCGGCGATATTGAGGCGCGCATCATCGGTTCGAGTCCGGCGGTCAAGAAACTCATCCAGCAGATCAAAAAACTTTCCGGCGTGCGCACGCCGGTGTTGCTGCAAGGCGAACGCGGCACGGGCAAGGCCACCGTGGCGGAAGTGCTGCACGCCAGCAGCAATCCCATCGATGTGCCGTTGATGCGCATCGACTGCTCGCTCAACACGGACGCAAATTTCCGCGCCGGGCTTCTGGGCGAAAACGGCGCAGGCGGCGAATGGGTGCAACAAGCCAAGGGCGGCACGCTGTTCCTCGAACACATCCAGTGTCTCTCCCTGGCGATGCAGAAGGAACTGGTGAGCGTGTTGCGCAACACCGCGCACGGCTTCCGCCTCATCTGCGCCACGAGCGAGGATTTGGAGAAGATGACCGACGAGGGGCATTTTCACGACGAGTTGTTCTATCGCGTGGCCTCCCTGCCCGTGGCCATCCCGCCGCTGCGCGAACGCGTGCAAGACGTTCCCGCTCTGGTGAAGTTCTTTTCCAGCAAGGCAACCAACCCGCTCTTCGACGCGTCGCTCGTGGAATTCACCGACGATGCGATGGCGGTGCTCAATACCTACCACTGGCCGGGCAATCTCACCGAACTCAGCCAGGTGATCACCAAAATCGCCTCCACCACCGAGGCCCGGGTTGTCACCTCGGCGCAACTTCCGATGCGACTGCGCGAGGTCAAGCAATGGCCCAATCTCGCAGACTATCTTTCGGGGCAGGAAAAGCAGTACATCGACATGGTGCTGCACGCCTGTCGCGACGACAAGGCGCAGGCCGCGAAAGTACTCGGCATCGACGTGGCGCGGATCAAGTGAGGTCGAGCCGCGCCGCTCACGGCGCATGGGGGAGGAAGGACCGGAGTTTTTCGAACAGTGCCCGGCTTTCGGGTACGAGGGCAAAGCTCAGGCCGAAATCGATCAACGCCGCCGCTCTGTCGGTCTGCCCGTTGCGAATCAGCTGCAGTGCGGCCAGGGCGCCGAGGGAAGGATGGCGGGGAAATAGCCGCGCACCCTCCTCCATGATTGCGAGATGATACGCCGTCGGCGCATCCGCACAGCGCTCCCAGATCGCGCCGATTAGTAGATAGATTTCGGGCAATTGCGGCGACTGGGCGCGTGCTGTCAGCAACAGCTCGAGAATCGGCGCGGCTTGTGCGCCGCTCAATTTGCCATTTGTACCAGCTGGCGCGGCCAAGACCTCGCGAAGATAAAGTTGGGCGAGTTCGTAGTAGGCGCGGGGCCGCGTCACCCGGGCTGCCACGGCGGCTTCGAGGTATTCGCGGGCCATTGCGGGATTCTTGGTGTCGCAGTGGAAGAGCCCGAGCGCGGCTTGCAGTCGCGGGTCGCGTGCGCCGAGGTTGTAGGAGCGCTCCAGCGTGTGCTGCGCTTGATCCCGATATTTTTCAACCAGCGCCGGGAAACGCCTCTGGACGTAACCGATTTCCAGCCGTTCCCAATCGCCCTTGATGCGTGCGATTTCGCTATCGGTGGCCGGGCGCAGCTTGATCGGCGGCGGGGTGAATTTTTCACCCGGGAAAAGCTGGGATTGTCGCAACGCCGTGGGCAGATAATCGCTCAACCGGTCTCGCGCGTCGGCAAAATCCATGCCGAAGCATTCTTGAAACAGAGCTTCAGTGAGCGGCTCGGTGCACGTGCGGGACACGAATTTCCAGAAACCGGCGGCGCGTTGCGGTGCTTTTTTATCGAGTGCCCAACGGATGAAAAGGGCCGCCTGGGATCGCCATAGCTGTCGCTGCCAGTCGGGATCTTTGTCGGTAATCCTTGGCGCGGTGGCCAACAGTTCCTGCATCGGCAGCAGCGCGCGCGGAAAATCCGGATCGAGGAGGATCGCCTTTGTGGTCTCGTCGGAGAGCCAGCGGGTTGGATTGACGCGCAACGCATCACGCAGGAATTCGACGTCCTCGAACAATTGCACGAATCCGCTGATGAACCACGGGGGCAACTGCGGCGTTCGCATATCCAAGACGAACAGCACGTGGTAAGAGGTGCAGGTGATGATTTCCGGCGCGCGTTTCTCATCGAGAAACACGAAGGAGGCCCAGGCGTCGCGGTCGTTGAGGCGCATGTTGGGCATGACCCCGATGGCATCTGGCCGGCGGCGGGCCTTCGGCCTCTGGCGCTCCTGGGCAACCATTTCGTTGATCACTTCACGAGACACACTTGATTTCAGTGACTGGCTGTAGAGCAGGAGCGTGTGAGGCACGCTCATCTGGCAATGAAACTCCGGCGGCAGAATCCGCTTCAACAAGTCCTGTGCGCGCAGCCAGCCGCAGACAAACTCCTCCGTGGTGTCGTCCTTGCAGCGCGAGAGAAACTCCGCGCCCGTGACGGCCACATAGTGCCAGGGCGGGGCCTTCGACTCCTCAACGAGCAACGGCGGCAGCTCCACGATTCGTTCCGATGTTGCAGGCGTCGATTCTTCCGCCGCCAACCTCGCGCCGCACGCACCCAAAACCGCAAAGATCAGAGCGAGGCCCGCATTGCTCGCTAGGCCGTAGATCGTTTGCGACGGTCGGCGGAGTTTCATTTCTGCTCTATGACTTCGCCGACGTCTACTTTGTAGTCGTACACGTGCATGTTGAGAAACTCGCCGATTCGGGCGAAGACGCGCGCGCGCATTTCCGGTCGGCCGTAAAGGAATGACTCGCCGAGTTCCATATACTCGGGACTGCGGCCGGCACGTACGAGTGCATCGCGGAGCTCTTTTGCCTGCTCGACGGCCACGATCGGATCGTGGGTTTCATGGATGAGGAACACCGGCTTTTGCAGCGTCTCCGGGTGGCGCAAGGGGGAGATGGCCCGCAATGGCCCCGCGCTGCCGTAGAACTGGCGGCGGATCGAGCGCTGGAAATCCACCCGCGGCAACTTTGCTTCACTGGCCTGGGGCATGGAGCGCATGGCTCGGGTCTGAAACTGACTGTGCAATCCATCAGGACCCTCGGGTTCAGTAGGGTCATCCTGCGGCTTTATTAATGGATCCATCGCGCGGGCACCGTTTTCCAACCCATGATAGGTTTGTGCATATGCCGCGGCGAGATCGGTCGGAGCATCGATGGCGATGGCGCAGCGAAATTCTTTGGGAAAAAGTTGCAGCGCCCGCAGTGCGAGAAACCCGCCGAAGCCGTGCCCCAGCAGCGCCACGCGACGCTTGTCGTAAGGGTGCCGCGGCGCGAGCCATGCCAGGGTGGCGCGGAGGTCTTCGAGCGGAATAGGATCGATGCCCTCGCGCATTGCCATCAGGTGGCGGAGGCCGTGGCCGGAAGTGCCGCGATAGTCGAGTTGCAGCACCAGGAAGCCCATGCTGGCGAGTACCTGCGCATCCGGAGAGTAGAAATCGCACATGCTCGTCCGCCACGGCGCGTCGTGCAGCATCACGAGCAAGGGCGGTGGATTGATCAGCGGATGCTGCGGTTGGGTCAGGCAGCCGTGCAGAGTCGTGCCGTCGGGCGTGACGAAGGTCCACGGTTGCGTGGGATGAAGCGTGTCCAAATCCAAATCGGGCTTCATGCGGCCGAGCTGGAGCAGTTGTGCGGTGTCGGTGTTGTAGAGGTAGTAGCGCCCGGGCGTGTCAAGACTGACGGTGGAGAACAGGAAGCGGGTGCGCTGGGCATTCCACTCCTGCAACAGGACGCGGCGGCGCGGCAGTATTTCCTCTAAAGAGGTCTGGGCGCGCGCGAGTTCCGGATCGAGCCAATGTGTGGTGACGGGCAGGCGCAGGCCGACGATCTGGCGGCGGTGGCGGTCGAAGATCGGGATTGGATTGCCGAATACTTTCCGGGACGGCCAGAAGAGATCTCGCGCCGGATCTTCGACGGCAAACTCTGTGCGCTGTTTGGTGCGCAGATCGAACGCATACAGGCCGAAGGTGTCGCGGCCGATGTTCGAGGCGTAGTAGAGAATTTCGGGATCGGTGCCGAACCCGAGGGGGATGGAGCGTGGGCCGAAGTAGTTTTCCGGTGCGCAGCGAAACTTGAGCGGTAGCTTTGTGCCGAGCAAAGTGTCCAGGCTGGTGTCGCGTTGTTTCTCGGTGGGCGCGACGAGCGCGAAATCGCGCTCGGCTGTATGGAGCGGCTCCAGTTGCACCAGACGCGGCCGGCCCATCCAGTCGTACACGAGACGCCCTTCACGCTCCACGGCGCGGACGGTGACTCTTTCGCCGGTGAAACAGTTCACCTTGAACAGTACGCTGCGGGTCATGCCTGCCCCGTCGACGCCAGCAGCCGCGCTCGATGTTGGACCGAAGCTCTCGATCATGACCGCGTCGTGGTCGTCGGGGCAGGGCGCTATGAAACGCGCGGTGCGGAGGAGCGGCGCGGTGTGCTCGCCGCCGGCTTCAGCGCCGAGCATGGCTCTGTCGAGAAGCTTGAGCGGTCCTTGGCCGTCACGATCTACGGCAAAATAGGCATTTCGGCTATCGTGGTATACGATGCGGCCGGAGTCCGTCCAATAGACCGGAAATAAAAACAAATCGCCTTCGCTACGGTTGGTGGTGGCGAGGGTGGTTCGGTTTTCCGGGTGATCAGCATCGAATACCAGCAGAGTTGCGCGACCGTTTTGTTGCGTGGCTTGCACGACCTGTCTCCCGTCAGGCGAGAGCAAAAAACGGGAGCCGGTTCCCGGTGTTAAAATAGGTACTAGCTGTCTGACGCCGGGGACGGCGGCGGGAGCCGTTGCGTCGAAGAGGCCGAGGAAAATCACCGCCAGCCAGCATCGCGCAATTCGCCAACCGATCGCAAAAGCGCGGCGGGAAAGTGGTGTCGTTGCAAGAAGCGGTGGGGCGGGACGTGGCATGACGGCCGGAAAAGGAGTATCGCTGCATGCCAGAGTGCCATCGCCGGAGCAAGCTGTGGCTGGGCGGATACACGAGGTTTTGTGCGAGTCTCGATGTTTTAAATGCCTGGGGTCGCGTAATGACATCCTTGGGTTGTAACAGTATTTATGAAAGGAATTGGCGGGATGCCAACCGACATCAATTTCTACTTTGTAACCATATTTTGGTTGCGTAGTGGATTACCGATTTCAAGAGATCGAATCGACGATTGCACTCTGTAGGTTCGACTACCGTATGTTCACGGTGTTTTGGTGAGGAAGTTGCGGACTTTGACCAGACTTTCGCGGCCTTCTGCATAGGGGGCGAGTGCCAGTCCGAAGTCGATGAGTGCCGCCGCTTGCTTGGTATGGCCGTGACGCAGATAGAATGCTGCGGCCAGCGCCGGCAGGCTGGTGTTTTGAGGGAACATCCGTGCGCCGGCTTCGAGCACCGCCAGATCCTCGTATGTGGGCTTGGCGTTCGTTGCATCCCAGACGGCGCACATGGTCTGATAGACTTCGGGCAATTGCGGCGCTTGTGCGCGTGCCATCGACAGAAGTTCGAGGAGGCGCGCCGCCTGCTCGACGCTGATTTTACCATCATTGCTCACGCCCTGGGCAGTCCACGCGCGAAGGTAGTTTCGCGCCAATTCATAATAAACACGCGGCCGGACAATTTTGGCTTTTGCCGCCGCTTCTAGATACGGCAGGGCAGTGGCATCGTTGCCGTCGTCGCAATACAGCAAACCCAGCGCGGCCAATAGCTGCGGGTCGGTCGAATCAAGCTGACGGCCGTGCTCCAGCGTACGCAGCGCTTGTTCGCGATACTTGGAGGCCAGCATCGGGAAATGTATTTGCACATAGCCGACTTCCAGCCGCTCCCAGTCGCCTTTGATGCGGGCGATCTCGCCGGCGGATGCCAGACGCAGCTTGATGTTGGGCTCGTCTGCAGCCAAGGCGACGAAGGAGATCGGGCGGCGTAAAGCCGCGGGCAGATAGTCACTCAAACGGTCTTCGGCGTCGGCATAGCCGAAGCCGAAATGCTCCCGGAACAGGTTTTCTGTGGCGGGCTCGGCGCAGGTCCGCTCCAGAAATTTCCAAAACGCGTCGGCGCGGCCGGGAATCTTTTCCTCCAGAGCCCAGCGGATGAAAAGCGCCGCTTGCTTTCGCCATAACTGCAGGTTCGCAGGTTGGTTGTTGGCTGCGATGCGCGGCGCGACTGCCAGCATCTCCTCGAACGGCAGCAGGGCGTGCGGATATGCCGGGTTACGGGCGATCAGTCGCGTATGTGCCTCGGTGGTCCATTGCGTTCCCCGGAGTGTCAGCGTCATTTGAAAAAACTCGGCATCATAAAACAGCTGCACGAAGCCGGCGATGAACCAGAGCGGCAGCTGCGGAGTGCGGGCTTCCAGGAGCGCGCGCACATGGCTTGGCGTGCAGGCAATCGATTCAGTGGCGCGTTTTTCGTCGAGAAACACGAAGGCCAACCAGCTGTCGCGGTCGTTCAGGCGGAGGTTGGGCATGACCCCGATCATGTCGGGACGGCGGGCGTTGGGCGTATTGCGATCTTTGCGCACCATTTCGTCGATGACCTCGCGAGAGATGGCATTTTTGGCGTTTTGACTGTGCAGGATCAATTTTGCCGGCACATCGAACTGGCCTTGGAACTCGGCCGGCAACAGCCGGCGCAGCATCGTCTGGGCGCGCCACCAGCCGCGGACGAATCTCCCGGTGGCATCGTCTTTGCAGCGCGAAAGCACTTCGAGCCCTGGCAGCGACGCGTAACGCCACGGCGCTCCTTGGCGCTCTTCTACCAGCAGCGGAGGCAGCTCGATTATGCGTTCGGAAACATCGGTGATTTCCGGACGGGCATGTCCTCGTTCTGCGCCGGGCAGCGAGCCGGCTAGGGCGGTGAGTGCCGCCGCGGCGGATAGCGCGATATGCGTCAGCCGGCGACAGATGCTGGAGGCGGTTTTCATTTTTACTTCGAGGTGTTTTCGCTTTTGGTATCGAAAATGTGTCGGCTAAGGAATTCGCCGATGTGAGCGTAAGCCTGCGCAAATAGCATCGTTTGGCCCAATTTCATCCGCCCTTTGATTTCGGCGAGCTCGACGGCGCGTTGGTTACGCTTGAGCGAATCGCACAGTACTTTGGCTTGGGCGATATCGGCGGCTTTCGCGCTCATATCATATATAAGCAAGGCTGGCCGGGTCTGCTTGTCGGCGTAAGTCATCGGTGAGCTGATGCGCAACGCTGCTGGTTCGCCGTAGAATTCGCGCCGCACGCTAGCGGAGAAATCGTACGTGCCGACAGACATGGGCAAGGACGGTAAAGACAGAAACGATTTATAGGTCTCATCGTCCCCCTTCGGCATTGTCATGATAGGGCTTTCGCTGATGCTTGTGCTCTGCTGCATGGATTGGACGATCGCGTTGTAGCCTTTTGCGGATGGATTTTCCGAGTCTCGGTCGAGGTTGAGCGGTGCATTGATGGCGATCGCGCAGCAAAACTCCTCCGGGTAGAGCTGTACTGCGCGCAAGGCGAGGTTGCCGCCAAAGCCATGCCCCAGCACGGCCACGCGTCGCGTGTCGTATCTTTGTTGAGTCGCGAGCCAGGCCAGCGCGGCACGAACGTCTTCCAGCGGGACGCGATCGAAGCCGCGGCGGATGGCGTTCAGATGGCGCAAACCGTGCCCGCGGGAGCCGCGGTATTCGAGTTGTACAACCAGGAATCCTTGTCGGGCGAGGATCTGCGCCTCGCCGGAGTAACCAGCACTCGCACCCGGCTTCCAAGGGGCGTCATGCACCAGGACTATCGCGGGTGGCGGGATGCGTGCGATATGGCGCGGTTTTGTGAGGCTGCCGTGCAAAGTTGTGCCGTTGGGCGTGATGGTGCTCCAAGTTTGCGTCGGATTTACCGCATCCATCTGCAAGACGGGATTCACCCGTAGTAGGTGCAGGAGATGCCGCGTAGCCCTGTCGTACACGTAGTAGCGTCCAGGATCCTCCATGCTTGTTGCCAGCAGGAGAAAACGGGTGCGCGTTTCGTTCCACTCCAGCAGCCGCACTTGGCGCTCCGGCAGCTTTTTCTCCAGTGTTGTCTGGACATCCGCCAGCTCGGTATCGAGCCAATGCGTGCCCGACGGCAGCCGCAGTCCGACAACTTTGGACTTTGTTGGATCATATACCACGACAGGCTCGGCGGAATCAGTCTCTGTGGGATCGAACAAATCCTGCGTCGGATTTTCCAAAGCAAAGGTAGTGCGGGCCGAGGTGCGTAGGTTTAGTGCGTACAGGCCAAAGGTATCGCGGCCGACATTCGAGGCATAATAGAGGATTTCAGGATCTTCGCCCAAACCGAGTGGGACCGAACGAGGGCCGAAATAGTTTTTATCCGACCAACGGAAGGCGACAGGCAGCGTCTTGCCAAGGTGTCGGTCGAGGCTGATGGCGCGGGTTTTGTCGTCTTGCTGCAGCAGGATGTCGTCGCGCGTTGCGGAATACGCTGGCTCTTCTTGCAATACGCGGGCCCGGCCCTGCCTGTCGAACAGCACCCGTCCTTCATGCACGCCTGAGTAGAGGATCGTCGTTTGCCCTGTCCGTAGATCCGCTTTGAGTAAAAATATTTGCGTTTGGGGCGTATCGTCCGGCTGCTCAATGCGGGTTTGGCTGGTGCGCGTGAATAGCACGCATTCCGGGTCGTCCATGCTGCGCGCAAAGAAACGCACGACCTGTTTCGACGGAGGTTTGGCGTGGTCGGGTTTTTCAGTCAGCAACAGCGGGAGATCGGCGGAGCCGCGCGACTCTGCGTTCGCGCCAGAGGCGATAAAATAATGATGCTGTTCATCGCGGAAAACGAACCGCCCTGATGGTGCCCAGTATACCGGGACCAGTCGCTGCGCAAAGCTCCTAGCTTGCGCAAGAGTCTGAATGTCTTCCGGTTTTTCGATATCGCAACGGATAATTTCGAAACCGTCTTTGCTGCTGACGCACAACGCCACATGACGACCATCGTGAGATAATTTACACAGCTGGTCAGTAATACGGGGCAAATATGATATCGGGTCATTTTCACGGATTATTGTTTGGGCAGCTGGCGCAAAAGCGCCGTAGAGCAGCATCGCTCCGCAAAATAAAATCAGGCGTGGCACGCGCGGACAGCGGCGTTGATGCTGAAGGCAGGCAGGGAAACGAATCAAATACAGGCAATGAAGGGGCATGGCGGGCAGTGGCTTAGCCAGCTCCATGCCAATGTGTGTAGAGCGACGCAAGCTGTTGCCAAAGAGCAGGCAATAATTGTGCCTCCGTTGATGGACTCCGAGCGCAGTCAGTCCACTGGGTGTCTGCAACCACCGGTAGGCGTTGTTGCTACAGAGTTTGGGTGTATTGCCCCACGCGCTAACATGCGCGCTCTGTCGCGCTTACCGCATCCAGAGCACCGGCTGGCGGATGGGGAAGTTGCGCTGGATTTCCTCGACGCTCGGGTCGGGATTGAGCTTCCGCCACGTGGCGAGCCAGTCGGTGTTGCCGGTGGCGAGGGCGCCGAAAATCAGCGCGGGTTGGCGCACCGGCCAGTCGTCCCAATACATCACGTCGCGTTTGCCCGGCCATTTTGTTTTGTCGGCGAGGAAGGGCGCGAGGTACGCGATGCCCTTGGCGATGCTGCGGCCGTCGGGCAGCGTCCACGTGAGGAGATTTTCCTCGGGCGTGGAGAGCAGTTGCGCCAGCGCGGTCATCACATCGAGGTTGAAGATCGAGTAACCGTAGGGCTTGGTCCGCGCCAGCTCTCGCGGGAAACTGCCATCGGCCGCCATTTGCCGGGGCAGCAGGATTTCCTTAAACCGCCGGCGGCAATCCGCGAGCCCCGCCGCGTCGCCGGTCACGTGCGCGAACGCCGCCGCTTGCAGCGCCCAGCACGTGCCGTGGTTGTTCTCCGCCTTGCTCTCGTCGACGCCGTACGGATGCGTGCGCAGCCAGTGCAGGTAATCGCGAAACCACGCCGTGACCGCGGTGTCGTCCGCGGTGGAGAACGCTTTTGCGCCGCGCAGGGCTTCGACGCCGAGCGCCACTTCCACAAGATGGAGCGTGTCGATGACGCCGATGCTGCGCCCGGTGCTGCGGCCCTTGATCGCCTGCGAATAGAGCAGGCTGGGGTTCATCCGTGTGGCGGGATCGACGAACCAAGCGCGGAGGTGGCGCGCGCCGGCGGTGGCATAGCGTTCCTCGCGCGTCACCCGATAAGCCGCGGCGAGCGTCGAGAAATCACGTGCGAAGCCGATCAAGAGCTGGCGGTGCGCCACGAAGTTGTCGGGGTTGCTCAAGCCGTCGCGTTGGATGTAGGGACCGTCGGGGTTCTTCGGGTCGGGCCACCAGTAATCGCCTTCGGAGGAGAAATCGTGCGGGCCGCCGGCGCTGCGGGGATTGACGACTGCCACGATGGTTTTGGGTGTGGTAGCGAGCGCGGCGGGCGCGATGTGCTCGATGCGCGGGCGTTCGCAGGCGTGAAGATCGAAATCGGGGAGAAGAAACATCGACGGGGAGGGAGTTGGGTGCGACAGTAACGGGCGCGACGACTAGCGCCAACGGTTTGTCGTCGTCATCGTTAAGCGCTTCAACGGCCGGAGGGGGGCGAAGGACTTCGCAGGAAAATCCGTTTCCCGCTTGCGCCGCCGCGAGGCGCTCTCAACCCTCGGCAAAATCTACGTCCATGCCCAAACGCACTGACCTGAAGTCCATCCTCATCATTGGCGCCGGCCCGATCGTCATCGGGCAGGCTTGCGAGTTTGACTACTCGGGCACCCAAGCCTGCAAAGCCCTGCGCGAGGAAGGCTACCGCGTGGTGTTGGTTAACTCCAATCCGGCCACGATCATGACCGATCCGGAGTTCGCCGATGTCACCTACATCGAGCCGCTCACGGTCGACATTCTGGAGAAGATCATCGCGGCCGAAAGGCCCGATGCCTTGCTGCCCACGCTCGGCGGCCAGACCGCCCTCAACCTGTCGATGGAGTTGAACAAGGCCGGCATCCTCGCCAAGTACGGCGTGGAGATGATCGGTGCCAAGCCCGCCGCCATCGCCAAGGGCGAGGACCGCGAGCTCTTCAAGCAGGCCATGATCAAGATCGGCCTCGATTGCGCGAAGTCCCGTACGGTGAAGTCCATGGACCAGGCGCGCGCGGCGGCCGAGGAAATCGGCATGTTCCCGCTCATCATCCGGCCGTCGTTTACACTCGGCGGACAGGGCGGCGGTATCGCTTACAACAAGGAAGAATTCGAGCGCATCGTCGCCAACGGCCTCGATCTCTCGCCGGTGCACGAGGTGCTCGTCGAGGAATGTCTGCTCGGTTGGAAAGAGTACGAGATGGAGGTGATGCGCGATCACAAGGATCAGTGCGTCGTCATCTGCTCGATCGAGAATTTCGACCCGATGGGCGTGCACACCGGCGACTCGATCACGGTCGCCCCGGCGATGACGCTCACCGACAAGGAATACCAGGTGATGCGCGATGCGTCGTTCGCCTGCATCCGCGAAGTCGGCGTCGAGACCGGCGGTTCCAACATCCAGTTCGCGGTTTGCCCCGATACCGGCCGCATGGTCGTCATCGAGATGAATCCGCGCGTGTCGCGCTCCTCGGCGCTCGCGTCGAAGGCCACCGGTTTTCCCATCGCCAAAATCGCCGCGAAACTCGCCGTCGGCTACGCGCTCGACGAGCTCAAGAACGACATCACGCGCCTCACGCCGGCGTCGTTCGAGCCCACGATCGACTACGTCGTCACCAAGGTGCCGCGGTTCACGTTCGAGAAATTCCCCGACGCCGATCCCACGCTCACCTCCTCGATGAAATCCGTTGGCGAGGCGATGGCCATCGGCCGCACGTTCAAGGAATCCATCCAGAAGGCGTTGCGCTCGCTCGAAACCGGCGCGCGCGGCTTCGGCGGCGGCGGCAAATATGGCCTCGATGAAGCGCCCGACGCAGGGACGATCAAGGCCAAGCTCGCCACGCCCAACGCCGAGCGGATTTTCTACATCCGCTACGCGTTCATGTCCGGCCTCACGATTGAGGATATCTTCGAGCTCTCGAAGATCGACCGGTGGTTCCTGCATCAGCTTCACCAGATTTTCGAAATGGAGTGCGAGCTGAAGAAGCAGACGCTCGCCAGCATTGACGTCGGCCTCCTGCGCCGCGCCAAGGAGTTCGGCTTCTCCGATGTCCAGCTCGCCCATTTCTTCAAGAGCGACCTCGCCACCGTGCGCGCCGAGCGCAAGCAGCGCGGCATTCAGACGACCTACCGGCTCGTCGACACCTGTGCGGCCGAGTTCGAGGCGTTCACGCCCTACTACTATTCCAGCTACGGCAACGAGAACGAGGTCATGCCCTCCTCGGGCAAAAAGAAGATCATGATTCTCGGCGGCGGCCCCAACCGCATCGGCCAGGGCATCGAGTTCGATTACTGCTGCGTGCACGCCAGCTTCGCCCTGCGCGAGATCGGTTGCGAAACCGTGATGGTCAACTCCAACCCTGAGACCGTCTCCACCGATTACGACACCAGCGACCGCCTCTACTTCGAGCCGCTCACGCTCGAAGACGTGTTGGAAATCTACCAACAGGAAAAGTGCGACGGCGTCATCGTGCAGTTCGGCGGCCAGACGCCGCTCAACCTAGCCACCTCGCTGAAGGCCAATGGCGTGAACATCATCGGCACCTCGCCCGAATCGATCGACACCGCCGAGGACCGGAAACTTTTCGCCGCCATTCTCGACAAGGTCGGCCTGCGCCAGCCCGCCAACCGCACCGCGCTCAGCGAAGCGGAAGCCATCACCAGCGCCGCCGAACTCGGTTACCCGGTGCTCGTGCGCCCGTCGTTCGTGCTCGGCGGCCGCGGCATGTTCATCCTCTACAGTGAAGAGGAGCTCAAGGGCGTCGTGCGTCAGGTGTTCGACGTCATGCCCGGCAAGCCCGTGCTGATCGACAAATTCCTCGAAGACGCCATCGAACTCGACGTCGACTGCATCAGCGACGGCGAGACCTCTGTCATCGGCGGCATGCTCGAACACATCGAGTACGCCGGCGTGCATTCGGGCGACGCCGCCATGGTCATGCCGCCGCACACGCTCGGCCGCGCCATGCTCCAGACTGTGCGCAAAGCCACCTACGCGCTCGCCCGCGAGCTCAAGGTCATCGGCCTGATGAACGTGCAGTTTGCCATCAAGGACAACCAGCTCTTCATCCTCGAAGTTAACCCGCGCGCCTCGCGCACCGTGCCGTTCGTGGCCAAGTCCATCGGCGTGCCGCTCGCGAAACTCGCCGCCAAAGTCATGGCCGGCAAGACGCTCAAGGAGCTCGGCTTCACGCGCGAGCAGACACCAAAACACTGGTGCGTGAAGGAAGCCGTGTTCCCCTTCGTGCGTTTCCCCGGCGCCACCATCACGCTCAGCCCCGAGATGCGCTCGACCGGCGAAGTCATGGGCATCGACAACGATCTCGGCATCGCCTTCGCCAAGGCCGAGGCCGCCGCCAAGCCCGGCCTGCCGGTGCAGGGCAACGTGTTCCTCTCGGTCAAAGACGCCGACAAACCCCGTGCCGCCGAACTCGCGCGCAAGCTGGAGAAACTCGGCTTCGCGATCTACTCGACCAGCGGCACGGCCAAGGTCATCGCCGAAAAAGGCGTGAAAGTCACCAAGCTCCAAAAAATCGGCGAAGGCCGCCCCACGGCGGTCGACCTGATCAAGAACGGGCAGATTCAAATGGTGATCAACACGCCCGGCGGCATGATCCCGCGTCGCGACGAAAACCAGATTCGCTCTGCGGCCTACGCGCACAATGTGTGTATCATGACGACGCTCACCGGCGCGCAAGCGGCGGTGAACGGCATCAAGGCCCTCAAGCGCGAGCGCGTCGGCGTAAAGCCCATCCAGCAGTACCGCGGCAACGTGACGACCGAGTGACGTCAGCTATTGTTTTCCGAATCGTTGGCTAAAGAGACCTAAGGATTTTTGGGAAGCGGAGAGCTCATTGCCGTCGTTATCTCTTCCTGTTGGGACAATTGTGCGGTAATGCGTTTTACAACGATGTGGTTTGGGTCGATGCCGCGCGCTTTTTCTATCCATTGTCGAGCTTCGCAATGATCACCTTTGGCAGCGTGGGCTTTCGCGAGATAGGAAGAACTAACGGCGCGGTCGATCGCGCACTCACTTTGCTTAATCACCTCTCGCAATAAAGCCATGCCTTCATCGATGCGGCCAAGCTCAACCAGAACGCTACCGCGTGTGCCTTTGAGGGTGATAGCGTCGGGTGCGTATTTCAGAGCCTCGGTGCACCATGCTTCGGCTTCCGGCAATAGATCGAGGCGTCCGTAATAAAGTGGAAGGCAACACAACTGATCCAGCTGTGCGGCGCGTGCGGATGGGGATACCACGGGGCGTTTGAGAAGCTCCCGCCAGATTGCTTCCGCTTTTTGCGTATCGCCCGCTTCTGCATGCAGTCCTCCGAGCATCAGCAAAAGGCTGAGGTTATCCGGATTTTGACGTGCGAGATCCGAGGCTAACTCGATGGCCTCTATAGAACGCTGCGTACTGCGTAATTCATCCAGTCTGGTCAATTCATCGAAAAGTTGCCGCTGGGCAGAACGCGCGCTGCGGTTTTTCCAGAGGTGCAATAGCTGTAAACCATCTGTTGGCATTTTGTAGCCGCCGACCAGCCCCTCGATAGGCAGCAGGTTTACCAGTACTTGCAAACCGCCTATGCAAATGACGCAGATGCGACCGAAAACCAGCAAGAGCTCATCCAAGGAGGTTATGGTCGGTAAGTATGGACCCAGTAGTGCGAGGACGACGGCGATGGTTTCAAAGAAAATGCCTGCGAGAAGAAACGCGATAATGCGCGGTGAAGAAAAACTGCGAGGTGTAAGCCTCAGCTCGACATAGCCGCACGCGGGAGCGGCACGAACAGTTACCGTGATTTTATTGAGCTGCAGAGAAAACAGTTTTCGCCAGTGCCCTATGGTAATGCTGGTGAATTCCAAACCCACCAAGTGCGCGGCTATGGCATGTCCCATTTCATGGATGGCTATCAGCCCATAACTGATCACCAAGCCGAGACACCAGAGGAGTACGATGACCGCTAAATTAGGGATATACGGCGAACTTGGGTATGCTGCCGAGAGTATCATCAGCGGCAACAGGGGTGATATGAAGGATCCCGCGTGCAGCAGATTATGTCCGGCAGAATACCTGTTCATGTCGTAAGTGTGAGTATGGGCTCAAAGTTCACCCAAGGTCATCGATCGTATGGGTTCGATGGGGGGATGGGGCACATTCTGCAGACGAAGTCGCACGGGCTACTTCACGGCAAGCTGAGACTTGCGCATGTGCAGTTCAGATTGTCGTTGATGCTTTATGATAGTTTGCGAAATCGCGGATTTTTCTTTTCCGCTGCGGTGCGGGCCGCGAGGCTGGGCGGCGCATGTCCTCCCAGCCCCCCAGCGGTATTCTCGTGACGCGTTGGCCCTTGCTCTTGCTGGGCGCAGTCACGCTGGCGGCGTTGGCCGGGTTCGCCAACACCCTCGGCGGGTATTTCATCGGCGACGACTTCGCCTACGTCGGCCGCTTCGCGGCGATGTCGCTCGGCGAGTGGCCGCGACTGTTCGTGCGCGAGTGGTCCGAGGGCATGTGGGGCATGGTGCTGCCGGAGTTGCGGCCGATCACGGCATTGACGTTTGTCAGCGACGCCCACTTGTGGGGTGGAGCGGCGCTCGGTTACCGGCTCACCAACCTCTCCATCCACATCGCGAGCGCGTGGTTGGTGGGGGCGCTCGCATGGCGCGTGAGTCGCGGCCAGCCATGGTGCGCGTACGTCGCCGGTCTGCTCTTCGCGTTGCATCCGGCCCACGCAGAGCCGGTGACATGGATCACCGGGCGCGTCGATTCGCTCGCCACGTTTTTCTATCTCGGCGGCATCGTGGCGTGGTTGGCGTTCCGTACCGAGGGGCATGTGCGCTGGCTGGTGGCGGCGTGGCTGTGCTACGCGGGCGCGGCGTTTTCCAAGGAGTTTGGCCTGACGCTGCCGCTCATGGCGCTGTTGGGCGATGGCTTGCTGTGTCGCGCGGAAGTGCGGCGTGATTGGGAGCGGGCCGTCTATCTTTATCTCGGCTGGATCGGGATCGCGGCGGTTTATTTTCTGTGCCGGCGACTCGCGCTGTCGGGCGGGGCCAGCGGTCCGTCGCTCGCGCTGGGCTCGCTCGTCTTCTGGCGCGAGCTGGGGCAACGGCAATTGCAGTACGCGCAGGAGCTGTTCTCCCAATTCTATTGCGCGCCGTTTGGTCTCGGCCGTGCGCATGGCGCGAGTCTGGCACTGTTGGGCGGGATGCTCGCCGGGTGGTTTTATCTCTTCTGGCGCGCGCGGGCTTGGGCGGCGGCGGTGTTTTTCTGCGGCGTGGCCTGGTATGCCGTGGCCACGTTGCCGCTCGTGGTGACGTATGTGTCGGCGCGGCATCTCTATCTTGCCTCGGCGGGCGTGTGCATTGCCTGGGCGCTGGGTTTGAACGCGCTGCCACGCTGCTGGGGGCTCGGCCTCGCGGTGGCGTTGATCGCGAGCTACGCGGTGACGTTGCCGACCGCGACGAAGTCTTGGCGGGCCTCGGCGCAGTTGTCCGGCATCGTGGCCGGCGCGGTGCGGACAGCGGCGGAGCAGGCACCGGCGGATGCGGCGTTGCTCGTCAATGCCCCCGAGACACATGAGGGCGCGTGGATGTGGTCGTGGGCGTGTCCGTTTGCGCTGCGCCCGCCGTTTCACGCCACGGATCTAACCAAGGGCCGCGTGGTGTTGGAGCGTCCGCAGCTTTATCTTTATCCGGAACGCTGGGGCCAGCGGCAGCCGTTCGCCTGGCTGGCGCGCGACGCCCGGGGCGCGATGGCCATCTCGGTGCACGGCTCCGGTGAGAAACGCATCTGGTTTTGCCCACCGGAAAAGTTGCGCCCCATCGCCGAACGGATCGCCGCGACGCCGGAAGGGCCCGACACCTGGCAACGCTTTATCGACGAAATCACACCTTCCGCGCCATGATCGCCGCCATTGCCCCCCGTTACTCGGTCGTCATTCCGTTTTACAACGAATCCGCGGTCGCCCGCGCGTTCGTGGAGGAAGTGTGCGCGGCGATGGCCGGGCTGGAGGAGCCGTTTGAAGTGCTGGCAGTCGACGATGGCAGCACCGACACCACCGCGACGGAGCTGGCGCGCGCGGCGGCGCAGTGGCCACAGTGCCGCGTGGTGCGGCAGACGCCCAACGCCGGACAGGCGGCGGCGCTTTTGCGCGGTTTCGCCGAGGCGCGCGCGCCGATCATTGTCACACTGGACGGCGACGGGCAGAACGTGCCGGCCGACATCCCGCGCCTGCTGCCGTTGCTCGATCAAGCCGACATGGTGGTGGGCGTGCGGGCGGCGCGACACGATTCCTGGCTGCGCCGCAAAATGTCGCGCGTGGCCAACCGCGTGCGCGCGCGCGTGCTCGGCGACGGTCTGAGCGACAGCGGCTGCGCGTTGAAAGTGTTTCGGCGCGAAGTGGCGGCGGCGTTCTGGCCGATCCGCTCGCTGTACTCGTTCATGCCGGCGTTTGCGGTGGCGGCGGGTTTTCGGGTGACGGAGATCGTGGTGCAACACCGGGAGCGGCGCGGCGGCGTGTCGAACTACGGCTTGCGCGTGATGCTCTGGCGTCCGCTCGCCGACATGCTCGCCCTCTGGTGGCTCCTCCGCCGCCGCGGCGTGCGGCGGAAAGTTACGTAATACGTAACAAACGCTGATGGTGTCAGTGCGAACCATCAGAACGTTTGAGTAGCATCATAATGACCATAGCTAGCGGCCAGAGAACGACGAACATCGGGGGCGAACCGGTTGGCAGAACTGCGAGTAGCAGGGGAATTGTCAGCAGCAGTACGCCAGAGAAGACCGTGAAGAATACTGTGCGACTGAGTGTGTGCCAAGGTTTGCAAAGGCGGAGCCAGATCGGCCAATACGCGCGGCGGGTCGCGGCGGCCGCGGCTTGCAGCGTGGCATAGTGGGCGCGGCGCACCGCTTTGTTGGCGTATGTGCCCGCATTTTCCGTCCGCAACGCGGCCAGCTTCCGACGCGTTTCGGCAAACGTGACTGCGGCTTGTTCGCTCGGGGCTTCATGTGCGTAGCAGATGCTCTCTGTCAGTTGCGCCATGATTCCGGCGAGTTCGATGTGGGGCTTGGGATCGCATAGGGCCAGCAAACGCCGCGCCTCGGCTATTTCACCCAGGCGGGCTTGACGCCACGCGGTCCATGCGACGAAGGCCGTGCGGGTATGATCGGCGGGCAGTTGCAGTGCGGCGTCGACCACTTGGTGGGCCTCGGCATCGCGGCCGGCATTATAGAGGCAGAGCGAAAGGTTGAAGAGCATCCACGGTGATGCCTCGCGGTGCTCACGCCAGTCCGCCATCCACCGGATGAGCCAACGCGAAAAACCAGCCCGCGATAGCGCATAGCCGACGATGCCCCAGGTGGCGTTGTCTTTTCGCAACCAGGTGCGATGCCGGAAAACTTGCCACAGCAGACGGAGGCGGCGCTGGGTGTTTCCGAGCCATTCAAGATAGGTGACATATGCCGCGCGTCGCACTTCGTCGCGAATGGCTGGCGACTTGAGGCGGCGCAAGCGCGGCCATTCTGTATAAGCAAGGCATGCGCGCATCCACAGCGCGCCCACTTCTGGATTGGCGTCGGGCAGGGCCAGGGCGCTGGCCAGCGTTTTGGCCAACGGTTGCGTCCAGTAGGCGTCGAAAAAATATCCGGCCGCGCCAGTCAGAGCTTCCGTTTCTTGCGTGGGAGCTCGACAGAGTCCTGCCAGCGCCTGCAAGGCTGCGGCTTGGTCGTGGCGCGCGCGTTGCAATAGCACTTCGCAGCGCAGGGCGTGCCAGCAAGAGGCGTGGGCCCGGATCGAGTCGAGGATGGCCTGGGCTTCCTTCCAGTTCTCCGCCTCGCACTCCAAGCGCAGCAGGGTGAACGAAGCGAATGCGTAGTGGGGATCGATCCGCAGCGCGCGGCGCAGGTGCTCCATCGCCACGCGTTTTTCGCCCAGCTTGAGTTTAAGGTCGGCGACATAACCGAGGGGAAAGGCCTGCGTCGGATTGAGCGCGGCCAGTCGTTCCGCGGCTTCCGCGGCGCCGCGGTTGTCTTCCAACGCTTCGAGCCAGTCCGCCAGCGTCTGCCAGCCCCAGGAATAATCGGGATGATCGGCGAGTACCGCGCGCAACTGCTCGACCGCATTTTTGCGGGCGCCGCGATGCCAGTCGATCCACGCCGCTCGTCCGCGTAGTAACGCCGGTAGCGGCAGGCCTACCGCTGGGGCGCGGCAGGCGTCCAGTGCTTCATCGTAACACCCGAGCCGGGCGAGAATGATGGCCAGGGTGTCGTGCAAATCCGCCGAGGTGCGGTCGAGCGACAGGGCGGTTTCCGCGGCGGCGCGCGCGGCTTCGAGCTTGTTTGCGTTCAGCAACTCGAGCGCGAGCCGGGAATGGGGTTGGGCATCGCCGGGACGCTGCGCGACCAACTGTTGGGCGAAGGCGAACACGCGGTCAGGTTCCCGGCGTTCTCGGGACCATTGGGACAACAGATTCCAAGCCCAGTTGTAATCTGGCGCGAATCCGATGGCGCGCTCCACGGTGGCGATGGCTTCGTGCTGCCGGCCCAGTCCCCAGAGCAGTTGCGCGTGATCGGCGAGCACGGCGGCATCCATGGAGTCATGGGTGAGGGCCTGGCGCAGCACCTGTTCGGCGGTTTCGAATTGCCGGGCGCGGAGGTGCAAGGAGGCCAGCCGACGGCTGGCGAAACTCCACGCCGGCGAAAGTTCCAGCGCGCGGGCGAGCGCTTGCGCCTCGGGCTCGGCGTTGTCACGCAGGCGATGCACATCGGCCAGATCGACCCAGAGTCGCGGCACCAGGGGGAAGCGTCGGGTCGCTTCCTCGGCGCGGCTCAACGCATCGTCGCCCCGATTTTGGGCGATGGCCTGCTGGATGGTGGCGGACCAGATTTCCCAGTGCTCGGGTTGCGCGGTGCGCAGCGTTTCGAGCGCCTCGCGCAACTCTTCGGCTGGGAGCACGCCCGTGGCGATCAGACGAAATTGCAGGAAGCTCTGTCCCAGTGCTGGCTGGGCGCTCAGTTCGTCGCGCAGAAATTTCACGGCGGCAACACGTTCCTCGAAGCTGGGGCTCGCCGCGATGAGTTGCGGCATCAGGTGCTCGGCGTCGATGGAGAGGCGCAGGGCGCGGAGCGTCGCTGCGCGCGCCTCGGGCAGACGGCGCAACGCCAGCAATGCCTGGCCCACGATTCCCGCCGAGGTCGCGGCTTGCGGTTCGATTTGCTCGGCAGCTAGCGCGTTGGCAAGAGCCTCCTCCGGCCGGAGCGCCCGCAGAAGGATGAGCGCTTTTTCCCGCAGCGCCCAGGCATCGCCGGAGTGAAGCGCCAGATAATCTTCAACCTCGGCGAGAGCGTCGGCGGCGGGCGCGGCGCGCAGCCATTCGAGCCGGATTTGTCGCAAAGGCAGGAAGTGGGGAAAGCGGCGCACTTGCTCGGCCAGCCATGTGAGCGTGGCCTCGCGGCCGGTGGTGATGGCCTGCAACCGTGCCACTTCCCGCAGGGCCTGGATGTTTTGCGGGTCATTGGCGAGCAATTGCCGCCAGAGCGAGAGAGTCGTGGGATGATCCGCCTGCGCGTTGGCCAGTCCTGCGGCCACCGGGAGCCATTCTGCAGGTGGCACGCGGCCTTGGGCCGCTTTCAGGTTTGCGGCGGCGCGTGACCACTCGCCGCTGCGACTGCAGTGTTCAGCGGCAAAGAGCAGGAGGCTGCCATCTTCGGGCCGCTGTGTGAGCGCAGACTCCAAAACGACCGTGGCCTCGGCGCCGCGATCCAATTGCCTAAGCGCCCGGCATAATGCTTGGGCTGGCAGGGCGGAGGCGTGGCCGAGCCGTTGCCAGCGTTCGCGCAACAGAGCCAGCACGGTGTCGGTCTGGCGCAGAAGGCGGCAGGCGATGAAATACGACTGCCATGCCCACTCCGCTTTGTCTCCTTGTGTGGCGGCGAGCCGGTAAACGCGGGTGGCGGCGGCGAAATCGCGTTGATCCCACAACACGTTGGCGAAGGTAAGGAGATTGGGCCAGTCCTGCGGCCGGGTGCGGGCCAGGCGGCGCGCATAGCGACGGGCGCGTTGATGCTCGCGGGCGTCATTGCGCAATTCCTCCGCGTACTCCCGCCAGAACGCCGGATCGGCGCCGCGGGCGAGCGCTTGCTCGCGCAGTCGTTCGAGCCGCTCGGCGCGGCGTCCGAGGCGTTGCAGGAGCGAAAGCTCTTCGAGCTGGAGATTGGGTTCTTTGGGGAAAAGCCGGCGCAGCGCGACGACTGTCTCATGAATGCGCAGCGGATTGTCGTCATAATAGGCCAGCGCGCGCTGTGCCCAGAGTGCGAGGCGATGGCCGGGAGCGTGGCGTTCGAGCTCCTCTGCATGCCGGACGGCGGCAGCGCGATCATGCGACGCCAGTGCGCGGCGCAACTGATACCAGAGGTCGTAGAGAGGTGCGTCGGGAAACTCGATGTCGGCGATCCGGTCGGCGTTGGCGGTAGGCACCAGCGCCATGCCGCGGGGACCATGGGGCGTTTGCAGCTCGAAAAACTCGGCGGCGAGCGTCTCCGACTGGTTGCGTTCGTAGGGGTCGCGAATGACTAGCGTGCGCAGCGTGGCATCATAACCGATGACCGCCTGCATATGCGCGCTGCGCACCCAGGTTGTCACCATCGTGAAGGGCAAGCCGCGGTCGAGCAGAGCGACCGCGCTTTCCCACGTGACGCGAAACTCGCGGACGTGCCAGCCGTGGGTTTCGAGCCAGTGGCGTTCCTCGTGGTCTGGAGTGCCGTCGTAGGTGATCAGTCGGGCCAGTGCGAGATGGTCGATCGGTTGGCCAAGAAAGGCGCTGACCGCGCTCAGGGTCGCTGGCGCACAGGTCAGGTGATGCTGGCGAACAAAACCGACCGGCAATTCAACGCGCTTGGCGGGGGCACCGTTTTCCAGTTGGGCAGTGAGCCGCGTTACCATGGACTCGTGGTAACGACCGGTCAATTGGCGCGCTTGAACGATCGCCTCCTGCGGACGACCCAGGCGGTGTAGTGTGTCGGCCTTGCGCCCAGCGAGCCATTGCCGCAGCGGTTTCTCGGCGAGCGGCCAGAATCGTTCGGCGGTGAGGAGCGCATCGTAAGCCCCGGCGAAATCGCCGCGTTCGTACAGCAAATTGACCAATTGACACGCGAGGTGGCCGCTTTGCATCGAGTCGAGGGACTGTTGCAGCGCTGCTACGGCCTCGGTTTCGCGGCCGCACAGCGTCAATGCGTGGGCTAAGACCCCGATGGCCGGCCGGTAAGCGGGACGCAGGGCAAGGGCGCGTTCGGTCGCAGCGATGGCTTCGGCATAACGATCTTGTTGGAGAAAGACCGAAGCTTTCTCGACATGAGTCCACGGATCATCGGGAGTGACGCGTTCGGCGGCATCCAACCAAGGTTGGGCCGCGGTAAAATCGCGAAATTGCGCGAGCAAACACGCCTGGAGCAGCCACAGATAAACCGCGTGTGGATCGGCGGTGTCGGCCGTGTGTGTGGGAACCGTGCCGGCGGCAAACCACGATTCGACCAGCTGGAGGGTTTCGAGCGGGCCATGACGCTCGGAGAAATTGTATGCGTAGTAAAAACAGGAGGCGATGTTGGCGGGATCTCGTTGCCAGGTGGCATGCGATAAATTCTGCGCGCGACGTGTGGCGCCGAGATTGCCGAGCAAACGTTGGGCGGCGATGCGTGCCGGTGTGTCCACCCACATCTCCGGTGGCGAAAACTGCTGGAGCAGCACGTAAGCATCCAGAAACCGTGCGCGCCGGTACAACTCTTGAAACTCAGTGATGGCAGAAGGGTTGGGGGTCTGGGCCATGGGAAGATTGGAAATTGTGCGCTGCTGTTGGGGCAATGGAAATTCATCGCTGCCAAGTGGCGGCGGGTGCGGACTTGCCCGAAGGCATCGGACGCGGCAATTTCTGGCGCGTGGCCGATATTGTTCCGCTCACATCCGCAGCAGGCACCGCTGCCGCAACTCCGGCGCCGACGGAGATCGTCGTTTTTATCACCCACCAGCAGGGGAAATGCGCGGAGTGCGGGCTGGATTTGTTCAAGGGCAACTGGATCAGGCTGGTGCGCGAAAAGCCGCTGTGCCTGGAGTGCGCGGATCTCGCGCATCTGGAATTTTTGCCGCGCGGCGATGTCGCGCTCACGCGTCGGGCGACCAAGCACGCGGCGTTGCGCGCCGTGGTGGTGCAGTGGTCGCGCGCCCGGCAGCACTACGAACGCCAGGGCATCCTCGTGCCCGCGGCGGCGATCCAGCGCGCGGAGGAGGAGTGTCTGGCCGACGCCGACCGGCGGGCGCGACAACGCGAGCGCGCAGCCGTGGCGCGGGCCGCGCAGGAGCCGGGTCGCGTCGCGGCTTTTGCCGCGGCCATTGGCGCGGCGTATCCCGGTTGTCCGGCGGCAGAGGCAGCGCGCATTGCCGAGCGGGCCTGCGAAAAATATTCCGGCCGCGTGGGGCGCTCGGCCGCCGCGCGGGAACTCGATCCGGAGGCGGTGCGGCTCGCCGTGGTGGCGCACATCCGACACACGCATACGAATTACGACGCGCTGCTGATGCGCCATGACGACCGGGCACTCGCCCGGCAGCAGGTGCAGCCCGAGATCGCGCGCATCCTGGCCCGCTGGCAGTTGGCGCAGGCGGGCTGACTGCAGGTTCCCCAGAAGTGTTTTTCAGGAGCGACGCCCGGCGCGGATGTAACGTAATACGTTACAAACCGCCTGACGGCGTTTGTCATCTAATGGATGACAAGGGGCGGGACTGGCGTTTTGCGTTTGTCAGGGCTCGGGCGGGGCGCTACGCCCAGCACCCTTATGTCCGCCGCTACTACGCTCGTCGCTTTGCTCCATGGTCCCGACCAACCCGGTCTCGTCGCCAAGACGGCCGGCTGGATTTTCGCGCGTGGCGGCAACATCCTGCACGCCGACCAGCATCGCGATCTGGAGGAGGGGATTTTCTTTCAACGCATCGAGTGGGAGCCGTCGGCCGCCGCCAGCGCCAGTGCCGAGGCGGACGCATTTCGCGAATTTGCCGGCGTGATCGGGATGCAGGCGCGGGTGATCAACACCGCGCACCGGCCCAAGGTGGCGCTGTTCGTGTCGAAGGCGGATCATTGTTTTCACGATCTGGTGCTGCGGTGGCGGGCCAGCGAGTTTCCGTGCGAGATCGCGGCGGTCGTGGCCAACCACGAGGACCTCGGCGCGGCGGCGCGGGGCTACGGGCTGGCGTTTCACGTGCTACCGGTGACGGCGGAGACCAAGGCCGAGGCGGAGGCGCGACAGCTGGCGTTGTTGCGCGAAATCGGCGCGGAGCTGGTGATTCTCGCGCGCTACATGCAGGTGTTGTCGGCGGACTTTTTGGAGAAATTTGGGCGGCCGGTGATCAACATCCATCACTCGTTTCTCCCGGCGTTTGCCGGCGGGCGCCCCTACCATCAGGCGTACAAGCGCGGCGTGAAGCTCATCGGCGCCACGGCGCATTATGCCACGCGCGATCTCGACGAGGGGCCGATCATCCAGCAGGACGTCGCCCGGGTGACGCATCGTCATAGCGTGGAAGACTTGGTGCGCAAAGGGCGCGATCTGGAAAAGATGGTGCTCGCACAGGCAGTGCGCTGGCATTTGGAGGCCCGGGTGCTCGTTTACGGCAACAAAACCGTGGTGTTCGACTGAGCTCGGGAGCGGAAGGGCAGGGCCAGCGCGGGGATGGCGGGGCCAGTTGCAGGTGGTTGGAAGAAGAGAATTGGCCGATTTCCGGCATTTACAGCGCCGGGGGCTTTTGTTTTGGTCGCGGCTTCTTTTAGACCAAACCTGCGCATTTCCAATCATGGCCACCACTCCCGAATCCAAGCCCGCCGATACTCCCGTCCTCCATCCGGTCGACAGTTTCGCGATGAAACTGCACAAGTTCTGGGAGAAAAATCGCTCCGTGGTGCTGTCATTTTGCGTGCTTGTCCTGGTCGCCATCCTCGCGAAGGGCGGCTACGAAATCTATTCGGCGCAACGCGAAGCCGGGATTCAGAAGGCCTATGCGGCGGCGAACGGCACGGCGGGTTTGAAAGCCTTTGCGGCGGCGCATTCCGGGCACACGCTCGCGGCGGTCGCCTATTTGCGACTGGCCGATGAAGCTTATGCCGCCGGCAATTATCCCGAGGCGCTCGTGAGTTACGATCAGGCCGCCGGGATGTTTAAAGAGCAGGTGTTTGCCGGGCGCGCCAAGCTCGGAGCGGCGATGACCAAACTCATCTCCGGTAAAAACGCCGAGGGCGAAGCCGGTTTGAAGCAGCTCGCCGACGATGCGAAACAATTGAAGGGCCTCCGCGTGGAAGCGGCGTATCACCTCGCCAGCAACGCGGCCAGCGCCAACAAAGCCGACGAGGCGCGGAAATACGCCGATCTCATCACCCAGCTCGATGCCGGTAGCATGTGGATGCAGCGTGCAATGATGTTGCGCGCCAATCTGCCCGCGGCTCCTGCGCCCGCTGCGGCAGCGCCGGCGGCGAAAGATTCGGCCGTTGGGATCAAGTTACCCGGCCAGAAGTGATCCACGCGGGGCAGACCCGCGCTATCATTTACCCGAGCCCGCCGCATTCCGGCGGGCTTTTTTGTGGCGGTGCGACAGGGCGCTGGCGGCGTCTCCGCCATGCGGTGACCGCGAAGACTGCGGCGCCCGTCAGCGCGGCGTAGGTGGAGGGTTCGGGCACCGCGCTGAGCGTGCCGCAGAGCGCGAGGTCGTTGCCCGCGAGGTTGCGAAACCGCAGCTTGTCGGTGGTGCCTGTGTCGCCGCCGTAGCCGTAGAGACGAAATTCCACGGTGCCGGTGAGATTGGTGAAGGCGCCGCTGCTCAACGTGATGGTTTGGTCGTTGCTGGCATTGCCCGTGAGGCTCCAGGTTTGGATGGCCGAACTTGTGGAAGAAAATCCGCCCACCGAGCTGAAGAGGGCGGCGGAGGTCGGGCCGTTGGTTGTGTCAGACATCTTCATGCTGATGCTGGTCAACGAAAGGCTGTAGCCGTCGTTGACCGTGATGCTGAACGAAAAGTAGTCGTTGCCGCTCATCGCACCGGTGAGCGAAGTCGCGGTGAAGCCGGAGGCGCCGAAGGCATTGCTGGACGGCACACCCGGAAGCGCGGCGCCGCTGCCGCGCGAGAGAATGCCGCTCGCACCCGACGAGCTGATCTGGCTCGCGCGCGTGGTGGCGGTGAGGGTCAATGCGTCTTCGCTGGTGCCGTTGACGTCCCAGCCGAGCAGCACGGTTTGCGCGCGGCCCAAAGGTTGGCAGGCAAGGAAAACGAGCAGCAAGGACGCTGCGGGTGGTAGTGAGGTGGGGTTTAGTCTCATGGCTGGTGGGGGGCACCAGCCGGCGCAATGGATACCTGAAGCGGCTGTCAGGCTGCTAGTTCCGCGCTGCGTGTCAATCGCGCATTTCTCGCCGATAAGAGGGCTTTGCGAGAGAAGTGGTCGGGGCGACAGGATTCGAACCTGCGACCTCCTGGTCCCAAACCAGGCGCTCTACCAGGCTAAGCTACACCCCGAAACACGGTTTTAGTCACGCAGACGCGCGGGGGGTGTCAACTTCTTCCCTTGCGCCGATCGGATTACGCTCGTGCCGGGGAAGGACGACGGTTCGAAACGCGCTAGACGGTTTGCGCGTGGCGCCGGGGCGCGGCGGAAAAAGTATTGTCGAAACGCATCGCAATCACGCGCAGGAGCGGCACGCCGACGCGCGTGACTTCCAGCTTGCGGTCGTCGCGCGTGAGCAGGCCATCGGCTTCAAGGTCGGCGAGAGAAGCGAGTTCGCGCGCGTAGGTGGTCGCAAAGTCCACGCCGATTTGTTGCGAGAGCGAGCTGTAGTCGAGGCGGCGGTTGCACATGATCCCCATGATGATGATGCGACGGCGGTGATCCTCGGCGGAGAGGCGCAGGCCGCGCTCGACGGGCAGCTGGCCGGCGGCGAGGGCATCGCGCCAGGCGGGGAGCGTCTTGTGGTTTTGCCGATAGGTGTCGGCGGTCGACGAGATCGACGACATGCCGAAACCGTAAAGCGAGGCGTCGGCGCAGGTGCTGTAGCCCTGGAAATTGCGGTGCAGGGTGCCGGCGCGCTGGGCGAGGGCGAGTTCGTCGGTGGGCTTGGCGAAATGGTCGAGGCCGATGTCGATATAGCCGGCGCCAGTGAGCCGTTCGTAGGCGAGCGCAAACATCGCGAGCTTCTGCTCCGGCGAGGGAAGCTGGCCGCGGTCGTCGAAAATCTTCTGCGTGGGCTTGAGCCACGGGATGTGCGCGTAGCTGAACACCGAGAGGCGGTCGGGTTGCAACGCGAGCACTTCGTCGAGCGTGACGGCAAAAGACTCGGCGGTTTGCAACGGCAGCCCGTAGATCAGGTCGACGCTGATGGATCGGAAGCCTTCTTCGCGCATCCATTTAAACACTGTGATATTGAGTTCGTGCGGCTGCCAGCGGTGCATGGCGAGCTGCACTTTGGAGTTAGTGTCCTGCACGCCGAGCGAGGCGCGGTTGGCGCCGATCTCGCGCAGGGCGACGATGTGATCGCGCGAGAGCCGGCGGGGGTCGACCTCGACGCTGTATTCGCAATTCGGAGCCAGACGGAAGGTGTCGGTGATCATCCGGCCGAGCCGGCGCAATTCCTCGGGCGGGAAAAATGTGGGCGAACCGCCGCCGAAATGCACCTGGGTGACGGGGCGGGAGCAGTCCATCTGCGCCGCCGTGAGTCGGATTTCGCGCGCGAGGTCGTCGTTGTATTCCGCGGCGGCGCCGCGGCGGGCGGTGATGACGGTGTTGCAGCCGCAAAACCAGCAGCGGGTTTCGCAGAAGGGCAGGTGGAAATAGAGCGAGATCGGGCCGGCGCCCGGGCGGTTATCGTCGGCGATGGCGGCGCCGAGTTGCAGGGGCCCAAGCTCGGCCGTGAATTGCGTGGCGGGCGGATATGAGGTGTAGCGCGGGCCCGGGATGGAGTATTTGCGGATCAGTCCGAGATCGAGCAGAGGTTCGCTGGCACGGGCGCCAGCGGGCGAGGGAACCGGAGCGGACGATTCGTCGGGCTGAATCATGATAAGGGGGCGCAACGTACCGGGGGACGGCCAAACCGCAAGGGTGCAAACGTGGAAAGGGCGGCGGATCGGCGTAGTTGAAAACACGCAAGCGGCAGTCGGGGAGACTGCCGCTTGCGGATCGAAACGGAGGTCAGGCGGAGAGCCGTCGGGGGATCATTTCACCCACTGCACTTTGCGCATGTCGCCGCCTTCGATGAAGGTGCTGTGCATGCGGAAGCAGTTGGCGAGCGTCTGCGGCACGTGGCCGCGGTTCGAGAGCGCGAGGTAAGCGCGCAGGAGGTCGCGGTACTCCGGATGCACGCACTTCTCGATGATGAGAACGGCGCGCTCGTGCGGGGTTTTGCCGCGCAGATCGGCCACGCCGTGCTCGGTGACGGCGACCTGCACCGAGTGCTCGCTGTGGTCGACGTGAGCGACAAGCGGCACGATGGTGCTGATGGCACCGTTCTTGGCGACGGACGGGCAGGTGAAGATCGAGATGTGGGCGTTGCGGGTGAAATCGCCCGAGCCGCCGATACCGTTCATCAAATCGCGGCCCATCACGTGCGTGCTGTTGACGTTGCCGAAGAGGTCGAGCTCCAGCGCGGTGTTGATCGTGATGAGACCGAGGCGGCGGACGAGCTCGGGGCTGTTGGTGATTTCCTGCGGACGGAGCACGATGCGCGAGCGGAAGTGCTCAAGGTTGGCCTTGAACTTGGCAAGCTGCTCGGCGCTGAGCGTGAGCGAGGTGCCGCTGGCGAAACGGCATTTGCCGGTATAAACGAGCTCAAGCACGGAGTCCTGAATGACCTCGGTGAACATCGTGAAGGGCGGGATGCCGGAATTGGCGCCGAGCGCGCCGATGACGGCGTTGGCGATGTTGCCCACACCGGATTGCAGCGGAAGGAAGCTGGCCGGGATGCGACCGGAGCGGACTTCGGCGGCGAGGAACTCGGCGACGTTTTCGCCGATCTTGTTCGTCACCTCGTCGGGGGCATCGAATCCGGCGGTCTCGTCGGGCTTGTTGGTGTAGACGATGCCGGCGATCTTCTTCGGATCGAGCTTCATCACCGGGGAGCCGATACGGTCCGAGGTGGTGTAGATCGGGATCTCGCGACGGAAGGGAGGATCGGCCGGCTCGTAGAGATCGTGGAAGCCGGTGAGCGACTCAGGGTGGGAAGAGTTGATTTCCAGCAGCACGCGGTCGGCGAGGCGCAGGAACGTGTTGGTGGCGCCGACGGAGGTGGTAAGGGTGACTTCGCCGTTGGGCGTGACGCGGGCGGCTTCGACGACAGCCCACTGGAATTTGCCAAACACTCCGCTGCGCACCGTGGGTTGGAGCGCTGAAAGGTGCATGTCGAAGAAGCGGGTTTTGCCCTCGTTGATCTGGCGGCGGAGGGTGGCGTTGGACTGGTAAGGCGTGCGCCAGGCAATGGCCTCGGCTTCGGCGAGCGCACCGTCGAGCGATGGGCCGGTGGAGGCGCCCGTGACGACACCCACTTTGAAGGGGCGGCCGGCAGCGTGCTCGGTCTTGGCACGGGCGGCCAGAGCCTGCGGGATCATTTTGCAGGCGCCGGCGGGAGTGAAGCCGCTGAAGCCAATGGTGTCGCCATTATTGATCATGGCGGCTGCTTCCTCGGGCGTGAGAACTGGGAACGGTAGGCTCATAAAGGAGAAAAAGATGAAATTGGCACCCAGTCTGCCAGACTGAAATGTGACCGGCTGCGCGCGACTTGGCGGAGGACGCGCGGATTTTGGCCGCGGCCAGTGAGGCGGCGAGATGATCGACGGATATGCACGAATGCGACTCGACCAGAAGAGTGGGCAAGCGAGTAGCGAGAGGGTGCTGCGGGAATGGTCTGGGGTGTTTTGGCCGACTCAGTGTCAGCTATGGAAAAACCTTTATTGTGTCTGTGAACGCCGATGAGACATTTTCTATGTAATCGGTTTTTCATGAAACGATGCAGTTAAATTGATCCATAATAATCAGATCATTAATAGGAAATGTACCTGATGCTGATATGAGTTTGTCTGCCAGAAACAGCGGTTGCCGGTGGGGATAATTGCTGTCTGCACGTGATGCAGGATGTTGAAGGATATGTTTTAGGTTTTTATGGAGGTATGGGGCGGCGGGGAAATGTGCAGAATGAAACCAGCTGCCAATCCCCATGCCCCCAATCACTCCGTATAGTCCTCTCCGCCCGGTGCAGGTGTGCCACCTGTTGCCGGCTTCGGCGCTCGGTCGCGTTGACCTGAGTGGTGCGCAGAAGACGTCATGCGACCTGCGACGACGGGTGGAAAGGCACGAGGGCCATCATGCGTACCGTATGACGGCGCGAACAATTTGTCTGTGAACCGCAACCACTGAAACAACCCATGACAACATCCAGCTATAGTAATATTATATCGCCGCAGGCCGGTCGATTCGTCGCGCTAGGCCTTGGCTTGGCGCTAGCCATTCCCGTCGGAGGACGCGCGCAGACTCCTGCGGCGGATAAAAGCTCCGAATTGCTCAAGCAGGAGTCCATCGAACTACCCACCTTCGAGGTCGTCGGGTCAAAAGATCGAGGTTATCGTGCGAGCAACTCGGTATCGGCCACACGCATCGCGACGCCCATCGCGGATCTGCCCTTCTCGGTCACTGCGCTGACCTCGGAATTCATCACCGACATTTCGGCCAGCAATATCTATGAAATTGCCAGCTATGCTTCGAATGTACGGAGCAGCGCTCCGGGATTCAATGCGGGCAACAGTGGGCTCATCGTCCGCGGCTTCGGCGTCACACCGTTGCGTGACGGCATCGTCTCGCCTCAATTTGGTAACACCTATATCGAAACGTCGGTGATCGAACGCGTGGAGGTCGTTAAGGGGCCGGCGTCGCTATTGTACGGCCCGCTTGGTCCGGGCGGTGTGGTCAACTACGTTACGAAGAAAGCCCAGACGAAAGCATTCACCACGATTACCGGCCAGGTTGGTACGTTGAACTCGTGGAAGACCGCCATCGACATCAATCGTCCGCTCAGTGGCGAGACGGTGCTTTTCCGCGTCAATGCCAACTGGGATCAGGATTTCGTGTGGCGCGATCCCTCAAAGGTGCGCAACAAGTCGTTTGCGCCGACCGTCACTTGGAATTTCAACAAGAACGTCTCTTTCCGCGCCAGCTACCAATACTATCTTCGCGATGAGACGCCTCAGCCGGTATATCACCCGGCGGCGCAGGTGGGCGTCACGCCCGAGAGCGTGGTCGACTCACTCTACCGACCCGGCTACGGATCGCCGTCGGGCGAGTTGACCGGTGTGGTGGGGCGCGACGTCGCGGCCACCAATCCGTTCAACAACATCGATCTGGTCAACGGCTCCACCCTCTATCCTGATCGTTTTAACTATAGCAGCGATCAGAACTATCTGAAGTACAGCATGGAAATCGTGGATTTAGAACTCGTGCTCAATCTAAACGACAGATGGGTGGCGCGTATGAATCTGGATTTGCCCCGCGGCAAGGTGTCGAATTTCCAGACCGGTATCGGTACTGTGTTTGTGCCGACGCCCAACAGCATGGTGTACTCCGCCGCTACCGGCTGGAGCGTGGCGCCCTCGTGGGCCGCATTGACGTCCGCAGAGAAAATTGCCCGCGAGATCGCCTTTGCCCAGGCGGCCAACGCCGATCAATCGGTCATCCGTTCCGCCATGCAAAATGGCACGGCTTCGCCGTGGATCATGGGCCGTCGTCCGCGCCTGCAGATCGTCAAGCAGCGCGCCAAGACCTTCCAAATCGATTTGGCCGGCAAGTATACGTTCCCTTGGGGCAAGATTCAGCCGCTCTTTGGTTTTAGCCTGTCGGATGGCAATGGCCCGCACTTAGTCACCCGACAGAATAACAGCGGCTCGCTCGCATCTCCGTGGTTCCGCACGTGGGACATCAATCCTGCTAGTCCGACCTACTACGTGAATCACAATGAGCCCATCGACCCTAATGCCTTGACCAATCGCAGCCAGGATAACACCAACCTCACCACCGACAAAGCGGCCTACGCAGTGGTTAATGGCAGTCTCTTCCGTGACCGGTTGTTGTTCGTAGCGGGAGCGCGTTACAACGAGAACCGCGCCCAAACGCAGAACTTCATCAACAATACGTTAGGTACCGATTGGCGTACGCATCGGGCGAGTCCGCAGGTGGGTGTTGGCTTCAAATTGCTGCCAGATGTCATGCTCTACGCCTCGTATAGCACTTCCTACCAGCCGTCGAACTCGGTGCTGCAAGTTCCCGCCATCGTGAACGGCGTGCAGACTAGCGTGCCGGGTGAGCCTGCTAGGCCCTTCCAAGCCACTGGTTATGAGGCTGGCATCAAGACCAGTATGCTCGACGGCCGGCTGTCTTCGACCCTGGCTGTTTATCAAACCACGCTGACCGATCAGCTCCGCACCATCAATCCGTTCGTCAACGGTCAGACCATTGCTATCACATTTCAAGGCAATGAGACACGAAGCCGTGGCGTCGAATTTGAAATCAACTATTCGGCGACGCAAAACCTGCAGATTCTCGGCAACATGACGCTGAGCAACACGATCGATTCTTTCGAGCCGGCGGGCTTCAAATACTTCGAGGGTTCGCAAATACAGGGCACGGCCAAGACACTGGGCGCGCTCTGGGCGCGGTACAACTTCTCCGCCGGTTCGCTCAAGGGACTTTGGTTCGGCGGCGGCCCCAAGTACACCGGCAAGACTGCGGGTCTGACCTCCTCCAACGTCAATTATTTCCTGCCCGCATTCTGGGATGTGAATGCGGTCATCGGTTATGACTGGACCGTCGACAAGGTGAAGTGGACGGCGAGCGTGAACGTGAACAACCTCACCGATTCGCGTCAGACACCGGCGTACGCCTGGTTCCGCATGCCGCGGCGCGCGACGTTTACGATACGGACAACCTTCTAAGGCGCTCTCGCGCCCCAAGACATAAAGCAGCTGAGCTGCCGTCAGCGCGACGGCAGCTCTTTTTTTAAAGGCAAGTTGGTCAGTCTGCGCGGCGCAGGTGCCAGTGGTGCGCGGCAAAATCGCCGGTGTCGGGGAAGATCCAGCCGTGTCGCATCAGGGCATCTCCCCGCCACGATTCGCCGGTGGCGGTATCGCGGTAAACCCAGTCCGGGTTGAGCCCGTACAGGCGCAGTCGTTGGAATGGGCCGTGTGGCTCTGCGAGAATCCGCACATGGAATACGAGCGCCTCCGATTGATCCGGCGCGACGATCATCCAAGCGGCTTCCGCACCTTGGCGCGGGTCTTTCAAGCGGTGCAATTCGCCGCTCGCGAGCAAGGGGCGCCAGGCTTTATGGCGCTCAATCCAGCGGGCGAGTTCGGCCCGCTCCTCTGTCGCGAGCTTGGCGGGATCGAGCATGATGCCGAGCACACAACCCGCGGCCACAGCGCCGCGTGTGGCGGGCGGAGTCACTCGTCCGACTTGATGGTTGGGCACGGCCGAATAGTGCGCACCCATGACTGAGAGTGGATAGACGAGGCTCGCCCCGAGTTGAATCGAGAGCCGGCTGATGGCGTCGGTGTTGTCGCTGATCCAGGTGAGCTGCGTGTAAGCCAGCATGCCGGGATCGAAACGCCCGCCGCCGCCAGCGCAGTTCTCGATGCAGAGTTGCGGAAACTCCGCGGTGAGCCGCTCCAAGAACGCGTACACGCCGAGTACGTGACGATGGGCCGCTTCGCCTTGGCGCTCGGGGGGCAAACCCACGGAAGCTACTTCGGTGAGATGGCGGTTCATGTCCCACTTCAGGTACGTGATCGGCGCGCTGTGCAGGATGGCGGCAATGCGGCGGTAAATCTCATCGCGCACCTCGGCCCGGCCGAAATCGAGAATCAGCTGGTTGCGACCTAGAGACGGACGTCGTGCTGCGGAGTGAATTGTCCAGTCGGGATGCGCGCGGAGAAGTTCGCTATCGGGCGAGACCATCTCGGGTTCGAACCAGAGACCGAACTCCACTCCGGTCGCACGGACTCCGTCGACCATCGCGCGCAGTCCATCGGGAAGCTTGCGGGCGTGCGGCGTCCAATCGCCGAGAGAGCTCTTGTCATCATCGCGTTTTCCGAACCAGCCGTCGTCGAGCATGAGCAGCTCGGCGCCGAGCGCGCGGGCTTGTTGCGCGAGTGCGAGGATGGTGGGCGCGTCGAACGTGAAATAGGTGGACTCCCAGTTGTTGAGCGCGATGGGGCGCAGGGTGTCGCGCAGCGGGCCGCGCAGCAGACGGGTGCGGAACAGGCGGTGGTAAGTGCGCGACATCGCGCCCAAACCCGCGGCGGAGTAGACCAGCACAACCTCGGGTGCTTGAAAACTGGCGCCGGGAAGCAGTTGCCAGGCGAAGCCCTCGGGGTTGATCCCGATCTGGGCGCGGGTGAGCGCAAACTGGTCGCGCTCCACCGTGGCGAGAAAATTGCCGCTGTACACCAGGCTGAAGCCCCAGACTTCGCCTTGTTCCTCCTTGGCGCCATGGCCGAGCAAGGCAAAGAAAGGATTATGCTGGTGGCTGCTGACACCGCGGCGGCTGGCGATACTTTGGCAACCAGGGCCGAGCGGTGCGATGTTGACGCCCGTTTCTCGCGCCCATGAACCGGCAAGATGCAGCCAGCGCTCTGCAGAGGCTTCCGGTAGGTCGATGCTGGCGCAGAAAACGCGTTTGAGACGCACGGGCTTCGTTCCGCGATTTTCGATGCGAACGGAACGCGCAATGGCGTCGTGGCCGGTGAATGCCGTGTAGCTTAAAATAGCGGCGATTTGGCTGGGCGCATCAAGCAACTCGATTTGCAGCGTGGAGGCTTCTTCCTCGTGTTCAACGTAAGTGGAGGGAAGGCCTTCGATTGGAGTTTTGCCGGCGATTAGGCGATGCGACTGGTAGCGCAAATCGAGGCAGGCGGTCCCGTCCGCCAGCTCGACTTCCACGGCCGGCGACCGGAAGTCGGCGCCGCTGGCTGAGGGAAACTCCGCCGGCATAGTATCGGGTGAAAACATCTCTGGGCCATCGGCTGGAATGGGGGAGAACGATCGGATCAGCACCGGTCGCATCTGGCCAAGGTCTGTGGGTGCAATCTTGGCACCCCAGTGCCAGTGTTGGAGGTGGCCGGTGGCAGTAACGCCCAGAGCATAAGATGACTGCGGCGTCTCAAGAAACCAGGCGCGATTTAGGGCGTGGATGGGCATGGGCGGTAAGTTTTGTGGTGAATATCAACAATGGCGCGTGGCATGAAAGCCTAGAAACGCCCTGGCCGGGTTTTAGAGAAATCCAGAAGTACTAATCTCCCATGGTAATATTTTGCAGGCGTGGCGATACGGTCATTACTCTGATGGGATCCGCAGGCGCGATCTGGACTATCTTTCTGGGTATATGCGAGTTGATCTCAGATGCTGTTCGTGGGTAAGGCATAGGTGGCGGGGCGCTCTGGAAATAAATGAATCGAAACCAGTTGCTCTTGCAGTGCACTCCTCTCGTCAGAGAGAAGCTAACCGCTTATATGCAGCAATATGCAAAATTATGCGCGCGGTGGAAGGCGCTACACTCAGGCATTGCATATGTGGAAAAGGGAAACCGAGCAGAATAGAAATGTCTAACTTTAAAATTATTAGCTAGATATATCAGTTAGCGAAAGTAGGTCAGCCTTATGCTGTTCGCGCATGCTGGGCCTCAGTCACTATTGTAATGCAAAAGTCTCAAACATTTATGTTACACGCTATGACCATTGGCCGTGTGGTGGCGGTTGGAGATGGTTAATTTCGCCATGATTAAATAATTCAAGATATCTGGGAGGGGGTTATCCATCATATGCGGATTAAATTAAAAATAGGCAAATAAACGCAATAATTACACTGCTGACTTAATTCCTAATTGACCAAAAGTCATTCTCGTCGGACGGTTGATTTGCTCGCTACACCCTTAACTTAAAACCTACAACCTTTATACTCGTCGGATATGCGCAGCTATGCCGCATGTCCGGACGCTTTGTGTATTATGCCTTAGGAATCTGCGCTCTGGCTCGGAAATGATGCAGCACTGATGTATTCGCGTCGGACTATTACGTGGTCCGGTGTAAGGCTTTGCTGTGCTCGTTTTCAAGCTTTCCCCGTGCGCATACATTTCGCGGCTTCTGCTAACCCACTAAACCTATGACTAAAGATCCCTCCCGTAGTGTACCTATAAGCCAAGATTCATTTTGTTGGACGTTGCCCAGTCGGCTCGTCGCATTGATATTGGGCTTCTTACTGATGTCAGCAGTGTGGTCGCCACTGGCCCGGGCCGAGGCGTTGGGCACCATTGCCGGCCGGGTGTCGAATGATGCTACCAAAGAGTTTCTCGTCTCTGCAGTGGTGCGGATCGATCAAACGAATCTGAGCACGACCACCGATACGAGTGGCTACTATAATTTACAGGTGCCGGCAGGCACTCATGTGCTAGTGGTTACGTACACTGGTTTGGACACGGAGCGTCAGACCATTGTGGTGGAGGCCGGCCGCTTGCAGAACAAGGATATCGCCATGAACTCGGGTGTGTATCAGCTGGAAACCTTTGTGGTTAAAAGTATTCGCGAAGGTTCAGCAGCTGCCATTCAGAACCAGCGCCAGGCGATGAATGTGAGAACGGTGGCCGCAGTGGATGCCTTCGGCAATCCTGGCGCAGGTGTGGGTGAATTGCTGCAACGCCTCCCCGGTGTTGCGGCAGACGTTGGCGCAGGTGGCCAGGCGGGTGGTATCTATATCCGCGGCATGACTCAGGACTTTTCATCGCTGCTCGTTGACGGTAATCAAATCGCCACATCAGGCGGTACAACGTTGAGTAACTTGAACGTCTATTTTGGCCAGGTCAGCACCGGTAATGTGGCATCTTTGGAAATTATCAAAGCGCCTACTCCAGACATGGATGGCAATGCTGTCGCGGGTTATATTAATTTGCGGACCAAGCGGGCGTTTGATCAAACCCCGGGTCGCCGGGTCACTCTGGCGGCGGGTACGTCTTGGACGGCGCTCCATGAGGACAGAAGCGTGCCTGGCAAAGATTTGGCCAAGCTGGATCTGTTGAGCATTCATTATTCCGATGTGCTCAGTGTGCGTGGCGGAAAGAATAATTTGGGCCTTTCGATTTCAATCACCGCCAATGCCGGTTCTGGTCGTCTTTCGGAACTTGGGCCTCGTCTGGGAACAGGCAATGCCGCGCAAGTCGCATACACGGTTGCTGCACCGGCAAATCCGGGTGCACCATTGGAGCCATTGGTTAGAGGTTATAGCGCGGGCCACTTGGGCGCGGATAGTGTTGCTACTCGAGCTTTCACCTATGGCTTCAACACAGATTATAAGATCAACGAGAATACCGTTGTTTATTTTAAGAGTACTTATGCGCTAGGACGTAATCCCAGTGGCGCAGCGCCCTCTTATTTTCGCTGGCGGGTGGCGACAGGTAGCAATACCTCGCGGCCCTTGACCATGTTTGCGCCCGGGAGCACTTTCGATGTGACGACCATTCCTTCGGCGGTTGTGACCAATGAGTCACTGTTGTACATTCGCGAGAGCGAAAGCTTCACGCTCGGTTCTGGTCTGGAGCGGAAACTTTTCTCCGGCACGGGTAAGCTGAATTTCGACATGAACTATTCCAGCACGCGCACGGGCTATCCTGCGATCAACACGGGCAGTATTACCCTGTCGGGCGTTGGCCTGCAAATCGATCGCCGGGGGCGAGATCCGTGGTTCCCGCAGGTAACGCAGATCTCGGGCCCTAGCTGGAGCGATCCGGCGAACTACAGTCTGGTGGCAGGCTCGACACGGCTAACCTATCGCGCACCGTCTGAACGTTGGGGCTTTGGCTCGGACTTTCGTAAGGACTTGGCCACAAGTGTGCCTGCTTATATCAAAATGGGCGTAAAGTTCTCCCGCCTCCACGGCTCGACGAGCCGCAACTTTGGCTATTATACCTATAGCGGTCCGTCGACTACCGCGGCAAATGGCGGCATCACACCGTATCTCGGGTATACGATGAAGATGTCGGGTGGCAATTATGGTCCGTTCCCCTTTGTGCAGCTTTACACCACTGGTCGCCCTGGTGATCCGTGGAAGAATCCGGCAAATTTCACCCAGAATGCATCCGATATTTATAACAGCATCCAGCAATCGGGCATCAACAACATGGAGGCTACCGAAGAAGTTCGGGCTGGCTATGCGATGGGTCAGATGCAGCTGGGCAGACTGCGCGTTTTGGGTGGAGTGCGCGTGGAGCAAACGGTTTCGAGCGGTGCGCATAACTTGGTGGTTTATAATGCTAACAACACCAATCTTGGAGCAGCAGCGGACCCTGCCGCCAATGCCGCTCGGGCGCGCGACACAATTCGCGGCTGGGTGAAATCTCCAGAAAAGGACTATAACAATGTCTTTCCTAGCTTGCATTTCGTCTATGAAATCGGACGCGGTTTCCAGGGTCGTCTCAGCTACAACACATCTATCTCTCGTCCCAGCCCCACCTTGCTCTTGCCGGTGGCTTCATCGCCCAACGTCACTGCGCAGACGATCAGTGCTGGAAATCCCGCACTAAAGCCCTACACCTCGGACAATTTCGAGGCCGCCGTGGAGAAGTATTTCGAGCCGGTAGGCTTGATCTCTGCAGGCGTGTTTCTCAAGGAAATCAAGAACTACACTCGTAGTTTCCCCACGGTTATCGGCTCTGGTTCGGACAATGGTTTCGGTGGCGAATATGCCGGCTGGACGTTAAATCAAACCCGTAACGTGGGCTCGGCCCGGATCCGTGGCTTTGAGGTAAACTACAGTCAGCAATATACTTCGTTGCCGGGGTTCTTGCGTGGGTTTGGTACTAATGCTAACTTCACATATCTGGATACCTATGGTGATTTTGGCTCCGCCAATGGCTTCACTAATCGCCTGCCCAATCTGACGCCTCGCAGTTGGAATGCGGGCATCTCGTACCGGGGTTATGGCTTGGATGTCCGCTTGTTGGCCAACTATCGGAGTACTTACTACAAGAGCAGTACTCCAGGCACCCACGGCAGCGGCGCTGGCATTCTCCCTGTCCAGGCAAATGTCCCCGGTTCTGGTATATACGATGTCTATTCGGACGAGCGTCTCCTGCTTGATTTCAAGGGGCAGTATTCGTTTAATCGTATCTACTCGATGTATTTCGAGGTTTATAATATCACCAATGAATTGGTCACGACCGAGTTTGTATATGCCTTCGACCGGAAGATACCTTCCTATGCTAACGGCTCTGGCGTGACGTTTAACATCGGCCTGAAGGCCCGCTTCTAGTCACTTTGCCTGCGGTGCATGGTCACACCGGCGCGTGACCATGCACTATTGCTTCAGTTGCGCCGTCCCTTGAACAGTTAATCCTCAAATACCTCAATGAAGAACCCGTTGTCTATCTTTCGCGCTTTAGCCGCTTCCGCGGTAATGTTTACGACTTCAGTTGTTTTTGCTGCTCAACCCCTGCCACAAGGCAAAGCCAATTTCTCGGTTTGTTACGGGAAAATGGACACCTCTGGGACTACTTGGGTCCGTCTGGCGAATTGGACGTTTACAGCCTCTACCGGGCGCGTAGCCGAGACCTATTGGAATTGGGATACTAATAACGATGTCGGCAAAACTGCGCTCAATTCTCATCTATGTACCATGGATGGCGTTAGTAAAACCTGCTACGTTTATACTCCGACCGGATGGATGGTTCCGTCCGGGCAATACTCCAGTTGGTCTGGTGCTTATACCTACAATACCTCGACCGGGGCGTTGCATATTACTTGGGACAATGGCAATTGGGAGGATTGGACGGTGACGCTCCCGGAAACGGGCGTCGCCCGCGTGGCGTTTGCGGGGACTGCAAGCTACACGATCACGCATGGCCGCGGCTATGGCAGCAACGCTGCATGGACGGTGTACTGCCCGATCACCAGCGTGCCGCGGATCAATTACCCCGGGTATCGAGTGCAGATGTATTATAACAAAGGAGCCATCACGTTGTGGCCCAGTTCTGGATCTGGCTGGTATCCCGATGCAGTGAATCTCACAAACTTCACTTCGCCGACAGGCGGCGGCTGCTTGCATTATTGGAATCCATCCACGAATTCTTGCACCGCGGGATGCGGTTCCGGCACGCATGGCGGTACGGTGAGCCACTTGGGAGGGAATAATTCCTCGCGCAACATGGTACTCAATTATTTCTGCAGTTGTCTGACCCCAGATACAGCTTGGCCATGCTACACCGGAAATATGCACCCCTTTGCCTTGCAGCAAGTCATTGATGACTCTGGTGCGATGCGCGGTTGGGTCGGGATCGAGGCGCAAAATATGGCCGGATACACCAACTGGGAATTTATGCTCCGGGATAACACGACGATCCCGTAGCTGAAGATCGGTCGCTATGCATAAACCCGACATCCGGCGATGATCGTTTCGACCATCGCCGGATGTTTATTCGTTTCTATGAGATGGTTCACCCAAGTCACGACGCATGATAGCAACAAAGTGGGAATTTATGGTGCTATGTTGAAACGAATGATGTTCTGCATCATGGCGGTTCTGGTGAGTCGGCTGGTAGCGGCAATCGAGTGGGATTCGCGCGAACGATCATTGGTCGCGCCGGTGGGTGCTGCAGAGCAGAAGGTCTCCTTTGGCTTCACTAATACCGGAGACAAGCCGTTATCGATCACGGAAATCATACCCTCTTGTGGCTGCACCATTCCGGTGGAGTGCCATAAGTCCTACGCCCCCGGTGAAAGGGGGGAGGTCGGGGCTTCCGTAAACTTGGATGGGGATCAGAGTATCCGGGATATTACGCTCAAGGTTTATACCAATGGGAGGAAAGAAAATCCGGAAATACTTAAACTCTCGATCGTCATCCCGGTAGATCCGAGCAGGAAAGTTCGGACAAACGACGAGCCTGTGCTGGTGCAGCCAAGTTTTGTCTATTGGATCGCAGGAAGCGAACCCAGGGCGCAAATCATCTCGCTCCGTATCAAGGAGACACCGCCCAAGGCCAGCATAACCTCATTAACGGTAGATAATGATAACTATCGCGTTGAATTAAGGCGGCCCGAGCAAAACGACCCGCTTTTGTACCAAGTCGTGATCACACCCATGGACACGCGTCGCAAAGGAGAAGCAACCATTGTCGTGACAACAGACTACCTGCCGGCCGGACTAGCCCCCGGCTGTCTCCCACGCTCCTACCGACTAACCGCCGCGGTGAAGTAGCTACCTGCTAAGCCCTTGCTAATAGCCAACCAGTAATTGCGGAAGAGATTTACTCCTCTCTTTGCACGTAAAATAAAACGAAAAGTAACAGCGAGAAAGAGTTATAATAAAATGCACTAACCAGTTTTAGCCATAAATCACTTTTCACACGCCATACCGTTTTGGTGGCCAAAATACCCGCATTTCTACCTAAAAAACCGCAGAGCTATCCCTCACTTGAATCATGTTGAAGCCCATGACTTGCACCAGACGCCGCCTTATTTCTGCGATTCAGCAGATGCTTTGGTCGGTTTGGTCAAATACCGCGAAAACGTGTCGCTCATTTCTTGTTCAGCCTAACATAACCACAACCCATGAAACATCATACTACTCATAGGCAAGGAGCTTCGCCGCTCCTTTTTTGCACGAAATGGCTCTTTTGTTTTCTCTTAATG
>JACRHS010000023.1 GCA_016217595.1 Opitutia bacterium | reverse complement strand
TTGACGGCGTTGCCGAGGAGGTTGAGCAGCACCTGGCGCAGGCGCGCGTCGTCGGCCTCGATCACTTCGGGCAGGGAATCGTCGTAACTCCATTCGAGCGCGAGGCGCTTGGCGGTCGCTTTGGGACGGATCGAGTCCATGCATTCCTCGGCGAGCGCGCGCAGCCGGACGTGGCCGAGGTGCAGGCGGAACGCGCCGGACTGGAGCGCGCCCAGGTCGATCAGATCGTTGACCAGACGGAGCATGAGCGTGCCCTGGGAACGCATCTTGCCGATCAGGGCGTGGGCGGAGGGCGGCAGGGCCTCCTGCTCGAGCAATTCCCCGTAGCCGAGCACGCCTTGCAGGGGGTTGCGCAGCTCGTGGCTGACCTGCGCGAGGAATTCGCTTTTGGCCTTGTCGGCGTTCTGCGCCTGCTCGGCGCGTTGCAATGCCCATTCCTGCTCGGTGCGCCGCAACCGGTAGACGATCGCCACCGCCCACAGAATCACGCCAATGCCGGTGACCGTCATCGCTTGCAGGCGCGCGTGGGCGAATGAGGCGGTCCAGCTCGTGGCATAAACACTGGTCATGACCCAGCAGCGTCCACGGTATTCGCCAGTGATCACTTTGACGGGGGCGAAGGCGTTGAAATGGGCGCGCCATTGTTGACGCCAGGGGCCATCGACAAAGGGTTTTCCTGCGGCAAACAGCCGCCGATCCTCGTCAGAAAGAAGTCTTATTACTACCAGCCATCTCCCTAGGCTGGAAAAACCGGTTGCTCTGACCAAGGTTATTAAACGGGTTTTTCCAAATACGGCTATATTGACACCTATTAAGCTGGGATCGGATTTCGCTAGCCTGGTGAGCTGCTGGCGAACGGCCACCAATGCTTCGTGGTTATATCGATGCAGGTAAATCAGCTCAAAATCCTGGCCGCTAGCGTTGATGGATTTTGCTAGGCTCCCGATTTTGAGGTCATCATTCAGCAGATTTTTAATAGCTTGCTCATCCATCAGGGCGACGACGGCTTGGGTGCGAGAGATGAGGCTTTGCTCAAATGCGATGCGGGCTTGGCGGCCATTATAGACCGAAAGCCCTGCGCCGAGCGCCAGCCACAACGCCAATACGCTTAATCCCACGCGCACATCGGAACGCAAATTACGCCGGCTATAGGTGGAGACCTCGGCCAGTGCTCGCAATTGCGCCGCCCAAAGCGACCAAGCGAGGAGAAGGGCGGCTGCGCTATGCCAAATCGCGGCAGGCAGCGCGAAGTGGCCCAGGTCGGCGTTGCGTCGACCTTCGAGGAAAGTGTAGGCGAGCGGCCCAAAGGTCGTGATCACCGGCCAGAGCGCTATGCAGAACAGCCCAAGATTAAAGCGTCTCTGATCGTTGGGCGGCAATCCCAGTAGCGCGTGATTGCGGCGGAGCGCGCGCACGGTGATCCAGATTCCGAGTGTTGTCGCCAACGCCCAGATCCAACCGCCTAGAATTGGCTCAAGAAAGCGTCCGGTGGCCAGGGCAAGGCCAGCGAGCACCAAGGCGCTCAGTCGCAAGATGGCGCGCGGACGCGGAAGGCCTCGAGCCAGCGGAGCCCACAGCGCCATTGTCCCCAGGGCGGAGATTACGCCGAGAAAGAAATCGAATCCGAGATAAGGGAAACTGGCATACTGTGCGAAGAACAGCAGCTCGGTGATGGCGTTGACGATGCCGGTGGCGGCGAGCGCGAGGAGCCACCAGACGGGGGCGCGTTGATTCTTTTCGTCGCGACGCAGCGCGGCGGCGAGGGCGACGGCGAACCAGCAAAGCGCCGCCACAAACCACCCGTAGTCCTGGTGGCTCGTCCAATCCTCCAACATGCGCAGCCAGTAGCCCATGTTTGTGCAAGTGCGGAAGCAGCCTGAAGCGAGCGCGGACGTTATCTTGCGTACTACCCGAGGCAATAAGCGAAAGCATAACTGCGGAGTAATGCTTAGCCTGCGGGACTGGCACTACGTAGTTACGTTGTGCTGACGGCGGCTGGTGCTCGGCCGCGTGTGCGGCGGATGACATTGCGCTTGTCGGCAGCCCGCGCAACGGGCTTGTTCTCGGCGTCAGCGCATTGCATCGGCTCCCCGGCCCGTGCCTTGGTTTTCTCCTTTTCCCATCATGATTTCGCCGGTCTGTCTGTCGTTCTGCCGTTCCTTTGTCCGCACCGGGCTCGGTGCGGCGCTGCTACTGGGCCTGTTGGCCGGGTGCGGAGAAAAACCCGCGGCGGGCGGCCGGGGGCGCGGCGGTGGTGGGCCCGCACCTGTGCTCACCGGGCAGGCGCAGCGCAAGGTCGCCCCGCTGGTGCTCGATGCCATCGGCGCGGTGGAGCCGATCCGGACGGCGACGTTGCGCTCGCTCGTGACCGGCGTGCTCTGGAAGGTCGATTTCCGCGAAGGGCAGGAGGTACAGCAGGGCGATCTGCTTTTCGAAATCGACCCGCGGACGTTTCAAAACGCGGTGCGCTCGGCCGAGGCCGATCTGCAAAAGATCCGCACCCAGCTGGCCAATGCGCAGGAGCAGTTGGCGCGTTATCAGAAGCTGAGCACCGATGCCATGGTCTCGCAGGAACAGTTCCAGACGATCCAGACCACCGAACGCACCTTGCGCGCGACGCTGCGGGTGAGCGAGGCGACACTCGAAAACGCGAAGTTGCAGCTGGAGTTTTGCTCCATCCGCGCGCCGATCGCGGGCCGCACCGGCAACCTCGGGGCGCGTGAGGGCGATCTTGTGCGCGCCAGCGATGCCACGGTCTCGCTCGTCACGATCCACCAACTGAGCCCCATCTACGTCACATTCGCGGTGCCGCAGCAGCATCTCGCCGCGTTGCAACGCCAGCGCGCGGCCGGCAGTGTGCGCGTGACCGCCGCACCGGCCCACGCGACGGAAGCGCCGGAAATCGGCGAGCTCTCCTTTATCGACAACGCCATCGATGCCGCCACCGGCACGCTCAAGCTGAAGGCCACGTTTGCCAACGCCGACCGCGGGCTCTGGCCCGGGCAGTTTGTCAACGTTCGCGTCCACCTGTCAGCGCCCGAGGCGTTGGTGGTGCCGGCGCAGGCGGTGCAGAACGACCAGCACGGTCAGCATGTGTTTGTGGTGAAAGAGGACCAGACCGCGGAGCTGCGGCCGGTCGTGATCGAGCGCCAGGCGGAAGGTTTCGCCGTGGTCACCAAGGGCGTGCGCGAGGGCGAGACCGTCATCACCGACGGCCACCTGCGCGTCGTGCCCGGCGGCCGGGTCGAAGTCAAAACCCCCGGCGAGGCCGGCGGCGCGCCCAAGGGACCGCCCGGAGCGGGGAAGGGCAAAGGCAAGGGTGAAGGCAAGGGCAAGGCGAAGGCCCCATGAACCTCTCCGAGATTTTCATCCGGCGGCCGGTCATGACGACGCTCGTGACCATCGCCATCACTTTGTTTGGCTTCATGGCGTACCGGTCGCTGCCGGTGAGCGATCTGCCCAACATCGATTTTCCCACCATCGTCGTCTCCGCCGGCCTGCCCGGGGCCAATCCCGAGACAATGGCATCCTCGGTGGCCACGCCGCTTGAGCAGCAGTTGTCCACCATCGCCGGCATCGATTCGATGACGTCGGTGAGCTCGCTCGGCAGCACCCAGATCACGCTCCAGTTCAATCTGGATCGTTCGCTCGATGGCGCGGCGCTCGATGTGCAGTCGGCCATCTCGGCCGTGCAACGCCGCCTCCCGCAGGACATGCCCGCGCCGCCGTCCTTCCGCAAGGTCAACCCCGCCGACGACTCGATTCTGCTTCTGGTGATGAGCTCGTCGTCGCTGCCGTTGTCGGAGGTGGCCGAATACGCCGAGACGATGCTCGCCCAGCGCATTTCCACCGTCAACGGCGTCGCCCAGGTGCAGGTCATGGGCTCGCAAAAATACGCGGTGCGCGTGCAACTCAGCCCGCGGGCGCTGGCCGCCCGGGGCATCGGCCTCGACGAAGTGCGGTCCGCGCTGAACACCGGCAACGTCAACCTCCCCACCGGCACGCTCAACGGCCCCGACCGCGCGCTCACCGTGCAGGCGACCGGCCAGCTCAAGAGCGCCGAGGCCTACCGCCGGCAGATCGTGGCCTATCGCAACGGCGCGCCCGTCCGCCTGGGGGATCTCGGCCAGGTGCTGGACAGCGTGCAAAACAACAAGGCGGCCGGCTGGTTCAACAACGACCGCTCGATCATCCTCTCCGTTCAACGCCAGCCCGGCACCAACACCATCGCGGTGGTCGACGGCATCAAGGCCATCCTCCCCGGGTTTCGCGCGCAACTGCCCGCCTCGGTCAACCTCGACATCCTGCTCGACCGCACCGTGGCCATCCGCGAATCGGTGGCCGATGTGAAGTTCACCCTCGTGCTCGCCATCGCGCTGGTCGTGCTCGTGATCTTCCTCTTCCTGCGCACGCTCGCCGCCACGATCATTTCCAGCATCGTGATGCCCATCGCCGTGATCGGCACCTTTGCGGTGATGTTTTTCTTCGGCTTCAGCATCGATAACCTCTCGCTGCTCGCGCTCACACTCTCGGTCGGCTTCGTGGTCGATGACGCCATCGTCATGCTCGAAAACGTCATCCGCCATATCGAGCTCGGCGAGCCGCCGATGACGGCCGCGCTCAACGGCTCCCGCGAGATCGGGTTCACGATCCTCTCAATGACGATCTCGCTCGTGGCGGTGTTCATCCCGGTGCTGTTCATGGGCGGCGTGCTCGGCCGCCTGTTGCATGAATTTGCCGTCACCATCAGCGCGGCGATTCTGGTGTCGGGCTTTGTCTCGATCACGCTCACGCCGATGTTGTGCAGCCGGTTTTTGCGGCCGATCGTGCACGGCGCGAAGCACGGGCGGTTCTACGAGGCGATGGAGCGGCTCTTCCAGCGCACGCTGCGGTTGTACGAGACCACGCTGCAACTCTCGCTCCGGCACCACCGGCTCACGATGGCGATTGCCGGGCTCACGGTGGTGCTCACGGCGGTGCTGCTCGTGATCGTGCCGAAGGGCTTCATTCCGACCGACGACACCGGCCGCATCATGTGTTCTATCGAGGTGGCGCAGGATGTGTCGTTCGAGGCGATGGTGCGGTATCAACGCACCGCCGCGGCCATCGTCGCCCAGAATCCCTACGTGGAAGCCTTCTCCTCCGCCATCGGCCAGGGCGGCGGCGGCGGCAGCTCCGCCGGCAATGGCGGACGGTTCAACATCCGGCTGATCGACCGCGCGAAGCGGCCTGCAGCCGACAAAGTGGTGCAGATGTTGCGCGGCCAGCTGGCGGGCATTCCGGGCATCCGCGCGCTCCCACAGGTGCCGCCGGCGATCCGCATCGGCGGGCGCGCCTCGTCGTCGGTCTACCAGTTCACCCTCTATGGCGCCGATCTGGCGGAGCTTTACCGTGTGGCGCCGGAATTTCTCGAGAAAGTCCGCGGCCTGCCGGGGTTGATCGACGTGACCTCGGATCTTCTGATCAAGAGCCCGCAGCTGATGGTCGAGATCGACCGCGACCGGGCGGCCACGGTCGGCGTCACCGCGCAGCAGATTGAGGACACCTTGTACAACGCCTTCGGCTCCCGGCAGGTCTCCACCATTTACACGCCGAACAACCAATACTACGTCATCCTCGAAGTGGAGCCGGCCTACCAGCGCGATCCGGAAGCGCTGGCGTTGCTGTATGTGCGCAACAACACCGGCAAGCTCGTCCCGCTCGAATCCGTCGCGAGGCTCAAGCCCGCGGTCGGTCCGCTTGCCGTCACGCACATGGGTCAGCTTCCTTCCGTGACGATCACCTTCAACCTCGCGCCCGGCGTGTCGTTGAGCGAAGTGACGGAGTCCATCGAGGAACTCGCGCGAGCCGAGCTGCCCGCCACCATCAGCTCCACCTTCCAGGGCACGGCGGCGGCGTTCACCAGTTCGTTGCAAGGGCTGGGCGTATTGCTGCTCATTGCCGTGCTGGTGATCTATCTCGTGCTCGGCATTCTCTACGAAGACTTCGTCCACCCGATCACGATTTTGTCCGGCCTGCCCTCGGCGAGTTTCGGGGCGCTGGTCACGCTGCTGATCTTCCGTGAGGAATTGAACATCTACGGCTACGTCGGGTTGATCATGCTCATCGGCATCGTGAAGAAAAACGCGATCATGATGATCGACTTCGCGCTCGCCGCCCGCCGGGAGCGCGAACGCCCGGCACAGGAGGCGATCTACGAAGCGTGCGTGGTGCGGTTCCGCCCGATCATGATGACCACGCTCGCGGCGCTGGCCGGCACCATGCCGATCGCGCTCGGGCTCGGCGCCGGGGCGGAGTCGCGCCGCACGCTCGGTCTCGCCGTGGTTGGCGGCCTGCTCGTCTCGCAACTGCTCACACTCTACATCACGCCGGTGTTCTACCTCTACATGGAGCGCCTGGTGCAGTGGCTGAAACGGAAACCCGTGCCCGCGGCGTCCACGCCCGTGCCGGCAACCGCCGGCGCGCGCAACCGGTGACGCTACGCTGAGTCGCGCGGGACGAAGGGCAGGGCGGCGGCGAAGCCGCCCGCCGTCATTCCAACAGCTCCACGTATTGGTAGCGGTGCAGACCGAGCAGCGTCGGCTGCCAGTTTTTCACCGCGGGGTGAATCAGGTAGACGCGCGCGCCGTGGAAAAGCGGCGCGATGGGCGCTTCGTCGAGCAGCAACGCCTCGGCTTGTTGCTGCAAGGCCTGCCGGCGCGGCGTGTCCATCTCGCGCGCGGCGGCGGCGATCAGGCGGTCATACGCGGGCTGGCTCCAACCGGTCTGGTTGTTGCCGCCGTTGGTCACCCACATGTCGAGAAACGTGTTCGGGTCGAGGTAGTCGCCCGCCCAGCGCGACGTGCAAATCTGGTAGGTCATCGCCTGCTGGTTCGCGACCCACGTCTTCTGCTCCAGCGGCGCGATGATGATGCGGATGCCCAGCTCGCGCCGCCACATTTCCTGAACCGCCTCCAGCACGCCGCGGTGCAGGTCGTCGCTCTTGATCTGCACTTCGAGCGCCGGGAAGTTTTTGCCCTCGGGGAAACCGGCCTCGGCGAGCAGGCGGCGCGCGGCGGCGAAATCGTCGGGCACGGCGGCTTGCGCGGTGTAGCCGGCGGTGCCGGGCGGCGTGAACGCATGCGCCGGCACGCGGCTGTCGCGGAGCACCGTGCGGCAGATCGCGGCGCGGTCCAGCGCGCGGCTCAGCGCCTGGCGGACCTTGCGCTGGTCGAGCGGCGGCCTGGCGACGTTGAAGCGCAGGTAGAACGTTTCGAGAAACGGATCGATGCGCAACAGGTGCGGCGCGTCGGCGCGGTACGCGGCGATCTTCTCCGGCGGCAGATCGTAGGTGAGATGAAGCTGGCCGGAGCGGAAATTCTTCTCGTCGGTAGCGATGTTCTCGTTGGGAAAAAACACCACGGAGCTGAGCCGGTTGTGCGCGGCGTCCCAGTAATGCGGGTTTTTTGCGACGACGAGGCGCGCGTTGGGCGTCCACTCCTTGAGCGCGAACGGGCCGTTGCCGACGAAATTTTCCGGGCGCGTCCAACGCGTGCCGCGCTGGTCCATCGCGCCGAATTTCTCGATGGTGGCGCGGTGCACCGGGAACCACGCCTGGTGCGCGGTGAGGGCGAGCAGCCATGGGCAGGGCTGGGCGAGCGTGAGCTGGAGCGTGCGCGGATCGAGGGCGCGAACACCGAGCGCAGCGGGATCGGCGAGTTTGCCCTCGTTGAAGGCCTGGGCGTTGGCCAGCGGCCAGAGCATGTACGCGTACTCGGAGGCGAGCTTGGGCGCGAGGATGCGGCGGAAGGAGTAAACGAAATCCTCGGCGGTGAGCGGCGCGCCGTTGGACCACCGGGCGTCGGCGCGCAGATGGAACGTCCACACGAGCCCGTCGGCCGACGTCTCCCAGCGCTCGGCAACGCCGGGCTGCGGCGCCGCGGTGAGCTCGTCGAGCGTGGTGAGCCCCTCGAAGAGCGCGACGAGGATGTTCATGTCGGTGTACGCGGTGACGACCTGCGGATCGAGGTCGGCCGGCTCGGCGCCGTTGCCGAGGAGAAGCGTCTTCGTGCGCAGTCCGACCGAGGCCGGCGTCTCCCGCCGCGCGCACCCGGCGAACAGCAGTGTGGCGACAAGGAGGGAACGCAGGAGAGCGGGCAGGTGGCGGCGCGACATAGGGCTCAAACAAGCACGCACGGCGCATTCTGCCAAGCCGCGGGAAAACTCCGTGCCGGGCCGAATAAACATTGCCACGCGTCGGCGAACTCGGACACTCCCCCGGAAATCCCCAGCGCAATGAATTGGTACTACGCGGTTAATCAGCAACGCCAAGGCCCGGTTACTTCCGAAGAACTGACGCGCCTTTTTCAGACAGGTGTCATCAACGCCGATACGCTCGTGTGGCGGGAAGGCATGAAAGAGTGGCAGCGTTATAGTGTCGTTGCGGATCAACTCGCGCCTGCCCCGGCGGGAGTAACTGCGACGCCACAGGTCAAAAATGAACCGCTTGCGCCTGCACCATCCGGACAGAGCCGTGCGCCTGCCAGCATGGGGGCGGCTTTTAAATCAGACCTCAGTCCGCACAACCTGACGTCTGCCCGCGAAAAGCGTTATTATGTGTTCGTCGTCATCGTGTCTCTTGTCGTTTGGGCGCTTTTTGCCTGCACCATTGTCGGCATTTTTTATGCCGCCGTCATCGGGTTTTTCCTGTGGCTTGGACATGGGTTGTTGGCGGCGCATCTGCGCGCAGAAACCATCCGGGTCGACGAACGCCAACTGCCGGAGCTGCACAAAACATTCTTGGAGGTCTGTCAGCAGCTTGGGGTGAGCGAGCCGCCGCGGCTCCATGTGTTGCAGGCGGACGGAGCGCTCAACGCTTTCGCCATGCGGCATGCCGGGCGCGATTTCGTGGTGGTATATGCGGATATGCTCGAAGCATTGGGGGCGAATTCTTCCGCGATGAAGTTCATCTTGGGCCATGAGCTCGGGCACCTGAAAAGCCGGCATATCTTGAAGCAAGTGCTGCTCGCCCCGGGCATGCTCTTCCCGCTGCTTGGTCCGGCTTATCGGCGTTCTTGGGAGACGTCCTGCGATCGCCACGGCGCTTATGCCGCCCGGGATTTTGCCGGCGCATTGCAGGCCATGCTCACGCTTTCGGGCGGAAAGCACTGCGGACGCACGCTCGATGCCAAAGCCTTTGCCGATCAGTATGTCGAGGAGCGCGGTTTTTTTGTGTCGTTGCATGAGCTGACCTCAACCTATCCGACCCTGTCGCGTCGCGTCAGCGAACTGCGCGCCTTGCAGGAAGGGCAGGAGGCTGCAGAAGCTCCCCGCAACCCCTTCGCCTACCTCGTGGCGTTTTTCATGCCCGGCGGAAATCTCGGCGGTGGCGTGGCGAGCGTACTGGTCGTGGTGGTCATCATCGGAATGCTCGCGGCGATGGCGATTCCGGCATTCCAGAAGGTACGCCAGTCCTCGATGGACAAAATGTGCCACAACAATCGTCTGATGCTGACGGCGGCTCTTGATCAATACACCCTCGAAAATCCAGGCCGCCGGGTGTGGTCTTTCGTCGAGTTGGTGGGGCCCGGCAAGCTGCTCAATACCATGCCGGTTTGTCCGCGCCAGGGCACCTATTCGGTGCGCAATACTAACGCTGGCGCCACAGTGGAATGCTCTTCGCATAATTTTGGGCAGCCCTTGCCCACAATCGATCTCAGCAATATGCCCGTCCCGAAGCGGACTAAATGAGCGTGGCACCTCTGCTTGCCTAAAATCTTTGGACGTCGCTGGCGATGGACGGAGTCGCACCATGTCTGGTTGCGACACCTTATTGAGCCGCGGCTAGAGTTTTTCTCCAGCGCACGCCAAGATTTCCCTAAGAAATGACGCGCTGGCGCGTTTAAACCAACGACAACCATGTCACCCGCCGACCCGCTTCCTCGGGAGCACACACATGAGAACGTTGGATTTATGGAACGCGCCTTCGCGCAGCATCAAGCTGCGCTCATCCGCTATGCCGCCCGCATACTGGGCGACCCGGAGCGGGCGCGCGATGTCGTGCAGGATACGTTTGTGCGCCTGCTCGCCCAGCCGCCCGAGGTCGTTGACGGCCATGTGGTCGAATGGCTGTTCACCGTCTGCCGCCGCCGCGCGCTGGACGTCATCCGCAAGGAGGAACGCATGAGCCGTTTCGCCGAGGGCCAGGAGGAACGCGTGCGCGCCGACGAGCCGCGCCCCGGGCGGTCCTTGGAATCGGCGGAAACCCACGAGCAGCTGCTCCGCCTCATCGAGCGGCTGCCGCACAACCAACAGGAAGTCATCCGGCTGAAATTCCAAAATGGTTTCAGCTACAAGGAAATCAGCCGCATCACCGAGCTTTCGGTGAGCAATGTGGGCTTCCTCATCCACACCGCCGTGCAACAGCTCCGCCGCGAATGGGCGGTGGAGGGAGAATGAAGGCGCGAACGCCGTGGACGCCATGAAAGCCGCAACCAACTAAGACCGAAGCCATGAACCCAATTTCCCGAGACGATCCGAAAGTGACCGCTTACGCGCTGGGCGAACTCGACCACGCGGAGCGTGCCGAGGTGGAGGCGGCGCTGCAGGCCGATCCGGTATTGCGCGCCGAAGTGGAGAAAATCCGCGCCACGGCCAAGGCGGTCGAAGTGGCGCTGGCGACGGAGGCCGGGGAGGCGGCGCCGGGCGCAGCAGCGGCACCGGTGGGCCGGGCGGCGATCATTGCGGGCGGCAGCCCCAAGATTCTTGATGGCGGCAAAATGTCTCCATTGCTGAGTAAGCAGACGCGGAAAATCCTTCGTTTCCCCTCGCTCTACTTCGTGATTGGCGGGCTGGCGGCGGCGGGCTTTGCGGTGATGTTTGCACTCTACGAACCACCACAAAAAAACTCTCCGGAGAAACGCTATGTGGCGGTGACTGTGGCGCCCGAGGGCAACAAGGCGGGCGAAGTTGCTGCGCCAAAATTTGTCGAGGCGGCCGCGCCCGAGCCCGTGGTGGCGAGCGCGCCAGCGTTGAGCGTGCCGTCGGCGGTGCTTGACCATCAGTTTAAGTTCAAGCTGCCGGAGCTGGATCTCAAAACCGCCGGTAAGGTGCCGGTCGGGCTCAAGGTGGCCGTCGATCCACAGAGCTTCGAGCAGAAGCGGGGCACGTATGCCGGCGGCCTCAACGAGGCGACGAAGCTGGCGGCGGCCGATACGACGGCCTTGATACTCAAGCAATCGGGCCGAGATACCGAAGTGCTTTCGGCGGATTCAGTGGCCGCGCGGAAGACGAAGGCGGCAACTTATCGCAAGGAAGTCACGACTCAACCCGTGCAGCTCGCCTCCAGCCGGGTGTACAGCTATCCGCCCGATGAGAAATTCGCCATTCCGGCGGTGCCGCGTGTCGGTAGCGATCTGGTGATGCCGCCTGATCCGCGGTGGTTTAAATCGCCCAAGGATCTGTTGCCCGCCGAGCCTTCCGCTCCGCCGCCGCGCGTGCGCCTCAACACCGAGGACTACGCCCATATTCGGGACAACGCGTTTTGCGCGGTGAGCGTCGAGCCGCTCTCCACCTTCAGCGTCGAGGTCGATACCGCGAGCTACACCAATGTGCGGCTGTTTCTCGCCGCGGGGAAATTGCCGCCGCGCGATGCGGTGCGGATCGAGGAGTTGGTGAATTTCTTCCCCTATCGTTACGCGCCACCCGCGACGGCGGAGCAGCCGTTTGCGGCGTCGCTCGAAGTCGCCGCCGCGCCGTGGCAACCGCAGCACCGGCTCGTGCGCATCGGCCTGAAAGGGCGCGAAGTCAGCGAGGCGGCGCGCCCGGCGGCCAATCTGGTTTTCCTGCTCGATGTTTCCGGCTCGATGGCGGCGGCCGACCGGCTGCCGCTGGCCAAGGACGCGATGCGTCTGCTCGTGCAACGGCTCCGTCCCGACGACCGCGTGGCCATCGTGACGTATGCCGGCGCGTCGGGGCTCGCGTTGCCGTCGACGCCGGTGGCGCGCTCGGCGGAGATTCTGACCGCGCTCGATGCGTTGACCGCCAGCGGCTCGACCAACGGCGCGCAGGGCATCCACCTCGCTTACGACATTGCCAAGGCCAACGCGGTGGCGGGCGGACTGAACCGCGTGATCCTCTGCACCGACGGCGATTTCAATGTGGGCGTGACGAGTCAGGGCGAGTTGGTGCACCTGATCGAGGACAAGGCGAAGAGCGGTGTCTTCCTCACCGTGCTCGGCTTCGGCCGGGGCAATTTGAAAGACACCAAGCTCGAAGGACTGGCGAGCAAGGGCAACGGCACCTACGGCTACGTCGACAACGCAAGCGAGGCCCGGCGGCTGCTCGTCGACCAGTTTGCCGGCACGCTCGTGACCATCGCCAAGGACGTGAAGGTGCAGGTGGAATTTAATCCCGCGACGGTCGGCGCGTACCGGTTGATCGGTTACGAGAACCGGCTGTTGCGGAAGGAAGATTTTGCCAACGACAAGATCGATGCCGGTGAGATCGGCGCGGGACACACGGTGACGGCGTTGTACGAAGTGGTGCCGGCTGGCGCGGCGGCGGAGCGGCTTGCGGCGGTCGAGCCGTTGAAGTACCAGAAGCCGGGCGTGGGGACGTCGCAGCCCGACATGGGAGCCGGAGAATTGCTGACGGTGAAGATTCGCTACAAGGAGCCGGCGGGAGACACGAGCCGGCGGCTGGAGTTTGCGCTCACCGATCGCGGCGCGACGTGGGAGGTGGCGAGCGAGGACTTCAAGTTTGCCGCAGCGGTGGCGGGCTTCGGGATGATCTTGCGCGATTCGCCGCACAAAGGCTCGGCGACACTGGCGGCGGTGGGCGTCTGGTCGCGGCAGGGATTGGGCGACGACCCCGGCGGTTATCGCAGCCAGTTCCTCGGGCTCGTGGAGAGTGCGCGCGCCGTCGTGCAGTGAGCGGGCGAAGCAGTACCCGAGCAAAGGCCGTCGCGGATTTCGCGTTTCCGCGGGGCGCGATCCGGGAAAAGCGTTGCTTGCAGAATGGCGGATGCGTACGCGTTGGCCCGTCATGAATGCTCTCTTGGGCCACACTGTTTTCGGCCGTGTCCAATGGAGAATCGTTGCGCCCGACTTTACCCGCATGCGTCACGTTCCATCCGCCGTTCGCAGGATACTGCCCTGGATCTTTGGCCTGGGCCTGATCAGCGGCCCGGCGTTGGCGGTCGATCCCCGGCCGGCCAATGCCACTGCCCAGAGCGCACAAGCGGCGGTCGTGCCGGTCGGCATTTTATCCGAGCCCGGACTCCTGCTCACCTTCGATGACCGCAATTTGGTGAATTGGGAAAAGCAGCTCCCGTTATTCGCGAAGTACGGCGCGCATGTGACCTTTTTCATCGATCATTTCGATGCGTTGACCGCCGAGCAGCTCGGCATCCTGCGAAAGTTGAAGAAAGCAGGTCATGCCATCGGTTGTCATGGGTTGCGGCATCTCAAAGCCGTCGAGTACTGCGAAAAGAATTCGGTGCAAAAGTATCTCGCCGACGAAATCCTCCCCGCCATCCAGCGCATGGAAGCCGCGGGATTTCCGCCGCAAGCCTTCGCCTATCCGAACAGCAATCACAGCGGTGAAACCGACCAAGCACTGCTGAAATATTTTCGCCATCTGCGCAGCGGCTGTCGGATCGAGGGCGCCATGGACAAGACTGAGGGCGCGTTCGTGAAAATCGCGGATGCCGGCAAGGCCGGACGGCTGGACGGGCTTAGTTTCCACCCCAAGACCAAGACAGACAATCTCGTGGTCCAGGCGACCAAAGCCATCGACCGGCTCAAGCGGAATGGGGAGTTATTGGTGCTGTATGCCCACGACATCCGCAACGTGAACGAGAGCGGCCCGAAGAACTTTATCGCGATCGAGCCGTTGGAAGAAATTTTGGCGTACGCCCAGCGCGCCGGCATCAAGTTTTATACCTACGACGAATTGCCATGATTCATGCTGCCGAGGCCCCGCGGTCACGAAACCATTCCACACCGTCCCGGGGTCCGACTCGCTGGCTCTGCATCGGCGCGCGCGTCGCGTGTCTGGCGCTGCTGCTGAGCGGGCCGCTTGACGCCGCACCGCGCCAACCGACGGCCAGCGACATCGCGGCGATCTTCCGATCCTTTCGCGCCGATCTGATCACGCTGGCGCCCGATGGCCGGCATTTGGCGTACACGCTGCGCGAAGGCCAACATCTGTTCCTGCGAATCGTCGATGTGGATCACCCCGAGACGAAGGCCATCATCGTGGTGGGCGGGCAAGCAGACGCGGGCACATCCCGACGCAGCGGACACATGGCGGCGCAGGTGACTTTCCTGCGTTGGGTCACGCCTGCCCGGCTGGTCTATGCCATGAGCGCACAAAATGAAGTCCGCGTCGTCGACGCCGATGGGAAAAATGACCGCAAACTCGTCGATCAAAATGATCTCGAGGAATATTTGGCACCGTCGCCGTATTACACAAATCCCCGCCCCCCTGCGACACCGCAGCTCATTATCCCAGAGGCTCAGTTCATCCCCCGGCCACCCCGAGTGCTTGGGTTGCTTGCGGATGACACCGACGCCATTGCAGTCGAAGCCATCGGTGGTCAAATCATCAAATCGGAAGTCTTCAAAGTCAGTCTGTCCTCCGGGAAACCCGAATCGCTGCACCGGGAATATGGCAACACAAGGCCCCGCTCCCCTTTCCTCCATGACCGACAGGCGTACCCCCGGATTTTGGATTATGCACCGGAAGATTCCCAGATGGTCACTCCCGTGCGCGCGGTTCAGGTCGCTTCCCAGATGTCCGGGGGCGAGCCGCTTATACCCGAGCCGCGGGCTTTTCACTACCAGCCCGCCAAGGAGAGCGGCCGCTGGCAAAGCCTGGACAAGTTTCTCGGCCAGGAAACGGCGCTGAGCTTTCGCCACTCGCCGGCGGAATTCTATGGCCAGCGCTCCTTCCCGCTCGCCTTCGATGCCGACCCCAACCTGCTCTACTTCGCGTCCAACGTCGGGCGCGACACCTACGCACTCTACGCGCTCGATCTGCGCACACGGAAACGCACGGACTTCGCGGTGGAAGATCCGGCCTTCGATGTCGTGGATGCCGGCGATGCGTTGACGGAATCCGCGCTCGTCTTCGATCGCGCGCACCGGCTCGCCGGCGTGCGGTTGCCGGGCCTCCGGCCGACGACGCGCTGGTTCGATCCCGAACTGGCGCGCATCCAAGGCGCGCTCGACGGTCTGCTCACCGAGCGCACGGTGAAAATCCTCGAATGGGACGACGCGCGCCGCCGCGTGCTGCTGCTCGTCACCAGCGCGACCGAGCCCGGCCGCTACTATATCTATCAAGACGGACAGCCCGGCCGGCTCACGGAATTTCTCCGCCGCGCGCCGTGGCTGAACGCGGACAGGCTCAATCGGGCCGAGCCGTTTGCGTTCACCACGCCCACCGGCGTGGCTCTCACCGGGACGATCACGCTGCCCCGCGTCTCGCGTCTGCCCTCGCCGCCGCTGCTGCTCCTCTGCCGCGAACTGCCCGGCCAGGGCGCAAACTTCGGCTTCGACCGCAGCGCCCAGGTGCTCGCCGACATGGGCTTCGCGGTGGCGCAGGTGAACTACCGCGGCACGGCCGGTTTCGGCGCGCGGCATCGCGATGCCGTGAAGGAAGGCTATGACCGAATCCCGATCGAAGATTTGCGCGCGGCGGTCGGGTGGATTGCCGCGCACCATTAAATCAACGCGAAGCTGGTCGCGCTGCTGGGACAGGGCTTCGGCGGGTTCATCGCCCTGCGCGCGGCACAGCTTTACCCGCACGATTTTCGCTGCGTCATCAGCATCGACGCCCCCACCGACCCGGCGCAATGGCTCCACGAACCGCCCACCGCCGGCGGGCAGATCCTGCCGAGCTACGCCTTCGCGCAGCGTGGCGCCTTTTTCGATGGCACGCGACTTGCCGGCCTCGGGGTCGCAAAGCACGCCGCGGCCATGACCAAGCCGGTGTTCATCATTCAAAACGTGAGCCGGTCCGATCTCTGGAAATCGCAGGGCACCAGCCTGCGCGATGCGTTAAAGCGCCACGACCGCGTGGTGGAGCACATGGAAATCCCCAGCGAACTCATGCAGCCCAAGATGTATCTCCGGATCGCGGAGTTTCTCAACGAACACGTTTACGACTACGCAGTGCAGGTCGGCGAAGCGAAGGAGGTAAAATGAAAACTCCCGCAATCGCCGTTCGGCATGCCCGGGCACTCGCACTCGTCGCGTTTGCCGCGACAGGATTCGGAGCCGGCCGTCTCTCTGGCGCGGAGTCTGCGGCGGAGAGCTTCGTTGAGCTGCCGCCGCTCGAAGTCTCCGCGGCCATCGCGAGCCCCCCTCCCTGGCAATATGCAGAGGCGCCCGGCAGCGAAATTCTGTCGCGGTGCTCCGCAACGACGACCAAGAAGTTCGCCCAGGCGCATCATCGCATCGAGCAGTTGTTCGCCGCGTTCGTGCCGCGGGAGTTTCAGGCGCAGTTTGCCGTGCCCACGCTCATCATCCTCGCCGACAAGAAGACGACGCCGAGCGTGGCGCGGGATTTGATCGCCACGCAGGGCACCCCCGAAACCGAGAGCACGGAGGCCTCCCCACAGGAGGGCAACCCCGCCACCCGGCGACCGCATTCCAACACCATTCGCTTTCTGCCCAATCTGCGACTGTACGACGTCGATGCCGTGGCGATCTACACGATTATCGACGAAGAACAATTCGAGCCCGACGAGCTCGTGCTCTCTTTCTCGTACATGTGTTTTCTCGTCGAGCGCCGCACGCCGCCGCTCCCGGCCTGGCTGTGCGCCGGGATTGTGCGCCTCTGTGCCGTCGCGCAATTCGAGCCCGGGGCGCTCGTCTTCCCCCCGGCCGGCTGGGTCTCGGCCGAGGAGAAGGCCGGCCTAAAAAACGATCCGGATTTTCCGCGCACCCTGCTGTCGATGCGCGAACTGTTGGAGGCGCCAAGCCCGCCCGACGCCGACAGCGACACCGCGCTCCGCTGGCAGGCGCAAACCGAGCTTTTTTTGCGCTGGGTTTTCGAGCCCGATGCCCCGCATCGCCGGGCGGCCTTATGGAAGTTGGTGGCGCGCGCCGGCGCGGAGCCGGTGACCGAGGCCATGTTTCGGGAGTATTTTGCGCTGAGTTACTCCGATATGCGCGACCGGTTGAGCGACTATCTGCCGGTGGCGATTCAAGCTGCGATGCGCGTGCAGCCGGGAAAGCTGACCGAGCTGCCCGCGCCCAAATTGCGCCTCGCGACCGGGGCCGAGATCGGTCGCATGAAAGGCGATTGGGAGCGGCTTGAGATCAGTTACGTGAAGACCCGCTATCCGCATTTTGTCGCGAAATACGAAGAGCAGGCGCAGCGGACGTTCGCGAAGGCCCCGGCGCTCGGCGCGCAGGATCCGCGCTTGTTCGCGGTGCGGGCGCTGCATGCCTGCGATCAGGGCAACGACCAGGCGGCCCGCCCATTGCTCGAGACCGCCGCTCAGGCGAAGGTCGTGCGGCCCCGCATTTACTGCGAGCTGGCGCGGCTGCGCCTGGCGGAGGCGCTCGCACAGCCCGCGGGCAAACAAGGCGCATTGAGCCTCGCCCAGGCAAATCGCGTGTTGGAGCCGTTGGCGAGAGCACGGACGCAGTCTCCGCCGCTGGCGCAAGCCTACGAACTCACCGCGGAGGTTTGGAGCCGCAGCGACGTGGCGTTGGGGCCCCAGCATCTCGCGCTGATGGATGAAGGCCTGCACTTGTTCCCGGCCCAGATCAGCCTGCTGTATCGGGTCGCAGTTCTGAAAATGGCGCAGGGCCGCGGCGCAGAGGCGACCGCTTTGGTCGAGCGCGGATTGGCGCTCAACCCGGGCGCCGGCTGGAAAACGCGCTTCGACAAATTGCAGGCGTTGCTCGCCAAGGCTGGCCAGAAAAGCCCGGCGCCAGCGGCCAAATGACCTCCGTTCAGCGACGGCGACGGCGCAGGGCGGGGAAGAGGACGGCGCTCGCGCCACCGAGGAGCAGCAGCCAGGTCGAGGGCTCCGGCACGGGCGTGAAGTTCAGGTAGAGCTTGGTGTTGTCCAGGCTGGTCGTGAGGGAGAAGCTGCCGCCCTTCGTCGGGCCGACGAGGCCGCCGCCGAAATCGAGCGCGGTGAAATTACTCGTGTCGAGGTTGATGGCCGAGGCGTTAAAGCCGGTGATGCTGCCGGCGCTGGCGAGCTGCCATTGGTACGTGGTGGCGAAGTCGACCGAGATCGGGCCGGGGTTGCCGTCGGCGCCGAGGGAAATCAGGTTGAGCGTGAACGGCTGGCCGGCGGTGGCGGTGAGGCTGAGCTGGCCGGTGACGTTGATGGTGTCGTAACCGGAGCCGGGCGCACCGAAGGGGTTTTGCACTTCGAAGAGGAAATAAGCGCCGCTGCCCCACGTGAGCGTGGAGTTGAAATTGATCTGACCGACGGAGAAGCCGGGGGCGACGCCCGAGGCCTGGCCGAGGGTGACCGCGCCGCCGATGGTGCCGTTGCCGGCGAGGACGCCGCCGCTGGCGCCGAAGCCGATGGCGTTGGCCAGCGTGAGGCCGGGGTCGAGGCCGAGGCGGCCGCCGTTGAGGGTGATCGGGCCGGTGCCGAGCGCGGCGGCGTTGCCGGCGACGATCTGGCCGTTGGAAATCGTGGTGCCACCGGAGTAGGTGTTGGCGCCTTCGAGGCGGAGCGTGCCGGAATTGTTTTTCAGGAGCGAAGCGCCCGAGCCGGTGATGGTGCCGCGGAAGATGGTGTCGTAATAGCCGGCAATCGTGAGGGTCGAGCCGGCGGCGAGGTTGATGGTGGCGTTGGCGGTGTCGCTTTGCAGGCCGTAGACGACCGGGCTGGCGGTGGTAAACGAGGCCGATGGGTTGCCGCTGACCGGCACACTGAAGGCGAGGAGCCCCTGGCCGGCGGAGTTGTTGCCGGTGAGGTTCACGCTGCCTTCGTTGATCTGAAGATTGCCGAGGAAGGTGTTGTTGCCGGAGAGGGTGAGGGCGAAGGCGCCGTTCTTTTGCAGGCCGCTGTAGCCGGAGATATTGCCGGCGAGCGTGAAGGGTTGGGTGCCACCGATGCTGAGAGTGTGGTCGAGCTGGATGCTCTGGGAGAGGCTGAGATTGGCGGTGGTGGAGGCGAGGCCGGGCGGCAGGCTGGTGTCGACGTACGGACCGGACACATAAAGGGTGTTGGCGGCGTTGCCGAGCGAGGCGGCCTGGGTCACTTCGAGGCGGCCGTTGTAGAGGGTGATGCTGCCGGTGAAGGTATTGGCTCCAGATAGGCGCACGATCGAGGGGAGCGGGAGTTGGCCGTTGGTGTCGGAGGTGGCGCGGCTGTCGGGGTCGCCGATGATGACTCCCCTGGTGCCAGAGAGCGTGGAGGCGATATCGAGGAAGCCGCCCTTGTAACTGGCAAAGCGGTAGGCGGTCTGGGTCGGCGGGAGCGTGATGGCGCCGGTGAGAGTAACCGAGGTGCTGGTGCCGAGGTAAATCGAGGGGGAGGTGGCGATGTTGAAGCGACTGAGGTCGAGCGGGTCGGAGAGGGTGCGGTTGGTGGCGTCGGGAGAATCGAAGCCGATGATGCCTTGCGTGAGAGAGGCGGTGAAGCGGTTGATGAAGGTGGAGGCGGACAGGCTGGTGTCGAAGCTGCCGATGTAGCCGCCCTGGCCCATGAGCAACAGGCCGGTGCCGGGGAGCGCGCCGGGGCCAAAGAGGATGGCAGAGTTATTGGCCGTGGTACCGCCGGTGTAATCGTTGGTGGCGTTGGTCAGGCGTACGGTGAGGGGCATGGCGCCGTTGGAGTCGGCGGTGACGCCGTTGTTGCCGGTGAGCTTGGAGGAGACGGTGAGCGTGCCGCCGCCATTACCGAAGCGATAGCCGGTGGCCAGGCTCTGCGGATTGATGGTGCCGGAGATCTCCGCCCGGGTGGCGGAACCGAGGCGCACGGAAGAGGCGAAGCCGCTGAGGTCGATGGCGCCGGTGAAGATGTTGGCCGAGCTGGCCGCCGGATCGGTGTCGAAACCGATGGTGCCATAGGTGTTCGTCCGGTCGAAGCGATTGAGGTATTGCGTCTGGATGTCGGTCGGGAGCGGCGGCACGGTGGCGAGTCCGATGTAGCCGTAGCCGGTGGCGGCCAGGGGGCCTGCAGCCGGGATGGAGCCGGTGCTGCCGAAGATGACGCCGCCGTTGTTGGCGATGGTGCCGCCGGAATAAGTGTTGGCAGTGCCTTGAAGGACAAGCGGGCTGGTGCCGGTGACGGTGATGGAAGAGCCGCCATTGGCTTCGCTGACATTGCCGGTGATGTACAGGGCGCCCCGGTAGAGGTTGAAATTGACGCTGTCGTTGAGCGTGACCGGACCGGAGAACGTGAGGCTGCTGTTGGGGGCATTCACCTCGAGTGTGCCTTCGAGGGTGGTGGCATTGGCGAGGCTGCGGGGGCCGTTGAGTGTGCCCAGGGTCGTGGTGGTGGAGCCGGCGCCGAGCAGCAAGGGGCCGGTGCCGAAAGCGCTGTTGCTCCCGATGAAAACAGTGCTGTCGCTCATGATGGTGCCGCCCGAGTAAGTGTTGGCGCCAAGCAGATCGAGGCGGCCGTTGTGATAACTGCTGCTGAGCGTGAGCTGGCCGGTGCCGGAGACCATGCCGAGGATCTTCAGACTGCCATCGAGATACCACGTCTGGTTGGCGCCGAGGACGACGCCGAGGGTGCTGTCGAATTTTACCTGCGTTTCGCCATAGTACATTCCGCCGGCCGCGACGGGGTGGGCGGAGTCGCTCGCGGCGGCAATGGAGGCCACGGGGGAGTTGATGATCAGACCGCCGCCCATGAGGGTGAGGGTGGAGCCGCCGGTGGAGCTGAAGGCGTAGCCCTTTTCTCCGGCAGGCTCAAAACGCATGCGGCCCACCATGCGATTGCTGTCGATTACGACGTTGGTGTTGCTGGCCGGGCCGAACACCACGTTGGCGAGGTTGGTGCCGGGCGGGACGGTGTTGCCCCACCAGTTGGCGGCGTTGCTCCAATTGCCGTTGGGACCGCGGCCGGACCAGAGGGTGGGCATAGGCGCCGGCGTGTAATTGAGCAGCAGCGAGGTGCCGGATTGGGCCAGGGTGAGTCCGCCGAAATGAGAGAACGAGGCGAGGTATGGCTGGTCGAGAGTGACGTTGCTGGTGCTGAACCCAGTGATCGAGCCAGCGCTCGCGATGGTCCACGAGTAAGGCTGATAGGCGTTGAAACCGTATGGTTCGCGGAAGGCGCCCGAATGGCCACCGGCCACGGGCGAGACGACGAACGGCGTGCCGGACGTCGCCGAGACATTGAGCGTGCCGGTAACTTTGACGACATCGTAGCCTTGGCCGGGGGGGGTATTGACGTCCTGAATTTCCCACTTGAGCCGTCCGCCGCTGGCGAGGGTGAGTGAATTGAAGTTGATGGCGCCGATACTGCTTATGTCGTCGGGCTTGCCGGGCCAGATGGCGATGTTGGCGCCCACGGTGACGCCGCCGGTGGGAGCGAAGGTGCCGGTGCCGGTGAGGATGCCGCGGGTGAGCACAAGAGGATTGGTGAGTGTGACGCCTTGAGCGACGCCGAGTCCGCCGTCATTTGGGGCGTTGACCGTCACGGTGCCGGTGCCGAGCGCAGAAGGGTGGTCGGCCATCAAGCCGCCGGCGAGGATGGTGGTGCCGCCGGAGTAGGTGTTGGCGTTGCTGAGTTCCAGCACACCGGAGCCTTGTTTCACGAGGGCGGCGGCGCCGGTGATATTGCCGTAAAATTCGGTGTCCTTCGATTGCTCGAAGGTGAGAGTGCTGCCACTGGCGAGATTGAGTGTGCCGTTGCCGAAGAGTCCGCCGAGCACGGGGGCCGAGGTCAGGGCGTTGGCGGTGGTTCCGTAGAAAAGGTCGAGCGGTCCGGTACCGGCGGCGCGATTGCTGCCGAGCGCGAGCGTGCCGTTTTCCACGGTGATTCCGCCAGTGAAGGTGTTGGTGCCGGAAAGGGTGAGGGTGCCGGGGTTGGTCTTGCGAAGCATGCCGGGGCCGCTGATGACGCCGCTGAGCGTGAAATCGTTGCCGCCGGTGTCGAGACGGAGACTCGGGAAGTAGTGGGGCATCTCCATGTAGGGCACCGGAAGGAAGGTGAACGCATTGGCGATCGTCAGCCCGGGCTGGTTGGTCGTGAGCGTTTTATTGCCGAAGTAATGCAGGGTGAACGCGCCGGTGCCGAGGGCGCTGGCGTTGCCGAGGATGAGGCGGCCGTCGTTAAACGTGGTGCCGCCGGTGTAGGTGTTGGCGGAGTTGAGGGTCACGACACCGCTCGACGGCGAGGAGCTCTCGCTGCTGCCGATGGCCACGCTGCCGGTGGTGAGGGTGGAGTTGACGGTGAGGTTGGCGCCGGCGACGCCCGTGAGACCGAGCGGCTTGCCGGCGGGGGCGGTGAGGGTGCCGGTGAGGATGACGCCGGTGCTGGTGCCGAGATAGGTGATGCCGGAGAAGGACGAGAGGTTGATCGCTTCGCTGATGGTGCGCGGGCTGGCGGGGTTGACAGAATCGAATCCCACCGTGCCGCCGTTGCTCGTGGTGTTGAAGCGGGCGATGAAGGCATTGGCGGTGAGGCCGGCGTTTTCGGTGATGCCGATGTAGCCACCCATCATGGCGGTGAGCTGGCCGGTCGCGGGCAGTGCGGTGGCGCTGTCGAAGCGCACGACGTTGTTATTATAAACGGTGGTGCCGCCGGTGTAGGTGTTGGTGCCTTGGAGCACGAGGGCGAAGGGGTAGGGCGTGGAGGCATAGCCGGTGAGGTCCACCTGGCGCGCGCCGGTCAATGCGCTTTGCACGGTGAGGGTGCCGCCGCCGGTGCCGAAGCGGTAGTCGGTGCCGGCCGGCGTGATGATGGCGGTGCTGCTGAGGATCGCGGAGGTGGCGCTGCCGAGACGCACGCCGGAGTTGAAACCCGTGAGGTTGACCGGCTCGGAATAGATTTGGGGCGTGACGGCGCCAACGGGGCTGTCGAATCCGAGGCCGCCGGTGGTGTTCACCAGATCGAATTTCGCGAGGAACGATGCGACCTGGCCGGTGGTGTTGACCGCCGTGCCGATGTAGCCGCCGGAGCTGGTCTTGAGCAGGCCGGCGCCGGGGAGGGCGGCGTTGTTGTCGAAGACCAGCGAGCCGGACGTCACCGTGGTGCCGCCGGTGTAGGTGTTGGCGCCGGAGAGACGGAGCAGGGTGTACGGTGCGTCGAACGAGAGGGTGTTGCCGGTGGTCGACTCGCCGATCGCGCCGGTGAACTGGATGACGTTTTTGATGCCGGAGCCAAAACTATAGTAACCGTAGGCGAAAATATTGGCCGATTGCGCGAGCGTGACCGGTCCGGAGAGCGTGAGGGGGCTGCTAAGGGAATTATTGGAGATCGAAAAGTTTCCGGCGACGGTGACCGGATTGGGAATGTTCAAGGGGGACACACTGTTGATGCCGAGCGTGCCGCCGTTGATGGTGAGCCGGCCGGTGCCCAAGCTGTCGCTTTGGCCGAGGTAGAGCGAATTGCCGGAGTTGAGGACGATGCCGCCCGTGAAGCTTGGGCTCGAAGCATGCAGGTAGGTGTACGTATAGGGACCGCTGGAGATGAGTGTGAGCGTGCCGGCGCCGCTGAGCGCGCCGCTGACCTGGAGGGAGCCGGCGACGGTCCACGTCTGGTTGGCGGCGATCGCCAGCGTGAGGTTGGCTCCGAAGGACGTATAGGTTCCTGGCTGCAGCTGCATGAGGCCTTGCTGCAAGGTCAACGTGGTGGGGGTCGGCGCAGTGAAGAACACATCGTTGAAGCCGCCGAACGTGAGCGTGGCGAGATTGGCGGCAGAGGCGAAAGTGATGAAATTTTTCGGAGCGCCCTCGAAGAGGATGTTGGCGGTGCCGTCGTTGGTCGGCGCGGTGTTGGTGAGCCAGTTGGCCGGAGTGGTGAACACACTGTCAGTGCCGAGCCCGGTCCAGACATACGGCGTCGCGCCCGAAGTCGCGGTGGCCACGTGCGGGGTGAGAGAGAAAACCAGTGCCAACAACAAGCCGACTTTGGCGCGGAGATTCATGGGAGTTTTCTCCTGCAAATGGCTGGCACTCGCAAGGCCAAAACCCGGCTTACCGCCTGACGCGCACCGCATGACGGCGGCGAATAAAATGCGGTCTTGAAATTACCCGCGGGAATTTCCCATGCTGCCGCGCCCATGCCGCCCCAAGATACCGAGCAAGCCCGCTGGTTTGCGGAAGAACTGCAGCCCCACGAAGAGATGCTGCGGAGCTGGTTGCACAGCCGCTTCCCCTCGGGTTGCGATCTCGACGATGTGGTGCAGGAATCCTATATGCGGGTGTTGGAAGCGCATAAGACGGAAGTCATCGATTCGCCCAAGGCGTTCCTCTTCGCCACCGCCCGCAACCTCGCATTGGGTCAGCTGCGCCGCCGGGAAAAATGGGGTGAGAACACCTTAACGGAATTCGATTCGTGCAGCGTCTTGGATGAGAGCGCCGATGTCCCGGACGCGGTCGCTCGCAATCAGGAACTCGAACTCTTGACTCAAGCCATCCAGTCGTTGCCCACCCGTTGCCGCCAGATCGTCACCTTGCGCAAGCTCTATGGCTTGTCGCAAAAGGAGGTCGCGGCGCAGCTGGGCATCGCCGAGCACACGGTGGAGGCGCAAGGCAGCATCGGGCTGCGCAAGCTTGCCGAGTATTTCGAACGCGCCGAGCGGCGGCGCCCCTTCCGCGCATGAATCCCTCCCCGACTGACAACTCAGCGGACCAGCAACGGATCGCCCAGGCGGCGGCCGACTGGGTGTTGCGCAATGACCGTGGTTTGACGCCCGGCGAGCAGGATGAGTTTACCCAATGGCTGGCGGCCGATCCCCGGCATGGCGAACAACTCGCGCGGCTGCGCCGCCACTGGCAACGGCTGGACCAGCTCGCGCAATGGCGCCCCGAACACAGTACGCGGCCCAACCCCGATTTACTCGCGCCGCCCCTGAGCCTGCGGTTGCAGCGATGGGCGCCGGTGGCATTGGCGCTTGCGGCCGCCGCGGCCGTCGTACTGGCCTTTATCGTCGGCAGCCGGCATCCCGCGGCGACCCCAAGTGCGGCGGCCTCCGGAGCGACGACCACGGCTGCGGCAGCGGCGACGGCCTTCGAAAATCAGCAAGTTTTGGCGGACGGCTCGTTGGTTGAACTCAAGCGCGGCGCGGTCGTGACGGCACAGTTCACCGCCGGCGAACGGCGCGTGAAACTCGAGCGCGGCGAAGCCTTTTTCACGGTGGCGAAAGACCGCAACCGGCCCTTCCTCGTCACCGCCGGCGGGGTCACCGTGCGGGCGCTCGGCACGGCGTTTAACCTGCGGGTGGACACTGAAGTCGTCGAGGTGCTCGTCACGGAGGGCCGTGTGCAGGTCAATGCTCCGCCGACGCCGGCCGCGCCCGCGGCTCCGGCCATGGCGGTCGAGCCTCCTTTGATTCCGCAACTGGAGGCGCGGCAGCGCGCCATCGTATCGCTGCGTCCGCAAGCGGCGCCGCCGCAGATTGCGACGCTGACCGTGGGTGAAATCGAACGCGTGCTCGCCTGGCAGCACCGGCTGCTCGATTTCACGGCGGCGCCTTTGGATGAGATCGTCGCCGAATTCAATCGGCGCAACACGGTGCAGTTGGTTGTGCAGGATCCGGCGCTCGCCGCGATCCGCATCAGCGCGACGTTTCGCTCGGACAACGTCGACGGCTTTGTGAGTTTGCTGGAGGCGGGTTTCGGTGTTCGCGCCGAGCGCAATGGCGATGCGGTCATCCGCCTGCGCGCCGCGCGATAGCAGGCCGTGGTTCGGTGGCGGCGATACGGACACAAAAATATTTTTAACGGAAAAATCAGGTTCACGCATCTTGGACGGCGAAGTTACTCGCCATGAACCAAGCCAATTCACCCCCACGCCATGCTGTTGAATGGTGCTGTTCCCCTGCCGATCCGCTGGCTTTTCGTCTGGCTGCTGTCCGGTTGCGCCGTCGCGTTGGCGGCGGAGTGCCCGACACGGTTATTCAATGTGCCTGCGGGCTCCGCGTCGGAGACGCTGAAGCGTTTCGCGGCGCAGGCTGACCGGGAAATCATGTTCCCCGCCGAGCCATTGGCCGGGATCCGGACCAAGGCCCTCAAGGGCCGGTTCACCCCGAGCGATGCGCTCAAACGCCTCCTCGCCAACACGACGCTCCGCGCCGTGGAGGATGCCAAGACCGGTGCGTTTGTGGTCATTCGCACCGTGCCGCCGGGCGCGTCCCCGGCACAAGCCCCTCCCTCGTCCGATCCTCCTCCTTCTGGAAAAATTTCGCAGTCAATGAAACGTAAGACCCCTCTCGCGCTGATGGCCTCCTGGCTCGCGCTCGCCCTCGCGCCCGTCCCCACTTCCGCCGTCGAAACGGTGCCCGCCCATGCGGCCACCGGCACCATCACCGGCATCGTCACCAACAAAAACACCGGCAACGGCCTCGAAGGCGCTTTGATCAGCGTGCCCAAGTACGGCCTGACGACATTCGTTGATAACACCGGCCGCTATGTGCTCTCCGGCGTGCCGGAGGGCGTGCACGAGATCACGGCGGCCTACACCGGCCTCGACACTGCGCGCGCGAGCGTGACGGTGAACGCCGGGCAGCCCACGACGAACGATTTCATTCTCACCAGCGAGATATACACGTTGGAAGTCTTCCGCGTTAGCGGCGAGCGCGAGGGCAACTCCGCCGCCATCGTGGCGCAGCGCAACGCCGACAACGTGAAGAACGTCGTGTCGATGGACGCCTACGGCAATCTCCCCAACCTCAACGCCACCGAGCTCGCGCTCCGTCTCCCCGGCGTCACGTTCGCCGGCCCCGGCGACGAAGTCGTCGAAACCATCAGCATCCGCGGCATGGGCGTGGGTTCCAACACCATCACCATCGACGGCGGCCTCATGTCGAGTTTCAGCGCGGTGAACCGCCAGACGCGCATGACGGCGTTTACCGGCGCGATGTTCGAGTCGTTCGAAATCATCAAGGGCCACACGCCCGACAAGGGCGCCGATTCGCTCGGCGGCACCATGAATTTGCGCAGCCGTTCGCCGCTGAGCATGCGCGACAAGCGGCGCATCGCCTACACGCTGTCGGTGAGCACCGCACCGTCGTTTACCGAGCAGGTGCCGATCCGCCGCGAGCATCCCACGCATCCGCTGGTCAACGCCACCTATCAGGAAAAATTCAGCATCTTCGGCAGCAAGACCGACAACTTCGCCGTCGCGGTGAACGTGTTCTACAGCGAAAACGCCTTCGGTTTCTACCAGACCGTGCGCGATTTTCAGCAGACAAACACCTCGCCCGCCTATCTCTGGGATTACCGCACGAAGGATAATTTCAACAACCGCAAGCAGACGAGTTACACCACGAAGTTCGACTACCGTCTCTCGCCGAACTCCAAGATCACGCTCAACCTGATTTATAACGACGCCCCGGAGCCGGCGCGCCGCCAGTACCAGCACCGCGCGTTTGCCGGCAGCGCCACCACCGTGCCCAACGCCACCACCTCCGGGGTCGTCCCGGGCTGGACCGACCGCGTCACCACGGTGCGCGCCGTGCCCACGGCGTCGAACGCCACGTCGTCCACCACCCCGGCGGCGGCGATCGACATGACCACTTACCTGATCTGTCGCGAGCAGCGCTTGCGGCACGCCGACATCGCGGGCGAGCACAAATTCAACCGGCTGGAGCTGGACTGGGCGGCGGTCTGCAGCCGCACGCGTTACGTCATGCTCGGCGACGAAGGCACGCTTAATATGCGCATCGGCGGCGTGCCCTTTGTCGGCCCCAAGGGCGGCCCCGGCTCGGCGACCAACAACATCGTCGGCCCCAACGGCCAGACCGGCGTGGGCTGGATTCTCGACCGCACGCAGGACGACCTGTATCCGAAATTCACGCAAAACGGCGGGCTCGATTTCACCGATCCGAGAAACTACCGCCCCTCGGTGAACGGCCTTACCGCCAACGCCGGCGAGCACCGCACGCATTCCGTCTACGATCTGCGCGGCAACGCCAAATATCTGCTGCCCATCGAGTGGGCCACGATCTTCCTCAAGACGGGCGGCGACTATCGCAAGCAGACGGTGTGGAACCTGCAAAACGTCCGCCGCTGGAGCTACCTCGGCACCGACCCGCTGCCCGCGCGCAACAATATTGTAATGTGGGACAAGTTGAAGACCGGGCGCGACCTCCCCGTCTGGGAGGTCACCGACTTCCTGCGCGAAGGCCAGCCCATCAACCGCTCGCTCTGGCAGGAGGACGTCTATTACCACGAGTCCACGCTGTTCATTAATTACTACGACATCCGCGAAGAGGTCTTGGCCGGCTATCTCATGGCGCAGGGCAAGATCGGCGGATTTGGTTTTGTCACCGGGGTGCGCGCCGAGAAGACCGACAACGAAGTCATCTCTTATGTGAAGAGCCGGGTGGGCAGCACGGCCGCGCAGCAGGCGGCCGACCCCGTGGGCGCGGCGCGCGCCGATTACGAGGGCAACCTGCGCAACAAAACGGGTGGTTACACGAAGTATTTCCCCAGCGTGCATCTGAACCGGAACCTCCGGCCGAACCTCAAGACTCGCGCCAGCTGGTCCACCAGTTTCGGCCGGCCCTCCATGCTCGACATGCGCGCGACCGAGACGGTGAACGAGACGGCGCAGACCCTCACGGTGGGCAATCCGTCGCTGTTTCCACAGACCGCTTCGACCTGGGATCTCTCGCTCGAATACTACTACGAGCCATCCGGCTCGATCAGCGTGAACTGGTTTCACAAGACCATCAAAGACTACATCGTCACCGGGCAGGTGGATGGCGTCATCGGCGCGGGCACGGACAATGGCTACGGCGGCCAGTATTCTGGCTTCACCAAGCTCACCGCGCGTAACATGGGCACCGCCATTTCCTCCGGCTGGGAGCTCAGCTACCTCCAGCAATTCCGCTTTTTGCCCGGCGTGTTCAAGGGGTTGAGCCTTAATGCCAACACCACGATCATCGACACGCATGGCAATTATGGCGGCAATCAGTATCGCACGCGCGACGAAGTCGTGGGTTTCATCCCCCGCACGGGCAATCTGAGCCTGTCGTGGAACTACCGCAAAATCGGCACGCGCATCCTCTATAATTACACGGCGGGGCACATCCGCTCTTATAATTCGACCCAGCCCTCGCGAAACATCTACATGAAGAAGCGCGAGCTGGTGAACCTCGGGCTCACCTATCGGGTGCGCCCGAATCTCACGCTGCAGGTGGATATTGCGAACCTCTTCAACGAACCGCAGCAATACTACATCGGCATCCCCAGCCAGATGCAGCAGTTCCTGATTCAGGGCACGAAGATCACCATCGGCCTCCAGGGGCAGCTTTGAGCGGTCGCCGATGCGGGGCGAACGCCCGCATCGGCACCCATGGTCTGGCATCACCCAAGCCGCGTCGCGATGAGACGCGGCTTTTTATTCAGCTCTTTTTGGGCATCGTGCTCAGCAATTGTTGGAAAGCTTCGCGTGCCGCTGCAGTGGGGGCATAGGCCACGCCGTGTTCGGCGAGCGCGCGCGCCGCATCCGGCCTTCCCGTTACGTAAGCAAGGGTTGCCGCCTGATAGACCAGTCGCAATTGCCCGGGAAAGATGAGCGCACCCTGCACCAGGGCGTTTGCATCTTCGACCCGCGGCAGCATCACGCTGCGACTCCAGGTGTCGGCCAGCAAATCGTAGACCGCGCACAAGCGGGGCGATTGGGCGCTGGCGCGCAGCAGCAAATCGGCGATGCCGACCGATTGCGCCGGCGAGAAACTTTTATTGGCTCCGGCGGGTTGCGCGACGGCGTCCGCATGGCGAAAGCGGGCGAGCGCCAGATAGGCTTCGCCGCAAACCACGTTGGCTCGAACGGCGGCATCGAGCAGTTTGCGCGCCTGCGCCGGCTGGCCCAGGGCGCATTCGCTGAGCCCCAATTCGGCCAGCAGTCGCGGGTCGCGTTCTCCCCGCTGGTAGGGCGTCAGGAGTTCCCGCCGGGCGGCTTCCGCCTGGCCCGACAACTGGAGCGCGGCAGCCTTCAGGCAGCAGGCCTCGGCTTCGGTGGCATCGCGCAAGGCCGCGGCCACTGGCGGTGTCAGACTGTCATTTTTGAAGTGATATCTTTCCGTGCGGTGGGCGGTGGTGCGCACGTAGGTGCGCAACCTTTCCTCCAGCTCCGCGGAGCTGAGCTGGAAGCATTCCTGTATCATCGCCTCGGTGACGGGCGATTGGCTCGCGCGCTGCACGAACTGCTGAAACGCCTGGCGCATGGGCGCGGCCTCCTTGGCGGAGTGCAAAAGGCCCTTGGCGTCGAAGCGGCCATACAGGCACATGTGGACAAAGGCATAGGCCTGCTTGGACCAACGGTTGTCGCGCAGGGGTTGCAGGACCTCCGGCGCGTCTGCCGGTGTCGCGAAAAACTTCAGGATTTGAATGAGGGGGCGCTGCCGGAAGGCGCGCGAAAAATCGGAATCGCCGACGGGTTCAGAGGTATCGATTTCCATCATCACGTTCATCGCCGCCTGGGCCGATATCGCATTGGGATCCTCGACGGCGGCGATCTCGATGAATTTTGGCTCCACCGTCATCCGCCTGATGATTTGCGTGAGGCCCTCTTCATACCAGACGGGCAGCCGCACCGCATCGCGCCGCAATAGATGCCGGATATATTCGCGATAGAGTTGCTGCCGGTGGTTGACGATAACGCGCGAGGAGTTTTCCGGGTTGGTGCGATAGGTGACTCCGCCCAAGTCATCCTTCTCCGCCAAGATGGACGACTCCGTTTGCAACACATCCAGCTCCTTGGCTTCAAAATCGAGCACGATGATATGTTGCAGCGGTCCCTGCAGCAGCAGGCTGGCTTGCACCGAGTCTTTATTCGCCGCACGTGCGCGCGGCGCAAAAGCATCAAATTTGCCACCGCGCCCACAGATGATCAGGCGCAATGGGAGCGGCGCTTGGGGCGCAGGTGTGCGCTCCATGCTCCATCTTTCCCGCGGCCAGACCACGGCCAGTGCTTCCCGGAAAAGGGCAAAATCTTCCAACAATCGCTGCGTTTCGCGATCCGGGGCGTTGGAGATGACTTCGCAGCCCGCGAGCGTCGTGTAGCGCCAGGCCTCCGGCGGAGGCAAATCCCGGTCGGCCGTGACGACCAATTTGGGCAGCTCAACGACCGGTTCGGCGGCCTGTGCCTGGATGCCCGATGTCAGCAGCAAGGCGGCGATGCATCCGCACGCCACAACGCGGAGCGGACGGTGAGCCAGTTCGGTGACGACAAAACGTGTTTGAGAAAAGAGCTTCATTGGCTGGTTGTTTGGTTAGTAACCGTCCGTTTCCCTAGCGAGTTGTGTTCCTGGGATGGCGTGAGTCTTATTAATAATTGCCGATGAATTTGTTGGGGTGTTTTTGCCTCAGTTATATATTGGCTCAATATTATTCTCTTGGGTCTATACAACCATCTCCGGCGGCTGCGGCGAGAGGCTTCGGTAGCATACAACCAACTTAACCACGCGCCTGTCTGCCGGCATGGTCAGCTCTGAGCTGTCGCGGGTGGCGGGGCGGGCGCGAGGCCGAGCACGGCGTGCACGCCGACGGGTTCTTTCCGTCCCTTCACCGTGATCTCGCCCAATGCCCGGGTGGCGTAGCGGTCACGGGCGGCGCGCAATGTGGCCGCACTCGCCAGAATCGTGGCTGCATACTCCGGGTGGCGGGTGAGCGCTTCCAGGCGCGCCGCTACATTCACTCCGTCGCCGAGCACCGAGTAGTTGAGCCGGCGGTGCGAACCCATGTTGCCGGCGACGACGCGCGCCGTGTTGATGCCCACGCCGATGGCCAGAGTCGGCCGGCCTTCGGCGGCAAGTTCTTCGTTGAGCCCGGCCAGCGCGGTCTGCAGGGCGAGTGCGGCGTGCAACGCCCGGTCCGCGGCGTCGGCTTGATCCAGCGGCGCGCCGAAGAGCGCCATGATCGCGTCGCCGATGAATTTATCGATCACGCCGCCCTCGCGCTCAAGGGCCGCGCTCATGCGGTCGAGATAACGGTTGAGCAACGCGAGGAGTTCGCGCGGCGGCAGTCGTTCGCTCATTGCGGTGAAGTCGCGCAAATCTGCGAACAGCACGGTGACTTCGCGCTCCTCGCCGCCGAGGGCGCCGCCGTCGCGCAGCAATTGCGCAGCCACCTCGGGCGACACGTTTTTGTCGAGCAGATCGCGGATGCGGTCGCGCTCGGCGAGTCCCTCGCTCATCCGGTTGAACGCGGCGGCGAGCTGGCCGAGTTCGTCGTCGCGGGCGAGCGTGATGCGCCGGGCGTAGTCGCCGCGGGCCACATGCGCGGTGTGTGCGGCGAGGGCGCGCACCGGCCGGCTGACACTGCGGGCCACGGCCACGGCGCACAATGCCGCCAGCAGCAGGCTGCCGCCTCCCACCAGCGCGAGCAGGCGCTCCAGCCGCCGTGCCGGGGCGAGCTTCTCGTCCCAGGAATATTGCAGCACGATCTCCGCCGCGCCGCCATCGGCCAGCGGCAGCGTCTGGGTGTTGGACAGAAATAATTCGTCCGGCTGGTCCACCGTGGTGGCGAGCGTCCGGCCGCCCTGCCGCAGGGTGATCTCGACCCCGGAGGTTTCCCGCAGTCCGAGGAGAAACGCGCGGTCGAGCCGGTGCCCGAGCACGAACCACGCGATCACATCCGGGGCGCGCATGGGCACGGCGGTGAGCGCGTAAAGCTCGCCGTCGATCATGCCGTAGCCGGTGGCGAGGAGTTGCGCGCTGGCGTCGGCGGCGGCCACCAGCGGCCGGTACACGGCGTCGGCGGCGGGGCCGGCCCGCGTCTCGGCCAGAATATGCCCGTCGAGCGCCAGCCCGGCGACCACGTCGAACTGGGCGCGGAGTTTGAAGCTCTCCAGCGCGGAGCGCAGTGTGGCGGCATCGTCGGTGCTCGCGAAGGTCTGCTTGAACGCGTGGTCGCTTGACAGGGCGCGGGCGGAGCGGGCGGTGAAATCGTTGCCGCGCGCGATCTCCTGACGGAACTGGCGCGCCGCCACGTCGAGTTCCCACATGATTTCGCGGCGGGCATCGCGGCGGTGCACCGTGGCGACGATGCCGATCGCGGCGAGTTGCACCAGTCCGACCAGCGCGAGGATCAGCGCGAGCAGCCGGGTGCGAAACGAGCGGAAGCGCAGCACGGCGTCAGCGGTACGCGCCGCCGCCGGCCTCGGGCGCCCGGCGGATGCGTCGGTCCGGTTTCAAGGTGAGTCGGATGATCTGGGGCGCGGCGTCGGCGCCCGCGATCACGATTTCGCGCGCCACCGTGGCGGCCAGCCGGGGGTGCCAGACTTCGAGCGTGTAGCGTCCGGCCGGCAGGTTGCTGAGGATCGCGGTGCCGTCCGCGCCCGACTTGGCGAAATGCGGCGTGGGCAACACCACCACGTAGGCGATCATCCAATCGTGGATGTTGCAGCCCAGCGTCACGATGCCGGGCTGGTCGAACACCACCGCCTCCCGCGCCTCGCCGCGGTAGAGCGGCAGCTCGAAACGTTTCGCCTTCGACAGCGAATACACGTGGTGTTGCACGCTGTCTTGGTTGGGGAACGAGATCCGCGTGCCCACCTGCACGGGGGTGACGTAGGGATCGAACTCCTGGCCGAGTTGCTGGATGGTCACCGGGGCCGGCGGCGGTTGCGGCGCGGGCGTCACGCCATCGGCGCGGACCAGCCAGGCGACCGCGTCGGCCACGCGTTGTTGTTTGTCGTCTTCGCATACGACGTGGACTACGCCCGCCGCCAAAGCGAGACGCGCTCCGCAAACCAACAGCCACAGGCACAGCAGTGTTTTCATGGGGCGCGGGCGGTTAAAATTGGTGTGCCACGCCGAGCGTCAGCGCGTGGTTGATGTAGCTGATCGCGTCGTAGGCCGTCTCGGCGCGCTCGATTTGGAACGTCAGCGCCGTGCGCGGTCCGATGGCGGGCGAGACGCCGAGGCTGTAGCTCCAGGTGTGGGCGAACACGCGGTGCGCGTGGTGCGGCGGTCCGAAGGTGCGCACGATGGACGTCGGGAAAGCGTAGTAGTTGTAGCCTGCGCCGTAACCGTGGAGATGTTGCCAGCCCCACGGCGTCCAGGTCACGGGATGATACACCAACACGTCGCCATTGGCCCAGCGCACGCGACCGCGCCACCGCCACTGCGGATTGGGATCGTACGCCACCTCGGCGGAGAGGCTGCCGCGTTGCTGCCCCAGCACGGTGTCGCGCGCCGTCTGGCGACCGTAATCCGCCGCGAGATCTAAACGCGTTTCGGGGGAAAAGCGGCGGCTGGCGCGCAGGGTTGCGGTGCTTTGGTTGCCGGTGCGGGCGCTCTCGCGCGCCACCACGACAGCGGTGGCCAGATCGAGGCGCAACGTCGGCGCATAGGCGCCAAGCCCGAAGCGGTGCCGCCAACCGAGCTGGCCGCCCAGTGTGGCGCGGTCGAGGCCGGTGTAACGCGACCAAGCCTCGGCGTTGATCGCTGCGCCGAGCAGTAGCGCGTCGTCACGGTTGAGCGTGTGGCAATGCTCCGCCGCCAGACTGGCGGCGAACTGCGTCGCGGCCAGGTGCTCGACGCCGGCCACCGCCTGGGTGAGGTTGTCGTGCCACGTTGCGGTCAGGCTCCCGCTGGTGAGAAACGGCTGGGCGAAGAGCGCGGAGGCGGTAAACGGCAGACTGAGCCAAAGGGCCAGATGCAGCCTGCGGAAGATGATGCGGGGGGTGAGCGGCGACTGGTTCAAAGCCACGCACGTAATTCACGCCATAGCGTTTCCGCAACTCGCGCGTGGCCTTTGGCGGTGGGGTGGATGCCATCGGGCTGGTTGAGCTCGGGCACGCCGCCGACGCCTTCAAGGAGAAACGGGATCAAGGTCGCGCCCGCCGCCTGCGCCGCCGCCGGGAACACCGCACGGTAGGCGTCGAGGTAGTCGGCGCCGAGGTTCGGCGGCATCTGCATGCCGGCGACGACGAGTTTTGCCGCGGGATATTTCGCGCGCACTTTGGCGAGGATGCCGTCGAGATTGGCGCGCGTGGCGGCGGGCGAGAGGCCGCGCAGTCCGTCGTTGCCGCCGAGCGCGAGCACGAAGAGGTCGACCGGCTGCCGCAGCGCCCAGTCGACGCGCCGCAAGCCGCCGGCCGTGGTGTCGCCGCTCAACCCGGCGCCGACGACGCGCCACGACGCGCCGGCCTTGTTGAGCAATTGCTGGAGCCGCGCCGGGAACGCCTCGGTCGCCGGATCGTCGAGCCCGTAGCCGGCCGTGAGGCTGTCGCCGAGAATGAGCATCATCTTCGTCGCAGAGGTGGCCCCGGAAGAGGGAACCGCGAAAGACACGAAACACACGAAAAGGAAAATCCGGAGTGAACGGCGGAACGTTTTCATCGTCTGGCTTTCGTGTATTTAGTGTATTTGGTGGTTTCTATCCAATGAACGTCGAAGCGATGTTGAAAGTCGAGCGCCTGACCAAAACTTACCCGACCGCGGCGGGGCCGCTCACGGTGTTGCACGAGGTGAGTTTCGAGCTGGCCGCCGGGGCGAGCCTCGCGATCGTCGGCCCGAGTGGCAGCGGCAAAACCACGCTGCTCGGTCTGTGCGCCGGACTCGACGCGCCCACCGCCGGCACGGTGCAGCTCGCCGGCGTCGCGCTCGACGGCCTGGGCGAGGACGCGCGCGCCCGGGTGCGCAACCGCGAGGTCGGTTTCGTGTTTCAGAATTTCCAACTGATTCCGACGCTGACGGCGTTGGAGAACGTGCTGGTGCCGCTGGAGCTGCGCGGCGAGAGCGGTTGCGAGGCGGCCGGCCGGGCGTTGCTGGAGCGCGTGGGGCTCGGCGCGCGGTGCGATCATTATCCGGTGCAGCTCTCCGGTGGCGAACAGCAGCGTGTGGCGTTGGCCCGCGCGTTCATCAACCGCCCGAAGATCCTCTTTTGTGACGAACCCACCGGCAACCTCGACGACGACACGGCGCGGGCGATGGTGGAGCTGATTTTTGGACTAAATCATGAACGTGGCACGACGCTGGTCTTGGTGACGCACAACCTGGAACTGGCCGCCCGCTGTGACCGCACCCTCCGCCTCCGCGGCGGCGCGGTAGTTTGCGATGAACGGATTTAGTTAACCACGAAACACACGAAAAACACGAAAGGGGAGTCATGACTGAAATTGTCTACCGCGAGGAATCGTACCGCATCACTGGCGCTTGTTTTGAGGTCTACAAGGAGAAGGGGTGCGGCTTCCTGGAGGCCGTCTATCAGGAGTCGCTCGAACTCGAATTGACCGACCAAGGCATACCGTTTGTGGCGCAACCGAAGCTCAATCTGACGTACAAGGGCCGCCCGCTGAAGCAGACCTATTCTCCGGATCTGGTGTGTTGCGAAAAGATCATCGTCGAGCTCAAGGCCGTGTCAGCACTCACCGACGAACATCGGGCGCAGGTGCACAATTATCTCCGTGCCACGGGCCAGCGTCTGGGGCTGTTGGTGAATTTCGGCCACCACCCCAAAGTCGAAATCGAGCGCATTGTCCGATGAACCGCTTCTGCTTTTTCGTGCCTTTCGTGTATTTCGTGGTGGCTCTATGAAATTTATCCTCCGCATGGCTTGGCGGGATTCGCGGGCGTCGCGGCGGCGGCTGGCGTTTAGCGCGCTGTCCATCGTCCTCGGCGTCGCGGCGCTCGTCGCCATCGGCTCTTTCTCGGCCAACCTCCGCCAGGCCATCGACGATCAGGCGCGCGCGCTCGTGGGCGCCGACCTCGTGGTCACCGCCAACAAGCCGTTCTCGCCCGCGCTGGAGCAATATCTCGCCGGGCTCGGCGGTCGGTGCGCACATGAAGTGCAGTTCGCTTCGATGGTCCGGTTTCCCGCGCAGGGCGATCAGACGCGTCTCGTCCAGGTGCGCGCGCTTGAAACGGGTTTCCCGTTCTACGGCGAGTTCCTCACGACGCCGGCGCTCGCCGCCAGCCGGTTTCCCGCGGGCAACTTTGCGATCCTCGAAGAAAGCCTCATGGCGCAATTCGGCGTGCGCGCCGGCGATCCCGTGCGACTGGGGCAAGCGACGTTTACCGCGATCGGCGCGGTGCAACGCATCCCCGGCGAATCGATGGCGGTGGCGATGATCTCGCCGCGGGTGTTCATCCCGCACCGGGCGCTGGCCGGCACCGGGCTGATCGGGCCGGGCAGCCTCGTGCGATATCGCGCCTATCTGCAACTGCCGCCGGGCCGCGATCCCGCCGCGGTCGAGCGCGAACTGCGTGCCCGTTTCCGCGCCGAGCGACTCGGCCTTGAGACGGTGGAGCATCGCAAACGCGACCTCGGGCGCGCGCTGACCAACGTTTACTCGTTCCTGAGTCTGGTGGGTTTCGTGGCGCTCTTCCTCGGCGCCATCGGCGTGGCGAGCGCGGTGCACGTGTACATCCGCCAAAAAATTTCCACGGTCGCCATCCTGCGCTGTCTGGGCGCGAGCGCGTGGCAGAGCTTCGCCATCTACGTGGTGCAAGGCTGCGGGCTCGGCCTGTTCGGCACAGGACTCGGCGCGGCGCTCGGCCTCGCCGTGCAACTGCTGCTGCCGGTGGTGGTGCGGGATTTTTTGCCGTTCGACGTCGCCTTCTTTGTCAGCTGGCCGGCGGTTGGGCGTGGGGTGGGCGCGGGGCTCGCAATCTGCCTGCTGTTCACGTTGCTGCCATTGCTGGATGTGCGAAAGGTGTCGCCGCTCGTGGCGTTGCGCTCGGCGTTTGCCGAGATGGCGCCGCGGTTTGATCCGTGGCGGGTCGTGCTCGGCGTGGCGATTGTGGCCTCGGTGGCGGGCTTCGCCGTCTGGCAGACGGGCAACGTGCGCACTGGCGCCGGCTTCACCGGCATGCTGGCCGTCGGTTTCGGCGTGCTCGGCGGCGTGGCGCGGCTGGTGGCGTGGGCGGCGCGGCGTTTTCTGCCGCGACGCGTGCCCTACGTCGTGCGGCAGGGCGTGGCCAATCTCTACCGGCCCAACAACCGCACGGTGCTGCTGCTGCTCGCGCTCGGGCTCGGCGCGTTTCTGTTGCTCACGCTGCATCTCACGCGCGCCACGCTGCAGGCGCAGGTTGAGTTTTCCGGCGGCGGCGACCGGGCGAATTTGCTGCTGTTCGATATTCAAGACGATCAGGTCGAGCCGCTCGCGCGCACGCTGGCGGCGGCCGGCGCGCCGGTGCAGCAACAGGCGCCGATCGTCACCATGAAGCTGGCGAAGATCAAAGGCCGGCCGGTGCGCGAGCTGTTGCGCGACCGCACCGGCGGGCACGGTCCCGGCTGGGCGTTGACGCGCGAATACCGCTCGACCTACCGCGGCGAGCTCACGCCGACGGAGCGGTTGGTGGCGGGGAAGTTCGACGGCCGGGTGGCCGCGGGCGCGGCGGTGGTGCCGGTTTCCTTCGAGCAGAAACTCGCGCGCGATCTGGGACTGGCGCTGGGCGACGAGGTCGAGTTTGATGTGCAGGGCCTGCCGGTGAAAACGCGCGTCACCAGCCTGCGCGAGGTCGAGTGGCGGCGGCTGGAGCCGAATTTCTTCGTGGTGTTTCCGCTGGGCGCGTTGGAGGACGCCCCGAAGTTTTTTGTGGTGGCGGCGCGCGCGGCGACGCCGGCCGAAGCGGCCCGGGCGCAGCAGGCGGCGGTGCGCGAGTTTCCCAACGTGTCGGCGATCGATCTCGCACTGGTGCTCGACACGCTGGACCGCATTTTCACCAAGGTGGCGTGGGTGGTGCAGTTCATGGCGCTCTTCACGGTGGTGACCGGCGTGCTGGTGCTGGCCGGTGCGGTGGTGACCGGCCGGTATCAACGCATCCGCGAGACGGTGTTGCTGCGCACGCTGGGCGCGACGCGCCGGCAGCTTCTGCAAATCCAGCTCGTGGAGTACGCCATCCTAGGCGTGCTGGCGGTGTTGGTCGGCGGCGTGCTGGCGGTCGCGGGCAACGCGCTGCTGGCCGAGTTCGTTTTCGAGACCGCGCCGGTGCTGCCGATGGGGCCGTTGGTGGGCGCGATGGCGGCGATGTGCGCCGTGACGCTCGCCACCGGCTGGCTCGCCAACCGCGGCGTGGCCGACCATCCGCCGCTGGCGGTGCTGCGGCAGGAGACATGAATGCCGGAGCGCCGACCGCGGAGCGCGGCAGTTTTCCCGCATAGCTTTTCTGCGCAGAAGCCGTTTCATGGGCTGCGAACGTTCATCCATGCCCGATCCCGAATCCACACCGCCGGCCCAGAGTCAGTCGCATGATTCGCACGCCGGCGCGCCCAGTCCGTCCCCGGCGAACCCGGCGGCTCCGCACCGGCGGCGGCCGCGCTACGCGGGCAAGCATCCCCGGCGTTTCGCGGAGAAATACAAGGAGCACAATCCGGAGCGTTACGCGGCCGACGTGGCCAAGGTGCTCGCCGCGGGCAAGACGCCTGCCGGCAGTCACCGGCCCATCATGGTGCGCGAAATTCTCGCGGTGCTCGCGCTCCGTCCCGGCGAACACGTCGCGGATTGCACGCTCGGTTTTGGCGGACACGCGCGGGAAATGTGCGCGCAAATCACTCCCGGCGGGCGGCTCATCGGACTGGATGTCGACCCGATTGAGCACCCCAAAACCACCGCCCGCCTCCGCGCGGCGGGTTGGGGCGAGGAGATTTTTACCCCGGTGCGCTCGAATTTCGCCGGTCTGCCCAAGGTGCTCGGCGAACTCGGACTCGCCGGCGTCGATGCGGTCCTGGCCGATCTCGGCGTGTCGTCGATGCAGCTCGACGATCCGGCGCGCGGTTTCACCTTCAAGACCGACAGCCCGCTCGATCTGCGTTTGAACCCGACGCGCGCGCCGTCTGCGGCGGAGTGGCTGGCGCGCGTCTCGACCGAGATGTTGGCCGCCACGCTCGCCGACAACGCCGACGAACCGCACGCCGAGTTGCTGGCGCGCGAACTCACTGCGCGTCGCAAGCAGACGCCGTTGGCGCGGACGTTGCAGCTTGCCGAGGCGATCCGCGCGATCCTCCGCCAGCACCAACCCCGTCGCGATCCGGAGAGCGACGATGACAGTGTGCGGCGCGTGTTTCAGGCGATCCGCATCGCGGTGAACGACGAGTTTGGCGCGCTGGAAATGTTTTTGCGGCACCTGCCCGCGTGCCTGAAGCCTGGCGGTCGCGTGGCGATACTCACGTTTCACTCCGGGGAAGACCGCCGCGTGAAACAGGCATTTCGCGCCGGAGTGCGCGCGGGGCTTTACGCCGCAACCAACGACGAGATCGTCCGCGCCGGTCCGGAAGAGCGCCGGGCCAACCCGCGCAGTTCCTCGGCCAAATTGCGTTGGGCCGTGCGCACTTGAGGCGGGTTCGCTCAGCGGGCGTTTCCGAGCGTGAAGACCAGAAAATTATCGAGCTCGGCCAGGCTGCTGAACTGACGCTTTCCCTGCGTCATTTTCCGAACGAGGTCGTCGACCCGCGAAAGCAGTTTTTTGTACTGCGCCGCGTGTTGTGGATTCGTCAAAGACTTCACGTCGGTGGTCGCCGCCCAAGTCGTTTGGCTTTTTCTGAAGCCCGCGGGGTCGTTGCGGTAATCGGCCAGGGACGCCGCAATCAGATCCGCCGTGAGGCCGCGGCGCAGTCGGTCGCGAGCGATCAACACCAGGGCCGTGGTGGCCTCGCGCACCCGATCGTCGCTCCATTTGATTTTTAACCCCATCGACGTTTCTCCCGCATATCTCCGGGCGGGTCAATGGGGCGGCCCGGATTTTGCGGCTTGTCAGTTGCAACCGGTTCCGAGTTGGTTCGCTTCCCTCATGGCGCAAAACTTCGTCAGTCTCCACTACACGCTGCGTGATCCGGAAGGTCGCGTGCTCGATATGTCGCAAGCCGACGCTCCGATCCGCTATCTCGAAGGCGCGGGGCAGATCATCGGCGGGCTCGAAGCGCAGTTGCAGGGGCTCGCCACCGGAACCAAGCAGCGCGTGGTGGTGCCGGCGGCGCAGGCCTACGGCGAACGCGATCCGGAGCGGATGCACCGGGTGCCGCGGTCACATCTGCCGGTCGAGGGCGAACTGAAGGTGGGCGACCAGTTTCGCACCGAGGCCGATCCATACGCGCCAATCGTCACCATCGCGGCGCTGGAGGGCGAGGAGGTGTTGCTCGATGCCAACCATCCGCTGGCGGGGGTGGATCTCACCTTTGATGTCGAGATCGTGGCGGTGCAGCCGGCGACTCCCGAGGAGCTCGCGGCGGCGGCGAAGCGCCATCATCACGGCGAAGACGGCGAGTGCTGCGGTCGCTGCACCTGTAGCGAAGAAGGCGGCGAGAAATGCGGCGAAAAAAGCTGACGCCAGCTCAGTGGCATTGCCACTGAGGCCATTGGCGGGCGACGAAACGCTGCGTCTCTTCGAGCATGGTCTGGAGGAGCGGTGTGGGTTCGCCGAACCACATCGCGGCGATCTCGACCGGCTCGAAGTCAGGCAGCGGCAGCAAACGAACCGCGGCGGAACGCGCCACCTCGGGAGTGTTCAGCGTCACGCCGATGCCGTAGCCGTTGGCCACATATTGCCCGATCAGGTCGAGCGAACTCGCCTCGATCGCGAGCGGCCAGTCGACCCAGAGGCGTTTCAGACCGCGTTGAAAGATCCGGCTGATGTTCTCCTGTTCGGGCAGGCCGATCAGCGGCTCGGTGATGCGGTCGCGTTTCCAGAGCTCGGCGGCGGATTTCAGCTTGGATGCTTTGGGCACGAGCAGTGCGAGCGGTAGGCGGACGAGGCGTTGCACGCGCACGCGCGCCGGCGGTTTCCCCTCCAGGGGAGTGAGGGCGAGGTCGATGGCGCGCTCTTGCAAGGCTGTCACCAACTCCGGCGTGAGGCCCGAGCGCAGGCCCAGTTGCAGACCGGGGTGTCGCGCCTGGAGCGGCGCCATCACCGCCGGCAGATAATCGCGCAGCACGAATTCCGCTGCGCCCAGCCGCAGCAGCGGCGCGGAGCGTTGGCGGAGCCGGGCCGCCACGCCGTCGAGACCCTCGAAAAAAGGCCGCACGAAGGCGTACAATTCCTCGCCCTCGCGCGACAGCTGGAACGGCTGGCGCTCGAACAACCGGGTGCCGAGATCCTGCTCCAACAGCAGCATCTGGCTGCTGACGGCGGGCTGCTGGATGCCGTAGGGCATGTTGCGCACCGCGCGACTGATCCCGCCGTGGCGGGCGACGTAGTAGAACAACTCGAGGTGGTGAATGTTCATGAGGGCTGGAAGAGGGAAAGCGGGGCGCAGGTCTACGTTGGCTGGAGGAAACTCGCTCGACTGTTACGCAGCGAACAGCAAGCGCGGGCGTACGGCAAGCCCGCGGCCCGTGAGGTACCGCGATGGCGGAAGACAAAAAGAACACCGCCGGACAACGGGGTTGTCCGGCGGTGTGTGAGAATTGATTAGGCGGAGTCAGGCGTGCATTTCACCACCACCATCACCAGGCGGCGGCGGGGGGGGAGGAGGTGGCGGAGGATCTATTGGAGGGTTTGTGGGCGGATCCGAGGGAGGCTCATCTTCTGCTATGAGCATGCCGCGTGGTGTGTCGCTTGCAGTCGTATTGGTAGAATATGGGGTGGCGGTCAGCGACCAAAGCGAGCAGAGGACGCTCGCGATCAGGAGGGATTTGAGGATTTTTTTCATGGCGGGAAAGTTGACCCCGCCAGATTAACATTAACCCGTATCCTGATTCTCGGGACGTTCGGAAGATCGGTCGGGAAAAGTTCCCGCCGAAACTTCCGTTTTTCCCGGAGTGACCGACACGCAGGGCGCCGGCAGATCGCGCCGGAGTGCGGTGCTTCAGCCCGCACCGCTCTGCGCGCGTGGAGGTCGGCGCAGGTTGAAATCCCGCGCGGCTTTCCTTGGCGGTTAAGCGCTGCGCCCCGCTACAAAAATTGCCGCCAAATTCATTTCCAGATGGTTTTCACGCCGATTTATGCAATAGTACCGGCCTGCTTCTATTCTGCTGCCATGAATAACATCCGTGTCGTTCTCATCGAAGATCACGCCATGGTGCGTGAGCTTCTGGGCGAAGCCGTGGCCTCGGTGCCCCGGCTCAAGCTCGTGGCTTCCGCTGGCTCGAAAACCGAGGGCATCGCCGCCTGTCTGGAGCACAAGCCCCGCTTGATCATTTCCGATTGGATGCTGCCCGACGGTTCGGGTCTGGATGTCATCTGTCGCTGCCGCGCCAAGCTCCCCGACGCGTTGTTCATCATGGTCACATCGAATGAGCAGGAGGCGATTGTGCGCGATGCCGTGGCTGCCGGCGTGCATGGTTTTGTGATGAAGCGTCTGCCGCTGGCGACTCTGCGCACCGCCATCGAGACGGTGCTGGATGGTCGCACTTACTATTGTCCGATCAGCAGCCAGCTTTTGGTGGGTTCGTTGCATAACGAAGCCGTCAACCTCGCGCCGTCGCTGACCACCCGCGAGCGGGAGATTCTCCGTGCGGTGGCGAGCGGTCTCATCCCCAAGGAATTTGCCGCGCGGCTAATGCTCAGTTTGAAAACGGTTGCAAACCATCATACCGCGCTCAAACAAAAGCTGCACATTACCGAGCCCGCCGCACTCGTGCGCTACGCCATCAAGCACGGGATTGTGGATAATCCATAGGGAGCCTGAACGGCCGCGGGCACGGTGCAAACCCCCCGCGGAATTTACGGCTAACTGCGGCAGGGGTCGTGCCAGGAGGCTTGGATGACGGCGACGAGGGGTTCGATGCGGCGTTCGTCGCCTTCGTCGGCGGCGAGCTGGAGTTCGCGGCAATAGTGTTGGAGCCAGCGCGCGCCGAGGGCGTCGGCGCTGTTCTTCAAATAGTGGGCGCGGCGGCGCAATTGCCCCCAGTTGCGGTCGCGGGCGGCGGCGACGATGTCGGCCACCACGGCCGGCGTCTCTTCCGCGTATTGCTTGAGCAGGCGTTGGCGCAGGGCGGCGTCGCGGGCGTCGGTGGCGGCCACGGCGTCGCGGCCCTGGGCGGCGGGTGCGTCGGCCACGGCTTTGCCCAGCGCAGCGAAGCTCACGGGTTTGGCGAGGAAGCGGTCCATGCCGGCGGCCTGTCCG
>JACRHS010000022.1 GCA_016217595.1 Opitutia bacterium | reverse complement strand
CCGCCAATCGTAGAGCATCGTTTCGTTCACCCCGAGTTCATCTGCCACCTGCCGCACCGAGCGTGTGCCCTGTAACGTCAGGTCGACCGCGTGTCGCTTGAAGTGCTCTTCGTACTGCCGGCGCGGCTTGTAGCCGCTTTGATTCTTCGCCTCTTTCATGGTGTTCCTTGCGCTGCCCTCATCCCAACCGAGTTATTCCCAAATCTCGCTCACGCCCACCGCCGCCCTGTTGGGCTCAGGGCGGTGGGCTCCGCGAGATTCATGAATAACTCGGTCCTCTGTCCACCAAATCGAGGCAATCACAGATTTTTTAACCAAAGCTAACGAAGAAAACGAAGGGCGCAGCCAACTTGTCGATCCCAACTTCGTTATCTTCGTTTGCTTCTGTTCAAAATCAGAGAGTCCGGCCTGCCTCACACGTTCACCGCCATGCTGTACGCGCGGGTGAACTCCTCGGTGATCGGGTGCCGCAGGCCGAGGTGTTTGAAGATCGCGAGGCATGCCGCCTTGGTCTGGCCGTCGGCGTAGCCGGGCTTCTCCTCCAACACCCCGATGAGACTGCGCAACGCATCGGCGAAGCGTTGCCGCCGGAGCGAGCGGATGCCGTCAACGTAGCGGTCGCGCAACGGCGAGGGCGGCAGCGCGGTCGCGTGGTTCTCCTCCAGCGCAAACAGCCGCGCGAAGGTGTGGACCAGCGTCACGGTGTCGTCCCACGGGCCGCCGGGCGCCTGCTCGGCGATCAACGCCACCGCCTCGGCCGGCTCGGCAAACACGAGCGCGCGGGCGGTGAGGGCGGCGAGCTCCGCATCGTCGGGCGCAGCCGCGGCGAGCGGACGCAGCAACGCGGCGGCCTCCTCGGCGTGGGCCGTTTGCAGGAGTTCGCGGGCGCGGGCCATCGTCTCGCGTTTCGGCGTCGGCAAATGTTCGGCCAGCCAGGCGCGGAGCTGCGGTTCGGGCAACGCGCCGGCGAGCTCGGCCACGACGGCGCGACGATGGAACAGCTTCAAATTGGGGATGCCGCGAATCTGGAATTGCGCGGCGAGCTCGGTCTGCTCGTCGGTGTTGACCTTCACGAGCAACCAGCGGCCGGCGGCCTCGGCGGCGAGGCGCTCGACCACCGGGCCGAGCATTTTGCACGGGCCGCACCACGGCGCCCAGAAATCCACCAGCACCGGCGTGCGTTCGCTGCGGGCGAGGACGTCGGTTTCGAAATTAACCGGGACGGCGCTCATGGCTTCGGGGCCTCCGTGCTCTTGCGGGTGGGCAGACCGGCGGCAGACCAGGCGCGGAAGCTGCCGGCGTTGACGGTGCGGAAACCCTCCTCGGCGAGGAGCGTGGCGGCGCGGCCCGAGCGGTTGCCCGAGCGGCAGTAGAGGAGCAGCTCGCGCTCGCGGTTTTTCTCGAGAAACGCCTTCCAGAGTTTGCGTTCGCCGGTGAGGTCGCTGAGCGGCAGCAGTTGCGCGGGCGCGGCGACGCCGGTCTCGGCCCATTCCGCGGGCTCGCGCACATCAACGAGTACGGCCTGACCCGCGGCGACGCGTTGCGCCGCTTCGGCCGGTGTGCAGGTGGCGACCGGCGCACCGCCGCGCGCGCACCCGACCAGCCCCAGCCAGCTCAAAGCCACGATAAGCAGGGAGATTTTCATGAGCCGGAAGATAATGCGTTGCGCCCCGGCTGCAACCGGCGAAACGGTGCGCAACGCGGGCTTGCCGGGCGGAGGCGGATGCGTTTGCTGGCCGCGCCATGGAGATACCGGAGGATTGCTTGCAGTGCGGCGTGTGCTGCTTCGCCAAGTCGGGCACGTACGTGCGTGTGAGCGAGGCGGACTGGCGGCGCTTGGGCGATGACGCCGACCGGGTGGCGCGACACGTGGGCGGGCAGGCGTACATGCGGATGACTGACGGACATTGCGGCGCGTTGCACATCACGACCACGCGCGGAGCGCCGCCGGTATTTTTCTGCGAACTTTACACTCGTCGTCCGCAAGTCTGCCGCAACCTCGCCCGCGGCAGCCAGGCCTGCCAGACCGAGCTCCGCTGCAAAGCCGCCCGCGTGGCGGAAGAGTACGGACGGTGAGAGGAGAGGGAAAAGAAGTGCGCAATTAGGCGGTCTGTGTTTTGGGTAAGTCATGAGAGCACATGTGTTATCCCTGTTCGTACTGAGCTTGCTGCCGTTGTCGCTTGCTGCGCAAAGCAGTGCGTTTTGGGGGCAGACTGCCTCGCGAGATGCCGCAATGGTGCCAGCGATCCGTCTGGTAAAAAAAGCGGAAGTTCTCGTGGCCAAGGTCACAATAGCGGCCAGCAACAGCCACGCGGAAGAGCAAGCGGCGGCGTTCATGGCTGCTTTACAGTCTCTCCGTGCCGAAGTCAGCCGCAACGCCGATATGTCCATCAAAGAAGAGCGCACGGTGTTTGGTGGCGGTGAATCTGGTTATTATTTATCGAGCGCAAAATTCGATGCGAAGCAAAGTGCAGCGCATATCTTGCTTGTGCATAGCCTTCGCCCGGGAGTCGATTCCCCGGCTGCCGCCCAGGTGCTGCGCAACCTAGTATCCCAACTAAAGCTCCCCCGGGATGTCGCGGTGCGTATCGAGACGATCAGTTTGGAGGTTCGTGATGTGGCCAGTCTACGGGAGTCTTTGCTGCAGGCGATTGCCACCGATGTCGCCCGGCTTCGCGCCATATTTCAGGAGACATCCATTCAATTGGGTGGGTTGGAAAAAGCCATTGAGCAACGAGCACTCAACGACAGCGAGATTGCCATCTACATTCCGTATTCACTGACGCTAGGAGCAAGCAAGCGGTAGACCCGTCCCGACTAAGGATCGCCGGAGGCGAGCGTGAGGTTTTTCAGGTTTCGCGCACTGGCAGGCCGGCGGCCTGCCAGTCGTTGAAGCCGCCGGCGTTGGCGGTGCGGAAACCTTCCGCGGCCAGGATCTGCGCGGCGCGGTTGGAGCGTCCGCCGGAACGACAGTATAGGATCAGCTCGCGGTCGCGGTTTTTCGCCAGAAACGGCGTCCACTCGGCGCGCGCGCCGGTGAGGTCGCTCAACGCCAGCAAGGTCGCCGGCCCGGCCACGCCGCTCTCGGCCCACTCGTCGGCTTCGCGCACATCGACGAGCGCGGCCTGACCGGCGGCGACGAGGCGCGCGGCTTCATCTGGCGCGACAGAGCGAACGGAAGAGGAACCGGAGGAGAAGAGGCGTTGAAGGAGAGACATGGGAGGAGCGGTGCGGGGACAGAAGGAGGAAAAGAACCGAAGGCAACTCGGAGAGCCAAACGGCGCGTGGCCGGGTGTGAGGGTTTGGTGGCCGAGTTGCCTGCCTGGTGAGGGGCGCGGATTAAGCTCTACCGTTTGGCGCCGGCGGCCTGTTTTTCATTGGCCATGAAATACAGCACGGGCACGGCCATGCGGCTGATGAGCAGCGAGGCGATTTCGCCGAACATCAGGCTGATCGCCAGCCCTTGGAAAATCGGATCGGCCAGGATCACGCTCGCGCCGACCACCACGGCCAGCGCCGTGAGCAGCATCGGGCGGAAACGCACCGCGCCGGCCTCGACCACGGCGTCGCGCAGCGAGAGTCCGTGCGAGCGGCGCAGCTCGATGAAATCGACGAGGATGATCGAGTTTCGCACTACGATGCCTGCGCCAGCCATGAAGCCGATCATCGAGGTGGCGGTGAAAAACGCGCCCATCGCCCAGTGCGCCGGCAGGATGCCGATGAGCGAAAACGGGATCGCGGCCATCACCACGAGAGGCGTCACGTAGCTGCGGAACCAGCCGACCATGAGCATCGCGATCAGCACGAGCACGGCGGCAAACGCCAGCCCGAGGTCGCGGAAAACTTCCAGCGTGATGTGCCACTCGCCGTCCCACTTCATGGCGGGCGCCTGGGTGTCGAGCGGTTGGTTGAGGTGGTAGAGTGGCAGGCGCGCCTCGGTGCCGCCGAACTGGCGGGCGTCGAGTTTCATCAATTCGCGGTGCATCGCGAAGAGCGCGTACGCCGGGCTCTCCACGGCACCGGCGACATCGGCGGTGACGTAGGTGACGGGCTGGAGATTTTTCCGGTAACGGCTGGCTTCGCCAATCGTGGTCTCGGTGCGGACGAGTTCGCGCAACGGCACGAGCGGGGCACCGGGGCGCAGATCGCAGCGCACTTGCAGATCGAGCAACTGCGCGGCGGCGCTCTTGGCACTGGCGGGCAACTCCAGCCGGATCGGCACGTCTTCGCGTTCGTGCGGCAGATGCAGCAGGTCGACGGCCTGGCCCTGGGCGGCGAGTGCGAGCGTCTGTGCGACGTTGGCCTCGCTCACGCCGTGGAGCGCGGCCTTCTCCTTGTCGACGATGAAGCGGACTTTCGGCTGCGGCGCCTCGACGTACCAATCGAGGTCCACCACGCCGGTGGATTTTTCCATGATGCCGCGCACGGAGGTGGCGAGCGCGAGGCGGCTCTCGTCGGTCGGGCCGTAGATTTCGGCGACGAGCGTCTGGAGCACGGGCGGGCCGGGCGGCACCTCGGCGACGGCGACGGCCGCGCCGTACTTGGCGGCGATGGCGGCGACGGCGGGGCGAACGCGTTTGGCGATGTCGTGGCTCTGATGGGAGCGCTCGTCCTTGCCGACGAGGTTGACCTGGATGTCGGCCACCGTCGGGCCGCGGCGCAGGAAATAATGGCGGACGAGTCCGTTGAAATTAAACGGCGCGGCGGCGCCGGCGTAGATTTGCACATCGCGCACCTCGGGCTCGCGGCGGACGGCATCGGCCATCTCGCGGGCGATGCGGGCGGTGTGTTCCAGCGTCGTGCCCTCAGACGTGTTGAGGATGATCTGGAACTCCGACTTGTTGTCGAAGGGCAGCATCTTGATTTTCACCGCGCCGATGAGCACGAGGCCGCAGGCGAGCGCGAGCAGCCCCACGATGCCGCCGAGGAACAACCAGCGCGTGCGCGCCTGATTGAGCAACGGATCCATTACGCGGTGATAGAGCCGAGTGGACCAGTCGTCGGGCGCGTGGTCGTGATCGCTCACGACGGGAGCGGGCGCAGCCGGTTTGCCCCCCGCCACGTTACACGTTGCCGGGTCGGCCGGGGCGTGGGTGGTGTCCACGAAATCGGCGGCGCGTTCGGGGTGGCCTTGGTGGCGGCGCAGCACGCGGAGCGCGGCCCACGGCGTGATGGTGAACGCGATCACGATCGAGAACAGCATCGCCGCGGTGGAGCCGATCGGGATCGGGCGCATGTACGGCCCCATGAGACCGCCGACAAACGCCATCGGCAGAATCGCCGCGATCACGGCCCAGGTGGCGAGGATGGTCGGGTTGCCCACTTCGTCGACGGCTTCGAGCGCGACTTGCGTGAGCGGCTTCTTGTCCGCGCCGGGCAGGCGGATGTGGCGGACGATGTTTTCCACGACCACGATGGCGTCGTCCACCAGGATGCCGATGGAGAAGATCAGCGCGAAGAGCGTGATGCGGTTGAGCGTGTAACCGTAGAGGTAAAACACCAGCAGCGTGAGCGCGAGAGTCGAGGGGATGGCGAGCAACACCACGAGCGATTCGCGCCAGCCGAGGAAGAACAGGATCAGCAACGCCACGCCGAAGACGGCGATGCCCATGTGCAGCAGGAGCTCGTTGCTTTTTTCGGCGGCGGTGTGGCCGTAGTCGCGCGTCACGGCGACGGCGACGTCGGCGGGCAGCAGCGAGCCGCGCAACGACTCGACCTTCGCGAGCACGTGGTTGACGACATCGACGGCATTGGCGCCGGGGCGCTTGGCGAGCGAGAGCGTGACGGCGGCCTCGGGCGCGCCGGTTCCGCTTTGATGCAGCACGTAGTTGGCCGGCTCCTCGGCGCCGTCGACGATCGTGGCGACATCGCGCAGATAGACGGGGCGGTTTTGGAAAACGCCCACGACGACCTGGCCGACGTCGGCGACATCGCGCAGAAACGCGCCGGTCTCGAGCAGCACTTCGCTGTTGGCGAACGGCCGGGAGCCCGCGGAGAGCTGGCGGTTGGCGGCTTGCAGCGACGGGATCAACGCTGTGGCGCTGAGTCCGCGGGCGGCGAGGGCCGCGGGGTCGAGTTGCACGCGTACGGCCCGGCGCACGCCGCCGATCAGCGTCGTCTCGGCGACCTGCGGGATGCTCTTGATCTCGTCGTCGAGCTGCGCGGCGAGGCGGCGCAACGCGAGGTGGTCCTGCGTGGCGCTGTGCAGCGTCAACGCGAGCACGGGCACGTCGTCGATGGTGCGCGGCTTGACCAGCGGCGGGCTGACGCCGGGCGGGATGCGGTCGAAATTCGTTTGCAGCTTCTGGTTGAGGCGCACGAGCGCGGCTTCGAGATCGGTGCCGACCTTGTAACGCACGACGACCATCGTGCCGCCGGGGCTGGAGGTGGAGTAGAGGTACTCGACGCCGGGGATTTCCCAGAGAAGTTTTTCCATCGGCCGCGTGGCGCGGTTTTCCACTTCGAGCGCCGTGGCGCCGGGCATGCCGACGAACACGTCGACCATCGGCACCTTGATCTGCGGCTCCTCTTCGCGCGGCAGCATGAGCACCGCGAACAGCCCGAGCAGGATCGAGGCGATGACCGCGATCGGCGTGAGCTTGGAGCTGATGAACATCGCGCCGAGCCTGCCGGCGATGCCGTGCGGCACGTAGGCGCAGGAAGTTTCGCCCGGGCCGCTCATGGCAACACCTCCACGGGCTGGCCGTCGCGCAGACTGGCCGGCACGGCCACGATGCGGTCACCCGCACTCAGGCCGGCGAGAATTTCCACGCGGTCGCCATGGGTGGCGCCGGTTTTCACGAGACGCAATTCTGCCGCGCCTTCGCGCACGGCGAACACACGCTCCATCTGGCCGAGGCGGGAAACGGCGGTCGCGGGCACGAGCAGCGCGGGCGCCGCCGCGCCGGGCACTGTCACGCGGACAAACTGGCCGGAGCGCACTTTCGCGCCCGCGGGCACGGTGAGCTTGGCGGTGACGCTGCGCGCCTGCGCATCCGATGCGGAGGAGAGTTCGCGCAACGCCGCCTCGAAAGCGACGCCGGTGGCGGGCACCGCGACGGCGAGGGTCGAATTGGCCGCGAGGCCGGCGGCGAGCGAATCAGGGATGCCCAGCTCGATCTCGAACGCGTCGGTGCCCTCGATTTCCACGAGCGGTTGACCGGGGGCGGCGAGATCGCCGGCGGTGACGAACTTGCGGGCGACCACTCCGGCAAACGGCGCGCGCAACGCCGTGTAGTCGCGCATCGCCTCGGCTTCGCGCACGAGCGCCTGCGCCTGCGCGAGACGGTCTTCGAGATTTTTCACGAGGTCGGCGGTGCTGGCGCCCTTGGGCAGCAGCTCGCGTTCGCGGGCGAGATCGCGTTGCACCTGGCTGAGCCCGGCCTGCGCCTGGGCCACGCGCGCGCCGATTTCGGCGGCGGTGAGACGCACGAGCAGATCGCCGGCGTTGACGGCCTGGCCGAGTGCGACGGGCAGTTCGGAAACTGCGCCCATGATTTTGGCGGCCAGCACAGCGCGCTGCACGGGGCGCACGCTGCCGGTGAGCTCGGTGCGGACGGCGAGCGATTCGGTGCGCACAGCCGCGACGCGGACCTTGGCGGACGGCAGATTGGCGCCGGCGCGCGCGGTGGAGTCGGAGTGTTTCGCGCAGCCCGCGAGCAGCGCGAGTGCGAGAACCGGGAGAAGGGGACGAGCTGGTTTCATAAAAGAAAGAAGAGGGTGGAAATTGTAGGGCGGGGTCGCCGAACCCCGCCGAGAATGGACGGCGGCATTCGGCGATGCCGCCCTACAGGGAATTTGCGGTGAAGACGGGTTGACCCAGCGCGCGGCGGAGCTGGGCGAGGGCGATGAGTTCGTCGGCTTGGGCGACGGTGCGACGCATGCGGGCTTCGATCAGGCGGCTCTCCACGCCGATCAAATCGGCGGTGAGCAACGCGCCCTGGGCGAAACGCGCCCGGCTCAGCGCGGCGCTTTCTTCGGCTTGCGCGACGGCCTGTGCGCTGACGGCAAGGCGTTCGCGCACGTCGGCGTGGGCGAGGCGGGACTGCTCGACTTCGAGCGCGATGCCGAGTTCGGCCTTGCGGAGCATTTCTTTCACCTGCGCGAGCTCGGCGGCGCTCTGGCGAATCTTGCCGGAAGTCTGCCCGCCGTCGAAAACGTTGAGATCGACGGCGACGCCCGCGGTCCAGCTGTCGGCGTGGCGGTTGAGCTGCCAGCCGTGGTCGTACTGGTAACTGGCGAAGGCGTTGACCGACGGCTGCCGGCCGCCGCGCGCGGCGCGGACCATCGCCTCGGCGGCGCGGACGCGTTCGCGCAGGCCGACGAGCTCGGGGCGTTGCGAGAAATCGCGGACATCCGGCGCGGCGAGACGCGCGAGCGAAGGATCGTCGGCCGCGAGCTCGACGGGCGCGGCGGTCGCCTCGGCGCCGAGCACAAAGAGGAATGCGCGCTCGGCCAGCGCGGCGCGATGGCGGGCGGAGGAGAGCGTTTCGCGGGTCTGCGCGAGCTGGACTTCGAGGCTGAGCAAATCGGCCTTGAGCATCTGGCCGGCGTCGAACCGGGCGCGGGCGGCGTCCACGGCGGCCTCGTAGGCGCGCACGCCGGCGGCGACGGCGTCCACGGCTTCGCGGGCTTTGCGGATGTTGAGGTAGGCCTGCACGACCTCGGTTTCGAGCTGTTGCTGCGTGGCGCGGGCGTCCTGCTCGGCGGCGAGCGCTCCGGCGCGCGCGGCCTCGCGACCGGCGGTGGCGCGACCGCCGCTATAGAGATTGTAGGCGACGGTGCCGGTGGCGTTGAGATTGTCGATGCGGCCCGGACGGTTGAAATCGAGACCGGGCGCGAACGCGCGCTGGCTGAGCACGGAGCCAAACGCCTGCATGGCGTTATTGGTCTCGGTGTAGCGGCCTTGCAGCGACACCATCGGCTGCCACGCGGCCTCCGCCTGCGCGGTCAACGCCTGCGCCGCGACGACGCGCTGGCGGGCGATCTTGGCGTCGGGACTCTCGGCGCGCGCGGTGGCGACCGCGCGGTCGAGCGTCCAAGGTTCGGCGCGCAGGGCGGCCGCTCCGCCCGCCAGCAGCGCGGCGAGCAGGAGCGAACGAACCGGGTTTGTAACGTAATACGTTACAAACGGCGAGTGGCGGGCAGGTCGGCGAAGGAGGGAGGGCATGGGAGCGTTAAGAGGAACGGGCGCTGAGCGCGAACAGCAGGCCGAGGAAGCCGCCGTAAAGCGCACCGCGCCACCAGGTGGAGGTTAATGGGCAAGTGCCGGAGCTGCACTGGCCAAAGTAGCCAAGCAGCGCGCCGAGACCAGCCCCGATTGCGAGCGTCAGGATAAAACGAAAAGCCGGGTGATGCATGGTTTACTCCGGTTTATTGTCCGCGGGCTTGTCCTGGCAGCAGCAGGCGCTGTCGCCCAGGCCGAGTTTGCGAAGCAAAATCTCGGGCGGGCAGAAGCCGGTGAAGGCGGACTGGATGAGGTTGCAGGCGGCGAACACGGCGAGCAGCAGCCACCATTCGCTGACGAAGTGGGCGAGCGTGACGCTGGTGAGGACGACGGTGCCGGCGAGGATGCGGATGTAGGATTCGGTGCGGAGTTTCATGGAGGATTAGGATTGACTAGTGAATGAGTATATGCGCATATAGTTAAAACATTGAAATCATGTCAAGCCCCGATTCTGTGGCCTGCGTTCCCATGAAAAACCGCCCCCTCTCCGACGACGCGCTGGCGCTGGTGGCCCGGCGTTTTGCTGTGCTGTCCGAGCCGATGCGGCTGCGGTTGCTGCAGGCGCTGGCGGGCGGCGAGAAGCCGGTGAACGCGCTCGTCGAGCTGACGGGCGGCACGCAGGCCAACGTGTCGCGGCATCTGCAAACGTTGACCGAGGCGCACCTGCTCAAGCGGCGCAAAGAGGGCCTGCAAGTGTTCTACGCGGTGGCCGATCCGTCGATTTTCCAGCTCTGCGAACTGGTTTGCGGCAGTCTCGAAAAACGCCTCGCGCAACAAGCGGAAGCCTTCGAGCCGAAGAGCGGGCGCTGAGACGCGCGTCGGAGTGGGTTGCCACGAAATACACGAAAAACACGAAAGGAAGGCGGCGGTATGAGCACCTGCTTTCCCGCCTCTGTGTCCTCCGGTCTTTCCTCTGCGAACTCTGTGTCGAAAAGCCGGAAAAGAGTTTGCCCCGCGCGGCGAGCGCTGGCGCCTACACCTTGGCGTTGGCCATCGCCGGGCCGGTCTTGATCCAGACGGCGTGCGCCATGACGGCGGCGAGGGCGAAAAACACCGCCAGCTCGCCGGTGAGCATCCGCACCTGCACGATTTGCGCGGCGCGAAACTCCGCGGGCGTGAGCACGCGCACGATCTTCGCCTTCGCCTGCAAGGCCAGCCGGCCGTCGTCGAGTTTCACCGGATCGCCCCACGCATTCAGCGCCCGGCAGCCGAAATAATTGGCGAACGCGTACACCAGCAGCGCGACGGCGGTGAACTTGAGCCAGCGCGGGATGTTGCCGAAAATTTCCGACACGAGATTGCGCCGCGGCACCCGGCGCCAGCGCCAGATCACCAGCGGCCACACGATGAACAGCAGCAGCACCAACCCCAACAGCGCCACCAGCGACAGCGGCGTGTAGCCGGCGAAAGAGGCCAGATGAGCGCCGCCGCACGCGACCGCGCCCAGCAGCGAAATCCAAAACAACAAACGGAGAGCAAAAGGCATGAGGAAAAGGCGGACGGGCGCTCAGCGCGCGAGCTCGTAGAGCGCGTAGCCGGCGAACAGGTTGGGCGCCACGTGGCAGGGCGTTTTCCAGTCGCCGCGCAAGTGCGAGCGGCGGACGATGCGCAGGTTTTTCTCCGCGCAGAAATGCTCGAAATCCGCGATCGAGACCGGGTTGGCCGGCCGGCTGTCGTGCCACGCGGTGGTGTACACGGCATTGCGGGGCTTGCGGCCGTGCAGGCAGGCGGCGAGGCGGTTTTTCCAGTAGCCGTGGTTGACGAAACCCACCGCCAGCGCCCGCCCGACGCGCAACGCCTCGGCGATCACCGGTGCGGGCGAGGGCAGTTCTTCGAGTGTGCGCGAGCAGATGACGCGGTCGAAATACCCGTCGGGAAACGCGCGCATGAACGCCAGCATGTCGCCCTGATAGGCGGTGACGCCGCGGTGGACGCACGCGGCGATTTTCTCGAAATCGAGGTCCACGCCGATGCCGTTCACCTGTTTGTGCTGGATGAGGTAATCGAGCAGCACGCCGCGGCCGCAGCCCAGATCGAGCACGCGCGACCGGGGTTCGACCCAGTCGCCGATGATCTGCATGTCCACAGTGCGTTTGACGGCGAGTTTGCTCATGACGGTCAGGCGGAGCCGCGCTCCAGAAAATCGCGCACCAGGTTGTAGAGCAGGGGGGATTCGAGCAGGAACGAATCGTGGCCGAGGTCGGTGTCGAGTTCGGCGTAGGTGGCGCGCTTGCCGGCGCGCAGCAGCGCCAGCGCGATCTCGCGGTTCTGCGCCGGCGGGAACAGCCAGTCGCTCGTGAAACCGACCACCAGCGTCTCCGCCTGCACCGGCGCGAACGCCTGCTCCAGCGAGCCGTACGCCGCGGCGAGATCGAAATGATCGATGGCGCGCGTGATGTAGAGATACGAGTTGGCGTCGAAACGGTTGATGAAGCTCGCGCCCTGATGACGCAGGTAGCTCTCGACCTCGAACTGGACGTCGAAGGTGTACGCGGCGTTGTCGGCCTTGCCCTTTTTCTTGCGGCCGAACTTCTGGTCCATGCTCGCGTCGCTCAGGTAGGTGATGTGCGCCATCATGCGGGCGATGGCGAGGCCGACGCGCGGGCCGCCGCCCTTGGCGTAAGCGCCGCCGTGCCACTCGGGATCCTGCATGATCGCCTGGCGGCCGACTTCGTTGAACGCGATGCCTTGCGCGCTTTCGCGGGCGGTGGTGGCCATCGCCAGCATCCGGCGCACGAAGCCGGGAAACTCGATGCCCCATTGCAACACCTGCATGCCGCCCATCGAGCCGCCGATCACGCCTTGCAGGCACGTGAGCCCGAGATGATCGCAGAGGAGTTTTTGCGCGCGCACCATGTCGCGCACGGTGACAAACGGAAACGCGATGCCGTAGGGCTGGCCGGTCCCGGGGTTGAGCGACGATGGCCCGGAGCTGCCCTGGCAGCCGCCGAGGACATTGGCGCAGAGCACGAAAAATTTGTTGGTGTCGACCGCCTTGCCGGGGCCGATGAGGTTGTTCCACCACCCGGGCTTGCGGTCGCTCAGCGCGTGGATGCCGGCGCAGTGGTGGTCGCCGCTGAGCGCGTGGAGGATGAGGATGGCGTTGTCGCGCGCGGCGTTGAGGCGGCCGTAGGTCTCGTAACGCAGCGTGAAGCCGGGCAGCACCTGGCCGCTCTCGAAAGTGAAGGGCGTGCGATGGACAAAATCATGCGGCTCGACGAGGCCGACCTCGCCGGGTTCCGAGCGCGCCGGGGGCGCGATATCCTCCGCATCGTTCATGGTGAAAAGCGTGCAGGGGAAGACACGCGGCAGGCCGCGAAAAGGCAAGCGGGGACAACGGGGTTGCCGGCTATCGGGCGCATCTCAGACGCGACCGCTTGCCTGAAGACATGGGCGGGACGCCCATGCCACGTGGCACGGGCGTCCCGCCCGTGGGTTTGTGCAGTCGCGCAAAAACTGAGATGCGTCCCCGGCTATCGCCTGGCCACGGGCTGCAACGCCACGCCGTGCGGGCAATGCGTTTGCGCGGTCACAAACTGGCTGCGGCATCGCGGGCAGTAGCTGCAACTCCCGGGCGCATCGGCCACCGGCGCGGCGAACAGCGCGGCCTCCTCGACCCCCGCCGCGCGCATGTGCGTCCGCAGTCGTTCGCCGAGCTCCGCGCCGAACCAGCGCGCGATTTCCTGCGCGAGCGGCGGGTCCTCCGCGCCGCCGAGCGGCCAGCGCAGATCGCCCAGCGTTTGAAATGCCAGCGCGGCGAGATCTTTTTTCCGCGCGAACGCCAGCGCGTAGGCCAGCGGATGTTGCGTGGGGAAAAACGCCTCGCCGAGCAGCGCGCGCAGCCGCAGCGCCTGCGGCGGCAGCAGCGTGGCGCTCAACAGTGCGACGCTGCGTTTGTCGACCGCCACCGCGGGCAATTTCCGCAGCGCCCGCCACGCCGCGCCGACGGCCACGGCGTGGAGCAGAAACAAATAGAGCGCGAGCCAGGGCAGGCCGCGCGCCACCGCCTCCGCCCAGCGCGTGGGCAACCGGCCGGCGCCGTCACCCGCGAGATAAAGGGAGAGGACCGCGGCGAGGCCGAAAAACCACGCATTCAGGGTGGCGATGAGCGCGGTGCGGCCGGCGAGCGCGCGGGCGCGGCGGCGCAGGTGCGCGGGGCGCAGCCAGCGGTGCAGCAGCCACGAAATTTTTTCCGCGCGCGCGGCGGCATCGAGCTGGGCCAATGCGAGCAGGCGTTTGGCCGGCAGGTGGCCGGTGTCGCGACAGAAAGGCGTGCCGTTGATCCAGAGCCAGCCGTCGCGGGCGCTGACGTCGCGGATATCGGCCCACGCCCAGGCTTGGGCGCGCCACGGGGCTTCGCCCGGCCGGCTGGCGACGCCGACGGGCCGGTTGCAAATTCCGGCCGGCGAGAGTGCGAAGGGCAGATCGGCCGCGCTCGCGCGCCAGCTGGCGGGCCACCATCCCGGGAACAACCAGCGGCTCAGGTGGAGCGTGGCGCGCCGGCGCGTGCCGACGATGGCGAACACCGCCGCCGGCACCAAGCGCACTCCATCGGCGGCCCACAGCGCCCAGAAGACGAGCAGGGCTGAAAACCACTCGTTCATCGGGAAAGCCGGTGGGGGCGCACGTTCACTCCTTCGGCTCTTCGGGCTGCGCGCCGGAGACTTTGTTGATCAATTTTTTGATGCCGACGCCGATGGCCACGATGGCCGCGACCACAATCTTCCACGCTTTGCCGAGGAAGGCGCCGAGGCTGGCCAGCAGGCCCATTTTGGCCGCCACCGCCACGCCGCCGCCGAGTACGAGCGCGGCCAGGCCGTATTCGGCGATTTTGTCGCCGGCTTTGAACTCCGAATATTTCTCGCCGGCGACGTAGCTGAAATGCTGCGCGAGCAACTGCTCGGCTTCGGCCTCGGCGGTTTTGAACACCGCGGTGTCGCTCACGAGGGTGACGTTCATCACGCCGCCGCGACCGAGCAGGCGGATGCTTTCGTTGATCCAGATTTGCTGAAAGTTGTCGCGCGAGGAGGCGAGGTTGATCGCCCATTTCAGGTTGTTGGTTTTCTGGTCGTAGTGCGGCGCGGTGGCCCAGCCTTTGAGTTTTATCGCATCCCAGCCGCGCGACTTGCGGGCTTCGTTGGACTGCTCCTGACCCTCGGACATCGACTTCATGAGCTTGTCGGCGTCGAGTTTGTCCTTCTCGTCGTCCTTCACGTAGCCGACGTCGTCGTAGTCGAAGAACATCGTCCAGCCGTTGGGCGAGAGGAGCACGCCGACCTCGTTGCCGCTGCGGGCGTTTTGGGTGAGTTCAAAGAATCGGTCGAGCGAGTCGGCGCCGACGAAGCCGAAGCCATCGGGTAGTTTCAACTCGGCCTTTTTGCCGAGGGCCACGGTGTCGGGGCCTTTGACGAGTTTGACGCCGGCGCGGGCGAAGGCTTCCTCGCGGGTCTTGGGCGGCGCTGCCTCCGGAGTGGCGGGGGCGGGTTTGTCCTCGGCGAAGGCGGTGAGGGCAAACGAGCAGAACGATAACAAGCAGATGCGGAGGAGGTGCATGGCGAGGTGCGGGACGGTGTGGCTGGAGCGGCGGTTATTCCCGAGGCGGAAAACTCCGTCAAGGGACGATTATGCGGGCGCACTGCCGGTGGTGGTGTGAGCGATTCGGCTGCATAGCGATGGGGCGAAACTTCCGCTTGCGGGATAAAAACCCGAGGGTATAGCTTGCGCCCACCTCACCCCCGCACACCTTGCCGCATGCACATCCGCGCCTATCTCAAGCCTCACTGTGGTTGGTCTAATGGAGTACGGGCGATTTTCCGGAAGTACGACCTGCCTTACGAGGACGTTGATATCTTCAATCAGCGGGATCGTTATGAGGAAATGGTGCAAAAATCCGGCCAGACGAAGTCGCCTTGTGTAGAAATCGACGGGGTGCTGCTGGCGGACGTCTCGGGTGAGGAAGTGGAGAATTACCTCTTGAGCAATCATTTGGTTGAACCCAACGGATTGACTCCCGACGCTCCGATAGCGGCTGGCTGCACGGCCGCACCCCTCGCACCGCTCGCGACCCAAACGATGCGGTTTTTTTAGTAGATTCTGGCAAAGAAATTGCTTCACACAGTTGGCTCAGTGTCCCTCGGCACCGCCCTTCGGGCGGTGATCGCATATTCTCCTAACTCCTTCTGTGAACAAAGATCAGTCAGTAAACCAAAGCAATAGACGCGACCTCTCCGGCGGCAGCCGTTCCCCACGGCCCGGCCTGCCACCCAAGCAGGGGTTGTACGACCCGTGGTTTGAGCACGACGCTTGCGGCGTCGGCTTTGTCGTGGACATCAAGGGCCGCAAATCTCACGAGATTTTGCAGCAGGCGATCCAGGTATTGAAGAACTTGGATCACCGCGGTGCCAGCGGCAGCGAGGCCAATACCGGCGACGGCGCCGGCGTGCTGTTGCAGATTCCGCATACGTTCCTGACCGAAGTATGCAAAAAAACCCGCATCACCCTGCCGGGCGCGGGCGAATATGGCTGCGGCCTGGTGTTCCTGCCGCGCAACCCCACGCACCGCCGCCGGTTGGAAGAGCGTTTCGAGCAGATCGTGCAATCCGAGGGACAGGTTTTTCTCGGCTGGCGCACGGTGCCGGCCAACAGCTCATCGCTGGGCGACACGGCGCGGTCATGCGAGCCGTTCATCCGCCAGGTCTTCATCGGCCGCGGCGCGAAGCTCGCCGATGATCTCGCGTTCGAGCGCAAACTTTATGTGATCCGCAAGCGCGCCTATTCGGAAATTCGCGCCGGCGGGCTTGATGGCGGCGAGTACTGGTACATGCCCAGCCTCTCGGCCCGGACCATCATCTACAAGGGCATGCTCCTGACCGAGCAGCTCGCGGATTATTTCCCCGATCTGAACGACCCGGCGATGGAGACGGCGCTGGCGCTCGTCCACTCGCGTTTCAGCACCAACACCTTCCCGAGCTGGGAGCGCGCCCACCCGTACCGGTTCATGGCGCACAACGGCGAGATCAACACCCTGCGCGGCAACATCAATTGGATGCACGCCCGCGGCGCGTTGTTCGAGTCGGCCCTCTTCGGCGACGACATCCAGAAGATCCATCCGATCGTCGACCCGAACGGCAGCGACTCGGCGATGTTCGACAACGTCCTCGAACTGCTCGTGCTGGCCGGCCGGCCGCTGTCGCACGCGATGATGATGATGATTCCCGAGCCGTGGTCCAACCACCAGACCATGGACGAGAACAAGCGCGCGTTCTACCAATACCACAGTTGCTTGATGGAGCCGTGGGACGGCCCGGCCTCGATCGCGTTCACCGACGGCAAACAGATCGGCGCCGTGCTCGACCGCAATGGCCTGCGCCCCTCGCGTTACTACGTCACCAAGGACGACCGCGTCATCATGGCGTCGGAAGTCGGCGTGCTCGACATCCCGCCCGACCAGATCGCCCAGAAGGGCCGCCTCCAGCCCGGCCGCATGTTCCTGATCGACACCGAGCAGGGCCGCATCGTCGCCGACGAGGAAATCAAGGGCAAGATCGCCAGCGAGCGCCCGTACCAGCTTTGGCTCAAGGAACACCTCGTGCACCTGCACGATCTTCCGGCGGTGTCGACGCTCCCCGCACCCGATGCCGACACGCTGCTCCAGCGCCAGATCGCATTCGGCTACACGTTCGAAGACCAACGCATCCTCCTCACGCCGATGGCGCGCGATGGCGTTGAGGCGCTCGGCTCGATGGGCAACGACGCCGCGCTCGCGGTGCTCTCCAACAAGCCGCGTCTGCTCTACGATTATTTCAAGCAGCTCTTCGCGCAGGTCACCAATCCGCCCATCGACTGCATCCGCGAGGAGTTGATCATCTCCGCCGAGACCCGGCTGGGCTCCGAGGGCAACTTGCTCAACCCGCAGCCGTCCGCCTGCCGTCGTATCGAGCTGGAGTGGCCGATCGTCACCAACGAGGAGATGGCGAAAATCCGCCGCCTCGATCTGCCCGGCTTCAAGGTCGGCGTGCTGCCGATCCTCTTCCGCGTCACCCGCGGCGAGAAGGGTCTGGCCAAGTCGGTCGAGGAGTTGTGCGTCATGGCCCGCCGCATGATCGAGGAGGAGGAGGTCAATATCATCCTCTTGAGCGATCGCGGCGTGAACCGCGACTATGCGCCCGTGCCGGCGTTGCTGGCCGTGGCCGGTCTGCACCACTACTTGATCCGCGAAGGTCTGCGCACCCGCATCTCCATGGTGCTCGAAACCGGCGAGGCGCGCGAAGTCCACCACATGGCGCTGCTCATCGGCTACGGTTGCAGCACCATCAATCCGTACCTCGCGTTCGAGACGGTCGACGAGATGATCCACAGCGGGCTGCTCCCCAACGTCGATCACAAGACCGCCTGCAAGAACATCGTCAAAGCCGCCTCCAAAGGCGTCATCAAGGTGATGTCCAAGATGGGCATCTCCTCCATCCAAAGCTACCGCGGCGCGCAAGTGTTCGAAGCCGTCGGCCTGCGCCAGGATGTCGTCGACAAATATTTCACCTGGACGCCCTCGCGCGTCGGCGGCATCGGCCTCGATGTCATCGCGCAGGAAGTGCTCACCCGGCACCGCCAGGCGTTCCCCGAGCGGCAGGTCGACAACCAGGTGCTCCCCGTCGGCGGCCAGTACCAGTGGCGCGACGATGGCGAGTTCCACCTCTTCAATCCCGAGACGATCCACCGCCTGCAAAAAGCGGTGCGCACCGGCAGCTACGCGGTGTTCAAGGACTACGCGAAGCTCGTCAACGACCAGTCGAAGAACCTCTGCACGCTGCGCAGCCTGCTCGACTTCAAGCCCGCCACCGCGATTCCGATCTCCCAGGTCGAGCCGGTGGAGGCCATCTTGAAGCGCTTCAAGACCGGCGCGATGTCCTACGGCTCCATCTCGAAGGAGGCGCACGAGACGCTCGCCATCGCGATGAACCGCATCGGCGGCAAGTCCAACACCGGCGAGGGCGGCGAAGATCCCGCCCGCCACCAGCCGTTGCCCAATGGCGACTCGCTCAACTCCGCGATCAAGCAGGTCGCGTCCGGCCGCTTCGGCGTCACCAGCGAATATCTGGTCAACGCGAGCGAGCTGCAGATCAAGATGGCGCAGGGCGCGAAGCCCGGCGAGGGCGGCCAGCTCCCCGGCACCAAGGTGTACCCGTGGGTTGCCAAGACCCGCCACACCACCGCGGGCGTCGGCCTCATCTCCCCGCCGCCGCACCACGACATCTACTCGATCGAGGATCTCGCGGAGCTCATCCACGACCTCAAGAACGCCAACCGCCACGCCCGCATCAGCGTGAAGCTCGTCGCCGAAGTCGGCGTCGGCACCATCGCCGCGGGCGTCGCCAAGGCGCACGCCGATGTCGTCCTCATCTCCGGCCATGACGGTGGCACGGGCGCGTCGCCGCTCACTTCGATCAAGCACGCCGGTCTGCCGTGGGAACTCGGCCTTGCCGAGGCGCACCAGACCCTCGTGTTGAACAATCTTCGCGACCGCATCGCCGTCGAGACCGACGGCCAGCTCAAGACCGGCCGCGATGTCGCCATCGCCGCGCTGCTCGGCGCCGAGGAGTTCGGTTTCGCCACCGGACCGCTCGTCGCCTCCGGCTGCATCATGATGCGCGTCTGCCATCTCAACACCTGCCCGGCGGGCGTCGCCACGCAGGACCCGCGGTTGCGCGAAAAATTCGCCGGCAAGCCGGAGCATGTGATCAACTTCATGCGCTTCATCGCCGAAGAGCTGCGCGAGATCATGGCGCAACTCGGCTTCCGCACCGTCGAGGAGATGGTCGGCCGCGTCGAGTGCCTCGAACCCCGCAAGGCCATCGACCACTGGAAGGCCAAGGGCATCGATTTCAGCAATATTCTCTACCAGCCCGACGCCGGCCCCGAGGTCGGTCGCTTCTGCCAGATGAAGCAGGACCACGGCCTGGAGAAATCACTCGATCTCACCACCATCCTCGAACTTTGCCGCCCCGCCATCGAGCGCGGCGAGAAGGTCGTGGCCGAGCTGCCGATCAAAAACGTCAACCGCGTCGTCGGCACCATCACCGGCAGCGAGGTCACCAAGAAGTGGGGCTCGGCCGGTTTGCCCGATGACACGGTGCAGATCCGGTTTACCGGCTCGGCCGGCCAGAGCTTCGGCGCCTTCATGCCCAAGGGCATGACGTTCACCCTGGAGGGCGATGCCAACGACTACGTCGGCAAAGGTCTCTCCGGCGGCAAAATCGTCGTGTATCCGCACCGCAACAGCACGTTCGCGCCGGCGGAAAACATCATCATCGGCAACGTCGCGCTCTACGGCGCCACGGCCGGCGAGGTTTACGTCTGCGGCATGGCCGGCGAACGCTTCGCGGTCCGCAACAGCGGCGTCAACGCCGTGGTTGAGGCCGTGGGCGATCACGGTTGCGAGTACATGACCGGCGGTCGCGTCGTCGTGCTCGGCGCCACCGGCCGCAACTTCGCGGCGGGCATGTCGGGCGGCATCGCCTACGTGCTCGACGAGGCGGGCGATTTCGCCGGCCGCGTCAACCGCCAGATGGTCGGGCTCGAAAAACTCGAGGACCCCGCCGAGGTGGCCGAAGTTCGCGCGATGATCGAGCGGCACTTCACCTACACCCAGAGCGCGCGCGCCCGCCAGGTGCTCGACGGCTGGGCGAAGATGCAGTCGCGCTTCGTGAAGGTCATGCCGAAGGATTACCAGCGCATGCTCGCGTGCATCAAACGCGTCCATGAGCAGGGCCTCACCGGCGAGGAGGCCATCATGGTAGCCTTCGAGGAAAACGCCCGCGATCTCTCGCGCGTCGGCGGCAACTGAGGCGCACCACCGCAACGCACACTACAAATCTCAAATTTCCCTTCAAGATGGGTAAACCAACTGGATTCATCGAATATCTGCGGGAGCTGCCTGTGGACCGTCCGCCGCTGGAACGCGTGCGCGACTGGAACGAATTTCACCAGCACATGGAGCAGAAAAAGCTCCGGAGCCAGGCGGCGCGCTGCATGGATTGCGGCATCCCGTTTTGCCACACGGGCAAGCTGATCAGCGGCATGGCCGCCGGCTGCCCGATTCACAACCTCATCCCCGAGTGGAACGATCTCGTTTACCGCGGCCTCTGGCGCGAAGCCCTGGCGCGGTTGCACAAGACGAACAACTTCCCGGAATTCACCGGCCGCGTCTGCCCCGCCCCCTGCGAAGGCTCCTGCACGCTCGGCATCAACAACCCGCCCGTCACGATCAAGAACATCGAATGCTCCATCGTCGACAAGGGCTGGGATGAAGGCTGGATCAATCCCGAGGCGCCCAAGGTGCGCACCGGCAAGAAAGTCGCCGTCATCGGTTCCGGCCCCGCCGGCCTCGCCGCCGCCGCGCAACTCAACAAGGCCGGCCACACCGTCACGGTGTTCGAGCGCGCCGACCGCCCCGGCGGTCTGCTCATGTACGGCATCCCGAACATGAAACTCGACAAGCAGGAGGTCGTCATGCGCCGCATCGACCTCATGTCCCGCGAGGGCGTGAAATTCATCTGCAACGCCGAGGTCGGCGAAAACGTCGAGCCGCAGATTTTCCTGAAGGAATTCGACGCCACCGTCATTTGCACCGGCGCCACCCAGCCGCGCGATCTGCCCGTCGAAGGCCGCAGTCTCAAGGGCGTGCATTTCGCCATCGAGTATCTCACCGCCAACACCAAGGCCGTGCTCGCCGACAAGCCCGACAAGAGCCCGATCCACGCGCGCGACAAGGACGTCATCGTCATCGGCGGCGGCGACACCGGCACTGATTGCGTCGGCTCCGCCATCCGGCAGGGCTGCCGCAGCGTCGTGCAGATCGAGATTTTGCCCAAGCCGCCGCTGGAGCGGCAGGCCGACAACCCGTGGCCCGAATGGCCCAAAGTCTACAAGATGGACTACGGCCAGGAAGAGGCCGCCGCCAAGTACGGTGCCGACCCGCGCGTTTATCTCACCACCGTCAAGAAATTCGTCGGCGATGCCCAGGGCGCGCTCAAGGAACTCGTGACGGTCCAGATCAAGTGGGAGAAAAACGACAAGGGCCAGTTCGTGCCCAAGGAGCAGCCCGGCACTGAGAAGACCCTGCCCGTGCAACTCGCGTTGCTGGCCATGGGCTTCCTCGGACCCGAACAAGCGCTGCTCAAGGAGCTGGAGCTGGAGACCGATCCCCGCAGCAACATCAAAGCCGACTTCGAGAAGTATTCGACCAACCTCCCGGGCGTGTTTGCCGCCGGCGACTGCCGCCGCGGCCAGAGCCTGGTGGTGTGGGCGATCAACGAAGGCCGGGGCGCCGCGCGCGAGTGCGACCGCTACCTGATGGGCTCGACCGATCTGCCGTAAGCCACCCTTGTCGTTGACTCCGTAGCCGCCGCCGCGAGGCGGCAGTCGCGCTGGCCTCCGCTGGCCAATCACGGCCAGCCATGCCTACGGCCGGCGCGGAACGACACCGAAGTTCCGAACCTCGCCGCGCACCCGGCCGCGGCATTTCTGTTCCCCGTAGCTGCCGACGTGAGGAGGCAGCCTGAAAAGACGAGATGGACCACGAAACAAACGAAACACACGAAACATACGAAAAGGGCGCGGAGTTATCTGCAGGGCGGGGTCGCCGAACCCCGCCGCTATAATGCTGCGCCCGTAGCTACGCTTGAGCCGCAGGCAAAAGCGTGGCCTGACCGCCTACGAACATCTGGCATATATAAACCACGGATTACACTGACTACACGGATAACGTCCTCGTAGCAGATTCCATCCGTGCAATCGGTGCCATCCGTGGTCACTCCGAATTTCGTGTTTTTAGTGATGTTCTTTCGTGGTCAAAAATGTCAGTGGCTCGAAGATTGTCATCAGTGTCATTCCGTGGCTTCCGTGGGCCAAACCGGATTTCGTGGTTGAAAACGCCGCTGGACCAAGCTTTTGCCTTCATTTGCGACTTGAACAGCCAATGTCGACAAGTTAGCTTCCGGCTCCATGACACCGGCCCCGACATGGCAAAGGCTACGCGAGCAAGAACGAGACGACCGCGTGCCAGTATGCACTTCGCACATGTCATCGGTAGGGCTTTAGCCGGGTAGAAAAACAACCTGAAAAAGCCCCAACCAAACAAAAAATCATATAATGAACAACGACTTCCGCAATCGCACTCCGCTTTCTGCCGTTCCGGCAAAAACCCCACTCAGTGTGGGCTAATTACACTATTCGGCGGAGAATCCAACAAAGTTATGATCAGCAAAGAACTGAGGTCCGGGTTTGTAAGTAAAGCATCCTTCCGTACGTTATTAGACGCCGAGGGGTATGGCGCTGCATCAAGCATGGGCGCACTCCACTCGTGGCTAGACGACCTCATCCTGGCATTACGCTCGAACAAGCAAATCGACATCGAGGGGGAGTGCATCATCAAATCTCAAGCCGAGCTCTTCACATGGATAAAGAAGCATTTTCCCGACGCATATTCTTGCTTCTACGAGACCAATTCGGACTCCAAAACATAGCCTCCAACCATTCTAAACAAAGCCATCAGGCCTAACAAGTCGTTATGAGCCAATGCCTACGCCCGTCACAGCGCCTGCGGAGCAGGCGCTGTGACGGGCGTAGGCTTGGCTCAACATAAGGCGTTAGCCAATAACACCCAAAATCTATGACGAAAATACCCACAATATCAGAAATCGAGAACGCATTTCAGCCCGCAAGAGAGGCGGACGAGCCCGCTCGGTTTGCGGGACGCACGCAAGCAGTGCTCGACTGTTACTACGCACTACTGACAGCTGGATCGAATATCGGTATAGTCGGAAATCGAGGGATCGGAAAGTCTTCGCTCGCGCGGCAACTCATTCGAATGGCGACAGGCGATAACACGCTTGTACAAAAGCTCCATATTCCGGCCTCAGAGAGAATCGACTTTGTCTCTATGTATTTTGCGTGTGGTGATTCAGTGGCGAACACCGAAGAGTTGCTTCAGCGTATCTTGACACGTTCAGATTGCTTGCGTGATTGGATCTACGATATCCCGAAAGCAAAGGCGGAAATAGAGGTGTATAAGCCAAAGATAGGCGTGAGCGTCTTCGGATTAGAAGCGGAGAAACGATCTGAAATTCGGTCGGACAAAGCGATTACGGATCACTCCATCGATGTAGTTTTCTCGAATGTTGTACAGGCTATCGCACAGCAAAAACTGGCCAAACATGGCATACTAATTGTTATAGATGAGTTTGATCGAATAAAGCAGCCTGCAGGGTTCGCTTCATTTCTGAAGGCTCTTGCAACGAACGTCCCAGAGGTGAAATTCTGTATCGTTGGTGTGGCACAAGATATTAAAGAGTTAATGAAGGAGCACGAGTCCACTGATCGTCTTTTTGCCGGAAGTATCGTTAGATTGCCTGCGATGACTGACGCGGAGCTGTCTGAGATTGTTCGCAACGCTGAGAAATCTATAGATGAATTCATTGTATTCGATCACGATGCTACTAGCCGTTTGGTTGCACTCGCCCAAGGCCATCCGTACATGGTACATTTGGTTGGCAAATTCGCTCTTCGCAGTGCGTTTCAAAGGAATGTGTCGAAGATCGTGGCCGCCGATGTGGACGCTACACTCAAAGGAATCGCCGAACGTGGAGCCGACCCAGTTCTGGAGGGGAGATATCAGAAGGCGGTTGCCACGTCAGCTCAGCGCGAGTCCGTACTTCGCGCACTAGCGTCTAAGATTTCTCGGGATGGCGAGGTTTGGACGACCGAGGCATATAAGGTGGCTCTTGATGACGATGTGGACAATTCGAGTCAATACGTTGGTCAGTTAGTGACGGAAGAGTATGGCGCAGAGATCGAGAAGATACGCGAACGATTTTATAGATTTAAGGATTCGCTATTCGCTGCATATGTTAATGCACGGCCTCGCCAGTTTACACTTGCTAGGCCAATCGTTTAGCATCGCGATAAAGGCTGGCCAAGCGTAGAGGGTCAGGCCGAGTATTGTTATATACAAGTGATCCGACGGGAGATTGCAGCTCCCCCGTGTCCGTCGTGGAGCGGTGCGGGTGGCGGTGCTGAGGCAGGTTGATTTCAGGGTAACCGTGCAGGCTGCAAGAGAGGCGACAGCGCCTCTGTTGCTTGGTGGTGGGAGTCGCTGGATTTCTCAAGGTATCCACTTGTATGCTTTATGTTGACAGTGGCTGTTTCTCGCCGTCTCACTCAAGGCGACATCGCTCTTCTTTCCTAGGTAAAATACGGAAACCTGATTCCCCATGAAAACCTCCCCTATGCATACACTTTCCGGCTCCCGCGCTTGGGCGGAGTGCGGTTTATCGCGCGTGTCAGCTTTGTCCGAATCAAAGCCGGAGCCTCGTTCAATTTGGCTTCGGGGGTGCAGTGCGGCCGTGGTTTGCGGGCTGGCTTTGGCGTGGAGTCTGGCGGGGGCGGCGGCGCCGTCCGGTGCGTCGGCCGCGGCGGCACCGAAAGACAACGCGATTGCGACGGTCATCGAAACCAAGGTGATTTGCCGCGAGCCCGGCCGCTACCTCGGCGATGGCACGGAGTATACGGTCGATACCAAGACGCATCCCGTCATCGGCAAACGCGTCATCGAGCCAGCTCGCTACATCGGCTGGCCCACACTCGCGCAAACGCGCGAAGGCGAATTGATCGCCGCTTTCTCGGGCGACCGCGACGCGCATGTCTGCCCGTGGGGAAAGACGCAAATCGTGCGGAGCCTCGACCAGGGGAAAACGTGGTCGCCGGCGCAGACGATCACCAACACGCCGCTCGACGATCGCGACGCCGGGATCATCCAGACGCAGAAGGGAACGCTGCTTGTCACCTGGTTTACGTCGGTGGCGTTTAATACGCGGACCTACAAGACGGCTTTCGAGCGCTATGCGCGCCACGCCGAAAAGATCACACCGGAGGAGCGGAAAAAATGGCTCGGCAACTGGACCCGCCGTTCGGAAGACGGCGGCAAGACCTGGCTGGAGCCGGTGCGCACCAACGTCACTGCGCCGCATGGCGCGATTCAGCTGCGCGATGGCCGGCTGCTCTACGTGGGCAATGGCAGCGACGCGCAAGGCCGCCCGGCTCTCCTGGTCGAGCAATCCACGGACGATGGACGCTCCTGGACTGTGCTCGCGCCCGTGCCCAAGCCAGAGGGCCTGGCGGGCAACCCCGGCGAGATGCACATGGTCGAGCTCACGAGCGGAAAACTCCTCGTTATGGCGCGCAACGAGCCCAAAGACCGCACGCAGTGTTTTCTCCTGCAGTCGGAGAGTTTGGACGGCGGGAAGACGTGGTCGCCTTTACGCAGCAGCGGCATCTGGGGATATCCTCCGCACCTCATTCAACTCCGCAACGGCTGGGTGTTGGTGACGTATGGTTACCGTCGCGAGCCCTACGGCGAGCGCGCTTGCATCAGTCGCGACGAAGGCAAGACGTGGGACATCGCCAACGAGATTGTGCTCAACGCGGCCGGCGTCGGCGTCGATCTCGGCTACCCGTCGAGCACGCAGCTGGCGGACGGCTCGATCCTGACCGTTTACTATCAGGCCGAGAAAACCGGCGAGCCCACGTGCCTGATGAGCACGCACTGGCGCTTCAAGTGAGCCCGGGCCAACGCGAATCAGGTTAGCCCAAGGAGTTGGTTGTCGGGCCGAGCTTGCGGCGATGCCGCTCCAGGCATCGATCGTGTTCAGGATAAGTATACGCGTACGGCGCGGGCTTCGTTGGGGGCGTGCAAAGTGTAGCGACGGAACACCGTGGCGAAATACTGACTGCTCGAGAAGCCGAGCCGCAGGGCGATGTCGGTGACGGTCTGCTTGGTCTCGTAAAGCCATTGTGCGGCCTGGGCGATTTTGCACCGCAGGATGTAGTCGGCCGGGGGGAGGCCGACCTCTTGCTTGAATTTCGATTTGAAGCGCGGGAGGGAGAGATCGGCTTCACGCGCGAGCTTGGCGAGCGGCAGGGGGATTTCCAGGTGGTGGTGGATATGACCGATCGCCCGGCTGATATCCGGGCTGTAGACCACGGTCCGTTGTTCATGGGCGCTCGCCGCCACATCGAGCAGGAAGCGCGTGAGCAGATTGCGCAGCTCGACGGTGAAGAGCGGCGTGCCGCGATCATGGTGGACGGCGAAGATTTCCCGCAGCGTGTGGCGTAGCGACGCGCGGCCGGCGAAGCAGCGTTTCGGCGGGTGCAGCAGCCGGTCCAGCAGCAGCTGCCCCTCGCGTTTGGGCAGGTGCAGAAAGGAACGGCGCGCAGCCGAGACCGAGATCAGCAGCCAGTAAAGCACGCCGCGGGCCTCAGGGTGCCTGCCCGAGCCGTGCTTTTCCCCGGGAAATGTCAGGAAAACGTCGCCACCGACCAATGGATACGCCTGGCCGTCGACTTCGTAGGTCTGCTGGCCGCTTTCCAGGTAACAGATTTCGATCATTTGCCCGTGTGAGTGCACGTCGAGCTGCTGCTGGGCGCTTGCATAGCGGTAGCGCCCGAGCAGCCGCACGGGGCTGAGATCGAGTGCGCGGAAGTCGAGCACCTGCCGCGCAGGAGAGCGCTCAATGCGGAAAAACTCTCCGGGATCGGGTGCGCGTCGGGCGGATTGGGCGGAGTGCGGCATGTTTGAATTAGTATCACGAGACCGGCTGAAACGCGAGGGACCGGCGAATCGGGTATGGTCCCGCCTCTCCTCAATGAACTCATCAACGACTCCCTCCCCTGTTTTGCCCAAAGCGCCCCACGCGACCGCGACGCCCGACTGGCGGCTGCGCGATGCATTGACCGGATTGATCGACCGGTTTGAAGCCGAGCAGCAGGCCACCCTCGGGCAGGCCGCCGAGTGGATGGCCAACGCCTGCGCGGAAGATCGCTTGATCTATCTGTTTGGCGGCGGCGGCCACACCTGCCTCGTCATGCAGGAATTGTTCTGGCGCGCCGGGGGCCTCGCGAACCTGTGTCCGATGCTCGACTTTGCCATCCATCCGGCCACGCCCGCTTATCTCTATCTGGGGCACGAACGGATGCACGATGTCGGCAACCACGTGGTTGACTACTATGGCGTGAAGCAGGGCGATCTCGTGTTGCTTTTCCATAGCTACGGTTTCAACGCGCCCACGATCGATGCCGCGTTGGAAAGCAAACGGCGCGGGGCGAAGGTCGTGGCGATCTCGTCGAGTGACTGGCACCGCAGTGTGCCGCGGGATTTCCCCATCCGGCATCGCAGCGGGAAGACGCTCTTCGACATCGCTGATGTCTGCATCGACGACTACGTGCCGTACGGGGACACGGTCATCCAGGTCGACGGGTTTCCCCAGCCGATCACGGGGATCTCGAGCACCATCGATTTCTACATCGCGCACCGGCTGGAGATGGAGTGCGTCAAAGCCTGTGTGCGGCGCGGCGTCGTGGCACCGGTCTGGCGCAGCGCCAACATCCCCGGCGGCGATGCCTACAACGCCAAACTGCGCGAGAAATATAACCCGCGCGTGAAGCTGCTTTAACCCTCAGCCGCACATTCGTCATGCAAGTCAAAGAGACCGGCGTCAGCTATTACGGCATCAGTTATCCCGAGCATGCGCGGCGCGATTTCGCGGAGATACGCGCGCATAATTGCACGGCCGTTGTGCTGGCGCTCAGCGAATTCGACCTGTTTTTCTGGGCGCCCAACATCCCGCGCATTGTGGACGAAGCCAGGGCGGCAGGTTTGAAAGTTTACCTGGACACATGGGGCGTCGGAAAATTTTTTGGCGGCGAACCACCGAGCATTTTCCTGCAGGAGAATGTCCAGAACCGGCAGGTGTCGGCGCTCACCAATGAGCCGCTCGCGGCGGCCTGTTTCAACACACCGGCGTTTCGCGAATATTTCTACGGCTTGGTGGAGAAGCTGGCGCGCTCCTGCGATGCAGACGGCATCTTTTGGGACGAGCCGCACTACGCGATGCCGATCTACCCGGTGGGTTATCAAAGCACGACGGATTGGACGTGCCGCTGTCCGACCTGCTGCCGGCAGTTCGAGGCGGACTACGGTTACCCCATGCCCAAGGTGCTCACCGACCAGGTGAAACGGTGGCGGCGGAAAAAGGCGAACGAAGTGCTGCAGGGCGCCAGCCGGCTCGTAAAGTCGTTGCGGAAAGACTGGCTGGTAACGCAGTGCAGCCTGCCGGCGGAAAACAATTTCTACCTGTCGTACGAACGCGGGTACGACGATTGGGAACAGATCGCGGCCACGCCGGAGTACGATATTTTCTCCACATCAATCGTGGTTAGTTACGACACGCCGCTGGCGGTACACCAGCGGATCGCCGCGAAAACCGTCGAGCTGGCCCGCAAGTATAACAAGATCCCCCAGCGTTGGGTGATGAGCTATTTCGAGTCGCCGGCGGATCTCGGCTTTATCAAGCAGGTCGTGCAGGCGTACGCGCAAGCCGGCGTGGAATCGATCTTCTCCTGGACCTACCGCGCCGGGCAGGGGACGATCCTCGCGGCGCCGGAGCCGAAAAAAGCATGGGATATGCTCGGCGAAGCGTTTGGCGAAGTGTTGAACGGAGGCAAAACGCAATAGTGCACCCGCGCCCGCCGTACTTGTTTCGCAGGCACGCAAGGAACTCTGCTTACAGCGCCAATGCCGGTTTTCCGGCCTTATTCTTTCTGGGGGCTCTGCGGCGGAATCACCACGGGGGTTTCCTTTTCGCCGCGGGGAGATTTGCCTCCCAAAATAATGCCATCAGGCATGCGCACCCGACCATCTGGCAGACGCGAATAACCCAACGGGAGCGGCTGCGAAGGCGCGATGAGCACTGTCTGCTGATCAACCTGTGCGTGCTTCAGAGCCAGGCGTCGCTCGCCGCCCGCCAGCGTGACGACGATGGCGTCGTGCTCGGCGTCGTACGACTTGATGGTCAGGCCCGCCAGCTTGTCGCCAATCTGCATCCATCTCGTTTGTTTCTTTTGCGAATCGAAAATGCCGAAATAGGGTCCGCTCGATGTGACCAGGATGCCCCTGAGTTCAAAGGGCGTTTCCGGGCCGGCATGGGGCGCGGTCGCGACGGGCGTCGCCGCTATTGCTGGCGCCGATTCCTTTTGCGCCTCGGCGCACACTGCCAACGGCATCGCGAGGATGGCGCTCACCATGGCGCGGAAAAAATAGGACCGAAGAAGCATGTGGGAAGTTTTGCCTGGGCGCTTCACTGGGTGCGCCACCTGGGCAGCCTGCTCCGAACTACTCGCGAGTCAACGGCCGCCCAAACCTGGGGTGAAACTTGAACGCCCGACTTCAGCGTGGGCTGAAGCCGGGCGCCAAAGCCGGCGGCGCAGGTTGCGAACGGATCGTCCATTTTAGCCTGCGCACCGGCTAGCTATAGCATCTCAACTTACAAGATCCACGGCTCGAACTCGGTTATGCTGTTCCATGTATTCACCGTGTTGCCGTAGCCCGTTACTTTGATGTAGCGGGCGCTCACGTTGGTGAAGTCCCACTTCTCAAAGCCCAGGGTTGTTCCGCTGGTTTGCACATGGTTGAGCACGTTGGTCCAGGTGGTGCCATCGGTCGAGACGTCCAGGCTGAAGGTCTCGCGACGGGCATCGCCAGCGGCCCAGGCGATCTTCACGAAATCCAATGTCTTGGTTGCACCCATATCGAACTGTATCCAGGCGCCGGAGCCATTGCCGGCCCAGTATTGGGTGGAGCTGATCGTGCCATCGACGGCAAAGGAAGGCAGGCCGTTGGGCGTTGTCCAAATGCTGGCGGTCGCTTGCGAGCCAGTCATCCGCATCCGTCCGGCTGTAGCGACGGTCCAAGCCTCGAACTCGGTCATGCTGTTCCAATCGCTGGCGGTATTTCCGTAACCGATAACTTTGATATAGCGGGCATTGACATCAGTAAAATCCCACGTTTCCAAGCCGAGCGTCGCACCACTGCTTTGGACATTCGTGAGCACGTTGAAGTAATTCACATCGTCGTTCGAGACTTGCACGGTGAAGGTCTCGCGCCGGGCGTTGCCGGCATACCAAGCGATCTTCACGAGACCCAAGGTCTTGGATGAACCCATATCGAACTTGATCCATTGGCCGGAGCCTTGCGCCGCCCAATATTGCGTCTGGCTGATCGTGCCATCCACCGCGAACGACGGCAGGCCGTTGGGCGTGGTGTAGGCGCTGGCGGTCACCTGCGCGCTGGTGAACGTGTTCTTGGTGCCCAGCGTTTGTACGCCGAGCGTGTTCACGAGGTCCGTCCATGTGCCATTAAACACATCGCGGTCCACATTGCCCGAGATACCCGACACCGAGCCGGTGCTGGTATATTGCCAGACCGACCAGTTGCCCGAGCCCCAAATGTTGCAGGAAGAGCAGGCGCTCCACGGAGTGCCGGTTTGCGGGTTTTGGCCGTTATAGTTGGCGATATCCGGGGTCCATTGCGCGGCGCTGGAATTGAAGTTACAGGCGCTGCAGGCACTGACGTAGATCATGGGCTTGAGCGTCACCCCCGCTGCGGCCGCCTTGGCCACGATGGCATTGCACCATTGGTTGGCCCAGTCGGAGTAACTCGAAGCACCGACTACACCGTTGAATACTTCCATATCCAACATGGGCGTGATGGATTTGCCATCGGCCAGAATAGTACTGCCCGCGACGCTCCAGTAATAGTTGGCTTCGGCGGTAGGAGTGTTCGAGCCGGGTTGCGCGAAGTGATACGAGCCCATCAGGATGCCCGCAGCTTTGGCTCCACTCATATTGGTGGAGAAAGTGGGGTCTGTATAGCTGACACCCTCGGTGGCCTTGCACCACGCAAAGGTAATACCGGCGTTTTTGACGCTGGTCCAATTTATAGTTCCTTGGTAATGAGATACATCAATGCCAAGTGGCCGTTGAGCGTAAGCAGCTAAACCAGTCCATAGGGAAGCAATGCAGATCAAAAGCAGTCGACGGACTGCGAGGTAATGAGGAGTAGGATTTTTCATTTGGTAGGGTTATGCGATACCACAACCATACTAGCATGCCGTAGCTCTTCATCAAGTGGCTAAAATATAGCAGCTTAAATGAAACTAAATAACCAGATACTTCCAGAAATTATCAAAACAAATCCTTAAATGAACATGGTGAATGCAATACAAAACCAGTAAATTAGCTTATTTAATGCAAATTTCAGAAAAGTGACTTTGTAAATTTCCTAATATCATTGTTTATAGGATGCTAAGCATTCCGCTTGCTTTGCTTTACACAATGGCAAGCCAAGTGACAACTGCGTTGTAGCCATGTTTGGGGCAGCACCTCTGGCCAGATGCCGAGCCTGGCATGCCCACCGGACTCTACATGACGAACCTATCATATTCCTCCAGAACAAGGTCGAATAGTAGCTCTCCGTCGCCAGTCACTGCTATCCGGGAGGACATGTAGGCGCCTCAATTGACACATTATACTATGCCGCAGTCGGCATGTGTGGCTATGCAATTGAGTTTGGGCAACGTGTCGCAGAGGAGGCCGGCCGCGATGCTTTGACTGCCGATGCGCGAGGCGAAGCAGGCGTCGGACAAACCCACGTCGTCGGCGCATTTCTGCGCCGGCAGGTCACTCCCGGCCACGCGACAACTAGTTGGCTTTGGCTGTGCGCAGCGGGCAGGTTTGACAGACCTGCGGCGCATCATTGGCGGCAATGCGTTGACGCAAATGCACAAATCCTGGGCTGTTCCAAAGTAATTCCGGCGAGGTGGTATTGGCGTTGCCGAAATCGTGCCCGTCGAGTTTCCCTTGGATTCGGCAACAAGGGCTCACATCACCGTTATTCCATACGAGCAGCTGCATCCACGGGTGAGTGCATATAAGTCCGCTATGTAACAGCGCTGTGACTGGCGCACTTGCACTATCCGAGGTTTCGGGCAGCAGCCCGGGACTGTAGAAATGCAGGCCAAGTTTTTGCGCGACTGCCGTCGCTTCGCGCAGGCATGCATTGGTGCCGATGGGATCTTTCTGCGGCATTTGCAGCGGCATGCGATCGCTGACGAACATTGTAAACACGCCTTCCACACCCAGCTCCGCCGCCAGTTGGATAAGGGCGGGAAGCTCATGTTTGTTATCGTTCATCAGCACCATCGCCAGACGAACTGCGGGCTGTTTTGCGCCGAGTTCCCGGCGGCGCTTGATCAAGTTGCGGATGTTCGCGAGCACGCGATCGAATTTTGCCGGGTGTCGGATGCGCTCAAAGGTTTCGCGGGTGGCTCCGTCGAATGAGATGTTGATGTTATCGATTCCCAAACGGATCAGGAGGTCGATTTTCTCCGAAGTAAGGAGCGTGCCGTTCGTGTAAAAACCCACGGCATTCCCGTGGCGTTTAAACAGCTCCAACATGGCCGGGAGTTCCTTCACGAGCATGGGCTCACCGGCACCGGTCGGGTTCACCGTATCCAGGTAGGGGTAATAGGCGCTGAAGCGCTCCACCTCGGCAAAGGTCCAGTTCGGGTGGGTGGGGTCGCCGTGGGTGAGCCCGCACATCTCACAGCGCAGGTTGCATTTACCGGCAACGGACAAATCCATGTACGCGGGCCAGCTTTGCAGGGTAGTCGCACCCAATTGCAGTTCGCGTTGGCGCAACTCCCGATTGAACCGTCGCGCATGGTAGATCTGTTCGGCTCGGGATAAGAGCGGATCGCGCAACGCTCGCTTGGCGGCGAGGCTCATGCGGGCGAAGAGCTGCTCCATTGCGGTTGGCTGAGCAGGTGCGGACGCGGCAGAAGACGTGGCTTGGGTTGGCGTTCCCATGCCAGGAGCTGGGAGGCAAAGTTGTCGTAGCGCAAGCGATTTACTGACAGGGCGAAACAGCGCATTAAGCGCGCATGCTCAGGACTGCGGACCGCGGCGGAGGCGGTAGGTTTTGCGGTAGTCGCGTGGCGGCTGGCCGATGGCCAGGCGGAAGCGGCGCGAGAAGTAGAACTCGTCTGCGAAACCCACAGCGGTCGCTATCTCATGGATCGGCAGATCGCTCTCGACCAGCAGGCGGCACGCCTCGCGCAGGCGCAGTCTCAGCAAGTAACGGGCGGGCGGTTCCCCCATGGTTTCGCACCAGCGACGGCGAAACGTCGTGGAGGAGAGCCCGTGCCGGGCGGGCAGGGCACGCCAGCTCTCGGGCGCGGCGAGCTGGCTGCGCATGGCGGCGGCGATTCTCTGAATGGTGCCGTGGTTGCGCGTGCTGGCACTGGGTGCCAGCCAGGTTTCGAGCACGATGCGCTCAGCCAGGCGGTCAACACGGTCAACCACGGCTTCGGGGTCGCTGCGTCGGGCGAGCGCTGCGAATTCGGCGATCTGCGCCTGCACCGCCGCAGGGTCGGCGATGGGCCAGATCGGGCGCTCCGGATCAATAAGCCGGATCCGGCGAAAGCCGGCGAAGTGCTTCCGGTCATAAACGAAATACAACTCGTCCCATGTCTCCTTCGGCAGCGGCGGACCGTAGGAGACGGGCTCGCCGGGCCATTGCGTGATCACGCAGGGTGCTTGCACGGGCCAGGTGCGTCCGGCCCGGTGATACTCACCGCGTCCGCGCAGAATCAGCGAGAAATTGCAGGTGTCGAAGGTCGTGCGAATCCAGTGGTTCTTTTCGCTGATGAAATCAGCCGACACCAGTGGGAACTGCGCGGGATGGCGGCGCGCGTAGGGAGCCCAGTGTTTGGTTAAAAAGTCCATGTTTTTGGCAAGGAGGTCCATTCAAGTCGCCAGGGGAAATGTGCTAGGCTGTCGCATTCTCCCTCACAATCCATGAAAAAAGCCCTGTTTGTCTCCGGCGGCTGGGAAGGGCATCAGCCGGGAAAAATAGTCCAGATATTATCCGACGCTTTGGCGGAGCATGGCCTGGCGTCCGAGGTGACGACCCAGCTCGATGGGCTGGCCGACACTGCGTACTTGCGGCAGTTCGCTGTGATTTCCCCGTGCTGGACGATGGGAACATTGACGCCCGAGCAGAGCGCGAGCTTGCAAGCTGCGGTGCGTGGCGGGGTGGGCCTCGCCGGGGTGCACGGCGGTATGGGCGACGCGTTTCGCGGCAACCTGGATTACGAATGGATGGCGGGCGGTCACTTTGTGGGGCACCCGCATGTGGGCGACTACACGGTGCGTGTGAAAGATTGCACCAGCGCGATCACGCAAGGGTTGCCGCTGACTTTCGCTTACCGCTCGGAGCAGTACTACATGATGATCGACCCGGCGGTGCAGGTGCTGGCCGACACCGAGTACGTCTACGAGGGACGGAGCTGCACCATGCCGGTGGCGTGGGTGCGGCAATGGGGCCAGGGGCGGGTGTTTTACTCGGCGTTGGGGCACGCGCCCGAGGAGTTCACGCAGTTTCCGGCGATGCGCACGCTGACCGTGCAGGGGCTGCGTTGGGCGGCGGGGGCGTTGTGAGCAGATTTCGTTTTAACCCATGAAAACTTACAAAACGGCGGCAGAGATCAAAGTCGGCGTCATCGGCTACGGCGGCGCGTTCAACATGGGCCGGCAGCATCTCCAGCAGATGCAGGCGGCCGGCATGACGCCCGTGGCGGTGGCCGAAGTCGACGCGGCGCGGCTCGCGGTGGCGGCGCAGGATTTTCCCGGCATCGAAACCTACGCGAGCGTGTCGGAGCTGTTGCGCAAATCGTCCGCGGAACTGATGGTGCTCATCACACCGCACAACACCCATGCCGCGCTTGCCGTGCAATGCCTCAAGGCCGGCCGCCATGTCGTGTGTGAGAAACCGCTCGCGATCACGACCGCGGAGGTCGACCGGATGATCGCTACCGCCAAGCGCTCTGGCGTGATGCTCTCGACTTACCACAACCGCCATTGGGACGGACGCATCCTCCTCGCGACGGACCTGATCAAAAAGCAAAAGCTGATCGGCGACATCGTGCGCATCGAGTGTCACATGGGCGGATACAGTCGGCCGCTCGACTGGTGGCGTTCCAGCCGCAGCATTTCCGGCGGCATTCTCTACGATTGGGGCGTGCACCTGCTGGAATACTCGTTGCAACTCATCGAAGCGCCCATCGCCGAGGTCAGCGGCTTCGCCTCCTCGGGCTTCTGGGGTCCGCAAATCAAATGGAAGGACGACGCCAACGACGACGAGGGCTTCGCCGTGGTGCGTTTCCAGGGCTCGCAATGGCTCACGCTCGCGATCACCCACATCGATTCCAAGGCCAAGGATGGTTTTATGGAAATCACGGGCACGAAAGGCACGCTGGTGCTCGACGACAAACAGTCGACGCTCTACCAGCACATCGACGGTCGTTCGATCACGACGCGGTTGCCGAATCCGGCCGACGAGGGGCATCGCTACTACGAGAACGTGCGCGATCACCTCGTGCGGCGCGCGCCGCTGACCATCACGGCCGAGTGGTCGCGCCGGCCCATTCACATCCTCGATCTCGCCACGCAGAGCGCGAAAAAAGGCCGGGCGTTGCCGGCGAAGTACGGCTGAGCGTCGTGACGCTCAGCGTGCCGGACCATCGTCGAGCGCGAACATCAGAATCGCGGCGGCGGTGCCGTCCATCGTGGGCTCGTTGGTGGAGTAGTCGTGTAGGTCGTCGTGATAAACCGCGACGCCCTGAAACTCTGCCAGCGGATCGGGCGTGGCGATGGTCACGCCTTTGAGCGTTTTGAAAATGCGCTCGTACACCGGACCATCGACCAGGCCGCCGCACACGGCGCGCTTGGTCAGTCGCGCGGTCATCAGATGCACCTGTCGCGGAAACACCGCGCCGACCTCGGTGAACATCGTCGTGCCCCACGGATTGCGACCGAGCAGCCAGTCGCGGTGCGCGGCGATGAATTCGCGGTAACGCGCGTCGCCGGTCATGCGCTCGTAGAGCCGGCCCTGGGTGACGAGGGCGACAACGAGGTTGTTGGAACACCAGATGAACGGGACGCCGATGCGGTACGGGTTTCTCTCGCTGGCCTGCCGGCAGCGTTCGAGTCCGGCACGGTAATAGCCGGCGAGCGTCGCTTGCAGCTCGGGCGCGACGAGATCGTGCAGCCGAAAGTGTCCGACGTTCATGAACGGATAAAACTGGTAGTGCCCGGCCTGCTCGCGGCCCATCCAGCCCTCGTCGGCGGCGAGCTGGGCGTAGCGCGTGGCGTCGGCGAGAAACAGCGGTTCGCGCGTGGCGCGAAACAGCTCGGCGGCGCCCCATTCCATGTCGTCGGCCCAGGTCGTTTCCTCGTAACGGTACGGCGCGAGGTAGGAGTTGCCCTGCTGCACGCCCTCCCTGGCGCGGCCGAGCGCGTAAACCTCGCGGCCGGCTTGCAGGCAGCGGTGCGCGAGAGCCCGCTGCGCCGGGTCGTCCTTCCAGATTTGGAACGCGAGCGCCATCGCGGCCGCGTAACGTCCGGCGAGATTGGCGACGCCGGTGGACACGCTTTGAAATTTACGCAGGCCCTGCGGCTGGCCGTCGGCAAAGTAAGCAACGCGCGCGCCGCCTTTGCCCCAGCCGTAATCGGCGATTTCGTTTTGCGGCAGACGCCAGCCGCAGTGATCGCGGTCGTCGGCCACCTGGTGGTACAACTGGTCGGGCGCGGGATGAAGTTTGAGCAACCAATCGAGCCCCCAGCGCGCTTCGTCGAGGAGATCGGGCTGGCCGTTGGACGTAGGTCGGCCGCGCGCGTCGCAATGGTCTGAGAAACGCGCGGCGTCGGAGGATAACGCGTGCGCGAGCAGCAGTTGCGCGGTCGCGTTGCTCGAAGTGAGCAGGTATTTCAAAAGATCGCCGGCGTCGTGCCAGCCGCCGCGGGCGTCGATCGTGGCGCCGGCGGGCTCCGGTCCGTAGGCGGTGCGGCCGTCGAGCTGGTGGCATTCGGCGTCGAGCCACGGGTTGTAGCCGCAGCGCTGCTGACGCATGAATTCCAGCAGGCGGTCGGGCAGCGCCGTTTCGTCTCCGCCGCCGATGGCGAAGGGTAGGGAGCGCTGCTCGCCGATCCGCACGACGTAGCGGCCGGGCTGGCACAGCGCGCCGAAGGGCAGTTCGACGTGATGCGTAAACCGGCCCCAGGTCGCCTCTGTCACCGGTTTGGTGTCGCCGGTGAACACGACCTGACGCGTGCGCTCATCCTCCACGGAAAATGTTTTGGGCAGTTCTGTGATCGAGAATGCGAGGCCAGTTTTTGGCGCCTGCGCTGTGTAGCCGAGCTGATTGACGCGCACGAAAATTGTCTCGGCGCGCAGGTTCGAGCCGGCGCTCAACGCCAGCGCGAGCGCGGCGGTGCAAAGAAGTCTAGCGGTGATTTTCACGAGGAGAATTGGGCCGGGCGGCATCGAGCATCTCGTCGACGCGGACAAACCGGTAGCCGCGCGCCGCCAGAAGATCGAGCAGCTCGCCGAACCGGGAGTGAAACTTGTCGGTGCGACCCGGGCCGCTGCCGAGGTGCAGCAGGAGGATGAAGCCGTTCAATCCCTGCGGGTCGGCGCGCTCGCGCTGCTCGATGCTGGTGAAGATGGTCTGCGACGACACGAAGTTGCGCTCGGCCTCGCCGGTGTAGTCGGCGTTGGCGCGCGTGCCGGGCGTGTAGTTGACGATGGTCAGGCCTTGCTCAGTGCTCCACGCGGCGATCTCGGCGTTGTGCCACTCGTACGGCGGCAGGAAATAGCGGATACGGTCGCGCGGCACGCCGAGGCGCACGATTTTCTCAAGATTGGCGGTCAAGTCGGCGGCGAACGTTTCCTTGGCGATTAGCGTCCGCTTTGGGCCGCTCCACGGGCAATAGAGTAAATGCCGGTCCGAGTGCGGCCCGAGGTAATGACCCTCGGCGACGATGCGGCGGACGAGCGGGGAAAAATCCGCGTTGGCCAGAAAGTCGCCGGTGAGAAAAAAGCCCGCGCGCGCCCGGTGCCGCGCGAGCGCGTCGAGGATCACGGCGCCGCCCTCGGCGAACGTGTGCCCGGTAAACACGAGCGTGAGTTCGCGCCGATCCTGCGGGCCGCGCACGATGCCGCCCTCGCGCATTGTCACGCCGGATGTGGCGGCGTCAGCCGGATTGGGCGCGAGGAGCGAGCAGCCGCAGGCCCAGGCGAGAATGCGGAGCAGGGGTGACGCCATGGCGGGGAGGCGGTCGCGCGACGGTTACTTGGTTTGGAAAACAAACGACTCTTGCGTGGTGGCGTCGGCGCGAAGCCAGATGGGGCCATCGGCCGCATCGCAGTCGATCACGCGCACAACTGAGGCCAGCTTTTTGGCCTCGGGGATGAGGCTGCGCAGCTGGTTGGGGGCGCGGGTGAACCACGCGGTGTCGATCTGGTTGCCGTTGCGCCGCGGAAAATACGCGAGGTACAGCATGTCGTGTTCGACGATGTCGTTGAAGAAATGCGTGCCGAGGGAGACGTCGGGGATGAGGCGCTCGTGCATTTCCACAACCTCGCAGATCACGGCGGCGCGGCTGATTTCGGCGAACGAAACCGGAATGCCCAGCGAGGGGCTGTGCGTCCCCCAGCGTCCGGGGCCGATGAGCATGAGGCCGCGGTCATCGGGCGAGTGCAGGCGGTTGATCTGGCCGATGAGACGGGCGACGGCGTAGCGCTCGCTCTCGCCCAGTTTGGCGTAGGCGGCGGTGACGACATAGACGATGCGGCTGAGGCGTTGCTCGCGACTGACGCCGATCACCGCGCCGTGAGCGACCAGCAGGCGGCGATGGGCGTCCGGCGCCAGCGGGGCCATGGTGCCGGTCTCGCGGCGGAACTGGAACGTGCGACACTGGAGCAGGTGGATGCGATAGGTGCCGTCGGCGAGAAAGTTGAGGGTGAACTCGATGTCGACCGGGTGCTCGTAAACTTCTTCGAGCAGGGCGAGCATCTGCCGCAGGTCCGCTGCGACCGGCGTTTCGGTGAGCAGGCGGTCGAAGGTGATCCACGGATAATTGTCGGACGAATAGGTGATGTAGGGATCGAGGGAGAACTCGAGCGGCTCGGCGATCACCTCGGGAAACGGGCGCGAAACGAATTCGCCCCGCCGCAGATCGAGGCAGTCCATGCGGCGCTGGCAATGCGCGCGGGCGTTGTCGAAATCCTCCTCGGGGCGGCGCTGCGCGGCGTTGAGCGCGACGAGCCGCGTGTAGTCGTCGTCGCAGCGGTCGACCGCACGGGTGCCGAGGCCGAAGACCAGCCGCACCACGCCGGCGCGAGGATCGATGTCGGGGTGCCAGACGAAGGGGTTGTACGACAGCCCGACGCCGGCGGCCTGCGGGTAATAGTAGCGCCCCTGCGGCGCACCCGAGACACGCATGATCAGCAGCGCCATGCGCTCCTCGCTGTCGAGCAGGCCGCGGCGTTTGCGATATTCGAGCGCCTCGGTGTCGAGCACGCTGGCGTACACGCGACGCACGGCGTGCAGCAACGCGGTCAGACGCTGTTCGCGCGTGCCGCGGTTGACGACAAACACGCTCTCGTACTTGCCCGAAAACGCGTTGCCCAGGGCGTCCTCCAGCACGGAGCTGGAGCGCACGATGTAGGGGGACTCGCCGAAGTAATCGAGCATGCCGCGGAACTGCTCGAGGACGAAGTCGGGAAATTTGCCGTGGCGGATGCGCTGCCGGCCCTCCTCCAGATCGTGGAGGAAAAACGCGGGTAGCTTTTGCTGCTCGCGCAACCACCAGACGCCATTGCGCACGAGGAAAGTGACGAACACCTCGTCGCCGACGAAAAACGAATCGTGTTCTTCCAGCCGGCCGGCGAGGGCAGGATCGCGGGCGCGCAGGATCGCGCGGGCGACGAGCATGCCGAGGGCTTTGCCGCCGACGGCGCCGATGCCGATCATGCGATCGCGGATGAGCAGGAAATCGTCCAGCGTGAGAAAGCGTTCCACGAGCGGGGCGAGGCCCGAGCGATGCACGCGCAGCGCCCAGCGGACCCGGCGGAGCAGATCGTCGTAACGCTCGCGGGGGCAGAGCCCGGCACGGTGATCGCGGGCGACGGTGTGCGCCTCATCGAAGAGTTTCCGCCAGAAGCCCACGCGGCGGTCGCTTTGCAGGCGCGGCCACTGGGTGTGGGTGAGGATTTGCGCGAGCACGGCACTTTCCTTGACGGGCAGGAAGGCGTCGCCCTGGCGCATGTGGGTGGTGTGAAATGCGCCGCGCGCCCGGTAGCGCATCTTGATCGGCCGCACATAAAGCCGCTCGTGCAGGTGGAAGGCCGCCAGATAGAACTGCGTGGTGTGCAGGATGGGTTCGAGCGCGTAGATCGAGTGCCGGTCGCGGTAGATGCCGAAGTAGGTGACGGTTTCCAGATCCCGCAGCCGCGGGCAGGTGAGCATGAAAAAGTTGCCCAGGCTCTGGTCGGAGCCCCAGACCTCCGCGAGGTGCGAGAGACAGTCGAAGATATAGTTGGCGCCGCAGCCGGCCCGCTCGATCACGGCGTGGACATCGCGCACGAAATTCTCGAAACCGCGGGACGGATACACTTCGCAAATCTCGGCCTGGATCGAGTCCGGCAGGAGCGCGGGATGGTTGGCGAAACGGAAATACACCAGATGGCGGCCGGCGTCCTGCGCGGCCTGGGCATACGGCGCGACGAGCTCCCGGTATTCGGCGATGTCCTCGATTTCCCAGACGATGTTGTCGCCGGCGCGCACGCCGTGGAGCACGCGGTCGAGGCCGGCGAGGCCGGTGGTGTTGGCGGGCAACGGGGCGGGTTTGGGCTTGGGCATGGCGGGGAGGGGAGAAGCAGGCCGGGCGGTGGGCGGCGGGCTCCGGCCGGCGCCAGCAGTGCAACCGGTGCCGGCGTGACGGGCCACAAAAAAACCGCGCCGGGAAAACCCGGCGCGGCGCAAAGACAAACGGTGACGAGGAGATTACACGACGCCCTGATCGAGCATCGCATCGGCCACCTTGACGAAGCCGGCGATGTTGGCGCCGAGCACGTAATTGCCCGGGGCGCCGTATTCCTTCGCGGTTTCGCAGCAGTTGCGATGGATGTTGATCATGATGTTGTGCAGGCGCTGATCGACTTCCTCGCGGCTCCAGTTCAAGCGCATGGAATTCTGCGACATTTCGAGGCCGGAGGTGGCGACGCCGCCCGCATTGGCCGCCTTGCCCGGGCCGTAGAGGATCTTGGCCTTGAGGTAGGCGTCGATCGCTTCGGGCGTGGAGGGCATGTTGGCGCCTTCGGAGACGAGTTTGCAGCCGCCCTTGAGGAGGGCCTTGGCGTCGTCGCCGTCGATTTCGTTTTGCGTGGCCGACGGGAAGGCGCAGTCGCACTTGACGCCCCAGGGGCGCTTGCCGGCGATGTATTTGGCCTTCTTGAATTTCTCCGTGTACTCGCTGATGCGGCCGCGGCGGACGTTCTTGAGGTCCATCACGAACGCGAGCTTCTCGGTGGTGATGCCGTCGGCGTCATAGATCGAGCCGTCGGAATCGGAGAGCGTCACGGGCTTGGCGCCGAGTTGGAGGAGCTTCTGCACGGTGTACTGGGCCACGTTGCCCGAGCCGGACACGGCGCAGACCTTGCCATCGAGCGTCTCCTTGCGGGTCTTGAGCATCTCTTCCGCGAAGTAGACCGCGCCGTAGCCGGTGGCTTCCGGACGGATGAGCGAGCCGCCCCACTTGAGGCCCTTGCCGGTGAGCACGCCGGTGAACTCGTTGCTCAGGCGCTTGTATTGGCCGAACATGTAGCCGACTTCGCGGCCGCCCACGCCGATGTCGCCCGCGGGCACGTCGGTGTCGGCGCCGATGTGGCGGTAGAGCTCCGTCATGAAGCTCTGGCAGAAACGCATCACTTCGGTGTCAGACTTGCCCTTGGGGTCGAAGTCCGAGCCGCCCTTGCCGCCGCCCATGGGCAGCGTGGTGAGCGAGTTTTTGAACACCTGCTCAAAACCGAGGAATTTCAGGATGCCGAGGTTGACGCTGGGGTGGAACCGCAGGCCGCCCTTGTAGGGGCCGATGGCGCTGTTGAATTGCACGCGGAAACCGCGGTTGACGCGCACGCGGCCGGCGTCGTCGAGCCATGGCACGCGGAACAAGATCTGGCGCTCCGGCTCCACGATGCGTTCGAGAATGCAGGCCTCGCGGTACTTCTTGTGGCGTTCGACCACGGGGCCGAGCGTTTCGAGCACTTCGCGGGCGGCCTGGAGAAACTCAGGCTCGCCGGCGTTGCGGCGGGTTACGGTGTCCAATACTTCTGCGATGTATGGATTCATGGTGATGATGAAGAGGACAGCGACAAACACCGGACGCCGGTTGTCTGGCAGCCGAACGTTGACGTCTTTCGCTATGTCGCCCGATCCGAGGAGGGGCGGGCGGCGTATGACTATGAGTAACTATTCAGTTATGCCAAGAACAAGATGGCACTGACGAATGATTGCTTGCAGTTGGGCAAATATCTCCGGGAGGCGGGGTTAGTTCTGAAAAACGCGGTTTCGCCGGGAGCGGACGGCTTCGGCCAGCTGGGTAAGCACCGGCGTGGTATGCTCCCACGAGAGGCAGGCGTCGGTGATGCTGCAGCCATAAATAAAGGGGCGCGCCTGGTAATCTTGTGTGCCGCCGAGCAAATTACTTTCGAGCATCACGGCGCAAACGGCGCGTTCGCCGGCGGCGATCTGGGCGGCGAGCTCGGCGGCGACCGCCGGCTGGCGGTTGGCGTCCTTGCCGCTGTTGCCATGGCTGCAGTCGACCATCAGGTGCGGCGGCAGGTGCGTGCGCTGGAGCAACGCCACGGCGGCACGGATGTGCTCGGCGGAATAATTCGGACCCTTGGCGCCGCCGCGCAGCACGAGGTGCGCCTTGTCGTTGCCCGCGGTGCCGAGCACGGCGGGCGCGCCCTCGGCGGTGAGCGAGGGGAACCAGTGCGGATGCCGCGCCGAGTGGATCGCGTCGACGGCCACCTGCACATCGCCGTCGGTCCGGTTCTTAAAACCGACCGGCATGGACAACCCGGACGCGAGTTCGCGGTGCACCTGGCTTTCGACGGTGCGCGCGCCGATGGCGGCCCATGAGACGAGGTCGGCGTAGTATTGCCCGAGCGTGGTGTCGAGAAACTCGGTCGCGACCGGCAGGCCCAGTCCGGTGACATCGATCATGAGCTTGCGCGCGACGCGGAGCCCCTTGTTGATCTGGTAACTGCCGTCGAGAAACGGATCGTTGATCAGGCCCTTCCAGCCGACAACGGTGCGCGGCTTCTCGAAATAAACGCGCATCACCAGCAGCAAGTCGGAGGCGTATTGCGGCACGATGGAGCGCAAGCGCTCGGCGTATTCGACGGCCGCGACTGGATCGTGAATCGAACACGGGCCGACCACCACGAGCAGTCGGTCATCGCCGCCGGTGAGGATGGCCTCGATCTCGCGCCGGCTGCGCGCCACCAATGCGGCGCGGGCGTCGTCGAGGGGGAACTCCTCTTCGAGGATGGCCGGCGCGAGCAGCGGCTTGGTGGACAGAATGCGCAGATCGGAAGTCGGTTGATGCATGGCGGGGGGGCGCGACCTTAGGTTCTCCGTCGGCGAAAGCAAGGAGGCGCGGGCTACAAGGCGCGAGCCTTTGCCACCACGGGATCGGCCGCGAGGGTGGGCTCGGCCGGCACGGGACCGATCCCGAGTTTGGCGGCGCGACTGCGCGAAGTGATCCAGGCGAGCGAGGCGCTGGCGCTGCAGGGGGCTTGCTCGGCGGTGCGGGCGAGATCGTCGGGCACCGCGGCGAGGCGCGCGGCGGGCAGGATGTTTTTCTCCGCGAGGAAAAGCCCCAGCGAGACGTTGAGCGCATCGAGCCATGCGCGCGGCGAGGCGGGCGCGGTGTAGGCGAGGCCCTGGCCCGCAGGGTACGGCGCGAACTCCATGAAGCCGGTGACGGCGGCGTGCAGTTGTTTCAACTCAGCATCGGCCGTGGCGGGCGTCCAACGCGCGGTGAACTGTTTCCGTTCGCGGAATTTTTTAATTTCCCAGAGGCGGAGGGTGAGCGTGTAGTCGCCGGATTGCTGCGTCAGCGTGCCGGTGAAAACGAAATCGATCGGGTCCTGCGAGGTGTCGACGAGCTGGCGCAGGTTCTCGGTGGACCAGTCGGCGCCGAACAGCGCGTAGTGGCTGCCGGCCTGCTTGTCGTCCATGACGCCGACAGCGACAACCGGGGCGTAGTGCGGGCAAAAGTAGAGCGACTCGGCGAACCAGCATGGCAGGGCGCGTGAGAGACGGCCGAGCTCGTCCTCGGGCTGTTTCATCGCGGCGGCGATGTCGGGCACCGCCGGCAGGGCGAGTTGCGCGAACGCCACGCGGCGGAGCCGGCTGGATTTCGGCGGGAGAATCTCGGCGGCAAGCGATTCGAGGCCGTAGGACCAGATCGGTTTGCTGATGGTGACCAGATTGACGCGCGGGATCTCGATGCCCGCCGCCGAACCGTCGGGCGGAGCGACGAGGGCGCCGACGCGCTGGGCTTCGATCAACTCGGCGATGGCGTTGGAGAAACCGTGCAAGCGCTCTTCGAGGTCGGGGAGATTCAGGCCGAAGAGAATATCGAGCACGTGTTGGGCCGCCTCGGGGTTGCGCAACGCGAGGTAGGCTTGCAGGACGTTGAGGCCGGTGGCCGGGCCGTGGCGCTGCGCGTCGTAACGCGGCGCGATGAGCTCGACGATTTCCTGCACGTGGCCGTGGCTGCCGAGATCGCCGGAGATGGTCACAAGGACGTCGGCGCGTTCGCCGGCGCTGGAGAGAATTTCCTCGTAGAGCGCCACGGCGCCGGGGAGATCCTTGGCTTCGAGCCGCTCGCGGGCGGCGGCCAGGCGAGGCAACACGGCGGCGGGGGCCACGGGCTCCTTGGGCGCTGGTGCAGCGGGTGCGGCGGCCGCAGCCTGGGAGGCCGGTGCGGCGGGGGCGGGTGTGGCGGTTTTCTTGCCGAGGATGCGGTCGAACAGTCCCATGCCGGCGAGCAAAAGGCTCCTCCCGCGGCTGGCGACGCAAAAGCGCACGTCGGAAGGATGGAAGGCGAGCTGGGGCGGGGGCGGGTTATGGCACCGCGTAAACCTCGACGAGGGCGACGCCGGTGGTGTTATTCACGCCGGAAACTTGCGCGGAATAGCTGCCGGGTTCGAGGGTGACGAGCAGGGCGGCGTCTTTGCTGGCATCGGGCAGGTCAAAAGCACCCGTGGCGGCAAATGCCGCTTTGAGCGGTGCAGTGCCGCGCCAGTCGTCGTTTTGCTGGATGGGAACGGTCGTGCCCTGGCGAAATAACGCGAGCTGCGGATCCGCGAGCACGCCAGTAACGCCGAGGCCGGCGAGCGTGGGGCCAACGGCGCGCAGGAGCAAAGGTTGAGGCGAGTTGCCGGCGATCACGAAACCGACGACCAGCACTTCCGCGCCAGTGCCGACGCGGGTTCGTGCCGAGACATTGATGAGACGGGCACCGGTCGAGCCGGCCGTATCGTACGCCTCGATGAGTGCGATGCCCGTGGCGTTTGCTTTGCCGCTGGCTTGGGCGGTGTAGGCACCGGAACCGAGCACGGTGAGCAGCGCGGCATCGCGACTGCCGTTGGGCAGGGCAAAGGTGTTGAGCCGGGCGGCAGTGCCGGCGATCTCGGCGAAATTGGCGGCGGCACCCCAATCGTCATTGATCGAGAGCTGTGTGCCGGTGTCGGAATATAACGTCAGCACCGGATCGGCGAGCGCGCCGGCGAGGCCGTATTGTCCCAGGGTCGGACCGATGCCGCGCAAGAGCAGTGGCTTGCCTGTCTCGCCACTGACGACGAAGCCGGCGATCAGCGCTTCGCTGCCGGTGCCGGCTGTCGAGCGCACGGAGAGGTTGATCAGACGGCTCCATTGCACGGCGAGCGTGGCGGCCGCGGAGGTGACGCTGCCTGACGCATTGGTCACAACGCAACTGTAGGTGCCCGCATCGTCGGGCAGCGCGCTGGCGATGCGAAAGCCGTTGTCGGTGGCGCCGGCGATGGCCGTGCCGTCTTTCTGCCACTGGTAGCTCAGCGGCGCATTGCCGTTGGCGAGTATCGTGAATGTAGCGGCGGTCCCTTCGTTGATGGTCTGGTTGAGTGGCGGGGCGGCGATACCGGGCGCGGTCGGCGTGGAAACGACCGTGAGCGCGGCAGCCGCGCTGGTTGCGGTGCCCATCATATTGGTGAGCGTGACGGAATAATTGGCGGCATCGGCGGCTTGGGCGGAGGCAAGGGTGTAGGTCGAGCCGGTGGCGCCTGCGATGACCGCGCCGTTCTTTTTCCACTGAAACGTCGGCGCCGGATAACCGGTGGCCGCGACGGCAAAAATCGCAGGCTGGCCTGCGGTGATGCGGGCTGCTGCCGCTCGGGCGGTAATGACCGGTGGCTCCAAGAGCGCTCCGTGGCGGATGGCGCGGATGCGACGATTCAGGCCGTCGAAGAAAAAGATATTTCCTGCAGCGTCGATGGTGATGCCGGTGGATTGGATGCCGCCGTAGAGCTGTGCCTGGCTGGCCGGGCCGCCGTCGCCGGAGAATCCGCCGGTGGACTGGCCGGCGATAAGCGTGGGCATGCCCGACGCATGGTAGCGCCAGAGCCGGTTCTGACAGATGCCATAGGGGCGGCCGGCCGGATCCAGAGCCAGCTTGCTGGCGCCGGCGTAGCTGTTGGTGAACGTGCTGATGTTGCCGGCAGGATCGACTTTGCGGATGCGGTAATTGCTGGTGTCGGCAATGTAGAGATTCCCTGTGCGGTCGACGACGACGCCCAGCGGGGTGTTGAGGCAGGCCTGCACGGCGGGCCCGCCGTCGCCGGAATAACTGCCCTGGCCGTCAATGCCATAGTGCTCGAAGCCGTTGACCGGGCCGCTGCCTGCCACGGTGGTGATGATGCCGGTCTGCGCATCCACCCGGCGGATGCGGTTGTTGTTGGTGTCGGCGATGAAGACATTGTTGTCGGCATCGACGGCGACGTCCCATGGCTGGCAGAGCAGGGCCTGGCGGGCCGGGCCGCCATCGCCCGAGAATCCTCGTTGCGAGGGAATGTTGGCCACCAGCCGCAGGAGTCCGTCGGGGTCGAGCCGCAGGATGTTGGTCATGTCGGAGAGATAGATCCGGCCGGACGCATCTGGCTTGATCGCGAGCGGGGAGAACGAGACCTCGGTGGCGGGGCGCCCGTCGGCGACGTTCCAGAGGGCGGCGCCGGTGCCGGCGATTGTCGTGAACCGCCCGTCGGTCTCCAACCGGCGCAGCACGAAATTACCCTGGTTGCCGAAGAGCATTTCTCCCGAGGGAAGAAAGGCCAGATCGCCATTGGCGTTTTTGAAAGGGGCCGCGGCCAGGGCGTGATCGGTTTCGCCAATGCACCGGGGCCCGATCCCGGCCACGGTTTCGAGCACGCCAGTGGCAAAGTTGAGGCGGCGCACCCGGAAGTAAGAGCGGTCCGAAAAGAGCAGATTGCCGGCGGAGTCGAGGGTCAGATCGGATATGCCTGGCGGCAGGAGCATGTCTTGGAGGGGAGTGCCGTCTGCACTGAAACCGATCCCTCGGCCGTACATGGTCAGAACCTGGCCCGTGGGTGTGATGCGCCAGATATGGCCCCATTCGGCAAAGTAGAGATTGTTCTGCCGGTCGGCTGTGATGGCGTAGATTTGAGCGTACTGGCCGCCCGCGGAAGAGTTGGGCCCGGTCACGGTGGTGACGATGCCGGTTTGGGCGTCGATGCGCCGGATGCGGCGGTTGCCTGTGTCGGCGATGTAGACATGCGATTGGGCATCGATGGCGATGGCGCCGAGATCGCTGAATTGAAGATCGAAACGGGCCTGCGTGGCCGGTCCTCCGTCGCCCGCGAAACCCTGGATGCCGGAGCCGGCAATTGTGGAGATGATGCCGTCGGGCGTGATTTTGCGGATGCGGACGCCGCCGGTGGTGTCGTCGTGGTCGATGAAATAAAGCGTTCCTTGTCCGTCGCCGGCAATGTGCGTGGGATTGGTTAACCGGGCCTGCACCGCCGGGCCGCCATCGCCAGAAAATCCCCGGACGCCGGTGCCGGCGATGGTGGTGATGATGCCAGTCCGCGTATCGATCCGGCGAATCCGGCGTTGCTGGTCGACGATATAGACAAAGCCGGCGGCATCGGTCGTCACTCCGCGCGGAAAATTGATGGACGCTTCGATGGCGGGGCCGCCATCGCCTGTGGTCTGGCTGGTGCCGGCGAACTGGGCCGTGCCCGAGCCGGCAAAAGGCTCGATCACGCCATCGGGGCGAATGCGCACGACCCGGTCCTGATTGGTTTCGGCAATGTAGAGGTTGCCCTGCGGATCGTAGGCGAGGCCCACAGGGTCGACCATCGCTTGCGTGGCCTGCCGGTAGAGTCCGGTGAACTGCCCGATGCCGACGATGGTGGTGATGTACCCCGGAGGCAGGTCCTCGAGTCGCGGCGGGATGAAAAGAAACTCGCCGTAGGCGACGCCGGCAGCGGTGGCGATTTTCAGCGACGCGATACCGTTGTTGTGCGCGGCCGTCGTGAAGCGGATCTCGGTCGCGGAAAGCACCTGCGCGGCGGTCGCGGCTTTGTCCACGGTGAGCTCGGCACCGAGGAAATTTGCGCCCTTGATCGTGACGACCGTGCCGCCGGCGATGGGGCCTTGCGTTGGCTCGATGGAGTCGATCCGCGGCACCTGACCGAGAAGAGGCCAGACCAGCACTCCGCAAAGCAACGGCCACACGAGCAGTCGACGCAGGGTTGATGGCACCTGCGGAACAGCGCCGGGCTGGGGACGTGCGCAGCGCGAGGGGGTATCTGATGGGCGCATGACCGAACAATCGTTCTCCCGCGGGGTGCGGGAGAACGAGGAGCGAGAAGGTTGGCAGACGGAGGAGGCGGGGAACGAACGCGGCGTTATCCGGCTCAGTGCCAGAGGCGCGAGACCATCGCGTAGACGATCAGCGCGAGCAGCACCAGGCCGAGGCCGAAGAACATGAAGCCGAACGAGCGGGCGATGCCCTTGCGGCCTTCCCAATCGTCACGTACCAGATGATCCTGGAGCCGGCCCGACGCGACGAGGCGGTCGTACCAGCGCTTGCGCTCGTGCAACATCTCGGTCTTCGAGATGCGACCCGAGAAGATCACGGTGTCCATCGGGAATTTCTCGATGCGGAAATGGGTGTTGAAGAAATGGAACGTGAAGATGAAGCCCGCGGCGAGCAGGGCCTCGTCGGAGTGCACCACGTGGGCGATGTTAATCACCCAGCCGGGCAGGAAGGTGGTGAAGAATGCCGGGAACCACAGGATCAGGCCCGACACGCCGATGGCGAAGATGCCCCAGAACACGGCGAAGTAGTCGAAACGCTCCCAATAAGTCCAGCGGTCGAAGTGCGGACGCGGGCCTTTGCCGAAGAACCATTTTTGGTGGGCGACAAAGTCGTGCCAGTCCTGGATCGACGGCACCATCGAGTCGGGGCCGAAGAGTGCGGTCCAGAAGCGGCGGAGTTCGATCCGCTTGGTTTCCGGATGGCGGAGCGCGCCACGCTTTTTCCAGAGATTCAGGGCGAGGTTGCCCAGGTGCAGGAAGAAGTAGCTGAAAGTGATGATCGCGCCGAAATGATGCAGCGAGCGGGCCACCTGAGCGCCGCCGATGATGCCGAAGATGGTCTTCGCCCAGTCGGTATAGTAGAACTTCAGCGGCATGCCGGTGACGGTCAGCAGCAGGAAGCTCGTCACCACGAGCAGATGCAGGAAGCGCTCGAAGGGCGTGAAGCGCGTGTACAACTCGTCATCGACTTGCGCGTGGACCTTGGCTTCGCGGAACGTCTTCGAATCGTGCAGGTACAGGTAGACCGAGCGCACGAGCCAGAAGAGTGTGTGCAGGCCGAAGAAGCCGAACGTGCCCACGAGCAGCGCGGTCATGAAGAGGAAGACTTTGTTGAGGATCGGATAGTTTTTCCGGTCGAGCGGATTGGCGTGCGGCTGGTACTCGGTGAATTTGGCATTCACGCCGGGGTGGCACTGCTGGCAGGTGCCGACGATGCGGTCCTTCGAAAGGCGCGAGCGCGGATCGTGCACCGGGAAGACGTCGTGATGGCCGTGGCAGTCGTAACAGCTGGCGACATCGGCGGCGACGTTGGGCTGGCCGAGCGCCATGGCCTTGCCGTGGTAAGTGTCGCGGTAGTGTTCGAGGCGATCCTGGTGGCAGCGGCCGCAGCGTTGGTCACTGAGCGACTTGAAATGCACGCTCTTGGGCTTCTCGATCTCGTGCGCGGAGTGGCAGTCGGAGCAAACCGGGCCGCGTTTGTCGCCCTTGGCGAGCAACTGGCCGTGTACGCTCTTGGAATAAGTTTCCTCGATGCCGACGTGGCAATGGCCGCAGGTTTCAGCGATCTTCGTGTGGTGGGTGTGTGAACCCTTGTCGACGCTGCGCTTGATGTCGTGGACGCCGTGGCAGTCGTTGCACGAGGGCGCGACGATCAAGCCCATCTGGAGGAGGGCGCGGCCGTGGATGCTCTCGTTGTACTGGGAGGCGGCCTGCGGATTCTTGATCCGGTATTCGTCGGTGAGGCCTTTGCTGCTGTGGCAGGTGGCGCAGGTGCGCGGCAGGTTGAGTTTGAAGACCGGCGAATCGAGATGCTTCACGGGCACGATCTCATGCGAGCCGTGGCAACTCGCGCAGGTGGCCGCGCCCGAGGCCCCCATCGCATGGCTCGCGCCGTGGATGCTGGTGGCGTAGGCTTTCGTTTCGGCGACGTGGCAGGTGGCGCACTGGGCCGGCGGCAGTTTGGAGGGATGCGGCGTGTCGGTGATCGAGACGTGGCAATCCACGCACTTGAGTTTGCCGTGGACGGACTTCGCGAAGGCGGCGGGGCGGAGAATCTCGACGGCGCGTTTGGGTTTGGCGCCGGGTTTGGCGGCGACGGGCTTGTCGGGTGCCTCATGGCAGTCCATGCAGTCGCTATTCGGAATGACCGTAGGTGTGGGCGCGGGCGTCGACGCGGCAGGAGCGGGCGTGGCCGGCTCGGCGGCGTGCGTGCGGAGTCCTGCCAGACCGGCAAGAACCGCATACGCAGTGACAAGGCGAAGGAAGCGAAACGCGTGCAGGATTGGACTCATGACGGGGCGGCGACTTGGGCGGAACGCAACTTAGGACGAGGAGGAAATCGGCGGCAATGAAAATGCCTTATGGCGGGCAGCAATTCGGCAAATTACCCCTCGTTGAGCTGCGTGCCGGCCCGTCCCGGGGCTTTACGTTTCGTATTAGAGCCTATTAGCCTTTCTCTCCGTCTCCTCCTGACAGGCCCATTCTCCCATGCAAAAACTCGCGCCTTCGTTTTCCCCGTTCCGCCCCGGTCGTCTGTCCTGCGTGTGGCGCGGGCTCGGTTTGATCGGCGGTTTGTTGGTGGCGATCTGGGGTCGTGCGGCGGAGACGCCGGCTGCGACGGCCGCGCCTGCGGCGGCGACTCCCGCGCCGAATTCCGACGCGAACTGTCTCGAATGCCATAGCGACGAGAAACTCTCGATGAAGAAGGGGGAGAAGAAGCTCTCGCTCTTCACCGAACCCAAAACGCTCGCAAAGTCGGCGCACAGCTCACTCGCCTGCATTGATTGCCACGAGGGATTCAACGCCGAGTCTTCGCCGCACAAGAAACCGATGACGCCGGTGGATTGCCGCGGTTGTCACGAGAAGGTGGAGAAAAAGCACGCGTTTCACCCGCAGCTCGCGCAAGCCAAAGCGCCGGACAGCGCCGCCACCTCCTGCTCGGGCTGCCACGGCACCCACGCCGTCGCCAAGCTCAAGGGGCCGGATTCGCCGTATGCGCGTAGCAAACAGGCCGACACTTGTGGGCGCTGCCACGAGGCGGCGCGCGAGGCCTTCCGTGCCTCGGCGCACGGCAAGAAACTGGCGGAAGGCATGGCGGAGTCGCCGGACTGCCTGGCGTGTCACCGGCAGCCGATCACAAATGTGGCCAACAAAAAACCCACGGTGGCGCTAAAGGTCGCGCAGGATCAGTTGTGCGAATCCTGTCACGTGGCGAAGGCGGAGATCGCGGGCCAGTCGGTGCTGGGCTCGCATTTCGTTTCTTCTTACGAGAACAGCGTGCACGGAGCGGCGCTCCAGCGCGGCATTGCGGAGTCCGCCAATTGCGTCGACTGCCACGGCAGCCACGAGATGAACCAGGCGATGGTGGCCGGTTCCCGGGTCAACAAACTGCACATGGTCGAGACCTGTGCCAAGTGCCACCGGGCGCAGACCGCGGAGTTTAATTTCAGCGTGCATGCCGTATCGTTGCGCAAGGGCAACCTCGACTCGCCCGTCTGCACCGATTGCCACGGCAGCCACGACATCACCACACGCGCCAATCAGGGTTCGCCCGTGCATGCGCGCAACGTCGCCCAGGAAACCTGCGGCTCCTGCCACGCTTCATCGCGCATCACGAAAAAATACGGCATGGCGCGCGACGCGTTCCAGACCTACGCCGACAGCTACCACGGTCTGGCCGGGCGCGGGGGCTCGGTGGAGGTCGTCAATTGCGTCAGCTGCCACAGTTCGCACGCGATCAAGACGGCGCACGACCGCACCTCCAGCACCTACAAGGGCAATCTGGTGGCGACCTGCGGCAAATGCCATCCCGGCGCCAACGCCGGCTTCACTGTCGGCCGGGTGCACGCGAGCGTGGACCAGCGCAAAGACAGCCCGGTGCTCTACTGGGTGGCCAACTTCTACGTGCTGCTGATCGTGCTGTGCATCGGCGGCATGACGGTGCACAACCTCACCGACTTCATCCGCAAACTCCTGCACAAACTCGCCCAGCAGAAGGGCGAAATCCCCGAGGAGCCGGTGCCCCATGTGTTGCACGTGCGCATGACGGTGCACGAACGGCTCCAGCATGCGGTGCTCGGTCTCAGCTTCATGCTGCTGGTCGTCACCGGCTTCATGTTGCGCTACCCGGATGCGTGGTGGGTCGTCGCGATCCGCAATCTCAGCACCGGGACCTTCGAGATGCGCAGCCTCATCCATCGCGTGGCGGGCGTGGTGCTCATGGCCTCCGGCTTCTGGCACGCGGGCTACCTCGCGTTGACGCCGGCCGGCCGCAAGCTGTTCTTCGACCTGCTGCCGCGTTGGTGCGACGTCATCGATCCGTGGCGGGTGTTGCGTTACAACCTCGGGTTCTCGCAGGAGAAGCCGAAGTTCGGCCGCTTTAGCTACATCGAGAAAGCCGAGTACTGGGCGCTGATCTGGGGCACGGCCATCATGGGTCTGACGGGCGTGATCCTCTGGTTTGAGAACACCTCGATCGGGCTGGTCACCAAGCTCGGTTTCGACGTCTCGCGTGTCGTTCACTTCTACGAGGCGATCCTCGCCACGCTCGCGATTCTCGTCTGGCACATCTACTTCGTGATCTTCAATCCCGACGTCTATCCGATGAACCTCGCCTGGCTCACCGGCCGCATGTCGGAAAAGGAAATGCTCGACGAACACCCGCTGCACTTGGAGGAATTGAAGAAACAGCAGCAGCAGTCGAACTCGGGCGAGAAACCGCAGGACAAGTCCGGTCCGCCGGCCGCCTGAGTGCGGCCGCGCTCCTGATTTCTCCCATGCCGTCCAAACCCATTCCCGGCTCGACCGGCGAGGTGCTGACCTGTCTACCCTCGCCGTATCTGCCGCACCCGGCGACCGGGTTGCTGTACCTGCCGCGGTTCCTCGCGAAATGCCGCTACGTGCAAACGCACGGTGCACTGCCGGCGAGCTACGCGAAAAACTTCAAGCGCGGGCTCGACCGTTTTCTGTGCATGCACCTCGGCGTCGAGCCGGACGCAGTGGAAAAAATCGTGCGCGAATCGGCCGACGCCGCCGAGCTCGACCGCCGGCTGCTCGCGCTGTTTCCCGCCGATGTGCGCGCCGCCAAGTGGAACCGCGAGTTGGTGCAGAAAGGCATGACGCCCGCCGGCCGCGATTTTTTGAAAGAGGCGCTCACCGCGATGGGCTGTGCGGATCGTGCGGAAGAGATCAAGAGCGTGCCCGATCTGATCGAGTTCGACGAAGGCCGGATCGAGTGAGACATCGCCGTTGGGTTGGTCGTTGAAAAAGCAAAAAGCTCGGGGCCGGAGCCCCGAGCTTGCAGTGAGCGCGAAAGTTCGCGGCTGACTTTACGGCATCGTCCAGACTTCCATCTCGGCGATGCTGTTCCAGCTGTTGACGGTGTTGCCGTAGCCGACGACGCGGACATACCGCGCAGTGGTGTTGGCGAAGTTGAAGGTCTCCAGTGCCAATGTCGTGCCGCTGCTCAGGACGTGATCGAGCATCGTGGTCCAGTTTACGCCATCGGTGGAGAGTAGGATGCTGAAGGTCTCGCGGCGTGCATTGCCGGCCAGCCAGGCGATCTTTACGTGCGCGACGGTCTTGGCCGCGCCCAGATCGAATTGCAGCCACTGGCCCGCGCCCTGAGCGGCCCAATATTGGGTCGTGCTGATGGCGCCATCGACGGCATATTGCGGGGGATTGTCCACGTAGTGGGTGCTGTCGGTGAGCATGGCCGCGGTGGCGGGGAACTTGGTCGCGGGCATGGTCCAGACTTCCATCTCGGCGATGCTGTTCCAGTCGTTGACGGTGTTGCCGTAGCCGACGATGCGGACGTAGCGCGCCTTGGTGTCGGTGAAATCGAAGGTCTCCAGCGCGGTGGTGGTGCCGCTGCTGAGCACATGATCGAGCATCGTCGTCCAATTCGTGCCATCGGTGGAGAGCTGCACGCTGAAGGTTTCCCGGCGCGCGCTGCCATTGAGCCAGGCGATCTTCACGTGGGTGACGGTGTTGACCTCGCCCAGATTGGCTTGGAGCCACTGGCCCGCGCCTTGGGCGGCCCAATATTGGGTCGTGCTGATGGCACCATCCACGGCGTATTGCGGGGGATTGTCGACGTAGTGCGTGCTGTCGGTGAGCATGGCCGTCGTGACCGGGAATTTGGTCGGACCCGAGGCCGCGCCGATTACGTGGGCGTTTACGCTGGTACCGTTAAAAACGTTCTGATCGCAGTCGCCAGTGACGCCGGGTACGGATCCCGTCCAGCTGTATTGCCAAAAGGTCCAGGTGCTCCACGGGGTGATGCTGCTCGGCGCGCCGGTTTGCGAGCTCTGCCCGTTGGGGCTGGCCATCCAGAGCGGCCACTGCGTCACGCTGCTGTCCATGTAGGTGCTGGCATAGTTGCCGCTCGTGTAGACGAGTGGTTTGACCGTGACGCCCGTGGCAGCGGCTTTGCTGACGATATCGGAACACCACCGGTTGATCCAGGCGGAGGCGTTGGCTTTGGTATAACCGCTCAATCCGGATTCGATATCGAGGACCGGCATCATATAGCCGCCGGGCTTGATGTAGTTTTTCACCACGTTCCAGAAATGAGTGGCTTCCGCGCTGGCACCGGCGACACCGGTATTGGTGGCCGGCTCGGCAAAGTGGTAGGCGCCGATGTACACGCCGGCCGCCTTGGCGTTGGTGACGTTGGTGGTGAATTGCGTGTCGGTGTACGTGGTGCCCTGGGTGGCCTTGCACCAGGCGAAGGTGACGCCGGAGTTCTTCACGCTGGTCCAGTTGACGGTGCCCTGCCAGTGCGAGACATCTATGCCCAATGGACGGGCCAGAGCTGCGCTGCCGAGGAATAAGCCCAGCGTCGCCAGGCTTAGTTTTTTGAACGTTTTAATCACATTCATGGTATCGTTTTCCTTAGTTGGTTTTTAGCTGGTTGGTTGTTTTCAGGGGTAGAATCAGCCGCGCGAACCGCGCTTTGGGCAGCAGTGGCACCCGGCTCGGAAAAGGTCGTCACCGCGACGCTTTGTAATTCCGGGCTGTAGTCCGGACCGGGGCCAAAAAGGGTGAAACGGTATTGATACTTGGTCGTGCCCTGCGCCAGAGGACACGGTTCGTCGGACATGTATTGAACGGGATCGACGATCTGCCAGGACGACCAGGCGCGCTCGGGCGAATGGGTCCGGATCTCCAGCTGAATGGCGGTGCTGAAGGGCTGGCTGCCCAGATAACGAATCAGTATCGCGCGGCACGATTTGCCCACGGGCATCTCGGCGGAGGTGAGCGTTCCCTGCTGGGCGAATCCATTGACTGGCGCTGGCGCCTTATCGCCCAGCCGGAGGACGCCGCTTTGTTGCTGGAGATTGACCAGCTGATGGGGGGCGAGCTCGCCGACGGTTTGTATTGCGGTGCTCTCCGCGACAAAAACTGGGGGCGTGGCATGCATCTCGGTCGGGGGCGTGCTGCGTTCGCGCGGGACCGGATCCGGGGTCAATGGGCGTGGAGGCGGGGGCGTGGCAGCAGTCGTTTCGCGAAGGGCTGTTCGCTGCTCAGGGCTGCGATAGAGGAACATTGCCAGCGCAAGCAAGGCCGCCAAAAGGCAGAGCTTTTTCATGGGGTAGGCGTGTGGCTTGGGGGCTGGGCCGGCAGGCGGAAAATTGGGTTGTGGCGCGACCGCTGCGGGCGCGGAACAAGGACGGGATGGCTGGTGATGCCGCGTGTTTCGCTGGAACCAAAGGGGCAGAACACGCAGCGCCGGCTTACTGCGCGGGCATGGCTTTGCTGGCAACGCGCCTGAGCCTAACACAGGTCACCAAATTGCAGGACCGGCGGGGGTGCGCTAACGTGCGGGCCTGCCCCCGGCCGCCTGCGGCCGTCGATAGCAAGCGAGATTAAAAGGCGAATCGGCCTGGCCCGGTAAAACAAAAGTGGTGACGGTGCTCGGCCCGGCGCGTCCCTCAAACCAAGGCAACGGGCAGAGCATGGCCTCGGCTGAGGCGGAATCCAAGAAGGCGGCGGCGGTCGGTTGTGCGCGCAGCACGGCCAAGGGAGTTTGCCGGATGCGCGGGCCATTCGGCAGGCGATAACAACCAGCAAGAGGAAAATTATAAGGCAGGACCACGCAGGCGGTGGCGGCGGGAGGCAATCGACCCAGCAGACGACGTTGCGCTTGGACCACGGCATAATCGCGCACCCGGTCGCGCGCGGAGAGGTTGCGCCAGCCGACCTGATAGGTGTTGCAGAATAAATTCGCGGCGGTGGCCAATTGAAGAGCGATGCAGATGAGCAGCAGCCAATTGCTCCCTTGCGCGAGACGATCTAGCGCCCAAGCGCCACACAATCCCAGCATCGGGGCGAGCAGCACAAAGTAGCGAAAGGCGTATGGATGCCAGTGCTGCATGACGTTGTAGAAAACCACGAAAACGCCGCTGGCGACGCCCAGCAGCGCGATCCCTCGTGTGCCGGCATCGCCCTGTCGCCAGTGCGCCAGCGCCAGACCGGCGCCGAGTAGCGCGAGCAGCAACGGGGCCACGCCGATTGCCACCACATCGGCGTCGGCGGTGCGGCGGTCGAAGACTTGGGTGAGCTTGGAGCTGCGCGCTGCACCCTCGTATACGAATTCGCGGTCGGCGGGTTGATGCGCGATCAACCAGCGGCCTGCTGGCTGCAGGAGCGGCGCCAGCCAGGGGCTGTTGGCGTGCGGTTCGAGGGTCTGCGTGGCGCAGGAGACAAGGTTGGCCGCTAGTTTTCTGGGCAACTCCCCTGCATCGCCGGCGTGCAGGTGCTCGATCATATCCGGCGGCGCCCACGGATTGCCGTAAACGCGGTGGTTTTCCCACATTCGCGGACCGGCGAATGCGATCAGCGCAATGGTACCCGCTGCGGCATGGCGACCGAGCAATTTTACCGGCATATGCCAGATCCAAGCGGCGCCGACTGCGATTAACGCGATGGCCGGGGCTGCGTAAAAAACTGTGCCTTTGCTGGCGAACGCCAATCCAAGTGCCACGCCTGCCCATGGGTCGAAGCGCCGGTTGCGACACGCCGCGAGCCACCGCGCCAGCGCGGCCGTGACCAATCCCGCAGTGAACAAATCCGTCTGATCGGAGAGAAATTGCGGTACAACGTTACCCAGACCTCCGGCTAGAAACAGGGCCGTGATGCGTGCGGGCCGAGTCAATCCGAGGAGCGCGCCCAGTTGCCAGACGTGTAGCAGCATGAGTGTGCCGCCGAGCCATTGCGCGACCGCAGTCAGGCGAAACCCGTCTGGGAAATGACCGGTGAGCCACAACATCGTGAGGTCGGGAGCGAGCGCCATGAAGTTTTGGCGCGAATCGTTGGTCGCAAACGGATGCAGGCTTTGCTCCTGCAACCAGTGACCGATCCGCGGCATTCGATAGGTCAGGGCATCGTAGACGAGCGGAGTGGAGCACGAGGCCACGATGAGAAAAATCACGAGCAAACAGGCGCCCAGCCCCAGTGCGACCCGGAAGGCCGGGGGGGTGGCTTCGGGTGATGGTGTTTTCCGAGTAATCGGTGGAGCGGCTGGCAGTTGGCCTGGCCGCAGCCCGACCGCGATCGCGAACAGACCGAAAAAGCCGGTCAGAGCCCACGTGTTGAGGGCTCCCGCGTAGCCGAGCACCAACCCGCCAACGACGATGAGGGTGAGCCCCAGCAGCAAGCCCTCGGCCCAACGTTCGGTCGGACTTACGACCGAGGTGGAGCGGGTCCAGCGCTCTGCGATGAAGCCCAGCAGCGCGAGATCGAGCGCCAGATGGAGCAAGCCTGGGATCATGAGGCCAACGCCTGCGGCTGCCGTGATTCGTCTCTGTAGTGCTCTCGGAAAACAAGCTGCAGCATGGGCATGCCGCGAGCCGAGCACGCTATTCGAGAGGTGGCAACCGTGGTGATCACCAGTAAAAAAAGTGGCGGGCCGCCTACCCCTAAGCGGCCCGCCTTTGCTTTCTTAGTTACCCCAAAACTCCCGCTAGGCGGGAGAAACTGTGAACCTTATGCTTCCGTAGAGAAACTAAACGGTTACTTACCGTCAACAGCTTTTTCGTGTAAAATTGGAAAGCGTTTATATGCAGTATTTAATAATTACTTATTTGCGACGGCGGCCGGCTGCGATAACTGCTCTCGAAGCCAGCTGGCGCGATTCGTCGTGATGCTGTCCGCCCCGAGCGCGATCCAGCGCCGGGCGATTTCCGGAGTGTCGATCGTCCACACATGGAGTTGCAGGCCGGCGTCGCGGATTTTCTTCACCGCGGCGGCATCGAGCGGCCATGTGTGCTGGAGATCGAGTCCGTGCAGCCCCGCCTTGCGGCAATCCTCGATCAGCTTGTCCAGGCTCGGCGGCGCTTTGGACGGGTCCTTCGGCTTTTTGTAACTGGACACGTAGATGGTCGTGTAAGCGGGCAGTGCTTTGCGGGCGGCGACCAAGGTCTCGTAATTAAAACTGATCAGGCTGATCTGTTTCTCCGTCATCTTGGTGCGCGCGAGCGTGGCGGCCAGCTCCGGTACACTCTCCGGTCCGGTTTTGATTTCCACAAACAGGCGTTTGCCGGCCGGCAGAGTGGCGATGAGTTCGTCGAGCGATGGGATTTTTTCGCCAGCGTACTTCGGATTTTTCCAGCTGCCGGCGTCGAGCTGCCGAATTTCGTCGAACGTCAGGTCGACGATAGCGGCGTCGCGGCCGGTGACGCGTTTCAAATTGGCATCGTGGGTCACCACGAGCTTGCCGTCCTTGGTCAGGTGGATGTCGAGCTCCACGACATCGGCGTTGTTCTGCCAGGCGAGATTGGCCGCAGCCAGGGTGTTTTCCGGCGCCTCGAAGGAAGCGCCGCGATGCGCCACCAAATCGGTGGCGCGGGCGGCAGGTGCCGCAAGCAGACAAGTTAAGGCAAAGAGCGAGAGCGAGCGTTGGAGGGAAATCATGGGAGGTTGGAGTTTTCTGACAGCCGAACCAATCGGACCGGAGTTTGGCCGCGGCAATCTTGATAATTATTTTGGCGACGCCGCGGAGCGTCGGGGGTTTGCAACGGGCTTCCGTTGTGCACGGGGAAACCCGTCCTTGCTTCGCTCGGTGGCGGGCGGCAGTCTGCCGGTTCCTTGGTTCCGGGGCCAGGTTGTCGCTCCGGGTTCTTTGATCCCAAGGCGCGGGTAACGCCGCGCCGGTTTTGATGCTTGGAGAGGAAAGTCCGGACACCACCGGGCAGGAGGCCGCGCAAGAGTCAGCTCCAGCGCGGGCGTGCCGGTTCAAACCGGCGCGACGGACAGTGTCACAGAAAATAAACCGCTCGGCGGTGAGCGCGAGTGTACGGAGTGCGGGGCTTGCCCCGTGCACCCTCCTCGGGTTTCCGCCCAGTAAGGGTGAAACGGTGGGGTAAGAGCCCACCGCGTCGTCGGCAACGACGGCGGCACGATAAACCCCCTCCGGTGCAAGGCAAAATAGGCGGCTGGACGGCCCGTCCGATAGCCGCGGGTATGCCGCATCCCACCTGCGCCAGCCTGGCGATCCGTTCGCCGGTCAGGCAGCAGGGGACAAGTCCGCAAGGACATGAGAGAAATGACGACCACCGCGTCGCAAGACGCGTGACAAAATCCGGCTTATGGCTCCGGGACCAAGGAACCTTCTTCGCCGCTCCCCGCGTGGCGCGACAGCGGCGCCGGTGCGTCAGGCGCTCCGCAATTTCGCCAGCGCCCGCGCTTCGTGAGCGATGCGTTGTTGCAACTCTTCCGCGGGCAACTGCGTGACCGCTCCGACAAGCTCCAGTGGCAACTCCGGGAACTCCCGCGCAAAAAGAAACTGCGCGCGGGCCACATGGAAATCGGACGTCACGACCACCAGCCGGCTGAAACCGTGGCGCGCCACAATGGGCCGGCAGCGTTGCGCATCCTCAATGGTGTTGGCGCTCTCCACGCCCTCGACGAATGCCTCCGCCGGCACGCCGAGCGCGATGAGTTGGGCGCGCAGGTAGTGATGATGCGGGAGCGGTGTGGTGTTGAAATGAGCGCCCCAGCCACCGGTGGGCAGCAGTTTCGCGCCGGGTCGCAGCGTCCATTCGTGGAACGCCTGTGCGCAGCGTTCCAGCGCGAGGCTGGACAAGCGTCCTTGCGGGTCGTTGGGCGCGCCCAACACGACGATGCCGGTTGCTGCGTGAGTCATGGATTTGGCGGGGAAAATGCGGCGCAAAAAGGAAACGAAGATTCGCCGATTACGGCCGGACCGATTCAGAGCGCAATCTCGGGTTGTCGCGGAGCGCGACGAAAACGGGCTCGCGATGCGCTCGGGGCCGGGAATATTGGACGGCGCTTTTCCTCCTTTCCCATGAAAACGTGTTTCCTTCGCTCGCTCCCTGTTGGTTTCACTGCGCTGACGATTGCCGCGGTGTTCGCGCTCGCCGTATCCGGACAATCCGCACCTGCCGGCGTCGCCGTGCCCGCAATTGCCCAGGATCGGGTGGCGACCACCCAGTTGCGCGTCACGCTCGACCGCGCGGGCTGGACGTATCAGCTCGGCGAGAAAGTCACCTTCCGCGTCACTGCCGTGTGGGATCAGGAGGCGCTCGATGGATTGACGGTGAAATATCGCGTCGGGCCCGAGATGCTGCCCGCCGAGGAGAAAATCGCGAAGCTCCCGCCCGGCGGTCTGGTGATCGATGGCGGCACGCTGAATCAACCGGGCTTCATCCGCTGCGTCGTCACGGCCAGTGTCGGCGGCAAACCCTACAAGGGCGTGGCCACCGCGGGATTTGCTCCGGAGAAAATCGCGCCCACGCAGACGGAGCCGGCCGACTTCGACGCGTTCTGGCAGGACAGCAAGACTGCGCTCGCCAAGATCCCGATGGATTCGCAGCTCACATTGATAGCCGAAGCGTCCACCGGGAAAATCAACGTCTACCACGTGAACCTCGCCACGCTCAACGCCTCGGGCGGCGGCACTGCGCGGCTCTACGGCATCCTTTGCGAACCGAAGGCCCCCGGCAAATATCCGGCGTTGTTGCGCGTGCCCGGCGCCGGGGTGCGCGCCTACACGGGTGACCGCGAGATGGCCGAGAAAGGCTTCATCACGTTGCAAATCGGCATCCACGGTTTTCCGGTGAATCTGCCGACAGAAGTTTACACCTCGCTCGCGGCGGGCGCGCTCGAGGCGTACAACACCATCCAGCTCGACCAGCGCGACCGCTATTACTACCGCCGGGTTTACCTCGGCTGCGTGCGCGCCAACGATTTTCTCGTGAGCCGGCCGAATTGGGACGGAAAAAATCTCTTCGTCTCCGGCGGCAGCCAGGGCGGGCAGCTCTCGCTCGTGACGGCGGGCCTCGATCAACGCGTGACGGGTGCGGCGTTGTTTTATCCGGCGTATTGCGATGTCACGGGTTATCTCCACGGGCGCGCCGGCGGCTGGCCGCACCTCTTCCGGCCGGACGCGTCGGGCAAACCCTCGCCGCAAGCTACGCCGGAGAAAATCGCCACCACGGCGTACTACGACGCACTCAATTTCGCGAAGCGGATCAAAGCGCCCGGCTTCTACAGCTGGGGTTACAACGACGAAGTGTGTCCGCCCACCTCGATGTTTGCCGCCTACAATGTGATCACGGCGCCGAAGCGCCTCGTGCTCGCGTTGGAGATGGGCCACGCGCAAACGCCCGACCAGGGCGACCAGGCCAACGCCTGGCTCATCGCGCAGGTGAAGCCGTAGCGGCCCAGGCAAGGGCGCGCGTCACACCAGCTGCATCGGCTTTCCCGCGAGGTAGTCGTCGAGAGCCGGCGCGGCGCTCAAGCGCGATGGCGGGTGCAACGCCAACGCCTGGCTGGCCGCCAGCAGGTATGTGACATCTGGCGACTCGAGGAAGGCCGTGCCTCCCAGCAATTCCATCGCCAGCACGCTGGCCCGGGCGATCGCCTGCTGCACGGAAAAGCGCACGAAGAAAGCTTGCGCCCGAAGCGCCTCGGAGCGGTCGCCGGCTTGCATCGCGCGCGCCACGCCTTCGAGCGAGGACATCGCTCCTTCGACTTCGAGGGCCAGCTGCGTTCGCCCACAGGCATCACCGTGTCCGCCGGCGATCACCCGCTCCACCAACGCCGAGGCGACTCCCAGATAGGATGCCGCTATCAGCACCTGGAACCATAGAAAGCCTCCGGCCTCGGCGGCGTCCATCCCCGCGGCAGTATCATGGAAGAACAGTTGTTGTTCGCTGATCTGAACGTTGGCGAGGACCACCTCGTCGCTCTCCGCGCCGGCCAGCACGGTGTTTTTCCAAAAAGGCTTTAGCGAGATGCCCTCAGCGTCCGACGGCACAACGGCGATCGCCCGGGTGCGGCCCGCGACGAACACGCTGGCGGCCAACAGATGCATGGAGCTCGACAGGCTGCATGGCTTCTTGCTGCCGTTGATCACATACCCGCCATTGCGGGGCTCGGCCTGCATCGTCGGGGCCAGAATGCCGGCGCCACTCCGGCCCTCGGCGAAGCCCGACGCCACCAGCAATTGGCCGCCGGTGATTAGCTGCAACAACTTCGTCGTGCAGTCGCCGTACTCCATCAGGGTGGTGACGGAGAGATGATGCATCGTCATGGCGATGGCGAGGGACGGCGTGCGCGCACCCACGGCCCGATGGATCTGAATCGCATCCATGGGCGAGGCTCCCTTGCCACCGAGTTCGCGCGCGATCAACAACGCCGGGCCATCGAGTTCGCGGAACATGCTGAGGCCCGGGTTCATGATGCTCGAGCGCTCCAGTTCCAGCAGTGGAATTTTCGCGAGCTTGGCGTCGAACGACGGCAGAAATTTTTCCAGGGTATCACGATCTCGTCGGAGAAAATTCATGGGCATTTGGGTAAGCAGTCGGGGCGTGGAGCGCCAGAAAGAAGGCGGCAAAGAAATGGCTGCGGGAGTGGGCAATATATTTGCACAGAGGCGCATCCGATTTGGGCGGAAGCGGTGCGTCCGGGGCTGACTCGGCGGGCGCCGACGTGCCGGAACGCAGCGCAGCGAAGTGCAGGCACGACGGCGACGGCGCGGATATTCTCGGAGCGCCGTTTCGTGCGGGCCACTGCACCGCACAGGATGCGCCCGGCCCGACCGCTCTCCACCGGACCGGAGCGACAACGGAGCGAAGGGAGGAAGCAGGGCGCGTGACAGCTCGGAGGCTCGGCGGAGAACAGGCGCGCGACGTGCCGCTTGGATCTTTGCGGACGTTGCTTCATGTCCGAGTGCAAAGTGCAAAGTTTGACCCCTGCTATGCTTCCGAGCGTCACGGCTTGGGCGCGGGCGCGTTCGCCGGCTTCGCCACGTTCTGTAGCGGGTCGTATTCCAGATTCCGCGAACCATTCGGATTGGCGTAGTATTTCACACTAAACACCGCCTTGTCTTGATAGTTCGAGAAGATCTCCACGTCGAGCCGGGCATAAACTTTTCCGCCGCGCGCTGTGACGTAGAGCTGTCGCTTAGCGCGATCCGACCACTGTGGATCGTTCGCCGAGACATTTACCTCGTAGCGCGGCTGATAGCCACTCTCCGGGGCGCGATACATAAACTCGTCCCGAGTTTCGATCACGCCGCCGCCAATGCCTTCAATGGTGCAACTCCAATCGTATTTCGCATTGGGATTGACCCGCTCCGGACGGCGAATCGAGACCTTGAAGTCTCCCGCGTTACCACCCTCAGTCTTCTTCTCGCCGAGCACATCGATCGAGTAAACACGCCCATCCGGCACGACGCCGTAAAACTTGTCTGCCGTGATGAGCTTTTCGGCCCCAACGATCTTCCACATGTGGAAGACAACGGGGGCTTGAGCCTCCGGTTTGTAGATGTCCTGCGTGCCATAGTAGCTGAAGCCTCGCTTGGTCTTCGGCGAGAGTTCATAACCCGGAAGCTCGATGGATTTCACACTGACATCGTTGCCGCTCACGCCGGTCAGAGAGAAGCGTCCTGTGCTGTCAGTGACGCGCACGATTTCCTCCGAGCGCGATCCCTGCACGCCAGGCAGCGCTTCGATCACGTGCATCGCGCTGAGCATGACCTTGACGCCGGACAGCGGGCGCCCGTCCTGATCGATGACGAGTCCGTAAAATTCAATCGGCCGGTTGATGTAACCGAGGCCAGCTCGGATGTCGGCAATGCGTTTTTTGACCGCGTCGACCGGACCTTTGAGCGGTGTGGCCTGCAAGTCCGCATCAGTGACGGTTTGTGACGACGGCGCTGTCGCCGCCGGAGCCTTCTTGCCGTCTGGTGCAGCCGGCTTTGGCGATGCTGCGGTGATTGGCGCCTGCTCTTGTCGCGGCAGTAGAAGCCACACGAGCAAAGCAACGGCCGCGACGAGAGCGACGAAGATGATGCGCTTTTTCATTCTGGTGTCCTCAACTGGAACGATACCAAGAGCTGCACCCAAAACGCCCGGCGATTAGCGGCGTAGGAGCGAAACTCCGCGCTGTGTCCGATGTGCTCAGGCCCGAAGTTGTAGGTGGCGCTATCGAGATTGACCTCGCTGCCAAATGCGCCGCCGACGCTCGCGGCCGCACCGACCGCAAACGAACGCGCCTCCGCTCCGAAAGAAAAGATCTCGTAACGGTCGCCGGGCAAGCGCAGCACCGCCAGCCCGCCGCCCGGCGTGCTCTTGAAAAAGCCGTCGACGCCATTGTAGACGTAGCCTTGGTTCGGCTTGAGCTGGTTGTCGGTCTGCCATGAACCGGAGCTGAACGCGCCACCGGTCGGACTGAGTGCATAATCCCTCTGGTTGTAGAAGTTCACGAAGCTGCCAGCCGATCCTTGCAGGAAGCCGTACGGCAATGTGGGGTCAGGTTGATAAAACTTAGTAATATTCAGGGGCGCCATCAACAATTTACAACATGCAGCCGAGAAAGATATCTAAGCAACTGTAACATACTTCAAATTCAGATATCATAATATCAGAAACATTTATTTTATAAGGTTTATCAACCTGACCCCATTGAATTCTCTCCGCGAAATAGGCGGCAAACCCCTCCGGGGTGTTCTGCGTGATCTTCGCCTCTGACAAGCGGCGGCCTTGTGCGTCCAGCGTACAGGCCACCGAGTAACGTTTGTGATAGTCGATTCCAGTATAGAGCATGGCACCTCAAGTCTGCACCGCTCCCTCGCGGTTTTCGACTCGATCGCTCATGTTGCTGACCCCCTACGCCCCCCTCGGCTTGGACCTACACTTCGCCAGCGCTTACGGCTGCACAACTGTTACCGTTTTCTTCGGGTCAGCCTCCAAGCTGCGCGTCCACTCGGGATTCAACCAATAAGTGAAGCTTAGCTTGACTCCCTGCTCGGGCGTGCCGCGGTAATCGACATTGCCATCCATGTAGCCATAGAGCGCGCGTACGACGTTTCCATTCGAGTCCAACACGGTTCGGATACGAAAAAGAAACACCGTACCACCCTTCCATTCGCCCGACGACGTGCGCTCCTTGCCAATATGTGATCTCTCCCAAATATGGCTAGAGTGGTAACCCGTGAGCGGAGCTTCGTACGGTAGCTGGAAAGCAGAACCACGCTCTGGCAATGGCTCCACTTGTACCGCCTGCAAGCCGTCGCCACTACCCGGCAAAATGGCATTCAGTTTAAAGCTGTAGTCGTCGGGCGAGTTGAAATAACCATCGAGTTTAAAGATCAAATCGGCTATTTTTCCCCTGCCATCAGGGGTAACCCAATCGCCGACTTCTAAGTCAAAGCCAAATGGCTTGTCGAGTGCCGGTATTCGCAATTTTTCGATTCCCTTGTGGATGCCGACGACTTGATCCCGGATCGGTCGCAACTCGATGTCCACTGCCTGCGTCCCCGTGGCATATTTTTTAAGTCCCACTTCGGTGTCGAGATACCGAACGGGCCCAATAGTGCGATAATAGCCGCTTTTTTCGGTCCTAATCCGGTACTCGGCTTCAGCGGTACCACTGACCATGGCGAAGCCATCTTTGGCTGTCTCCTGCCGGACAGATTGGCCCGTACTCTCCTTGCCCCGATAATAGGTAAAACTGAGCGTCACCGTTGCGCCTTCGACCGGTCTGCCGTCCGGATCGTGCACGTAGGCCCGAACCGTTACCGGGTGGGTGGGCGGCACGACGAGTTGTTGCGCGAGCGCGCAACCCGGCAATGCCGTTAGCAACAAGGTTAACCAGACCGCTAGCGATGTCGTTTTCATTTGAGTGCTCCGTTGGCCACCATCGTTTCGTACAATGGAAAGTTGAATGTATAGGCGATTTGAATGTAGTCACCGTGATCCCAATCCTGATTGGAACGCGAACTCGGCCAGCCGTTCTTAAACCCCGTTCCACTCGTGCGAGAGTAGGGGATGTTTATATCGAAGTTGCCCCCAAGGTCGTTGTATTTTGCAGATCTGTTGCTTCCTTGTGGGTAGCACAACGCCGGTATGCCTTCAGCGAGGCACTTGGCTTGTGTGACCAACTTGCGGGCTTCGTCGTCGGCACCACTGTCGCTGATTGGGGCCATCAAGCGCGAGCCTTGATAACCAGGGTAGAATCCGTCGGTCTCGCTCGCTTGGAAGGGCAAGAAAAACGGCGTTTGCGGCAGCGCCGCAGTCGGCACCCCGGTCGGCACATCCCGCGCCTCGCTGGGGAAGCGCTGCCGGTTTTTCGGATCGGACGACGGCGTGGGGACAATCGGCACATACCAGTTATAGCTGGTCGTCCACCCAGCCGTCCACGAGCGGAAGAGCCGAGCCAGCGGCCCATTGCCACCTTTGTATTTCTCCTGCGCCACCCATGCGTGTAGACCTCCGTGGAAGGCCGGATCGGTCAGCGGCGTGCTGTCATCGGCCGGATTGGCCAGCACCTTATCGGTGGATGAATAGAAGTTGGTCCCCACAGCGAGGGTCGCGAACGCATCTACCCAAGTGAGTTGGCTGCGGCCATCCGTAGAGGGAAAAAGCTCGTGCCAGTGCGAAGGCCACAGTCGTTCGTCATAGCCATCCCAATAGTGGTGCCGCATTAGTGCCTTGCTGTCGTCGGTCCGGTCGCTGACTGCCAACGCTTCTAGAGGAATGGCTGCATTGAGGGCAAAGTAGTTAACGACATTCGCAGGCTGGGTCGCGGAGTGCAATCGAGCCGGGTTGTCGGGGTCAATCTCGTGGGTGAGTGCAACCGCTGTGACCATGTTACCCAAGCTGTGAGCCATGATCACAGTGTCGCCTGACAACCCGGCTACAAACTTCCGCAGATGCGGTGCTTGTTGCCAAGCATGACCGACATTACGATGGAAGTCAGGTGTCTGATTGCCGAGACCGAGGAGATTGGACTGCCCGTCGTCGCCCCGCCACAACACGACATACATATTCGCTTGCGATCCCGCCCAGTAGAAGCGCTTGAACATTTCGGATCCGAAGCCGCGCGCCTCTTTCCCGTTCCAATTGTAGCCGTGGACCAAGACAAGGTTTTTGCGGTTCGCCACACCTTGAAACGGATCGTTGGGAGCGGCGGTCGCCGTGGTCGGATCGTTGTAGCCCGGTCCCTGTTTGTCCGCGTCTACAGCGGTGCCGTGGGCCAGAGCGCGAAGGTTGAGATAGTGGTACATGGTTTCTACCGCGTCGATTTTCAGGGCCAGCTCTAGCCTGACGATAACGTCGACTCCTTTGCGCACCTCCAGTATCAGTGGTTTGGTCGTGGTTTTACTCGCCTCAATGAGGATGATCCCACCGTTATTCTGCACTTGAGCGAGGAAGGCAGGGGACAAACCAAACAGATCGACCCCAGCAGATGGAATCTTTGTGACGATGGCTTCACCAGCCGCCTGTGTCAGGGTCGGCCCAAATCCAGTGGCCAAATTCGCCGGGTCGCCGCGGAGGTAATCGAAGGCCTGCGTCCGCGTATAGTTGGTATATACGAAGCCCAGCGCTGCATCGTCCTGCTTCAGAGTGTAGGAGACGCCATCCGCGCCCGGTGGCAACACGGTCAAGAGCTGCTTGAGATCGAGGAAGACCGGAAAGAAATCTACCAGATCCCGGATGCCATTGACCGTGGTATCGTCGCAGTTGCGGTTCGCAGCCCCATCCGGCAATGGGATGTCATCGCCAAGCGTATCGCCCGAGTCGTTGTCATCATTGATCCAGAAGCGGAAGGGTTTGTCGCGGGAGGTGGTGTCGTTCGGGGAATCGCCAGGGAGTTCGATCTGGCCGTCGCGGTTGGCATCGACGGCGAGGGCTGCGGCGGTCTGTTCCGACTCAATGCGGAGATCGTCATGCACCTCTTGCCCGCCCACGTTGATGGTGAAACGCAGGGTCGCTTTGCCGCCAGTCAAAGCTTCGGCAAACACAAAATCAGTGCTAGAACCGAAATAACCTACGAGATCAGCAGTCGGACTGATCTCGTTCCAAAGACCAAGTGTCGATCCGTCATTCTTCCAATGCCAAAGACGAACCGCCGCAGTTGCTCCCGGGAGAATGGCCCAAGAGACTTTGATGGAGTCGAAATCCGTCACAGTGCCCCACGAGTCGGCGAGGTTGATTTGCTGTAGCGTGCGGGATCCGGTTAAGATTGAGCGTTGCACTCGGGCGTTGCCCTGCGTGTCGATCACTTGGGGCGCCGAGCTGATCACAGGCTGCGATGTCGCATATTCCCAAGGGCATGTTGTGCTCACACTCGCGGGCAGCGCGAGTACTTTGCGTGGTTGCAGCAATTCGGCTGTCATGCTGAAGAACTGTATCTCAGTAAAACCATTATCCCGGGCTGCCGCTGTGATGACCGGCGACTCCCATTGCCCTGCGTGCATCTCGACCTCATGGATCGCGACGATCTGCGCATCGTAAGGAGGGTTGTTCGGGTAAAAGGTCTCGATAATTCTAGCGCGATAACCAGTGCCCGGAATACGCAGCGATTCCGGCACGACAAAGCGAATTTGGCCGCGCTGACACACGGCGCTTCCCTCAGAGGACAAATTCTCGGTTTCATTATAAAGAAACACCATATCGCCATACCAATACGATTTGTCTTCAACTTTGGCTCCGCCGTACATTATCCGGCGCTGCGTTTGCCACGGTATCGTGTCAAATGCGCCGGCGGCTTTTGATCGCGACCATCTCGCGAGCACGTCACTGAGGGTGTCCTCCTCGGAAAGGACGAGCGAATAAGTAAATGCCAGCAAATTGCCGCCAGGGCCTTGCCACATGACACGATCCACAGCTAATTCGGCTGGCGGAGAAAGAAACGGACCATTGGGCTTTAAATATGAAGCGTGATAAAGCCAGTCGGATCCCCAGTAATACGGAGCGGGGGCAGCTTCGCTTGCGTAACCAAAAGGAATATAACAGCCAGCGAGGTCATTGGTCACCTGCGCAGAATCCCCCGGCCGGCCGGATAGCCGGGTGGTGGTGGCGGTAAATATCGGCACGTTGGGCGAAGACAGGCTGAGGGTAACTGTATTGCCAGTCGTGGTGGTGGTTGCCGTGTATATCGGTCCCCACGGACCATACATGTTATAACCCTGGACATCCATCCATGTATCCGTGGCCACTTGCTGATAGTCGCCACTACACACATTTTCGTTTATGGTGTTTTTTTGAACTGTCAGGTTGTAGAACCCCTGTCTTGTATGATCACTATAATTGGCGGCAAAGGCCTCATTCCAAGACGAGGCGATAGTTTGTCTCCGAAAATAACGCACAGGAGCGGATGATGCAGGCAATTTATATTCGTAAACAATCTGGCCATGCTGCAAATCGGTGAACCCGATATGACCTTCCGTTATCCACACGGTTCGTGCCTGCAGCTCCTCCAAAACATCCCACGCTTCAAACCGTGTCACCGGCTCATCCGTGGGTTGAAAGGTGATTTTGGTTTCCTGGCCGGGAGGACCGCTCCGCACGGAGGCGATTTCGCCAGCTCGGCCATCCAATGCCACGGCAAGCAGCAACAGGGGCAATAGTTTGAGGCGCATGGGCAGTGTCTTCATGGCAACCAGTAGTAGGCTTGCACGCGGCCGGTCGCATCCGCCTGTAGCGTTAATGAGCTGGTCGCCACGGTGTCGCGGTTTGTCGCCCAGCCACCGTTGCCATATTCCACTCCCAATGTGACCGGGGCCAAGGGCCACGGCGTTATCCCGTCTGCGTGATAAACTGCTATCACAATGGGCTGGGGAAGAAAACCAGCCGTTCGAGTTTGTTTGGCACCACTGACGACTTTCAAAACCGGGATCTCTCCCTTGAAGTCGAACCCGGGCATGCCATGCACGATATCTTGGATGAGGGTCTTGTCCCGGCTTTTGATTTCGACTCGGGTCACATGCGTTTCAGCCAGAGCCAAGCTTGGCCACAGGAACAGGATTCCTGTCAGGCAAAGTATACGTTGATAATGAAGCGGTGTCATGGCTGGTTGTTGCTGGGTTTGACAAAGGCCTTGGCAATGCCTTGGGCGTCGGTGCGCACCTGAATTTCTGTCATGCCCGGGGCGGTCGGAGTTGGGGCGAGCAAATGGCCGCCCTGTCGGGCACTGAACTTTACCGGCGCGTTGATTAGGATGGCACCGCTTTGATCGGTAACCTTGACTGCCAGAGCACCGTCGCTTCCGAGCTCACCGCCTGCCCCCAGTAGCGATGTGACGTTGGGCAACGCACCATTGTAATAATCGTCTGGATCTTTGCTCTGTTGATACTCTTGGAGGTTTGTCAGGCCGTCCCCATCGGGATCGGCGGCGGGATCGATGCCGGAGCGTCCAAAATATTTCTGCTCCCAGAGATCGGGCAGACCGTTGTTGTCCGTGTCTGTCAATGGCGGGTTGATCGTGATGGAGAGCGTCTGCGTCTGTGCGCCGTTGCGGGCGGTGGCGACTACGGTGTCGGGGGCGAAGGTGGCAAACGTGGCGTAGACTTTGGCGATGCCTTGCGCGTCGGTGCGGACACTAAGCGGCAGCGTCGCGGCCGTGCCGCCGAGCGTGGCCGCGAGCTTGGCGATGCCGGTGGTAGTGACGAAGGTCAGCGGAGCGTTGGCCAACAGTGTGCCGTCGGCTTTGGTCACGCGCACGGCGACCAGGCCTTGCGCATCGAGCAAGCCGGTGCTGGCCACGAGTGAGGTGAGCACAGGGAGCGCGCCGTTGTAGTATTCCTGCGGATCGGTGCCGCGGGCGCATTCCTGGACGTTGGACAGACCGTCGCCGTCGGGATCAGCGTCGCGATTGTTGGCGGCGAGGCTCAGGCCGTGGGCAGTCTCCCAATCGTCGTCGAGGCCGTTGTTGTTGGCATCGGCAAAGAGCGGGTTCTGCGGGCCGGCGAAGAGGTAATCGACCAGCGTCGCCGTGGCGGTGTCGCCCTGCACGAAGAAGGAGGAGAGGTACGTCCGCGTGCGATCGCGCAGCCCCAAATCGGCAGCAACCAGATTGCCGTTGGCGTAGAGATCCCAGGTCTTGCGCGTGAAATCCAGCCGCGCAGTGAGCCGCAGCCATTGCGCGGCCTGCCGGTCGGCGCCGACGGGGGCGGTGAAGTTCGCTGCGGTCCATTGGCCGCCGCCCGCGCCGTCGCCGTGAAAGGCGCGCAGCCCGCCATTTGCCCCCGAGAGGGCGAAACCGAAGAGCGCGCTCTCCACTTGAAAAGCTGGCGCGGAGGTCACATCGGCAAGGGCTGCCGGTTTGGCGAAGAAATCGACAAAGATGATGGTGGCTCCCGCCAGCGGCGCGAACGCCTGTTCGATTTGCGCGGGCGGCGTGCCGGGCGAGAGGAGGATCGCTTGACCGCCGTGCGCAGCTGCCTGCGCGGTGATTTGGGCCGTGCCTTGATTGACAGTCCAGCCCAGCTGGCCGGCGAGCGATCCGGCGGCGTACCCTTCACCCGGCTCGAAATCCGCCGTGTACGGCAAGCTCGCCAACACGGTCACCGTGATCGGCGCTGAATCTACCGTGGCGCCATTATTGTCGTAGGTGCGCGCCAGAAAAAGGTAGGTGCCGGGCGGAAGAGTGGAAGACAGGGAAAAACGATAAGACGTGGGCAGACTTGGGGAGACAGGGGTGCTGGTTTCGCCAAGCTTGGTCGCACCCTGGTAAAACTCCACTTTGGCCACGGTGCCGTCGGTATCCGCAGCGGTGACTTGCAGCGTCACTTGCGCGGGAGCGACGAGCATCGCGCCCGGGGTCGGCGTGGTGAACGCCACGGTCGGCAGGGCGTTGACGAGCACAGTCGCGGCACTCGAAACAGTTGCCGCGCCGCGATCATCCGTGGCCCGAGCGGTGAAAACATATGAACCAGGCGGAAGACTGGCGGAAAGGGTGAAGCGATAAGTCGAGGGAAGACTGGCGGAGACGGGCGTGCTAGTTTCGCCGAGCTTGGTCGCGCCTTGGAAGAATTCTACCTTGGTCACGGTGCCGTCGTTGTCGGCGGCGGTGGCTTGCAGCGTGATCTGCGCAGGCGCGTTGACCACGGTCCCGCTGGTCGGCGCGGTCAACGCCACCGTGGGCGGAGCATTGACGACTATGGCCACCGGCGCGGATTTGGTCGTCACGTTGGCATTGTCAGTGGCTTGAGCTGTCAGGGTGTAGGTACCGGGCGGAAGACCGGTCGACAACGGAAGAGAGTAAGACGTGGGCAGACTGGGAGAGGTCGGAGCGCTGGTTTCGCCAAGCTTGGTGGCACCGTTGTAGAACGCCACGGTCCGCACCCAGCCGTCGCTGTCGCTGGCGGTGGCTTGCAGAGTGAGCGGTGTCGCTGGCAACAAGACCGCGCCCGCGGCGGGGGCGGTGAGCGCGACCTGCGGCGCCAACGCGATCAGTCGCAGCGTGGAGTTGCCGTTGACGGTGAGGCGGTCGCACACGGCGCCTCCGATGAGGGCGGCGTTGCCGTTGATCGTGATCGTGCCCGCGGGCGCGGTGACGTAGGCGGCCACCGTCACGTTGCCATTGAGCGTGAGGCCGCCGCTGGCGAGGCGCAGTTGCAACCACTCCGGATGTGCCGCCGCGCCCAAGTTGCCGTTGACCGAGAAACTGCCGGCGAGGGTCACGATCACCGGGCCGACGACCGTGCACTGGGTGTTGCCGTTGAGCGTGAGGTTTTGGAAATGGTAAACGGCGGGCACGGTCGCGCCCGCGATGCCCAGCGTGAACCCGCTGTTGCCATTGGCGGTGAAGTTGCCGTATGCGCCCGGCGGCACGGCGTACTGGCCGACGTTGCCGTTGAGTGTGAGGTGGCGCAGGGTCGCGAAATCGCCGGGGCTCTGGCCGGCGGCGTTGATGGCGACGCTGCGGGTACCGGTCGGCGCCAACGGCGCGCTCACCGTCGGCAAGGCCACCGCATCGGTGCGGCGCACGACATGGCGGAGCGCAGCGTTGCCGTTGAGCGTGATGGTGTGGCTCGTCGGCGCAGACGCGCCCGTGCCATCGAGGGTGCCGGCATAAGCGGGTTTGCCATTGAGACGCACCGTGGGCGTGCCGGGCACGAGCAGATCGCCCGTAAGGGTGGTGTTGCCGTTGAGGGTGGTGCTTTCGGGCAGCATCTGTTGCACCGAGCCCTCCACGTCGCCGTTGAGCGTCGGCGCATGGCGGACCAGCGCCACGCCGGAGCCAACGGTCTGCGCGCAGAGCCAAGCGGTCGCGCCTACGAGGAAAACCACCAGACCGAGCGCTCGCCCGAATCTGCAAAATTTTTGCCAATGCATTAAGGCCTCTTTCAGGGGTAGATGCATAGTTGAAGGGCCGCGTCAGTGACGTTGCCGACAATCATGTGCAACAGAAAAGAGTAAAACCGGGAAATTTTCCCGGTTTTTACAAAAACTTCCCGATCAAGCCAATGGGCTCCTGTTTTATGCAAGCAAGGCTCTGCACACCCGCAGACCTGCGGCTCGTTTGCTTCGCACGAAAAACTGCACCGATGAAACCTACTACGCCACCGTGTAGGCAGTCGGCCTGCCCTCGCGCGCGAGCGTCGGCGTTGAGGAGCGGTTGCTGGACGCGCGCGGCGGGCGGGGTCAGAAATTCAACCTGTCGGCGTAGGCGGCGCGGTTTTCGAGGGTGTCGAGTTCGCGCCATTTCGCGAGGCCGTAGGGGTTGCCGGCGTTTATTTTGCTCACGGCTTCGTCGTAGTGGAACGCGTAGTGGCCGTTCATATCGATAGTGTTGGCGGTGATGGAGCCGTAGACGTTGCCGTTGTTGCCGCCGCCGTGCATCTGTACCGTGGCGTTGGGCGCGTAGATGATGCCGGTGAAATCGCCGTTGCCGCTGAAGGTGATCGTCTGCGCGGTGGTGCCGGTGCCGTAGATGATCAATTGCGACGGCATGTTGTTGGTGAAACCGTTGCCGCCGATTTGCATGCCGCCGTTGGTGTAGATGGTGAGCTCGGCGTTGGCGCCGATGTTGATCGATTTATTGCCATTGAGGGCGATGACATTGACGCTGGCGTGGTTGGTCATCACGAGCACTACTTTCTTGCTGGCGGTGATGGTGGTGTTGTCGGGAATCGTCAGTGCGCTTTGCACGTTGTAATAATAAACACTGCCCGAGGCGGTGTCGCCGGCGCGGGGCAGGGTGGCGGGGAACGGGCTCACGATCGAGTTGTTGGTACTGGGCACCGCCGGCGTGGGGAAGGTGGCGGCAAAATCGGTGCGGCGGCGGCTGGGATCGTTGACGGTGGTGCCGAGGCCGTGCACGGAGCCGCCGACAATCGCGCCACCGCCCGAGGCGGCGAAACCGTAGATCTCGCCGGAGAGCGTGACGGCGGTGCCGGAGGCAGTCGGGCAGCCGACGGTGCACATGGCGGTGCGGTTGGCCACGGCATAGGGTACGGGTGCAGTGGCGGGATTGTTGTCGGGATCGGAGTTCCAGCTATCGATGTCGGACTTTTGATTACCGCCCCAGTTGACGTTGGTACGGGCGACGAGGCCGGTGGCGAAGAGCGAGCGGCGGCGCAGCGTGACTTCGATCATTTTGACGATGGCCGCACCCGTGGGCGGCGTGAGAGTCGCCTGGGCGACAATCACCGGACTGGCGCCGGTGGCGGGCTTGTAATTGCTGACATAAACTTTGACGACGACGGAGGCGCCGGGCGCGGGAGCCGGCAGAGTGGAGAAGGTGCGGTGCGCGGTGGTGTCGGTCCCACTACCGCAGACCCATGGTGAGGCCCAGGCGTCGGCGGCGTTCGCAACGTTGTCGAGCTGGTTGAAACAATACAGCGCCTCTTCCACGCCGATCTCGGCCAGGTTCATGGCGGCGTTGGCGTAGAAGGAGCGTTGTGAGAACTGGAGGGATTGCTTGCAGAGTTGCAGGTAGCTCAGCAGCGAAATGCCGATGGCGGCGGAGAGCAGGAGGGCGACAAGCAGCACGCTGCCGCGTTGGGCTGTGGGGTAAGAGGGCATCAGTTGGCGACCTTGTTGCGGAGGATGAAACTGGCGGAGACGATCGAGTTGGTGGCGGCGGCCACGGTCTGCTCTTTGCGGCGGACGGCGAGGGTAAGTTGAATGCGTTTGGTTTCGCTATCGCTGGTCGTGGCGGTGTCGAGCCGGCTGAAGCGGTTGAAGGCGAGGCTGTCCACGTCGCGCACGAGAATAAACTGTTGGACGAGAGCGTTTGTGGCCGGGTCGTAGAATAGCTGGCGCAGGCATTTGCTCGCGTTGTCGTAGGCGTAGGTGACTTTGTTGCCGTAGGCCGCATAGCTGTCCGGCACGGTCAGGGTGATGGAAGAGGAATTGTTGGTGAGGATATTGCTGGAGGCGCGCAGGTCTTCGCTGAGGGTTTCGATCGAGCGGCGGATTTGCGCCTCGGCTGTGCTGTAATTGGCCACGCTCACGCTGGTGCGCCCGATCATGAGGAAGGCGGACAGCGTGCCCGCCAGCACCATCGAACCGATGGCGAGCGCGATCAACACCTCCACCAAGGTGAAACCGTGCGGGGCGTCCGAACGTTTAGAAGGAGTTGTAGAAATAATCATAGAGACCGTTGCGTCCGTAGTAGGTCAGGTAGCTGCGGGAGTAGGGGCGGCCGTCGTAGCTGTTCCAGGTCACCGTGAATTTGATCTGGAGCATGTCGGTGTGGACGCTCGTCTTCTCGCGGGTCAGCGAGATGCGGCGCTGGCTTACGGCGGTGCTGTTGGCGAACGAGGAATCGAGGTTGAGGGTGTCGTTGGCGCCATAATTGTTAACGGTGTCCCAGCTTTGCAGCCGCAAGCGCTCCATCTCGCTCTGCATGATCTGGCTGACGAGGGTGATGTTGCGGGCGTTGTCGAGTGATTGAAAGCCGCGTTGAAGCACGGCGAGCGAGCTGGTGAGCACCAGCACCATGACGGCAGCGGCCACGGCGGCTTCGACGAGGGTGAAGCCGCCGTGCGACACAAAGCGGCGGGGTCGCTGGCGCGGTGCGTCAGTAGGGGTGGAGAGGAGAGGGGTAGCGGACATGAGAGAGGAGAGGGCTTAGAAATCGAGCAGACTGGACACACCAGAGCGTTGGGTGGCGGTGGTAAGTTCCTGCCAGCGGGTGATGCCGTAGGGGCTGCCGCTGTCGAAATCGGCCAGCGATTCGTCGTAGTGGAAGGTGGCGTTGCCGGTGAGGGTGATGTTCTTGGCCACAACCGAGCCCATGACATTGCCGTTGCCGTTGACCTTTACGTCGCCGTTGGGCGCGTAGACGACGCCCTTGAGATCGCCATTGCCGGCGATCTGGATGTCCTGCGTGCTGGTGGTGCTGGTGCTCGTGCCGTAAATTTGGAGCGTGACGGGCTGGGTGTTGCTGTTGGCCACGCCATTGCCGGCGATTTTGAGGCTGCCGGCGGTGTAGATTTTCAGCGTGGCACCGGAGGGGATGTTGATGCCGGCGTTGCCCGTGATCTCGATGGCTTTGGTGGTGTCGGTGACGATGAGGGTGACGTTGCCGCGAATCTCGAGCGTCTCGCTGCCAGCAAAAATGACCGAGGTGCAGGTGATCGTGGTGTTGACGCCGGTGGTGCCGAGCGTGGTGTCGGACGTGATCGCGCCGATGCTGGCGGTCTCGGTCGGAGTCGTGATCGGGTCGAAATTCGCCGTGAAATCCGTGGAGACGCGGGCGGAGTCGACCTTGACGCCGCTCGGGCTGTCGTGCCCGAGGACGGAGCCGTTGTTGCCCACCACCGGAGGCGCGCCGCCGGTGGCGGCATAGCCCCAGATGTCGGCATTGTTGATGGCCACGGCGCTGACGGAAACGGAGATGCTGCCGACGGAGCCTTTGTCGTTGCGTACGGCATTGCTGTAGGGGATGGAGGCGGTGGCGGGGTTTTTGTCAGGGTCGGAGTTCCAGCTATCGACCGTGGCGTTGTTGCCGTTGAAGGTGATGCTGTCCTTGGCGACGAGGCCGTTGGCGAATTTAGAGCGTTTGCGCAGCTGAACCTGGATCCACTTTTCAATGTTCGCGCCGCGGGAGGGGGTGATCGTGGCGCGGCTGTAAAGTGTCGGGGCGCCGGTGCCGTCGTAATTAGACACGTAGACGCGCACCTGGCCGGTGGTGCCCTGGCCGAAATCGGTGCCGGTCCACTTGCGTCGGGCGTTGTGGACGGTTGGGGTGTCCCAGCCGTCCCAGGCATTGCCGGCGCCAGCCACCATCTTGTTGATCGACCACATCGCCTGTTCGAGTCCGGTCTCGGCGAGATTGACGGCGGCGTTGTTATAGAAGGAGCGGTTGGCGACCTCCATGTTGGTCTGGCCAATCCTGAGATAACTGACCAACGCGATGCCAAACACCGCGGCCAGCAGCATGGCGACGATGAGCAGTGAGCCGCGCGTGCGGTGAGGGAGCGGTTGACGGGACATAGTGGAGAGCCCTTGGGCGTTCAGGTGGTGATGCGTTTGTTGCGGAGAATGAAACGCGCCGAGAGCACGGTGTTGGTGGCCGTGGTCACGGTGCGGGAGGTGCGGCTGGCGCGCAGGGATATCTGGAGCTGTTTGGTCGAGCGCCCGGCCTGGGTGAGGTTGCTGAGGTCCACCGCGGCGCCGGTGATCATGTAGCCCTTGAAGTTGAAGGCATCGACGCCGTGAATCAGGATGCGGGTGGCGCCGTTGGTGGTGCGGTAGAACGTCTGATTGGCACTGTCGTAGCCATAGAGGACGGCGGCGCTGTTGACCACCAGCCGGACTTCATTGGCGCTGTTCCAAGTGAGATCGCTGGCCTGGCGGGTGTCCTCGGCGAAGAGCTCCAGCCCGCGGCGCGCCTCGGTTTCCATTTCGGCGTAGTTGGCCACGTTGGCGCCGCTGCGTCCGAGAAACAGGAAGGTCGACAAGACGCCCGCCAGCACCGCCACGGAGATGCCCGCGCCGATCATTACTTCGACGAGGGAAAAACCGCGCGTGCCGACCGGCCGCTCAAGTGCTCGGCGTCGCGAGGGTGTAGTAGTAATCATAGAGGCCATTTTTTGTGTAGAGCGTGTTGAATTGTCGGGAGTGCTCGCGGCCGTCGTAGGAGTGCCACGTGACGGTGACGGTGATGGTTTTTTGCTCGTCTTCGCGGTCCTCCACGTCGGCGACCGTGCGGGTGACGGTGAACCGGTCGGCCAGGCTGGGATCGGTGGAGAACATCGAGGAGAGGTTGACCGGGCCGGAGGCGGGCAGCGCAGCGATGTTGGCCCAGCTCATGAGGCGCAGGCGTTCCATTTCGCTCTGCGCCACCTGCGAGGCGAGGGTGGTGCCGCGGGCGACGTCGAGCGTCTTGAATCCCGCTTGCATGACCACGATGGCGGAGGTCAGACCGAAGGCCAAAACGAATGCGGCCAAGGCCACCTCGATGATGGTAAAACCGGCATCGCGACGGCGCGGCATGGTTGTCCGGGCCGGGGCAGAGGAGCGGGGCGCTGCGGCGAGGTTTTTCATGCGGCCCGCATGATACTGCGAATTCGCCACAGCGGTTAGAGGCCAAGGTCCTCCTAAAACGGGCGGGATTTCGCTAGGCCCTGCCAGGCCTAGTAGGGAGGGTCAATAGGTCGAACCCAGGGGCCAATGGTGAGGCAGATGCCGGATGCGAGCGCCTGCCGCTGCCGGCGCGTTGGCGTCCTCCGCTCTTACCAGCCCTGGAATTTCGGCAGGTAGGGCGCGCGGGCCTGGGCGCTGGTGAGTTCGCGCCAACGTGTGACGCCCAGCGGCTGGTTCGGGCCGTAATCGATCAACGCTTCGTCGTAATGGAAGGCGGCGTTGCCCGTCAGAGTGATGGTGTCGGCGATGATCGAGCCCATCGCGTCGCCATTGCCGTTGATCGTCACGGCGGCGTTGGGCGCGTAGACCACGGCCTTGAGCGCGCCGTTGCCGGCGAGCTGGATTTCCTGTCCGGCGTTGCTGGTGTTGACGCCCCAGACGATGAAGCTGAGCGGCGCGGCGTTGGCATTGGTTATGCCGTTGCCGGCGATCTTCACGTCGCCCTCGGCATAAAGCACGAGGCTGGATCCAGGCGGGATGATGAGCTCGGACTTGCCGGTCAACGTGAGCGCATCGCTCCCGGAGCCCGCGGTGAGAATGAGGGTGACGACACCGCGGATGGTGAGCGTGTCGTTGCCGGCGAGCGCGACACCCGGGCAACGCCACTTGGTGGCCAGGCCGGCGGTGCCGAGCGTCGTGGTGTTGTTGATGGCGGCGATCGGCGTGCCGTCGGTCGGCGCCTTTACCGTGGGGAAATCGGCGTTGAAATCGGTTGAGACGCGCGAGGGGTCGATGGCCACGCCTTCCGGCGTGTTGCGGCCGCGGATGGAGCCGTTGCTGCCGACTTCGGGCAGCGCGCCGCCGGTGGAAACGTAGCCCCAGACGTTAGCTTGGTTGACGGAGACCGCCGCGTTGAGCACGGAGGTGCTGGCCACGCTGCCGTGGTCCTGGCGGACGGTGGCGGAGTAGGGCACCGACGCGGTGGCGGGATTGCGGTCGGGGTCGGAGTCCCAGCTGTCAACCGAGGTGTTGTTGCCGCGAAACTCGACACTGCGTTTGGCCACCAGGCCGCCGGCGAAGAAACTCCGGTGTTGGAGCGTGACCTCGAGCATCTTGATGACGGGCGCTTCGCCGGGCGGCTCGATCGAGGAGAGTGCGACGATCTTCGGACGCACGCCTCCGGTGGGATTCTGGTGGTCAACGTACACTTTTACCCAACCGGTGGTGTTGGCGTTGAGCGTGAAGTCGGTGAACTTGCGCCAGGCTTGCGTGCCGCTGGTGGTCCAGCCGTCCCACGCTCCGGTGGTGCCCGCCGCGGTGCGGTTGAACGACCACAGCGCCTCCTCCGCGCCGGCCTCGGCGAGATTGAAGGCGGTGCTGGCGTGGTAACTGCGGTAAGCGAGCCGCGCCGAGGAGAGGTTGAGGCTGAGGTAGCTGCCGAGCGCCAGCGCGATGAAAGCCGCCACGAGCAGGGTCACGATGAGAATCGCGCCGCGTTCGCGGGGCCGGCGGTCGGGACTGGAGGAGTGGCGGCGCATATCAGTGGCTCACCCGTTTATTGCGCAGCACAAAACGCGCGGAGAGGGCGGACTGGGTCGCGGCGACCGTGGTGGCGCCGCGGCGCACGGCCCGCAGGTTGATCTGAATTTGTTTGGTCTCCAGATCGCTGGTGGCGGTGTTGTCGGCCACATCGGGTTGTTCGACCTTGTATCGGTGGAAGGAGAAATCGCTGGTCGCCCGGCGGACGAGCACTTGGCGCAGGGCGCTCGCGCCCGCCGGTCCCGGCTGCCGGTAAAAGGTGCCATAGGCCGCGTCGGTGCTGTCGGGCTCGAACGCATAGGTTACGAGCGCAGTGGCGTTGGTCGCGGTGGGCACGGTGAGCGTGATGCTTCGGGCGCTGTTCCATTGAATGTCGTTCGCCTGACGGACGTCCTCGGCGAAGAGTTCGAGGGTGCGGCGCAATTCAGCTTCGATCTCGCTGTAATTGCCCGCGCTGAAGCCGGTGCGCCCGATGAAGAGAAACGCGCTGAGTACGCCGGCCAGCACAAACACCGTGAGCGTGGCCGCCACCATCACCTCGGTGAGCGTGAAGGCCCGTCGGTGAATCCGTCGCGTGGAGACAGTCGCCGGCTCAATGAACGGTGTAGTAATAGTCATTGAGGCCGCTCCGGCAGTAGCGGGTGATGGTGCGGAGGGAGTGCGGGCGCCCGTCGACGCCGCGCCAGGTGGCGGTGAGCACGATCTCCTTCATGTCGGTTTTCACATCGCGGATCTCGCGTGAGCACCGAAAATCGTCGGACCGCGCGGGCCCGGGGACGGGCACGGCGTGATTCCGGGAATCCTGCAGGAGTTGCAGTTGGGCCCAGTTTTTCAGACGCAGACGCTCAATCTCGCTCTGCATGAACTGGGTGGCATCCGTGACGCGCCGGGCGGTGTCGAGCGCGTGCAAGCCCCGTTGCATCGCGAGGATGGCGCTGCTGATGACGAGGGTGAGCACGGCGACCGCGACCAGCACCTCGGCCAGCGTGAATCCGGCAGCTGTGCGTTGCGGCAGTGCGCGGGAGGACGTGGTCGGAACGGTTGAGACGGAGGCCATGCAGCCTCACTCTAGCGCATATCGGTGGACACCGATAGAGACCAACGGGGGCGGAAATAGGCGGGGTAGTACTAGGCCCGAATGGGCCTGCTTGTCGGGCTTTCCTAATTCTGCTCGGTGGGCTTGGTCTGTTGGGCCTGCACGTAAATGGCGGCGGCTTGGGAGCGGCGTTTCACCTGCAGCTTCTCAAACACGTTGGCGAGGTAGTTCTTCACCGTGTTGTCGCTCAAGGTGAGCAGGTCGCCGATTTCCTTGTTGGTCTTGCCCTCGGCCACCAAGGCCAGCACGCGGCTCTCTTGCGGTGAAAGAGAGGCCAGCCCCTCGGAGTGGTCAGGAGTCGTCTGCGCCCGCACCAAGCGCATGACGCGCGCGGTGGCGTCGGGCCCGAGAATGGATTTGCCGGCGGCCACATCGAGGATCGCCTGCACCAGACCGGCCGGGTCGATCTCCTTCATCAAGTAGCCCTGCGCACCGGCGTTGATGGCGTCGTACACGAAATTGTCGTTGGAAAATGAGGTGAGCACGATCACGCGCACCTTGGAGTTATGCTGGAGCATCTGCCGGCAGGCATCGAAACCCGTGCCGTCGGGCAGGCGGATGTCGAGCAGCACGATGTCGGGCTTGAGTCGCGCGCATTCGCTCACGGCGCCCGCCACGGTGCTTGCTTCGCCGACCACGCGAAGGGTCGGGGTGGTGTGGTCGGCGAGTACCGAACGGATACCGCAACGTACCAGCTCGCTATCGTCGACTAGCAGGATGCGGATGGGGGCGGAAGAGGAGGAAGGTGCGCTCATGCGGAGGATGTGGAGAGTGAAAGCGGAAAGCGTAGGGTGACGCGAGTCCCTTTGCCGGGTTCGGATTGCAGGGCGAGTTCGCCTCCGAGTTCGCGGGCGCGGTCGGCGAGATTGTGGAGGCCGTGACCTTGTTCGCGCAACGCCGCGGGGTCGAACCCCTGGCCGTTGTCATCAACGACAAATTCGACGCGCTCGCCCTGCGAACGCATCGCGAGCGTGACTGCGCTCGCCGCGCCGTGGCGCAGGGCGTTGCTCATGGCTTCGCGCGCGATCTGGAGCGCGTGCGCCCGTTGGGCCAGCGTGAGGCGCTCGGCCAGCGTCTCGTCGATTTCGACGGTGGCGCGCAACGGCGAGATCGATTGCATCACCTCCACCAGCCGGTCCACGGCGTGGCGGAACGTCTGCCGTTTGAGTGCCTCGGGCTCCAGTCCGGTGATGAAGTTGCGCACATCACGGATGGTTTCATTGAGCATGGCGCGGGTGCGTTCGAGGCGCTCCTCGGCGTCGGCCGGCGCGGTGCGGATCGCCTGGCGGATGCCGCTCAGACCCATGCCGGCGGCGTAGAGCGACTGGATCACTCCGTCGTGCAAATCGCGCCCGAGCTGGGCCTGCTCCTGCAATGACTGGCGCAGTGCCTCCTCGCTGCGGCGCAGGGCGGCCTCGGCGTGTTTGCGCTCCTCGACCTCGCGCACCAGCTCGGCTTTTTGCGCGAACGATGTTTCGATCAACTGGGCGACGCGCCCGAGTTCATTGTTGTCGCGACGGATCGGTCGGATGGGCGACGGATCGCCGCGCGCAAGACTGTCGCCGATCCAGCCGAGCGGGCGTAGCACCCAGCTCTGGAGACTGATCGCGAGCGAAATGATCACGAGCAGACCGAAACCGGCGAACACGCGGCCTTCCAGCGTGCCGGCGTTGACGATTTGCGCGAGCTCGGGTGCGAGGCAATCGATATGGAGGAGTTGGATGGGGCGGCCCTTCCAGTCGCTGAGCGGGCGCAGGATGCAGATGCTGCCGTTGTCCGCCTGCGCCGGGTGGAGCTGGGCGGTGGGTTCGGCGAGGCCGATCTTGCTCTCGGTGAGGCTGCGCAGAGTTTTGAGGTGCGCGGGGTCCCAGAGCCGCGCGACGACCAGCCAGCCCAGCGCAGGCGTGGTGCGCGCCGTGTCGGCGGACGGTTGGATGGGAGCGCCGCGCAGCTCGAGCAATCCGGCGGAGCTGGTCGCGAAGAAATGGGTGAAGGGCGTGTCGGCGCAGAGCGCGAGAAACTCGGCGCGGGGCAGCGGCGGCTGGTTGAGCGTCGGAAGCTTGAGCCGGTTGTAGCCGTAGACCAGCGCGCCGTCGCGGCGCAGCACCCAGATCGCGTGCGCGTTGAAATTGGGCAACGACGCTTCGAGATTGATCGCCGCCCAGGCGGGATCGGCCTTGGCGAGGAACGTCGCCATGTCGTCCCACTGCGAGTAGTCGTCGGCGAACTGCCGCAGCGACACCTCGGTGAGATCGATCCAGCGCTCCAAAATTTCGACGCGATCCTGTCGCGCTTTCACCAACACTTGCTCGGTCTGCCGCGCCTCGATCTGGCGTAGCGTCACCATCGCCACGAGAAACGCCAACAGCAGCAGGCCCAAAAGCAGCGCGAGGCGGAGTTTGAGGCTCATGCAGCGGGGGCTGGTTTCAGTCGGCGCTCAATTGTTCACACGCAGATTGATGGCGAGGAGCATGTCGGCGATGGACGGCAGGCGTTTCTCCTTGCTGAAATCGGGTCCGATCAACTCCACCTGCAAGCGTTTCAGCTCATGGACCACGGCCTCCTTGGTCGGGGCGGTGGCGAGCAGCCGGTAAAGGGGGCTGATATAGGCATCGTAACGGGTTTCCGGGCCGACGTCACAGAGGTCGAGCGGATCCCATTCGCGGTACAGCACGCGGCGGATCGCATTGATGACATCCCGGCCATGTTGTTCTCGTTGATCATTCATATCGAGCAGGCGTGCGGCCGACGGTCGCACGTGTAGCAGAGCACAACGCGGTGCCTGTTCAGTGGCAAGGGGCGAGTTGACGAGATGCGTGCGCGGACGCCGTTTTGGCGTATTTTTGTGCACGCGGACGTGGCGTGGAGCAAAAATCTTCGCATTTCGACATGCTCCGGAAATAGCGGGCAGTTTCGGCTTGCGCAGGTGTCGGACACGCGCGACGCTCCCCGCTCTTTTCCTCTCAATATCGCGCGTTTCCGGCTCCGGCTGGAGAACATTTTTCTGCCAGCGAACCGGCGGGTCTCCCCCCTCTGGTTTCGTCTTCCGAGCACTTTTCACCAAAAAGTTCTTGCCGAGCCGAAGGTGACTGGTAGCGTGCGCCTCTTTTCCCAAATTTTCAGCCTTCTGATTTCGTTATGCCGACTATCAATCAACTCGTGCGCAAAGGACGTCGCAAGATCCGTGCGAAGTCCAAGTCGCCGGCGCTGGCGGGCAACCCGTTCCGCCGTGGTGTCTGCGTGCAGGTGATGACCCGCACGCCCAAGAAGCCCAACTCCGCTATCCGCAAGGTGGCCAAGGTGCGCCTCACAAACGGCAATGAAGTCATCTCCTACATCCCGGACGAGGGCCACAACCTGCAAGAGCACTCCATCGTGCTCGTGCGCGGTGGCCGCGTGAAGGACTTGCCCGGTGTCCGCTACCACATTGTGCGTGGTACCCTCGACGCGACCGGCGTGGAGAAGCGGCGCCGCAGCCGCTCCAAGTACGGTGTCAAACGTCCGAAGGATAAGAAATAATTTATAAGCGAGGAGAAGCCAGACCATGTCACGCCGTCACAGAGCAGAAAAGCGGGTTGCCACTCCGGACATCCGCTACAACAGCCCGCTTGTTGCGCACCTCATCAGTGTCATCATGAAGTGCGGCAAGAAGAGCCTCGCCCAACGCATCGTCTACGGTGCGTTTGAGAAGGTGAGCGAGAAGCTCCAAAAGGGTGATCCGGTCGATCTCCTGATCGGTGCGCTGGAGAATGCGCGCCCCCGCTTGGAAGTGAAGAGCCGCCGCGTCGGTGGCGCCACTTATCAAGTGCCGGTGGAAATTTCCTACGAACGCCAGGAGAGCCTCGCGCTCCGCTGGATCGTCGACGCTGCCGGCACCCGCAAGGGCGTGCCGATGCAAGAGGCCCTCGCGGCCGAGCTGGTCGATGCCTACAACAACACGGGTACTGTCGTCAAAAAGAAGGAAGACACCCATAAGATGGCTCAGGCCAATCGCGCCTTTGCCCACCTCCGCTGGTAAGCTAACCAGCGTCGAGACCTGACCGCCATAGCTGACTAATGTCCATTTCGATCGTCACCGAGAAAGCGCAGCTTTCCCCACTTAATGCCGCCAAGCGTCCCGCTCCCATGGAGTGGACGCGCAACATCGGCATCGCGGCCCACATTGACGCCGGCAAGACCACTTGCTCCGAGCGCATCCTCTACTACACCGGCGCCGTCCACAAGATGGGCGAGGTGCATGAAGGCACCACTGTCACCGACTGGATGGAGCAGGAGCGCGAGCGCGGCATCACCATCACCGCCGCCGCCATTTCCTGCGCCTGGGTGCCCTCGATGGGACCGTTCCAAGGCATCAAGACCCGGATCAACATCATCGACACCCCCGGACACGTGGACTTCACGGCCGAGGTGGAGCGCTCGCTCCGCGTGCTCGACGGTTGCGTTGCCGTGTTCTGCGCCGTGGGTCGCGTGCAGCCCCAGTCCGAGACGGTCTGGCGCCAGGCCAACAAGTACCGCGTGCCGCGCATCGCTTTCGTCAACAAGATGGATCGCGTGGGCGCCAACTTCCTCGCCTGCGTCGAGGAGATGCGCAAAAAGCTCAACGCGAATGCGCACCCGCTGTACCTGCCGATTGGTGCCGAAGAAAATTTCAGCGGCCTCGTCGATCTCGTGCAGATGAAGGCCTATATCTTCGAAGACAAAGCCGAAGATCCGCTCGGTCTGCATCCGCGCATTGAAGAGATTCCGGCCAACATGGCCGCCGACGCGAAACGTTATCGTGATGCGCTGATTGAAGCGGTCGCCGATAGCGACGACGTCATCGCCGAGAAGTATCTCGGTGGCCAGGAAATCACAGTACAGGAGCTCATGGTCGGCATCCGCAAGGCCACCGTGGCGCTCAAGTTCACCGGTGTGATCCCCGGCTCCGCATTCAAGAAAAAGGGCGTGCAGCGTTTGCTCGACTGCGTCGTCAACTACCTGCCGAACCCGCTCGATATCGGGCAGACTCGCGGTCAGGACAGCGAGGCGGCGGAAGTGATCGCGAAGGCCGATGACAGCGGCAAGACCGTGGGTCTGGCATTCAAACTTTGGAGCGATCCCTACGTCGGCCGTCTGGTGTTCGTCCGCGTTTATCAAGGCCAGCTCAAGAAGGGCCAGTCACTCTACAATCCCCGCACTCGCCGCAGCGAACGCGTTTCCCGTCTCTTGCTCATGCGCGCCATGGACAAGGAGGAAATCGATACCGCTTACGCTGGCGACATCTGCGCCGTGATTGGCGTCAAAGACGTCATTACTGGCGATACACTGTGCGACGAGGATATCGATATCCGTCTGGAGCCGCCGTCATTCCCCGAGCCCGTCATCTCGATGTCCATCGAGCCGAAGTCGAAGGCCGACCAGGAAAAGATGGGCAACGCGCTCGCGCGTCTCTCGGCCGAAGATCCGACTTTCCGCACGTTCACCGATCCCGACACCGGGCAATGCATCATCGCCGGCATGGGCGAGCTGCATCTGGAAATCATCCGCGACCGCATGTTCCGTGAGTTCAAGGTCGAGGCTGATGCCGGCAAGCCGCAGATCGCGTACCGCGAATCCATCACCGGCAAGGCCGAGGCCGAGGGCAAATTCATCCGTCAGTCGGGTGGCCGCGGTCAATACGGTCACTGCGTGATCAAGGTTGAGCCAAACGTGAAGGGCAAAGGCATCGAGATCGTCAACGAGATCGTTGGCGGTGCGATTCCGAAGGAATACATCAAGCCCGTCATCGAAGGTATCAACGAAGCGGCCAACAATGGTACGGTCGCCGGTTACCCGGTAATCGACTTTATCGCCCGCATCGTCGACGGCTCCTTCCACGAAGTCGACTCGTCCGAGCTCGCGTTCAAGATGGCCGGCATCTTCGGCTTCAAGGAAGCGATGCGCCAGGCCAAGCCGATCATGCTCGAGCCGATCATGAAGGTGGAGGTCACGGTGCCCGAGGAATACCAGGGCGAAATCATGGGCGACATCAATCGCCGCCGCGGCCAGATCCAAGGCATGGAAAACCGCGATGGCGCCTGCATCATCACGGCCCACGTGCCGCTCGAGACGATGTTCGGTTACGCCACCGACATTCGCTCTCTCTCCAAGGGTCGCGCCAGCTACTCGATGGAGCCTTCCCACTTCGAGCAGGTCCCGGCCTCGCTCCTCACCAAGATCGTCGAGTCCTCGACGAAGGCACCTGCCCGTACCTAACCCTCGTTCTTTGCCCGCATGAAAGGTCAACGCATTCGCATTAAACTCCAGGGCTTCGACTATCGTGTCATCGATCAGTCCGCACTGGAAATCGTCGAGACCGCCAAGCGCTCCGGCGCCCGCGTCTCGGGCCCGATCCCGCTGCCCACGCGGATCGAAAAGCTTTCCGTTAATCGCTCGCCGCACGTCGACAAAAAATCGATGGAGCAATTCGAATCCCGCACTCACAAGCGGTTGATCGATATTATCGAGCCCACCGCCCAGACCGTGGATGAGCTGAAAAAGCTCAACCTCCCTTCGGGCGTCGACATCACCATCAACGTTTAACTCCCTCTTTAGAGCCAAGAGAACAGTTTCACCGACAGTTTAGCGGCTCTCCGCCGGGCCCACCGCCGGAACCCTAATGTAGGCCTAATGAAACGGATAACCTCCTCCTACCGCTTAGCCCAATGATCTCTACTCTTATCGGTAAAAAGATCGGCATGACGCAGGTCTATGACGCCCAAAACGTCCTAGTCCCCGTCTCCGTGGTCGAGGCCGGACCCTGCACAGTGGTCCAGGTCAAGACCGTCGAAACCGACGGCTACAACGCCGTCCAGCTCGGTTTCAGCCAAAAGAAGGCTAAAAACGCCTCCAAGGCCGAGCTCAACCACGCCAAGAAGGCGAATCTCGAGCAAGCCCCGCGCGTTCTGAGCGAAGTGCGGCTCGCCGAGACCCCCACTTTCAAGCCGGGTGACGTTGTCACCGTCGAGGCTTTCAAAGAAGGCCAGTACGTCGATGTCATCGGCGTCACCAAGGGCAAAGGCTTCCAGGGTGTCGTGCGCCGCTTCCGCGTCGCCGGCGGCCCCGCCTCCCACGGTTCGATGTTCCACCGCCGCATCGGTGCGATCGGCATGCGCCAGACTCCTGGCCGCGTGTGGAAAAACCAGGCGATGCCTGGCCACATGGGCGCCGTCTCGCGCACCGTGCAAAATCTCACCGTCGTCAAGGTGATCGCCGAGAAGAACCTCATCCTTGTCAAGGGTGCGGTCCCCGGCGCCAACGGCGACGACCTCATCGTGCGCACGGCCATCAAAGGCCAGCGCAAGACCGCCAGCTAATCTCCGGAGGATTAAATCGTCATGAAGCTCAAAATTTACAGCCCCGACGGTGCGACCTCCCGCGAAGAGGAGATCTCGGGTATCCCGGTCTTCGAAGGCGCGAAGGGTCTCCAGGCCGTCAAGCAAGTGGTCGATGCCATCCGCGCCAACCAGCGCCTCGGCACCCACTCCACCAAGCGTCGCGGCGAAGTCCGCGGCGGCGGCAAGAAGCCGTTCCGCCAAAAGGGCACCGGCCGCGCTCGCGCCGGCTCGACCCGCTCGCCGCTCTGGAGCGGTGGTGGCGTCGTGTTTGGCCCGCAGCCCCGCGACTATTCGCAGAAGATCAACGCCAAGGTGAAGCTCCTCGCGCTCTCCCGCGCGCTCTTCGACCGCGCCACCGCCGGTGAAATCGAAATCATCGAAGCCTGGCAAAACGCCGCGGCCAAGACCAAGGCCATCAGCGCCGTCCTCAAGCGCATCGCCCCGAAGGGCAAGCTGCTGCTGGTCGACGCCCCGTTTGCCGTCGAGCTCGTGCGCTCCGCGCAGAATCTGGAACGCGTGTCGTTGCAAGACGCCACCAAGCTCAACGCCCTCGATCTCGCCCAGTACAAGAAGATCATCGTCAGCGCCAAGGCGCTCGAAGCGATCCTCGCCCGCGTCAACGGAGGGAAGAACTAATGAACGCCAATAAAGTTCTCAACAGCGCGCGCCTCACGGAAAAGGCCAACCAGCTCTCCGCCGAGTTCGGCCAGTACACCTTCGAGGTTAACCGCGCGGCTACCAAGCATGCCATCCGCGAAGCCATCGAGAAGACCTTCAAGGTCTCCGTCACTCGCGTCAACGTCCTGAATGTGCGCGGCAAAAACAAGAAAAGCCGCCAGGGTCGCCCCAGCCAAACTTCCGACTTCAAGAAAGCGGTCGTGACGCTGAAGTCCGGCGACAAGATCGAGCTCGTCTAAGCCGCTCGAACCAATCCGGAGACACCATCATGCCTCTCAAATCCTTCCGTCCGCTCACCGCTGCGCTCCGCTTCACCTCGCTCAATCGTGACGAGGGCCTGTCCGACAAGCGTCCCGAGCGCTCCCTCACCGAGTCGCTCAACAAGACCGGCGGCCGCAATTGCTATGGCCGGCTCACCTCGCGTCGCCGCGGCGGTGGCCACAAACGGCTTTACCGCAAGATCGATTTCCGTCGCTTCGACCGTCTGGATCAAACCGGCACGGTGATCGCGCTCGAATACGATCCCAATCGCAGCGCCAATCTCGCGCTCGTCGAGTACGCCGCGGGGGACAAGTGCTACATCATCGCCCCCAAGGGCCTGAAAGTCGGCTCCACCATCGTCGCCTCCAATAAGGCCACGACGAACGATTTTCTCACGGGCAACAATTTCCCGCTGGAGATCATCCCTCCTTCCACCCGTGTCCACTGTGTGGAGCTGATTCCCAGTCGCGGCGCCCGCATCGCCCGCTCCGCTGGTGTTGCGCTCGAACTCGTGGCGATCGAAAACGGCGTGGCCACGCTGAAGATGCCTTCCGGCGAAATTCGCCTCGTGAACGCCAAGTGCCGCGCCACCATCGGCGAAGTCGGCAACGGCGATCATAACAATGCCTCGCTCGGCAAGGCCGGCCGCAATCGCTGGCTCGGCAAGCGCCCGCGCGTGCGCGGTATGGCGATGAACCCGATCGATCACCCCAACGGTGGCGGTCAGGGCAAATCCAAGGGTGGTGGCGGCCGTCAACAGCTCGTCTCCCCGTGGGGCCAGCTCGCCAAGGGCTTCCCGACCCGTCGTCGCTCGAAGCAGACGAACAGCCAGATCATCGTCCACCACAACGGCCGCAAGCCGCGTGGCAAAAAGTAACCTCGCCCCTCTCGCACCATGGCCCGTTCCATCAAAAAAGGTTTCTTCGTCGATTATCACCTTCTCGAAAAGATCGAGAAGGCCGCCAAGTCCGGCGCGCGCAAGCCGATCCAGACCTGGTCGCGGCGTTCCACCATCACCCCCGACTTCGTGGGGCAGACTTTCAATGTCCATAACGGCAAGGTTTTCACCTCCGTGTACGTCACCGAGAATATGGTCGGCCACAAGCTCGGCGAATTCGCGCCCACGCGCGTCTTCAAGGCTCACGGCGGCATGACCCGCAAGGAAATCTGATCTCTCTCAACCACTCACCGAAATCCAAAGGGCAGGGTGCCGCCTCTCGCGGCGTTGCTGTCGCCTCCACAAAAGGAATCTAAAATATCATGGAAGTCCAAGCCATCACCCGCTACGCGCGCATGTCGCCCAAGAAAATGCGCGAAGTGGTCTGCACGATTCAGGGGCGCAAAGCCCCCGAGGCCGTCGAATATCTCGCGCTCATCCCGCGCAAGTCGGCCCGCCTGATCGCCAAGACGCTCAAAAGCGCCATCGCCAACGCCGAGAACAACGCGAACCTCTCGGCCGACAATCTCATCGTGAAAAGCGCCCGCATCGACATGGGTCCGGTGCTGAAGCGTTTCAAGGCCGCTGCCCGCGGTTCCGCCGCGCCGCGCCGCAAGAAAATGTCGCACATCTGCATCGTGCTCTCCGACGGCAACGACAACAACTGATCACCTTCGCACCATGGGCCAAAAGACTCATCCTATCGGTTTCCGTCTCGCCGTCCGCCGCAACTGGCAGTCGCGCTGGTTCGCTTCGAAAAAAGACTTCCCCGCGTTGCTCGCCGAAGACCAGGTGATCCGCAATCACCTCCTCGCGAAGCTCAAGCAGGCCGCCGTTCCGCGCGTCTTCATTGAGCGCGCCGGCAATCGCGTCCGCGTCAAGATTTACACCGCCCGCCCGGGTGTCGTCATCGGTCGCAAAGGCGCCGAGGTCGAGAACATCAAGGCCGAGCTGGCCAAGATGACCGGCAAGGAAGTGCTGCTCGACATCCAGGAAGTGAAGAAGCCGGAGATCGAGGCGCAGCTCGTCGCCGAAAACATCGCCCTCCAGCTCGAACGCCGCGTGGCTTTCCGCCGCGCGATGAAGAAAGCGGTCGAGATGGCCATGACGCTCGGCGCGCAAGGCATCCGTATCCAATGCTCCGGCCGTCTCGGTGGCGCGGAAATCGCCCGCCGCGAGTGGCAGCGCAAAGGCAGCGTGCCGTTGCACACCCTGCGCGAAAATATCGATTACGGCTTCTCCGAAGCCCTCACCGTTTACGGCAAGATCGGCGTGAAGTGCTGGATCTGCAAAAAGGAAGCCGACGCCAACTGAGGCGCCGCTCCATAACCCAAGGAGACACCCATCATGGCCTCTCTCGCACCATCCCGCACCAAATTCCGCAAATCCCAGAAGGGCTCCCGCGCCGGCAATGCCAAGCGCGGCAATACGCTCGCCTTCGGGGAATTCGGCCTCCAGTCGCTTTCCCGCGGTCCCATGACCGGTCAGCAGATCGAAGCGGCTCGCGTCACCATCTCGCGCCATCTCAAGCGCAAAGGCAAACTGTGGATCCGCGTGTTCCCGCACAAGCCCATCACCAAGAAACCCGCCGAGGTACGCATGGGCCAGGGCAAAGGCCCGGTCGAATACTACGTCGCCCAAATCAAGCCGGGCGTCATTCTCTTCGAGCTCGCCGGCGTGCCCGCCACCATTGCCAAGGAGGCGTTCCGCCTCGCCGACGCCAAGCTGCCGTTCCGCTGCCGCTTCATCATGCGCGAAGGCACGGCTGAATAACCGCCAACCGAGACGCACCGTCATGACTTCCAAAGAAATTCGCGAACTATCCATTGGCGAAATCGAGACCAAGCTCCGCGAGACTCGCGAACTGCTGGTTCAACTCCGCCTGCGCAAACACACCGGCCAGGTCGAAAAGCCGCATCTCCTCCGCGTTTACCGCAAGGACATCGCGCGCTTGGAGACCGCTCTAACCCAGAAGAAGAGCGCGAAGACCGCCGCCTAAACCCATTCCTGCCATGTCCACCGCCACTCCCGGTCAACGCGCTCAGCGCAAAAAGCTCATCGGTCTTGTCACCAGCCGCATGGGCGACAAATCGATTAAAGTCACCATCCCGTACAAGACGCCGCATCCGCGCTACCACAAGGTCATCAGCCGCAAAATCGTGGTGCATGTGCATGACGAGAAAAACGACGCCAAGCTCGGCGACACCGTCGAGTTGATGGAGACGCGTCCGATCAGCCGCCTCAAGCGCTGGCGGGTCGTGTCCATCGTCGAACGCGCCAAGACCACCACCGCCGTCGCCATCAGCGAAGCGGACGTCGCGGCCAGCGTGCCCACCAAGACCACTGTTGCCCACGCGCCCGCTCCGGCGCCGCAGGCCTAACCTTTAACCACTCCAAATTTTCGGAGGCACGCCATGATTCAACTGCGCTCCATTCTCGAAGTCGCCGATAACACCGGCGCCCGTAAAGCGTCGATGATCGCTCGCAAAGGCCAACGCACGGCCTGCGCGCACATCGGCGACATCATCACGGTCAATATCAAGGAAAGCACCACCGACGCCACAGTGAAAAAAGGCGAAGTCGCCAAAGCTGTGGTGGTTCGTACCAAAAAGCCCATCCGCCGGCCCGATGGCAGCTATCTGCGGTTTGACTCGAACGCGATCGTCATCATCGACGCGGAAAGCAATCCCAAGGGCACCCGCATCTTCGGCCCCGTCGCACGCGAACTGCGCGCGATGAATTTCATGAAGATCATTTCGCTCGCTCCGGAGGTCCTCTGATCATGAAGAAATTCCACGTGAAACGCGGCGACGAAGTCGTCGTCATCGCCGGCTCCCACAAGGGCAAGTCGGGCAAAATTCTCGAGGTGCTGCCGGCCAAGGAGCGCGCCCGCATCGAGGGCGTCGCCATGATCAAGCGCCACCTGAAGAAATCGCAGGAGCACCAGAACGGCGCCATCGTCGAGCGCGAAGGCACCGTGCACATCTCGAACCTGATGCTGAAGGCCGCCCACGAAAAGCGGGCCGCCAAGAAACCCGCCGCCGCCAAGGCCTGAAACCACTCGGCGCTTGCCAAGCGTGAGCGCCTCCTGCGTTACTGAAACTCTTTATCCATCGCACTCATCCCTAACGCCGTCCGGGTCGGAAATCCGGCGGATCTCGAAATGAGCAAATACGTTCCCGTCCTCAAGAAACACTACGCTGAAGTCGTGGTGCCCGAGCTCGTCAAGCTTCGGGGTTACAAGAATAAGCACCAAGTACCCAAGCTGGTCAAAGTGGTGCTCAATACCGGCATCGATTCCGAAGCCGACAAGAATGTGATCGCCGACACGCAGCGCGACATGAACTTGATCGCCGGTCAGAAGACCGTGCTGGCCAAGTCGCGCAAAGCCATCGCGAATTTCAAGCTCCGCCAGGGGCAGGTTGTCGGCTGCCACGTCACCTTGCGCGGCGACAGCATGTGGGAATTCCTCTACCGCCTGATCGCGGTGTCGCTCCCCACCATCCGCGACTTCCGCGGCGTCTCCTCCAAGCTCGACGGCCAGGGCAACTACAACCTCGGCATCACCGACCACACGATCTTCCCCGAGATTTCACTCGAAGGCGTGAAGAAGCACATCGGCGTCGACATCACCATCGTCACCACGGCCGAGAACGATGACGAAGGTCGCGATCTCCTCCGCTTGTTTGGCATGCCCTTCCGCCGCTCCAGCGAGTCCGTTGCCAAGGCCGAAGCCGCCAAAGTGGCTGCCGCTGCCGCTCCTGTCGCCTAATCTTTAACCACTGCTCCGTCATGCCGAAAACTTCCGCCATCGAGCGCAATAAGAAGCGCATCAAGCTCTCCGCCAAATTCCAAGCCAAGCGCGCCGAGCTCAAGGCCACCCTCGCGAACCCCGCCACCACCGACGTCGAGTTCTTCGCCGCGCAGAAGAAGCTGCAAAAACTCCCGCGCAATTCGAATCCCATCCGGGTGCGCAACCGGTGCTCGCTCAGCGGTCGCCCGCGCGCCTACATCGGCCGCTACGGCGTTTCCCGTATCACCTTCCGCGAACTCGCCCTCTCCGGCAAGATTCCCGGCGTCACCAAATCCTCCTGGTAATGACTTTCGCCGGCGGGAGTAGGATATGACCCGCCCGGCTCCTTCCAAAGCAACATCCGACCATGACCGATCCCATCTCTGATTTCCTGACGCGGCTCCGCAATGCGAGCAAAGCGCGTCTCGAGGAGTGCGTTGTTCCGCACTCCACCATGAAGGAAGGCCTCGCGGCCATCCTCAAAGCCGAAGGTTACGTGCTCGATCACACCAACGGCACCGACACGCAGGGGCACAAAACCCTGAGCGTGAAAATGAAGTACGTCGACAACGCGCCGGCCATCACCGGCATCAAGCGGGTTTCCACTCCCGGCCGTCGTCTGTATTATCGCTACACCGAGATTCCGCGTGTGCTTAACGGCCTCGGAATCGCGATCGTGTCGACGTCCAAGGGTCTCATGAAAGACCAGGATTGCCGGCGCAACAAGGCGGGCGGCGAGCTCGTCTGCAACATCTGGTAAGGAGCCCGCACCATGAGCCGCATCGGCAAACAACCCGTTTCCATTCCCGACAAGGTCAAAGTCGACGTCAACGCCGACAATATTGTCCTCGTCGAAGGCCCGAAGGGCAAAGTCCAAAAGCAATTCGCGCCCGTCGTGAAGATCACCGTCGCCGACAAAAAGGTGACCGTTGCTCCCACCGCGCAGACGCGTTTCGCCAACGCCATGTATGGCACCGCTCGCTCGGTCATCGCCGGCATGGTCAAAGGCGTCACCGAAGGGTATGCGAAGGATCTCGAAATCCAAGGCGTCGGTTTCAAAGCCGCCCTCAAGGGTAAGCAGATCGACCTCGCGCTCGGTTATTCGCACCAGATTTTGCACGATATCCCCGAGGGCATCAAAGTGACCATCGTCGATGGCACCAAGATCAAGGTCGAAGGCTGCGACAAGCAGAAGGTCGGCCAGCTCACCGCCGAGATTCGTAGCTACTATCCGCCCGAGCCGTACAAGGGCAAGGGTGTGCGCATCGTCGGCGAACGCGTCCGCCGCAAGGAAGGCAAGACCGTCGCCTAAGGCTGACGGCAAGTGCCCAACGCAAAACTCAAACTCTCGATCTCACAGTGAACACCATTTTGAAAGCCCAGCTGTTGCAGAAGCGCAAGTGGCGCATCCGCAAGCAGGTCGCCGGCACCGCCGCGCGCCCGCGCCTGAGCGTCAAGTTCAGTGCCAAGCACATCTACGCCCAGGCCATCAACGACGACGCGGCCGCCACCGTCGTCTTCCTCGGCTCCCTCGATGCCGAGCTGCGCAAGCAGAAACTCAAAGCCAACCTCGCCGGCGCCAAAGCCCTCGGTCTCGCCTTCGCGGCGAAAGCCAAGGCCGCTGGCATCACCCAGGTTGTTTTCGACCGCAACGGTCGCCCCTATCACGGTAAGGTGAAGGTCTTCGCCGATGCCGCCCGCGAGGGTGGTCTGCAATTCTAAGCCGCCTATGAGCTACAGCTACGCTGGAAAATCCAACCGTTCGTCCGATGCCGGAGCCGCCGAGGCGTCCGGTTTGGTCGAGAAGGTCGTCTTCATCAACCGCTGCGCCAAAGTCGTCAAGGGCGGTCGCCGCTTCAGCTTTGCGGCACTCGCCGTGGTGGGCGATGGCAAGGGCAAGGTCGGCATTGGCTACGGCAAGGCCAACGAAGTGCCCGACGCCATCAAGAAGAGCACCGAAAACGCCAAGAAGCGCATGGTCTCCGTGAAGCTCAAGGGCGACACGGTGCCGCACGACGTCCTCGGCGTGTCCGATGGCGGCAAAGTGCTGCTCAAGCCCGCTTCCCCCGGTACCGGCCTGATCGCCGGTGGCGGTGTGCGCGCCGTGCTCGAAGCTGCCGGCGTGAAGAACGTGCTCACCAAGTCGATGGGTTCCAATAACCACATCGCGGTGGTGAATGCCACGCTCGACGGCCTCCTCCAGTTGCGTCTCGCCGAAGACATCGCGGCCGCGCGCAAGATCTAAACCAACTTACACTCCGAGTTCTGTTCCGGCTGCGGCCGGGACAGGGCGATTTAACAGGAATACTTCATGAAACTTCACGAACTCAAGAATGTGCCCGGCGCCGTGCATCGCAAGAAGCGCGTCGGCTGTGGCGAGGGTAGCGGTCGCGGCAAGACCTGCGGCGTCGGTGGCAAAGGCCAGAAGGGCCGTTCGGGCGGCAGCATCCGTCCCGGCTTTGAAGGCGGCCAGATGCCCCTTTACCGCAAGCTCCCGCATCGCGGTTTCAATCAAGCGGCGTTTCGCGTCGAGCCCGCGGTCGTCAACGTTGGCGACTTCGCCTGGCTGCCGAAGGATGTCACCGAGATCAACATCGAGGTGCTGGCCAAGCACGGTTGCATTCGCACGGGCGAAAAGCTTCTCAAGGTGCTCGGCGATGGCGATCTGAGCCGCGCGGTCAAGGTCACCGCCAATAAATTCTCCGCGTCTGCCAAGGCCAAGATCGAGCAAGCCGGCGGTCAGGCCATCCTCGGCTAACGCGCAGACATTTTCGGTTTTCGATTGCCGATTTCCGCCAGGACCCTCTGCTGCTCGCTCCGGGTCTGCGAAATCGGCCAAACGAAAATCCAAAATCTAAAACTGAAACTTTAATCCCGTGTTTTCCGCCTTCACGAATTCGCTGAAAATCCCCGAGCTGCGTTCGCGGATCTTCTACACGTTAGCCCTGTTGTTTGTCGCGCGCGTTGGCGCGCACATTCCGCTCCCCGGCATTGATCCGCAGCCATTGCAGCGGTTCTTCGCCGACCAGGCAGCGAGCGCAGGCGGCGCGTTAGTCAGCCTGTACAATATGTTCACGGGCGGCGCGCTGGTGAAGGGTGCCGTGTGCGCGTTGGGCATCATGCCCTACATCAGCGCTTCGATTATTTTTCAGTTGATGACCGCAGTGGTGCCGGCGCTCAGCCGCCTGCAGCAGGAAGGCGATGTCGGCCGGCAGAAGCTGACCCAGTACACGCGTTACGCGACCGTGCTGATCTGCTTGGTGCAAGGCACGCTGCTCATTCTCGCCTTGGAAAATCCAGGCCGGCTCTTCCCGGGTTACGATATCGGCGTCTACGGCAATATCGTGATTCTGGACAAGACGTTCTTCCTGATCACCTCGATCTTCTTCATGACCGCCGGCACGATGATGCTGATGTGGCTTGGTGAGCAGATCACGCAACGTGGTATCGGCAATGGTGTATCGCTGCTCATTACAGTCGGTATTTTGGCCGACATCCCGGGTGCGGCGCAGGCGACTTACAAGCTGTTCTTCCGTCCGATCGGCACCGGTACCAGCCTCGGTTTGCCGCAGGCAGTTATCATGGTGGCCCTGTTCCTTGTCGTGACGATGGGTATTATCATGGTGGTGCAGGGGCAGCGAAAGATTCCAGTTCAGTACGCGAAACGCGTGGTGGGCAACAAGGTGATGGGCGGCCAAAGCTCGTTCCTCCCGCTGAAGATCAATTACTCCGGCGTCATGCCCGTGATCTTCGCCAGCGCGATCCTGCTCTTCCCGCAGCAAATTTTCTCCCAGCTGGGCGCGGCGTTTAACATCAAGTTCCTGATCGATTTTTCGCAGAATCTGCTGCGCGGACACTGGTCGTACTACGTCATCTACACCTCGCTGATCCTTTTCTTCAGCTACTTCTGGGTGTCGGTCATGTTTAAGCCGATCCAGATCGCCGACGATCTGAAGAAGTACGGCGGTTATATTCCGGGCGTGCGTCCGGGCGAGCCGACCGCGCAGTTCCTCGATTTCGTGATGACGCGCCTCACGCTGGCAGGCGCGATCTTCCTGACCGTCATCGCGGTTATGCCCGACGTGTTGCTCTTCGAGCTCGATGTGCCACAGCGCATCGCCTACTTCTTCGGCGGTACCGGCATGTTGATCACCGTTGGCGTGATCCTCGACACCATGCGCCAGATCGAGACCTTCCTCTTGCAGCGCCACTACGATGGCTTCCTCAAGAAAGGCCGTCTCCGTTCCCGTAGCGCCACGCCGCAAGGCATGACAGGCGAAGCTCTGAGCCATGAAGCTGTGATGAAAATTGCGCTGCCCATGCTCGCCCTGTTGCTGCTCGGCCTCGGCCTCTGGGCATACAAAGCCTTCGCCGGTAATTAATGCTTTACTTTGGTCGCGGCCGATCCAAGCTCCGACCTCTTTTCCCGCGTGGGCGACTCCGCCCGACGCAAGCTAATCTTCCTCGGTTCGTTAAGTTCTCTTTCTGAAAGCGCGATGGACCGAGTCCGTTCTTTGCAATTTGAGCACGTCTCTCCCGCCCGCCTGATGCGGCCGGAGATTTCGCGTCGATCTGTCGCCGGTTCTGCTGACGATGAGATCATGCTGGCGACCATGCGTCGCTGGTTTTGGACGCGTAAACCTGATGCGGGTTTTGTCCTCACCGACTTCCCGGCTACGCTGCTCCAAGCCCGAGTATTCGACGAGTGGCTCGAAGCGCGCAATGAAGCGCTCGATGCCGTGCTGGCCGGCCCTGATGCCGCGCCTGAGCTCGTCGGCTACTACCGCAATCTTGGCCTCCTCGCGGAGGTCGCCTGATTCGACCCATGATTCCGATCAAGACTGAACGTCAGATCGCCGCCATGCGCGAATCGTGCGCGATTGCGGCGAGTGTCCTCCAAGCAGTGAAGTCGCTCGTCCGGCCTGGCATCAGCACGCAAGATCTGGAAGAAGCCGCCCGCGCCACCATGGAACGCCTCGGCGCTCGCAGCGCCTGCTACGGCTACCAAGTCGGTTCGCGGCGCTATCCGGCCCACACCTGCATCTCCGTCAACGAAGAAGTGGTGCATGGCATCCCTTCGTTCCGCCGCATCCTGCGCGATGGCGACATCGTCGCGATCGACATTGTGGTCACCGCAAACGGCTTCGTCGGCGACAACGCCGTCTCCGTTCCGGTAGGCACGATCTCCGCAGACACCCAGCGTTTGCTCCGCGTCACGGAGGAAGCGTTGCGTCTCGGCGTCGCGAAAGCCCAGGTGGGAAATCGCATCGGCGATATTTCCAACGCGGTTCAAACTTATGTCGAGTCGCACGGCTTTAGCGTGGTGCGCGACATGGTGGGACACGGCGTCGGCCTTTCGATGCACGAAGAGCCGCAGATTCCGAACTTCGGTCGCAAAGGCTCCGGTGATCGGATTCGCCCGGGCATGACGCTCGCCATCGAGCCCATGGTCAATCTCGGCGGCCATAAGACGAAAACGCTCAGCGATGGTTGGACAGTCGTCACTGCCGACGGCTCGCCCTCCGCGCATTTTGAACACACCGTGCTCACCACCGAACGCGGCCCGGAGATCCTGACGATCCCGCGCCCCATCCTCGGTCCCGTGCACGCCTGGTCAGCTCCCGCCACGCCCAGTGCGCCTGGCAACATCTCCTGAATTTCTCATACAACCAAACGTAACTTCCACCTAAACCTTACACCTCTTACATATGCCTCGTCTCCTCGGTGTAGAAATCCCCGCGAAAAAGAAAATCGCTTATTCGCTTCGCTATATTTATGGCATCGGCCCGCAGCGCGCCGACCTGATCTTGAAGGAAGCCAATCTTGCGCCCGAAACGCGTGCGCAGGACCTCACAGAAGAGCAGCTGAACAAGATCCTGCACGTGATCACCGAACACAAATGGGTGGTCGAGGGCGATCTGCGCCGTGAAATCGCGGGCAATCTCAAGCGCCTCCAGGCTATCAACTGCTATCGCGGTTCGCGTCATCGCAAGGGTCTTCCCGTGCGCGGTCAGCGTACCAGCACCAACGCCCGCACTCGCAAGGGCCCCCGCAAGACCGTGGGTGTCTCCAAAGCTGTCGCCGAATAAACCTAATTTACCATGGCCGAAGAAAAGTCCGCTCCCAAGAAAGAGAAGGCCCCGAAGAAAGAGGCCGCTGCCCCTGTCGCTGCCGAGACCAAGGCGCCCGCCGCTGAAAAGCCGGTCAAGGAAAAGGCTCCCAAAGCTGCTGCTGCCGACAAGGCCGCCAAGCCTGCCGCTGAAGGCGCCGCACCCGCGGCTCCCGCGGCCGAAGGCGCTGCACCTGCTGCTCCCGCCAAGCCCGTCGAGTTGATCGGCGGCGTGGCCCGTCAGCCCACCGCCGAAGAGCTCCTGAAAGAGGAGCTGGGCGAGATCAAGGTGCGCAAAGCGAAAGGCTCGAAGAATATCACCTCGGGCGTCGCCAATGTGCTCGCCTCGTTCAACAACACGATCGTCTCCATCACCGATCAGCGCGGCCAGGTCATCGCCTGGTCCAGCGCCGGCAAGTGCGGCTTCCGCGGTTCGCGCAAGTCCACCGCCTACGCCGCCCAGATCGTGGCGCAGGATGCCGCCCGCAACGCCATGTCGCATGGTCTCAAAGACGTGGTGATTCGCGTCTCTGGTCCCGGCCTTGGTCGCGACAGCGCCATCCGCGCGCTGCAAGCCATCGGGCTCGAGATCGTCACGATCATCGACGTCACGCCGGTGCCGCACAACGGCTGCCGCGCTCGCAAGCGCCGCCGCGTCTGAGGCGCGCCGCGCGATCTCCCAAACCCAATCTCAAATCTAGGATCATTTTCACATGGCTCGTTACATCGGACCCACCACCCGCGTCAGTCGCCGGTTCGGCCAGTTCATTCTCGGTTCGGGCAAGGCCTTCGAACGCCGCAGTTACCCGCCCGGCCAGCATGGCCCGAAATCGCGCCGCAAGCACTCCGAGTATGGTCTCGGTCTTGCGGAGAAACAAAAGCTGCGCATGATCTACGGCCTGCTCGAGCGCCAGTTCCGGCGCGTGTTCGCCATCGCCAAGCGCGAGCGCGGCGTCACCGGCGAGCGTTTCCTTCAGCTCCTCGAAACCCGTCTCGACAGCGTCGTGTTCCTGCTCGGCTTTGCCAAGAGCCGCGCCGCCGCGCGCCAGCTCGTCAATCACGGCCACATCCGCGTCAACGGCAAGAAGGTCGATATCGCCAGCTACAACGTGCTGCCCGGCGATGAAGTCGAAGCCAAGAACACCACGGCTTCCCGTCAGCTCATCACGCGCAACCTCGAGGAAAACCGCATCCGCAACGTCCCGGGCTGGCTCTCGCTCCAGGCCGACCAATGCAAAGCGGTTGTCAACCGGCTTCCGACCCGCGATGAAATGGACCCCGGCGTCAACGAACAGTTGATTGTCGAATTCTACTCACGGTTCTGATCAATCTTTGTTCGAGCAACCACCAACCACCCTCTGTCATGCCTAAACGTCTCGGTAAGTTCGAACTTCCTAATAAGCTCACCAAGATCGAGGAAGGCGCCACGCCGACCTACTCCAAGTTTATCGCCGAGCCTTTCGAGGCCGGCTATGGACACACCATCGGTAACTCGCTCCGCCGCGTACTCCTCAGTTCCATTGAGGGCGCCGCCATTTCCTCGATCAAGATCGAGGGCGTGCAGCATGAGTTCCAGAGCATCGATGGCGTGGTCGAAGATGTCACCGACATCGTGCTGAACCTGAAAAAAATCCTCATCGTCTCGCAGAAACGCGAGCCGGTGGTGCTGCAAGTCAAGGTCAGCGGCCGGCAGGGGCCGGTCACGGCGGCCGACATTCAGCCCGATCCCAACGTCACCATCTGCAATCCCGAGCAAGTCATCTGCACGTTGGACGCCAAGCGCGCCTTCGAAGCAGAGATCGAGATCAAGACCGGACGCGGCTACTGCCCGGGCGAGCTCAACAAAAAGGAAGAGCAACCCATCGGCGTCATCCCGCTCGATTCCCTCTATTCGCCCGTGCGCCTCGTCAAGTACGCGGTTGAGAACACCCGTGTCGGTCAAATCACCGATTACGACAAGCTCATCCTCGAAGTCTGGACCGACGGCCGCATTTCGCCGGACGATGCCCTCAAGCAATCCGCCTCGATCCTCAAGCACCACCTCGATGTCTTCGATCGCGTCAGCGACGAGTCCTTCGAGTTCGAGAACCAGCAGAGCGCCGTCTCCGAAGAGGAGAACAAGCTCCGCAAGTTGCTCAACATGTCGGTCAACGAGATCGAGCTCTCGGTTCGCGCCGCCAACTGCCTCAACAACGCCAACATCACGACCGTCGGCGAGCTGGCGATGAAGACCGAGCAGGAGATGCTCAAGTACCGCAACTTCGGCAAGAAGTCCCTCAACGAGATCAAGGAGAAGCTCGAAGCCCTCGGCCTTTCACTCGGCATGAAGTTCGACGAACGCCTCCTCGACACCAAGAAGGAAGCCTAACGCTTTTGCGGCACTCGCGCCGTCCGCTGCCGCCCCACGCTGCGACCGGATTGCCGATCGGGTGCCGCCTAAAACCAAAATCCAATGCGTCATTCCAAACACCATTCCTCCCTGGGCGTAACCCGGGAGCATCGCGAATCGATGTTGTCCAACCTCGCGGTTGGGCTCATCACCCACGGTCGTATCCAGACCACGCTGACCAAGGCGAAGGCCCTCCGGCCCTTTATCGAGAAGGTCATCACCAAGGCCAAGCGGGCTGCGGCCGCCAAAGACAAGAAGGACGCGGTTCATCTGCGTCGTCTGGCTTTGTCCGATGTGCGCAACCAGGAAGCCGTGGCGTTGCTCTTTAACGAAAAGTACAAGGAGTTCGTCAATCGCGCGGGCGGTTACACCCGTATCTACAAGCTCTCGCCCCAACGGATCGGCGATGCGGCCGAGATGGCCCTCATCGAGTTCGTGAAGGCCGACGAGACCGGGTACAAGAAGTCGCGCGGCAAGAAAGCGGCCAAGGCCAAGGCGGAAGCGCCGGCGGCCGAAGCGGCTCCGGCTGCGCCCGCCGAAGGCGAAGCGAAGAGCTGAGCCCCAACGCGAATTCTCTAGATTTCAACGCGCCGAAGTTCGCTTCGGCGCGTTTTTCTTGGGCAAAATCTGATCGCCGGTCTGTCGCCAAGCCGCTTACGTTCTCAACTGTTCCAGTTCGCCATGTTTGATCTCACCACCGGGGCTGTTTTTTATTGCACGCTGGTCGGCCTGTTTTTCCTCGGGCTATGGCTGTATTACGACCGACGGGATCATCGGCGCTTCGAACTCGAACGCCGGAAAACAGCGTTTCATTGCATTCGCTGCGATGCGCTTTACGCCGCAGCTCATGCGGCTGAGCTGTGCAATTGCCCGCGATGCGGGCACGAAAATACCCGTTTGAAGTTTTGAGGCCTCGCTGAGGCGCTCGCGTTTAACGCGTGCGAGTCGCTGGGCTCTTGGGCGCGGGCGTGGTGCTGGTGGCCAGAGTCTGGCGGGCGGCTTTACGCCACATTTCCAGCAAAGTGCGAATATCGACCGGACGGTAGTTTTGCGTGGCGGCCGGGGCGACATCAGCAGGAGTGACCATCGGCGCATTTTCGATCTCATCGATCAAGTCAGCGGCTGCGATGCCGCCGTACGCGGGCACATGCCCATTATGCACATGGCAGCCGCGCCAGACCGCAGGATTGCCGGGGTGCGGAAAAAACACGATTACGGCCTCACCGATGCGCCCTTCCATGCCTTTGAGTGAAACCGGTTTGGCCGGACGCAGCAGCATGCCCTCGTAAAGCAATACGGTCTGTTCTGCCACCGTCTGACCTGGCTTGATGGGCTTGGTCAGCGTCCACTCACCCTCCAGTCGCAGAATCTTATCCACTTGATAAACAACAAAGCCATCCTGGCCGATGACGGGATGCGCAATGGCGGCTGTCTCGGCCCGCAGTCCGAGGGTGGATAGTATGAGTCCGGCGACGAGGAGGAGAAAATGAGTCTTCATGGCGGGAGTGGATTTCATCGGTGCGTGTCGCTATGTTTTCGATACCCCCGTATCGGCGCGACTCAAGCGCAACCCAGTCGTTTTCCCCTCTGTGGGGAGTTGTTTTTCCCGACCCGGGAAAGCACCCGGAATGCTCTGATGAATTCACCCTAGCCGGGTGTCGTGGGGGCATTTTTAGAGAAAAATGCGCTCGGAAATGAGCTCCCCAAAAAGTCTGCGCCAAATGTCGGCCACGATGTATACGCCGGTGCCGTTCTCCGCAAAAAGAGTTCTTGCGCGCCAGGAAAAGCGGCGCGCCTTACTCGGATTACCCGAAGGTGGCGATCACATCGCCGGCAGGGCTTCCAAGTCGCTCGCGATGCGCACCACGGCGTTGTGTGCCCGTTGCAGGTGTCGCATCTCGATGAACTGATTAGAAATTGGATCGTTCCGCTCGCGCTCGCTGGCGCGCATTGGCTTTGCCTCTTGCTCGTTGCGCACCGCCGTCTCGCGCTGGGAGGATTCGCTGCCGGTTGCGGGAGAAAAGTTCGGGAGATGAGGCGTGATCTTCATGGCCGAGAAAAAAGAGAACGACCTAGGTGTTACCCGAGCCCGGGAAATGTCGGCAAGCGGCATTACTACGTATCCACGTGAGGCGTGCTAGGCGGGCACGCGGCGGAGTTGCGTTTCCTGGCCGTGAGCGCCACGTTAGCGCGCATGACCGTAAAGAAACTTCTCCATACCCGGATGCGTGTGAACGACATTGAACGCACCGTCCGCTTCTATGAGCAGGCGCTTGGTTTAAAAGTGTCTCGCCGCCACACCTCGCCGCGGGGGGCGCAATTGGTCTTTCTCCAGACACCCAACAGTGACGAGGAGATCGAGCTGTGTCAGTTGCCTGGCAGCCCAAGCGTGCAGGTGCAGGCCGATCTGATGCATCTCGCGTTTGAAGTGGACGATTTGGCCGCGTTTGCCGCAGAGCTGAAACGCAAGGGCTTCGCATTGAGCGATGGCCCCACGCAGACAAGCAGTGGCTCGGTGATCGCGTTCATCGATGCGCCTGAAGGCTACGAAGTGGAGCTCATCCAACGCACCAAGGCGTGAAGCGCATCTTACCCGGCGATGCGGCCGTTGTGCCGCTCGTCGGCGAATAACACTTGCTGGGCAAATCCAGCATTGGCGCCGAAGTGCACACGACCGAAGTGAGCAACGTGCGCTCCCGTCCAAGCCGTGAGGCCATAGCGTCGCGACATGGTTTTCAGCACCCAGGTGTCGACAGGAAATGCAGAGTAGCGCGCTGCGCCGAAAAGCAGCACGCAGTCGGCAATCTTGGGTCCCACGCCGGGCAGTGTGATCAGGCGGTTGTGCGCCGCGTCGTAGGGCAGGCTGGCCGTCTCTTCCAGCCAGCCGGGCTGGGCGGCCAATTGACGTGCGGTTTGATGAACGTGTTGCGCGCGGAACCCGAGCGCGCAGGCGCGTAGTTCTGTTTCTGGTACATCCGCCAATTCATCCCACGTTGGCAGTCGATGTATTCCGGGTACGATCTCCGCGCCCAATCGCTGGGCGAGCGTTTCCGTCATTTGTTTGATCTGCGCAATGCGCTTGGAGGCGCTGCACAGAAAGCAGAGCAAGGTTTCGTCGAACGGCTGGCGCAACAGACGCAGACCGCGCCAGTTTGAGAGGGCGTTGGCGAGGATGGTATCGCTGCGCCAGGGCAACTGGTCGGCAAGGGCGACGAAATCGGTGTCGAGCGCGAGATAGGTGGGCAGTGCTGCCGCCACGCGGGGCGCAATGGCGGTGGGTGCCGACCACTGTAATGCCTGATCGTTGGCCAGCTGCAGGCGCGCAACGCATGGCCCCCAGATGCCGAGCCAGCTGGTGGCGTGTTCGCGTCGCCAGCGGAAAGCTTGGCCGCCGTCGAGGGTCTCGGTCAGCGTCGCGGGCGTGAAGGACGGTGAGACGTGGAGCGTTTGCCATTCAGACCAACCGGTCATGGGGAAAGAATTGGATGCAGGATTAGAGCTATATTTCAAAACGGCAGCTAATCCCTGGCCTTCCCGCAGGAGTTGGCTGCGATTTGTTTTTATAGGCTCTAATGCGAGGATTTACCCTTCGGAGGTGCACGGTCGTGCCATCGCTCGCTTTTAACACGAGCAAAAATGCTCCGTTGCGCTTGGCGCGCAGCTCGAAGGCTTTTCGCTGCTCGCCTTCCTTTACCGTGCCTTTGGCCAATACGGAGTGGATCGATTCCAGCGCGGGGCGCCCGCCGGTGATTTCAAGGTAGCGCTCGAATACTGCTTGCGCCGGACTGAGCCCATTCGCAACTGGTGACAAATCGGCTCCTGCTGCACCCAGCGGGAGTGCGACGGCAATCAGGAGCATGAAGCGGCAGAACATGGGGTGGGTAACAGGTGCGCCGATGTCAGCGCTGGTAGTTCATGACTTCGGTGTAGGTGGGCGTTCCCACAGGAAGCTTTGTTGACGGGCGAGCTCCTGGCCGTCGGCGGTTTTCAAGACGAGCAGCCAGGCGACGGGCTCGGTGCGGGCGTCGGGCCAGTCGGTGCCACTCAGCCCCAGTTCGAAGACGCGTTCACCGGTTGCGAGCTCGGCGGGGAAGGTGAAGGCGCGCGGTGTGCGGGCTGTGGGCATGATCACTTGCAACTGCCAGGTGCAGCCAGTGCGGGCAGCGCCGGAGTTCGCGATTCGCACGAGGAAATAATAACCCGCGCGTTCGCCGGGCTGGCTGCGCAGCACGATACGCCGGTCGGAGTTCTCGGCCCCGCCGAAGTACTCGGCGATGCGCACGAACGATTCCGCGGTGCGGTAGCTGGGCCAGACCCGCACAATATTCAGCTCGGCCGCGGACACGCCCGGCGCAGTGGTCAACAACGAGAGGAGAAGCAACAAACCCAAACGCATGCCGCGACTATGCCGGCCCCGCCGGGCGCGACAAGTCCGCTTATCGGTTGGTTGAAGCCGGCAGGACCGACGGGGCGCGATCGCCCACGTCGCGTTGCCATTGTGCCAACGCTGCGCGCAAACGCCTGAGCGCGGATTGGTGCACTAGGTCCGGCGAGGCGGCCAGATTGACGATTTGATCCGGGTCCGTGTCCAAATCGTAGAGCTCTTCGGCGGGCATCGTGGACGCGCAAAAAGCATCCTGCGCTGGAGCGAGCCGACCGGTGGCGTGCAGCTCCTTGAGCAGTGTCCAGACCGGGTACCCCCTTTCCTTGTACTGGTTTGTTGCGAGGTAAGGTTGGTCGGTCGTCAGATTACGGATATATCGGTAACGCGCGTCGCGCACGGTGCGGATAGTCAGGCTGGTTTCATCGCATCGGTCGCGGGCTCCAACGACAAATTCCCTTGGGGCCGCCGAACGCGGACCGAGAAATACCTGGCCTTGCATCGCGGGCGGCACGGGCGCGCCGACGAGCGCGAGCATGGTTGGAGCGAGGTCGATGGCGGCGAGCAAACGCGATTCCACCGCGCCGGGGCGGAAGCCGGCAGGCGCGGGAAAGTTTTTCGGCCAGCGGATCAGGAGCGGCACGTGCAGGCCGCCTTCATAGCAAAACTGTTTGTCGCGGACGTGCGGCCGGCCGTTGTCGCCGAAGAAAACGACGATGGTGTTGTCGGCGAGTCCGTCGGCATCGAGTAGCTGCAAAACCACGCCGATTTTGCGGTCGAGCTCGCTTACGGCGTCGAGATATGCGGCCCAATCCTGACGCACGACGGGGTGATCGGGATAACACGCCGGCACGTGAACCTTGGCGGGATCGGCGAACGTCGGGGCCTTGAACGGCCGGTGCGGCTCGCGGAAGTTCACTTGCGCGAAGAACGGCGTGCGCCCCTTCAGCTCGCGCCAGCGGCGCAGATCGAAGGCTTCGCCCGCATACAGGAAATTCCAGTCGGTTTTGGCGGTGCCGCGGATGCCGGTAACGACGGGGAAATCCGCGATGTTGGCTGTGGTGTAACCGGCGGCGCGGAACCAGTGGGAGAGAAGTTGCACGCCATCGGGCAGCGGTCGCTTGTCGGCGTTGGCGGTACGATGATCGTGCGCACCGAGCGTGACGGCGTAGAGACCGGTCATGAACGCGGAGCGACTGGATGAGCACACCGGCGCGGTGGTGTAGAACCGCGAGTAACGCATGCCCCCGGCCGCGAGCCGGTCGAGGTGCGGCGTGCGCACTTCCGGCTCTCCGTAGCAGCCGAGTTCCACTCCGAGATCATCGCCAATCAGCCAGAGAATATTGGGCCGGGGCGACTCTGCGGGCGCCGCGATCAGTGCGAGAGGAAGCAGCGCGGCGCTAAGCAGGCAGAGTCGAAACATGGCAGGGGAGCGATCAGAAGGTGAACGAATTGGTCAGGATGAAACTGCGCGGCTCCGGTGCAGAGACAACCGTGATCACGCCCGCAGTGTTGGCCCGCTGCTCGATACTGCGTTGATCGTCGAGGAGGTTGCGAACGTTGAGCTGAATGCGCCATGTGACGCTCTTGCCCAATTTCCGCGTATATCCAATGAAGCCCTCGACGTCGCCGATGGTCCGGCCGTAGACCGGCGAGAGCACTGACGGCACGGTGATCGCACTGGGCGAACCGGGATAGGCGAAGGCATTTGGGACGGTTGTGGCCAGATACCCGACGACGGATTTCGAGCGCCACCGATAGCCTGTGCCGACGAAGACGTTTTTGAAGAAACCGTGATCGAACGAATAACGCGTCAGCAGATTGAGGCGCCAATTTCTTCCCTGCTCCGCGGCTTGTCCGTCGGATTGCTTCATAAGGTTGAGCGTTTGAATAATGCTCAGATAACGCGTCGCGATCGTCGTGGTGGTCGTACCGGGGCCCGTGAGATTGGCGTACTGGTTCCAAAGCGCGGCCCGCTGTTGAATGAAATCGATCCACGCTTTGCCGACGTCCGACTGAGTGGCCTCTGCCTTCGCCCCACCGAACGAAAGCCGCCAGTTTTTCGTCGGATTCGCGACGACATCGAACTCATAGCCGGTGGAAATTTGCTGCGACGTCATGTCATAGACATAGGTGCCGACGGCCGGGTTGTAGGGCGTGGCGGACGGGCGCGGGATCAAGCCGGCGTCCGCGGCCTCCAACAGCGTCTCCTCGATATTTTGCACCACGGGAATGATCTGGGTGCGGAAGTTGGAGATGTCGGGGCCGGAGGTGTTGCGGTATTTGTTGAGACGGACAGACAGACGGTCGCGGAAGAAGCGCATCATGATGCCGTAATCCTTCCCGTCGCCGATGGAGCCAGGAATGTTGCTGCCGTCGGGATTGAGGGCGGCGCGGGGCGGATTCCATGTGCTGGATTGGTTGTAGAACAGGGACAGCCATGGCAGGGCATGCGCCACGACGCCGGCAGTATTGGTGTGCCCTGAGGTGTAGACGGACCAGTTGTTCGGCACGCCCACCTCCGAAAATTTGGCCACGGCGGCGTTCGTCGCGGAGGATTTGCGCGGCATCAGAAGAGTGGCGGAGCGCGAATTGTCTGCGCGCCAGCCGAAGCTCGTCACCAGACGATTGCTGAGGAAGTAATTTTGCATCGCGAGCACGCGGCCTTCCAGCCGGCTGTGGCTCATGTTGGACTGAGTCGTGGCGCCGTAGGGGTTCTCGTAAGTGTAGACCGTCGATCCATCCGGCAGGACGTACGGTTTGAAGGGGTTGAACGGGAGGCTGAGGTAATAGAGCCGGCCGGTGGCCGGGTCGGAGGGATTGGAGAGGTAGGCGCGCCAGGTGGTGGTGTTGTAGGTGGGGCCGGCATAGTTATCGATTGCGGTGGAGAGCGGCGTGTTCGCCGGGACCGCCCGGGTCACATAGTCCTGCTGGTTGTCCACCGAATCCGAAATCTGATACAGCGCTGCCAGCCGATGACGGCCGAGCCATTTGTTCTTTTTGGTCAAATCGAGTTCATACGAGGCCATCATGCGCGTCTCTTCGCGGTCGCCCCTGAAGGCTGTCACGCGCCCGCCGCCCTCGACGTAGTAGCGGCCGAGATTGGGGTTGGGGGTGACGCGGTCCGGCAGGTACTTGTTGGCGTCGACCTTCAATGCCGACTCGATGCCGCGCAGAAAATCCGAAACGGGATTGATGGTCTTCTCGTTGTTGTAATCCACTTCTAGGAAGAAATTCGATCCGATGCGCTGCTCGATCGATGCGCCTTTGATTTTGCCGTACATGATATTGCGCGTGCCGTTGCCATTGACGCTCACATCGACGGGCGAGATGGAGGCGTCGCGCAGACTGTAGATGTACGAGTCGGTGCCGGTTTGATAAGGCGTGTCGCCGGGACCTTTGGTCAAAGCGGAATATCGTGTGACCGTCGCCGCGTTGCTGGTACCGGCGGGCTGCACTCCTGCTACGCTATATCTGTTGCGTCGCTATCTGGTCACTGAGATGACTATGCGAGAAACGCGCGCGCTCATCGCCCGGCGTGGCTCGACCGCTTCTTCATGAAACACAAACTCCCCCTTGCCCTGTTTTGCCTGTTCGCTGGCGCCGGATGGACATCGCCCGCTCTGGCCGCTCCGGCGGCATTGCCCAACATCGTGCTGATCATCGCCGACGATCTCGGTTACGGCGACATCGGTTGCCAGGGCGCCGTCGGTATCAAAACCCCGAATCTCGACCGGCTCGCGGCGCAGGGGCGGCGGTTCACGCACGGCTATGCGCCGTCGTCCACGTGCACTCCGTCGCGGTACGCCCTGCTCACCGGCGAATATGCGTGGCGGCAGCCGCCGAAGAAAACGAGCATCCTCGATGGCGATGCGCCGCTGTGCATCGCGCCGGGCCGGCTCACGTTGCCGGAACTGCTCCGGCGTGCCGGCTATGTCACCGGCCTGGTGGGCAAGTGGCACCTCGGGCTCGGCGACGGCGAGACGCCGGTGGATTTCAACACCGAGATCAAACCCGGTCCGCGCGAGATCGGTTTCGACTCGGCGTTCTTCCTGCCGGCGACCGTGGACCGTGTGCCGACGGTTTTCATCGCGGATCGCCGCGTGGCCGGGCTCGATCCGTCCGACCCGATTCGCGTGAGCTATCGGGAACGCGTGGGCGATGAGCCCACCGGTTTGGAACACCCCGAGCTACTCAAACAACCGGTGGACAAACAGCACGCCAACACCATCGTCAATGGCATCAGCCGCATCGGCTACATGAGCGGCGGCAAGAAGGCGCGCTGGGTCGACGAAGACATGGCCGACACAATCACGACGCGCGCGGTGCAATTCCTCGAACAGCATCAGGCGAAGCCGTTCTTCCTCTATTTCGGCACGCACGATCCGCACGTGCCGCGGGTGCCGCATCCGCGTTTCCAGGGCACGAGCGAACGCGGCCCGCGCGGCGACGCCATCCAACAACTCGATTGGAGCGTCGGGCAGGTGCTGGCGGCGCTCGACCGGCTCAAACTGGCCGACAACACGCTGGTGATTTTCACGAGCGACAACGGCCCGGTGCTGTTCGACGGCTATTCCGACCAGGCGGCGGAGAAAAACGGCGACCATCGTCCGTCGGGCGGACTGCGCGGCTGGAAATATCTGGTCTATGAAGGCGGCACGCGTGTGCCGTTTCTCGTGCGCTGGCCGGGGCGGGTTCAGGCGGGCGTCGAGTCGCGCATGATCTGTCTGGTCGATTTTCTGGCGACGGCCGCCGCGCTCACCGGGCAGACACTGCCGGCTGGCGCGGGGCCCGACAGTTTGAATCAGCTCCCGGTATTACTCGGGCAGACGTCCGCGCCGGTGCGCACCGAGTTGGTGGAGCATGGGCTCTCGGGCGCGCTTTCGCTGCGCCAGGGCGATTGGAAATATATCCCGAAGAGCGCGCAGAAGCGGGCTTCGGGCATGGGCTCGGGGGCGAATCCCAACGATCAACGCTGGGCCGATGCCTATGTGAGCGAGGAGTGTTTGTTCAACCTCGCCAACGATCCCGCCGAGACGACCAATCTCGCGGCAAAGCTGCCGGAGAAAACGGCGGCGTTACGCGCCCGGCTGGAGGAAATCCGCCGGCAGCGGTGAACCTTCGCAGGTCTCCACGGGCAGGGCGGCGGAAAACAAAAAGGGGCCGTCGCGATGACGGCCCCTGATAGAGAGATCAGACTGGCTTTTTAGAAGGAACCGCGGACGCCGAGCTGGAAGAGCACGCCGTACTCGCTCTCGATGTAGTAGCGGGCGTAGGCGGGTGTGCTCGATCCGGCCATTTCCAGCTTGTCGCGATCATTGAATACATTGCGACCGGCGAGGAAGACCGTGACATGGCGGCTGACACGGTAGTCGACGCTGGCGTCGATGCGCGGTCTGGCGAGCGTGTACTGCCAGCCGTCGGGCGCGATGCCGGTGTTGGCGTTGGTGCGGTTCTTGCCGGTGTAGTAGAACTTCACCATGCCGGCGAAGCGCTGCCACGACCAGTTGAAGCCGGCATTGATGCGTTGGCGGACAAAGCCGCGGAAGTCTGCATCGACGGCACCGACATTGCGATTGACCGAAACGTTGGCGAAGACCGACAGCGCCCGCGAGAGTGTCTGCTGCGCCGAGAGCTCGATGCCGGTCATATGGGTGATGCCGGTCACGTTTCCGGGGGTGTTAACTAGGTATCCCACATAGTCCTGTGGCAGACCTATTTTATCCAGATAATCAGCGGTGGCGATGCTCGGAGTATTAGAGAAGAAGTTGGTGATGTTCTTGCGGAACCCGGCTATGCTGAAAAGACCGCCGGAGGTAGTGTAGTACTCAAGCGATGCGTCGAAGTTATCCGATATCCACGGTTTGATATTGGGATCTTTGGCGTTGATCGTGCCGAGTGAGGAGCCGATGGCGCTGTCGGCCGCATTATTGACGCGACTGATATTAATCGCCGGGAGGTAATTGTTGTAATCGGGCCGGCCGATGGTCTTGGCGTAACCAAATTTGAAGGCCAAGTTCTCAGTAATATTGTAGGTCGCACTTAGGCTGGGAAAGTACTTGTCATATTGCTTGGTCAGGCGCTTGCCGAGTTCGAGATGGGTCAACTTGGCGACTGCCAATGCGTCACCTAATGCAATCGGTTGGACACCGGCTTGAGTTGGATTGCCATCAACCGGTTTCCCGTTGGCGTCCTTAACCCAGCCGCGTGCGATATCCACGAGCACGCCGCGACCATCGAACTGCCAGCGCTCGCCACGGACGCCGCCGACGACCCGCAGGCGATTCTTGAACAAGGAGACGTCACCCATCACGTAGGCCGCAGTGACTTTTTCCACGAGTTCCTCGGTTGAGTCGACCGTACCGTTGTAGTCAGCGGCTTGGTTGGCTATCGTATTGGTGAAGTAGGTCGGGTTTTGCTTGCCGAGGTCGTAGACCTTTTTGGCGCTGACCCATTGGGGGGCCGGATAACCGCGGATCATGGCGTAAGAGGAGAACAGCGGGGCTTGCAGTGTGCCGGGCGGCAGGCTGGCCAGCGTTTCGTCGCCCGAGTTGGCACGACCGTCGGGTCCGAGGTACGTGGAGTAGTCGGAATGGCGCCAGATGTAGACGTCGCGAGCATCCGAGCGCCAGGCCATGCCTCCTTTGATCGAGCCCGAGATTTTTTCGCCGACGAACTTGCGTTTGACGTTGAGGTCGAGGTTGCGGGCATTGGCGCGGCTGTCGCGATCCTGGCTGAAGGTCGAATCCATCAGGTTGTAATTGCTCAGTACATTCGGGTCGATCAGGGCGGTGCCGGTGTTGTTGGCCACGGTGATGCGTTGCGGGCCGTATTGATTGATGTCGTCGAACCGTACGGTGGCATTGGTAATACGTACCCGGGCTTGCTGAATTTGCCCGTAGGATTCGTTGCGGTACCAGAGTTTGGCTTTGTTGCCGCCGGCGGCTGCATCGATGTCCCAGTCGGCACCGGTGTGGCGATAGTTGAGGCGCACAACGTTGTTGGCTTGGGCGCCGTAGTTGGTCTGAAGGGTTTGAATGACGCTGCCTTGACCCGGGCGGCCTTGGGTGAAGGTGCCAGAGAACATACCGGTAGTCGCATCGCGATAGCCGCCGGCGAGGATGCTGCCATTGGCCGCACCGGTTGGTGTCAGCGGATTGTTCATGTTCCCCGTGTTGAACTGCAGATTGTGCTGCTCGAAGTTCGAGAAGTAGTAATTGGTGTTAGCGGTCAGCGACAGCACATCGCGGGGCGCCGGGCGCCAGTCGATCTTGATGCCGGCGGTGGTGCGCTCCTCGAAAGAAGGATAGTTCAAGAGCGTGAAACTGGAGAGGTAAGGAATGGAGTATGCGTGATCGCGAGCGGCAAAGCCATCGTTGGCTGTGACCGGGCCGGCCGCATTGGCGACGTTGTAGCCCTTGGAGAGACGGCGGCTGAGGGTGAACTGGTCGTTGCGCGTGGCGTTGAGGGCGATACCGAAAGTTTTGCTGATCGGGTTGACGTAATTGACCTCGAAATCGGGGAACCATTTGCGCCGCGATCCATCGCCGCCCTTCTTGCCGGCGGGCGTTTTGCGCAGCTCGGCGAAGTGGGAATTCATGTTGAGGAAGGTCTTGTAGTTGAACTCCGGCTTGCTGCGCTCGAACGCGGTGCGGGAGACGAGATTGAGCGTGCCGCCGAGACTGTCGGAGCGCTGGTCGGGCAGGACCGACTTGGTCACTTCGATGCGCGAGACGTTGTTGAGCGAGATCGTCTGCATGTTGAGGCTGCGGGTCGAGTTGCCGGAGCCCGGGACGCTGACGCCGCCGCCGTCGATCGAGATGTTGGTCTGGCTGGCGGGCATGCCGCGCAGCTGGATGCCGCCGACGTTCATGTCGCCATAGACGACTTCGACGCCGGGCAGGTACTTCAGGAATTCGCCGATGTTGTTTTGGGCGATGTCGCCGAAGGATTCGGTGGCGACGACCGATTTGATATTGCCCGAGAAGCGCTGTTCGTTGATCGCGAGCTCGGCGGCGCTTTGGGCGCGCTTGGTGCTGACGACGAACTCTTCGAGAACGACCATGTCCTCTTTGCCCGAGGCCGCTTTGTCGAAGATGCCACGCAAAACGAAATTGCAGGAAGCGGTCTGGCCCGCGACGACGTTGACCGTCTGCTGCGCGGCTTGTTGACCGGTGAAGAACGTGCTCAAGCCCACCGGGCCGGCGGGCAGGTCGTCGAGTTGGAATTCGCCCGCGGAGTTGGTGAACACCGTGCGATTGCTGCCCATGACCGAGATGCGGGCGTTGACGAGGTATTGGCCGGTCGCGCCATCCTGCACGCGGCCGGAGATGCTGCCGCGGCCGGAAACTGCGGCGTCAGGGCTGGGCGCGGGGGCGCTGACGCTCGCCTCGTTTTTTGATTCGGCGTCCTTGGTTGCGATGCGGCGCAAGGTCCACGCTCCGGTTTTCTCGTCTTGAAAAGCGGCGAGTGAAGTGCCGGTGAGCATGGCGGTGAGGGCTTCGCGCGGGGTCATCTCGCCAGAGACGGCGCGGGTGCGGACCCCGGCGACCACATCGGCCGGGAAAAGCACATCGACGCCCGCTTGGGTGGAGAAGACTTTAAGGGCGCGTTCCGCCGCATCGGACGGAACATCAAATCGTTTGCTCGCGGTAGAAGCGCCCCAAGCCAGGGAGGCCAGAGCGAACAAACACGTAATACTGAGGTGACGCAGAGCCGTAAGGCTCCACCGGTGGGTGGTTTGATGTTGGGTAGACATTTCAATTCTACAAACGAACCAGCCCACAAAATCTGTTACGGGAAAATGCGCCCAAAATCGCAGGGTGGTTTCTTCGGTTGTAGGAGCGGGTTTACCCCGCGATCAGCAAGCGATTGCGCGATGAGGTCGCGGAGTGAGCCCGCCTCTACAGCTCGAGCACCGCGCCGCTCAAGGCTGCGCGGCTTTGTGCAACACGATCTCAGTGGGAGAGCGTCGCTCTGCCTCAACCCGGAGACTGATTTCCAGCAAACGCACAAAAGATTCGATGTTCTGCGCGCCGAAGAGGCCGCTCACCCGGGCCTTGGCCAGATCGGCATCCTCGATGGCAAACTGCACTGGATTGTGCCGGTTGAGCAGGGCGACAGCTTCGATCAGCGGGGTGTTGGTAAACTCCAGCCGTGGTTGCCGCCAGGCCAGCCGCTCTCCGATTTCGTTGTCGGGCACGGGTTCGACCTTGGGGCTGGTGTTGGGCTTCTCCGGAGAAGTCACCACGACGCCGGCCCCGGCATCGACGTAGGTCGGCTGTGGGCTGGGCGGTTGTGCGGTGGCAGTCGTTTGGGCAGGTGCGGCGGCAGGGGCGGCGTCCACCGCGACGCGGCCCTCCGTCACGACGACTTCTACGGATTTGACACCGAGTTGAACGGAGAACGCCGTGCCGACCGCTCGCACTTCGGTGCCGGCGGCGGTGACGATAAATGGGCGCGCGGGGTTTTTCGCCACGCGGAAGTGTGCCTCGCCGCGTTGCAGCGTCACCCGGCGCTCCGTGCTGCTGTAGTCGACGGCGATGGCGGCGTCGTTACCAAGCTCCACCACGGAACCATCGGGCAGCGAACGCATGGAGGGGAGGATGACGGCGGCCCGGGTGGTGCGGCTGAGTTCGTCGTCGCCAGTCCGGCGGAGGTCGCTCCAGTGCCAGGTGGCAGTCAACAAGATCGCCATGCTGGCAGCGACCGCGAGGCGTTGCCAGCGACGGCGGCGGACGCGGGTGTGCAGGACGGCCAGCACCTGATCGGTTTGACCGCGATGGCTGGGTTGGTCGAGGGTGCGCCAGGCTGCGTCGAATTCGGCATAGGCCGCCTGGTGGTGCGGATCGGACTGGAGCCAGGCCTGAAACTCTCGTTGTTCCTCGGCGGTGAGCCCGGCATCGGCCCGGGCCAGCCAGTCGGCGGCGGTGTCGCGCACCGCGTCGGGAATGGGGGTCTCGGGTTTAGGACTGGGCTTCATCGGAGAGGGAAGTTGGAGACCGCACGCCGCGGCGGGCGAGAAATTTTGCGATTCGTTTTACGCCGCGAGAGACCTGCACCTGGACCGTTTGTTCAGACAGGCCGAGTTGGGCGGCGATGGCTTTTTGCGGCACGCCACGGAGTTTGCGGAGAATAACGATTTCACGACAACGAGCGGGCAGGGAGTCGATCGCGTCCGCCAGCACGGCGATTTCTTCATGCCGGCAGGCGGACTCGGCGACGCCCGGTCCTTCCTCTATGACGCGCAGGGCGGCCAAATCCGTTACAACATTCACCGGCGAAATGCGGCGCCGGCGTAAACCGTCGATGGCGATATGGCGTGCCACGCGGAAAAGAAAGGCCTTGGCGGAGGCCACCGGCCGGCCCGCCCGCGCCTTCCAGATACGCAGATAGGATTCCTGCACGAGGTCATCGACGTCGGGCAGGCTGGGGTAGGCGTGGTGCAGATAAGACCGCAGGGAAGATTCGTGCGGCCGCACTTCCTCCAGAAACCAGCGGGAGGACTCCACCGGGGCTTGCGGTTCTGACGGGGGAGGGATCACAGGGTGTTGGGTCGGATGGAAAAAGTGCCGGAGGCGGGTGGTATTGGCGAGTGCTTTTCCGGTGATGATGTTCAACGAATTCGCTCCCAAGCGCGAACGCGATAACGAGCCGGTCCGGCGTAGGCGCCGGCGCGTGTCTCGGAGCCTTTGGCGCCATCCCAGCGCAGCGTCAGCTGACTCTGCGCGCCGCGAGCAAAGTCAAACGTCACGCCATCGTCTTCGTAGAGCGTGCACTCGGCCGGCTGATCGCCGTAGACGCGCGCGACCACATCAAAGCAGGTGTTGTCTTGAATCCACTCCACGGGATCGGCCCATGGCAAAACGGTGCCGGCTTTGACGAAGAACGGGATCTGCTCCAGCGGCTTGCTCACCGTGATGGTGGTCGGGCCGGTAAACTTCTCGCGGGTCCAAAAATCGTACCAATCGCCGGCGGGCAGATAGACGGAGCGTTGCGTCTCGCCGACAAACAGCGGAGCTACGAGCAACGCGGGCCCCACCATGAACTGGTCGTCGATGGTACGCACGCGGGTATCGGCCGGCCAGTCGAGCACCAACGCGCGGACGGGCGGCAGGCCGGTGACGCGGTAAGCGTTGAACGCGGCATAAAGGTAAGGCACGAGGCTCATGCGCAGCTGCAACAGGGTGCGAACCTCGGCCGTCACGCGCGCCGACTCCGGCATGACTTCGCCGCGGTTGTTCTTCGCCCGGTCGATCTGCACCCATGGCGGGTTGTTCATGTACCAGCAGTCGATGATCGTTTGCGGGGCGAAGAGCTGGACTTGGAGCCGGCGGTAAAAGTCTTCCAACGACACACTGTCACGCACTTCCGGCACCCAGAGCAGACCGCTGAAACCCTGCACGGCGAGGCCGCGGACGTAGCAGCGCAAATCGTATTCGTCGGAGTAAATCGTGTACGGCAGCGGCGCGGCGAGCGCGTGGGAGTTGCGCACGAGGCCCCAGGTGCGGCGGTTGCGCTGCTGCAACGGCTCCAGCATCGTTTGCTGGTAGAGCACGCCGATGAGCGAGTGCATCTGTTCGCCGTCCAGCCCGGACGGAAACGCGCTGACATCGGGGAACGACCAGGGGTTGGCGGACGTCGGCTGGTGGTCGCACTCGTCGAGTTTCACGCCCTCGACGCCCTTGCCGAAGAGCACGCGGTCGTTGTGCTGTTGAAAAATGCGGCGGCCCTCGGACGTCGCAAAGTCCGGCACGAGCCCGCCCCAGACTTGGAAATCGCCCGACCACGGACGCAGCGCGGCGTGGATCGGCGAGGTCGGGTGCGTGAACGCGTGCTGCCAGGCGTTGAGCCGGTAATTCATCCCGTGCATGGCGGCGACGAAGCCGTCGGGGTCGGGGAAGCGTTTCTCGTCCCACACGAGCGAGCAGGAATACGCCTTCGATTGCCAGCCGGGCTCCAGGCCCCAGACGTCGCACGGCATGTGTTGTTCGCGCAACTGGCGGGCGAGTGCAGACGATTCGGCGGCGGAGAACTTGCCCGCGCCACGGTATTCGATGCCCAGGCCCCACAGCGGCGGTACGCAACCGCCGCCGGAGAAAAGATTATAGCGTTGCACCGCATCGAGCATCGTTGGCCCGCTAAAGACGTAGAGATCCACGCCGCCCGCCGCGGGGATTTCCACCAGCATGGTTTTCTTGCGCAAGGTGCGCGCCTGATAGAGCTCGGTGGTCGTGGAAGCCGCTTCGCCACTGCCGCCAGCGTCGCCGCTTTTTACCGGGGCGACGTTGCCTGTGAAAAACGAGGCGTAGCGCGCGGTGTCGACCAGCACGCCGTAGCCGCGCGTCGACACATAGAACGGCACCGGCGCGTGCGATTCGCCGAGGTCGTTTTCGGGATGATCGGTCGGGCGCAGGAACACGCGGCGGCCGGCGTTGCCCTTGCCGTTTTGCGTCATCTCAAAGAGCCGGGTGTTCAGACCGAAACCGTAAATGCGCTCAGCCGGGTCCATCGGCAGCTCGACGGAGCAACCGCGGCGGGAGTGGCGAAAAACGATTTGCTCGAGCGCGAAGGGCAACGGCGTGGGCGCGGCGAGCGTCGTCAGCGAATCTGGTGCGAAAGGCGCGGAGCGGTAACGCGTGGGCGTGAGCGGTTCGGGTTCGCCCAGCCGGATGCGCCAGATGCCGGCAGCGACGGGTTCGGCGCGGATGGTGGGCGTGGCGGTGGCGGTGGTGCTTGCCGGGCTTGTTGGCGGCGGAGTGGCCGGCGCGCCGAAACACACGCCGATCCCGGTCAGCATGGCCGCGAGAAAACGAGAAAGGGGAAGGTATGGCATGGGCGAGTTGGCCGGTGATTTCCGGCGCGACGAAACAAAAGCAAAAGCGGGTGATTTTATGGGCTGCGGTAAGAATGCACAATGGACAGAATTGGGAAAGACCTAGACAATCTCCGGGTGAACATGGCGAACGAGCAGCGCATTTTGGAGGGGTTCAAGGGACAGCATTTGATCGTGGTCCCGGATGATATTCGCTGGCGTTTCGAGCGACATCCTCTGCTCAGCGGCCTGTTTGTGACCGATGCCGGCTTTTTTCCTCATGCGAGCTGGCATTTTGTCGAGCGGCCGAAGGGCGCGGCGACCACGCTCGTGATTTTGTGTCTCGCCGGTCGCGGCTGGGTGCGCATCGGCGGCCGCGAGCTGGCGGTCGAGCCGGGCAATGTGGTCTGGTTAAACGCGCAACGTGCCCACGCCTACGGCGCGGACGCCAAGCTGCCCTGGACCATCGAGTGGGCGCATGTCACCGGCTCGGAAGTGGGGGCATGGGCGGAGCTGCTCGAACTGCCGCCGGAGGGCGGGATCATCCGGCGCGAGGCGAGCGCCTCCACCGAACTGCCGTTGGGGCGGGTGTGGCAGTGTCTCGAACGCGGCTACACGCTCGCCAACCTCGTCGCCGCCGGTGTGGCGTTTCGGCATGTGCTGGCGGCGTTGAAGGGCGAACGCGCGCCGCCGGGCACACGCTCGCCGCGCGACCGGGTGGCGGCGACGATCGACTGGATGAAGCTCAACCTGGGGCGGCAAACGCGGCTCGACGAGCTGGCGTCGCTCGCGGGCATGTCGAGCGCGCACTACAGCGCGTTGTTTCGCCGGCAGATCGGGTTTCCGCCGGTGGACTTTTTCCTGCGCCTGCGCATTCAGCGGGCGTGCCAGCTGCTCGTCTCGAACCGCGATCCCATCGCGGCCATTGCGCAGGAAGTGGGCTTTGCCGACCCGTATTATTTCACGCGCTATTTCCGCCGCGTGATGGGCTGCTCGCCGCGCGATTACCGCAAGACTCCGAAAGGGTGAACGCGGCGACGGCGGTTTGGCTTTGGCTGCGTCTCAGCGGCCGAGCCCGCGACGGATCATGGCAATGGCAATGGCCGCCAGCAGCAGCGAGATGATCTTGGAAATCGCACGCAGACCGGTGCGACCGATGAGTTGCCCCAGCTTTTCGCTGAAGGCAAACGCCAGCATGATGAGCAGCAGGTTGACGCCGAGTGCGGTCAGCGTGACCGGAAGCCCCTGCGTTTGCGCGAGCAACAGCAGCGTGGTGATCGTCGCCGGCCCGGCGATGAGCGGCATGCCCAGCGGCACCACGCCGAAATCGTCGGCCAGCGCAGCGGGTTCCTCGGCGACGGACTGGATGATGTCGCGCGCGGCGAGGATGAAAAGGATCAGGCCGCCCGCGACTTGAAAGTCGCCCGGCGTGATGCCGAGCACGGCGAAGATGCTCGCGCCCAGAAACAGGAAAAGCAGCGACACGCCGCCGCCAGTGAGCGCGGCCTGGCGGGCGATGCGCCCCCGGGTCGCGGGCGTGGCGTTGCGGCCCATGGCCAGAAACACCGCGGCCAGACCGATGGGGTCGATCGCCACGAAGAGCGAGATGAAGGCGGGGATAAACGCGGCAAGGGCGTCACGCATGGCGCCACGCTAGAGGTGGCGGCGTGGGGTGCAAGCGCGGCGCGGCCGCAAGTGGTGTGCGGAAACCGGACCACGCAATCGCGCTGGACACGCCGGGCCGGCTGTGCCGCTCTTCGCGCCTTAACGTTTCTCTCCTCTTGCACGCACCGCTCCTCTACGAGACCCACTGCCACACGCCGCTCTGCCACCACGCGCACGGGCTGCCCGCCGAATACGCGGCGGTCGCGCTCGCACGCAATCTGCGCGGCATCATCTTCACCTGTCATTGCCCGCTGCCCGATGGCATCTCCGCCGATGTGCGCATGGCGCCGGAGGAATACAACACCTACGTGGCGATGGTCGCCGCCGCCCGCGATGAGTACGCCGGCCGGCTCGATGTCCGGCTCGGCCTGGAGAGCGACTACTTTCCTGGCATCCAGCCCTGGCTGGATAAGCTGCATGCCCGCACGCCGCTGCACTACGTGCTCGGCTCCGTGCACACGCAGACGAAGTACTACCGCACCCACTTTTTCCACGGCGACTGGTTCGCGTTTCAACAAACGTATTTCACGCATCTTGCCGAGGCGGCCGAGACGGGTTTGTTCGACTGTCTGGCGCATCCGGATCTGGTGAAAAACGAGTCGCCGGCCGACTGGGATTTCGCGCGCATCCGGCCGCACATCGAACGCGCGCTCGACCGCATCGCCGCCACCGGCGTGGCGATGGAGCTCAACACCAGTGGCGTAAACAAGGCGCTGCCCGAGATGAATCCCGGCGCGACCATGCTCAAACTCATGTGCGAACGCGGCATCCCGGTGGTGATTGGCGCCGACGCGCACCGGCCCGGCCGCGTGGCCGACGGTTATGCTACGGCGTTGCGGCTGCTGGCGACGGCGGGTTATCGCGAGACGAATTTCTTCCTCGACCGGCGGCGGCAATCCGTGCCCCTCGCGGAGGCGCTCGCTTCGCTGACCTGAGCCGGTCGTTCAGGTGCGCGGCGGATCGAGCGGCGAGACCGCCGGGGCGGTGCGCCAGTTGAAGGTGATGGTGAGCGCGCGGAACACGAACGTCAGCGCGATGGAGGCAAACGCCGCGCGGGTGGCGCTCCAGTCGAGCCAGGCCCCGAGGAAAACAAACGTCACCGCGCCGACCAGCGCCGTCAGCACGTAGAACTGGCCGGGTTTGAACACGAGCGGCTCCTCGCGCACCAACACATCGCGGAGCAGGCCGCCGCCCGCGGCGTTGATCACGCCAACCAACACGGCGGCGGGCAGCGCGAGCCCGGCGGCCAGCGATTTTTGCACGCCGAAACAGGCGTACGCTCCGAGCCCGAAGGCGTCGATTATGGCGATAAGCCGTTGCACGCGACTGGCGCGTTCGCCCAGCAGCAGCGCGACGAGTGCACCCGCGATCACGACTTCGATGTACGTGGCGTCGGTGACGATGGGCGGCGGCCCCTGTTGAATGAAAACGCCGTCGCGGATCAGCGCCCCGCCGACGCCGGTGGCCAGCGCGAGGAAGAACAGTCCGACGATGTCGTAACCGCGTCGCATGGCGGCGAGGCCGCCGGTGAGTGCGAAGGCGAAGGTGGCGGCGATATCGAACCAGATCGGCAGTTGAAATTGTCCGTGGAGCATGGCGGAGCGGCCGCGCGTGGAGCGCAAAGCCGGGCGACAGTCTGGCCGCGCTCCGCCGGTTGTGGACAAAAATCGGCGCGACGCAGGTTTGGTCGCCGGGGCTTTGGTGTTGGCGGGCGTCTCCTCTGGCATGGACGAGACGCAAAACCCGCGTTGCCACGGCGCACGGGATGGCTTCTGTTCGCGGCCTTATGGCTCCCACGCTTCTCGTTCTCGCCGCCGGCATGGGCTCGCGCTACGGCGGCCTCAAACAGCTCGATCCCGTCGGTCCGGGGGGCGAGACGATTCTCGACTACGGCGTGTTCGACGCCGTGCGCGCCGGTTTTGGGCGCGTGGTTTTCGTGATCCGCCGCGAATTCGAGACGGCGTTTCGCGAGCAGGTGACGGCGAAATACGCCGGGCGCGTGCCGGTGGATTTCGTTTTTCAGGCGCTCGACGCGCTCCCGGCCGGACTCACTCCGCCCGCCGGTCGCGAGAAACCGTGGGGCACGGGCCACGCGGTGTGGTGTGCGCGCAACGCGATCCGCGAACCGTTCGCGGTGGTCAACGCCGACGATTTTTACGGTGCCGATTCTTACCGGCAGCTGGCGAAATTTCTGATGACGCCGACGGCCGCGGGCGCGGCGGCGCGGTTCTGCATGGTGGGCTTCCGGCTGGACAACACGCTGTCGGAGCACGGCACGGTCTCGCGCGGCGTCTGTGCGGCGGACGGCGCGGGCCGCCTGCTCTCGGTCACGGAGCAGACCGGCATCGCGCACCATGAGGTCGGCGCCGGCGGAAAATACTCGGGCGCGGAAACCGTTTCGATGAATTGCTGGGGCGTCACGCCCGCGTTGTTTCCGGCGCTGGAGGCGCAGTTCCGCGAGTTTTGGGCGCGCGTGCCGGCGGAACCGAAGGCGGAATTTTATCTGCCGGCGGCGGTGTCGACGATGATCGCGCGCGGCGAGGCGAGTGTGCAGGTGCTGCCGACAGCGAACAAATGGTTCGGCGTGACCAACCGCGAGGACCGGCCGCGCGTGGTGGCGGCGCTCGGCGAGCTGGTGCAGCGCGGCGATTATCCGGCGAAATTGTTTTAAGCGCGGTCGCTGGCGAAATCCCGCGGAAGCGCGATACTTGGACCATGGCCATTTCCACCGACGACGAACTGCGCGACATTTTACGCACAGCGAAAACCATCGCGGTGGTCGGTTTGTCCGCCGATCCGGAGAAGCCGAGCCATGAAGTGGCGGCTTATCTTCAGGCGCAGGGTTATCGCATCGTGCCGGTGAATCCGCGTGGCGGCACGATCTTGGGCGAAAAGGTTTACCCCGATCTGCTCGCGGTGCCGGAGCCGGTCGATCTCGTCGATGTATTCCGCCCAGCGGCGGCGTGCGAGGAGGTGGCGCAGCAGGCGATCGCCGCGCGGGCCAAGGTGCTGTGGTTGCAACTGGGCATCGTCAACGACACCGCCGCGCAACAGGCGCGTGCGGCCGGGCTGCGCGTAGTGATGGACCGGTGCACGTTGCGGGAGCACCGGCGGCTGGGACTCGCACGGCCGGGCTGAGCCGGCGGAGCTGTCAGCGCAGCAACTCGGCGGCGGTCCAGAGGAGCGGCGCCTGACCATGGAGGTCGCCCGTTTTGCGCGGACGATTACGGTAGAATTCGAGTTGTTTCGCGAGGTCGGGTCCGGCTTCCTGCCCGCTTTTGTTGGTGCCCATGCAGACTTCGCGGACCTCGGCATTGGCGTCGAGATAACCGACGAGGCCGAGCCAGGCGCGGCGGGTGGCGGGACCGTAGGTGGCGGCGTCGAGCCAGCCGCGTTTCACGCCCGCGACCATCGCAAACGTAAACATCCCGGTGCCGGAAGTCTCCGACCAGAAATCCGGTTGGTCGATCAGCTGGCGCCAGAGTCCGTCCGGGCCTTGGTGGGCGAGCAGCGTGGACAACATCGTGCGGTAGCCGGCGAGGATGCGGGCGCGTTGCGGATGCGCGGCGGGCAACTCGCGGAGCAGCTCGGTCATGCCGGCGGCCATCCAGCCGTTGCCGCGACTCCAGTAGAACGGCGAATCGGGCGCGTGGAAAAACAGGCCGTTGGGTTGTTGCAGCTTGTCGAGATAGGCGGTCATGGTCAGCGCGGCGCGGTCGAGATACTTGGCTTCGCCGGTGGCGCGAAACGCCTGCACCTGCAGCGCCGGGATCATGTACATGTCGTCGATCCAGTAGCGGGCCTCGGCGGTGATGCCGTCGGCGGTGGGATTTTCCCATTGGCGGTTGGCGAGGTTGCGACCGAGTTCCAGATAGCGCGGCTCTTTGGTTTGGATAAAGAGCTCCAGCGGCAACGCGCCGAAGACGCGGAAGTCGACGTGCGCTTTCGGCGAAATGAATTTTGCGCCTTCCGGTGTGAGCAGCGGATCGAATTTTCGCACCAGGCGCGTTTGCAGCTCCTGATCGCCGGTGAGCCGGGCGACGGACAAAGCGCCGTACCACGCGCAAATTTCGGGGTAGATCACCACGGCGCGCGCGGGATTGGTGGTGGTCTCATAGCGGAGTTTGCGACCGACAAAATTTTCCGCGACGCGGCGGCCAACTTCATAGGGTGCGGCGCCGGCGGGCCAGCGCGTGAGGCTGTCTGCGGGAGCGACATCTGCGGCCGCAGGACGCAGCGAAATCGTGACGATGCTCGGACGCGGTGGCAGCGGCGTGGCTTCGTCGAGGTAAAAGCTTGGGTGCGGCGGCTGGTTGTAGGCGACGTTTTGCCAGGCGATGGCGAGCCGGTATTGCGGGTCGTGCATCAGCGTGAAGAGGCGATGCGGCGTCGGGATGGTCGTGGTGTAGATGCGCAGCTCGCGGTTGTCCTCGGTGCGCCAGATGACTTCTTCGCGCCAGTCGCCGAAGAGGTCGACGCTGAGGACTGGCGTGGCTTTGGTGCCGTTGTTGGCCACGCAGCCTTCCGCGGTGAGGAGCGTGGTTTCGGTGCCGGTCTCCCAGTTCCATTTGGCGATATAATTTCGGTCGAGCAGTTCGCGCAGCAGATCGCCATCCCACCAGACAGCGAAGTTGATCGAACGGGGATGCGTTGGAGAGATGACTTCGCCCTTGGCGTTGAAGAGGTCGCGAATGGGTGCGGACCAGCACTCGTTGCCGCGGTGGCGCGGATCGATGTTGGCGCTCATGCCACGGCCGGCGTCGCGCGGCGAAGGTTTCGACCACAGCATCTCGCCCGTGCGGGCGTCGCGAAAATCGCCGCCAGCGAAATCGGAGACAGCCTCGTGCACGGAGAAAACTTCCAGGCCCGGGCGATCCGGATCGAGGTCGGAAACGTGCATGGCGTCGCCGTGGCCGCGGCCGGTGGAGTAGAGGCCCTTGCCATTGTCGTCGATCACGCAGGCGCCATAGATGATCTCGTCGCGTCCGTCGCCATCGACATCGGCGACGCTGAGCTGGTGGTTGCCCTGGCTGCGATAACGGTCGTTGCCGGGCGTGCCGTCATCGCTGTCGAAGAACCAGCGCTGGGTGAGTTTGCCGTCGCGCCAGTCCCAGGCGGCGAGCGTGGCGCGGCCGTAATAACCGCGACACATGACGACGCTCGGCCGCACGCCGTCGAGATAGGCGACGCAGGCGAGAAACCGGTCGGAGCGGTTGCCCGTGCTGTCGGTGCGGCCGCCGGGTTGCAGGTCGCCCCAGCGACTGAGATCGCCGCGCGGTGGCAGGTAATCGACGGTGGCCAGCGCGGCGCCGGTGAGTCCGGAAAACGCAGTGAGAAATTCCGGGCCGGAGAGGACTTTGCCGAGAGTGCGTTCCTCGCGGGAAACGTAGTCGGCTGCAGCGTCTCCGATGACTTTGCCGAGACCATCGACGGTGCCGTCGGCGGTTTTGCAAACGACCTCCGCGCGACCGTCGCCGTCGAGATCGTAGACCATGAACTGAGTGTAGTGCGCTCCGTCGCGGATGTTTTTGCCGAGATTGATTTCCCAGAGGAAGGAGCCGTCGAGCCGGTAAGCCTGAAGAATCGGCGGGTCGGTGATGCCGGCCTGCGAGTTGTCGCGCGCGCGGCCAGCCTGGTGGAGAACAATCTCGTAATCGCCATCACCGTCGAGGTCGCCGACGGAGGCGTCATTGGGTGAGTAGCCCGGCGGAGTGCGCAACGGAATGGCGAGATAGGGACGAGCGGGAGAATTGGCGGGCAGGATGACGGCGTTGCTGGATGTCTGGGCCTGCCCGGCGAGGCGCGGACGCACAGTGTAGGCGTTGGCTTTGGCGAGATTGGCGGTCGTGTCGACGAAGTGGGTGGGGCCGGTGAGCGGTTCGGGGTTGAGCTTGGTCGGCGTGCCGCCGTCGGTCGCGCGATAGACATCGAAGCTGGTGTTTGCCGGATCGGTGCCCAGGAGGCGCCAGCTGATCCAGACTTGGCTATCGCTCTGGCGGATGGCGACGACGCCACGGCCGAGTCGTTCCATCTGGCGTGGCTCCGCGGGGGCAGGCGCACACCACAACAGGTTGGAGGCGATCAGACAAAGAACGAGTGGCGCGATGAGTTTCATGGCAGGAGCGCGGTGTTGGTGGGATGAGAACCGACGGTAGACGCGGCGGGCGCCTGACGGTGAGCCGTGAAAGCGTCAGACAGTTCGCATGGCCGAGATGAACGGGCGAGAGGGAAATTAGGCGTTGCGATGACAGAGATAGAGGGAAACGCTGCGGTAATTCATAGTTATTAAAGAACCCTTTTCAATCCCCGCGCGCATTATGAAAACACGGAATTCGCTTCTATTTTCTGTTCTCACTCTCGGATTTGTTGGTGCTGCGATTGGCGCAGAGCGAACGCCCGCGAACGCCGGAGAGATCGCGCCGACCGCGGTTCTTGAGGTCATGGAGCGCGTCGCCGACTGGCAGATCGCGAATCCCTCGAAGTGGTCGCCGGCCGGCTGGCATCAGAGCGCGTATTATGCCGGAGTGATGGCGTTGGCGGAGTTGTCGCGCAGTTCGCGTTTCGAGGAGGCGATGTTGAAAATGGGGCGCGCCAATAACTGGCAGCTCGAAAAACGGCCGTACCACGCGGACGACCATTGTGTCGGGCAAACGTACGTGGCGCTATATCGGCGGCACCGCGATCCGCAGATGCTCGTCCCGTTGCGCGAGCGCTTCGACTGGATTCTGGCGCACCCCAAACCGGAGGATCTCTCCTTTGCGCCGGAGAAGAAGGATCGCAATGACACCTGGTCGTGGTGCGACGCGTTGTTCATGGGACCGCCGACTTGGGCGCGGCTCGCCGTCGTCACGGGGGAGAAAAAATATTGGGATTTCCTGATCGATAAATGGTGGAAGACTTCAGCACACCTCTACGATCAGGAGGAGAGCCTCTATTATCGCGACGACACATACCTCTCGCATCGCGAAGCCAACGGCAAAAAGATCTTTTGGAGCCGCGGTAATGGCTGGGTGATGGGCGGGCTGGTGCGGGTGCTTGCGGAAATGCCGGCTGACAATCCGGCTCGGGCGCGCTTTGTGCAGCAATTTCGCGAAATGTCCGCCCGGTTGCTTGCGCTTCAGCCTGCCGATGGCCTGTGGCGGGCGAGCTTGCTTGATCCGGCTTCATATCCGCGACCAGAGGCGAGCGGCTCAGGGTTTATCACTTATGGCCTGGCGTGGGGAATCAATCAGGGGTTGTTGGATCGGGCGAAGTTTGAACCGGCGGTGCGCAAGGCATGGCAGGCGCTTGTGGCCTGTGTGCAGTCCGATGGCCGGCTCACGCATGTGCAACCAGTCGGCTCGCAACCGAAAAAGGATTTCGACGCGAACTCAACCGAGGTTTACGGCGTGGGCGCCTTTTTGTTGGCGGGTAGCGAAGTCTATCGGTTGGCCAACGGTACGGTACCGCAGCCGAAGGCGCCCTGAGCGAGCAGTCGCCGCTGGTTGCGACGCAGTGCGCACGCAACCGAGTCGGGAAACAAAAACGCCTTCCGGCACAGGGCCGAAAGGCGTTGGCAAATGAAATTTCTTTTAGCTCAGCGTTTAGTTCGTCGGGCTGCTCGGACGGATTCCCGGTTCGATCGGGGGCGTCACGGGCGCGATGGGCGCGGTGGGCGCAACGGGCGCAACGGGCTGCGTCGGGGCGGTCGGGGCAGAAGGAATCGACGCTACGATGGCCGGCGCGGCGGCTTGGACGGTGGGATTGGTGACCACTGTGTTAACCGAAGCGGAAGCCTGTGCGGCGACAGTCGGTGCAGCGGCGATAACCGACGCATTATTGGCCGTCGTGTTGGCCGAGGCCGCTGCTTGGGCAGCGACTACGGGCGCGGCGGCGATGACAGAAGGTGTAGCGGCAACTTGCGCGCTGGTGGCGGCAACTTGGGCGCAGACGGCAGGTGCAGCAGCCATGACGGCGGGCGCAGCGGCAACCCGAGCTGTCGTAGCGGCGACTTGCGCGCAAGCGGCGGGATTGGAAGCAATCACCGCGGGAGCCGAAACGATGGTCGATGCGGCCGCAGCGATATTGGCGGCGGCGACAGGATTGCTGGCGACCAGCACTTGGGCAGCGTTGGCGGCGGCTTGGGCGATTTGCACCGCTTGGGCGGGATTGCTGGCGGCCAGCTGGCGGATGGCGGCAGCGTTACCGTTGGTCACGGCTGTTTGCACTTGCCGCTGGAGCTCGGGAGACAGTGCTTGACGGGGAGCTTGGGCATAGGTGGCGACAGTGGCCACGCACAGAGCGACCGCTGCCAAGGCGGACATGATGCAGGAACGGAATGAGGAGGCTGGAGTTTTCATATTCAGTTTAAGAAAAGATGAGACTAGCGTGGTTTGACTGCTGGGAGATGGAATCGATGACGGTCTTAAAGCAAACTTTGGGCAGTTTGGCGATGTTCGTTTTAACTCTGCTAGATGACGACTGACGAGTGAAGAGATTACACGATATTCAACTTTGGCAAGTTCAATATCACGAACGCTTCAGCATGATTTCGATAGCAGGGTCTCATCACGCCACCGGTTTTCGACCATATCCAAATGCTGCGAGTAGTGTCAGCCCCGCGCAAATCGCCACGGCCAGCCGGGCATTGGCGAGCGCCGCCAAGCTGCCGATCAGCAGGCTTCCGACCGGAAACATCCCTTGCCCCATCGCGAATAATCCCATGATCCGTCCACGTTTATCGTCTTCGACGTGGGCTTGGATCAGGGTATTGCAACCGGCTAGCACAAGCACCGTGCCCACGCCATTAACCACGAGACAGACGAGCGAGAGTGGCAGCCACGCGCTCGCCGCGAAACCCGCTTCGGCCAGTCCCACCAGCCCCGCGCCGCGCACGATCCAGCGCGACAACCCCGCCGCCGTCGTGCGCGTTCCCAGAAAAATCGCGCTTCCCAACGCCCCGATGCCCATCGCCGACAGCATGAGCCCGAGCGTCCGGGCGTCCTGGTGAAACACATCCCGGGCAAACACCGGGGCGAGAATCGGCGCTGCGAATCCCGTCAATGCCAGCGCGGGCACCATTAATAGCGGCGCCCACAGTTCCCTGCTGTTTTTCGCGTAACGCCAGCCAGCGCGCAAGTCCTCCAGCGCTGCCGAGCTTCCCGCCCGCTGTGGCCGCTCTGGTAGCCTAAGCGCGAGCAAGGTGCCGATGACCGGTAGAAAACTCAGAGCATCGAGCGCGTAGCAAAATCCCGCCCCGGTGGTCACGATCAACACGCCGGCGACCGAGGGCCCGATCAGTCGCGCCACATTGAAGAGCGACGAATTGAGCGCGATCGCGTTGGCCAGGTCGTCTTTTCGTCCGACAAGTTCGACCATGAACGACTGCCGCGTGGGAAACTCCACGGCGTTGATCAAGCCGCGCAGCGCCGCGATGCTCACGAGAAGTCCGACCGTGAGGTGCCCGGTGAGCGTCACCGCCGTGAGCCCGGCTGACAACACCGCGCACGCCGTTTGCAGCCCCACGAGCAGGCGTCGCCGGTCCCACCGGTCGCCGAGCACTCCGCCGGCCGGCGCGAGCAAAAGGAGCGGGATTTGGTTGGCGAACGGCACCAGCCCCACGACAAACGCGCTGTGCGATAACTCGTACGCGAGCCACGCCGATGCCGTGGTGTTCATCCAATTGCCGACGAGCGACACCCCCTGCCCGGCGAAAAAGAGCCGGTAGTTGCGGGAGTTGAGGGCGCGGAGAAAGGTCGGGAACGTCACAGCAGAACCTGAGCGCAACGCACCGCGCGGCCGACGTCAAATGCGCCGCGGCCAGCTTCGCCATGCGCTCCACTCGGAGCCCGCGCGGACTCGGAGCTTGCGCCGCGAAAACGTCGCCGCGTACTGGAGCGCATGGATGCCTCCCCGCCCGCCTCTGTCGCTCCGCCGGCCGCTGCGCCGCGCGCGGTGGCATGGCGTCGCGCGGTGGCGTTGGGGCTGGTGATGCTCGCGTTGCTGGCGGGCTGGCATCTGCGCTGGCGGCATCTGGCGGCGGCGGCCAACCACCCCGACGAAGCGATTCCCGTGGCGCTGATCGCGCACGCCCGCAGTACTGGCGATTGGGATCTTAATCCTGCGAAGGCGGACCTCCCTCCGATATTTCGATACAACCAATACGCTGGCTCCTCCTATCACTACGCGGTATGGGCTTGGGATGCGGCGATCCGCCATGTGGCGGGCCGAGCGGCGAGTCCGGACGCGGATGGGACGCGTTGGCGTTTGCGGGTTTTTTCGGCGGTGTGGGCGAGCTTGGCATTGGCGGGCATTGCCGTATTGGCGTGGCAGCTGGCGGGGCCTGTCGGTGCGGTGGCGGGCACGATGCTGGCGGCCTTTAATCCAGTTCTGGTGCAGGACGCTCATTATGCGCGACCCGATGCGATGCTCACCGCTCTTGCATTGGGCTACCTCTGGCTATGGCTGCGTGGCGGACCGTGGTCGCGAGGCCGTCTGTTGTTTGCTGGCGCATTGCTCGGCGTCATGGTGGCCGGAAAAAATACCATGGGCCTGTTTGCGTTGGCGCCGCTGGTGAACATGGGCCGCCGGGGCGAGGCGGGGTGGTGGCGCGCACAGCTCCATGCGTGGGGAATTTTCACTGTGGCGGCACTCGCCGCATTTCTCCTGGCCGAGCCGGGTGTGTGGTGGAATTTCTCCGCGTTCTGCGATGGCGTGCAACGGCTGGTCGTGCAATACAGCCATCCATTCCCGGTCTCCGGGCCGCTTGATGGCGGTGCGAGTTACGGTTTGGCGACGGCCTATTTCACGGCGACACTAGGGGTCGGGGCGGCGGTGCTCGCGTTTGCCGGGATGGTGGCGTGGCTTCGACAAAGAGCGTGGCGTGTGTTGACGCTGTGGGTACTGCCGGCGGTGGCCTTCGCCGCCTATTTCGGCGGTAAATCGATATTCTTCGAGCGCGCCTACAGCCCGGTGCTGCCGGGCGTATGCCTGCTGGTCGGCGTCGGCGCGTCGGCCGTGGCACGCTGGCGTCCGGCGGGTTGGTTGTTGGCGGGTGGGCTGACACTGACCGCTGTGCTACCCGGCGCGACGATCAGTACTCGGTGGGTCTACGATGTGCTTTCAGGCTCCGCTGACGCACCTCGGCGGGCTTACGAGACGCAACTCGCGCAGGCGCTCGCACCCGTGCCGATCCACGAAACGTGGTTGTGCATGCCAGTGCAGGTGGAAGCGTGGACGCGCCGGTGGGAGGAGTCACATACACCTTTCGTGCTGCGAATTTACGACTTCGAGGACGCTTGGACGAAGCGTTGGTTGGACGAGTTTATGACGCGGGTGCCAACACGACCGTTGTCGACGGTGCGAGGGCCGCTGGCTGATATTCCTGTGAGCACGCTGCAAGTGTACCACGTGCCGACGTGGCGATACATCTGGGTCGGCGATGCGGCGCCGCCGGTGGCGTTGCCCGCTGTGCCGCCGCCTGGGCCGAGTTTTTGGACGCGCGTGCTGAGCTGGTGGGTCGATGCGCCGTGGCGGTATCACGCATTGGCGTGGATGGCCGGGCTGTGGCCGTTGGTGCTGGCGGTGGGCGCGGTGCGACGCGAGCTGCGTGGAGCAGCGCCGGTGGCGGCGGCGGGCGTGTGGCTGTTTCCTCTGAGTATCGGCGTGGCGCTGCTGGCGTTTCGTTGGCCGACATTTTTCCATCACCCCGAGCTGAATGTCGACGAGGCGCACACCATCGCGGGCGCGATCACGCTGCAACATCACCCTGTTTATTGGAAGTCGGTCGACGGCACGACGCACGGTCCACTCAACGACTTCGTGTTGCTGCTGCCGCGGCTGGTCGGGTTGCCGGTGGATTTCGCGACGGCACGCGCGGTCGGGTTGCTGCTGGTGGCGGGCGCGCTGATTGCGTTGTGGTGGGGGCTGCGCCGGCTGTGGGGCGAGGCGGTGGCGCGCGTGGCGGTGTTGCCGGCGCTGGCGTTTTTCGCGCTGAGCACGTTTTGGGACTTCGTTCATTACACCAGCGAACATCTGCCGATTTTTCTGCTGACGGCCGCGTTTGCGCTGTTGGTGGAAGCGGCGCGCGGGTGTCGGCGCTGGTGGTGCTGGCTCGTGGCCGGGCTGCTGCTGGGCGCGATCCCGTATGCGAAGATGCAGGGCGTGCCGGTCGCTGCGGTGCTCGCGGTCGGCGGTGCGTGGGCGGCGTGGCGCGGCGGCCGCAGCCGCGCGGTCGGGGCGCTGGTGCTGGGCGGGCTGTTGCCCACGCTGGGCTGCATCGGATTTCTGGCGACGTACAATCTCTGGCGGCATTTCTGGGAAACGTATCTGCTTAACAATCTCCGCTACGCCACCGAGACCAAGATGTACTCGCTTGGCGCCATGCTGCGGGCGTTGCCGGCGTGGATGGACATGAGTGAAGGGCTGACGCCGTGTGTGGTCGGGCTGCTTGTCGGCGCGCTGGGCGCACTCGGGGTGGCGGCGTGGGCGCGCGGGCGGCGGAGTTGGTGGCCGGCGTTGGGCGCGGCGGTTGTGCTGGCGGCGGCGTTGTACGCGGCCATCGCATCGGGCCGGCAGTTTCCGCATTACCTCTTGTTGGTCGTGGTGCCGCTGGCCGGATTGGGCGCGGCGGGGTTGGCACTGGCGTGGTCGGCGGTGGAGGCGCGGGGACGTTGCGTGTTCGTAGCAATTTTTCTGCTCGCCGGGCTCGTGCCGCAGATCGTCGCCCGCGTACAGCGTTCGCATCCGTACCTGACCGACGTGCGGACCTACGATGCGCGCCGCAGTGCGGTGGCGCAGGAGATTTCGCTCTATGCGCGCCCCGGCGAGTATCTCGGAATTTGGGGCTACATGCCGCGTTACTACGTCGAAACGGGCATGCCGCACGCCTCGCGCGAGGGACACAACGAGCGCCAAATGATTCCGCAGCCGCAGTCCGACTATTACCGTGGGCGTTATCTCGGCGATCTCCGCCGCCGGCGGCCGCCGATGTTTCTCGACGCCGTAGGCGCGCAAGCGTTCTGGCCGCACGACCGCGCCGCCTATGGACACGAGACGTGGCCCGAGCTGCGCGCGTGGGTGGAGGAAAACTACCGCTTTGTCGCCGAGCGCGACACCATGCGCATCTACGTGCGGCGCGACCGTCTGCCAACGCGTTGAATCCCCCGCATTGACGGAGGCCCGCCGGCCGCTACGGTGCGCCGCGTGCTCGGCGCCGCGCTCGAAAGTCTCCAGAAACTCGTCCTGCCGGACCGCTGGCAGGCGGCGGCCATTCAGGCGTTGCTGGCCGGGCGCGACGTCGTGGTCGATGCGCCCACCGGCGCGGGCAAGACCTTCATCTTCGAGCGCTGGGTCGAGCAGATAAATTTCTCGCGGCGCACGCTTTTCACCGTGCCGACGCGCGCATTGGCCAACGACAAATTCGCCGAGTGGCGCGCCCGCGGCTGGCGGGTCGGCATCATCACCGGCGACGTCACGATCGAGCCCGGCGCGCCGGTGGTCGTGGCGACCCTGGAAGCGGTGCAAGGCCTCATCACGGAGAGCCGGCCGGCGACACCGGCAGCGTCATTTCAACTGCTCGTCGTCGACGAGTACCACTGGCTCGCCGATGCACAGCGGGGCAACCACTACGAGGGCGTGCTGCTGTCTGCGCTGCCGAATTTGCAACTTCTGCTGCTCTCCGGCGCGGTGGAAAATCCCGAGGATGTCGCCGCGTGGCTGCGTCGGTTGGGGCGCAACGTCGAGGTCGTGCAAACGCGCGACCGTCCCGTGCCGCTCGAAGAAGTCGAGGCCGACGAACTGGTCGGCGGTTTGCCTAAAACCATCGAGGGCTTCTGGTCGCGGCGCGTGGCGGGGGCGTTGCGCGCGGGCTACGGACCGGTGCTAATTTTTGCGCCGCACCGGCAGGACGCCGAGCGGCTTGCCCGGCAATGCGCGCGCGAGCTGCCGTTGCCCGATCCGCTGACGCTCACGCGCGAGCAGGAGCTGGCCTGCGGTCCGGCGCTGGCGCGGCTGATCAAAGCGCGCGTTGCCTACCACCACAGCGGACTGACGTACTTGCAACGTGCCGGCGTGATCGAGCCGCTGGCCAAGGCCGGACAGCTCCGCGCGGTGGTCGCCACGCTCGGGCTGAGCGCCGGCATCAATTTCTCGCTGCGCTCGGTGCTGATCACCGCCGGCGGCTATCTTTCCGACCAGCTCGAACGCGAAATCGCGCCGCACAATCTCCTGCAGATGATCGGCCGCGCCGGCCGCCGCGGACTCGACGAATGCGGATTCGTGCTCGTGAGCAGCTCGACGCCGCGCCTGCGCCGGGCGGCGCCGCTCCGGCTCAAGCGCGCCGCGCCGCTGCCGTGGGCGTTTTTCCTGCGCCGGCTGCGCGGCGGGGCCGATGCCGCCGAGGTCGCGCGCACGATGGCGCACCGTTTTTTCACCGAGGAGCCGCTGGTGCTCGGTGCCGAACGCACGGCGGAGCTCGCGCCCGACGCGCTGCCGTGCCGCCACCGCACCGACACCGGCCGCGCGCGGCTCGTGCGGCGCGAGAAAAATCCGTTTCCCGCCTGCGCCGAGTGCGCATACCGCGCCGCGTGTCTGGAGCTTTCGCCACAGGCGACGCTGCTCTGGCAATGGCAGCGCGTGGGCGTGCTCGACCGCGAGCTGCGCCTCACGCCGCGCGGCGAAATCGTGTCGGTTTTCCTCGGGCCCGAGGGGCTCGCGCTGGTGGCGGCGCTGTCGGATCACCGCTATCCGCTCGACGATCTGCTGTTCGATTGCGCCAACCTGTTTGCGGGCGACCGTTTCGCCGGCACCAATCCGCGCCGGATCGGGCGGCTGGCGTTCGCGTGCGAAAAATTTTACCGGCGGCTCGAAATCGACGGCTGGCTCGAACGCGGCGTGCCGCCCGCCTACGGCAGCGGCGCGGCGGAGATCGTGCGCTCGCTCGTGGCCGACGGCGAGAAGGCGCGCAAGCTCGTCGACGAACAGGAGTATGCCGGGCGCGGCGATTTCGACCGGTTGCTCACCGAATGGCGCAGCTTGTTGCGGCAGGTGGCGGGCGCGCCGCCGCTGTCCGCGCCGAGCGAGACGGCGAAGGCCGAGACGCGCAACGAGGCGCTGTTTCTGGGCGAGCGCTGGGACAATTTCCGCGCGCTGTGCCGCGCGCAGCTCGGCGAGTTCAAGCCTGCGACGCTGCCCGATCTGCCGCCGCTCACGCCCGAGCAGCGCCGGCCGCTGAACCACCGGTTTTTCCCGCGCCCGGCGGGCGACGCGCCGCGGCGGTGATCACGGCTTCAGCGTGCGCAGCGGCGTGAGCGTCACCGGGCCGAGCAGGCCCGACGGTTGCAGCGGCCACTCGGCGGCGTCGAAGCTCTTGTAGTGGATGTTCACGAAATTGATTTCGTGAAAATTCTTCCACGCCACTCCGCGCCGATCCAGATCGCGGATACGGTTGGCGGCGAGATTCGTCACCTCGATGGCGAGCTGGTTGCGGCCGGGGCGGAGCGTCGGGCCGAGCCGTGTGACGAATGGCAGGCTCCAGAGGTGGTCGACTTCGGTGCCGTTGATAAAGACGCGCGCGGTCTCGCGGACGTCGCCGAGCGAGAGGAGCCAGTCGTCGGCCTTGGCGCCGGCGGGCAACGTGAAATCGAGTTCGTAGCGCGCGGTGCCGGCGAAGCGTTCGGCCTCGCCGCCTTGCTCGGTCCACGAGTGGAGCGTCGGTGTGGCGAATGCCGGCGGCAGTTCCGGTCCGCCTGCGCTGAAACGCACGCGCCACTCGCCGGCGAGGGCGATGGGAGTGGCGTCTTCGTTCTCGCAGAAATACGGCCAGGCGGCGCCGCGTGCGGCACGCTTGGTCAGCGTGCGCACAAAGATCGATTCGCCGGGGCGCAGTTGCAGGAACACCTCCGCGCCGTCGGGCAACGGATGCAGCGCGGCGACGCCGGCGCGGCCGGTGCGGGCATCGAGCAGCACGGCGGATTGCGCGGCGCGGCCGAGTTGCACCCAGCCGTCGAGCGGTTGCGCGGTGAGATTGGCGACGAAGTAAATGTAACCGTCGGCGGTGCGGCGGCGCAGCACGTCCACGCCCTGCGTGGCGAGCGGCTCGGCGGTCGCGCGCGTCAACGCCAGCAGCGCCGTCAGGCTCGGCCCCACGGCCATCTGGCCTTCGCCCACGGGTGCGATGCGCAGACCGGCGGTCGGCCCGTCGGCCCACGCGAGCGGCGCGAGCGCGGCCTGAAATTGCGCGCGGCGTTCGGCGAGCCGGCCCAGCCCCGGGACATCGGCCGGCAGCGCGCCGAGGAAAAGCACCGTGGCGCCGTCGTGCGCGAGGGCGAGCAGGCGTTGCAGGGTGGCGAGCGGCAGGTGTTCGCAGCGCGGCACGAGAATCGCGCGGTAGGCGGCGCCCGGCGTTTTCAATTCGCCGGCGGCGAAACGCGTCTGGTCGAGCTGGGCGTCGGAGATGAAGTCAAACGCGCAGCCGCGGGCGATCAGCAGGCGCGCGGTTTCGCCGGTGGGCGACTCGGTGAGCCAGTCGCGCCCGTGCATGCTGAAGCGGCGGTCCCAGCCCTCGGCTCGATGCCAGAGGTCGTAGACCGGCCAGTAGACGAGCAGGTCGTTGTCGGGCGCGCCGGCTTGGAGGAGCGACTGGGCGCGGGCGATGTACGCGTTGAGCGCAGCGAAATCGCGCCAGAGCGGGTTGCGTGGGTTGAACTGCGTGGAAGCGTAGAACAGCCAGCCGGGCCACGGCGCGTCGGCCGGCGAGTAGGCGGTGCCGTGGTAAAACACGTGGTTGATGCCGGTGAGAAAAAGCTGGTCGAGTTCGGGCTTCATCTCGGAAGGCGATTCGTGGAAATGTTCGCGCAGCCAGGTGAACGTCTCCGACGACGCGTGCGGCCGGCCGGCGACGTGCGCGGCGGAGGAGGCGAAGCGGTTGACGAGCGGTTGCGGCAGATTTTTGCCGAGCTCGGCGGCTTCGTAACGATAGCCGGGCAGGGGAAACGCGCTCGCGCCGAACACCTCCGTCTCGGGTATGTCCGCGGCGGCGTAGAGATCGAGCAGGTTGCCGGGCGCGCCGTGGGCCTGGTTGCGGGCGACGCCGCCGAGGCGGTGCGTCCACTCGACCCAGGTTTTGACGTAGTCGAGGTGCAGTTGCGCGAGCGTCTCGCGGTAATCGGATTTCACGCGGGCGACGATCTCGGGATCGCCGGCGCCGCCGAACTCGGCGAGGCGGTCGCGCAGATCGTAGCCGTGTTGGGCGAGGAATTTTTCCGGCAACTCCGGCGTCCAGTTGGCGGTGTACTCGAACGAGTCGTGAAACTGGCCGTGCAACGCGCCGGGCGGCAGGGGCGCGAGCGCCGCCGTGAAGGGCACGAGGTAACGCGCGAGGGCGGCGGGCGAGAAAGGATTGAGCACGGGGCCGGCGCCGCCGGGCGCGGCGCGTTTGACCTTGAAGCCGGTGGGGCGCGGCGCGAGCTGGCCGTCGGCGAGGGCGATTTTCAACTCGGCATCATCGGGTCCGACTTGCGGGCCGCCGAACGGCCAGCCGGTGCCGGTGGCCATGTCGACGCCGAGACCGAGCCGGCGCGCCTCGGCCGCGGTGTGCGCGAGCAGCTCGACGTATTTCGGAGAGAGAAACGGGACGAAGCGCTCTTCCGCGCCTTTCGCGCCGTAGATGGGCGTGATTTCGACGCCGCCGAGGCCGGCTTCGGCCAACGCGGTGAGTTCGCGTGTGAGGTTGGCGGGATCGACAGCGCTGCCGGGCCACCACCAGCGCGTCCAGGGCTTGTGTTCGCGTTGCACGGCCGGCCAGGCGAGGTCATCGGGCGCGGCGGCGCGCGCCAGCGGCGATGCGGTGAGGCCAGCGGCCAGGCACGCGGCGCTGGCAAAGAGCAGACGCCAAAAACGGGACGCGAAGGCGGGCGCGCAGGGGCTCATGGGCCGGAGACGTTGCCAGAAGAATCCCGCGATGGACAGCGTGTTGCGGCCGGAAATGCGCGGACAGTCCGGCGCGCGCCGCCGGTCACTTCATCTCGGCGAGGACGCGCAACACATCGGCGGCCTGCTTGTCGGTGGACGCTTTGTAATCGGCCCAGACGATCTTGCCGCCCTTGATGAGAAACGCCTGCCGGCTGGCGAAACCCAGCTTGGCGGGCACGCCGAACGCGTTGATCACGGTCTTGTCCGGATCGGCGAGGAGCGTGAACGGGAAGTGGAATTTCTCCTTGAACGCCTTCTGCGCGGCCACGTTGTCGGCACTCACGCCGAGCACAGCCACGCCTTTTTTCGCGAGCTCCTCGTAGGCGTCGCGCAACGAGCAGCCCTGCTTGGTGCAGCCGGACGTGTCGGCCTTCGGGTAGAAATAGACCAGCGTGTACGGTTGCTTCGCGTAGACATCGGCGAGCGCGAGCGCGGCGCCGGCATCGGTGGTGGCGGAAACGGCCGGCGCGGGATCGCCGACTTTGAGCGGTTCGGCGTGGAGAAAGCTGAAAAACATGGTGGCGAGGGCGACGAATGGGAGGGTGCGGCGGGAAATCATGGCCCGCGAAGATCGTCGCAGCCGGCGTTTTCCGCAAGCGGGCCGGGCGGTTTGCGCCATGCCCCACCAAGGGGATGCGGCAAGGTTCCATTTTTTTGGTAATTTTTGTAAAAAATTCGGCTGGAACTATTGTAAAAAAACGCAATCACACCCCACCGCTTATCGGGCTCAAAAGCCCGGTGGGCATTTAGATCTAATACACCAATGAAACTACAGAAATCCTCCGTGAAAACGTTCGTTTTGGCCGCCCTGGCTTCTTTGAGCCTGACTGCCTCTGCTGCGCCCATCAGCGCGCCTGCCGCCTCCACCCAAGGCGCCGGCCTGATCGGGCAAAACTACGTCGGTGCCGAATTCACCTACGTGCGTTTCAACAAACAAGCCGTGGGCGCTCCCAAGCTCGCGCAGGACTACGGCTTCTTCTTCAACCAGGCCTTGTGCGCGAACATGGACCTCGGCCTGTCTTACGACTACACGCGTCTCGGCGCGTCTGGCGTGAATGTCCGCGACTACACGGCGAACCTCGACCTGACCGCGCACACCAAGCTCGCTTGGGGCAAGCCGTTCGTCACGGGCACCGTGGGTTGGGAATGGATCAAGACCCGTTCCTACAACGAAAACGGTTTCGCCTACGCGTTGGGCACCGGCGTGGAATTCCAAGCCGGTACCGAAGTGTCGGTCGCTCCGTTCGTTTCCTACAAAGACACTCCCCGGGTCAATGTGGTGGAGCGTTCCTGGAACTACGGCGTGCGGACCAACTACCGCGTGAACAAGGAGTGGAGCACCACGGTCACTGTCGCGATCAACAACGACAAGGACATGAGCTACGGGATCGGCCTGAACTACCACTTCTAAGCCGGGCGGCACGTCCGACTTAATCGTTTAAACTAGAACAACTCTCAAGCCACGGCGTTTTCCGACGCCGTGGTTTTTTTGTTACTACTGCGGCCGCCCTCTGCGCAAGGCATTCGAAATGCACGTGGAAGTTATCCTGCGGTGCCGCGCACCTGGTTCGGTGAGAGGTGCGCGACACTCAATGTAGTGATCAGTGTTGGTCTGATCTGGCATTAAGATTGTGGTGCCCTCACCCAAATAAAGCGCGATGTAGCACTATTAGCGTGGGTTTCGTGTTTAGGTTAAAATTTAATAATGGGCATATTAACAATTATGTATTAAAATCTTTCTTGTCTGCACATGGGTTTTTATCACGGTACGCCCACGCTTTTATTGTTTTACTACTTCAGGTGCCAGAAAGGGCACCACGAACACTCAACTACCTACTTTCTTATTTTCCAGTAAGCGTGCTTCCATCGGGCTTACGCCTTCGCCAAGGGCGGCGGATGCCTCGGTTCATAAGGGAGCGACGAGTTCGATGCTGGGTGGAGTATTACGGTTTGGGTCCGTCGGACAAGGGGCAACTGCAAAGCCGGGGACGCCGGAGTATGTGCCTGCCGAGAAAATGATACATGCCTTATGCTGTATGTACGACGACATGGCTGGGGCTCTCGGCGAAATTTGCACCCATGTCCAACGTGGGTTGAAAGTCTTTTTCAGCCCTAACTTGAATCAATACAGGCCGTTTGGTGGCACCCGAGGGACCAGGTGCAAGGGTTTCGGCGGTAAGTTTATCCTGATCAATCTCGGCAATGCGACCTAGCTCGCAACGTTGTTATATTTTCATTCCTGCTTCCATTTTATTCTATATTTTTATGAAAAATCTTATGAACCCCTGCTTAAGGACTTCATCAAGCGCAGCCAGCTCTTATCGGTTTTTGTGCTATAAGACCGCGCGGATCGCGCGCGGTCTGCTGCCTTCTCTGGTTGTGCTCGTTGCGCTTTTCGCCCTAGGCGGCGTGCCCTCGGTGCGTGCCTGCGATCCCTACTTCTACGAAGATTACTACATGGACAGCACCTGCGATGAGGGCTCGGGGTGTTGGATCGATCACTATGAGCGGGATTGGTATGATATCCTTGGGGTCTATGTCGATACTGAGGATTTCTATGTGGATGATTGCTCGGAGGATTGCACGGGTGGCACGCAGTGCGAAGAAGGAGAATCGTGCGAGATATGTGAAGGCGGCAATCCCTTTCAGGTCGCCACGGGCAACGTCATGCGGGCGGTGACTGATTTGGAGGTGGCGGGAGCGGCACAGGGGAAACTGACCCTGCGCCGTCACCACAACTCGGTGCAACGGTCGTCGGACACCTACGCTTTTGGACATTTTAGCACGTGGCGACACAGCTGGCTGTATGGTTTGCTTGAGGAGCAGGCGCCGGAGGGGCGGCGTTGCATGTTCATATATCCTTCGGGCGCGCGGCGGGTGTTTTATCCGACGGCGGAGGGCGCTTGGGTGGGCTGGAATGGTTTGACGGAGCGGTTGACCGCTACAGCGGAAGGCTATGAGGTGACACTGGCGAACGGCGTGCGGTGCCGGTTTGTGCGGATGCCCGCGCGGATCGGGGGGGCCAACCGGTTCGAGACACGGTGGGCGCAGGCCAGTGTGCGCTACGAGATGCGCGAATTGACCTCGCCCTCCGGGGCGGTGACGCGGTTGACCTACGACGCCGACGGTTATCTGCTGACCGTGACAGAGCCGGCGGGGCGCAGCCTGACTTTCGCGTATCGCGAGTTGTCCTGCCAATATGGCCAGCTAGCCACGCTGGGGACCATCGCGCAAGCACCCGCCGCCGGGCAGTGGGTGGAGCTGATGGTGCCCGCAAATCTGGGTGCGCGTGTATTCAAAGGTGCCCGCCTCCAAGCGCGCACCGGCCAGCCATTGCCGGTGGCTGAGCTGCAGTTTTTTGCGCCGGGAGCGACAAGCCCGCTGCAGGGTACGCCCATCAGCCCCGACCAGGCGACGCCGAGCACCAAAGCGGCAGCGGCCGCAGCGTTCGACGGCAATGCGACCACGGTGTTTCCCGGTACGGGCTATCAAATGAATTTCTGTGGCTTGGATTTCGGAACGGCGGCCAGCGCGCTCGCTCGGGTGCGAATCCTCGCCGCGCCGGGACAGGAGTCGGCGTTGGTGGGGGCGGTGGTGATGGCCAACGACCTCGATCCTGTACCAACAAGCCAGACGGTGTTGGCCAAGGTCACAGGCAGCGATGGACGCGCGGTGCAGTATGATTACTCCGTGCAGGCGGCGCCTGATACCGGCTTTGAGTATGCCGTGCTAACGGGAGCACGATATGGTGATGGCACGCAGGCGGTCTACCGTTACGCGTACCTTACGCCGTATTCGCGGTTGCGTCTGGTGGAAGCCGACGATCCGCGGTATGCAGGCCGGGCGAAACACATCCAGTATGACTATTACCCTCAGGGTAGCGGCATGATCCATAAGGAGATCAATCCAGCCACAGGAGGAGTGTATGCGAGTTTGGAGCTCGATCCGAGCGATCCCGACAAGCGGGTGGTCAAGTACTCCGACCTGCGCACGGTGTCGTACCGCACGCCCCAAGCGACACGCGGCCGGCCGACGGAGCGTACCGACTCGCTCGGGCGGATTGCCCGCTTCGAGTATGCCGATCAAGGGAAGGGCTCACTCATGGCCAAGACTGACAAGGCGGGACGGACATTGACTTACACCTATGACGCGGCGGGTAATAAACGAACCACCATGCGTGGCGCCAAGACCGAAGCGCGCGAAGAACGCGATGCGCAAGGCCGCAAAACCAAGACAATCGATCGCCACGGACGTACTACGACCTACGAGCGCAACGCGCAGGGCCAAATCGTCCGGCACACTTCGTTCGATGGCGCGGTGCGTGCCTACACATATAACGCCATGGGCCAAGTGCTGACCTTCCAGCAGCGGGACGGTGGCGTGCATCGTTTCGGCTATAACGAGCTAGGGTTGAAGACGACATGGACCGACCCAAAAGGTCGGGTTGTACGCTACGGCTATGATGCCCAAGGGCGACGTGTGAGCATCACTGATCCGCTCGGACGCACGAGCCGGCGTGAACTCAACGAGCGCGGGCTCGTCACCAAACTGATCCGTGCCGACGGCACCACACAGCAGTTCGCCTACGACAAGTATGGGCGCAAGATCGCTGAGACCGATGCCATGGGCCGGACTACCAAACTCACCTACGACGAGCTCAGTCGCGTGGTGCGCAGTGAAGATCCGACTGGCGGCGTCACAATCTTCGACTATACAGAGATTCCGCAAGGTTGCGGCTCCTGCACCCTCGTGCCGCATCCTTCACGTATTCAGTACCCAGATGGCCGTGTTGAGCAACGGCTTTACGATACGGAAGGGCGCATGCTCGCGCGTACCGTGGCGATTGGTACCGCCGCGGCCGCCACCACCACCTATGCTTACGATGCGGACAATCATCTCGTGAGTGAAACAGATCCGCTCGGCCGGGTGACGCGTTACACTTACGACGAGGATGGCCACCGCCTCACGCAGGTTAATCCGGCGGGGCGTATCACCCGCTGGACCTACGACGACCACGGCAACATGACCAGTGTCACCGCCTCCGACGGCAGCGTGACCGGGTACGAGTACGACGCCAATGACCGACAGACCGCCGTCACCGATGCGACCGGCAACGTGACGCGTTATGCCTACGACGATTTGGGCAATGTGACGCAGATAACGGATGCCTTGGGCCGCAAGACCCGTTTCAACTACGATGGCAAACGCCGCACCGCCGCCCTTTATGCCGATGGCAGCCGCGAAACATGGGAATACGATGTGTTGGGCCGCGAAATCAAGAAGGTATCGCCCGACGGCTTGACCACAGTCACCACCTACGATGCGGGCAATCGTGTACTCACCGTCACCCGCACCGCACCCTTGTCTACTGCGCCTTCCGTTTCTTCAAATACATACGATTCCATGGGCCGTCGTCTTTCCACGACCGATCCGCTCGGCCGGGTGACGCGGTGGACTTATGACGAACGTGGCAATATGTTGACGACCACCTTGCCCGATGGGTCGCAAACCACGTTTGCCTACGACTCGCGCAATCGGCGCATTGCATCGACCGATGCGCTGGGGCAGACCACCCGCTATACCTATACTGAGGCGGGCGACATGGCGTCGTTGACGGACGCCAAGGGCAATACCTATGCCTTCACCTACGATGGCCAGCATCGGAAGACAGCGATGATCTACCCCGGCGGCTCGCAGGAAACTTGGGCCTACGACGTGGGCGGGCGTTTGATCGCGTACGTCAATCGCAGCGGTCAGACCAAGACAATCGCTTACAATATTTCCAGCCAACCGATCTCAGAGACTTGGAGTGCCGCCTCGGCCCTGCCATCTACTGCGCATGGTGCATTACCTGCATTGCCTGTGGTCACGACCTACACCTACAACGCGGCGGGGCGTCTGGCGGCCGTCGCCAATGGCTCGGCCAAGCTCACCTACACGTACGATGCCTTGGGGCATGTCGTCTCTGAGACCACCGATCTGGCGGCGCTCGTCCCCGGATTGACGCCGCAGACGGTGGCGTATGCGTACAACGCCGTCGGTCAACGAGCCGGGCTGATCTATCCGGATGACACCAAGGTGTCCTATGCATACGATGTGCGCGGCCGTTTGACGGCAATCGGCGAGGGCGCGGGCAAGCCTTTGGCGAGCTATGATTATAATAAATTTGGGCTAATCGCCCAACTCACGCGTGACAACGGCGTCACCACGACTTATGCCTACGACATGGCCGGACAATTGACTGACATTGAGCACGCCCAAGGCCGCCAGGTGCTGGCGGGGTCGCGCTATGCGCTCGATGCCCTCGGCCGTCGTACGGCGCAGACTCGCGAAGATGGCGTCACGGAAAAATACGGCTACGATGCCACGGGCCAGCTCACCGGCGTCGATTATGGCGCTGTAGGAGCGGGTTTATCCCGCGATGGGTTCCCGCAAAACGAAAGCTTCGCCTACGATCCGATGGGCAACCGCACCCAGGTGGGGCGCGTTGTCCCCAACGCGCCGGCTGCGACGGAGAGCTACGCCACCAACAGCCTCAATCAATACACTCAGGTCAACGGAGTGGTCTTCGCCTACGACGCGAACGGGAATCTCGTAAGCGATGGTCAGAAGACCTACGCCTACGACTCCCAAAATCGCCTTATCTCCGTGACCTCTGCGATGGCCTCTGTGTCCTCTGTGTCGCAAATCCGGGCCGAATTCTTCTACGACGCGCGCAACCGCTGTGTGCTGCGCAAGTACTACGTCAAAGGCTCGCAAGGCCAGTGGGTGCTGGACAATGCAACCTCGCTCGCTCTCACGTACGACACCGCGTGGAACCTCCTCGCCGAGCGCACGCTCGACGGCAAGCAGACGGACCGCTACATCCATGGCCAACGCACCGACGAAATTCTGTCGTGGGCGCAAGGCGTTAAACGCAAAGCGGATGTTCTCTATCCGCTCGCCGATGGCCTTGGCAGCACAGTGGCGCTTGCGGACGACAAAGGCGTCGTCACCCAACGCTACCGCTACACTGCGTACGGCACGCCAAGCGTCCTGACGGCGGCCTATCAGCCTAACGCCTCCAGCCTGTCGCCTAGTGCCTCCTACCGCTACCTCTTCACCGGCCGCGAATGGTTGGCTGGCGTGCAGCTCAATGATCACCGCAATCGTTACTACTCGCCGGGATTGGGACGGTGGCTTTCGACCGATCCAATCTGGTTTAAGGGCGGAAAGAATCTGTATGCATATGTTGGAAATAGAACTGTAAATAATCCAGATCAGTTTGGGCTTTGTTGTGAAAAAGAACAGGCAGCCTTTAATGCGGCTACGACTGCTGTTGCACTTGCTCGCCAGCAACAATATACCGATAGTATGACCCGTTCAGCAGATAGTCATTCTTTTGATTTGGCCGTGGATGCATATAACTCATCTCCAACTCCACCAGGATTTTGGACATATGTAAGGCGTTATTTTTCTAGTGACACTAACGATTTAAAGGATTTCATCCAAGCTACTAAAGATTATCAAGCACAAGTTGGAGAAGAAGCCGCTTGGGCAGCGTTTGAGGACGCTGCAAGTAAATTATATTGGGATGATCAGCGCTTGGCAACAGATGCAACAAAGATTCAGGATGCAGAACTCGATCTGACTATCGCAAATATTGCACTAACTGTTTGCCAAACGCGAAACGGCTAGAAATGATACTTTGCATTGTATGAAAAGCCTCAATTGTTACTTTGTAAGTTCACGTTTATTGTCGTTGATGGCCATTTTGGTAACGATTTTACTTGGGGTGGGGCATCTCATTTTTGTTATCGCTATTTTTTCTGCTGATGGAGTGGGCAAGGAAGCTCAGAATTACATGGAGGCTTACAGAACTTTTAGCGCTATGTTGTGGAGTTTATTATTAGCGTTTGCTTTACTTGGGCTGGGATGGTTTGGGCTAATAAGGCAGAATGAGATGGCTATCAAAATGCTGCGATCTCTTGCATTGATTATATCGATTAAGGGGTTGGTGGAGTGGTTGTTGGTTTTAATCTTTATTATCACTTTAGGAAGTCGATGGCCTTGTCTTGGTTTGCGTGAGGCGAGGCTGTATCAAGCGATTAATGTGGCAATAGCGTTATTGCGCAGTGTGATATTTCCTGCGTTATTGTGGTATATCTGTGGCTGTTTGTATTATAGATTATTTGGAAACAGCCAAAGGAAAACCATAAGACGTCATTTCTCTGACATTTTGACATATTGACAATCCGGGTTCAAGCCATAGCAGGGTCATGGGCCAATCCAAGAGGGTCTCGCGCCAGCAAACAGAACATGAGGAAACAACCGAAAGGAAGTGAAACATGATAGTGATAGCCCAGTGGGTAAGCACTCCCCCCCGAGAGGTGCCAAGGGGTCAGGTTGATAATCCTTAGTTTATCCAGAGCGGTGCAATGTGGGTCAGGCTTTAAGTCTTGTAGTGTTGGACCGCGCGCAGCACCAGTTGCGCGCGGTCACTGTAACCCGGCCAAAGCGAACGAAATCGTATGATGACTGTTTTCACCAAGCTGCGCCTTGGAGTCTGTATTCTGACACTTGCCCTGAACCTGCGGGCGGAGCTGGCGTGGGAGGCGCGCGAGCTGCGCCTGACAGCAGCTCCAGGGCAGTCGGTGGTGACGGGCGAGTATCGCTATAAGAACACCGGGCGCACGGCGGTGGCGATCACGAGCGTGGCCCCCAGTTGCAGTTGCGCGCAGGTCGAACCAGCGGCGGTGACCGTGCCGCCCGGCTCGACCGGGACATTGCGCCTGACCTACACCATCGGAGGCAAGACCGGACAGCAGACGGCGAAGATCGCTGTGCAGACCAGCGATGCGCCGGAGCAACCGACAGCGTTGACCTTGGCGGTCTTCATCCAGGAGGCGGTGGCGTTGCAGCCCCGGCTGGTCTATTGGACGCGAGGAGGTGAGGCGGCGGAGAAGAGCATTGAGATCGTGGCGGCCGAGCCACAGCGGTGGCAGGTGGTGGCAGTGAGTTGTGCGGACCCGGCTTTCCGTGTGGCACTGGCGCCTCCGGGGGCCGCGGGGCACCCCCGGGTTTTGGTGCAGCCGCTCAATCTGCGCCAGCCAGCGCAGGCCGCGATCCGGGTGGAGTTGCAGGCTGAGGGTCGGCGCGAAACCCAGCTCGCCTATGCCGCCATCAAATGATGCGGCATGAGTTCTATTTTTGATCAGAAGCTAACCGAGGATGCGAAGCGCACAGTGATCGAGTAATCTATATCTTCGTAAACTTCGTTATCTTCGGTTCATGGTTAGGAAGATTGGGCTCGTTGGTATTACTCCAGCCCGGCAACCGGCAGGTCGGCCGGGTGCTCGACGGAGAATTTGAGCGGCAACTCGCGCTTCTCGGCGGGCTGAAGATTGATGCGCCAGACGAGTTTGCCGTCTTCTTCGCGCGTGATTTCCTTCTGCGCTTCTTTGGTGCTCAGCTCGCGCTCGGCGGGGGCGAGGAGCTTCACGACAATCTTTTCATCGCGGGACACCGGAATCGTGTCCTTCAACACGACTTTCTCGGCGGTTTTCTTGTTGTTGGTGAGCGTGACAAGAAACTCGTAGGTGATGCGGCGGTAACGCGAAGTCAGGCCGGTGTCCTCGCTGAAGCGGTTGACGAGCTTGCGCTTGATGGCGATGCCTTCGTCGGCGCCGAGCGCGAGGTCGAATTTCTCACCGGGCATGACCGTTTTCAGGTTGCTGGTGGCGATAAAGGTGTCGTCGAGGAACACGTTCGCAGCGCCGGCGAGCAGCGGGTAATCGGAGGAATTGGTCACGTAGGCGCTGAGGAACGCGGTTTCGCGCAGCTTGGGCGCGGACTGGTACTGGAGGTTGGCTTTGAGTTTTACGGTGGCGATGCCGACCTTCTGGGTGGAGTTGTCGGCGGCGAGCGTGACGGCCGTCGGAATCTTGAACGTGGCGCTGGTGGTGGCGCCCTCGACCGTGGCGATTTGCATGGCGGCATCTTGCTCGACGGGGGCGGCAGCGAGGGCGACACGGTTGAACATGGGCTCTTCTTGCATGCCGCTACCAAAAGTTGCGGGTGCAGGCCTCGCTGGTTTTTTCGCCCGACCGCCGGATGAGACGACGAAGGGGGATAAATCCACTTCATTTTTGTCCATGAGTGCTTTCCTCACATCCACGATCCACGGCGCGAGTTCCGGCGCGCCGCCGCCGAGCGATGGGCGGGCGGTCGAGAGCGTCAGGGCAATGTCTTTCCAGTCTTCGCCGGTGCCGTTGCGCACGAGGCCTTGATAGGTGAGTTCGACGGCGCGTTCTTCGGCGCGCAGTCGCGCATCGTAGTTGGGGCTCCAGCTGGCGCCGGGGACGGCGTAGCTCAGGGAGAGGTCGAGCTGGCCGGCGGTGGCGGCGGCGAGGCGCACGGTGACGTTCTTCACGCTGCGACCGCGTCCGCCGCGCAGTTCGGCGAGCTGGCGGGTGGCGGCATCGATCTTCGCCTGGAGCGCCTCGCGTTGATCGTCGAGCGCGGCAGCGGCGGCGGTTATCTTGTCGCGTTGCTCGCCGAGGAAGGCGAGGAGCTTGGTCAATTCCTCCAGGCTGGGGCGCGCGGCGTCTTTGTTGGACGGCGAGGTGAGGGCGGTCTCGATGCGGCCGAGCGTGGCTTGTTGTTCGCCGAGGAGTTTGCCGCGGTCGTCGAGGCCGCGTTTCTGTTTTTGCAGACCGCGCAGCTCGTCTTCGAGCGTCTTCACGCGCTCGTTGGGCGTGAAATCGAGGTAGGTGGCGCGGGCGGCGACGTCGAGAATGGTGGCTTGCGCGGTGCCGAGTCCGGAGACTTGGAGCGATTGCTCGACGAGTGCGGCGGGCAGGTTGGCAAAGACGATTTCGAGCGGTCCGGCGGCGGGCACGGCAAGCGTGGCGGTGCGGGTGACGACTGCGCGGTCGGCGTAAACGGTGACGGCGGTGATGTGCGAATCGGCGGGCGTGGCGGCGGCGCGGGCGAGAGGCGTGGCGCACGCGACAGCGGCGCAAAGGAGGAGGCGGGCGAGGGTCATTTTCATGCGGATAGAGGTTGAGGCTGCTGGCGGGACAACGTTCGCAGACGGCATTTCTTAGAAAAATGTTCCGGGGGCGCGGAGCGAAGTTGGCGGTTTAAGTGCTTCGACGCGAACCAAGAAAGCGCCGCAGCCAGGCCTGGCCGGCGCGTCCGCTCGGTTGCGTCGATACTTTCCCGGAACCCGGAGGCGGTTGACCGACACTAACGACGCTCGGCCATGCCCTGCGTTTTGCCGCAAAATTTCATCGCTTCCAGACGGACGCCGGTACTGCCGGCGAGTGCTCGTGCGCCCATGGGAAAGACGAAGTTTCTTCCGGCGCACGTCGCCGCTTGCCCTTGGGCGGGATTTACTGCAACCAACTTCTAGCCATGCGAATTGTTTTGTCCCTCTGCTCCTGTCTCCGTCGCTTCAACCTAGCGGTCGCCGCTCTTTTGGCGGTCAGTGCCGTGTCGCTGTTGGCCCAAGCCAATTCGCCTTCCGCGGCGGACGGATTTGACCCCAACGTGAACGGCCCGGTCAACGCGATGGCGGTGCAATCCGACGGGAAGATCCTCCTGGGCGGCTACTTTACGCTGTTGAAACCCAATGGGGCCACCGCCGGCACCTGGCGCAATAACCTCGCGCGCGTCAACGCCGACGGCACCGTTGATTCCTTCGATCCGAATGTGAACGGCGCGATCAACGCGCTCGCCGTGCGGCCCGATGGCACGATCCTAATTGCCGGTAATTTCACCAAGGTCGGCGGCGTGGATCGCAACCGGATCGCCCGGCTCAAGGCCGATGGCTCGCTCGACACGGCGTTCAACCCGAATGTCAACGGCGTCATCCGCGCGCTCGTCGTGGATGTCGACGGCCGGATTCTGATCGGCGGCGATTTCACAGCGATCGGCACCACCACGCGCAACCGGTTGGCGCGGCTCGATGCGAACGGCGCGCTGGACGCGACGTTCAATCCCAACCCGGACCGTCCGGTCTTTGCCATCGCGATGCAGCCCGACAAGCGGATTCTGGTCGGCGGCAGTTTCACGAAATTCCAGGCGAATGGCGCGAGCACCACGACGGATCGCGGCTACTTCGCCCGGTTGGAAGCAAGCGGCAAGCTCGACGACGGCTTCACCGCCAAAACCGATAATTCGGTGGCCGCGATCGCGGTGCAACCCGACGGCAAGATTCTGATCGGCGGAAACTTTTCCAACGTTCAGCCGACCAATTTCGACACCACCATCGGCCGCTCGAAGCTGGCCCGTTTCCTGTCCGATGGCGCGATTGATCCAGACTTCGGCAATCCGAATGCCAACGGCACGGTCGCGACGCTGCTGATTCAGGGCGACGGCAAGATTCTCGTGGGCGGATCATTCACGGCCATCGAGCCCAACGGACAACGCGCGGCCAACTCCCACAGTTACCTCGCCCGGCTCAATTTCGACGGTTCCATCGACGACGCGTTCAGCCCCGGCTTTAACTACGTCGTCAATGCGTTGGTGACGCAGCCCGACGGCAAATTGCTCGTCGGTGGCAATTTCACCCAGAGCAAAGCCGCCGGTGCGACCTTTGGCGTGTCGCGGCGCGCCGTGGCGCGGCTGACGGTGGAGGGCGCGCTCGACACCAATCTCGATCCCAACATCAACAGCCGCGTGTCCGCTCTCGCGGTGCAAGCCGACGGGCGCGTGCTCATCGGCGGGCTCTCGTTTGCCAGTATCGGCGGGCAGGTGCGCAACGGTCTCGCCCGCGTCTCCGCCGACGGAGTGCTCGATGCGACATTCAACCCCAACATCAACGGCCGCGTGCTCGCGATCAAACAGCTGAGCAATGGAAAAATTCTCGTGGGCGGCAGCTTCTCCCGTGTCGGCACGGAGACGCGCAACAACCTCGCGCAGCTCAACGCCGATGGCACGGTCGATACCAGTTTTGACCCCAACTTCAACGGACAGGTCACGGCCTTTGCCGTGCAGAAGGACAACAAAATCGTAGTCGTCGGCTCGTTCTCCAGTCTGCAACCCAAGAGCGATACCACGGCCACCTCGCGCAGCGCCATCGCGCGTTTGAATGCCGACGGCACGCTCGACACCGGGTACAATCCCACGGCTTACGGCACGGTTGACGCCATCGCGCTCCAGTCCGACGACAAGGCGGTCATCGGCGGCAATTTCACCTCGCTGAATCCCGGCCTCAACGGCACGGTTTCCCGCAGCAATATCGCCCGGCTCAACACCGACGGCACGGTGGATTCGACGTTCAGCCCGATCGTGACTTCGGCCGTGTCCGCCGTGTGTGTGCAGCAGGATGGCAAGATCATCGCTGGCGGCGCCTTCTCTGCGGTGCTGCCGCCCGATGCGACGAGCACGACCACGGCCACCACGCGTAACTGCATCGCGCGGTTCAATGCCGATGGCACCATCGACACCGCTTTCGATCCCAACGCCAACGGGCAAGTGTGGACGCTGGTGGCGCAAAGCAACGGTACGATTCTGGTCGGCGGCGCGTTCACCACGCTCCAGCCCAATGGCGCTTCCAATTGGACCCAGCGCAACGGCATCGCCCGGCTCAAGGCCGACGGCACGCTCGACACCACCTTCGACCCCAATGCCAACGGGCAGGTGCGGGCCATCGCGTTGCAGACGGTTGCTGGTCAGGCCGCGAAAATTCTCTTCGGCGGCTCTTTCTCGCTTATTCAACCCAGTGGCGGTGCGACCGTCATGACGCCTCTTTACATGGCGCGGGTGACCGACTCCGACGGCAAGACCGACGCGAGCTGGATGCTCAGTGTCGGCGATACCTCGGGTTCTCAAGTCAAGGCATTGGCACAGCAGTCCGACGGCCGCACGCTGATCGGCGGCGCGTTCGGCAATCTCGCCGGTTCGACCACGGGCAACCTCATTCGCCTCAATGCCGACGCTTCGCTCGATACGTCGTTTGCGCCGGCACCTGATGGCGCGGTCAACGCCGTGGCGGTGCGCGCTGTCGAGCGCAGCCTCGCCACCCAGGCGCGCAGCTTCGGCTGGCTCTTGTCCACCGGCGTGCTGAAAAACGGAGTCAACACCGCGGCCTCTGTCCGCGTGCTGGGTTCGATCAGTGCGATCGCAGTGCAGGCCTACGACGGCAAAGTGCTTTTGGGCGGCACGTTCACCTTCACGACGCCGAACGGTTCGGTGAGTGGCAACAATCTGCTCCGGCTCAACGCCGATGGCACGCTTGACACCGGATTCAACCCCAACCCCAACGGCAATGTTGGCGTCATCCTCGTTCAGACCGACAAGCGCATCGTGATCGGCGGCGGTTTCACGTCTTTGAAGCCGACCGGAGCGACCGATGCGACGACCCGCAACCGCATCGCGCGGCTCACTGCTGCCGGCGCCATCGACACCGGCTTCGATCCCAACCCGAGCGGCGTGGTCAACGCCATCGTCCAGCAGACCGACGAGAAGCTGATCATCGGCGGCGCGTTCACCTCGCTGACTCCGAACAGCACTTCCACGGCGACGACCCGCAATTACATCGCTCGGCTCAACAAGGACGACGGCACGGTTGATGCCGCCTTCGATCCCAATGCCGACGGCGCGGTGTACGTGCTCGCGATTCAGGCGCACAACCAAAAGATTCTGGTCGGCGGTGCATTCACCTCTTTCACGCCCGCCGGTGCGACGGAGACTTCCGCCCGTTCATATTTGGCGCGGCTGGAGACCAACGGCTCGGTCGATTCCAGTTTCGATCCGCGATGCGGCGGACCGGTTTTGGCCCTCGCCGTCCAAGGCGACCGCAAGATCATCATCGGCGGCAATTTTTCCACAGTGGGCGGATGGCCGCGCGTCGGCCTGGCCCGGGTGAGCGAGAGCGGTCAGCTCGCCGGCGACGGCTTCGATCCCAAGGCCGACAGTCAGGTCAACTCCATCGCGTTGCAGCCGGATGGCTCGATTCTGGTGGCGGGCACCTTTACCTCATTCCAGCCGGGGGCGGAGGACAAGCGCACCACGCGCAATCACCTCGCCCGCATCAAGACCGACGGCTCGCTCGATTTGGATTTCGACCCCGATGTCGATGGCATCGTCTCTGCCGTCGCGTTGTGGACGGATGGCTCGGTTTTGCTCGGCGGTAATTTCGCCACGGTGCGCACGAGCGGCACGATCCTGGTCGGCGGCAGTTTTGCCAACGCCGGCAGCGTGGCCCGCGCCAACCTCGCCCTGCTCAAGGACGACGGCGTGGCCGATTCCTCCTTCCGCCCCAATCCGAACGGTGCGGTCAACGCGCTCGCGCTTCAGTCCGACGGAAAATTCGTCGTGGCTGGAGCCTTCACCCAGATCACCGGCGTGAATCGCAGCTACATCGCCCGCTTCAACGCGGCCGGCACGCTCGACACCGCCTACACCCCCGGCCCGCTCGGCACGATCACGGCGCTGGCGCTCCAGGCCGACGGCAAGCTGATCGTGGGCGGGCCGTTCACCAGCGGCGTGTCCGACTACGCCAGCCTCGCCCGGCTCAATACCGACGGTGCGATTGACACGACGTTCAAGCCTGGTCCCATGGGCGCCGCCATCAACGCGCTCGCGGTGCAGGCGGACGGCAAGGTGCTCGTCGCCGCCGGCTCCAGCCTCGTGCGGCTCAATACCGACGGCTCGCGCGACAGCAGTTTCGCTCCCGCGCCCAACGGTGCGGTCAACACGCTCCTCGTGCAGGCGGACGGAAAAATCCTGATCGGCGGCGATTTCACGCAGATCACTGGCGTGGCGCGCAACCGGGCCGCGCGGCTCAATGCCGATGGCACGCTCGACGCCGCTTTCGATCCCAACGCCAACAAAGCGGTGAACACCCTCGCGCTTCAGTCCGACGGAAAATTGCTGCTCGGCGGCGCCTTCACGCAGGTGGGTGCCCAGGGCCGTTCCCTCTTCGCGCGCCTCGCCGCCTCCACGGCGGCCAACCAGACGCTCGCACTCAGTGGCGACCGCACCACTGTCACCTGGACACGCGGCGGCGCCAGTCCGGAAATCGCCTGGGCGCTCGTCGAGCAATCCACCGACGGCATACAGTGGCAGACGCTCGGCGCGGCCAGCCGCGTGGGCACCACCAGCACCTGGCGCTACAGCGGCGCGAAACTGACCGCCTCCTTCTTCTACCTGCGCGCTCGCGCGCTTACGCCGGGCACGCAAGGCGCCTCCTCCGGCATCAGCGAACTGCAACTGGCCGTGACGACGGGCAACGCCGGCGCGAGCACGGCGGGATTGTTCGATGACTTTGATCCGACCAAGACGCCCGGCGGCGGTAACAACCCTGACACATCCACCGGCGATCCGCTTAATCCCAACGGTTCGGGCGGCTCGAATGGCGGTAATGGCGCCGGCGGGCAGGCCGACGGTGTCGGCCGCCTCGTCAATCTTTCCTCCCGCGTACAACTCAATGGTGGCGGCACGCTCTTCTCGGGCTTCGCCATCGGCGGCACCACAGCGAAGACGGTGGTGGTTCGCGCGGTCGGTCCGACCCTGACCTCGTTTGGTGTCACCGGCGTTTTGACCGCGCCGAAGCTGCAAGTTTTCGACGTCACCGGCCGGATGCTCGTTGAAAAAACCGGTTGGTCCGATGCCGACAACCTGTCGACGACGTTTGCCCGCGTGGGCGCGTTCCCGCTAGTCGCCGGCAGCACTGACACCGCCGCGGTACTCAACCTCACGCCTGGCGCCTACTCGATGCATGTGACAGGTGGCACCGGCAGTGGCGTGGTGCTGGCGGAAGTGTACGATGCCGACAGCGGCAGCACGACCTCGCGGTTGACGAACCTTTCCTCGCGCACGCAGGTGGTCGACGGCCAGCCGTTCATTGACGGACTGGTGGTCGGCGGCAGTGCGCCGCGCCGGCTGTTGATCCGCGGCGTCGGCCCGGCGCTGGCCGCCTACAATGTGGCCGGCGTACTGGCCGATCCGGTCCTGAGTTTCCACGCCGTCGATGGCACGCAGATCGCGCAGAACAACGACTGGCAGAGCCCGGCTACGGGCGGCGCCAGCGCGACTGAAGTCGCCGCCGCCGCCAAGAGTGTGGGCGCTTTCGATCTCGCGACCGGCAGCAAGGACGCCGCGCTGATCGTCACCGTGGCTCCCGGAGTCTACACCGTGCAACTCAGCGGCGCCAACCGCACCAGCGGCGCGGCGATGGTGGAAGTTTACGACATCACGCCGTAAGCGGGCGGGTGGTTTTGTTTTCCTCCCGGCGTCAGCGCCGGGAGGTTACCAGTTGTCGCTGCGGAACGGGCTCGCGGGCAGACCGGCGCCATTGAAGAGATTGGCCTCCGGGGCGCTCTTCCAGGCGTAGCGCACCGCCACCGGTGCGGGCACCGCGGGCGAGCTCACCAGCAGAGTGCTGCCCACGATCCGGCCTTGTGCGGGATAAAACTTCCGGTCGGCGCCGGCAATTTCCAGCGATTGCACAGGCTTGTCGTGCGCGATGAGGTTGCTCTCGGCATGCGTGAAACGGACGCGCATGGCCGCGCCTTCGCGGGTGGCACTCTGAAAAAGCGGGCCGGACCAGTCGCACGAGACATGGTAAAGCTGGGCCTTCGCGATGAGGGCGAGCCGCCGGCCGACTTCCTGCTTGTTGGTCGGATGAATGTCGGCCGGGTTGCCGATGTCGATGGCCACCGCCATGCCGGTGTTGGGCAGGGTCAGCGCCCGCGTCTGTGCCTCGCGCAGGATGGGCCAGTCCTCTTCGTTTTTGAAATTGGCGAGCTGCACCCAGTAGAACGGCAGATCGCCCTGACCGAAGTAGGCGCGCCACGAAGTGATGAGCGCCGGGAAAAGCTCATAGTAATCGGCGGCGGGATAATCGTAGCGGCGCAGGGCGTTGTTCTCGCCCTGGTACCAGAGCACGCCGCGCAACGCGAAGGGAAGCAGTGGGTGGATCATGGCGTTGAAGCAGCCCGCCGGTTGCCAGAAGTGCCCGGGTCCGTACGGCTCGACCGGTTTGGGGTTTTGCTTGTGAAACGCGGCGAGCGGGCCGGCGCCGGCCGCCTTGGCGGCGGCTTCCAGCTTTTGCCAGGTGGCGAGTGCGGTATCGAAGGCCAGTTTTTGCGCGGGATACGTTGCCAGATTTTTCTGCCAGCGGGCGTTGCCATAGGCTGCAGCGGGCGTTTGCGCGAGCGTGGTGGCGCTCAGCCATGACTCGATGGGCGTGCCGCCGTATGCCGCGCTGATGATGCCCACCGGGACGCCGAGTTTCTGGTGGATATCGCGGGCGAAGAAGTAGCCAACGCCGGTGAACGCGCCCGCGGTTTGGGGCGTGGCGGCCTGCCAGCCGGCGCCGGTGTTGGCGGATTCCTCGGGCGAAGCGGAGACCTTGCGCCCGATCGTGACGACGCGGAGGAGGGGGAAGTTGGCGGCGGCGATCTCCTTCGCGGCGTTTTGCGAGCGCGCCACGGTCCAAGCCATGTTGGACTGGCCGGAGCAGAGCCAGACTTCGCCCACCAGGACATTGCGGGCGGCGACGGTGTTTTTGCCCTGGGCGACGAGGTCTGTGCCGGCGGCAGAAGCGGCGAGAGGGGCGAGCACCACCACCCAGCGGCCATCAGCGGGCGTGGTGGTGCCGATGGTCTGGCCGGCAAATGTCACGGAGACGTGTTCGCCGGCATCCGCGCGGCCCCAGACGGGGACCGGTTTGCCCTGCTGCAGAATGGCGCCGTCGGTGAAGAGCGGCGCGAGCGTGACATCAGCGCGCAGGCCGGCCGGCGGGAGTGCACCGGCGGCGAGCGTCAGAGCCAAAAAACGAATGGAGCGAAGCATGCGGAAAAGTTGACGGAATAAAGGCGGGCGTGGGACGGGGCGCTGCGTGACGCGAGCGACGATGGGGCGGACGCTAGGTGGCGTCGACCTCGCCGCCAAGCCCGGGTTGCAGGCGGGAGAACCGGGCCACTACTCTGGACTTGCCCCGCGCGGCGGAGCGCGGCCCTTTGACCGCATGAAAGTTTCATTTTCCGCCAAGGAATACACCCGGTTGCTCGAACTTGTTTATCTGGGGCTGACGGTCGCAGGCGCGCGGTCCGAAGATCCGGAGAAGCAGCCGGTGCGTTATGCAGAGGTGACGCAGAAGGTGTTCGCGTTGGCGGAGGTGTTTGGCGGGGCCAGCTTGGTGGAGGTCGATGCCGAAGGGCTGTATCGCCCATCGGCTGAATTGGAAGAAGGGCCGGCGCATGAACGGCTCGATCAGTTTATCGAAGACACGTTTTGGTCGGAGCTGGCTGCGCGCATGGCGGAGCGCGATTTGCGGGCCGAGCTGGGAGCGACGAAACTGGGGGAGGCGCTGACAGAAGAGGAGCAGGACCGGCTCCAACAACTGGAGGAAGGCTACTGGCGCGAATTCGAGACCGCCGGCGTGGATCACCTGCAAGTGCTGCGCGGCGGCCGGGGGTGAACGCGGCCGTAGTTTTCGCTATCCTTGTTGCGGCGGTACAGGGTTTTTCTGCCGGGCGAGCCAGAGTGAGGCGGCCAGCAGGACGGCGTTGATCACGAGGCCGGCGGGGTGGCTGTTCCAGACGCCCTCGGGGCCAAAGCACCCGCAGTCATCCGTCATCCCGCGCGCCCACGCGTAGGCGTGCAGACCGAAAAAGCCCGCGGCCATGGCGCCGGTCAGGGCGTAAGCGCCACGTTCCCAGATGCGACACACGCAGGCGGCACCGACGGCCAGTTCCACGTACGGCATCCAGGCCGCCGCCAATACTGCCAATGCGTACGGAACCAGTTGGTAGCTTTCGATCGACTTGAGGAATGCCGCCGGGTGCAGCGCCTTGGGGAGTCCGGCGTAGATGAAAACGCCGCCGAGGGCGCAACGGATCAGGAGGGCGCGCCAGTTCATGGGTGGGCCTTGGTCCAGGTTTCCCAGCCGCCGCGCAACACGTACACCTCGGGCAGTCCCACCTGCTGCCGCAAGCGCCGGGCGGCATGGTGCGCCAGGTCGCACTTCGCACCGTCGCAATAAACCACGATGCGCATGCCGGGCTGCCAGCGTTGCAAGAGAGTCGGCAGTTGTTCGTCCCACTTTTGTTCGTCGAGTGGCAGTGCCCCGGGGATGTGCGCGCGGGCGAATGCTGCTGTCGAGCGGGCGTCGACCCAGAGCGGTGGCGGGGTCCATTTTTCAACGCTGCGCAGTTCCACTTCGTTGGCGGGCGAGAAATCGGGCGCGAGCGCCGCGGCGAACTCCGGGTGCCAGCGCAGTGCGGCCAGTGCCGGCACCAAGGCCAGCACGATGAGCGCGACGATTTGCCCGAACATCGTTTTCATGCTGCGACGGCTGCGCTCGGTCGCGGGTGCGCGACGCCGGGGAGTAAATGGTGCATGGCAGAGGTCATGCGGTTGTCACGCTGCCCAAAGCTCCGGTGGCGTCGAGCGAATCCTGTGCGGTCACTGGCCCGTCTCAGAGCTGGGCGTAACCTTTGCGCACGGCGTAGCGGACCAGCTCCGCGGAACTCGACACATGCAGCTTGGCCATCATGCGCGACCGGTAGGTCTCGACCGTTTTGGGACTCAACTTGAGCTTGGCGGCGATTTCCCGGTTGCGCAGTCCGTTGGCGATCAAAGGCAGGATCTGGCGTTCGCGGTCACTCAAGGCGGGCTCGACTGTCGCGGTGGCTTCCGCCGGATGCTGGCGGAGGCGGTCGATCACTGCGGCGGTGACGTTGGGGCAGAGGTAAACCTGGCCGCTGAGGATCGCGCGGATCGCGAGGATGAGCTCGTCGCCAGCGTTTTCCTTGAGCAGATAGCCGGCGATGCCGACGTGTAGCGCTTGCTCGACATAGGTCGGGTCGGCCTCGGCGGACAACACGATGATTTTCACCGCGGGCCGGACGGCGAGAATTTGGCGGGAAACCTCGATGCCGTCGCAACCCGGCATGTGGATATCCATCACGACCAGGTCCGGTGTCCACTCGGACAATTGCGCGAGGGCGGAGTGGCCGTCGGCGGCATCGCCGACCACGGTCAGGTCGGGCTGTTTTTCGATCAGGGCGCGCAGACCATCGCGCACGATGCGATGATCATCGACCAAGGCGATTCTCACGGGGCAGGGGGGCATGGGTAGGCGAGACGTCTTTCGGAACAGGCGGCTACGCTTGATCCAAAACGCTCCGCACAGCCCTGGCCAGCGGATTCTTGGCAAAGGGTTTCGCGAGGTAGGTAATGCCGGCGGCGGCGAGCGTTTCCTGGTTCATCACTTCCACGCTGTAACCGCTGGCGACGATCGCTTTCAAGCCGGGCTTTTGCCGGCGCAACTGCTCCACCAGATCGAGCCCGGTCATGTCTTCCGGCATCACCATGTCGGTGAACAACAGGTCAACTGAGCTGGCATGACGTTCCCACAGCTGGAGCGCTTGCACGCCGTTTGCGGCCTCCAGCACGCGGTAGCCCAGTCGGCGCATGATGGAAGCCGCACCGCGGCGCACGACCTCTTCGTCTTCCACGAGCAGGATGGTCTCGGTGCCGCCGCGGAGCACTGGCTCGGCGGTCGGGGCAATCGTGGGCGGCGGCTCGGCGAGCACGGGGAGGTAGATGGCGAACGTGGTGCCGCGGTCGACTGCGCTTTCCACGTTCACCCAGCCGCGGTGTTGTTGCACGATGCCGTAGACTGTGGCGAGGCCGAGTCCGGTTCCCTTGCCCGCCTCTTTGGTGGTGAAGAACGGCTCGAAGATTCGTTTCAACGTCTCCTCGCTCATGCCGCAACCGGTGTCGGAAACCGTGAGGCAGACGAATCGCCCGGGCCGCGCATGGACGTTGCTCTTCGCCGCCTCGGTGGAAATTTCGGCCGAGTTGACCGCGAGGGTCACCTGTCCGCCGCGGGGCATGGCGTCGCGGGCGTTGACGCAGAGATTCATCGCCACCTGTTCGAGCATGCCCACGTCGGCGCACACCCAGTGCGCGGTGTTGCCGCCGGCGAACACAAGCTGGTAGTTTTCGCCGATCAGCCGGCGCAACATCTTGAGCAGGTTGGCCAGCACTTCGTTCAAGTCGACCGGCCTGGCCTCCATCGACTCGCGGCGGCCGAACAGCAACAGCTGGCGGGTAAGATTGGCGGCGCGGCGGGCTTCGGTTTCGAGCTCCCTGAGCGATGTCTTTAACGCCGCCGGCACGCGGGGGTCGTCCTGCAGTAGGCTCAGATGCATGAGCGTCGCCGAGATGATGTTGTTGAAATCGTGTGCGACGCCGCCGGCCAGCTGGCCCACCGCCTCCATCTTTTGAGCCTGGAGAAACTGACTCTCCAGTTGTTTGCGATCTGTGACATCGCGGATCAGACAGGCGAACTGCCCGGGCTCGGGCCGGAAGGCGAGAATGTCGAAATGCTTTTTGAGCGCGGACGAGTATTCCTCGAAGCGGCGGGGCTCGCCGGTGAGCACGACACCGCCGTAGATCTCGATCCACTTCCGTTCCGAATCGGGCAGCACTTCGAGCAGACGCCGGCCCACGATCTGTTCCGCCTTGAGTCCGGTGATGCGTTCGAAGGCGGGATTGGCGACGAGAAAACGGTAGTCGGCCGGGCGGCCGGCCTCGTCAAAAATCATCTCGTGCAGCGCAAAGCCGTCGAGCATCTGAGTGAAGAGCGTTTGGTAGCGCTCGCGGATCGCATGCAGGTTGGTGGTGTCGATGATGAATCCTTCAAAGCCGGTGGCGCGCGCCTCCTCCTGCACAACGTGCGCCGAGGTCGTGTGATAACCGCGGCTGCCGTCTTGATGCAGACGGGCGAGCTCCCGCGTCGGGATCGGTTCGCCGGCGAGCGCGCGCTGGAACGTGGCGGCGACCTCGGCCCGCTCCTCTGGCGCCAGGGTTTCGATCATGGGACGGCCGATCACTTCGTCGGCATGCGTGTAGCCGTGCAGTAGCAGCCAGGCGCGGTTGACCAGTTTAATTCTGCCCGCGAGATCGAGGCGGAAGTAGCCCGCGTGGGTATGTTCGAGCACCGAGCGCAGATGCTCCTCGCTGGTGCGCAGGGCGCGCTCCGCCTCCAGCTTGGTGGCCGTCACCGTGACATAGCCGGCGAGGTTTTCCAGCAGCGCGATCCGTTCGGGGGTGAAACGTCCGGGGCGGCGGTCGTTGAGTTGGATCAGGCCGGTGGTGTGACGATGGGAACGCAGGGGGATGAGGGCGACGGACTCATAGCCTTCGCCGTGGCAGCGGTTGCGGGTGCGCGCCTGTCGGTCCTGCTCGGTCGTGGACGCGAGCAATTGCGTGGTGCTGTTGGTCCAGAAGCTGCCGCGGGCGGTGAAGAAGGGTTTGGTCGGATCGAAGCGACCGCAGAGAATGTTGCCGCACATGCAGGCGAGGATGGGATTGCCTGCATCGTCGCCCAGCGGTTGCCCGGAGGAATCTCGCAAGCAAAGGCTGCTTTCCGCCCGGACAAATTCGTCGGAGAAACCGTGCGTCGCGAAATACGGGAAATCGGGACCGTCGCGCAACCGCACGCCCACAGCCTCGCAGTCGGCCACCTGTTGCAAAATCCTCGCGAGCTGCTGCATCAGCTCCGGCACGTTGGTGGCTTGATTGCAGAGCTCCAGTACTTGCAGTGTCGCCTGACGTTCCTCCTCGGCCTGCTTGCGCGCAGAGATATCGACGAACAAGAGCAACAGGTGAGGCTGGCCCTCGTGGTGGAAGCGCGCCAGCCGCGCGGATAGCCAGATGGGTTTTCCCAGCGAGGTGTGGCCCCGTGCTTCGTGCGTTTGTTCTTGTCCGGTGGCGAGGACTTTTTCTGCCACCGCCAACAATCCCGTCTCGCGCCAAGTCTGGAGCTGGCGGAAGTTGGCGGACTGGAGGAGATCAGTGGTGAGCCCCAGGATGTTTGTTGCAGCTTGGTTAAAGGAGACGACCGGGCCGGCGGCGGAAAAGGTCATGATGCCCGCGGGTGAAGCCTCCATGACGGTGCGGTTGAACGCCAACGCGTCGGCGATGTGTTGTTCGCTGAGTTTGCGTTGAGTGATGTCACGTTCGCTCACGCGGCGGCCCAGCGAACGTCCTTCATCGTCCAACACCTGCTGCCAGTTGGCGGAGATCCATCGTACGGCACCATCCTTTCGGACGATGCGATACTCCAAGCCCTCGATCTGGCCCGTGAGCGGCGTGTGTGCGCGAATCTCGGTAAAATAGGCGCGATCACCCGGGTAAATCAGAAATACAGGATAATCCGGACGCGCCATGCAGGCCTCCGCCGAATACCCGGTGATGCGTTCCACCGAGGGGTTGATCCAACGCAGTCGTCCTTCGGGATCGAACCACGACTCGCAGTCCATGGTGTAGCCGGCGATGGCGCGATAGCGGGCCTCACTCTCGCGCAAGGCCTGCTCCGTGCGCCGACGGCCCGCTTCCAACGCCGCGAGAATCATCCCGAGCAGGGTCGCCACCACGAGGAAGATTTGCAGCGCGGTGATCTGCGTCCGGGATGAAAGCTCACTGATCACATTTTCGCCGTAACCCTGGATGGTGAGCCAGGTCGCCAGCACCGACATTATCAAGTTGGCTATGCTCACGCCATGCAGCCCGAAGCGTAGCGCCGCCCAGATGATGAAAGGTAACACGAGATATTTGAGCGCGAGTTCCTGATGCCAGGGCCCGAGGAAGGCATACGCGGTGCAAAGTACGAGGCCGCTGGACAGCGTGGCCAGCTCCGCGGTGCGCCAGACGTCGCGGCGGTGTGTCGGGCGAAACTGCTTCAGTTGCCAGCTCAACACCACGGGCGCGACTAACAGCACCCCCAACGCATCGCCGCTCCACCATTGGCTCCACGTGCCCCAGTAAGAGGCCTGAGGGTTAACGAGTGTCACGGCCCATGCGCCGACCAAGGCGCCGAGCGCGGTGCTGCCCAGCGCGGAGAAAATCGCCAGCCCTGCCACCTCGCGCAGATTGTCGAGCCTGGGCCGAGGTGTGACAAAGCGGCGGATAAGCGCGGCGCCGACGACCGCCTCCAGTCCGTTGGCGCAAAGAAACACCAGCCCCAAGGGCAGAGGTTTGTGGTCGATCAGGTCGAAGCCGAGGTTGGCCGCGGATGCCGCGAGTACGAAGGCCGGCCAGTACCGCGTTTCTGTGCGCAGCAACACTGCCACGTACAATCCGCTCGGCAGCCAGAAGCTCACAAAATTATGCGGCTGAAAAACGAGGACGTGCCCAATGCCGGCGCAGGCCAGATACGCCAGCCCGAAGGCAATCGCCTGCATCCACCAGGGCCGGCCTCGGGGCGGCATCACAGTCGGCGCTTCCGCCAACGGAGAGGTGGGCGGCGGGGGTAGCAAATCCGGTGTCAGGTGCGTGGGCACGGGCGAAACGGCAGCAGGCGGCCGATCGGGTGGACTGGAGGCGGACGAAGACGAGCAGAATCTAAGTAGAACGGCACCGGCGGCAACCGCTTATTCGGAATTCTTTGCGCCACCCGTGCGGTGCAAAAACGCGTGCAATTCGGTCGCGAGCACGGCGCCAAATCCATCCACCGTTTCGATCTCGGCTGCCGTGGCGGCGCGCAGCCGGTCGATGTCGCCGAAGCGCGCCATGAGCGCCGCGCGGCGCACCGCGCCCAACCCGGGAAAATCGTCGAGCACCGATTCGCGGATTTTTTTCGAGCGCAGCTCGGCGTTGTAGGTGTTGGCGAAGCGGTGGGCCTCGTCGCGCAGGCGTTGCAGCAGCCGCAGTCCGGCATGGCTGAGCGGAAGGTTGAGCGGCGTGCGTTCGTCGGGAAAAATGATCGTCTCGTGCTCCTTCGCGAGGCCGATGAGCGCCGGCGGCGGGAGCTCCAGCGCCACGAACGCCTTGAGCGCCGCGCCGATCTGCCCGCGCCCGCCGTCGATCACGATCAGGTCGGGCAGCGGCCGGCCTTCGTCGCGCAGGCGGCGGTAGCGGCGGCCCACGACTTCCTCCATCGCGCGGAAGTCGTCGTTGCCGATGAAGCTTTTGATTCGATAGCGGCGGTATTGGTCCTTGTCGGGGCGGCCCTCGGCGAAGCGCACCATCGAGGCCACGACAAACGTCCCCGAGATGTGCGAGATGTCGAAACACTCCATCGTGCGCGGCGCCGGCCGCAACCCGAGTGCCTCGCCGAGCAGGTTCAGCGCCGTCTCGTCGGGGGTGACGATGGGATGGTCGCGCTCGAATTTGCGCGTGCGGGTCAGCGTCTGTTCGAGGGCGAAGATCACGTCGCGCAGTTCGGCGGCGCGTTCGAACTCCTGCTTCTGTGCGGCGGCCGCCATCTCGGCGCGGAGCGTTTCGAGCCACTCGCGCGATTTGCCTTCGAGGAATTCGCAGGCGGCGCGGACGCGCTGGCCGTACTCCTCGGTCGTGACGGTGCCGGGCGTGTCGTAGAGCTCGCGGCGCACATCGTCGTAGAGCAGCCACGTGCCGTCGGGCTGGCGCTGGGGCGTGGCGTCGGCGAGCAGGATGCCGAACTGGCGGCGCATTTGCGCGAGCGTTTTGCGCAACAGCATCCCGTGTACGAACGGCCCGAAATAGCGCGAGCGGTCGCCTTTTTTCAGGCGCGTGAGGCGGAAGCGCGGCAGCTCCTCGGCGAGGTCGACACGCACGAGCAGGAAGCGTTTGTCGTCGACGAAATCGGTGTTGTAGCGCGGGCGGTACTGCTTGATCAGCTTGCCTTCGAGCAGCAGCGCCTCGGGCTCGGATTTTACCTCGATGGTGTCGAGATCGGCGACGGTCGAGATGAGCGCGCGGATTTTCGGTTGCGATGTAAGCGCGCGTGATGGGGTGAAGTAGGACGAGACGCGCTTCTTCAAGCTGTTGGCTTTGCCGACGTAGATGATGCGCCCCAGCCGGTCGCGCATGAGATACACGCCGGGCTTGTCGGGCAGCTGGCGCACCTTCTCCTTGAGTGAGAGGGGGGAGGCGCTATCTGGGTCGGTCGCTGGCATTTTGCTTCAGCTTAGCGTAATTTTGTCGTCCGCAAGTATGGTTTCTTCCCAACCGCCGTCCACCTCGCCCGTATCCAAGCCTGTCGCCCAAGTCCGCTATGAACTGCTGACCTTGGGCGACGAACTCCTGTTGGGCCTGACGGCGAACACGCATCTGACCTTTATCGGGCAACAGCTCGGACGGCACGGCGTCCAGTTGCAACGCAACATTACGCTCACCGATGCCGCCGCCGCCATCGTGGCGCAATTGCGCGAGAGCTGGGCGCGGGCCGATGTGGTCATCACAACCGGCGGTCTGGGGCCGACGTGCGACGACCGCACGCGCGAGGCCGTGGCCGAGGTGCTCGGCCAGAAACTGGTGTTTGATCCCGAGACCGAGCGCGCCATCGCCGACCGCTTCGAGAAGTTCGGCCGGAAGATGACGCCCAACAATCTCAAGCAGGCCTACAAATTCGAGCGCGGCGAAGTGTTGCCCAATGCCAACGGCACCGCGCCCGGGCTCTGGGTGGAGCAGGACGGCAAGGTGCTGTGCATGTTGCCCGGGCCGCCCAACGAACTGCATCCGCTCTTCACCGAGCAGGTGCTCCCGCGGCTCGCCCAGCGCGGCCTCCTCCTCGACCACGAAGCGTACGTGCAACTGCGCACGGCGGGCGTCGGCGAGAGCGCGCTGGAACACAAATTGCAGCCGGTGTTCGACCGGCAGGGCGACGCGCTCGAAGTGGCGTTTTGCGCGCACGCCGGGCAGGTGGATTGCCGGCTCAGTTCGCCGAGCGGCCGCCTGAGCGAGGCGCAGCTGCAGCAGATCGCCGCCGAGTGCGCGCTGTTGCTGGGCGAAGATTTTGTCTGCTTCGGTCACGATTCGCTGGCGCAGACCTGCGCCGATTTGCTGCGCGCGAGCGACGGCATGCTGGCCGTCGTCGAAACCGCCACCGGCGGCATGTTGGCGGACGCGTTCACCAACATCTGCGGCGCTGCGAAATTTTTCGCCGGCGGCTGCGTGTGCTACACGCACGATGCGATGTCGCAACTGCTCGACCTTCCCGAGGACATCCTGCTCCAGCACGGCGCGGTGAGCGCGGAGAGCGCGGTGGCACTGGCCACGGGCGCGGCGGAAAAACTCGGCGCCAATCACGCGCTCGCCATCACCGGTTTCGCCGGCCCGTGCTCCGGCAGCAAGGCCGAGAATCCCGTCGGCACGATCTTCCTCGCGCTTTATTCGCCGCAAGGCGTCTGGGCCAAAAAGCTCAGTTATCCCGGCCCGCGCGCGATGGTGAAGCAACGCGCCGTTAACGCCGCGCTCGACTGGCTGCGCCGCGAATTGCTCCGCGCTCGCAGCGGCGAATGCATGACGTCGCGTCGGCTGGGCTCGATGCAGTGAGCCGGCCCGCCGCGCCATTCGAGAAGGACGCGGCGCGGCGGTTGACGCTCAACCCAGCAGATTGCGCAGCGCGGCGAGGTATTTTTCCTGCGTGCGGCTGATGATGCCGGCCGGCAACCGCGGCGCGGGCGGCGTCTGGTTCCACTTGATCGCGAGGAGATGGTCGCGCACGAACTGCTTGTCGTAGCTCGGCGGCGACTGGTTGGGCGCGTAGCTGTCCGCCGGCCAGTAACGCGAGGAGTCGGGCGTGAGCACTTCGTCGATGAGGATGAGATTGCCCGCGATATCGGTGCCGAATTCGAATTTCGTGTCGGCCAGAATCATGCCGGCCTTGGCGGCGCGGTCGTGGCCGAGCTGGTACAACGCGATGCTGGCGGCCTTGACCTTCTCGTAGAGCGCGGCGCCGACGATGGCAGCGCCCTGCGCGTCGTTGATCGGCTCGTCGTGCTGGCCCTTGGGCGCCTTGGTGGTCGGCGTGAACAACGGCGTGGGCAGCCGGTCGGCCTGCCGCAGCCCGGGCGGAAGTTTGATGCCGCAGACTTCGCCGGTCTTTTGGTAGGAGCTCCAGCCGCTGCCGACCAGATAGCCGCGCACGACGCACTCGATGGCGAGCGGCTTGAGTTTTTTCACGACCATGCTGCGCAATTGGAGATCGCGGTCGGTGATGCCGCGCCGGCGCATCTCGCCGAGCTGGTCGGGCAACAGGTGGTTGACGATGAGACCACGGCTCAGCTCAAACCAGTAGAGGCTCATTTGCGTGAGCACGATGCCCTTGCCGGGGATGCCGTCGGGCAGGATCACGTCGAACGCGGACAGGCGGTCGGAGGCGACGAGCAGGAGGGCGTCGCCGAGGTCGAAGATTTCGCGGACCTTGCCCGAAGCGATGCGCGGGAACGGCAGGCCGTCGATGGAGGTTTTGGCTTGGGCGGGCAGGGCGGAGGCGATGGCGGCGAAGTTCATATGAGAAAAGCGTGAAGCGGTGCGCGACGATAACGGAAATGCAGTCAGAAACAAGTGGAGGGAAGCGACGGGCGACAAGGCGGAAAAAATTCCTTGCGCGAAAGGGGCGAGGGCCTACGTTCGCACCTCTTCCGGACTGGTCCCCATCGTCTAGCCCGGTTAGGACACCACCCTTTCACGGTGAGAACCGGGGTTCGAATCCCCGTGGGGACGCCAATTTCAAGAGGCCCGTAACTTTAGCGAGTTACGGGCCTTCGTGCTTTTTGCGCAGCCCTAAGTGGCAATAAAGGAGACCTTGAGATTAAGGGCTTCTATCGACGTTTCCAGATGGCGCCGACTAGATTTCCCGGCCCGGAAAAGAGTGCGCCGCATCCTACTCGGGACTCAAAGACGCCACGCTGTGGTTGTTTCTGACGCGGCTGGCCTGTGTCGTAAAAACGCAGGCTGATGTGAGATTGAATTATCAATCTGATCCGTCCACGCGGCAGCGATGAGTGTCATATAAAATTGGTTATTAATAATTTATTTTATAACGCGGGCAATTCCCGTAGCCAGTCTACGGATGTTTCCAGCGGGTCGTTACGGAGGTTTCGGCGTCAGGATCGGCGCGAGAAGGACGATATAACTGCCGGCGGTGCAAAATTCTACTCAAAGGCCCTGTATCTATGAATTCACTTATCTCTGAAGTATTCCTTCTTCTTGGCATAATCATCTTAGCAACTCCGTTGGTTATAGTTACGTTGAGGAGTATATTTGGTAACAACCTCACGGTGCGGATTTACGTCGGATTGATTCCCGGGTTCATGTTTTTGATCCTCATCTCCTATGTTTGGTCGCGCCTGGGCGGTGTTCATAACCTTCTTATCAGTTTGACGGTTGTCCCCGCGGGCTTAGCGGCGGTGATTGGGAACTTTTATTTCGTTGGCCAGACCCTGATTCGTCGGATCAGCAGGGTTAGCGCAGAACTCGGAGCCGGAGCGAACGAGGTGTCTACCGCCGCAACCCAGTTGGCCAACTCTAGCCAGAACCTGGCCGCGGGATCGAGCCAACAGGCAGCGGCAATCGAAGAAACCTCCTCCTCGATTGAAGAGATGTCTTCCATGACCAATCAGAATGCGGAGAACGCCTCCCGCGCTGATACGCTCATGGTGCAAGCGGTCGGCCATGTTGCAAAGGCCCAGACTGAAATGACGGAGCTGAGCTCTTCGTTTGCCGAGATCTCCAAAGCCTCCGCTGAAACCCGGAACATCATCAAGACCATCGACGAAATCGCGTTCCAGACCAATCTGCTGGCGCTCAATGCTGCAGTCGAGGCGGCCCGGGCCGGCGAAGCCGGTGCGGGGTTTGCGGTCGTCGCCGGCGAGGTGCGTAACCTTGCCGTCCGCGCGGCTGAGTCCGCCAAAAGCACCACGAGCCTCATCGAGGACATCTCGACCCGGATTCAGGGCGGCTCGGCCATGGTCCAGAAGACGAACGAATCTTTCCATTCCATTGCTCAGTCGACAAAAGAAGTCAGCGGCCTGATCACCCAGATTTCTGCAGCTTCCAAGGAGCAAGCACTCGGTACCGGCCAGGTCAACCGTGCGACCAGCGAGATGAATCGAGTGGTTCAGACAATCGCGGCGACTTCCCAGGAATCAGCGGCGACCGCCGAAGAGATGTCCGCCCAGGCCGAGGTCATGAATCGGGCCGTCCGTGAATTGAACATCCTGATTCAAGGCAAAGAAAAAGACTCCACCAACGTGGTAGCACAGGACGCGCAGAAGGCTCCTCATGTAAACGGAGAGCGGATCAAGCTGATGCCCCGGCGCGTATCCACCGCTTCGACCCGTGCCCGGGTTCTGCAGCCCGCCTTCGCGGACATCGCCCGATGAAGGCAGTCACAACGCAACATCCGAAAGATCTATGACTACAACTATGGACACCGCTCACAATTTCGTCCGCATGGGCGCGCTCGTTGCGGCTTTGCTGATGGCTAATAATCGCGGTCTGGCGGGAGCGTTCACTTTAAATGAGCAAAATGCGGCGGGGATTGGTTCTGCCTTCTCGGAGACCGCCCTTGCGAGCTCCCCAGCAACGGTCTTCTACAATCCGGCAGGCATGACCTATTTGGGAGGCAGTTTCGCGACCAGCTCGGTCAATGTGATCTGCATGCATGGCGGTTTTGAGAACCAAGGCAGCCAATATCAATCCGGGGCTTCTATTGGTGGCGGCAACGGTGGGAATCCAGGGAAGCCCACTCCGGTGCCTTCGTTCTTCTACACAAGGCCCCTCGGGGCCAAGGCCGCATGGGGAGTGGGAGTGTTCGCGCCGTTCGGGCTCGCCACAACCTGGGATTCGAACTGGGTCGGCCGCTATCACGGCATCGCGAGTGAACTGAAGACGCTCAATCTCAACCCTTCCTTTGCATACCGGGTAAATAAGCAACTCTCCCTCGGGGCCGGTTGCAGCCTGCAGTGGTCCGAGGCCACGCTTAAGAACGCCATCGATTTCGGCCTGATCGGCTACGCCAATGCGATCCCAAGTTTTTTCCCGGGCTCTCACGATGCGGTTGCCCGGGTGCGCGGCGATGACTTGAGCGGCGGCTGGAATCTCGGATTGATGTGGGATGTTTCACCGCAGACCCGCATCGGCGTGGCATATCGTTCGAAGATCGCGAATCGGCTGGAGGGCAATGTTCAGTTTAGCAATGTCCCGGCCGCTTTTGCCCCTATATTCCACGATCAGGGCACCTCAGTAGCTTTCGACCTCCCGGAAACGCTTTCGATCCACTTCGCTCATTTTATCAACGAACGCTGGTCGATCACGGGCGATTTCACCCGGACTTCGTGGAGCATCGTGAAGAACATTGAGGTCAAATTCAAAGATCCCAGCACCCCCATGAACTCGATCCCGCAGAATTGGCGGGATTCGGTGATGGTCGGCTGCGGGTTGCAGTATCGCAAAGGCAACACGACGTGGAAAATTGGCGGTGCTTACGACCAGTCTCCCGTCTACAAAGCGCATTTGCGGCTGCCTTTGATTCCCGACTCCGACAAAGTCTGGGCCACGGTCGGTTTCGAGCGTCGAGTCAGCGACCGCCTTCGCCTCAGCGCAGGTTATGCCCACTTCTTCATGAAGAGTGGCGCGACGTCATTTGTGGACGCCCAGACCCATGTTCTACGCGGCCATTTTAACCTGGCCGTCGAAATTCTCGCCGTGGAAGCCTCGTGGGGATTCTAACCCCGGATTGCTTTCCGGTCTGGGGTTGGCTGCGGAGCCAAGGTGCAACAACGGGCTATCCATTGTCCGATTACGTTCCACATATGCAGCGGGCGATGCTCCCGCCAGGCTGCAACGCTGAGGCCTTACCCGAGGAGCCCCATTTTTAGTGCAATAGAGTGGAGGTCTTCTCGTGAGGACACACTCAACTTCTTGGTTAGCCGCGTGCGGTGGCTGTCGACAGTCCTGACACTAATGCCCTGCTCATCGGCGATTTCCTTGTAGGAGGCGCCTTGGGCGAGACGCTTGAGGATCATAGACTCCCGGAGAGTAAGCTGGCTTTGCGTCGATGAATCCGCGGTGCCAGTGCGGAGATCCCGGGCCAGTTCCGTCGCAGACAAAGGACTGAGAAAAAGGAGGTTTTTCCGTGCCGCCCGCACAGCCAGTACGGCACAATCCTCCACATCGATTTTACTCAGAAAACCATCGACCCCGACGCGAAGAGACTCCTTCAAGCGTCGTCGGAAGGTTTCTCCTGCCGGCAAGCCAGACAAGATGATCACCTTGGTCTTGGGGTGGCTGGCGCGAATTTTCCGGGCGGCCTCGATTCCGTTGTCACCCGGGAGTTCGATATCCATGATCACAACATCGGCGGGCGATGACTTCAGTTGTTCATAGGCCTGCTCCGCGCTCTCGGCTTCGAAGACCTGCGCCCCCTCGATTTGACTCTCGAGGAAGTTTTTTAGTCCTCTCCGGAGCAGCGCATGGTCGTCGACGACAAGGAGGGTAACCGAGGAGGTCATCGCATCTTTAGATCAAAGAGTATGCGCCGGACTCAAGCGTAACCGTTGCAAAACCGGGTTTGCCCAAAGCATGCCGGTGGGCAAATCTCTCCGCCGTCGCCTGTCAGTATCCCGTCAGGTAAACTAGGAGCATAATACTCCCCCAACCGAAGTATTATGACATGCTGCTGAATCCATCATCATGAAACGTTACGTTAATGCGGTGCACTGGTCGCTGCCTGATGAGGTCCGCAAACCTCTCATCGAGGTTGCACTCTGGGTCTCCGGGCTTTGCGGAACATTGGGGTTTTTGATCAATGTGCTATTTGTCCAGCAAAAGATTGATGCAGAGCTCCACCCGTGGCTTTGGGTCCTCGGCGCGTTGCAGGTAGGAACGATTGTGGCCGCAGTGTGGCGGACAGCTCCTCCCAAACTCAGAGCGTTGCTGGCTCTGGCAAACCCCGCTTTGCTTGCGTTTGCTAGCATCGGCTTTGCCGCCCTGCGGCCGGGGGTGCCATTACAGTTGCTGGCGTGTATTCTTTTGGCGGGGCTTCTCCTTGGCGCTCGGGCCTTCGCGGTGGCGACGGGGTTGACGCTGGCCGGCCTGGCTGTCGCGGCGTATGGATGGATTACGCACTGGCTTCCTTTTCCGGGCGCTGTCCCTTGGGCTGGACCAACCGAAGCGGGTTACTGGATCGGCGCGTTCAATGCCTTTCTGCTTTGGGGCGGAGGATTGATAATTCTGACCGGTCACTTGATGAAAATTCTCGGTGAGTTTTACATCAACCAGCAGCAGCTCACGCAGAGTCTCGCCCGCGAACAACAGGAACGGGCCACCGCGGAACTACGCCATCTGGAAGAGCGGGCGCGGTCGGCGGAAGAGCGGGAGCAAAGCGAACGGCTGCTGGCTTCACTGTTCCGCTCCGCCCCGGTCGGCATTGCGCTGGTAAAGGACCGGGTGGTCGTTCGCGCCAACGGATTCTGGAGCACCTTGCTGGGGTATTCACCAGCGGAGTTGACGGGGCGTTCGACCAATTTCCTTTATCACACAGCGGCCGACTTCGACAAGATCGGTGGCCTGATGGAGCTCGTCGCGGCCGAGCGGCACTCATCATTTGCCGAGATCCAGCTCAGGATGAAGGACGGGACGCCGGTTGATATGCTCCTCCACGTCGCGCAGCATGATCTGGAAGACCCGACCGCTGGCGTCGTGGTTATTGGCGTCGATATTTCCGCGCAGAAACGCACCGAAAGGGATCTGGCGCGGGAACGCCGCTTCTTGGAGGCGCTCTTCGAGGCCATGCCAGGGAACGCGTTCGTCCTTGATGGTGAGGGTCGCCTCCTCCGGTGGAATCGCGATCTCAGCGATAAGCAGGGTCTGGCGCCGGAGAACGTGGGGACCTATTCCATGCAGCTGATCTCGCCTCAGGATCGGCCGCGGATGGTTGACGCACTCCATCGGGCGGTCGCCGGGGAAAGAATACAGGAGGAGTGTTTCGACCTGCTCCCGGACGGCACATCCAAGGAGCGTCTGGTTGCAGCGCAAGGGTTGGAATTGGAGCAGAAACGCTATGTCGTGGGGGTGAGCCTGGATATTTCAGGCCGGGTGAGGGCGGAACGGGCATTGCGCGAGAGCGAAGCCCGCTATCGCTCGATCTTCGAGCATGCCTTCGAGGGGATATTCCAGATCAGCGCCGATTCGCGTTTGCTCAGCGCCAACGATTCGCTGGCACGAATGTTTGGCTACCAGTCAGGGGCGGCGCTGCTGGCGGAAGCCAGCCACATCGCCTCCGACCTGTTTGCCTCGCTGGAGGAGCGCGAGCAAATGCGGCTGAAATTGGCGAATTCTGGGCGGATCGAGAATTTCGAGGCGCAGCTGCGGCGTAAGGATGGGAGCACGTTTTGGGTTCTGCTTCATGCCCGCAATGTCACCGACACCGAGGGCCGGGTCCTGATGCGAGAGGGGTCCTGCATTGATATCTCGGAACGCAAGCAAGTGGGCAGTCTCCTGATCGAAAAGGCCCGGGCCGAGGCCGCGACCCGGGCGAAAAGCGCCTTTCTCGCGAACATGTCACACGAGATTCGCACGCCGTTGAACGCGATTATCGGCTTCTCCCATTTGATGCTGCGAAACAGTTCCCTCTCCGCAGAGGAGATCCGGCATCTGAGAATCATCGGCCGCAATGGCGAGCACCTGCTGGCGTTGATCAACGACATTCTCGACCTTTCGCGGCTGGAAGCGCAGCGCACGGTTATTACGACCACAGTCTTCAATCTGCGCGATGCGATTGCGGAGCTCGCCAGTGGCTTTCAGATCCGCGCGGAGCAGAGAGGACTGCGATTTCTCCTCGAGACCGCGACGGATCTCCCGATTCATATCGCCGCCGATGTGGGGAAGATCCGGCAAATCCTCACCAATCTCCTCGGCAACGCGCTCAAGTTCACTTCCGCAGGCCATGTCGCTTTGCGGGTCCGGATGAATGAGCGTGCTCAGGCGGATCCGCAACTTGTCTTCGAGGTTGAGGACACCGGGCCAGGTATCGACAGCGATGAGCAGGCGCGGCTGTTTACGGTGTTTCAGCAAGGCCGGGCCGGTATTGCCCATGGCGGTGGAACTGGTCTTGGCCTTTCGATCAGCCGGCAACTCGCACGGCTACTGGGAGGGGATATCTCGGTCACCAGCGAGAAGGGGCGCGGGAGCGTGTTTCTCGCGACGCTCACGTGCCGGATTCCTCACGCCGAATCGCCTGTTATCGAGCGGTCTCCTGCCAGACGGATTCTGCGATTATCCAGCGGGCAGCCGGAATGGCGCATCCTTGTCGTCGACGACATCGCGGACAACCGAACACTGCTGACGGAAAGTTTGTCCGTCCTCGGATTCTCGATTCGAGAGGCCAAGGATGGTGCCGAGGCCGTCGACGAGGCCGCGCGCTGGTTCCCGCATTGCATCCTGATGGATTATCGGATGCCGCAGATGAATGGAATCGAGGCGATCCGGCAGATCCGCCGCCTCCCGGGTGGCGGCGGCATCAAGATCATCGGATTGTCGGCCAGTGTGTCCGCCGTAGATCAAGGCGAGATGGTGGCGGCAGGCGCGAACGATTTCCTCGGCAAGCCCGTCTCCGACGTGGTGCTCTTGGAGCGAATCGCCCAACTCATCCCGGTCCGGTTCGATTATTGCTCGGAGGAGTCAACGCCAGCTAACCCCACGGCGCCATTGCCTGCGGGTGCGTGGACCGACTGGGGCTCGGCGGCGATGGTCGAGGAATTGCGGGCGGCCGCAAGCGAGGCCGATGGAGAGCGCCTTCTCGCCCTGTCCGACAGTATCGCGAGCCAAAATCCGGGAGCGGCGGAGCAAATCAAGAAACTGGCCTCTGCTTTCGAATATGGTGAAATCCTCCGCATTCTGGGAAATACAGGCACAGGTTAGCCATGAACGACCAAGAACGATCCCCTCGGGCAAACATCCTCATCGTCGACGACACGCCTGCCAACCTCGAGTTGCTCGGCAGTCTGCTTCGTTCCCTGAATTACAAGGTGAGGGCCGTGACCAGCGGCAAGAATGCGTTGAGTGCCATGAGTGCACGCATCCCGGATCTGGTCCTGCTGGACATCAATATGCCCGGGATGGACGGCTACCAGGTTTGCACCGCGATCAAGGCCGATCCCGCGTTCCGTGATATCCCCGTGCTCTTTATTAGCGCGTGGGATGACACTTCCAACAAGCTCAGGGCCTTTGAAGTCGGTGGCGTCGACTTCATCCGAAAGCCGTTCCAACAAGAGGAGGTCCTGGCTCGTGTCCAGGTTCACCTCCGGCTACGCCAGCGCGAACTGGATTTGCGGACCGCAAACCAGCAGCTGCTGGAACTAGAGCGCCAGCGGGACGGACTCACGCACATGGTGGTCCACGATATGCGCTCGCCGCTGACAGGAATTTCCCTCGGCCTCGGCTATCTTGGCGACGCCATTCCCGAGGCCCTCGCGGATGCCAGGGCGACTGTTGTCGAGCTAAGTCATGCGGTTGCGCACCTTTCTGATATGACTCAACAAATGCTCATCGTCAGCCAGGCCGAAGCAGGGACGATGCCGCTGGAACGGACAGATTGCGATGTTTGCAGCCTCGTGCAGGAGGAGGTGGCGGCCCACAAGCGAACCGCTGGAAAGCAAACGCTGGAGGTTGCTGCCGCCGGACCGATCGAAGCCTGTATCGATCGCCCGATCATTGGCCGTGTGGTCGGCAATCTCTTGGGAAACGCCATGAAGTTCGCTCCGCAGGCGGGCATTATTCGCGTCTCGATAGAAAAGGAATCTCGGACGGTGCGCGTCAGTGTGACTGACAACGGTCCGGGCATCGCGCACGAGCATCACCAGAAGATTTTCGACAAGTTCGGGCAGGCCGATCTCGGCCGGCAGAAGCGGACGGGCGTCGGCCTCGGTCTGGCCTTCGCCAAACTTGCGGTGGAAGCACACGGAGGGAAGATCGGCGTTGTGAGCGCACCGGGATGCGGCAGCACTTTCTGGTTCACTCTCCCGCAGAGTGAATCCGTATGACCACCATAGCCCCGCGAGGGACCGTGGCCGCCTTGGAAGTGATGCATCGAAACGAGCAGCTCGCGACAGCGGTCATGGCGGACGCAAAGTTTAGCTCGAAGCGACTCACCCGAGCGACTTGTTGAGGCGTTGCAAAGCAGGGTTTCAATCCTGCGGCGAAGGATGGCGCGTGAATCGATGCCACCGGGCATGCCCTGGCCCTTCCGTGCTGAGTCCGGTCACGAATTTTGTAATGCCGCTCCCGGGCTCCATGTTCAGTGCGCCGCAGACTTGGGTGTTGTAGCGCTCAGGGACTGCTTTTCCCGGCGGCGGTGCCTTCGCGTGGGCTGGGGGCGAGCGAGCGGCGGATTTGTTCGAGCGTGTAGTGCGTGCGGTGGGCGTCGCTCAGCCAGTTGTAGCCGCGATAGGTCATGTACGCGGTGTCGAAAACCGAGGCCACGCGGTCGACCAGGTCGGCGTTGCCCTTCATCGACTCCTGGAGCTTCTCGAAAAACTCCTTCGGGTCACCGACGAGCTCTTTGAGTTTCTCCGCGGTCATGCCTTCGCGGAGTTCTTTCACCTGCGCCAGCGTGAGTCCCTTGGTGTACTGCCGCACGGTGCCGTAGTACATCGCCACGCCTTTGCCGACGGTGTCTTTCGCGAGGCCGGCCCAGAGGCGGTAGAGCTCCTGGTCGCAGGTGGCGAGATTGAGGTCGTTGTGCTGCTTCTCCGCGGCGACAAACAGCTCCTTTGCCTGCGCCTCGGCGGGCGCCCAGTCCTGGTTGGGCAATTCGTTGGCGAGCGCCAGGGCGACCGATTCGTCGAGCACCTTCTGCACGTATTTTTTCCACGGCGTGGTGACGGCGTCGGTCACTTTGCTCTGCAACTTTTCCGTGAGCCACTCGCTGCCCTGATCGATGCCGGCACCGGTCGCCTTCGTGGGATCCTCGTGCCAGTCGACGGCTTTTTGCGCGTATTCCACGCCGGCCTTCAAGTCGGGCAGCTCCTTGATTTCGTCGGGCAGGTTTTCGAGCGCCTTCTTCATCTGCGCCATGAGGCCGTCGATGAATTTCTTCAGCGCCGTCTCGTTCCATTGCTGCCAGACCTCGGTCTTCGCGCCGGCGCCGAGCGTTTCCTTGGCCTTCTCCTTGAGCGTGTCGTTGAGCGCGGTGGCGGTTCCGAGCGCCTCGATGCCCTGCTTGAACGATTCCAGGAACCACGTGCGCGACTCGACGTGGCGCTCGTTCAGCTCGGAGACGAAAAGCGCCAGGAAGGCCAATCGCGTGGCGGAGTTGTACCAGTAGTCGGCGGTGCGCGTTTTCTTCGCGAGCAGCGAGCGGCCGGCCATCGGCGCGGCGGCGAGCGTTTTCGGCAAATCGGCCCAGAAGCGCTCGTGCGCGGCGGTGGAAAACGCCTGCGCCTTGAGGCGGTCGAGGTGCGGCTTGGCGCGCTGTTGCCGGTCGAGCAACTCGGGCGCGAGCGGCACGGCGATGGGTTCCTTAATGTCCTCCGTCTGGCTGGCGCCCGAGAGCGGATCGGTGGCGAAGGCGAGCTCGACGGCGCCGTTGAGGTCCGTCATGCCGCGACCGACCGGCTTGCCATCGAGACCGGCGACGACGACCTCGGCGTTGCCGATGGGAAACACGCCCGGCTCGGTGACGAAGCGGGCGCGCACCTGACCGTTGCGGGTGCGCAGCCGGAGCGGAACGGGGTTGGTCGCGAAGCCGGGCTTCGCGAGCGTGACGACGAATTCGTTGCCCGCGACGATGAAGAAATCGCGCCGCTCCGTGAGCTGGGGCACGCTCTTGGTCGCGGTCGTGGCGAAGACGACATGGGCGCGCTCCCATTTCATTTCCTTCGCGTCGAGCCGCGGCGCGAGATAGCGCAGACGCAGCCGGCCGTCGCGGTCGGTCGTGCCCTCGATCTTGCCGGTTGTCGGCTCGCCGCCCGCGAGCGAGAGCTGGCCGCGAATGCCGCTTTCGTTGCCCGGCTCGGTCACGGTCACATTCACGCCGGCGACGGGCTGGCCGCGCGGGTCGCGCAATGTCACCTGAAATTCGAGCGGCGTCTTGCCGTCGCCGAAGGCATTGCCGTTGGACGGTGCGGTGGTGATTTCCATGCCGCCCTTGTTGATGGTGACGGAGGCTTTGCCGCTGCGGCTCTCGGCGCTGACGGTGTTGGCGTACACGCCGGTGGCTTTGAAAACGTAGGTAGCGCTGCCGCTCGCGTCGGTGCGCACTTCGGCCAGCGCGTTGCCGTCGGACAACAATTTGAAGGCGGCGCCAGCGGCGGGCTTGCCGGCCTCGTCGCGCACGTCGAGGCGCAGCGTGGACGATTCGCCCGGCCACACGCGGTCCGGGGCGGCGGTGAGCGCAACTTGATAGAAGCGCACCTCGTCGGGATCGTCCTCGGCGGGCGCGGGCGGGCGTTTGAGCGTGGCGAGCCGGCGCAGGAAAAGCTGCGCGAGCCGCTCGCATTCGACCAGCGCGTTGTTGAGTGAATCGCGTCCGCCGACTTCGACGATCAGGTTGCCGCGCCGGGCGATCACGGTGTACGTCGGCGTGTCGTGCCAGCAGACGAGGCCCTTGGCGGCCTCGTCGGCGCCATCGAGCGAGAGCGGAGTCCGGTCGATGGTGGCGTCTTTATCGAGGCCGAGCTTGATCAGCTGGCCCGGCTCCGAGGCCAAATTGCGCGCAAAGTAACCGCGGTAGAATTTGGCGCCGTAATCCAGTTTCTCCAGGTGCTGCTGGTAGGATTTTTTGGCGTCGTCGAGGCTCTTGATCGGAGTGTTCCACTCCTGCTGCACGTTGCTGGTGTCGACCAGGTCGAAGCTGGCACTCAACTTGACGCGGTAGGCTTCGAGGTTGTTGGCATTGTCTGCCGCGGTGAGCGTTTTTTTCCGGCGAAACTCGACGATGGCGTTGTAGATTCCCTGGGTGTTGCCACGGGTGTCCTTCGCGAAGTCGGTGACGAAAATCGGCATCTCAGGCGGGGCGTCCTCGGCTTTGAACAGAGCTGCGTAGAGCTGCGTGCTGGAGCTGCGTTCATCGACGAGCGGATAGTGGCCCTTGAGGCCGGGCCCCGGGAATTTCACGGGCAGATTGCGTTGGTACCACGCGTTGAAAATCTCCGCGGTCTGCCGCGCTTCAGCGATGGCGGCGGCGTAGGCCTGCTGGTGTGCGCTCTCGATTTCGGCGAGCACGTTGGCCTTGTCGTCCGGCAGCGTGTAGTCGTCGTTGTCGAACCACTCCTTCGCCGGGCCGCGCACCTCGAACACCACCTGAAACATCACCGGGCCGCGCACGAAGTGCACGCGGTACTTCCGGTATTTCATTTTGAAGGCGACGCCCCTGTCGCCGATGCGGATTTTTTCCGTTTCCTGGATCTCGCCCGGACTCATCGCGAAGTGGCGGTAGTCTTTCAGCAGCGCCGCGCCGTTGGGATAGGAACCGTCGGCGTAAGGCACGACCGTCGGGTAGAACAGCGGATTGGGCGTGTACGCCTGCGAGTAGGGCACCGAGGCGTAAAGATCGGGGCGGACTTGCCCGGTGACGCGCGCGGCCAGCTCCAGTTTATATTCCTTCACCTCCATGCGCGCGTCCTTGCCGGTGCCGTATTTTCGCCGGTAGGTGCCGGAGAAGAGCGTTTTTGCCCAGAAGTACTCACCGCTCGAACTGCCCTGCGTGAAGGTGTAGCCGCGCACGTTTTCGCCGAGGGGATGGGCGGCGGTGTTGGGCGTGAGCAGGTTTTCGTGCAGCGCTCGCATGAGGCTGGTTTCGGCGACGAGCGACGCGGCCAACAGCACGAAGGCGGCGGCAAAACGAAGGCAGCGGGAAGAATTCATGATGGGCGAAAATTGGCGGAATGCGGAGCAGGCCGGCGGGGCAACGCGCCCCGCCAACGGTGGCGGCTTACGTGATGGCGGCGGTCACAGCGTTTTGAGGCGCCACTGGCCTTGCAGCTTGATCAACTCGATCCGCGTCTCCTGTCCGTCTTGTTGGATGGTGATCTGGGCGGTGCGGATCGCGCCGCGCGTCTCGGACAGGAACTGCGGTGACACGGCGCCGATGCGCGCGCCCTGGAGCGGGCCGACGAGACCGGGGAGCTGATCTTTCGCTTCTTCGAGCTGTTTTTGGTAGGAGTCGCGCGCTTCGGGGGAGAAAAACTGGGCGGCTTGCGCGGCGTTCCTGGCTGTGAGCGCGGCGCAGAGTTGGGAGAGGGTTTGGCGGATGGCTTGCTCTTCGTCGGCTTGCGAAGGCACAGCCGGGGCCGCTGGTACGACGGGTGTCGGTGCGCTCGGTGGGGTCGACGCCGGCGCGTCAACCACCGGCGTCGGGGACGGGGGCGCGGGGGGCGGCGGAGCGGATGCGATGGGAGCTGGGGCGGGTGGTGGAGTGGCCGGTTTGGTCGCCGCCGGCTGAGCGGGCTTTGCGCCAGCCTGGGCGGCCTTCATAAAGGAACCGACCCCGCCGAGCACCTTGCCGAAGTCGCGCCCGAAACGCCCGGGATTCTTCTTCACCTCCTCTTGCAAGATATCGACCACGTTGCCGAGCAGCGCGATGGCCACGCCCGTCTTTTGCGACTCGGCCACCTGTTTCGCCTGCTGCGCCGAGGGGTCGGCCGGTTGCAACGCGGCGGCACGTGCGAAATCGGCCACGGCCTGGAGGCGGTCGCCTTGGGCGCTGTGCGCGCTGCCCAAGTTGAAAAAGGCGTCGGCCAGATTGGGGTCGAGCTCCGTGGCGCGCGTGCAATCGGCGATGGCCTGAGGGTATTCCTTGCGCTGGAGGCGCACACTGCCGCGGGCGTTCCAGGCGGCGGCGCGATCCGGGGCGAGTTGCACCGCGCGATCGCAGTCGGCCAATGCGCCATCCAGGTCGCCCTGGGCCGCGCGTGCCAAACCGAGCTGCCAGCACGCCTCGGCGCGTTGCGGCTCGGCGGCGAGGACTTGCGTGAATGCGGCGATGGCCTCGGCGTTCCGGCCGGCCTGGCGCGCGGCGACGCCGGCCGCGAAGCTGTCCGCGGCGGTTTCCGCGAGAAGGCGCGGTACAATAAATGCAACAACAAGTAAGAGGAGCGTGAAACGAGAGGGGAGTCGTGGCATGACGGCGGCGGGTTAACGATTGCCGGGGGCTAATTTATCGCCGGCCTGCCAGTGGTCTAGCCCAATTCCGGGCGGCGCGGATAGATCCGGCGAAAAATTTTCGTCGGACAGCAACTTTCGCATTATCCGCGGGTCTATGTGTGCCGTTATTCGTAATTAACCACCACCAAGCCATGTCCCCCACCTTCATTGACCCTGACGACTCTCTGCCCGTAAGCGCGCTTTTAGATGCCCTGGTTTCTCCGCTTAAGATTTTGCCCGAGCTCGACCAACCGGAGCTGGCAAACGCCAGCGTGACCGAGTGCGATTTTCATGCCTTGTCCAGCGAACGCCGGCGGGGTTTGTCCAAGACCGCCTGAGGCGAAACGCATTGCCGGGTACGACTGAGCTTCTGACCGCGCTACGCCATGCGCGCGGTCAGAGTGATTGAGCGGGAGCGCTCAGAAGAAGCGGCGCTCCACGCGCAACGTGTACGAGCGGCCACGCGGATCGGCGATGCGAGGCTCCCAACTGCTGCCTGCGCCGGTGTTGGTGTCGTAGACGGCGGAGAACGGCGGGTCGGTGTTGAAGAGGTTCTTCACGCCGGCGATGATCGTCGTGTGCTTGAAGCCGCGATAGGTCGCGCTGAGGCCGTAGATGTCGTAGTGCTTGACGACGGGATTCCACTGCGGCGGCTTCACGGCGCCGCTGGCGACGCCGGGGAGGACGGTGTCGCGGTAGGCGTTGCGGAAGAGTTCGTTGACCATCACGGTCCAGTTGCCGCGGCGGTAGCTGAGCGTGACGGTGTGCTTGTTGTGGAGGCCGATGTCGCTCGATCGGGTGAAGATGTCGATCTCGCTCGCGCCCCACTGCGCGGTGGGGAGGCGACGAGATTTTTTCTCGAGGAGATAGGACAGGTCGAAGGCGGCCGTGAGCTTGCCCTTGTCGCCCACGTCCATGCTGGCCTTCACGCCGAACTCGACGCCGCGCGTGGTAGTCTGGCCGGAGTTTACCCAGCGGGTGTCGATTCGGGAGATGGTGCCGTCGGCGCGGCGGGTGAAGCGATCATGGAAGAGGGAGTAGTCCTTGATGAGGTCGGTGACGCCGAAGGACTGAATGGTGCCGGTGCGGTTGACCTGCCACCAGTCGACATTGGCGCTGAGGTGCTTGGTCGGTTGGACGACGAAGCCGGCGGAATACATCTTCGCCTTCTCGGGCTGGAGGTCGGCCTTGCCGCCGAAGATCGTGGTGGCGGAGTTCGGCTGGATGAGCTGGCCGGTGCCGGGATCGATGAGGCCGGTGGAGGAGAGCGGGCTTTCCGTTACGGGGTCATACTGCTGCTTGAACGTCGGCACGCGGAAGCCGGTGCTGTAGGCGCCGCGGAACAGGAGTTTTTCGTGCGGTGCCCAGCGCAGGGAGAACTTCGGGTTCTTCGCGGTGCCGAAGCCGGAGTATTGGTCGACGCGGCCCGCGGCGTTGAAATCGAGCCCTTTCAGCAGCGGAATTTGCAGCTCGGCGAAGGCGGCCTTGATGGTGCGCTTGAGCTTGCCGTTGGTCGCGAGGCCGTTGTCGAAGGGGGCGTTGAGGATCAGCGAGTCGGCCGAGCTCAGGTTGGTGCGGGTGTCGCCGGTGAAGAGGGCGCTTTCCTGGCGCCAGTCCACGCCGACGGCGGCCTGCAGGGTGCCGGCGGGCAGCTTGAACAGCGGGCCGGAGGCGGCGGCGTCGATGCTGTCGGTGCGGTAGGTGCCGCCATACATGACGACGCCATTGGCGCGCGTCTTGTCGATGGCCGCCATTGCCTCGGGGGTCTGCTTGTAGGAGAACACGTCGATCACACCGGTGTTGATCAGGTTCACAAACGGCACCGTGTAGACGTAGCCGTTGTTGAGGGCGGAGCTGCCCTTGCTCTCGGCCCGCGAGGCGCCGACGCGATAATCCCACTGCGAGAGGAAGCCCAGCGGGCCCTCGGCGCCGATCATCGTGCGCCATGTGTCGTTCGTGGTCGTGAACGCGCGGTTGCCGACCGGCAGCGAGCGCCAGCGGAAGGCCATCGGGAGGCCGCGGTTCGGCTCGATCTCGGGGAAGTAGGCGGCGAGGACGTTGAAGACTTTGTTGTAACTGGCGCCGGTGCTCGGATAGGCGAGGTTCAGGAGCGGATTGGGGAGAGAGGTCTTGCCGTCGAGCGCGGTCGTCGTGGCCGTCGCCGAACTCGACCACTGGCTCGGCGAAAAGCTCTTGTTCGAGACCGAGCGGCCAAACACGCCCTCGACTATCACGCGGTGTTTGTCGGCCACCTTGAAGGTGCCGCGCGTGACGAGATTCTTGTTCTTAACCGGCTGTTGGATCACCGCCGCGCGGCCGGTGTCCCACGCCGCGCCGTATTTCGAGGCCGGCGAGGACCACAGCACTTCGTCGTAGGGCCCCATGCCGTCGAGACCGGAATAGCCCGGGCCGCCGGGGACATCGACGTAGTTGATGCCGTTGACGCGGAGCGCCGCGTTCTGCGGGTCGAGCGGCCCGGTGGCGTTGGTCACGCCGGCGCCCGTGATGGCGGTCTTGATCGAGCTGATCGTAAAGAGCGTGGCGATCGGAGTGCCGCGCGTGTCGGGCGAGAGGCCGCGCTCGGGCTGGAAGGTGTTGACGAACTTGCGCTGGTCGCCGCGCAGCACTTTGGCGTCGGACATCGAGACTGAGGTCATGATATTGTAGCCTTCCCGTGCCAGACTGCCGTAACCGGCGAGGACGTTGTAGCGAAAGATGTTGCCGCCACCCTGCTCCGTCATGTCCATCGCGGCGCTGGCCGCGACGCCCTGATAGTCGGTCTTGAGGATGAAGTTGATCACGCCGCCGACCGCATCGGTGCCGTAGGTTGCGGAGGCGCCGTCCTTGAGAACCTCCACGCGCTCGACGGCCGCGAAGGGGATCTGGTTGAGGTCGACGACGCTGCTGTTGAGGCCGGCGGCAGCGACGCGGCGTCCGTTGAGGAGGATGAGCGTGGCACCGGAACCCTGCATGCGCAGGTTGGCCGAGGTCACGCCGTTGCTGCCGCGCTGGGCGCCGGCGGTGACGTCGGCGTTGGACGCGAGGTTGTCCAGGCCGTTGCCGTTGATGTTCAACTCCATGATCATTTGCTCGGCGCTCACCACGCCGCGCTGCTCCATCTCGATCGGGGTGAGTACCTGCACGGGGAGCGAGCTCTCGCCATCGACCCGCTTGATGAGCGAGCCGGTGACGACGAATTTTTCCAGTTTAACGGCCTCTTCGGGCGCCTCCGCCTTGGCGGCGGGCGCTTTTTGGGCGATGGCCACAGGCAGCAGACTTGCGGCGGTCAGAATTGATAACAACGCATGGCGGATCCACGGGTGACGTGCATTCATTTGGGTAAAAGGTTCGATCGGCGCGGCAGGGGAGGCCGCAGGAGCTGGGATACAATGGCGGGAGGTCATAAACCTTTCCCAAATATGCAAGTCGAATGCCAAGTCTGGCCGCATTTTTGTTCTCACGGTTGCCTAAGCGGTGCGGCTGGTTTTCCCGTATTGCGGCAGCGAGCGAGCTTGCTTCGGAGGGAGGCGCGGGCATTCTGTGCGTTATTACTTAGCTACTTCCCCGTCTCATCCCCATCGGTTAGTCCGTAGGTCGTCCGTCAATTATTGGAGCCTATCATGGCCACCTTGCACAGCGCGATTCTGCCCGTGACCGGCATGAGCTGCGTCAATTGCGCGGCTGGACTCGAACGCCAGATGCGGGCGCTGCCCGGCATCGCAGCGGCGCGGGTGGATTTCGCCACGGAGCGGCTCATGGTTTCCTACGACCCGGCGCAACTCGACACCCACGGCCTCGTGGCCGCCGTGCGGCGCAGCGGATTCGATGTGGCGGTGGGTCGGGCGCGGCTGCCGCTCTCGGGCTTGCACACGACGGACGATGCCACGCGAGCCGGGCAATTGTTGACGACGCAGCCTGGGGTGCTCGCGGCGCGGGTGGACGCGGCGACGGGGCAGGTGGAGTTGGAATTCATCCCCGGCATGGCCGGGATCGCCGAGCTGGGACAGCGCTTGCGCCCGGCGGGCTACGCGCTCGGAACGGCCGGCGGCTCGGAGACGTTGGCAAATGCCGAGACGGCGGCGCGGACGGCGGAGGTGGCGCAACAACAGCGCTTGCTCGCGCTGGGCCTGGCGCTCACGGCGCCGCTCATCGCGTACAGCATGGCGCGGGATTTTCGCCTCGTGAGTTTCCCGCACGACTGGTTCGCCATGCTGATCCCGGCGACGCTCGTGCAATTCGTCGTCGGCTGGTCGTACCACGTCGGCGCGTGGCGCAGCCTGCGGGCGGGCATGGCCAACATGGATGTGCTGATCGTGCTCGGCTCGTCCGCGGCGTATTTTTCCAGCCTGGGTGTGACGCTCGGCGTGCTCCGCGGGACCGATGTGTATTTTGAGACCGGCGCCGCCATCATCACGCTCATCCGGCTGGGGCGTTTCCTCGAAGCGCGCGCCCGGAAGAAAACCTCCGCGGCGCTCACGGCGTTGCTGGGTTTGCAGGCGCGCACGGCGCGGGTCGTGCGCGATGGCGCCGAGGTGGAGATCGACATCGACGCGGTGGCCGTGGGCGACACGTTCGTCGTCCGCCCCGGGGAAAAAATTCCGGTCGACGGCATCGTGCGCGACGGCCGCACTGCGTGCGACGAGGCAATGCTCACCGGCGAATCGATGCCCGTGAGCAAAGGCCCGGGCGACGAGGTCATCGGCGCAACCATCAACCGCGAGGGGCTGGTCCGGTGCGAGGCGACGAAGGTCGGGAAAAACACCACGCTGGCGCAGATCGTGCGGCTGGTGCAGTCGGCCCAGGCGAGCAAGGCGCCGATTCAAAAACTCACCGACGAGATCGGCCGCTATTTCGTGCCCATCGTCATCGGGCTGGCGCTGTGCACGTTTGTCGGCTGGCACTGGGTGGTGGGCATCGACTGGATGGGCGCGTTGATCAACGCCATCGCCGTGGTCGTGATCGCGTGCCCATGTGCGCTCGGTCTGGCCACGCCCACCGCCATCCTCCTCGGCACGACCAAGGGCGCCGAGCAGGGCATTCTCTTTAAACACAGCGAAGCGCTGGAGCGCGCCGGCCGCGCCACCGTCGTGGTCCTGGACAAAACCGGCACGATCACCTGCGGCACTCCTTCGGTGACGGAGGTTGTCGCGGCGCCGGGTGAGACGGCCGATGGCGTGTTGCGGCTCGCCGCGAGCGCCGAGCAGGGCTCGGAGCATCCGCTTGGTCGCGCGGTGGTGCAGGCGGCGCAGGCGAAAACGCTGCCGTTGATCGCGCCCGAGCGTTTTCAGGCGATCGGCGGTTTCGGGCTGCGCGCCCAAGTTGCAGGGCGCACCGTACTCATCGGCAACGCGCGGTTGTTGCGCGACGAAGGCGTGGAGTGCGCGGAGCTGACGGCAGATCTCGTGCGGCTCCAGAACGCAGGCCAGACGGCGATGTTGGTGGCTGCGGGCGGCGTCGGCGGGTCCACGCCGCTGCGGGCGCTCGGCGTGATCGCGGTGGCTGACACGGTCAAACCGGGCGCGGTGCAAGCTGTCGCCGAGTTGCGCCAGCTGGGGTTGGACGTCGTGATGATCACCGGCGACCACCAGCGCACGGCCGACGCCATCGCGCAACAAGTCGGCATCACGCGGGTGCTGGCCGAGGTGCCGCCGGGCGAGAAGGCGGCGGCGATCCTGCGTTTGCAGGCGGCCGGCGTGGCGCTTCATCTCCCGCGGCCGGTGGTGGTGATGGTGGGCGATGGCATCAACGATGCGCCGGCGCTGGCGCAGGCCGATGTGGGTTTTGCGCTCGGCACCGGCACGGCGGTGGCGATGGAAGCCGCCGGCGTTACGCTGCTCGGCGCCGATCTGCGCGGGGTGGGGCGGGCCATCGCGCTCTCGCGCGGCACGGTGCAGACCATTCGCGAAAATCTGATCTGGGCGTTTTGCTACAATCTGGCGCTGATTCCCGTCGCGGCGTACGGCCTGCTCAGCCCGATGTTCGCGGCCGGGGCGATGGCGTTCAGCTCGCTGTTTGTGGTCACCAACAGTCTGCGTTTGCGCGGTCATCGCACACAGATCGCGGTCGCGCTGCCGCTCGCGTGGGGCGGGCGGTTGCGGCAGGCGGCGCTACGGCTGGTGCCACTCCTCGCCTTGGCGACGCTGGTGGTCGTGCCGCTGTTGATCATGCCGGGCGAGATGGCGATTCAGGGCGCGCGGCCCGGCACCATGACGCCCACGCTGATGATGGTGATGGCACTGGCCAACGGCCTGATCGCGGTGTCCTACGGCGTGATCCCGGTGTTCTTGTTGATCTTCATCCGCCGTCGGAACGATATCCCGTTTTCGTGGGTGATCGTGCTTTTCGGTGCGTTCATTCTGGCGTGTGGATCGACCCACCTGATGCACATCGTGGGGCTGTGGCGCGAAGTGGACTTCTGGCAGGCGACGGTGGATTCGTTGTGCGCGCTGATCTCGATCGGCACCGCCATCCTTTTGTGGCCGCTGCTGCCCAAGCTGCTCGCGATCCCGAGCCCGGCCCAACTGCGCGCGGTCAACCGCGAGTTGCAGCAGGAGAAGGAAACGCTGGAGCGCACCCAGCGCGAACTGCGCCGGGCCTACGCCGATGTGGAGCAGCGCGTGCAGGAGCGCACAGTCGAGCTGGCGCGCACCAATGCCTCGTTGCAGGCGGAGATCGCCGAGCGCCAGCAGGCGGTGCAGTCGTTGCGCGAGAGCGAGGAGAAGTTCCGCAATGTCTTCGCTTTTTCGCCGCTCGGGAAATCCCTGACCGGGCTCGACGGCGGGCTGATGGTAAACCAGGCGTTTTGCGATCTCGTGGGCTACACCGAGGACGAGTTGAAGGCGAAAACCTGGCAGGAGATCACCCATCCCGACGATATTAGAAGCAACCAAGAGACCATCGCCACGCTGCTCGCTGGCACGGTGGCGCGGCTGCATTTCGAGAAGCGCTACCTGCACAAATCCGGGCTGATCGTCTGGGCGGATGTTACGACGGTCTTGCAACGCAACGCCGCGGGCGCACCCCTGTATTTTCTCACGACGATTAGCGACATCACCGAGCGCAAGCAGGCCGAGGCGCGGCAGGCGGCCCAGATGGAGGAATTGCGCCGCTGGCACGATGCGACCCTCGGCCGCGAGACCCGCGTGCTGGAGCTGAAACAAGAGGTCAACCGGTTGTTGCAAGCCGCGGGGCAACCTCCCCGTTATACCAGCGCTGTCGAGCCCGCCGCTCCCGGTGTCCCGCCTCCGCCCGCAGTATGAACCCCTCCGCCCCCATCGCACCCGCCCCACCGCTGCGCCTGCCGAGGCTGGCCGCATTGCTCGCGCTCGCGACCGGCAGTGCGGTGTTGCTCGGCTGGACATTCGACCTTGCGTTCTTGAAAAGCGTGCTGCCCGGCTTCGTGACGATGAAGGCCAACACGGCGGTCGGCTTTATGCTCCTCGGCGGGGCGTTGTGGCTGCGCGTATGTGGCGCGCGCGTGATCTGGGCCGCCCGATTTTGTGCCGGTTTGACGGTCATTTTGGGTGCGCTCACGTTGAGCGAATACGTGGCGGGGAGGGATTTGGGCATTGATCAACTGTTTTTCACCGAACCTCCCGGCACCATTGGCACGCTCGCCCCCGGGCGGATGGCTCCCGCCTCGGCGATCAATTTCATTTTGCTAGGCAGTGTACTGCTCTGGAGCGGTTCCACCCCAGCCTCAGCCGTGGCTTTCTGGGTGGCTTTGTTGGCGGGAGTGTTGGGGTTTCTGCCCTTGGTCGGCTACCTGTATGGAACTTCCAGGCACTATGGTGTCGGGCACTATTCGCAACTGGCGCTCCACACCACCGTGCTATTCGTCGTTCTCAGTTTTGGAGTGATGCGAATCCAAGTGCAGGCGGGGTTCGTGCGGCTGGCCACCAGTTCCACGCTGGGTGGCTGGTTGGTGCGCCGGCTGGCCGCCTTTGTGGTGGGCATCCCGCTGGCGGTGGGCGGACTGTTAACCTGGGCGGAGCAGTATGATCTCGTGGAAAACGCCTTCGGCGGAGCAGTGATGACCGTGGCCACGATGCTGTTGTTGGCGGGCGCCATCTGGCGTTTTGCCAGCTTGCTCAATCAAAACGAGGTCAGCCGGCGCGAGGCGGAAATGAATGAGCGTCGTAGTGCAGAGCGCTACCGCCGGCTGGTGAAACTTGCTCCTCTGCCACTGGCGATTGTTGATCAAGCGGGCACGACCTCCTACGTGAACGATCGGTTCAGCAAAACCTTTGGCTATACTCGCGATGATATCCCCACCCAGGCTCAGTGGTGGCAGCTCGCCTACCCGGAGGAGGAATACCGGCTTTGGGTTAAAGCCATCTGGGAGGAAGCGGTGACCAAGGCCATCCGCGAGAATGTCGACATAGAAGCGAGCGAGTACGTCGTCACCTGCAAGGATGGCACGGTGCGCATCGTGGAAATCTCCGGCGTCGTTTTGGGCGATGAAGTGCTCGTGACGCTCTTCGACATCACCGAGAGAGCGCGCGCGGAGCAGCAAGCCCAGGCGGCGCAGGCGGAGACGGAGCGTTTGCTGGCGCTGGCCGAGCAGTCACGCCGGGTGTTGCTCAGTCTGGTGGAGGATCAGAAACGCGCGGAGGAGGAGATCCGGGCGTTGAATACCACGCTGGAGCAGCGGGTCGCGGCGCGCACCGCCCAGCTCGAGCTCTCCAACAAGGAGCTGGAGGCATTTTCCTATTCGGTCTCGCACGATCTGCGCGCCCCCCTGCGCGGCATCGACGGCTGGAGCATGGCATTGCTCAACAGCTATGGTGACCGTCTCGACGAGACGGCGCACAAATACCTCGGCCGGGTGCGCTCCGAGACGCAACGCATGGGTCAGTTGATCGACGACCTGCTCAAGCTTGCCCGGGTGACGCGCACCGCGATGCATGCCGACACCGTGGATTTTTCCGCGGTGGCACAGGGCATTGCCCAGCGCTTGTTGGATGGTCAGCCAGAGCGGGCGATGGTGTTCGACATTGCGCCGGACCTGACGGTGCAGGGCGATGCCGCGCTGTTGGAGATCGCGCTCACCAACCTGCTCGACAACGCCGCCAAGTTCACCGGTCGTTGCGCACAGCCCCGCATTACTTTTGGCCGGCTGCCGCCGAACACGGCCGGCGAGCTGGTCTTCTTCGTGCGCGACAACGGCGCTGGATTCGATATGGACTATGCAGAGAAACTGTTCGGCGCGTTTCAACGCATGCACAAGACTTCGGAGTTCCCCGGCACGGGTATCGGTCTCGCCACCGTGCAGCGCATTGTCCACCGGCACGGTGGGCGCATTTGGGCGGAATCACGCCCCGGACAGGGCGCGACCTTCTACTTCACCCTCCCCGGAAACATATGAACGGTGGCGCCAAAACTATCCTCCTGGTCGAAGACAGCCCCAGCGATGTCGAGCTCACGCAGATGGCCTTTGCGCAGAGTCGGCTGGCCAACGAACTGGTCGTCGCGGAAGACGGCAAGGAAGCGCTGGACTATCTGCTCGGTCCCGAGGACGGAGCGACCGCGGCGGCACGCGAATTGCCCATGCTCGTGCTGCTCGACCTCAAGCTGCCGCGCATCATGGGGCTGGAGGTGCTCCGCCGTTTGCGGGCCAATCCGCGTACCCGTCGGTTGCCCGTGGTGATCCTCACCTCGTCGACGGAAGAGCAGGATATCGCCGCCAGCTACGATCTCGGCGTCAACAGCTACATCCGTAAACCGGTGGATTTTCTCCAATTCGCCGCCGCCATCGAACATCTCGGCCTGTACTGGCTGGTGATGAATGAACCTCCTCCCCAGGTCGCCCAGCCATGAGTCAACCGCTCCGCGTATTACAAGTCGAAGATTCCGAGAGCGACGCTGAGCTGATCATCTACCAGCTCACGCAGGCGGGCTATGCTGTTGTGAGCGAGCGCGTCGATGCCGCTGCGCAGATGCGTGAGGCGCTAGCCCGGCAAAAATGGGATGTGGTTATTTCCGATTACCGGATGCCGCAATTCGATGCCCCCGCCGCGCTCAAGATTCTGCAGCAATCCGGCCTCGATCTTCCTTTCATCGTCGTCTCCGGCACCATCGGCGAAGAGATCGCCGTCGCGATGATGAAAGCCGGGGCACACGACTATGTGATGAAAACGGCGTTGGCGCGTCTCGCGCCCGCCATCGCGCGCGAACTGCGCGAGGCGCAGCAGCGGCACGAGAAGCGGCAGGCTGAGGTCGCCTTCCTTCAGAGCGAGGAACGCTATCGGCTGCTGTTCAATAGCGCCAATGACGCCGTCTTGGTCTATCACCTCGCGCCCGACGGCACCGGGGGGCGTTTTTTCGAGGTCAACGACATCGCCTGTGCGCGGCTCGGCTACACCCGCGAGGAGTTGTTGCAACGCACGCCGGCGGATATCGGACTGGTCGGCATCGGCGCTGCGGTTGCCGCCGGCGATCAGGTTTACATCACCAAGACCGGGACGCGTGTGCCGGTCGAAGTCAGCACGCACCGCTTCGAGTTTCTCGGCCAGCCCGCGGTGCTGGCGACGGTGCGCGACATCACCGCCCGGCGCGAGATGGAGGAGAAGCTGCGGCAGGCGCAGAAGATGGAAGCGGTGGGACAGCTTGCCGGTGGCATCGCGCACGATTTTAACAATATTCTCGCCGGTACGATGATGCAGCTGGGGTTGCTCCTGGAGAATCCGCAGCTGTCGCCAGAAATCCGCGAAACCGTCGAAGAACTGGAGCTGGAGACCCAGCGCGCCGCCAATCTCACCCAGCAGTTGCTGCTCTTCAGTCGTCGCCAGATTGTCGAGACCAAGCCGGTCGATCTGCAACAAGTGCTGGCGAACCTGCTGAAAATGTTGCGCCGCCTGATCGGTGAAAACATCCGGCTGAGTTTGGTCGAGCCGAGCACGCCCTGCTGGGTGCAGGCCGATCCGGGCATGATGGAACAGATCGTGATGAACCTTTGCGTCAATGCCCGCGATGCCATGCCGCAAGGCGGGGCGCTTTGCCTCGATCTCAATGTGGTCGAGTTGTCGGCTGAGGCGGTGGTGAAGGACATCAACGCGCGCCCGGGCTCATTTGTCTGCCTCAGTGTCACGGACAACGGGCATGGCATGGACGCCGCCACGCGGGAGCGCATCTTCGAGCCGTTCTTCACCACCAAAGGACCGGGAAAGGGCACCGGTCTCGGGCTCGCCACCGTGTACGGCATCGCCAAGCAGCACCACGGCTGGGTCGCGGTGGAGAGCGCCCCGGGTTGTGGCACAAGTTTCCATGTTTATCTGCCGGCATTGACGCTGCCGGAACCGACTTCACCGACTGTCATTCAACCGGACGCGGTTCGTGGCGGCAGCGAAACGATCCTGTTGGTCGAGGACGAGGGGCTGGTGCGGTGCGGCGCCGCGACAATCTTGAAGCGGCTCGGTTACCGGGTGGTGGAGGCGGCCAACGGACACGAAGCGCTGGCGTGTTGGGTCCAGCAGGCCGGGGCGATCGACCTTTTGCTGACCGATATGGTGATGCCCGAGGGTATGACCGGGCTCACGTTGGCCGAGACCTTGCGGGTGGAAAAGCCGGGGCTGCCCGTCGTCGTCGCCAGTGGTTATAGCGTGGATCTAGTGAATCCGGAGCGCCTCGATGCGGCGAACATTGTTTATATCGCCAAGCCGTTTACCAAAAGCGCGCTTTCGGCGGTGGTGCGAAAAGCGCTTGATCGCACTTGAGCGCGGCGGCTCACCTGAGGCGCACGCGGCGACTGCCGCCGGGGCTGGCGGAATCGAAACCGGGGTTCAATTCCCCGAGGCGGGCCAACGGGAGCCGCAGGCGCTGGCTTATCTGCGCGAGGGTGACATCCGCGGTCACAAGCAAGTGCTCGGGCTCATCCGCGGCGATGGGCTGCTCGCGTCCGGTGGCGTCAACGACACGCACCATGCCATCAGCGCCCAGCAGGAAACGCAGCCGCGAGTAATCCTCGCCGGCCACGGGCTCGACGCGAAACAGCATGCGGTCCGGTCCGACGAAATCCGCCGTGCCGGCCTCGGCCGTTGCGGTGTCCCAAAAATGTTGGTACGCCGCGGTGCGCAGCAGGCGCAGATTGCGTTCCACGCCGGGCGGCAGCGCCGGGGCGGTGCCTGGCGCGGCGGGCTGGGCGGAACGCAGCCGCAGGCGGCGCTGTACGTTCCCGGCGGTGAGGGTGACGGTCTCCGTGGCGGGATCGAGGTGTGTCACGCGATAGCCGTCGAAATAGCCGCCGACCGGCACCCATACGCCGCCGGGCGCAGCGGCCGATTGGAAGGCCACGTAACTGGCGCGCTCGGTTTGCAGGATGCCGGCCAGCTCCAGGTCGTCGGCCGCGAAGCCCGTCTGTCCCATTGCGAGAAACAGAGCGCCCAACGAGAGACGGATAGCCGTTGCGAACATGGAAGCGGAGGACATTGCGCCATGCGAGCGGCGGACCGTCAAGCCCGCCGCCCCTGGCGCGATGGAAGAGGAGCGCGTTACCAGACTTCGTCGACGACGGCGTTGGCGCCGGTGTTCTTGAAGACGAGGAGGCCGATCTTGGAGCCGGTGGCGGGCGCGCCGTTGACCCAGGCGGTGATGCCGGACTTCGAATAGGTGTAATCGCTCTGGGTGTTGGCCACGCCGCGCGCGATGCTGAATTGCGGGGTCGCGCCCGAGTAGTCGGCCGTGATGCGCAACTGGTACCAACGCATGGTGTCGCCGGCATCGGCGTAATCGCCGTCGCCGTTGGCATCGACCGAGAAGGCGATCGAGCCGAGCTCGGGCACCGCCACAAAGGTCGTGCCGTTCATGTAGCCGAGCTGGCCGGTGTTGTTCACCGCGAACGCCAGGTGGGAGTTGTTTTGCTCGTTATGATACATCTGCATCTGGAACACCACGCCCGCCGGCAGCGGCGTGCTGCCGACCGCAAACAGGCAGTGCAGCGTCGCCGTGCTCGCGGTGGGGCCACGCAGCCACTGACCGAACTCGGTGTTGGACGCGCTCGCCAGCTTGATGGCCTTGGCGGTGCCATTGAGGCCCGGGTGATCCGCGGGCGCATTGCCAGAGTAGGTGTACCAGCAGCGCAGGCGGTTGCCTTTGAACTCGAAGGTGCTGTTGCGCAGGAGCGGCGCCGCGCCGAAAGTGGTGCTGGTGCCCGGCCAGTTGGAGATGTTGACCGGGGTGGTGTAACCCTGATTGTCCGTGCCGTAGCCGCGATAGGCGGCGGCCCAGACCACGCCATTGTAGGTATTGCCGTAGATTTTGATCTGCGTGTTGCTGAGTCCCATCTCGGCGTTGAGCAGCGCTTCTTTCTGGGCGACGGTGCCGTTGTTGAGGGTGTTGGCCTCGGTGGAATCGAGCATGTAGTCGAGGCCGTCGCCGGGTTGCGGCGTATTGTACCCGCTGTTGTAGAAATAGTGCGCGTACCGGTAGTAGCCGCTCAGATCCTGGGCCACCACGTAGCGAAAATCATTGCCGCTAAATTGGAAGTGCCCGCCGTAAAACTCGTTCGCATAAGGCCCGACCGAATTGTACAGCGGCACGCCGATGAAAGGCTGGTTGCAGCCCAGCACATTGCTGCGGAAGAAGCAGCCGGTCACCACGGCATATTCGGTGTCGTTGCGGAAACGGACGTATTCGCCGCCAATGTCGGTGAAATTACAGTTATTGATGGTGATATTCTGGCTCGAATTTCCGGCGTAAATGCCGTGGACCTGCGCCGGTGCGGGGCCGGTGACGTTGGTGAAATTGCACGTGTCGATGGTGATGTCGCGGTTCGCCCCGAAGAGAATCGCGCCCAAGGAGAGGTTGGTGAGGTTCTCGAACCAGCAATTGTTGACGTTGATATTGCGGGTCGGCGCCTTGGTGGGGTTGGGGTAATAGCTGAGGTTGAGCGCCGATTGCGTGGCGGTGCCGGTGAAACGGAAGCCGCGCAGCGTGTAATTTTGCGAGCCGCGCAACCAGAGAATATTGGTCAGGCCGTCGGCCTTGAGGGTGACGCTGCCATCGGTGGTGGCGCGCAGTATGCACCGGTTGATGGGATGGCCGCGGTTTTGGAGCGTGAGGGTGCCCTCCGTGTAGGTGCCGTTGGCGAACCAGACAGTGGTGCCCGCGGTTTGCAACGCGGTCTGTACTGTGCCCCAGAACGTGGCGTTCAGATAATCGGCGGCATTGGCGGCTGAGGTGCCGGCTCCGGTGCCCAGGGCGTTGGGTGCAACGTAGTAGTCGGCGCGGAGGACTGAGAGGAACAGACTCAGGAACAAGCCCAGCGTCGCGAGGCGAAGCCGGCGGAGTGCGTTAGGGGAACGGTCACTAGTCATGGGTTGAACGGTAGGGTTGGCCGACACCGGTCGGCTATTTTGTGGGATGCTGACGACAATGCGGCGAAGCCATTGACGGTGCGCAAAATTGATCGGGCGGGGAAGCAGCGGGCAGAAGCAAGAAGCGGGAGAACCGCCAAAATGATGGGTGGGCGACTCCGGCGGACAACGCGGTCGCATCAAACACAGGTCACCATTTTCACCTTGGCCGGTGCGCGCCCACACGGGCGCGATTGCATCTCGCGCTGGCCGTGGCGGGTGGAGTTTCGCTTTCTCTGTGCAGCGGTGGCGGGGCGCTGGCGAGGATAGGGGAAAAACCGGAGCCAAAAAATAACCCTGCCCCCGGCTGCAGACTTCCGGGGGCAGGGTCGCTATTACACAACCCCAGACAAAGTGTTCAAAATCTGAAAGCGCGAAATACGGGAGGGGCTGTATCCGACAACGAATCTCTGTGCGCACATCCTTGGCACGGCACAATCGCCGCGCGTATGACACAGGTTAATCGCGGACGGTATCACCAATCGTCCGAGCGAAATGGCGCGGCGGGCAGACCGGCGGCATTGCACAACCCGGTCTCCGGCGCGCTGTGCCATGCGTAGCGCACAGCCACGGGGTGCGACACTTTTGGCGACGTGACCAGGAGCGTCTCACCGGCGATGCGGCCTTCCGCCGGATGAAAAATACGGTCTGCGCCGGCCAGCTCCAGCCGGCCGATTTTGCCGTCGCGGGCGTGCAGTCCGGCCGCGTGCTCGAAAACGACTTCGATCGCGGCATCGCGCGGATGGGCGGCGCGCATCGTCGGGCCGGAATACTCCGCCGTGCCGCCGTAAAGCTGTGCCAGTGCGATCAACGCCAAGCGCCGGCCGACCTCCTGCTTGTTGGTCGGGTGAATGTCGTCGGGGTCGCCGATGTCGATGGTCACGGCCTGGCCGGTGTTGGGCAACGCGAGGGCGCGGCTTTGGGCTTCGCGCAGGCGCGGCCAGTCGGTGTTCACCCGGTAGTTGGCGATCTGCACCCAGTAAAACGGCAGCGCGGGCTGGGCGAAAACGCGGCGCCAGTCGCGGATGTGCGCTTGAAACAGCGCGGCATATTCCGGGGCGCGCACGGCGTTGCCCTCGCCTTGATACCAGAGCACGCCCTTGATCGTGAGCTGGCGCAACGGGTGCACCATGCCGTTGAAAATCGCGGAGGGGTTGGACGGATACGGATGGTCCGGTGCGCCGATGGGCGGACGCGGCGCGCGCTGGTCGCGGAGAAATTTCGCGTGCGCCTCGGCGCCCTGGGTTTTCGCCGCTTCCTCCTGCTTGCGCCAGTCGGCCAGCGTCTGTTCGAACTTCGCGCGGCGCTCGGGATAGGCGGCGAGGTCCGCCCGCCAGCGTTCGCCCACGACGGCAAAGGCGGGGTCGCCGGCCAGCGCCTCGGCGTTCATCCACGGCTCGATGGGCGTGCCGCTCCAGGTGCAGTTCAGGATGCCGATGGGCACGCCGATGTGGCGATGCACCTCGCGGGCAAAAAAGTAACCAGCGGCGGTGAACTTGCCGACGTGCTCCGGCGTCGCCGGCTGCCACGGCGTCGCGGTGACCTCGGTGCGCGGCGTGTCGGCGAGTTGGCGTTTGATTTTGATATGCCGGATGAGCGGCCAGCTGGCCCCGGCGATTTCGCGTGCGCTGTCGCGGGCGGTGGCGACGGCGAATTCCATGTTGGATTGCCCGCTGCACCACCAGACGTCGCCCACGAGCACATCGCGACACACGACGGTGTTATTACCCTGCACAACCAGCTCGGCGGGCTCGGTCGACGCGGCAAACGGGGCGAAGGTGACGCGCCAGGCACCATCGGCGCCAGCCTGCGTCGCGGCGGTGCGCTCGCGAAAGCGCACGGCGATTTTCTCGCCCGGGTCGGCCTGCCCCCAGATGGCCAAAGGCTGGTCGCGTTGCAGCACCGCGTGGTCTGCGAAGACCGGGGCCAGTCGCACCGCTGCGGTCAGCGGCAGCAGCAGCCATCCCCAACAGATCAGCAGTAGCAGGGCGAAACGTGGCGCGCGCCGCCGGGACCGGTTGCTTGAGATGGATTGCATGGTGGAACGATGACCGCGGACACACCGTCCGCCAAACCGTATCGTGGCGACACAGGTTGGCCGGAGTAGTTTCGAGTTGAAAGCGAGTGAAGGCGGGGCACGTTGCCTTCATGCCTACCCGTCGCGTCACACAGCGTGACATCGCCATCAAAGCTGGCGTTGGCCGCAGCACGGTCACGCTCGCGCTCAAAGGTCATCCCAAAATTTCTCCCGCCACCCGCCTGCGTATCGAGAAGGCGGCGCGTGCGCTCAACTCCGAGCCGGACCCGATGCTCTCGGCGCTCGCGGCCTATCGCAACCGCATCCGCACACAGGCGTTTCATGGCACGCTCGCCTGGATGGTGAACTGGCAGCCGGGCTATGACTGGGAGAGCGGACCTTACTACAGCGGATATTTTGCCGGTGCGGCGGAGCGCGCCAAAGCCTACGGCTACCGGCTCGAAAGATTTCTGCTCAACGCCGAGGGCGTCACGGCCGAGCGTCTGGCCTCGATTTTCCGGGCGCGCAATATCTCCGGCATCCTGCTCTGCCCGCAGCCGCGCGCCGGCGTGGAGCTCGCCTTCGAGTGGGAGCAATTCTCGGCCGTCACTTTCGGTTACACGCTGGTGAAGCCGCTGCTGACCACGGTGGCGTCGGCGCATTTTCTCAACACCCGCCATGTCGTGCGCGAACTCGCCCGCCGAGGGTATCGCCGCATCGGTCTGGCGATCGACGACATCACCGACCGGCGGTGCGGATCCAACGTTCTCGCCGGCCATCTGGTCGAAAAACAGCTCGATGCCGCGCTCGCGCCCATCCCGGCGTTTCTCGACTGCCTGCCGCATCAAACGCACCTGCCGGACTACGGCCGCAAGCTCAAGGCCTACATCGAGGAGCACCGTCTGGATGCGCTCGTCACCTCGGAGTATCAAATTCTGGATGCGCTCAAGCGCATCGGCGTGGCGGTGCCGCGGCAGCTCGGGGTGGCGGGGCTGAGCCTGCCCTCCACCGACACGCCGCTCTCCGGGGTGGTGGAGGATTCTGTCCGCATCGGCGCGGTCGCGATGGACATGCTGATCGGCATGGTGCAACGCGGCGAACGCGGTGTGCCCGCCACGCCCATCCGGACGCATCTGGAGGGGCTGTGGCACGAGGGCCGCACGGTGCGCGCGCTCTGAAGCGCGCCCGGCGTGCGGTTGCAGAATCGCTGTAGCCGCGCTTGAGCCGTAGGCGAAAGCGTGGCGCCCGTGTTGGCCCGCGTGAGGCCACGTTGTCGCTGCGCTCCAACGCGGCTACCGTTCTATTGCCACCGCGCGAACGCTCAGGGACCGGCGGCGGTGAGGGAGACGTCGTCGACCCAGAGCACCTGGTCGTTGGCGCCGCCGGCGCGGAAGATGATTTTCACTTCGGTGAATCCGGGCGGCAGCTCGGTTTCGAGGCGGTTGTCGGTCCAGGTGGCCGACGGCTTCAGCTTGATCTCCTGCACCGCGGCGGTGGCGGCGACGAGCTGCACGACTGCGGCGGTGGCGGTGCCCTTGGTTTTCAAGCTGAGCACGTAGCGGCCGGCGGCGAGCAGGCGCACGGGCGGAACGGCGACGGCGAGCGTATCGCGGGCGGTCTCCGGATAAGGCGCCTTCCAATCGGTCATGCGATTGAGCGGGCGGGTAAATTTGAGCGCGGCCTTGCCGCTGGCGGCGTCTTCGGTGGTCCAGCCCGGCCAGCCTTGTTTGCCGTCGGTGGCGAACTCGCCCATGGCGCTGTGACGCACCGTCCAGCCGCGCGGCGGGTAAGCGGGCAGACCGGCCTCGCAATTGCCGTTGCGGATGAGGTTGATCTCGTTCGCGGCGCGCGGTTGCACGAGCCGGGCGGTGAAGGTCGGCGGTGTGGCGGACGGCGGGAAACGCAGAATCACCTCGGTGCCGCCGCAGATCAGGCCTTGCGCGCGACCCTGGCCGCGCGTGGTGCGCTCGGGGTCCCAATGATCCTGGAGGAGAAT
>JACRHS010000021.1 GCA_016217595.1 Opitutia bacterium | reverse complement strand
GAATCCGACCGCAGAAGAGCGCAGCACGGCTGCGCCCCTACCAGTCAGCACGGCGGGGTTCGGCGACCCCGCCCTACAGTTTTCCCCCTGGCTGCTCCGCGGCCTGGCGCTGGGCGTGCTGGCGTTCGCGTTGCAGCTCTTCGTCGACTTTCACTTCAAGATTCCCGCGCTGGCGATGGCGTTCGCCGTCGTGAGCGCGACGTTGGTGTCGGCGTATTGGCCGGCGCCGGTTCCGAGTGGCACGGGCGTCCCGCCCGTGTCTGGCAAAGCCGCGCGCCTCGCTTGCGGCGCCGCCGCACTCGCCGTTTTGGCGTTCACCGGACTGTGGGCCGTGCCGCTCTACCGGGCCGAGGCGCTACGCACCGCCGGCCGCGATGCCATCGACCGGCTCGCGCGCCGCGAATCCACGCCGGCCGAGCGGCGCGCGACGCTGGCCCGCGCCGAAGCCGCGCTCGAACGTGCTGTCGTCCTCCATCCGCGCCACGCCCAGGCGTGGGCCGATCTCTCCTACGTGCGCTCGCTGCGTATGCACGAGGAGCCGGCGCAGACTGTGGCGCTCGGCCGCGCCGCCGAGACCGCCGCGCGCCGCGCCCTTGCGCTCACGTCCGTGTTGCCCGAGGCCTGGGTGCGCCTCGGCGTGGCGCTCGATATGCAGGACCGTTGGGGCGATGCCGGTGAGGCGTTTGTGCGGGCCTTCGCGCTCGCGCCCCGTGCGGTCAACCCCCGCTTTTATTACGCGTATCATCTGGCGCAGCGGCCGTTCACCCGCGCGATGGCGCGCGCGGAAGTCGAGACCTGCTTGCGTCTTGACCCTGGACACCGCGCGGCGCAGCTTTTACGCCAGCAATTGGCAACTGGCCAAGGCTCCTTTTAACCCACGTCGCCCATGCTCCGGAAACTTGCGTCCTGGATTTTCATTGCCGGTTTTGCCGCCTGTCTGGTTGGAGCCGAATCGGCTCCAACAGCCCCTGCCGCCGCCGCCCCCGCTGGCATCCAGCGCCGTCCGGGTGAGGTTTTCGGCAAACGCGTTCGCGTCAGCGCCTTGGTGTCGAACAACGCCAACAAGGACGACCAGGTGACCTACAAGGAGGATTTCAAGACGGGCGAAGGCTACACCGTCACCACCGGCAAAAACGCCAGCGTGGTCCTCGTGTTCACCAACGGCTCCACCCTCAATCTCGGCCCCGACACCGTCCTCAACATTCAGGAGTTCCTGCAGGAAGAGTGGAACACCGAGACCAAGGTCGCCGAGTTGACCGAGGAGCCCAGCAGCTCCACCACCAAGCTCTTCCTCGTGCGCGGCGAACTCGTCGGCAACGTCAAGAAACTCAACAAGGGCCGCGACTCCTCGTTCACCGTCAACACCCCGGTCGGCGCCGCCGGCATCCGCGGCACGGTCTTCCGCATCGTGTACCGCCCCGACCCCGTGAATCCCACCCGGGCCAGTTTTTCTGTGAGTACGCAGGAGGGCAACGTGGCCGTGCAGATGCAGGGCGCGCAGGGCACCGTCACCACCTCGGTGCCGGTCACGACCTCCAACGAAGTCGTCGTGCTCGTCGATCTGAACGTCAACGCCACGACTGGCGCCGTCACCGTGACCACGCCGCCGCAGGTCGTCTCCGCGCAACCGCTCTCGACCACCAACCAGGTGGCCATCGCCGAAGCCACCCAGGTCGTGGCCCAAGTCGTGCAAAACCTCGTGTTGCCGCCGCCCGCCCCCGCGCCGGTCACGCCCACCACACCGACCACCACCACGCCTACCCAGCCCACCCAGCCGGAGCAACCGACCACTCCGCAGCCGACCACCACTGAAACGCCGCCGGCCTCCACCACCACGCCGTCGACCACGACTCCGTCGGGTACAACCACGACAACCACTCCGAGCACGACCACCCCGACCACCCCGACCACACCCACTACGCCCACCACCCCGACTACTCCGACCACGACCAAGCCGCCAACCACGACTCCGCCCGTAGTGATTCCGCCCGCGCCGACGCCGGTGACGCCGCCGCCGCGCACCACCCCGGGCGCCGGGACTTGATTCAGCGCGTCTAGTGCTTCGTGGCACGGGCGTCTCGCCCGTGCCATTGCGATCAACCGCCCGGCTTTTCTGTTTTTTGAACGGAAGCAAACGGAGATAAGGAAGTCTGAGCCGGTCCGGTTCAGCGCCCTTCGTTTCCTTGGTTAGCTTTTGTTCAATAGTCTGAACTCAAGAAGAGATTGCTTTCAGTCCCTCCCGAGCCGGGCTTTTTCTGGTCCGCGGGAAAACGGCTTTGCCTCGCCCGCGGCCGCATCTAGCTTCCGCGCATGGCCGCCACCCCGAAAAACACCGCGTGGAAACATCTCCGCTGGCTCGCCCTCCTGCCGCTGCCCCTTTTCTGGTGCCTGTTCGCGCACTTCGGCTGGCTCGATTTTCAGGAGCTCGAAAACAAGACCCTCGACTGGCGCTTCCGTTGGCGCGGCGAGCGCCCCGCGCCCGTCAAAATCGTCTACGTCGACATCGACTCGGAGTCGCTCGACCTCATCGGCAACTGGCCCTGGAGCCGCGGCATCCTCGCCAAGACCTGCGCGGCGCTCGTGCAATCGGCGGGCGTGAAAGCGATCGGCATCGATATCGTGATGTCCGACGTCGCGCAGGCGGAGATCGCCGACCGCAAGAAACTCGTCACCGGCAATCTCGAGCTCGCGGCGTTCCTCCGAAAAAATCCCCCGCTGGTGCTCGCCGCTTGCTACGCCGCCGACGTTTTCCGTGACAAGCGCAATGTGGAGTCTGTGCGCTCCCTCTCGCTCGTCGCCCACGAGACGCGTCCGCTCGACCAGATCGAGGCGCCCGAGCTGCCGTCCTTCGAGGTCGGTCGCCAAACACCGTGGGGCCCGCCGCTCGTCGGCCTGATCGACACCTATCATGGCGGCACGCGTTGGGTGCCGCTTTTCGCGCCCTCCAATATCACGACGTACAACCACATGGCCGTGGAACTCGTCCGGCTCTACCTCGGCATCGAGCGCGACGGCGTGCGTTTCAGCGCCGACCGCCTCGAATTCGTGCGGCCCGAGGGCACGGTCGCACTCCGCGCGCCGCTCACCGAGAAGCAGCTGCTCGAGATCAACTGGTTCTCCCGCTGGATCTCGCCGCTCAATAAACGCGACAGCTTCGCCACCGTTTATCTGAACGCCCTGGCGCTCGCTTCCGAAGACCCGAAGGAGCGGCAGGCGGCGCAGGCGTATTTCGCCGATCCGCTGTGGAAAGACGCCATCGTGCTCGTCGGTCCGGTCGACAAAGTTATGCAGGATCTCGCGCCCACGCCGTTCGACGCCGACCCGGTGCCGCGCGTCGGTGTGCACGGCAATCTCGTCAAAACCCTCACCGCGGGTGAATTTCTCCGCCGCCTGCCGCCCTGGGCCAACATCGCGCTGACATTTGCGCTCACGTTCCTGCTCGCCGGCCTCGCGGTTTCCGGCGGCGCGCGCAGCGCCCTCTACAAGGGCCTCGCGGTGCTCCTCGCCGCCGGCTACGTGGCCGCCGCCTTCGAACTCTTCCGCCGGCACCACCTCGTGCTGCCGCTCAACGCCCCGCTCGGCGCCGCGTTCACCACTAGCTTCGCCGGCCTCATCTGGCAGATCGTCGAGGAGCAGAGGCAAAAGGGCCGCATCAAGGGCATGTTCGGCGCGTACGTCTCGCCCCAGCTTGTCGAGCGCATGGTCGAGTCGGGCGACGACCCGCAGCTCGGCGGCCACGACGCGGAGATCACCGCCTACTTCAGCGACATCCAGTCGTTCTCCTCCTTCTCCGAAAAACTCGGCTCCGGACCGCTTGTGGAGTTGATGAACGAATACCTCACCGCCTGCACCGACATCGTGCAGGAGGAGGGCGGCACGCTCGACAAATACATCGGCGACGCCGTCGTCGCGATGTTTGGCGCGCCCATCGCGTTGCCCGACCACGCCTATCGCGCCTGCGTCGCCTCCCAGCGCGTCCACCGCCAGCTCGCCGAGCTCCGCGCCAAATGGGCCGGCGAGGGCCGGAAGTGGCCCGAGATCGTCTGGCGCATGCAGTCGCGCATCGGCCTCAACAGCGGCGTCTGCATGATCGGCAACATGGGCAGCCGGACGCGTTTCAACTACACCATGATGGGCGACAACGTGAACCTCGCCGCCCGCATGGAGTCGGGCGCGAAAAGCTGGGGCGCCTACACCATGTGCACCGAGGCGACGCGCGCCTTGTGCGTGCAGCACGGCGGCGACCGGCTCGTCTTCCGTCCGCTCGGCCGCATCGTCGTCAAAGGCCGCACGCAAGCCGTGCCGATTTTCGAGATTGTGGGACTCAAGGAGCACGTCACCGCCAGCGCGCACGAGTGCATCGGGCTCTTCGCCGCCGGGCTGGAGAAGTATTATGCCCGCGATTGGGACGGCGCGCGCGCGCTGTTCACACAAAGCCAGCGGCTGGAACCCAACATCCCCGGTCAGACGCCCGGCGTGGTGAGTAACCCCTCGCTCGTCTACCTCGACATCGCCGCGCACTACCGCGACGACCCGCCGCCCCCCGATTGGGACGGCGTGTACGTGATGAAGGAAAAATAACCGCCACTGCCGGCGGCGGTTCACCACTAAACACACGAAAAACACGAAAGGGCTGGGAGTCCCGAAGAGATTTCGTTCCGTGATTTTCCGAGTGTTCTTGGGAATGGCGGGAACCGAGGCCGAAGTAACGATCACATTTACGTACAACTGAAAAATTCCACTGCGATGAAGCCCACCCCGAATCCGATCAATCAGTATCATGTGTTCCTCGCCTCGCCCGGTGACGTGGGGGCGGAACGGCTGGCCGTGCGCAAGTTTTTCGATGACTACAACCGCTCTACCGCCCATATCTGGAAGGCCCGCTTCGAGGTGGTGGACTGGGAAAACTACTCGACCACCGGCGTGGGCCGGCCCCAGGAACTGATCACGCAGCAAACGCTGGAGAAATATAAGACCTCGTTGGCATTGGTCATCGGCATCATGGCCCAGCGGTTCGGCTCGCCGAGCGGCAAAGCGGAATCAGGCACCGAGGAAGAGTTCAACTGGGCGATGGAGAGCCACAAGGCATCGAGCTTCCCGGAGATCAAATGGTTCTTCCGCAAAGTGGACAAGCTGGAGTTGCCGTCCGATCCCGACGAGGCGGACGCGGCGCTGGACCAATGGAAGAAAGTCCGCGCCTTCCGCAAACGCATGCAGGACCTGAAAGACCCGGTCTTCTACGGCGAGTATCCGACCGCGGCCGGTTTCGCCGAGGTGCTCGCGCGCGACCTCAACCACTGGCTGGCCGAATCCGCCCGGCCCTGGGCGGCGCAACTCGCAGCCCACGTTACTGCCGCCGGCGTGCCCGCGCCCGCCCTGCCTGCTGAATTCGATGCGGAAGGCTACCGGGCCGCGGTGCTAAAGCGGTTCGACAAACTCAACTTCGAGATGCTCGACACGACCGGCGCGTTCTACAGCGCGGTCCGGCTGTGGGGCGTCTTCGTCGCGCAGTCCGTGCGGGAGTGCCACCAATACAACCCGCGCCTGCTAGAAATTCCGAAGGAACACCAGCGACGGTTGCTGGACGCCGGTGAGATCACCGCCAAAGAACTCGCGGAAACTGAGCGGCAGGCGGACCAACTGCGGCAGGAATACTTCCACCAGCTGCTCCGCCCGGTGCTGGAGGTCGTGGACGAGGCCCTGCGCGCAGCATCAGCGGGGGCGGCGCGGAAACTGGTCATCCTGGGCGATCCCGGCTCCGGCAAGTCGTCGCTGGTCCGCTATCTGGCCGTGCGTTGGGCGGGAATCGCCGAGCCGGCGGTCCGGGACACGCAGCCGATCCCGCTCGTGGTCGAACTGGGCGCCTATGGCCGCTGGCGGTGCGACCGGCGCAAGGATTTCATCCGCTTCCTGGAAGAAGCCCCGGGCTGGCACCAATGGCTCCCTGGCCTGCTCGCCAAGCTCATTGGACAGCCGGGCCGCGTCGTGCTGTTGCTGGACGGACTGGATGAAGTGTTTGATGTGAAGCTCCGGGCGGAGGTCATGGATGACCTCCAGCGGTTCAACAGCCAGTTCCCCCACCTGCCCATCGTAGTCACGTCGCGTGTCGTGGGCTACCAGGCGCAGCGGCTGCGCGACGCCGAGTTCCGGCACTTCATGCTGCAGGACTTGGACGCCACGCAGATCACCGACTTCTTGCAGCGCTGGCACGAGGTGACTTTCGACGACCCGGCCCAGGCGGCGCCGAAGCGTGACCGCTTGCAGAAGGCCCTCCGCAAGTCCAAGTCCATCGCCTTGCTGGCGGGCAATCCGCTGCTGTTGACGATGATGGCCATCCTGAACCGCAACCAGGAACTTCCGCGCGACCGGGCCGACCTCTACGCCCAGGCCTCCCGCGTGCTGTTGCACCAGTGGGACACCGAGCGCGCCCTGGTGGATTTCCCCGACATGAGCACCGCCATCGGCCTGCGGGAGAAGACCGACCTCCTCCGGCGCATTGCCGCGCACATGCAGGCCGCGCCCGGCGGGCTGAAGGGCAACCTGATTGATGGTCCGACGCTCACCCGCTTGATCGAGGGCTACCTGCAAGACGAACTGCACATCGCCCAGTCCCGCGCTGTGGCTCGGGCGGTGGTCGAGCAATTGCGGCAGCGGAACTTCATCCTCTGTTTTGTCGGCGCGGACAGCTACGCCTTCGTGCATCGCACGTTTCTGGAATACTTCTGCGCCGCCGATTTCGTGCATCAGTTCAACGTCGCCAAGACGCTGGACGAACCTGGACTCATCGCGCTGTTCGGCCAACACTGCCGTGACGACGAATGGCGCGAGGTGCTTCGGCTGATCTGCGGGCAGATAGACGAGCAATTCGTCGGGCGGATTGTCGAACACTTGGCCACGCAGGCGGACTTGGAGAAGTGGGACGGCAAGACGCTGTTGTCAGAATTCCCTGTGGGGATTGAATGCCTGGCTGAGGCGAGATCACCTGCCAAGTTGGCTTCGACTACACGACTATTGCTGACGCGAACAGTCGCAGTATTCGTGGAGAACAAGAACACGTCTGGTTCGGGAGATATTTATTCATTGCTGCGCGAGATCAATTCGGCGAGCGATGCGATGACTGGGCGTTGGCTGGGCGATGATGTGTCATTACCCGGCAGAGACTCGCCGATTGATGCAATAACGTTTTCCGGAGGATGGTTCTGGCCCCAGTTCGTGCGAACCGTCACACGCGACCGCTCACTCGTCACGCGCTTTATGGAGAGCGAGCGTAAAGAAATCAGATGGGGCGCAACCCAAGCGCTTGCCGAAGGATGGCCTGATGGAAAGTCACGTGACTTGGTTACGAAACGCGTGTTCGAAGAACACGATATTCACGTAAGAAGAACAGTGTTTTTTGTTCTTACTGAGATGTGGCCCGACCAGGCAACCCGCGACCTCCTCGCTCAGCGCGCCGTTCAGGATGAAGACTCCGACACCCGCAGCGCCGCGCTGGAGGCGTTGGCCGAAAAGTGGTCTAACCAGACCATCCGCGACCTGCTCACCCAGCGCGCCGTTCAGGATGAAGACTCCGGCCCCCGCAGCGCTGCGCTGCAGGCGTTGGCAGAGAAGTGGCCTGACCAGACCACCCGCGACCTGCTTGCCCGGCGCGCCGTCCTAGATAACAGCGTGTACAACCGCGGCGTCGCGTTGCAGATGTTGGCAGAGAAGTGGCCTGACCAGACCACGCGCGATCTGCTCACCCAGCGCGCCGTCTTGGATGAAGACTATCACGCCAGCAGCGCCGCGCTGCTGGCGTTGGCGAAGAAATGGCCGGACCCGAACACTCGCGAACTGCTCGCCCAGCGCGCTGTGGAAGCGCCGGACGCCACAAGACGCGGCGAAGCCTGCTCCGCATTGGGCAAAACGCACTCCGAGTTCGGCCGCATCCTACCGGCGCGAGATCTCGACGGCGTTGCGCCGTATCTAGATCCCCTCAAACCGATCCCACGCGAGCACATCGAAAGAGCTGCCGCGCAGGCCGGCATTCGTCCCGAAGACATCGGCACCCAAGTCTCCTCGCTCTCGGCTCACTTGGGCTGGGACATCACGGTCGGCGCGAAAAAGAAGAAGGTGAGAAAGACCGGCCAATCATAGGCTGGCCGCAAGCGGCGCAATTGATGAGTGCCAATTTATCATGGCAAGAGCTCTGTGTAGGAACACGGGGATGCAGTTTGGCGTAAAGTTGACCCGGTTCATGCCAGATGAGGGCGAACGGCTTGATGTGATGAGTGTGCGGCGGTGGCGGGAGCGGGTGCTCGGCGACAAGGCAGGGTAGCACTCCGGCCTGTTGTCTCGCCCGTGAATCCGGCCGGTTGGGCGGCAAAACAAAAGTCCCGGGTTTTCCCTCGGAAAAACGCTTGCGCTCGGTTGCGAATCGAACTGGTTTGCGTCACGCGTAACTGGCGAGCGGCGTGCCGCGCAAAATGCTCCGGCGTTTGCGGCCCAACGTTCGCGCCGTCGCGCGCTAACCCGAAAAAAGGACATCATGACCGAGTTCAACAACAAGATTCTCTTCGTGGGCTACGGCGCCGTCGCCGAATGCACTCTGCCGATCCTCTTCAAACACCTCAAGGTGTCGCCGCGCAATGTCACCGTCATGGATTTCGTCGACCGCGCGGACAAGTTGAAGAAATGGACCGCGAAGGGCGTGCGCTTCGTCCGCGACCGCGTCACGCAGGAGAATATGGGCGCGTTGCTCGGGCAGTACCTGGGCGCGGGCGACTTGTTGATCGATCTCGCCTGGAACATCGACGCCTGCGAAATCCTCCAGTGGTGCCGCGACCACGGCGTGATGTACATCAACACGTCGACCGAGCTGTGGGACCCGTACGCCGGCGCGCCCAACAAGCATCCGACCGAGCGCACGCTCTACTGGCGCCACATGAAGCTCCGCCGCATGATGGCAAAGTGGCCCGACAAGGGCGCCACCGCCGTCATCGAGCACGGCGCGAATCCCGGCCTGATCTCGCATTTCACCAAGCAGGGCCTGATCGACATCGGCCAGAGTCTCATCGCCGACAAGAAGGCAAAGGGAAAGGCCGCCGAGCAGATCCAGCAGCTCATCGCCGAGCGCAGTTTCAACCGCCTCGCGCAGAAAATCGGCGTGAAGGTGATCCATTGCAGCGAGCGCGACACCCAGATTTCCGATGTGCCGAAGCAGGTGGACGAGTTCGTCAACACCTGGAGCATCGAAGGCTTTCGCGAAGAGGGCACGACCACGGCCGAGCTCGGCTGGGGCACACACGAGAAGGAGCTGCCGCGGCTCGCCTACCGTCACAAGGAAGGCCCGCGCAACCAAATCTGCCTCGCGCGCATGGGCATGAACACCTGGGTCGTCTCCTGGGTGCCCGACTACTGCATCCAGGGCATGGTCGTGCGGCACGGCGAAGCATTCACCATCTCCGACAAACTCACGGTGTGGGACGGCAAGAAGGCTGTGTACCGCCCGACGGTGCACTACGCGTACTGCCCGTGCGACGCCGCCATCGCCTCGCTCAACGAAATGCGCGGCTACGATTACCGGCTCGTCGAGAATCAACGCATCATGAACGACGAGATCACCGGCGGCTCCGACATCCTCGGCGCGCTGTTGATGGGCCACGCGTACAACTCCTGGTGGATCGGCAGCGATCTGAGCATCGACGAGTCGCGCCGCCTGGTGCCGCACCAGAACGCCACCACGATGCAGGTCGCCATCTCGGTCGTCGCCGCCTCGATGTGGATGATCGAAAACCCGAAGATGGGCGTGTGCGTGCCCGACGATCTGCCGCACGACTACGTGCTCGGCATCGCCAAGCCGTACCTCGGCAAATTCATCTCCAAGTCCTCCGACTGGACGCCGCTGAAGCATTACGAGAACGCGTTCGCGGGCTACAACCGGCCCAACATCGACCGGCGCGATCCCTGGCAGTTCAAAAACTTCCTCATCACCGACGGCGATTGAACCGTCGCGTCGACGGATGACCGGGCGGACGCCTCCCGCGGGCCGCCCGGCGCAGAGCCAATAATCTTCTCCTTTTCCCTCCCATGATCTCCCAAGCGCAGCTGCAAAAATTGGCGAAAGAGCACGGCACGCCGTTGTTCGTCGTGGATCACGACGCGTTGCGGAAGAACTACCGCGAGTTCAAAAAGTACCTGCCGCGCGTGCAGGCCTACTACGCCGTGAAGGCGAATCCCGATCCCGCCATCGTGCGCACGCTTTTCCTCGAAGGCGCGAGCTTCGACGTCGCCTCGATGCCGGAGTTCATGATCGTCCACGAGAACATCAAGGACATGCCCGCCAAGGCGCGGCAGGACTGGATCTGGGACAAGATCATCTACGCCAATCCCACCAAGCCGGTGGAGACGCTGGAGGAGCTCGACCAGTACAAGCCGCTCGTCACGTTCGACAACCTGGAGGAGATCCGGAAAATCAAGAAGCACGCGCCGCACGCCGGCCTCGCGTTGCGCCTGAAGGTGCCCAACACCGGCGCGATGGTGGAGCTCTCGTCCAAGTTTGGCGCGGCGCCGGGCGAGGCCGTGGACTTGATCCTCGCGGCCGACAAGCTCGGGCTGGTCGTCGAAGGCATCAGCTTCCACGTCGGCAGCCAGACGACGAATTTCGAGAACTACGTGCAGGCGCTCAGCCTCACCGCCAACATCTTCGCCGAGGCGAAGGACCGCGGTTACACCAAGATGAACCTGATCGACATCGGCGGCGGCGTCCCCGCGCCGTACGTCGCGACGGTGAAGCCGGTCCGCGAGCTCGCGAAGGTGATCAACACCGAGATCGACCGGCTCTTCCCGAAGGACATCCAGATCCTCGCCGAGCCGGGCCGCTTCATGGTGGCCACCGCAGGAACGTCGGTGGCGAAAGTCATCGGCAAGGCGGTACGCGACGGCAAGCCGAGCTACTACATCAACGACGGCGTCTACCACACGTACTCCGGCGTCATCTTCGATCACTGCCATTATCCGATCAAAGCGTTTAAGAAAGGCCCGACGCAGATCAGCGCTGTTTTCGGCCCGACGTGCGACGCGCTCGACGTGGTGTCGATGGCGGAGAACCTGCCGGCGCTGGAGCGCGATGACTTGGTGTACAGCGTCAACATCGGCGCGTACAGCCACGCCTCGTCCACCTACTTCAACGGCTTCCCGCCGGCGAAGGTGGTGCATGTGAACCAGTGAGCCGGCCGTAGCACGGCCGATCATCGCGCGGAGGTAGGGCGGGCTATGGTGGGGCGGGCTTTACGCCCGCCTCTGAAGTTTGGCGCTTGGTGGCGCGAGTCTCGGCAAGTGGCGCGGTGCTTTAGCCCGCGCTCTGAATCCCGGCGTGCGTGCGCGGCTCCGCACCGTCTTCCGCGCCGCCGCCGATTAGCCCGGCTTCAGCGGTGGTCAACACCCTCACCAGAATGGGGAGGGCGGAGCTTTCAAAGTGGACAATCCCGCGGTTCGATCCTCTCTCGGATTGTCCCCAATATTGCCCATGAAAATTTATTCCCGCCTCGCCTGGTTCGCCGGCCTCGCCGGTTTATTGCTTAGCGCCGCCTCCGCAGTTTCCGCCGCCGACGGCAACAGTGCGCTCACCGCGCCGCCTCCGGGTTTCTCCGCGTTGTTCAACGGCCGCGATCTCACCGGCTGGTGGGGCGTGAGCACGGAAGATCCGCGCAAGTGGAGCGCGTTGCCGCCGGAAGAGTTCGCCAAGAAGCACGCGGCGAGCCTCGTCGACATCGCCCAGCACTGGCGCGTGGAAAACGGCGAGTTGGTCAACGACGGCAAGGGCCTCTTCCTTACGAGCGAAAAGCAGTTCCGCGACTACGAGCTGCGGCTCGAATACCGGACCGTGGCGCAGGCCGACAGTGGCATTTACCTCAAGGGCTGTCCGCAGGTGCAGATCTGGGATTTCACCAAGGAAGGCGGCAAGTGGAAGCTCGGCGCCGACAAGGGCTCCGGCGGCCTCTGGAACAACCGCGCCGGCACGCCCGGCAAGGATCCGCTCGTGCTGGCCGACAAACCGTTCGGCGAGTGGAACGACGTGCGCGTGATCCAGTGCGGCAGCCGCACCTGGGTCTGGCTCAACAGCAAGCTCGTGGTCGACGGCGCGATTCTGGAAAACTACTTCGACAAGACGCGCAAGCTGCCGATTCCGCCCGCCGGCCCGATCCAGCTCCAGACGCACGGCGGCGAGATTCGCTGGCGCAATGTCTTCGTGCGCGAGTTAAACGCGGCCGAGGCCAACCAGCAGCTGCGCGGCGCCGACCCGCAGGGTTTCGCCCCGATTTTCAATGGCCGGGATTTCACCGGCTGGGCCGGTCCGGTGGAAAATTACGATGTGGTCGAGGGCGCCATCTGCTGCAAACCGGCCAAGGGCGGTACGATTTACACCAAGGAAGAGTACGGCGATTTCGTGGCGCGTCTCGAATTCAAGCTCCCGCCCGCCGGCAACAACGGCCTGGCGATCCGGTATCCCGGTAGCGGCGACACCGCCTACGTCGGCCTGTGCGAGTTGCAGGTGCTCGACGATACCGCCGCGAAGTACGGGAAGCTCGACGTGCGGCAGTTCCACGGCTCGGCCTACGGCATGGTGGCGGCGCATCGCGGCTATCTGCGGCCCGTCGGCGAGTGGAATTACCAGGAAGTCACCGTCAAGGGCTCGACCATCAAGGTGGAGCTCAACGGCACCGTTATCCTCGATTGCGACCTCAGCACGGTGACCGAGTATCTCGCCGGCAAGGCGCATCCGGGCAAAACGCGGACCTCCGGCAGCTTCGGCTTCGCCGGGCACAACGACCCGGTGATGTTCCGCCAGATCGCCATCAAACGTCTCTGAACCTAAACCCCCGCGGCATCCCCCATGAAAAACTGTTCTTCCCCCGATCGTCGCTCCTTCCTGAAACTGCTCGGCACGGCCGGGCTGGTCGCCCCGTTTATCTCGCGGCACGCGCTCGCGGCGCCGCCGAGCCGGGTGTTGCGCCATGCGAGCTTCGGCACGGCCAACATGGCATTGGCCGACATCAAGGCGATTTGCTTTAACGAATTCGTGCAGCTCGTCGCGGTGGCCGACGTCGACCTCAACCAGGCGGCCGAGGTGAAGGCGCGTTTCCCCGAGGCGCGCATTTATCAGGATTGGCGCGAGCTGCTGGACAAGGAGCACAAGAACCTCGATTCGGTGAACGTCTCGACGCCGGATCACACGCACGCGCCGATGGCGCTCGCGGCGATGCAGCTCGGCAAACACGTCTATTGCCAGAAGCCGCTCACGCACAGCCTGCACGAGACGCGCGTGCTCACCGAGTACGCGCGCCAGCACCGGCTCGTCACGCAGATGGGCATTCAGGTGCACTCGCACAAATTCTACCGGCAGGGCGTGGCGCTCATCCAGAGCGGCGCGATCGGGCAGGTGAAAGAGGTGCACCTGTGGTGCAGCAAAAAGTGGGGCGATCTCGGTGCGCCGCCCGCGCCGACGGCGACGCCCCCCGCGGGCTTCAACTGGGACCTGTGGCTCGCCGGTTGCGCGGATCGACCCTACGTCGGGAACAACTACTACCATACTTTGAACTGGCGGAAGCGGCTCGATTTCGGCACCGGCACATTTGGCGACATGGGTTGCCACATTTACGACCCGGTGTTCGAGGCGCTCGAGCTCACCGCGCCGATCAGCGTCCGCTCCGAGGGGCCGGCGCCGGATCGTTGGAACTGGGCGGTCAACGCGAAGATTCGCTACGTTTTCCCCGGCACGCGTTACACCGAGGGCAAGACCGTGGCGCTGACCTGGTACGATGGCGACCAGCTCCCGCCGGCCGACATTCGCGCGCTCGTTCCGGTCGAGCAAGACGCCAACGCCAAGAAGAAGCGTCAGGGCGGTTTCCCCAGCAGCGGCTCGATCGTCATTGGCACCAAGGGCGTGATGCTGCTGCCGCACTACGCCACGCCGCGGCTGTTCCCGGTGGCGCAGTTCAAGGATTTCGCGCTGCCGCCAGTCGTGTCCGCGGATCACTGGACGCAGTGGGCCAAGGCCTGCACCGGCGAGGGCAAGACCACGACGAACTTCGACTACTCCGGCCCGCTCACGGAAGCGGTGTTGCTCGGCAGTGTCGCGGTGCGGTTCCCGCAAACCACGCTGGAGTGGAACTCCGGCAAACTGGCTTTCGATAATGTGAAAGAGGCGAACGCGTTTGTCCGCCGCACTTATCGGAAAGGCTGGGAGGTCACCGGACTCTAGCCGGGCGCAGCGCGACTTTCGCGCGATTGTTTGCTGAGTGGCACGGGCGTCCCGCTCGTGGAGTTAAGCCGTTGCGTAAAACCTGAGCCGCCCGCCTCTCGCCCGCCTGCTGCGCTTTGAGGTGGCGGCGCGCCCGGTCCTGTCCTTTATTCCCCGCCACATGTATCGCTCCCTCCTCGATCTTCCCTTTGACGCCGCGCAGCGGTTTCCCGCGCGCGTGGTGCACAAGTGGCGGGGCAAGGGCGAGCCGGAGACGCGCACCTTCGCCGAGTTTGCCGAGGCGATCCGCGTGCTGGCGGCCGGGCTGGTTGAAGCCGGCATCGGGCGCGGCGACCACGTCGCGTTTTTCGTCAACAACCGCCCCGAGTGGGCGACCACCGATTTCGCGATCATGACGGCGGGCGCGATCTCCGTGCCGCGCGGTTCCGACACCCCGCCGCGCGAGGCAGCCTTCATTTTCCGGCATTCCGACGCGCGCCATCTCATCGTCGAACGCACGGAGCAGGTGGCGGCGCTGAGCGGATATTTCACCGCCGACGATTGGGCGCGGTGCACGACCGTTGTGGTCGTCGAGGATGGCGCGCGCGAGGCGTTGCCCGAGGCGGTGCGGAGCAAGACGACCTTTTATTCCGAGCTGATGACCCGCGGCCGGGTGGCGCTGGAGCGTGATCCCGACCTGGTGACGCGCCGCCGCGAGGAGATCCGCGGCGACGATCTGCTGACCATCGTCTATACGTCGGGCACGACCGGCAACCCGAAGGGCGTGATGCTCACGCACGGGAATTTTTTGCAAAACGTGCACGCCAACACGCCGCGGCTCGGCATCGATCCGGCGGTGGGCGAGACGACGGTCGTCATGCTCCCGTCGTGGCACGTGTACGAGCGGGCGTTCGAGTACTGCTGCCTGACGGTCGGCGTCACGGTGGTGTATTCGTCGGCCAGCCGTTTCGCCGCCGATTTGCTCGCGGAGCGGCCGCAGGTGTTGATCTCGGTGCCGCGCGTGTGGGAGTCGATTTACCAGAAGCTCATCAAGGCGCTAAGCGAGCTGCCGGCGTTCAAACGCGCGCTCGTGTTGGTGTTCATCAAACTCAACCAGAGCTATCTGACCTCCGCGGCGCATATTCGCGGCTGCTATCTGGTGCTCAAGCGGCGTCCGGCGTGGTGGCGCGCGGCGATCTGGGGCTTTCACGCGGTGCGCGCGGGGCTGCTTTACCCCGGGCACTTGCTGGCGGGCGTGCTGTTTCGGCCGATGCGCGCCAAAGTGGGCGGGCGGCTCCGGCTCGCCACGTGCGGCGCGGGATCGTTGCCCAAATATCTCGACGAGCTGTTCAACGCCATCGGCATTCCGCTCATCAACGCCTACGGCATGACGGAGTGCGCGCCGGGAATTTTGTCGCGCACGCTAGAGCGCAATACCTTCGGCTCGACCGGCACGCCGTTTGCCAACACCGAGGTGGTTATCCGTCGCGACGACGGCAGCGAGACGGCGTTGGGCGAAAAGGGCATCGTCTTCGCCCGCGGCCCGCAGGTGATGCGGGGTTATTATAAAAACCCCGAGGCGACCGCCGCGATTTTGTCACCCGACGGCTGGCTCAACACCGGCGACATCGCGGTCCGCTCGGCCAACGGCGAGGTGGTGATCGTGGGGCGCGCGAAGGACACCATCGTTTTGATGGGCGGCGAAAATGTGGAGCCCGAGCCGCTGGAGGAAAAGATGAAGGAGAGCGCCTATATCGACCACGCGGTCGTGTTGGGGCAGGATCAAAAGCAGCTCTCTGCCATCATCGCGGTCAACGAAGAGGAGCTCATGCGCCTCGCCGCCGAGCTCAAGCTCCAGCCGTCCGAGATCAAGACCGAGGGCAAGGACTCGATCGAGCACGACGAGGTCTATTCGGTGCTGTTGAAAGAGGTGAACGCGCTCATCTCCAAGGAGCATGGCTTCAAACCCTTCGAGCGGATCACACGCATCCTGCCGGTGAAGAATGATTTTTCCGTCGGCAAGGAGCTCACACAGACGCTCAAGGTGAAACGCAAATACGTCGAGGAGCGTTTCCAGGACATGGTGGCCCGACTGTTTGGCGACGGGCATTCCGGCAAGAAGCGCTGAGCGCGCGACTCGTAAGGCAAGGGCGCTTGCGCTGTAGGGCGGGGTCGCCGAACCCCGCCGCAGAAATTCCGCGGCGGGGCGGGGAAAGCAGAATGCTTACTGGATGCTGACCTTGCCGCCGTTGCCCTTGTCTTTAAAGAAGAGCAGGAAGGCGATCATGACGATGCCGGCCATGCCAAACGGCCACAGCCAGATGGAGTGCCAGTTATAGAGATTCTCACCTTGTTTATAGTGATCGACCACGAAGCCTGAGATCAGCGAGCCGACCAGCATGCCGATGCCATAGGTCAGCAGCGTGATCAGCCCTTGTGCCGACGCCTGGATCTCCACCGGGGCGGAGTTGTCGACGTAGATCTGGCCGGTCACGAAGAAGAAGTCGTAGCAAATGCCGTGGAGGATGATGCCGAGGTAGAACATCCACACCAGCGCATCGGCGTTGCCATAGGCAAACATCACATAGCGCAGCGCCCACGCTGCCATGCCGATCACCAGCATTTTCTTCACGCCCAGCCGCGCGAAGAAGAACGGCATGATGATCATGAAGATGATTTCCGACATCTGGCCCATGGTCATCTTGGCGGCGGTGCCGGTCATGCCGCTCTGATTGAGGAAGGCGTTGGTGAAATTATAATAGAACGCCAGCGGAATGCAGATGAGCGTCGAGGCGATGGCAAAGACGAGGAAGGACGGATCGCGGAACATCTTCAGGGCCTTGAGGCCGAGCACATCGGAAATGCGGATCTGCTGGCCGGAGCCCTTGGGCGGGGTGTTGGGGAGCAGCAGGCAAAGCACGCCGGTGAGGGCGGAGACCGCGGCGCAGATTACCATCGGCGTGTTGGTGTCCTCCTGCTTGATGGCGCTGACGATGAGACCGGCAACGATCCAGCCGATCGTGCCCCAGACGCGGATAAACGGAAACTCCTTGCCCGGCTCCTTCATTTGGTAAAACGAGATGGAGTTGGTCAGCGCGATGGTGGGCATATAGAGACAGGCGTAGAGCAGGAAGACCCAGAAGAACGCGCCCGGCGCGACGGTCTGTGACACTATATACATGACCACGCCGCCCATGATGTGCATGGCCGCCAGGACTTTTTGGGCGGGGAAGAAGCGGTCGGCGACCATGCCGACGAGGAAAGGCGACACGATGCCGGCGATGGAAGTGGCGCCATAGGCCTGTCCGATGTCGCTGCCCTTGAAGCCGATTTTGAACAGATACGTTCCCATGGTGACGTAATAAACGCCCCAGACGAAGTACTGGAGGAACATCATTACGGTCAGTTTGGAGTAGATGAGGGCATTCAATGTCGTCTTTTTGAGACCGACATAGATGACGATCGCGCTCATGAGTGTGACGAAGAGCCACATTATTTGGGTCATGGATAGGTTCCTTTCGTGCAGACAGGCAGTTCAGGGCAAAATCGAAAAAGAGCCTCCGGCTATGAGCGACCGATCAAACTGACACAAGCCCAGAGCTTAATTTGGCGCCTCCTTGCGCGGCATGAGGCATGCCGGATCTTGGCCGCGGGATTTTCCCCCTTGCGCTAGCGGGGGGCGGCGGGCTTCTTTGCCGGTTTCCCTCCTCCGAACATGGCCGAAATCAGCAAGAGCTACGAACCGCGCGACGTCGAAAAAAAGTGGTATGCCGCCTGGCAGTCCGCCCAAGCCTTCGCGGGCCAGGTCGTCCCCGGCCGCGAGCCGTATAGCATCGTCATCCCGCCGCCCAACGTCACCGGCGTCCTGACGATGGGTCACGTGCTCAACAACACGCTTCAGGACATCCTCATCCGCCGCGCCCGCCTCGAAGGCAAGTCCGCCCTCTGGGTGCCCGGCACCGACCACGCCGGCATCGCCACGCAGACCGTCGTCGAGCGCGAGTTGCGCAAACAGAAGCTCCACCGCCGCGACCTCGGCCGCGACAAGTTCCTCGAGAAGGTGTGGGCCTGGCGCCACGAGAAGGGCAACATCATCCTCGAACAGCTCCGCCGTCTCGGCGCCTCCTGCGACTGGTCGCGCACGCAGTTCACGATGGACGAGCATTATTCGAAGGCCGTCCTCCACGTTTTCGTCGAACTCTTCAAACGCGGCCACATCTACCGCGGCAAACGCCTCGTCAACTGGTGCCCCGTCTCGCTCACCGCGCTCTCCGACGAAGAGGTGATCATGAAGCCGACCAACGGCGCCATGTACCACGTGCGTTACGAGCTGGTCGAGCAGCCGGGCAAATTCATCGAGGTCAAAACCACGCGTCCCGAGACGATCCCGGGCGACGTCGCCATCGCCGTGCATCCCGACGATCCGCGCTATGCCGCGCTCGTCGGCCAGAAGGTCTGGCGTCCGCTCAACCGCGCGCAGATTCCGATCATCGCCGACAAGGCCGTGGACAAGGAATTCGGCACTGGCGCGCTCAAGATCACGCCGGCGCACGACAAGGCCGACTTCGAGGTGGGCCACCGCCACAAGCTTCCCGCGATCGACGTGCTCAACGCCGACGGCACGCTCAACGCGCTGGCCGGCCCCGAGCTCGCCGGCATGGAGCGTTTCGCCGGCCGCAAGAAAGCCGCCGAACTCCTCAAGGCCGCCGGCGCGCTTGTCGGCGAAGAGGCGTATTCCAACAACGTCGGCTATTCCGAGCGCGCCGATGTGCCGATCGAGCCGCGCCTCACGTGGCAATGGTGGCTGCGTTACCCGCGTGTCGAGGAAGCCAAGGCCGCCGTGCGCGATGGTCACATCAAGTTTCACCCGGAGCGATGGTCCAAGGTTTACCTGCACTGGCTCGAAAACATCCAGGACTGGTGCATCAGCCGTCAGCTCTGGTGGGGCCACCGCATCCCGGTCTGGTACCGCAAGGGCATCGACAAGGAGAAGCTCACCGAGGCCGATTTGCGCGACGCGACCAAGGTCCACATCTCGCTCGAAGGTCCGGCCGACAAAGAAAACTGGGAGCAGGAGGAGGACGTGCTCGACACGTGGGCCTCGTCGTGGCTCTGGCCGTTCGCGACCATGGGCTGGCCCGACGCCGCCGCGCAAAAAGCCGCCGGCCTCGATTATTTCTACCCGACGAGCACGCTCGTCACCGGTCCCGACATCATCTTCTTCTGGGTCGCCCGCATGATCATGGCCGGCCTCGAATTCATGGAGCCCGGCCAGCCGTTGGAGAAACGGATTCCGTTCAAGAACGTTTACTTCACCGGCATCATCCGCGACCAGCAGGGCCGCAAGATGTCGAAGTCGCTCGGCAACTCGCCCGATCCGCTCGACCTCATCGAGAAGTACGGCGCCGACGGCCTGCGCTTCGGCATCATCTCCATCGCGCCGCAAGGCCAGGACATCCGTTTCCAGGAAGACCGCATCGAGAGCGGAAAAAATTTCTGCAACAAGCTCTGGAACGCCTCGCGCTTCCGCCAGATGAGCGGCCCGTCGGGCGACAACTCCTCGCTCGCCACCATTCTCGCGCGGCTCGACGTCGCGCAGTTCGACGCCGACGACCACGCCATCCTCCAGCGCCTCCTCGCCACCACGGCCGAGGTCGAGCGCTGCCTGCGCGAGTTCGAGTTCAGCGCCGCGGTGCAGGCGCTCTACAGTTTCTTCTGGGGCGATTTCTGCGACTGGTACGTCGAGGTCTCCAAGGCGAAGCTGCAAAACGAAGCGACGAAGCTCAACTGCCTCGCGCTCCAGGATCTCATCCTGCGCCAGACGCTCCTGTTGCTGCATCCGTTCACGCCTTTCATCACCGAAGAGCTCTGGGAAAAACTCGGCTACGGTGCGGCCAGCACTTTCCTCATGCGCGATGTCCGGCTGGAGTCCGCCGAGGCGTTTGCCGCCGCCCTCGCGGCGCGCGGGCTCACGCCCGATCGCGTGGCCGCCGATTCAGTGGAGAAACTCAAAGCGTTCGTCTCCCAATCCCGCGCGCTCAAGGCCGAGCACAATCTCGCCAGCCGGCGCGACGTCCGCCTCTTCGTGAAGGCGGCCGATGCCGAATGGACGGTCCTCGCCGCCGCGCTCTCCAAGCTCACCCGCATGTGCGGCGCCGCTGAGATCACGCGCAAGGACGCCGTCGATGGCGCGCCCGCGGTCGTCACGCCGCTCGGCACGCTGTACCTCGATCTCGCCAGCACGGTCGACGCCGGCGCGGAAAAAGTGCGCCTGACGAAGGAGCTCGAAAAAATTGCACAACACATCGCCGGCACTGAGGCGCGGTTGAACAATCCGACCTTCGTCGGCAAAGCGCCGCCCGCGGTGCTCGAAGGCGCGAAGAAGCAACTCGCCGACCTGAAAGCGAAGCAGACCGAACTCCAGCGCCTCCTGGCGGCGTTGTCATAATCTTCCGTTGTCCGGACTGTAGGGCGGGGTCGCCGAACCCCGCCGCAGTCTGCGCTGAGCGTCTTGAGGACAAGCCGCTCCACCAACGCGGTTCATACCAAGGCACGGTCTTTTGTTTTGGCGAAGGTTTCCTCTGACATGGGCGAGACGCCCATGCCACGTGGCACGGGCGTCTCGCCCGTGGGTTCGGCATCCGCCTGCATTCGGCGTTTGCGGTTGGCGGCGAGGCGGGCTTCTTTGCGGGCATCATGAAGTCGATGCTCCTTTTGCGCGCGTTGGTGTTCCTGCTCGTGTTGTCCGTGGCTCGCGCCGCCCTGCCGTTTGCCCACGAAGCGAGCGATCTCAAGCCCGACCCCGCCGTGCGTTTCGGCACGTTGCCCAACGGCATCCGCTACGTCGTTCGCGCCAACGCCGAGCCCAAGGGCCGCGCGGCGTTGCGCCTGATGGTGCTCGCCGGCTCGTTCATGGAGACCGACGCCCAGCGCGGCCTCGCGCATTTTCTCGAGCACATGTCGTTTAACGGCAGCGCGCACTACGCGCCCGGCACGCTCATCGAATTTTTCCAACGCATGGGGATGAACTTCGGCGGCGACACCAACGCCTACACGTCGTTCGACCACACCGTGTACATGATCGACCTGCCCGACACGAAGTCCGCCACGCTCGCCGAGGGGTTGCGCGTCTTTTCTGACTACGCGGGCGGCCTGTTGCTCGACGCGAAGGAGATCGAGCGCGAGCGCGGCGTCATCCTCGCCGAGAAACGCACCCGTGATTCGGTGCAATACCGCACGATGATCGCCGAAATGGAGTTCGTGCTCGCCGGCACGCGCGTGCCCGCCCGGTTGCCCATCGGCGTGGAGGATGTCATCTCCCGCGCGCCGCGCGCCGAGTTTCTCGATTACTACGACACATGGTACCGCCCCGACCGCATCGCGGTGGTGGCGGTGGGCGATTTCGAGGTCGTCGCGATGGAGCAGGCCATCGTCGAGGCGTTGCAGCCCATCGCGGCCCGCGCACCGGCCCGGCCGGTCCCCGCGCTCGGGAAACCCGCCGACGCGCAGGGCTTGCAGGTGCGTTTCCATCCCGAGGCCGAGGCGCCGAGCACTATCGTGACGTTGTCGACGATCACGCCGTGCGTCGACGAACCCGACACCGCGGCCAACCGCCTGAAATATCTGCCGCGCACGCTCGCGCTCGCGATGGTCAACCGCCGGCTCGCCATCCTCGCCAAGACCGAGGGCGCACCGTTCACCTCCGCCGCGATGGTGATCGACGATCAATACGATTTATACCGCGAGGCCTCGCTCAACGTGAGCTGCCAGCCCGCGCAGTGGGCGGCCGCCCTCGGCGTGGCCGAGCAGGAGCTGCGGCGCGCGTTGGAGCACGGTTTCCAACCCGGCGAACTCAAGGAGGCGGTCGCCAACACCCGCAACGCCCTCGACCAGGCGGCCAAGACCGCCAGCACCCGCCGCTCGCACGAGCTGGCGGGCGAGCTCGTGCAGAGTCTCGTCGAGCGCACGGTGTTCACCACGCCGGCCGATGAGCTGGCGCTGTTTCAACCGGCGCTCGACTCCGCCAGCACGGACGCCTGCGCCGCCGCCCTGCGCGCCGCGTGGAGCGCGCCGCACCGTTACCTGTTCGTCACCGGCAACCCCAAGATCGAGGGCGACGCTCCCGCGGTCATCGCCGCGGCGTACGAGAAATCGCGCGCCGTCAAAGTGGCGGCGCCGGCGGCCGTGGCCGAGGACGCGTTTGCCTACACCAACTTCGGGCCGGCCGGCAAAATCGCGCACCGCACCGAGGTCGCAGATCTCGGCGTGACGCTGGTCGAGTTTGCCAACGGCGTCCGGCTCAATTTCAAAAAAACCGATTTCGAGGCGAACTGCATTCGCATCAACGTGCGCGTCGGCGCCGGCATGTTGACCGAGCCGCGCACGCAGCCGGGGCTCGGCGTCTTTGCGAGCAACACGTTCACCGCCGGCGGACTCGGCCGGCACAGCCTCGACGACCTCCAGCGCCTGCTCGCGGGCAAGACCGTGGGCACCAATTTCCGCGTGGGCACCGATGCGCTGCTCTTTCAGGCCGCCACCAACCGCGAGGATTTGCTCCTGCAATGCCAGCTCATCGCCGCCTATCTGACCGACCCCGGCTACCGGCCCGAGGCGCTCCGGCAGATTCTCAAAGGGCTGGAGCATTTCTACAACAGTCTCGAACACACGCCCGACGGTCCGCTCAAGACCGCGGTGCCGCGCCTGCTCGCCTGCGACGATCCGCGTTTCGGCCTGCCCGACCGTGCGACGATCATGGGCCGCACGCTCGAAGAAGTGCGGCAATGGCTCGCCCCGCAACTGGCCTCCGGTCCGATCGAAATCGCGCTCGCGGGCGAACTCGACCCCGACGCCGTCATCGCCGCCGTGGCGGGCACGCTGGGGGCTCTGCCCGCGCGCACCGCCAAACCGGCGTATACCGCCGAGCGTCAGGTGGCGTTCCCCGCCGCCGGCCTGACGCGCGAATTCCGCGTCGACACGAAGATCCCGAAAGGCGTGGTGGCGCTCTACTGGCCGACGACCGACAACCGCGACGTGCAACGCACCCGCCGACTCAACGTGCTCGGCGAAATCTTGCAGGACCGCCTGCGCCTGAAAGTGCGGCAGGAGCTGGGCGAGGCCTACAGCCCCGGCGCGGGCAGCCTGCCGAGCGACACGTTTACCGATTACGGTTTCATGCTGGCGCAGGTCACGGTCGATCCCGCGCAAGCGCAGCGCGTGACCGACGTGATTCTCGCGATCGCCGCCGATCTGCACGAGCACGGCGTCACAGCCGACGAACTCGCCCGCGCGAAACTGCCCATCCTGACGGCGCTGCGCGAAGGCGCGCGCACCAACCACTACTGGCTGGCGGCGGTGCTCTCGCGGGCGCAGGAAAAGCCGGCCGTGCTCGACTGGTGCCGTTCCCGCTACGCCGACTACGAGGCGGTGACGACGGAAGAGATCGCCGCGCTCGCCAAAACCTACCTCGCCCCCGCGCGCGTCTGCCAGATGCTCGTCCGCCCGGCCGCAGAGGCAAAACCGTAGCCGCAGAGTTTCCACCCAGGCTATATAGACTGCCGATGGTGGGGCGCCAAAACCGGCGGGGATAAACCCCGCCCCACCGCCGGGCGCCCCTGGTTATCATACCAATGTCTGTTGATTTCTGGACTTCTTGTCCGGCGTGGCACGGGCGTCCCGCCCGTGGGTTTGAGTCAAATTATCAACAGGCGTTGGCATCACCCGCCATTTGCCCAACCGGAATCACCGTTCACCCCACAAACCCGGGGCATCAATCAGCTCGACTTTGAGCGCCTTGCCCGTCCTTTTATCTTTGATCGAGATGCGAAACCGTGCCGGAGATCGCCCTATGTCCCAAGCCGATAAATTGCACATTTATTTCTGCAACCATAATAATAAAAGACACTTGTTGTTTTCATCCGTAAAACGCGGTTTGGGTGAATAACACTGATCGTCGGAGGATGCATGTTCGCCAAAACTATAGAGCTGACGGCGACAAAGAAAGAATTCCGCTTCACCTGCGGGATGAATGAAACGCGATTTCGCCCGGTGGTTTACCTCTCCCCGGAGAGGAGGGTCTTATCCGTTGGCTCCCCACCCGCTGAAGGCGGAACCTGTACGGAGGCGCGCGTCTTTGATGACGAGAGCTTTGACGACTCGTTCAGCGTCCTGGAGGTGATGATGCGCTATGGCGCCAGGGCCGTGATAGGAGGTTTCTCCTTCGGCACGATTACGTTTAGGATATCTATTGGACCTGACATCCGGAAAGACCTGATGGGGTTCACGAATGGGCTTTTCACTCAGGCCGCGACCCACGCAGGCGCCAGCAAGGTAGTAATCGTATGAAAAGAAGGGCGATCCAGTTGCCAGAGGGCTCCCTCCGCGCGCGCATAAAACTAATGTTCGTCATAATCTAATTATCCCCTATGTCTATCTGGAGAGTATTTCTTGTATTCGCGGCACTGTATGTCAGCCGACTGGATGCAGCTCAGGTAGGTGCTTGCGATGTGATCGGCAAGTGGTATCGGGTTGTACCAGGCTGTTCACTGTTTTTGAATTTCAGGGCAGATGGAAAATGTGAAGTTGACCAAAGAGTATTTGATGGCCGGAAAACCTACAGTGCTAAGGTCACAACCATATGGCGGTTTGATGGCTGGTGCATCGTAATTGAGCCAGAAGAAGGTAGTTCGGCGGAGAAAGTCATACCCAAAACCTGGCGGCTAAGTCTGATTGAGTTGGAGGACGGTCAGCGAGTTCTCGGTTATTGGTTAAGGTGGGATAAGAAAGCAGGGGGCTTTCAAGCAGACGTGTTTTTAAAGGGCGAATATACTCCTGTGTTCACTCCTGATTTACCCTCAGAAAAGGCAACAAAATAGAATAAGTGAGAGCCAAAGGGGACATGGGTTGACTCTTGACAGAGACATCGATTGAGCGAGCCATACTGCCCTCCACGCATTCCAAGAGACATTGGCATTGTCAGCCCATGCCCCCCTCTGGCCACCATAGTATTTCGGCGAAATGAAGACCGTTGCAGTATACTCAACACCTGCGGAAGCGCATGTGCTCGTTGCGCGGCTCATGAGCGCGGATATTCCTGCTACTATTCGCGACGAATATACCGTCACATTCAATTGGCTGCTTTCGAATGCCATTGGTGGTGTGAAGGTAGAAGTGCCTGATGAAAATTACGCGACTGCCCGGGAGATTGTCGCATTGCCTCCTTCGGAAGAGGGCTTGCTCAGATGTCCATTTTGCGGATCAGACGCCACTCACGTTCGAGTAGTGAGTGTTTTCGGAGCAGTATGCATGCTCTTGAAGATTCCGATTCCCATGACGCGAGCGATTGTCGACTGCCACCGTTGCAAGAAGACGCACAATGTGCCGCTTCGCGGAAGAATGTCCGAAAAGATGGCACAGACAACGGCCATGACGCCTCCTTCTTCGCCGCCGCCACCGGTGCCGTCGGCTGACTTTTAACGATTGGCGGAAGAACGATGAAGAGCTTCAGAGTCTATTTGTCGGGCGGGCGTGAGGTTTTCAGGTGCCGGCCTCATCGTCATCCTGATTGCCGCTTTGGCGATGGCTGTGTGCGCATTATACTTGGATGAGATCGCCCGAATAATTCCAGACCTCACGATTCTTCAGGCGAAATATCTGCTCTTGGCTGTCGGCTTCATCGTCGTCGGAGGAGGATGGTTGGGGCTGAGGTTGGGCGGCGTCTCGTTCACGAAGAAAGAGTCGATTTCCGCATCGTCAGGGGCTGGGAATAAAGGGTCAGGTAGATAATACTTATGAGACAGAGTATTGTGATAATTAGATGCCAATGTTTAAAGTGAGATGCCTACACGGAATATCTTAATATTTCAAAAGGACTTATCTTCGCGCATCATTTTCAACAAATTTAGCAAAGCTGCCGTGTGTTGCTGCTGGTTTCGTGTAAGCAATTCTATACTGACCTCATCTGTTAATGCTTTTTCCTGCTCTTTGTGCAGATGCAGCTCAACATCACAGGCGGGAATGCCAAATTCTTTTTGACACCACGTCGGCAACGTGCCGGGTTTTGACTTAAAGAGCAAGTACTTCTCCAAGTCTCCCGCGGCATAATCGTCACCAGAAAATGCGGCGCAATAGCTTTGAGAATAAGCCTCGAAAAATTTTATATACTTCTTTTTATAAATCTCATTTCCCGGCGGTATTGGGGGCGCCAAGAAAAGTCTGCCGGCAATGCCACCCAAAGCGTGAAAGCTTAAAAGCATCGAGGGCCGGTGCTGTTTCACAAATGATGCAACCGCCTGTGTTTCTGGTTCGCTGGCAGGTGCAGGACCTCGATAAGTCCCGAAATCAGGATCGGCGGTGCTTCCGCCGTATGAATAATCGGGTATTTCCCAGTCGGCAGGAAAATTGCGATTCAAATCTACCAAGGCATAATTTGAGCGCAGATACCAAGGAACGCCTTCGGCCGTCATTTGCCTTCTGTCCAGATTGACACAGGGTATGGCAACAATGGAAATATCATTCAAAACACTTTTGTGATTGTCCAAGATGGCTCTTATCACGGGAATTATCAATTCCGGCCCCGACTCTGAAGCATGCACGGCACCAACCAGCGCCACTTTTCTTCCAGATCTGCCGGCTTCAATGCCTAAAATATCTCTGCCTTTTATAGTTTTTCCCAGGATCGAAATCTTAATGGATTCGGGATATGATTTTTGCAGGTCATAGACTTCCTTCGAGATTTTATCGGCCGACCACCACGTTAGCGGATCTCTGATTTTCACGGGACAAGGACCTATGGGGTCGCCGTAAGCCGCAGCAGCCCAATAAGCATATGTTTGGCCAACGGCAACATTGTCATCCGTATAGATAAAAACGCCGGTAGTTTTGTCATGGGGCTTGATGGGCCCTTTATAAATCATTTCCGCATCACTGAATGACAACCCATCGCAAAACTCCGTACTGTCTTCGCGAAGGGCAAAATCGACTTTTTTACGGTATATACGAAACTCGCTGAATAGATCGCTGAGCTCCTTTTTATAAAAGGATACTTTTCTAACAAATCTAACCTGCACTTTGCCGTCATGAACTTTCGCCTTTAAAAAGGCCAGAGGCTTGTGTTTCAGCATGGAGGCTTTGCCGTCAGAAGCGCTGGAGGTGTTTTTATGTTCTTCCGAAACTGCTTTCTGCGCGAAAGACACCTGGGTTAATAATAGCCCGCTTATAACCAAGCATATGATTTTAATCATGTTATTATATTTACAAGGAACGTTTTTTTCTGGTGTTAAATGGCAAAGCGAGCTGGCTTTTCAGCTAGAATATGATGCGCGAAATCCCGGAGAATGCCAACCGGCGCAAGGGTTAATAAATCGTACACATGCCACAATATTATGGTTTTTTAAAAAACTTAGCTGTGCCCAAAAATGAGCTAGGCAATGGCTGTCATCGATATGCTTGCAAATCGTGAGCCATGACCGGTTCGTGGTTGGCAACCTCGCAAACCGGTGTTCCAGCAATACAGAGAGGAAACCTGATTGGGCGGGAGAGGGAATCAGAGTCGGATTTACGGAGTCGGCGACAGGTGATGCCCATAGAGGTGTCCCAGTCGTTTCAGCCGTTTGGCCCGGCACAGTCCATAGTGCCATCAGGCAAGCAAGTTCATGATCGCGAGCACGCCTGCCGTAGCCAGCCAGGCGCCCGAGGCGGGGCGGGGAAACGCGGAAAATCATGCGGTTGCCAGTAAGGCCGGTAGAGAGGAGCGCGCAATGGCCTATCGATTGACTCAGGTCGCCCGCGGCGGAACTACGGATGAAACGGCCAAGCAGAGGACGTCATGCCTCTGACTCTTGGCTAAGCAGTCTTGGCAGGGAGTGTCGGGGGCGGAGCGCGCGGGCGAATTGCCTTTTCAGGCCGTTGATGGCCCGACAGAAGCAGGAGTGCGTTTTCCGGGGTTCGGCAGCCAGCATGATCCCAGAATTGTGCGCCTCATTCTTCCGACGATGAAATCTACCCTCCGTCTCCTTGGTTGGTCCGCCTTTTGGGCGGGCTGCATGTTGCAAAGCTCAGCGCTTGGTCAGGCCGGGCTCGCGCGCGGCAAATCGACCGGCGAGGCCAACCCGCTCCAGAACCGGTCGCAGTACACGCTCTTCAGCCATCGCGAGCTCGTGGCATATTTTCCTGCCACCAACACCGATCTGACCCGGCAATGGCGTCAGGCAGATGGCAAACTGGAGTCGTGGAAGACGCTCAAGTCGGACACGCAGAAAAACGTTTTCGCGATCAAGAAGATCGTGGCCGCCGCCGGGCACATCACCGAGTGCGCCGCCGAGCAGGTGGTGCGCGGTTACTACCGGGAGGATAAGCCCGCGGTGTCGCTCCTGCTCGAAGTGACGGGCAATCCGAGCCGGGAGTTGCCCGCGCAGGCGGCGACCTGTCCCGAGCTGGCGTTGGCGGTGGGCGATGTGGACGGTGCTCTGGACGCGCAGTGCAATCCGCACGACGAAATCGTCGTGGCGTATCCCGTGGAGGGGAAAATACGGCTGTTGGTGCTGAACCAGCAACTGGCCGACGTGGCGGCGCTCGAGGTGGGGCCGATCGTGGGCGGCAGCGCCTACGGCGATGTGGCGCTGGCGTTGGGCGATTTCGACGGCGATGGCATTCGGGAGATCGGGTTGTTGTACGATGGAAAGTTCGCGGTGCTGCGGTTGGATCGGAGCAATCCCGCCAGCCCGGTGTTGCGGCAGATCGAGTCGGTCGCGATCTACGCGTTGCCCAAATCGTTCAAGTCGGTCGGCTCCGCCGGCAAGCTCGTCGCGGGCGATTTCAACGGCGATGGCAAGGAGGAGGTCGCCATCGGTTACTGCCTGCGCGACCGGGCGGACTCCGCGCCGGAGTCCGATGACCTCATCCGGGTCGGTACCTACAAGCTGCGCCTGCGCGTGGCGGTGTTCAGCAGCGATTTGAAGATCACGTTGGGCGCGGAGCAGTCCGTGCCGCAGCAGCTGATCCTGGGCGTGGGGCCGGCGTTCGATATGGCGGCGGGCGTGTTCCGCTATGATCCGCAGAACGGCTTCGATCTGAACCGCCGGCAAATCGCCTTTTTCTATTACTGTTCAAACGATCTCAAAAAGTTGACGCAGCTGGCGGTGAACCTGTTTGAGGTCAGCCAGAGCAATCAGGTCAGCAAGGTCGCGTGGTTCGGGCAGGCCCTCGACAACATCACCGACGAAAGCGGCGCGATGGCGGCGGGGCATTTTCTGGAGATGAAGGCGGCGGCGCCGACGATGGATCTGGCGCTCACGTACCGGATCGACAATCCGCGCAGCGCCAATCTGCTGATCCTGCGTTGCGGCGAGAAGTACCAGCTGACGGCGGCCGCGCAGATCCCGATGGGGACGATGACGCTCGACAAGGCGCATTACTCGCCGACGGTGCCGCTCCCCATCGTGGCGGCGGACCTGCTGGGCGACTCCTATTATCTCGGCGCGCCGACGCGCGTTTTCGTGCCGCAGATGATCACGACGCGGTACGTCATGTACGAGCCGCCCAAGCATATCGACTACCTGCCCGACGATCCGAACAACCTCGATGGCAACTGGAGCGTGGTGAACGTGAGCCGCAAGGACGACCTCTGGGTGTGTTTCGGCCAGGGCGCCGAGAAGATCCAGGAAGTCACGACCAAGGACACGACCAGCTTCAGTTTCGGCTCCAGCACCACGTACAGCGCCAAGGAAGCGTTCACGTTCGGTCCGTCGCTGCTCAAACTCGGCGTCAAGGCCGAGGAGAAACTCAAGTTCGAGCAAAACTACAAATCGGCCACGGAGAAAATCGACGCGAGCTACGAGAAGGTCAGCGTGAGCTATCAGGACACGACCAACATCGACGACGTGCTCGGTTACGAGATCAAGGCCCTCGATATCTGGCGGTATCCTTGCTACGGGCTGAAGGACGGAGCGAAATGCGGGTTCTATGAGATCGTGGTTCCCACGGCGTCGCCGCTCCAGCACTCGGGCGGCATGGACTGCGCCGACTGGTACCAGCCGCGCCACGAAAACGGCAACGTGCTGTCGTATCCTTACTGCCCGAAAGGCACCAAGTTTCAGCCGGCGGATTTGGGCGCCTACAAGGCCGGCGGCGTGACGGTGCTGAAAGATGTGCTCGCGCGCGACTCGCGGCAGATCGACGGCAATCAAGGCACGGTGAGCCTCAACTGGTCGGAGCAATCTGGCTCGGAAAAAGCGAAAAGCTACGAAGCCAAACTCGCCCGGAGCTTCGACATCTCCATCGGCGCGACCGCCAAGTTGAAATACGAATGGTTGCTCGCATCGGGCGGCCCCACGGTTTCCTACAGCGCCTCCGACGAGACGAGCACGGGCAACAACTGCGTGACCAAAGTCACCAACGAAAGCTCGAAGGGCGTCACCCTGTCGTTCCCGTCCTCGATGGACAACGACAAGTCGTACCACGCCGACACCGCGATCTTCGTGACCAACGACGGCACGATGAAGGTCGCGCAAGCGGTCGATCCGACGGGCAGCAGCCTCGGCGCGCTCTGGTGGAAGAAGTACTATTGGACGCGTCCCGACCCGGCGCTGAACCTACCGAGCAAGTTCCTCTGGCGGGACCAGCAATGGGTCATGAACACCGACGCCACGCGGAAGCGCATGCGCGGCCTCATCCTGCACCACAAAAATCAGAGCACGAACTTGGACGAAATTTTGGGCACGGCGTTAACGGACGGCGATCGCATCGAGCTGACGGCACGCGTCTATAATTACAGCCTGCATCAAAGCACCGGCGAGTTCCGCGTGAAATTCGAGCGGGTGACGTACGACGCCGAAACCGGCAAGCAAGGCACGGAGCGCACGCTGATCGGTTACGCGAACGGCGTACGCCTGGCCCCGATGGAAATGAAAGAAGTCACCGTGGAGTGGAACACCGCCGGGCTGGGCGGCGCCACGGCCGACGTCAAAAAAGATTACGTGATTTACGTCACCGTCGATCCCGACGGCGCGGTGAAAGACGACCTGCATCCGCAATTTCGCAACGGCAAGGAATTCGTGGGCGGCAACAACGAAGGCTACTGGCCGTGGGCTGCCGGCATCTCGGTTTACGGCAAGACAAGGACCGACGCGGCGCAGCCATCCACCACAACAGCGGCCAACGCCGACGTGTCGCTGACCGAGCGCTCGCTCGCGCTCATGTACGCCGGTGGCCCGCAGGCGGACGACGGGGTGCGCCTTGCGCCCGGCCGCGCGCAGCGGCTGCGGTTGCAGATCATGGCTGACCAGAGCTACCCGGGATTCCAGTTCGTGCATTTCCGCGACAACGGAAAAGTGTTCGCGACGAAACTGGTCATGGGCGTGGCCAAGGGCAGCTCCTACGTCTGGGTCGATTGGACACCAGCGAGCGAAGGCGAGCATCGCCTGACCGCCGAGGTGGTGGAAAACCGCGACGACGCCAAGCCGGGCAACAATCAGGACGGTCTGCGCGTGACGGTGGCGAACAGGATGGCGAACGAAAACCGGAAATACATTTGGACCGTTAAGTATAAATCTATTGGGGATAATGGGAGTACCCGAAGCTATAGTTTTTCCGATTATGCAGAAACCCTAGAGCAGGCGCAGAAGGCCGCCGCGACGGCTTTCATTCCAGAGTCCGGAAGAAAAATCGCCGATAGAAGTATATCGGTGCGCCTGGCGGGTGAAAATGACTCAAAAGATGTGATTCCTTAATCGTGAGTTTCAGTTGATGCCCGTAGCTTTCGGCCAGCGTCCGCTCCAAAAAATTCACCCATGAATACCTTGCCCCAGCCCGAGTTCTCCCGGCGGAGTTTTGTCAAACTATCCACCCTGGCGACCGGCGCGGCCGTGCTTGCCGGTATCGGGGCCAAGCGCGTCCTGGGGGCCACCGCCGGATCGGATAAAGTGCGCGTCGGGGTGATTGGCTGCGGCGATCGCGGCATCGGCGCCGCCCGCAACTGCCTGGACGCCGACCCCGGCGTCGAGATCGTCGCGCTCGGCGATCTTTTTCCGGTTCAGGTCGAGAAGGCGCGTCAGGCGCTGCAGGCTCCCTCGACGAAAATGAAACTGTCGTTGATCGGTGTGCGTACGGCCAACGTCCCGCTCGACCGCTGCTTTTCGGGGTTCGATTGCCATACGCAGGTGCTCCAGGCCGACGTTGACATGGTGATCCTCGCGGGGCCTCCGGGTTTCCGCCCGATGCATTTCGCTGCAGCGGTGGCGGCCGGCAAACACGTGTTCATGGAGAAACCCGTGGCGGTCGATCCGGTCGGTTGTCGCGCCATCATCGCGGCGGCCAAGCTCGCCAAGGAGAAGAAACTCGGCGTCGTTGCCGGCACGCAACGCCGGCACGCGCCCGGTTACATCGAAGTGATGAAGCGCATCCAAGCCGGCGAGCTCGGCGAACTTGTCGCCGGCCAGTGTTACTGGAATGGCGGCGGCTTCGAATACCGCGACAAGAGCGACTGGCTGGCCGAACGCAGCGACTTCGAGTGGCAGTGCTACAACTGGCGTCACTGGGACTGGATCTGCGGCGACCACATCGTCGAGCAGCACATTCACAATATCGACATCATGAACTGGGCCTTCGGCGGCCCCCCGGCAAAATTCCAGGGCATGGGCGGCCGCCAGAACCGCGGCAACATTCCCGGCAATATCTGGGATCACTTCGCGGTGGAGCTGGAATATCCCAATGGCGCGCGGGTGCAGAGCATGTGCCGCCACGCCCCCAGAACCTCCGCCCGCGTCTCGGAACGCATCGTCGGCACCAAAGGAACCTCCGATTGCAAGGGCTCAATCAAAGGAGAAAAGCCGTTCATCTACACCGGCGGCTACCCAAATCCCTACGTCGCGGAGCACGAGGATTTGATCCGGAGCATCCGCCGCGGCGATCCGCTCAACGAAGGCGAGCAGGTGGCGATGAGTACGCTCACGGCCATCGGTGGGCGCATGGCCGCCTACACCGGTCGCGAACTCTCTTGGAACTGGCTGCTCAACTCTTCGAAGCTCGATCTCTTTCCGAAGGAGTGCAAACCCGGCCCGGGGCTGTTTCCGCCGGTGGCCATCCCTGGCGTCACCGAGTTGATCTAGGTCAGATTCGTACCCGAAAAAACGTGCCTTCTTAAGGAAGACGTCAGGTCTTTTTCAGTAGGCGACGCTCATTTTGTTGGCGGTAGTTTAATTATAGGCTGGTTGCGGTGGTCGGAGTGCGTTCACTTCAAGGCGCTTTCCTGCCTGCTTTCCCCATTCTCATCCATGACCCACGATTCCGGTTTTGCGGCGCGGACTTATGCCAAGGTCGACCGCCGGCTGATCCCGTTTCTCTTCCTCTGTTACCTGCTCGCGTATCTCGACCGCGTAAATGTCGGCTTCGCCAAGCTGCAAATGCTGAAGGATCTTTCCCTCAGCGATGCGGCGTTCGGCACCGGCGCCGGCATTTTCTTCATCGGCTACTTTTTCTTCGAGGTGCCCAGCAATGTGCTGCTGAAAAAATTCGGCGCGCGCACGTGGATCGCCCGCATCATGGTGTCGTGGGGGCTGCTGTCGGCCGCGATGATGTTCGTCACCAACGAGCGCGTTTTCTACGTGATGCGGTTTCTCCTCGGCATCGCGGAGGCCGGTTTTTTCCCGGGCATCATCTATTACCTGACACTGTGGTATCCCTCGTCGCTGCGTTCGACCCGGACCGCGCTCTTTGTGTCGGCGGTCGCCATCTCCGGTGTGATCGGCAACCCGATTTCCGGGCTCATCATGGACACCATGTCGGGTTGGCTGGGTCTGGCGGGCTGGCAATGGCTGTTTGTCACCGAGGGGCTGCCATCGGTCGTGGTCGGCGTGTGGGTTTATTTCTATCTCGATAGCGGGATCGCCGAGGCGAAGTGGCTCGATGCCGATGAGAAAAAGCTCCTCGCCGACGCCATCGCCGCGGAGGACCAGCACAAACGCGAGGTCGGGCTCGGCGACGCTTTTCGCAGCGGCAAGGTCTGGGTGTTGAGCGCGATTTATTTCACTCTCGTGATCGGGTTGTACGGCATCTCGTTCTGGCTGCCGACCATCGTGCGGGCGTTTGGCGTCGAGGGCTACCTGCGCGTCGGCCTGATCACCGCCATTCCCTATGCGGTCGCAGTTGTCGGAATGATTTATCTCAGCCGCCACTCGGATCGCACAGGCGAACGCCGCTTGCATTATGTGGGCAACGTGACCGCCGGGGCGCTCGGCTTGATCCTGAGCGGGGTCTTCGCGCACCAGCCGGTGCTCGCCATCCTCTTCCTCTCGCTGGGCACGCTAGGCGTCATCGGTTCGATGCCGCTGTTCTGGCCGATCCCGTCGACGTTTCTCGCCGGCACCGCGGCGGCGGCGGGAATCGGGATCGTCAATTCGGTGGGCAATCTCGGCGGCTACATCGGGCCGAATCTCCCGGTGTGGGCGCGGCATTTCTCCACCGATCCGTCGGCGGCGCTGTACATCATTGCCGGCGTGTTGCTGCTGGGCGCGGGGCTGACGCTGACGTGCATTCCAAAGGATTTGCGTTCCCGGCCTGGCGCCGCGCCTGCGCGCGACTGAACGTGGCGGCGGCGGGATTTCGTTTTCTCCCGGGAAAAAGGTTGGATTCCGCCGCCGGCTTTGCCTAGGTGTGCAGGCTTTATGGCCCAAGACATCGTCACTTTGCCCCACAACGAGATTCCCCACGCGTGGTACAACGTCCTCGCCGACCTGCCGCAGCCGTTGCCGCCGCCGCTGCACCCCGGCACCGGCCAGCCGTTGTCGCCCTCTGATCTCGCCCCCATTTTCCCGATGGCGCTCATCGAGCAGGAAATGAGCGGAGAGCGCTGGATCGGCATTCCGGACGAAGTGCGCGAGCTCTATAAAATCTGGCGGCCCACGCCGCTCGTGCGCGCGGTGCGGCTCGAAAAGGCGTTGAAGACCAACTGCCGCATTTATTTTAAGAACGAGAGCGTCAGCCCCGCCGGTAGCCACAAACTGAACACCGCGTTGGCGCAGGCTTATTACAATAAAAAGGAAGGCGTGACGCGCCTCACCACCGAGACGGGTGCGGGCCAGTGGGGCTCCTCGATGGCGTTTGCCAGCCAGCTCTTCGGCCTCGGCTGCACCATCTACATGGTGAAATCGAGCTACGGCCAGAAGCCCTACCGCCGCTCGCTCATGCAGATTTGGGGCGGCAAAGTGTTCGCCTCGCCCTCCGACAAGACCAACGCCGGCCGCACCATTCTCGCCGCCGATCCCAAGACGCCCGGCAGTCTCGGCATCGCCATCTCCGAGGCGGTGGAAGACGCCGCCACGCACGATGACACCAAGTACACGCTCGGCAGCGTGCTCAACCACGTGATCCTCCACCAGAGCGTCATCGGCCTGGAGACGAAACGTCAGCTCGAGATCGCCGGCGAACAGCCTGACATCCTCATCGGCTGCGTTGGCGGCGGCAGCAACTTCGGCGGCTTCGCGCTGCCCTTCCTGCCCGACAAGCTCAAGCGGCCCGACCTGCGCATCATCGCCGTCGAGCCCGCCGCGTGCCCGTCGCTCACGAAGGGCGTTTACGCGTACGATTTCGGCGACACCGCCAAGCTCACGCCGCTCGTGAAGATGTTCACGCTCGGCCACACCTTCGTGCCGGAGGGCATCCACGCCGGCGGGCTGCGTTACCACGGCACCGCGCCGATCGTGGCGCATCTCGCGCAACTCGGCCTGATCGAGGCGCAGGCGGTGATGCAGAACGCGGTGTTCGAAGGCGCGCTGCAATTCTCCCGCACCGAAGGCTTCGTGCCCGCGCCCGAGACCTCGCACGCGATCCGCGCCGCCATCGACGCCGCGCGCAAGAACGACGGCAAGTGCATCGTTTTCTGCTACAGCGGCCACGGCCATTTCGACATGACGGCCTACGACGAGCATCTCGCGGGCAATCTCGAAGACTACGAGCACCCCGAGGAGAAGATCGCCGAAGCGCTGCACCACCTGCCGAAGGTGCCCTGAGCTTGTCATCTTAACTCGTGCAGTACGCAGAGGCGCACTGCACGAGTTTGCATTTTTGGAAGGAAACCGCCGGAGTTTCGACAGCATGAAAATGCGATTGGGAATAGCGCTGGGAGCCGGGCTGGGTACGGCGATTTATCAGATGTTCCGATACGGTGCCGCTGGGGCCGATTGGTACAGAGTCGGTTTTGTGACGTTGTTTGTCGGGGTTTGCTGCCTGCTGTTACCGGTGCGGTTGTTGACAAGAAAATCGCGGGAGTAGGCTGCGGGGTGGAAATGTTCAGCGGCTTGCCCGCTTGACCTGACTACGGCTTCATAGCGGAGACTCGCACGTTTCCCATGACCATCGGCCTCCTTGCCAAGAAACACGGACTCTCCCGCTCGACGTTGCTTTATTACGACCGCATCGGCCTGTTGCGGCCGGGCGGGCGGTTGCACAACGACTACCGCCACTACACCGCGGCCGACGAGAAACGCCTCGGGCAAATCTGCCTCTACCGGCGCACGGGACTGCCGCTCGCCGAGATCGCCAAAATTCTCGGGCGTCCGCGGCAGGCGCTGGCCGGTGCGCTCGAGCGCCAGCTGCGCGATCTGGCCGAACAGATCGACGGCTTGCGCAGCCGGCAGCGGGTGATCGTGGAATTGCTCAAGCACCGGCGCATGCTCGAAAGCGTCAAGATTCAGGACAAAACGGCGTGGGTGAAACTGCTCCGCGATTCCGGTTTCAAGGATGAAGATCTGGCGCGCTGGCATCGCGATTTCGAGCGGCTCGATCCGGATTACCATCAGCGTTTCCTGGAATTTCTCGGCATACCGGCCGAAGAGATCGCCGCCATCCGCGCCCATTCGCGCCGCGCGCCTGAGACGGTCAGCGCGAGCGGCCGGGGGCGCTCAAGTCGGGCAAAGCCGGATTGAGGCGGCGGGCCTCCCGGTAGTGCGTGGCAGACTCGGCATCCTGCCCGAGCATCGAGTAAACGAGCGCGAGATTGAGCTGCGCGGGCGCCGAGTTGGGGTCGAGCCGGGCGGCTTGTGAGAACTGCGCCAACGCTTCCGGCAGGCGGCCGAGCTGGCGCAGCGTCACGCCGTAATTGTTGAACGCATCGGCGTAACGCGGATCGATACGCACGGCGGTCGCGTGATGCGCCAGCGCCGCCGCGCTCTGGCCGGTGTCGCGCAAGACCGTGGCGAGATTGTTGTGCGCGTGGGCGAAATCCGGTTGGAGCGCCAGCGCACGCTCGTAGTGGATGCCCGCCTCTTGCAGGCGTTGGCGGTCGAGCAGGGCGTTGGCGAGATTGTTGTGGGCCTTGGCCGAGGCGGGAGTGAGCGCGAGCCCCTGCTCGAAATGACCGATGGCTTCGTCGATCCGGCCGGATTCGCGCAGGAGATTGCCGAGATTGTTGTGCGCCATCCAGCACCCCGGGTTTTGCGCGAGCGTGGTCCGGTAAAACGTTTCCATGTCGGCGTACATCCGGCTCTGCCGCCAGCTCAGCGTGCCGAGCGTGGCGAGCAGCAGCGCCGGTACGATCCAGCGCACGGCGGACGGGAAACGCGCGAGCAGATGTGTCAGCCCCGCAGCGGCGAGCGCGATCACGCCGAGGCACGGCAGATACTGCCAATGGTCGGCAACGAAGGAGAAAATGAACCCGTAGACGTTGAAGAAACCGAGCACGGGAAAGAGCGAGCCGCCGAAGAGCAGCGCCACCGCCAGTGGCGCGCGCCAGCGCGAGCGGAGCCACCACAACCCGCCGAGCGCCGCCACCGCGCCCGCCGAGAACAGCCACCACCACGCCGCCGAGGCGTCGACGATCCAGCGCGGATAGATGAAAATCAGATTGTCCGGCCAGAACAGTTTTCCGAGGTAAAACCAGACGATGCGCCCGGCGAGCGCGCCGCGTTGCCAGAGGGTCAGCGCGAACTCCGCGCCCTCGGCGCCGATGAATTTTTTCTCCACCCAGGCGGACAGCAAGCCCATCGCGGCGCCGACGACAAACCACGGCAGCAGCGGGCGCACATCGCGGTGCCATTCCAGCCGGCCGCGCCGCCACCAGAACACCACGAGCAGCGCGGCGGGCAGGGTGGCGGTGGTGGTTTTGCTCAGCAGGGCGAGCGCGAAGCAGACGAAGGCGGTGACGTATGCGCCCGGCCGGCGCTCGGCGTCGAAACACAGATACGCCAGCGCGGCGAGCAGGTAGAGCACCAGCGACTGGGTGTTCTTTTGTTCGGCGATCCACGCGACCGATTCGACACACACCGGATGCAGCGCGAACACGAACGCCGCCAGCCACGCGCCCGGCACCGCGAGCCGCCGCAGCACGGCCGCGAATAGGCAGGCCGAGGTCGCGTGCAGCAGCACATTGAGGAGGTGATAATACGCGGGCGTGTCGCCCCAGAGCCGGTGTTGAAACCAAAATGCGCTGTGCAGGAGCGGATAGTATTGCTCGGTGGCGCCGACCTCGAACCAGATGCGCCACAGGCCGGACAACGAACGTAGCGCGGGGCTCGTGACGTAGTCGGCGTCGTTCCAAATGAATCCCGCGCTCAGCGTTGGCAGGTAGGCGAGCAGCGTGGCCGCGAAGAGCGCCGCGCCGAGACCCATGGCGGACCAGCGGTCGACGCGCTCGGTCGGCGGGGTCGGAGAAGCGGGGGAACGCGGGGCGGGCGACACGGCGGCAACGTTCGTTTTTCGCTCGGGAGACGGCAAGCGGGAAGGGGCGCGTCAGCGCGACGGTTGGGCGCGGAGCAGGCGCGCGGCTTCCTGCCGGTGCTCGGCCGCCGCGCGTGGGCGTTCGAGCGCATCCAGCACTTGCGCGTAGTTGGCGTGCACTTCAGCGGCTTGCGGCGCGAGGAGCAGCGCCGCCTCGAAGTGTGGCACGGCGGCAGGCAGCTGACCGTTGTTGACCAAGGCCACGGCGAGCTGACTGTGCGCGGCGGCGGAATCGGGCACGAGGCGCACGGCCGCCTCCAGCTGCGCGATGGCGTCCGGCCAGCGTTGCAACGCGCAGAGGGCGAGGCCGAGGTTGAGGCGGGCGGAGGCGAAATCCGGCGCGAGCCGCGTCGCCGCCTCGAATTGCGCCACGGCCTCCGCCACGCGGCCGGATTGCGCGAGCGCCGTGCCCAAATTGTGGTGCGCTTCGGCAGACTCGGGCGCGAGCGCCACGGCGCGTTCGAGTTGGGTCAATGCTTCCGCGGTGCGTCCGATGGCGGCGAGCGCAGCAGCGTAACGGCAGCGTGCGGCGGTGAAGGCGGGCCGGAGCTCCAGTGCGCGCACGAAATGCGGCAGCGTCTCGGGCACCCGGCCGAGTTCGCGCAAGGCCGTGGCCAGGTTGTCGTGCGCCTCGGCATGGTCGGGTTTGAGGCGCAATGCTGTGGCGAAGTGCGGCAGGGCTTCCGCCGGCTGACCGCGTTCGGCGAGTTCGCAGCCGAGGTTGTTGTGCGCCGATGCGAGGTTGGGGTTCAGACGGAGCGCCTCGGTGTATTGCGCCATCGCCTCCGTGCGCCGGCCGAGGGCGCGGAGGACGTTGCCGAGGTTGTCATGACCTTCGGCGAAGTCGGGGCGGAGGCGAATCGCGCTTTCGAGATGGGGCAACGCTTCCTGCGGCCGGCCCAGAAGAAGCAGCACGCCGCCGAGATCGTTGTGCGCGTCGGCGTCATGGGGACGACGGCGCAATGCCTCCTCAAAGGTGGCGACCGCCTCGGCGTGACGGTTTTGGCGGACGAGCGTGTCGGCAAGGTTGAGCCAGGCCATCACGCAATCGGGGTTGGCGTTGACGGTCGCGCGCCAGAGTGTCTCGCGGCTCGCGTAGATGGAGCACTGCCGCCAGCTGAGCGTTGCGAGTCCCAGCAGCAGCACGCCGGCGGCGACCGGCCGCGCGCGTTGCCACCATGCCGGCATCCCTGCTCCGAGGCGGGCGAGCCCGGCGCCGGCCAGCGCCAGTGGACCGATGCTGGCGAGGTACTGGAAATGATCGCCAACAAATGAATACCGGAAGAAGTAAACGTCGAAGAAGCCCAGGACCGGAAACAGCAGCGCGACAAAATAAGCGACGGCGAGAAATACCGGCCGGCCGCCGCGGTGGCGGAAAACCCACGCCGCCACCAAACCGCCGAGCGCCGCGGCGAGCGGCAGATAGGCGGTCAGCTGGCGGGCGTCGAGCGACCAGCGCGGGTAGATGAAAATCAGCGGGTGGGGCCAGACCAGTTTGCCGAGATAGAACCAGAGGGCGCGTCCGGCGATGAGGCCGCGCTCCGGCCAGCTTTGACTCCACTCCGGGCCCACCGCGCCCGAGTGAAATTTCTGCTCCCAGATCGTCCAGCCGGCGGCGAGGGCCGAGAGCACAAAGAAGGGCGCGAGCATCGCCGCATCGTGCCACGTCAGGCGGCCGCGCCGCCACCAGCTGCACAAGGCGAGTACGAGCGGCAGCATCGCTGCGGAGGGCTTGCTCAAGATCGCGAGTAGCGCGCCGAGCAATGCGAGGGCGTAAAACCGGCGGCGGCGATCGTCGTCGATCCACTCCACGAACGCCCGGATCGCGAGCAGGTAGAAAAGCGCCGACTGCGTGTTCTTCAATTCCGAGATCCACGCGACCGATTCGACCTGCACCGGATGCAGTGCCCACAGGGCGGCGCCGAGCCAGGCTCCGGGCACGTCCAGCCGCCACAGCAAGCGCCACAAGAGCACCGCGCTGGCGGCGTGCAACGCGAGCGTGACGACATGGTAGGGCAGCGGGTTCAGACCCCAGAGCGCGTGTTGCAGCCAAAAATTGGTCAGCACCAGCGGGAAGTAATTGGCGGCGGAAGTTGTCCAGATTTCCCACAGGCCGAGCGGTCCCACAATCGTGGGGTTGGCGGTCACATGGAGGTCGTCGTCCCAGATGAATTGCCCGCGCAGCGCCGGCCAGAACGCGACGCCGACCGCGGCGACCAAAAGCGCGGCGAGCCCGAGAGTCGGAAAAAAATGACGGCGGACAAACGACGATCCGGCGGACAGAAAGGCGCGGAGGGGGCGAGGCACGGAAAAAGTTCGGCCGGCGGGGGAGGGACGGCAAGCGGGAAGGCGGGTCTCCCGCTTGCGGAGGCCGAGCAGGGGGCGTCGTTTTAGAACATGCCCTTGATGCCGAAATTCCAGTTGGCTCCGTAATTTTCGTAGACGCGGACCGCGGCGCCCTGACCTTCGACGCTACCGGGCGGAGTCATCATCCACGTCTGGCCGCCGTTGAAGATGTCGCGGCCCTGGAAGAAGAACGTGGCCCATTTGTTCAGCCGGAATTCGCCGCCGACATCGAGTTTGGTGTCGTGGAGCCGGTAGAGACCGTAGGTGCCGTCGGTGCCCATGCCCGGCGTGTTGTCGCGCCACACGACGCCGAGGCGCAGGCTGAGACGTTTGTAGCGGTAACCCAGGCCGCCGGTGACGCGGTAGGGCAGGAGGCTGGCCCGGCGTGAGTCGCAGTAAGAGCGGGTGACCGCGGTGTTGATGGTGATGCCGCGCAGCGCCTCGGCGCGGAACGGCAGCGTCTGATTGTACGCGAGCTCGATGTTGCGGAAGCGGCGCGGCGAGGAAACGTTGTACGTGGATTGGAACGAATAGCTGCCGTAAACCGGATCGCCGGCGAAGCCGAATTCCTCCGCGGTGCCGGTGCGCGATTCGCGGAGATTGCGGATATCGTTTTGCGAAACGCTGACCGAGAACTGGCCGGCCGGCTCGAAATAGTAGGCGAGGCGTGCGGCGTAGTTGTTGGAATATTCGGGCTTCAAGCCGGCATTGGGCGCGGTGATGACCTGCGTGTTTTCGTTGATCAACCAGACGCCGGCGATGGCATCGGTCGGCGGGCGCGCGATGGCTTTGTTCATGCCGGCCTGGAACTGGAGCGAGCGGCTCACATTGTACTTGAGCGACACCATCGGGAAAAAGCTGGCGTACTTTTCGCGGTGATGAACCTGCGGCTTGGTCAAGAACTGGTAGCGGAGGCCATCGATGGTGGTGGCGCGGAATGAGCTGTTGAGCGTGAAGCCTGCGGCCTGCATCTCGGCGCTGGTGCGCGGACTGTAATCGCGGGAATCGTGGTCGGTTTTTTCCCAGCGGACGCCGGTCTGCATCGTGATTTTGGGGGAGACTCTGACGGTCGCCATGCCGTAGCCGGCGGTGACGGTCTGGGCCGTGTCGCGCCGGTTGGCGATGAAAGCATTGTAGTAATTGTCGGCGGTGGCGTTGCTGACGAAGTACTCGGGGTGGGCGCGGGCGAGGTCGGCAAGGGCGTTGGGGTCGGGCCGCGGCATCGCGAGCACCTGTCCGTTGGAATTCACGGTGGTGAGGATATTCGTGGTGCCGGTGTTCCAAGTGTTGCGATTGGGGAACGCGGCGAAACTGCCGGTGGTGGTGTCGAGCGTGCCGTCGGCCCGGTATTGCACACCGCCGGGCCCGACATACGCCCAGGTGTAGTACGGCGTCTCGTTGCCATTCTTGCGGGTCTCATCGCTCCACTTGGCGCCGAATTTCAGGATGGTGGGAAATTTGCGCAGCGGAGTGGTCCATTTGGCGTTGAGCTCGCCGGTCCAGATTTCGGTGCGCGCGTAGCGGCCCTCGTTGGTGATGCGCGGGTAGGTGCGGTTGGCGAGGTTGAACCAGTCGGGGCCGGAGACCTGGCGGATGACCCATTCGTGTGACGTGTTGCCTGGGCGGGTGGCGATGAAATCGCTCGTGATGCTGTTCGTGTCCTCGCTGCGGGAGTGGCCCTTTTCCAATGCCTCATAGTTGTTGAACGAGTGGGAAAGGGTGGCCGCACCGTCGATGACCCAGCTGGCGAGCTTGAGCTCGAATTTCTGCGCCATGGTGAACGTGATGGTGCGCTTGCTCGCGCTGCCACCGCCGGTGGCGGAGTTGCGCGAAGTGTTAGTGGCAAGTCCGTTGGTGCTGACGTTGTTCACGTCGCCGAGCGATCTGTGGCGGCCGGTGTTGGCGTTGGCGTTGTTCGTCGCGGCGTTGAAGGTCCACTCGCGGTTGTAGAACTGCCCGAGCGCGTAATTGTAGATGATGGTGTTCGAGAGCACGAGATTGCGCGTGGCCTTCCAGTCCGTCGTCAGCGTGTAGGTGTCCTTGGCGATGTTTTTGTTGCCGTCCTTGAAGTTCAGCGCGGTGATCACCATGGGGCGCGGGTCGGCGGCCGTCGGCGAGGTGTTGAACGTCAGGTTGTGCCGGTACTGTTCCGTGTAGGAGTCGACGTGATTAATGCTGGCGACGAACCCGAGCGTGTTGCGGAGAAACGAGTCGGAGTACTCCAGGCTGTAATTGGGGCGCATCTTGAATTCTTTGCGCCCGCCGGGGCCGTAGGTCCGGCTCCAGGTGAACTCCTCGGAGTTGAGGTTCATGCTGGCGTTGTAGCGGAGCAGGCGGCCTTTGCGGTCGAACGCCCGCTTGGTTTTCATGTTGATCGTGCCGGCGGGAGCGTCGGCATCCATGTCGGGGCTCGACGTGCGGTTGATCTCGATCGATTCGATGCTGCTGATCGAAAACGCCTCGAAGCTGGTCGCCCGCCCGAGATCGCCGGTGCGGAGCGCATCGGCGCTCGCGACGCGGACGCCGTCAAAGGAGACGCCGGTGTACTGCGCATCCATGCCGCCGAGACGGGGGCCGCGGGTCTCGGACTCGACGTAATCGATGTCGACGCCCGGCAGATATTTCAGGAACTCGCCGACATTGCCGTCGGTGACATCGCCGAAAATATCGGACGCGACCGAAGTGCTGATGTTCATGTTGCGGCGCTGGTCCATGATGGCCTTGGCATTGCCCTCGCGTTCGGAGGAAACGACGAACGTAGAGAGCTCGACCACCTCGTCCTTTTTTCCGGTGCGGGCGATGGCGGGCGAGAGATTGAAGTCCTGATTGACGCTCTGGTTGGCGACGACGGTGACGGTGGCGGGCGGCGTCTCATAACCCGTGTAGTCGACCGTAATTTTGGCCGGGCCGACGGGCACATCGGTGAGCTCGTAGGTGCCGTCGGATTCGGTCACGGTGGAATACTCGGTGCCGGCGATGCGGACCTCGGCGTTGCGCACATATTCGCCGGTAGCGGGGTTGAGGATGCGGCCGGTGATGGTGCCGGTGGGGATGGTCTGGGCCGAGCCCGGCACGGTCTGCGCGAAGACGAAGATCCAGCCGAGCAGGAACGGAAGCGCCGACGCGAGCCGACGCGAAAGCGAGAGGCGGGGTGTGGGGGCAGTCATGACGGGGAGGGGCTTGGGTTAGTCTAAAAGCGACTGCGCCAATAGACAATGGAGTGGAACTACGCAGAGCGTAGCGCCGGGAGCGCCCAAGATAAGCCCGCCCTGGCTTATATCATTAACGGCGCCGCCGGGGGCGGCCCGACCTCACGAGGCTTTGTCTGGCGGCGCCGGCGGGAGCTGGCAGATCTTTTCCAAGGTGTGCAGCAGTTTGCCGCTGGTAAAAGGCTTGGTTAAAAATGCCGGCAGTTCGAGCGCCTCGCTGTCTTCACCATCGAAGTCGCCATATCCGCTGGTGCCGATCAGCCGCACGGTGGGCTGGATGTGGCGGAGTACGCGGATTAACGCCGGTCCGTCCATGCCCGGCATTTTCATATCGACGATGACGGCGGTGATTTCGCTTTGGTGCTGGAGGAAAAGACCGACGGCTTCGGTGCCTTCATGCGCGGAGAGGACACGGTAACCGTGTTCCTCCAGCACGCGGCTGATGATCGATTGGAATGTCTTCTCGTCGTCCACCACAAGAATCAGTTCGCCGCGGGCGCGGACAATATCGGTGCTGGCGACGGGCTCGACGGGGATCGGGGTGGCGGGAGTGGCGGGCAGGAAAAACTCGAAGTTGGAGCCGCGTCCCATCTCGCTCTTCACGCGCACGAAGCCACCGTGATTGCGCACGATCCCGAGCACGGTCGACAGACCCAAACCGGTGCCCAGGCCCGGTGGCTTGGTCGTGAAGAACGGTTCGAAAATCTTTTTGCTCAGAATATCGGCCGGGATTCCCGTGCCTGTGTCGGTCACAGAGAAGCGCACGTAAGGGCCGACGCTGGCCCCGGGGGTGGTCTGGACGAGCGCCTCATCGGCTGAAAAATTTTCCAATGTGAGCAACAGGCTGCCGCCATCAGGCATGGCGTCGCGGGCGTTGACGCAGAGGTTCATCACCGCCTGTTCGATCTGCGTGGAATCGCCAAGGACCGGCCAGATCTCGGGGGCGATGTCCAATTCGATCTGAATGTTTTTGGGGAACGTTTCTTGAATGATATTGCCGACCTCATGCACGAGATGGCGCGGTTGGAGGGTGATGCGTTCGCCTTTGATGCCGCGGGCGAAGGTGAGCACCTGGCGGATGATCTCGGCGCTGCGCTGGGCGCTCGTGCCCATCGAGGAGAGCAAGCGGTTTTTGGTCTCTTGCGGCACGTCGTCGCGTTGCAGCGTGGGAATCGCGAGCAGGATCGGTGCGAGCATATTGTTCAGATCATGGGCGATGCCGCTGGCCAGGGCCCCCAGGCTCTCCAACCGCTGCGCCCGCAGGAACTGCGCTTCCAATTGCTTTTTGCCGGTGATGTCGGAGTTGATGACGAACGCTCCATAGGGGCGGCCCTGCTCGTCGCGCATCAGGGTGCAGCGGGAAAAGATGTCGAGAGGAGCGCCGAGTTTGTTGATGTGGCGGATTTCGCCCGACCAAGAGTCGTATTTGAGGAGCGAGGCGCCGATGGTGTCGATCAACGAGGCGTCATCGACAAACAGCTGGGTGGATAATTTCCCGACGGCTTCATCCCGCGTCCACCCGTAGAGGCGTTCGGCGCCACGATTCCAGTAGCGAATGGTTTGGTCGAGGTCGCGGACGTAAATTGCGTCGTTGGCGTTATCAAGCAGTGCGGCTTGTTCCCGGATGAGGGTCTCGGTGCGTTTGCGCTCGGTGATGTCTTCCTTGGTGGCGAGATAGTGGGTGATGCGCCCCTCGGCGTCGCGGATGGGCGAGATGGCGGCGCTTTCCCAGAAAAGCTCGCCGCTCTTCTTGCGATTATGGAATTCGCCGCGCCATTCGCGGCCCGCGGAAATGGCGGCCCAGAGCTGGGCGTACGCCTCGCGTGGCATCTCCCCCGATTTGAGGATGCGGGGGTTCTGCCCGCGGACTTCTTCCAGCGTGTAGCCGGTCGCCTCGGTGAACTTCGGATTCACATACTCGATGGCCCCGGTGAGATCGGTGATGACGATGCTGACCGGCGCCTGATGCACGGCGTGCGACCATTGCCGGACTTGCCCCTCGGCCTGGAGTCGATTGCGACGCGACGCAGCCTCTGCCAGCTCGCGTGTCACCACCGGGCCGAGCCGGGTCAGCCGGTCCTTGATCAGATAATCGCTCGCGCCGGCGCGCATGGCGTTGACGGCGACGTCCTCGCCCACCGAGCCGGAGACGAGACTGAAGGGGATGTCGAGCCCGCTGGCCTTGGCCAGCTCCAGCGCCTTCAAGCCGGAAAAGCGCGGCATGGAATAATCGGATATGATCACATCCCACGGCTGACGATGGAGCGTGGTTTGAAAGACAGAGGGCGTGTCGACCCGCTTGACGGCCACGGTGAAGCCGGCCTGCTGCAAATGATGGGTCAATAGCTCGGCATCGGGCTCAGAATCCTCTACGAGCAAAACCCGCAGCAGGGTGGTCGGGGAGGAGGGCGTTGACATGTGGGTAGATCGCGCGCGCGGCAGATCGCGCCAGAAGGCGCGGGGCGGGCGGGCGGCGATGCGCCTAAACATGTCCGGGATGTGCGGCTTCGCAATCTTTACCGACAGTCATAACTGCCCGGCAAAAAGTTTGCGCCGATGCGTATTTCTACGCTCCAAAGTGGTGTTGACGGAGCGAGGCGCCGTTGGCTCCATCGCGACGTTTCAAGTTTATCGCTTTCTCCCGCCTAGCGGGAGTTTTGGGGTAACTAAGAAAGCAAAGGCGGGCCGCTTAGGGGTAGGCGGCCCGCCACTTTTTTTGCCCATTTTCTGGGATGCGCCGCGGAAACGCCGCCCGCCCGTCGGACTTCAAGTGGTCGAACCTGCGGCGAGTTGCGGAGGCAGCAGCACCGTTTGCCGCGTGTCTTCGGCGAGAATCCGCCCGGCGGCGCGTCCGATGCCGGCGAAGTCGATTTGCAGGCTGGAAATTTGCCGGTCGAGCACGATGTCCGTGCCCATCGCCGAGAGCAGGCCGACGCGCTCCGGGCAGGCAATGCCGGCGGCGGCGAGGGCGCGATGCAGCAACAGGCTCACGTTGTCTTCGAGACAAAAGACGCCGCTGCGCTCCGGGGCGGCGCGCAGCCGCTCGACAAACTGCGCGCGATCCTCCGGCGTGGCCACGGAGTGGATTTGGGTCTCGGTCAGCGGCCGGCCGAGTTGTTCGGTCGCGCGGCGGACGGCGCTTTTCATGAGCTGGATCGCCACCGAATTTTCGAAAGGGACGGCCAGCCAGAGCGTGTCGAATCCGCGGGAGAAAAGATGCGCGACGGCGAGCTGCGCGCTGGCGTCGATGTCGGCGCTCACACTGGAAAGCTCCGGCAACGCCGTCGGCCGGCCGACGAGCACGGCGTGGGCGAGTTGCGGGGCGAATTCCCGCAGCGCTTCGTCGAGCCACACTTCGTCGAGCAGGATGCCGTGGAACTGCCGGTCGTGATCGCGGAAAAATTCGGCCAGCAACTCGCGTTGCGCTTCCGCGTCGGCGTGATGCGGCGGAAACGCGGTGTCGGCGTGGCGCACCAGCGATTCGTTGTGCACGAACAGCAGCGCGGCGCGGTCGGGACCGAGCGCCTGGCTGACGCCGCTCATGATGCCCTGATACGTGCGGCTCCAATGCTCCAGCTTGCGCAGGAGGCAGGCGTGGGGTTTGCGGCGCGCGTACAGCCGGCGGCTTTCGTTGAGAAAATAGCGGCCGTTGTCGCGCCGCCAGATCGTGCCCTCGTCTTTCAAGCGGAGCAGCAGGCGGCAGACGCTGGCGTTGGAAATCCGGTAACGCGTGCCCAGCTCGCGGGTGGTCGGCAGGGGGCGGGTGATGTCCCATGCCTTGGTGGTGACGAGCTGGCGGAGCGCCGTCTCCAGCTCCGCCACGCCCGCGCCGGCCGCGAGGGGCGCGGCGGTGGCCGGAGTGTTTTCCGACGGAGATTCTGGGTCTGGTGCGGGCATCGAAGCGGCGACGGGCAACATCGACAGCGCGCGCGGCGGTGGCCACCCAAAATTGCGGCGCCGGCGCCGGGTGGCGGTTCGTTTTCCGGTGGTGGGGCGGGCTTCATGCCCGCCAAAAACCGGCGGGGATAAACCCCGTCCCATCATCGAACCGCCCGACGCCCGCCACGGCCGACAGCGCCGGCGGCTCCGGGCAACTTACCGCTCCGGCTTTTTCTCCGGCTTCACGAAAACGTAGTTCACCAGAAAAGTGATGCCCAGCATGGCGCTGATCGTGCGGATGTTTCGCATGGCGCCAAAGACGTCGGAGAGCGGGCTCGCCAGCGGTTCCTTGATGCGCAACAGCAGCAGGCAGCCGAGCAGGGCCAGCGCGGGCTGGACGAGAAACACGCGGTGGTAGGTCGTGAACGGATCCAGGCCGGTTTGCAGCGCCCAGGTGATGATCGCGCCGCCGAGGATCGGAGCGACGGCCGTGATGAGCGAGGAGAGGGCGACGTGAAGGCCGATGGCGGTGGTCTTGGCCTCCGGCGGGATCAATTTCAGCAGCAGGCTGAACAGTCCCAGATTGAATCCGGGCGAAGCGAAGCCCGCCCAAATCCAAAACACGTACAGCATCCAGGCGTTGTCGCCGTCGATGAAGCACCACGCCAGAAATTGCAGCTGCCAGAGGATGAGCGCCGCCGCCATCACCGACTTGTTGCCGTAGCGATCCAGAAACCGTCCCCACGTCGGGAACGAGGCCGCGGCCGCGAGGCTGTTGAGGATGAGAAACAGGCAGACCTTGGCCGGGCTGAGCGCGAGCTGCTTGTACATGAACACCGTGTAGAACGGTCCAAAGCAGTTGGCTGCGAAACCCCACACGGCGTTGAACGCGATGAACAGCAGCAGCGAGCGCGAGCGCAGAATCAGGCGCAGTTGCTCGGGGGCCGGGAGCGCCGCCGGGGCGGACGCGGCCGAGTTCGCGACGTCGATTTTTTGCTGCGCGAGGAGCGCCCACACGCGGAATCCGATGGCGACGAGGAAAACAAACTGGATGGCATAGAGCGAACCGGGGAAGAAGTTCAACAACGGCCAGGCCAGCGCGAGGAAGAGCATGATGGCGATTTGCACGAGCCGGTTGCGCCAGCCGAAAAATTTTCCGCGAATCCGGGCGGGCGCCCACTCCTGCGTCCACGAGTTCCAGCCCACACCGAAGATCGAGGCGAGCAGGCTGAACCCGAAAAAGAAGGCGAAGAAGATCGGCGTGCTCGCGGCCGGGACGTCGCGCGGGAGCAGCGGCAGCGCGAGAGTCAGTGCGAGCCAGCCGGCGGCGTTGGCCCAGCCTGACCACACGGTGATCGTCTTGGCCGGCAGGTAGCGGGCCAGCAACGGCGTGATGAGGATCTGCAGGAAATTGCACCAAAACGGAATCGAGACGATCAGCCCGTACGACGCCTCCGGCAGGTGGTACATCTCGACCAGCAGCGCCGCCACGATGAAGTTGCCCGGCAGCCAGAGATAGCCGATCGGGCTGGAGGCGACTCCATCGATGGTGGAGTAGCGCAGCGCCCGACGGAGGGCGGAAGGGCGTGGTATGGCGGCAGGTGCGGGCAAGGGAAATGACGTAAACGGACGGTTACCCTAGTGCGAAATGCCCCGGGTGCAAATTCGGGCGAATACGTATCTTTGCGCTCAGACGAGCGACCATGGCGCACGCATGGCGCGCTGGCGCAGGCGGTTTGCCACCGGATCGTTGACGAACTCCTCCTTGACCGGGTCCCACTTCAGCCGGCGGCCGAGCAGCATCGCGAGCTCCCCGATGTTGCATGCCGTGGTCGTGCGGTGGCCGGTCTCGATGTCGGAGATCGGCTGCTGCCGGCTGCGGATGCACTGCAGGAAATTGTCGTGATGATTCGCGCTCGACGGGAGCTGGATCTTTTTGTCGCGCGCGGCGACTTCGCGGAGCAGGTTGCGGTCGGAGGCGCGCAGGGCGTTGCGGGAGATGTCGAGCCAGCCGCGCGCGCCGTAGAAACGCAGGTTGCCGTCGTACACGCCGTCATAGCGGGTGCGGCAGCGGAACGAGCGGCCGTTGGCGTAGCGGCAGGTGAAGTCGACCTTGGTCGCGGTGGTGAACAGGCCGCTCGTCGGGTACTCGCCGTGCCCGGAGACTTCGACCGGACCGGAGCGGTCCATGCCGAGCGCCCATTGCACGATGTCGATGTAGTGCGCGCCCCAGTTGGTCACCTGACCGGCGGCATAGTTGCGGTTGTAGCGGAAATTGTAGTGGCAACCCTGGCGCGTGTACGGCGACCACGGCGCGGGTCCGAGCCAGAAATCCCAATCGAGCCCCGCCGGCACCGGTTCGGGCTGCCAGGTGGCGCCGCAATATTTGTTGTTGGCGGGGATGAGCACCTCGATGCGCTCCAGCGTGCCGAGGCCGTCGTTGCGGATGAACTCCGCGACGTCGTGAAAATTGCGCGCCGAGCGCTGCTGCGTGCCGACCTGCGCGATGCGCTGGTGTTGCTGCACGGCCTGCACCAGCTCGCGGCCTTCGCGGATGGTGAGGGTGAGCGGCTTCTCGACGTACACATCCTTGCCGTGGCGCACGGCGTCGATGGCGGGCAACGCGTGCCAGTGGTCCGGCGTGCAGACCCACACGGCGTCGAGATCGGGCCGGCGGTTGAGCTCGCGAAAATCGGCATGCTGCGCGCAGTCCTGATTTTCGTAGTAGGCGTTGATTTTCTGGACGGCGAGTTCGCGGTGCGTCCGGTCGACATCGCAGACCGCGATGATGCGCACCTCGGAAAAGCGCAGGAGCGTGTCGATGTGGATTTGCGCGATGCCGCCGACGCCGATGATGCCAACGGCGATCTGTTTGCTCGGCGCATGCTGGCCGAAGAGCCGCGCCGGCAGCACGGCGGGAAACGCGACCGCGGCGGAAGCCAGGGCGGAGTGGCGCAGGAAGGTGCGGCGGCTGAGAGAGGACGTGGCGCTCATGACGTGGCGGCGGGGCGGTTGAGACGGGCGACGGCCCGGGCGGCGGTCTCGCGCACGAGGGCCGGTTCGGCGGCATCTTGCGCGATGGACTGGAGGGCGGGGAGCGCCGCCTTGTCGTTGCGAATGGCGATGCTGCCGATGAGTCCGGCCTTGGCGGGCCCGGCGAGCGAGCTGAGTGCGTCGCGCAACGCGGCATCCACGGCGGGATCGGGCAGCGTTTCCAGGGCGAAGCGCGCATCGTCCGCGGTCGCGGCGTCGCGCAGCAGCGCGGCGAGCGCAGGCACGCAGGCGGCGGTGCCGATGCGCGCGAGCATCTGGCAGACGAAGGCGCGCGCGGCGGCGGTGCAGTCGGAGCGGATCAGCACGGCCAGCAATTTTTTCTCCATGCCGGCGCGCTGGGCGGGCTCGGCGTTGTTGATCAGCCCGGCCACCGTCGTGGCGTAGCTGCGGTCCGCGCCATACTCGAGTTTGGCCAGTTCCTGCCAGGGATCGGGCGTCGCGCGGTAGCGCTCGTAATGCTCGTCGAAGGGCGTGCGCGCAGCCGGTTCGGGATCGACCGGAGCGCCAGGAGTGGCGGCGTCGGACATGGCGGAAAGAAAAGTTACTGCGCCGGCAATTCGCGGAGCTTGATGTTGCGGTAGGCCACCTCGTCGCCGTGCTCCTGCAGGAGAATGTGGCCGGTGTTCACCTCGCCGAATTTGGCGATGCTCTTGAATTTGCTTTCGGCGAGATGCTTTCGGAAATCGTCGGAGAGGCGTTCGAGGGCGACGACTTTCTCGCCGTTGAGCCAGTGTTCGACGTGCCGGCCCTGCACCACGATCCGCGCGTTGTTCCACTGGCCGGGCGGGTTGACCTTCTTGGTGCCGGCGGCGGCGATCAGGTCGTAGAGCGAGCCGATGGTGCGGTTGCCCTGCGTGCCTTTCTGGGCGTCGGGATGCTTGGTGTCGTCGAGGACCTGGAACTCGAAGCCGACGCCGTTGGGGATGATGGCCGGGTCGATGAAATACTTGATGCCGCTGTTGGCGCCGGGAGTGATTTTGAAATCCACGGAGAGCTCGAAGTTGGTGAATTTATCCGTGGTGATAATGTCGCCGCCGGCCGTGCCGGGCTTGCCGCCGGAAGAGAGGACGGTCAGTGCGCCGTCTTTGATCTCCCAGCCTTTGGCGGGGAACTCGGCGCCACGCAGGCTGCGCCAGCCCTTGGTGGTCTGGCCGTCCCAGAGGAGCCGCCAGCCGGCTTTGCTCTCGGCGGGTGTGAGTGTGTTGGGGGCGGTATCGGCCGCGAATGCGGAGCCGGCGGTCAAGGTGAGGGCGAGTAACCAGGAGAGAGAGGAGTGCATAGGTGAAAAGGGCAGTGGTGCACGAACGCCCGCGAATCGGCAAGCCCGCGTGCGGAACTGGAGACGAGGCCCCTTCCGGGCGGTTACGAATCGCACAGGAGACGGCGAACGGCCAACGCGTTACAACCCGCGCGGATGCTTCCGGCGTTTGGGTTTGGGCACGACGCCGATCCGCGGGTCGCGTTGCCGGGCGAGGGCGACCAGGCGCGCGGCGGTCCGCTCGAACCCGGCGGCGCTTTCCGGCAGGTAGAGCCACTTCGGCAAAATCGGATGCGGTGCGAGCGCGGGAAACTCCGCGATCAACGCGGCCTGGCGGGCCTGATCGGTGCACACCAACACGCCCCGCCACGGCTCCTCCTGCGCGGCGAAGCAGAGCACGATTTTCCCGGCGAGATACGCGGCCCGGCAGCCAAACATCGGACGGAGCACAAACGCCGCGTCTGCCTCCAGCGGCTCCCACAGCCACTGGTAGGGGTGAACGCGTTTGATTTTTCCGGGCGGGAGTTCGCGCATGGCGGCAGTCCTCGGAGCGGGGCTAACGATACTCGATCCACTCGGGCGAGCTGTACTGCTCGGTCAGCCCGTCGACTTCGCCTTCGTTGAACTCCGGCCACGGCACGGCCTCGGCGGGAAGTGCGAGCGCGGTGGCGAGCTGGGCCGCGAAATTCTCCTGAAACTGCTCCCACTCCACGCTCGCGCCGGCGGCCGGCCGCCAGATCGAGCCCTGGAAAAGCAGGCCGTGTTTGTTGCGCTTCTGCGCGGCGCCGGCGATTTTTTCCCCGGTGTCGGCGCGCACGACGTCGTGCAGTTCGGGGCGTTGAAAACACACGCCGGGCGCGGCGACGTCGGGCGTGGCGCGTTGCAACTCCGCCGGCACGCCTTGGGCGACGAGTGCGGCGGCGAGCGCGGCATGGACAGCGCGGTAGCTCTCGATGGCGCGCGCCTCCTCCAGCGCGTGGCCGCGCGGCAGCACCAGCGCGTACGTCCAGTCGTCGCGGTGGTCGACCACGCCGCCGCCGGTCGGCCGGCGGCAGAGATCGACGGGCGGCGCGGCGGGCGGCTGCGTGCGCACCCACGCGATTTTCTGGCCGAAGCCGAACGTGCACGCGGGCCGGTGCCAGCCGTAGTGGCGGAAGCGGGCGTGCGGCGCGTCCGGGTAGCGTTGCAGCAGCAGGAAATCCAGCGCCATGTTTTCCGCCGCGCCGCCGCGGCGAGTGGGAAGCAGGTGGAGCGACATGACCGGGGAAACGGGAAGGCGCGCAGCGGTGGCCGGCGTGACGGCGGTTATTTCGTGAAATACCACGCGCGCCACGGCGGCGGCACGATCAGCTCGGGGAGTTGCTCGGCGAGCGTTTGCGGCCGGGTTTTGAGCAGACCGGCGAGCGGGGCGAGGTTGAGCGCGAGGCTGGCCTGGCGCTGCGAGAGCACGGCGGGCGTCTCGGCGCGGGCGACGGGCGTGAGCGGTGCGACTTGCGCGGTCAGCTTGAAATGTTCGCGGATGCGCACGCCCAGTTCGTAGCGGGACACCAGCTCGGCGCCGGCCCAGTGGTAGAGTCCGTTGAGGTCGTTCCGCTCGACGAGTTCGACGATCATCTCGGCGACGTTGTCGGCGTGGGCGACCTGGCGCATCTCGTCGGTGTAGAGGCGCGGGGTGCGGCCGGAGGCCCAGTCGGCGAACAAGCGCTCGTGCAGACTGCGCTGGCCGGTGGGGCTGTTGCCCAGCATCAGCGGCAGGCGGACCACGGCGGCGTGCGTCGGCGCGGCGTCGGCGACCGCGCGTTCGCCGTCGAGTTTTTGTTTCGCGTAAAGATGGATCGGGTTGGGGGCGTCGCCGACGGAGTAGGGCGGCTTGGTGCCGTCGAACACCTGCTCGCTGGAAAGGTGCACGAAGCGTGCGTTCAGGTGGTGGGCGAGCTGGCCGAGCAGCGCGGGCAGGGCGACGTTGACGGCGTAGGAGAGCGACGGGGCCGAGAGGCATTGCTCGGTGGAGCAGATGGCGGCGCAGTTGACGATCGCCTCGGGAAATTGATCGAGCACGAAGCGCTGCACGGCGGGCGCGTCGACCAGGTCGAGCGTATGCTGGGCGGCGAGGCCTTCGAGCTTGCCGGGAAACTGGCCCACGATGCCGGTGACGCGATGGCCGCGGCGCGTGGCGGCGCGGATGACGGCGGTGCCGACCAGACCAGAGGCGCCGGTGAGAAGAATGTGCATGGCGGCGGGCAGCGTTAGACGGGAGCCGCCGGGAGTCTAGCGTTTCCTGCGGCGCGCTTACGCCCGGGAAGGCGCCGCGATAAATCGTTCGACGCGTGCGGAAGCGCCGGTAAGTTGCCCGACGTGGTTGCGCCAGCCCCGCGTTGCCCGAGCCTTTTTTCCCGGCATCCATGAATCTGGTCAGTCTCAAAGCGAAATTTGCGGTCAGCACCGTGGCGATTTATCTGGGCGCGAGCCTGGCCACGTTTGCGATCCTGCGCACCTCGGTCGGCCGCGTGATCGACACGTACGCCACCAATTTCGCCGTCAAACAGGCGCAGTACGAAAAGACCAAGGTGATCGCGGAGGTGCGGCGCGACCTGGCGTTGTCGCTCAAGCTCGTGCAGTCGCCGCTGATTGTGCGCTGGGCGCTGCACGAGGACGATCCGCAGCTCAAGGCGCAGGCGCTGGAGGAAATGGAGAGCGCCCGCCGGCTCTTCAAGGACCGGAGCTGCTTCCTCGCGCTCGACCGCTCGAAGCACTACTATTTCAACGACGCCAAGGGCCAGTACACCGCCAACCCCCTGCGCTACACGCTCGACGCCGCCAACAAAAACGACGCCTGGTATTTCCGCACGCTGCGCGATGTCGAGCAGTACGAGCTCAACGTCGATTACGACAACGTCCTCGATGTCACCAAAGTCTGGTTCAACGTCATCATCTGGGCCGAGGGCCGGAAGATCGGCGTGGGCGGCGGCGGGATCGACATCAGCGAGTTCATCCAGGCCATCCTCCATTCGCCCGAGCCCGGCATCCAGACGATCCTCTTCAGCCCGTCGGGCGCGATCGAGGGCCACCGGGAGAAACGCTACATGGAGTTCAACGCCGCGGTGCGCGGCGACGGCAAGAAGATCGGCATTTACGATCTGATCAAAAGCGAACCGGATCGCGCGCGCCTGCGCGAGGCGGTGGCACGGCAGGCCCGCGCGCCCGACGAGATTCTGCCGTTTTCGCTGGAGCTGGACGGGCGGCAAAACCTCGCGGCGCTCGCCTACATCCCGGAGTTGAAATGGCACAATCTCGTGCTCGTCGATCGCGCCGCGATCATCGGCCTGCGGGAGTTTCTGCCGGTGTTGCTCACGAGCATCCTCGCGATTTTGCTCATCGTCGCGGTCATCGGCTGGCTGCTCAACCGCATGGTGCTGGCGCCGCTCTCCGTGCTTTCGCAATCGACCCGCGAGATCGCCGCGGGGCGGTACGAGGTGGTGTTGCCCGAGCGCGGCGGGGACGAGATCGGGCAACTCGCGCATTCGTTCCAGCACATGGCGCGCACGGTGAAAGACTACACGGAGAATCTGGAGCGCAAGGTCGCGCAGCGCACCGGGGAGCTCCAGCATGCCAACGCCCAGCTCACCGCCTCCAACCGGCTGATCATGGACAGCATTCAGTACGCGAAGCTGCTCCAGGACGCCATTCTGCCCAAGCCCGCCGAGCTGCGCCGCCACCTGCGCGAGCACTTCGTCGTTTACCGGCCGCGCGACATCGTGGGCGGCGACTTCTATTATTACCGCGAGGCGCGCGACGGCTTTGTGCTCGGGCTTTTCGATTGCACGGGGCACGGGGTGCCGGGCGCGTTCATGGCGATGACGGCCCACGCGTTGATGAACCAGCTCGTCGCGGCGCACGGCGTGGCCGACCCCGCGCGCCTGTTGCAGGAGCTCAACCGGCTGCTGCGCGTCACGCTGCATGGCGAAGATTTGCAGACCTCGGCGACGGACAACGGACTGGAGGCGGCGTTGTGCTGCGGCGCGCCGGGCCGGGCGGAGCTCGCGTTTGCCGGAGCGCGGATCGCGTTGCACGTTTGCGCCGGGGGCGAGGTACGCGTGATTCCGGGCGACAAGCAGGCGCTCGGCTACAAGAACTCCGATCCGGCCTTTGTCTATCGCAACCACCCGGTTGCCGCCGGGCCCGACACGGTTTTCTATCTCACCACCGACGGTTTGCTCGACCAGGGCGGCGGGCCGAAAAATCTCTGCTACGGCCACAAGCGGTTTCTGGCGGTGTTGCAAAGCCTCGCCGACCGGCCGCTCGCGGAACACACCGGCGTGTGGGAGAAAAATCTCGCGGATTTCCAGGGCGCCGAGCCGCAACGTGACGATATCACCTTTCTCGGTTTTCGCTTATGAACCGCCGGACACCGATTTCTCGCCGTCATCCCCCGCTTCGCTGCGGCGGGCCGGGGCGGCGCGGGTCATTCCAGTCTGACCGGACGATGCCGGCCGGCTTTTTTCGGCCCGAAAATATGATGCAATTTCCCTTCCCCGCATGACACCCATCGATCTCTACGACTTCCGCGACGGCTTCAAACAGGACGGCACGCTCATCTGTTTCGCCGGTCCGTTTTCGCACTCCATCATCGAGGAGCTGGGCAACGCCGTCCGCCGTTATCTCGAAACCGAGCAGGTGGCCAAGGCCTCGCTCATGGATGTGTTTTCGGTGTTCATCGAACAGACCCAGAACGTCCGCAATTACGCCGCCCGCAAGGCCGCCGAGGGCGACGCCGCTGCCGACTACAACGACGCCATCGTCGTCATCGGCAAAGCCGGCGACCGCTACGTGATCCGCTCCGGCAACCTCGTTGCGCAGGCGGATGTCGGCACGCTCGCCGCGCATCTCGACAAGCTCCGCGCGCTCGATGCCGCCGCGCTGCGCCAGCTCTACAAGGAGCAGATGCGGCGTCCGCTCGCACCCGGGCAGCACAGCGCCGGTCTCGGCCTCATCGACATGTCCCGCAAAGCCGCCCAGCCGCTCGATTACAACTTGCGGCCGGTTTCGGATCACTGCTCCTTTTTCAGTCTGCGCGCCCTCGTTTGATTCTCCCATGGAAAACCTCAACCTTGCTCGAAGCAAATCCACGCCCGAGGTCGCGTTCGATGCCGCCGCGGGCATCATGGCGATGACCGGCGAATCGTACCCGGAGAACTCCTTCGAGTATTACCGCCCGCTGCTCGTGTGGCTGCAGCAGTACCTTCCCACGGCATCCGTTCCGCTGACTTTCAATTTCAACCTCAGCTACCTCAACACCGGCAGCACCAAGAGCGTCATGGACATCCTCGACCTGCTCGAAGACGCCTACGAGGGCGGCAAGGTCGTGCAGGTAAACTGGTATTACGACGCTGAGAACGACCGCGCGCTCAGCAATGCCGAGGAGTTTCGCGAAGAAGTCCGCGTGCCCTTCCGCATCCTGCCCTTGTCCGGTCGTTGAACGCCATGCCTCCCGCCGATCCCAACGAACATCCGATCATCGCGAAGTACAGCGCCCGCCTGGCGCCCGACAACGAGGCCGGACCGCTCCCGCTGGCGGAAGCGCGCGAGCTCTATGGCGCGCTGGTGAAAATCAACCGGCGTTTCGCGAAGACTGCGCGCATCAGCGATTCCTACCAGACGCAGGTCAAGACGCTGGTGCGCGAGTTGCAGGAGGCGCTGCGCCGCAACAAGACGTTGCACGGCATGCTCGCGATCTGTTCCTCGTGCAAACAGATCCGCGACGAGCAGGGCCAGTGGCATTCGCTCGAAACCTACATCACCCAGCACACCGGCACGATTTTCAGCCACGGCATGTGTCCGACGTGCGCCCACCGGTTTTACGCCGACGTGCTCACGGCCTCCGATCTGCCGGCGCTGCCCGCCACACGGACCATTCCGGCGGCGCGGCTCTCAGCGGAGGATTTGGGCGACCAGGTGATCGCGCGTTTTCTGCCGTTGGTGAACGATCCGCAGAACCAGGACATGCCGCTGCACGCCGACCTGAAGGCGCTGTTTCACAAATATGTCCGGCTGCACAAACGGATGCAGCGCATCGCCGAGATCAGCGACCGCTACCACGCCGAGTTTCACAAGGCCCACCTCGCGACCGAGTGGGCGGCGCTGAGCGATCCGCTCACCGGGCTGCTCAACCGTCGCGGTGTCCTCCAACGACTCGAACTGGCCCGCGCCCAATCAATCGCCGCGCCGCGCGGGCTGGGCGTGGTGATGCTCGATCTGGTGAGCTTGAGCGATTTCAACCGTCGCCACGGTTTTGAGACGGGCGACCGCGCGTTGGTCGCGGTGGCGCGCCTGCTCGGCGCCACGGCCGGCCCGGCGGGCATCTGCGGGCGGTGGGACGGCGACGAATTTTTGCTCGTGGTGCGCGTGTTGCATCCGGACGAAGTTCAGGCCGCGGTCGAGCAGCTTTGCACCAAGGTCGCCGCAGTGAAATGTCCGACCGCCGAGGGGGCGGGGGTGCGCGCCAGCGCCGGCTGGGCGTTGCTGGAGGCGGCCGAGAGCATGGAATCGTGGCTGGGTCGCGCGACCGTTGCACGGCAGCGCCACCGCGCCACTCTGCCGGGTTAGGCGCCGCCGTCGAGCAGCTGCCGGGTCGCCTTGAGCAGTTCGCTCAGGGCAAAAGGCTTGGGCAGACAGAGCCGCCGCGCCGCGGTCATGCACGCCGAGGGGCAGATTTGTTCGCAGGGTGCGGTGCAGAGCACGCAGAGGTTGGGGTTCCGTTCGCGCAGGGCTTGCACGAGTTGATCGCAGCCCTCCTGTTCGCCGATGGAGGCGATGAGAATGTGCGGCGGTTGCCCGAGCGTGCGCGCCAGTTGCAGCGCCTGGACCGCATCGTGCGCAGTCATCACCTGATAGCCGTCGGAGGTGAGCATGCCGGACACCATTTTGCCGACGACCGCATCGCTTTCGACCAGCAGCACAGTCTCGTGGCCGCGCGTGGGCGTGAGCATGGGGAGCGGCCGGGCGGTGACGGGTTCGGCGGGGCCGGCGACGAGCGGCAGATAAATTTCGAAGGTGGAGCCGACGAGAAGTGCACTGTGCACGCGGATGAAGCCGTTGCTTTGCTGCACCACGCCGTAGACGAGCGCGAGGCCGAGACCGCTGCCTTTGCCCGGCTCCTTGGTGGTGAAGAATGGTTCGAAGAGGTGCGATTGCGTGTCGGCGTCCATGCCCGTGCCGTTGTCGGCCACCGAGAGGACGACGTACTGGCCCGGCGGGATGTCCGAGGGGCGATGATGGCGGCCCGTTTTGATTTCATGGCGGGCGGTGCTGATCGTCACACAGCCGTGGTCGCGCAACGCATCGCGGGCGTTGAGGGTGAGATTGAGCAACACCTGCTGGAGTTGATCGGGGTCGGCGCGCACCTGGCCGGCGTCGGCGGCGAGTTTGAGTTCGAGGCGGCCGGCATTGCCGAGCACGCGTGTGAGGATCTCGGCGTTTTCCTGCACGAGCTGGCTGAGCGGGATGATGCGCGGGTCCATCGGCTGGCGCCGGCCGAAGGCGAGCAGCTGCCGGGTGAGCGTGGCGGCCTTCTGGCCGGCCTTGTGGATCTCCTCGATGTCGCGTCGCAATGCCGGGTTGTCGCCGATTTTCTCCGCCACGATCTGGCAGTAGCCGTTGATGACGGAGATGAGGTTGTTGAAATCGTGCGCCACGCCGCCGGCGAGCCGGCCCACGGCATCGAGTCGTTGGGCGTGGAGCAACGCTTCCTCCAGGTCGCGCTTGGCGGTGGTGTCGCGATAGGTGGCGACGATGTGCGTCACCCGGCCGCGGGCGTCGGTCACCGGGCTGAAACTCCACGCGGCGTAAATGGTGCCGCCGTTTTTGCGGATCAGATCGCCTTCGCCGGCAAACACCTTGCTCGGCGCGGCCTTGGCCGCCCAGCGGCGCAGGCGTTCGAGGTCGGCTTTGTCGGCATGTAGAAAACCGTGGCGGCGCGTTTGCAGTTCCGCGGCGCTGTAGCCGGTCATCGCGCAGAATCGCGCGTTGGCGAAAACGATCTTCAGGCCGTCCGCCTGGGCGCGGTGCTCGGCGATGAACACGCCCTCGCTCTGGCACTGCAGCGCGGCGGCGAGCAGCGCGGCCGGGGCGGCGGCGGGACGGGGGGCGCGCCGGACACGGCCGGCGCGGGTGGGGCTGGGGCGCTTGGTTTTCACGCGGACGCGGCTAGGGGGCGAGGCGTTCGACGATCCAGGCGTCTTGTTCCCGCCGATAACGCAGGCGGTCGTGGAGGCGGTTGCGACGGCCCTGCCAGAATTCCACCGTCTCGGGCGACACGCGGTAGCCGCCCCATGATGGCGGCAGCGGCACTTCCTGCCCGGCGTATTTTTTCTCCACGGTCTTCATCGCGGATTCCAGCACGGCGCGGCTGGCGATGATGGTGCTTTGCGGCGAGGCCCAGGCGGCGAGCTGGCTCGGCAACGGCCGGCTGTGGAAATACACGGCGCTTTCTTCGCGCGACAATTTGGCCACGGAACCCTCGATCATCACCTGGCGTTCGAGGGCGATCCAGGGGAACAGCAGCGAGGCGCGGCCGGTCTCGCCGAGCTCGCGGCCTTTGCGGCTGTCGTAGTTGGTGAAGAAAACGAAGCCGCGTCCGTCGAGGCCCTTGAGCAACACGGTGCGGGAGGTCGGCCGCCCTTCGCGCGAGCAAGTGGAGAGCACCATGGCGTTGGGCTCGGGGAGTTTGGCGCCCTCGGCCTCCTGGAACCATTTCTCAAACTGGCGGAACGGGTCCCGCGCCAGATCTTTCTCGGTCAGCCCGGCGAGGGTATAGTCTTTGCGCATGTCGGCGTAGGACGGCATCGTGCGTCACAGTGCGTCATGGGGCGGACGCTGTCAAAAAAAGATCGCGAACCGGTCGCTGCCGGGGCCTGGGGGGCCGCAGAATCGGGCAACTTTCCGGCTTTTGATCCGTCTTGCCCTCGTGCAGTGTATCGCCCGTCACATGGAGGACAAAGCCGACGACACCGCGCTGCCCGAACTCGTGCGGCGCGCGCAGGCCGGCAATATGTCGGCGCAGAACGCTTTGATCGTCGCTTATCAAGCGCGGTTGGCGGGCTTCGTCTATGCCATGCTCGGACGGGCCGCCCCGGTCGACGACCTCTGCCAGGACGTGTTGATCAAGATGTTAAAGGGGCTGCCGCGCCTGCTCGACCCGGCGTTGTTCGAGCCCTGGCTGTTCCGCCTCGCCCGCAACGCCTGCATCGACCACACCCGCCGCGAACGCTGGCGGCGCATGTTCACCTTTTTCGACCCCGCGACCGACGATCCGCCGGTCTTCGTAGATACCGACAAACGCGAGCGCATCGAAGCGTTACTGGCGTTGCTCCAACGCTTGCCTGCGCGCGATCGCACACTTTTGCTCATGGCCCAGGAAGGGCTGAGTCTGGCCGAGATGGCGCGCGCCACCGGCACGACCACCACCACCATCAAAACACGATTGCACCGCGCGCGTGAGCGGCTCCGAGATCTTTATGCAAAACGAACCTGAACTCTCCGCCCTTTGGCCCGACATCCGCAAGCAGGGCACCGCCGCCTTGCGTCCCCATCTGGCGCAGCGCGTGCTGGCCCGCGTCGCCGCCGCCCGCGATGAGTTGTCGCCGCAGACCGCCGTCCTCGTCGGCTTTGGCGCGGTGATGGCCTGTCTCGCCCTCACTCTGGCGGTCAATTCCTGGCGGGAGCACCGCGCCAACGACGAGGCGCTCGCGCAGTGGAGCGTGGTCGCGGCGGAAGGCACCAAGCTCGGACAGGAAGACACGCTATGAAAACGCGGGTCGCTCTCACGCTGCTGACGGTCGCGGGCTTCGGCGTCGGACTCGGGGCCGGCTACTGGATATCGCGCCGGGTCAAACCCGTGCCGCCGCCGCCGGCCATGGTTTTCAGCGAGCTGCGCAACATCGTGCGTTCCGGCCCCGCGCTCGCCAGCGCCCGGCCCGACCTCTGGCGCGAAATCAACGCCGAGATCGACAAGCTGCGTCCGCAAATGGAGGCGTTTCGCGAGGAATTCGACGAGATCGAGGCCGATTTCCGCACTGACTTTGAGACGATCCTCTCCGCCGAACAGTGCCAGCGGCTCGAAGAATTGCAGCGGCGCAAGACCGCGGTGAGCACGCCGCCCAAAGCGCCGACGCCCGCGCCGGCAGCGACACCCGCGCCCGCCGCTGCCGCCAAGCCCGACGCCAAGCCGGCCGTCGCCCCCGCGCCGGCCCCCGCGCCGAAACCGCGCATGATTTACGAGTCCGACTGGTTTGTGTCCTCCATCGTGTTTGTGCCGCTGGCCGTCGAGCGTTTCACCCAGAAACTGGGCCTCGACGCCGAACAGCAGGTGCGGTTGCGCGAAATGCTGCTGGAGCGCCGGGCGCGATTCTTGCAACTGGTCGACATCACGCCGCCGCCCTCGGTGCAGTTGTACCGCATTTCCGAAATCGCCAACCGCGCCCAGCTCGAGCCCAAGAAATAATCTTCGGCGGCACGACAGGGAACATGGCGGTTTACGCGCGGTCCCCGGGCGGGTACTTCTGCGTCTTTCTTTTACCATGAAAAAGTCCCTTGCTCTCTCGACGTGTCTGCTGTGCGGCGTCGGTTTTTTCCTGTTGTTGACTGGCTGCGAAAGCGGTCCGTCCCGGCGCCATGGCCCGCCCGATGGCATGGGGCCTGAAGCGGCTCCGCGGCCGATCGCGATGCAAGGCGACGCCGCCTTTTTCGACGGCCAGCTCGTGGCGCGCGTTTATCTCACCCGCGGCATCCACATGGGCGGCAAGCCCGGTGGCGGCAGTGGCGAAGATCGCGGGAGCGGCAAAGGCGGGGGCATGGGGCGCGGCGGCGGCCGCCGTGGCGGTGGCATGGGCGGTGGACCTGGCATGGGCGGCCCGGGCATGGAGGGGCATGGGGGCGAAGGCGGCGGCATGCCGCGCCACATGGGCGGTCAGCTCGGCAGCACGATGCCGCCGGTCACGCTCCGGTTGGAACTCGTCAACCAGACCAAAGAGGGCTCGCCCGCGGTCGTGGAGGTCGTGGATTTCGTTTCCGACCTCGGCAATTTCGCGCTCAAGCCGGATCGGATCACGCTCGCGCCGGGGCAGACCGGCGGGCCGGAGCGCGTCGTCTCGCGCCTCGGCGTGACGTCCGACGAGATTCCCGTAAAGGTCACGCTGCGGCTGGCCGGCCGGAAAGAATTACAGACGGTGGTGCTGCGACACACCGCGGTGCCGGCGCAGAATGCCGAGCCGCCGCCTCCGCCTACGGCGCCGTGAGCCGGCCGATGCGCGCGCCCGCGGTCAGCGGGAGATGTCGCGTTGATTGAGAACCTTGAAGCCGCGGCTGTTCAACGCGTACGCCGCCACATCGGCGTCGTCGACACTGAGCGCGAGCGCGGCCTTGCCCTCGGGGCGTTTCATGAGGCTGTACACGTAGTGTGTGTTGACCTCGGCTTCGAGGAGCGCCGCGAGCACCGGTTTTAAGCCGGCTTCGTCGGCGAGCTCGACAACGAGGATCTCCGCTTCGTTGTAGGGAAAATCTTCCCGGGCGAGCAACCCGCGCGCCTTGTCGGGATCGTCCACGATCAGCCGCACGATGGCGCTGTCGGTGGTGTCGAGCACGGTGATGGCGATGACATGGACTTGGTTGCTTTGCAGCAGCGAGCTCAGGTCGTACAAGCGGCCCACGCGGCTTTCGAGGAAAACGGAAAACTGCCGCACCGGGTCCGCGGCGATGAAGGGGCTGGCGGTGTCCATGGAACGATGGCCGCGAGCTTGGCTTCGCGTCCGGGCGGGGTCAACGGCGGTCTCGGGGCGCCGCCGGGCGGTTGACCACCTCGGCGGGCGCGGACTTGGCGGCCGGGTTTACGGCAGCTGCGAGGCCTCGACCTTTTTGGTCTGGGCGGCGCGGTAGGTGTCGAGGGCCTTCTTGATCGCGGCGTCGTTGAGCGCGAGCATCGCAGCGGCGAAGAGCGCGGAGTTGGTCGCGCCGGCTTTGCCGATGGCAAACGTGGCCACCGGGATGCCCGCGGGCATTTGCACCATCGAGAGGAGCGAGTCCATGCCCTTGAGCGAGGCCGACTCCATCGGCACGCCGAGCACGGGCAGCGGCGTGAGCGCGGCGGCGACGCCGGCGAGATGCGCGGCCCCGCCCGCGGCGGCGATGATCACTTTCAACCCGCGCGACTCGGCGCCACCGCACCATTCCCAGGCGAGCCGCGGGGTGCGGTGTGCGCTGATGACGCGCTTTTCATACGGGATGCCGAGCGCGTCGAGGGTTAGCGCGCAGTTCTGCATCACGTCCCAGTCCGACGTGCTGCCCATGATGATTCCGACGAGAGGCGTGGCCATAGGGAGGAAGGCGATAGGCGAAGCGCCCCGGGTTCGGCAAACCAGAAAACGGCGGGCAAAAAACTCCGCTCAGACCAGCGGCGTGCCCTTGGGCAGGCGCACCCCGACGGTGCCGGCGATTTTGTCGTGCCACGCCTGCTTGTCGTTATCGATGGCGATCCAGATGAAGCCGAGGCCGGCGACGATGAGCGAGAGGAAGCAGCCCAGCGCGCGCACGATCGCCGTGGTCCAGTCGACGGGTTGATCGTCGAGGCGCACGATGCGCAGGTTGCAGATCGTGCCGCCGATGGTGGTGCCGCGCAGTTTCCAGAGCACGGCGCCGTAGGTGGCCGCGAGCAGCAGGAGCGTGCCGCTGCCGGTGCGCAGATGCGGGATCGAGAGGAGCGACAGCAAGGCGCCGCACAAAATCAGGTCAATCGCCAGCGCGCCCATGCGCAGCCAGAATCCGGCGCGTGGCAGGCTGGCCGCCACCGAGACCGGCGCGGGCAACGTCATCGCGGGCGCGGCGAACGGTTGGGCGGACATCTCGCCGCCGGCGTTCATCGGCGCCACGACCGGAATCATGGGCGGCGCCATCGCGGCGACCGCAGGGGCCGGCGGACGCGCGGCGACGGCGGGCTTGTCCTTCTTCATGCTGAGGATGATCGCGTAGATCGTCATGCCCATGCCGAGGGTGCCGATCAGGAAGTGCAGCAGCAGGCCGATGACCGGCACGCAGTAGAACAACAGGATGACCACGCCGCCGAGCAGCACGGCGAACGCGACGTGTCCGAACGGCCCCGGGAGAAACCGCGTGAAGAGCCGGCCGACCCACGCGTGCATCGCCGCGCGGCTGAACAGCCCGAGGAAAAACAGGCCCGCGCCGAGGAACGGGATCAGCAGCAAACCCACGCCCGTGATCGCCAGCAGCAGGAACACCAGCGGCGTGAGCAAGAGCGCGAGCAGCGCCGTCACAATCGACATGCCCGGGTGTTGCTCAAGCGTCTCGGCGCATTTCACCAGCCCGCGGCCGAAAACCAGTGCGAACAGCAGATAGAGGAACAGATGCGCTCCCGCGAGCAGCCACACCCAGCCGAGACCGGATTCGAAGGCCAGCGGCCGGCCCAGCATCAGACAGCTTTTGAACCACGTGCCGACCGACCCGAGGCCGGGGATGAGCACGTGCGGCATGATCTCCTGCACGCTGCCGCGGATCTCGGCGTGCGGGTGCCGCTGGAGCCGGCCGAACACCGCGACGACTTCGCCGTCGACCACGGCATTTTCGCCCAGCGTGATGTTGCCAAACACCGCGACGGCCTCGCCGTTGACGTGCCCGTTGATGGTGAGATTGCCGAACACCGCGACGGCTTCGCCGCCCGCCCGGCCGTTGATGAGCGTGTTGCCGAAGACGGAGACGACTTCGCCGTTGGTCTCGCCCTCGACCACCGAGTTGCCGAAGACAGAAACGACTTCGCCGCCTGACTTGGCGCCCGCGGGCACGACGTGGTCGCCCATCGGGAACTCGTTCAACTTATGCAGCTGGGGCGAGCGGATGGTGACTTTCTTCGAGGGTTTCTTCCCCTTCTTGTCGGCGGGGGCCGTGGCCTCGGGTTTCTGCTTCTCGGTCGCGGGGGCCACGGTGGCGGGCTGTTCCGGCGTCTCGACTTTCGCGGGCTCGACGGCGGGCGTGGCCGTGTCGAGGCGGCGCAGCTCGGCCGGCTTCTCAACGGGCGCGGACGCCGGTGTCGGCGCGGGGGCAACGGCGGGCGCTGGGGCCGGTTTTTCGACGACGGCGGCGGGCGCGTCGGCCTTGGCCGGCTCGACGGGCTTGGCGGCCTCCGGGGCCGCAGCGGCGGGCGGTGCCGCTGGTGGCGTGGCGGGTTCCTGGGCGAAGGCCGTCAGGGCCAGGCCGAGGAGGAGCGCGATAAATGCGCGGCGGAAAATTTCACGAGCCGAGGAGTTCATGCGATAAAAGGTTCAACGATTGACGAAGAGAGTGCGGTAAGCCGTGGCGCCGAGTCCGAAGAGGGCGGCGTACAACGCGGCGACAGTCGCCGCCGCGCTGTAAAGCCAGAGCGTGGGAATGCTGCGGAAAAGCAGCGCGAAGATGTCGGCCACGGCTTCGAGCGCCACGCGCAGGTGTGCGAGCGGCGCCAGCATTTCGCGGATCGCGGGCAGCGCCAGTTCGGAGCCGGCGAGGCTGAGCCACGCGATGGCGGCGACGAGCGCGAGCGCCAGCGCGAGGAAGGCGGCGCGGGCCGGCAGCGGCCAGCGGGCGAACGACTGCCGCCACCACGGCAGGGCCTGGCGCGCGGCGATGGCGGCCAGCACTCGCGTTTCAAGCGAGCGCGGCGCGGGGCGCGGCGGGACGGAGCGCAGCGCTTGGTGGATGAATTGCTCCAATTTTTGGTCGTCGCGAGGCGTCATGGCAGAAAGGGATTGGCGGGTTTCAACGGGCGAGTTGTTCGCGGCCGGCGCCGCGGGTGAGCAGGCGCGCAAGGGTGGCGCGGCCGCGCAGGATGTCGGTTTTCACTTTGGCGAGGGAGACGCCGAGCTTGGCGGCGATCTCGTCGTACGGCAGGTCTTCGTAGTGGTAGAGCACGAGCGGCACGCGCTGATGTTCGGGGAGTTCTTGCAACGCTTCGTCCACCCAGGCGCGGCGCTCGGATTGGTCCATCCCGGAGAAGAACTGGTCGGGCGCGGCAAACTCGATCTCGGGCTGGTCGTCTGCACCGGCGTCGTCGTCGCGCCGCGTCATTTCCGAGAAGAAGCGCCAGCGTTTGCGGTAACGCTGGAGGTGGTTGAGCGACATGTTGGTCGCGACGGTTTTCAACCAGCCGCCGGCGGCGGGGCTGGTGCGCAGGTCGGTCCAGCGCTCGTAAGCTTTGAGGAAGACTTCCTGCGCAATGTCCTCCGCCTGCGTCTCGTTGCCCAGGAGGCGCGCGGCGGTGGCGTAGACCATGTCTTGGTAGCGGCGCATGAAGGCGGGAAATTCTTCCGGAGGGCTCAGCTCCGCGGTGTCTGTTTGCACGTGGATGTCATCGTTCGTGCCAACAACACCCGGCGTCGCCTCCGAGTTGCAGGAATCTTCCGCGGGGGCGCGCGCCGGGCCGCCGGGGGACGTTTCACTGTGCTGGGAAAAGGCTTGGAACGCCGCGCGGGTGCGCTCGGCCGCCTGCGCGATCTGTTTGGCGGTGAGCCCGAGGGCGGCGAGCTTGCGCGGCGTGCTCTCCCAGTAGGCGGCCTCGCCCGGGAGCCCGTGCCCGGCGGCGGCGACGATTCCGCCGGCGAGGTTGAGCAGGCAGGCGAGGCGGTTGTTGTGGTCCTCGTCGCGGGTAACGTAGTGCTCGCGCACCGCTTCCACGATCTCGGGCGGGAAGCGCCATTCCTGGAGGATCATCGCCGCCACCTCGCAGTTGCTCAGGCAGAACACGCGGCCCTCCCAGGGGATGAACCCGCCGAAGACCTCCGGCCGGAACGGCTCCACCGGCTCCAACAACATCGCCACGCGGTCGAGCACGAGGATGCCGAGCGTGCGCATGAGCCCCGCGGTGTAGGCGTTGCGACCATCGATCCCGGCGATGGCGGCGAGCGCCTCGCAGGCGAGCGCCGTGTAAACCATGTGATCGCGCAACGGCTCCACCTTCACGCTGTAATAGAGCAGCGGCCGGTCGACCAGCTGGCTGGACGTCACGAGCCCGACGAGCCGGTAAACCTCGCGCAGACCGACGCGGTTGACGGCCTCCTCGATGTCACCGATGTGCGCCTCGGCGCTGCCATGGTAATAAACGCTGTTGCTGATCCGGATGATGTGGGCGGCGAGCGCGGCGTCGCGTTTGATCAGGGTGGCGACTTCCTCGACGTCGGTTTTCTCATCCTGCAGCAGCTTGCCCAACCCGGCGAGAATCCGGGGTCCGGGGGGCAGGCTTCGCGCGATCTCGAAGATCCTGGTGCGGGTAAGGGCGCTGGTCGCAGCCATTCGAGGCCTGCGACTATTGCCAGAAATGCCGCACACTCAAGCGCAGGGAAGCGGGGGCTTTACCCCGGGGCGGGAGCGGGAAGGAAAATGATGGTGCTCGAAGCGTTGCGTGAGCGATCGGCGTGACGCGACTTGTCCTCAAGACGCTTTGCCGTCGGCCGGGCCCAACAAGCGCGTTAGGGACAACGCGCTCCACCCATTTGCAACGTCCGGACCCGCGACGCGGCTGGTCGATTACCGGATATTGCCCGCGAGCTGGACTGCGCCTCCGCGCTCGCGTGGACCGCAAACATCCGTTCCACTCGCCGCCACCCCTCTCCCCATGCCCCTGTCCGCGCCTGCCCCGACCCCCAAGACCTATGCGCAACTGCGCGATGCGGTGATCGCCGTCGTCGTCCAAGGCCGCCGGGCCATCGATCGCGCGTGGCTCGAGACCTACCACGAGACCGGCCGCCTCATCCACGAGCACGTCCTCCTGTTCCGCGACCGCGCCGACTACGGCGCCAAGACCTACGCCAAACTCGCCGAGGATACCGGCATCAGCCGGCGGACGTTGCAGGAATGCGTCCAGTTCTACCGTTGCTATCCAATTTGGCGCGACCGCGCCAAATTGGTCTGGTCCCACTACAAGCTCCTGATCCAGGTCGCCGACCCTGCGCAACGAAAGGCGCTGGAAGCCGAGGCGATCAGGCGGGAGTGGACCTCGCCCGAACTCGAAACCCGCGTCCGCGCCTACAACGCCGTCGCCCTCGCCGCGGACGACCCCGCGCCCGCCGCCACCGCCGAGCTGCTCCAGCCCCGCTGCGGCGTCCCCGGCCTGCGCCGCATCGTCGAGCGCCGCGACGGCCCGGGCATCGACCTCGGATTCAAAAACTATGCCGCCGTGCCCGCCGCGACCCCGGCGAGGCTCAAGGCCGGCGACATCGTGCGGTGGGCGGAGGACGGCGTGCAAAAGATCGCCGACGCCACCCCGGACCAGCTCTTCACCTACCGGGCGACACTGCGCAAAATCATCGATGGCGACACGCTCGACATCACGCTCGCGCTCGCCCCCGGCTTCACGCGCGACCTCCGGCTGCGCCTCCGCGGACTCGACTGCCCCGAGCTCGCCACCGCCGCCGGCCGCGCCGCCAAAGCCTTTGTCGAAAACCTCGTCCGCATCGGCGACGAAGTGATCGTCTGCACCACGAAGCCCGACAAATACGATCGGTATCTCGCCGATGTGTTCATCGGCGAGGCGGCAGGCAGTAAGCCTAAAGCTGACAGCATGGCGCCCGCCGCCGCAGGCACCGTCTTCCTCAACAACGCCCTGCTCTCCGCCGGCCACGCCATCCGCTACGACGGCGGCGCAAAGGAGGAGTGAAGGGCGACGTGGTCGTGCCCCCTTGAGTTTGGCATCAAAAGAGAATCAGAGCTTGCGGCGTCCTCCGCGCAGCACCTTGTCCCAAACAAACGAGTAGTAGGACGGGAACATCGCTAACACGTTTTCTACGCGCGCATGTTGGGAGCGCAGAATAATACGCATACGACTCTTGGTGATCGCTCGTGGCCCGGCAATTTCGGCAAGTTCATCGGCCACGACGCGGTCGGCGAATCCTGCTTCATGCAGGATTACGGCCTGCCGAGTCTTCGCTCCGTATTTCAAACGTTTCTGGAGGTGCAACAACCGATCCAAGATCGGAGCGTCTTCGTGTCCGTCGAACCGCAAAGCTTCGGTGATGGCTGCAATCACGAGAACGCCCTCGAATCCAAATGCGTTTTCACACAAGTCGACAACATGGTCGATGTCAGGGTAGCGCGGCCGCTGCCCGTGACCAAAACGAACCCCTACATTTCTCAAATTGCTCAGCATAGTCTCGGGCGAGTCGCCGCTGATCCAACGCTTCGCCAACTCCAGCATCGTGACCGGAATCGTCGCTTTGTGGAAGAGGTGGTTGGTGATGCCAAGCGTCAACATCGGCCAAATCGCTTCCAGTAAAGCTTCGTCGCTCTTGGTGGAGTTCAAAGTTTCAGTGTTTCTGGTCGTCCAAGCATGAATCGAGAGCGAGTTTCGGACGCCAAAAAGCGTCTTTGCATACGCTTTCCGACGCTCTGGCTCGGGAACCTTTTCAGCGACGTGCCTGGTAATTGCTTGGAAGAGAGCCTCCAAGTCTGCGCGTTGTTCGTTGGTCGCGAGATGATATGCAAGCGTGCCGTGAGCCATTTCGGTCGCGGTTTTTTCACTCAGCTCGATGCCAATCTCTCCTGCCGCCGCCATCATAAAGCTCTCCAAGGCTGAAATGATCTGCCCTTTGCGTTCCAATTGTTCGACAACTCTCTCCATTGAGAATCCGCGATCATGAATGGCTGGCAGCAGTTTTTGCCCGAACTCTCTCGGCCCTCCTGCGCTCGCCGAGTAGGCGTGGAAAAATGCCTCAACGTTGAGGTTAGCTTTATCCGAGCCGTCATCGCTGACCAACGGATCGAACAACGTTAGCAACGAGCTCGCACAATCCTCGGCCTTGCTCGGATCGAGCAACTCGGCGACCTTCCCCCAGCGCCATTTTCCATCGGGTGTTTTGCGCAAGTCGAACGTTTCCGGGTCGGAGAAGATAATGCTACCTTCGGTATGCATTCCCGCGCGCCCCGCACGTCCGATCAAGTTCTGAAAGTCGCGGACGCTTATCCGCTTTTTCCCCTGATAGACGCCGGTGATAATGAGATAGCGGATAGGTAAATTGACGCCCTGCGCCAGCGTAGACGTGCAAATCACCATCTTGACTAAGGACTCTTTCATCGCGTGTTCGACCGCGAGTCGGACGCCGCCAGGCGTCGCGCCGTGATGAGTGAACACGCCCATTTCGGCGCAGTGCGGAACTGCGCCTTTGCTCCCGTAATGCCGCTTCACCAGCCCGGCGAGCTTCGCAATTTCCTCGGTCGCCGCAGGGTTGGGAGCAAAGGTCTTCGGCACCGGCAATGGGAGCTTACGATCATACGCATCCGAGAGTATTTCGCAGAGCTTGGTAACGGTGGATTTGCGACCGCAGAAAACCGCGACCGATCCTTGTGCGACAAGTTTCAAGGCCAGATAAAGCCCGATCGATTGCTCATCTCCGCGAGTCGGAAAATGCCGCGTGATTTTCTCTTTCTTGCGCTTTGCGAGCGGCGTCGACTCGAGGACGCGCGGAACATAATATGTGTGTTGACCGGAGTCGGGTTGGGCGATGAATTTGAGGCTGCCCAGGTGATCGAGCCAGCTCGCGAACGCCACGCTGCGTTGGGTCGGGAAAAGGTTTGCGCCGGAAACGATCGAACCGCCGGCGCCGTTTAACCACGAACTGATCGCCTCAGCATTGGTAATGACCGCCGAGATCAAGACGACTTGGCAGTCAGCCGGCACCACGGACTTTAGCGCCGTGATGAGCAATTCGTAGGTGACACCGCGAATTCCCGTATCGAATTGATGTCCTTCGTCATAAATGAGCAGGCCAATGCGCTGCGCGAGATCGTCCTTCTGTCGCGTGAGATAAAGCAGCTTTTCCGGCGTGAGGATCAGCACGTTGGCTGCAGAGGTCTCTTCAAGTAGAAAATCGTCCTGCGGAACGTCTGAAACTTCGTCGATACGGAAACCTTCGCCGCTAAACGAAAGAATCAAGCTGTCGCGGATTTCGTGGCAGAGCGCCCGGAATGGCGCGACGATCACTGCCAGCCGGGTGCGACCGGAAAACACGGCACTACGGATGAGAATTTCCGTGGCGCGGGTTTTTCCCGCGCTCGTCGGCATTTGAACGATGGCCGACGTTCCCTTGAACACGTCCTTTTCTCCGAGCAAACGCTGTGCGGGCCAGAATTCCCGGACGAACGTGGCCTTAGCCAAGGTTGTCTCCCATTTTTCTGGAGGCAGCGCGGTGTAGCGTGGCAGACAGGTGCGCGCTGAAATATCCAAACGGCGCTTCGCGACGGCGACAATGAGATCCGCGAGCAAGAGCTCGCGGGAACTGCCGACAAGGTGAGCCTTGGCGCGTAGCTCGAAAAAGGGCGCCAAAACGCGCGCCTCGTCCTGTCCGTGATCATAGAACGCGGCGATAAGCGCAGCGCCCGCCGTGACGAGCGGCCCATAGGTGGGTTCCGCAATCTTGCCAGCGCCATCGAGCTTTCTCTGGAGCAACCAGGCGAGTGCCACATCCAAATCGCGGCAATTCGTGTGGCCGTCGTCTCCTCGCCACAGACTGGCCAAGACCGCCGCGCTTCCGGGCAGATCGCAGAGATAGTAGGCGGCAGCCGCGAGCAGAGTGAGATACTGTTTCGCAGGCGAGTCGCCTTCACCCTTGAGGTAGGCGTCTAAGAAAAATGCCGCGAAGCGGAGTTCCTGCTTTGCTTCGATCAATCGGGCGGAAATGTCTTCGCCACGGCCAATCGCACCCGCCACGTCTCCGACGATGGCAAGGGTAAGTGGAAAAAGTCCCGCTGGATCGCGATTCGGCGCAATATGGTGCTCCGTGGGCACCGAGAACTCGAACATCTTCGCCTTAGAGCGGGTGATGCCGAGCAGGGTCTTTGACCTGTCTTCAGGCTTCACAGGCGGCGAGGTCGTAGAGTTTGTGCACGAGGTCCATCAGGTTTGGGCCGCTGATGACGATGAGCGAGAGCTGCGTCTTGCCCGGATGCTTGCTTGTGTCGCACGTCGCGATCACCGCCTCATCAAATAAGTTCGACGAAAAAAGTGCAGCGGCCCCATAAAGGCTCCGATAAGGGCGGTCCTCGGGGCTCTGGAACCGTGCGACCGAATCGGCGCCGGCAAGGTCGTTGCGGTCGAGGAGTCGTTGTTTCACGGCGTTGAGGGATTCAGCCTTTCGCAGTTCGTCCTTCGCTGAGTCGGTGATCGCGTTTTGGAGAATCGACTCTGCGGCCTTGGCGGAAAGCTGGGCCTTGGCCTCAAAAATGATCAACGAGTCCGCGGGCGAAGTTTTTCCGGTGCGCTGAAAACGGAAACCGATGACGTCGCTGCCTTTTTTTGACTCGTTGCGAATTGTGCGGTCGTCGTAGCGGGTTCGGGGAACCCAATATCCGAGGACATACTCGACATAGTCAGCGATGAGGACCTCAGCGAAATCGCCCGAGCGAATGCTCGGGCCGGGACGGGCTTTCGCGTCGGGAAATTTGATTTGGTTGAGGTATTCCGCGCGGCTATGGGGCGTGCCCTTGCGCAATAAATCGATCTTCGCATCATCGCAGTAGTGATTGCGAAAATGCTTCGCCCAGCCGGAGAGGATTTTTGGGTCGGGAGCATGATTCAACTCCCAGACTTCTATCATGGTGCCATCCTTCGTGCGCAACATACGGTCCGTTTTGATAAGCCAGCTAAGATATAAGGGTGAAGCCGCCATGGGTAAACGCGTCGGAGATAGATAATCATGTGTAGGGCTTTTCAGTCGGGCAAACATCATATGACGACGCCAAAGAATCTGGTTTTCGCTCTATACATCGCATCACTTCGGCGCTTTTGCTTCATCTGTAAGACCACTATCGGATCAATGCGTGCGATTCGGAGTACGGGCCAGTGGCAGGCTTGCAGGCCGAAGAACGGTGGGAGCAGCGGGACGGAGCCGCTGGATCAAGATTTCGCCTGTTGGCGAAATCTATCAGCCGTTTACTTCATCGCCAGCGCGTCTGCTTTCACGGTGAACTTTGCCTCGGCACCTTCGGTGCCTTCGCCGGAGAGGAGGGCGCGGGCGAGCGGCGTCTTCAGGTGGCGTTGCAGGAAACGTTTCAACGGGCGCGCGCCGGGTTTTGTCAAATGGGGCAGCCGGGGCGGACGGAAGAAGCCTCGTGTCAGGAGGAGATGAAGATTTCTCCGTGGTGGCGCGACTTGTCCTCAAGGCGCTTTTCCGAGGACTGAGCCAAACAAGCGCGTTGGGGACAACGCGCTCCACCAATGCGGCCAGTCTTCTTCGGTGGCGCACAGGTGTTTCACGAGCGGGTTGCGGCGGATGTACGCCCATGTCGCCTTGGCTTCTTGGTCGTTGCGGATGCGATGATCGAAGTAGTTGGGTTGCCAGACAACGCCGTGCATCCGGGCGGTGACGCGTTTCCAATTGCGCACGCTAACCGACATGTCGGCGTCGCGCGGGAAGGCCAGCAGCGCATGCACATGGTCGGGCATGAGGAGGAAGAGTTCGCAGCACCAGCGGCCCTGCTCGTGATACTGGCGGGCGGCGGCGAGCAGCTCTGCAGCAAGTGCTGGCGTGGTCAGCACAGGCTTCTGATCAGCCGCAGCTCGGATGCGTATATGGAACAACGCGCCGGCCTTCACCCAGCCGGGAGTCTTGTGGTGCAAGCGCAGGGGGTAATCGCGCATGAGGCCACTGTGTGGTGGAGCGACTTGTCCTCAAGGCGCTTTTCCGAGGACTGGGCCAAACGAGCGCGTTGGGGACAACGCGCGCCACCATGCTCCACCTGCGGCTTTTCACCCAAAGCCTACAGCTTACCGCCTACAGCCTATCGCCTCCCGCCAACAGCCTTCCGCTCCCACTCACCGAATCGAGCCGCGCAAGCGTTCGAAGGCCGTGCGGGTGCGTATTCCGATCTGCAAAACTTGGTCCTCCGTCAGACCTGCGGCTTCTAATTTGCGCGGGGTCAGTTCCCAATAACGGCGGTCGCCCGGCAGCGTGTGTCCCGCCTCGGCCACCACCGCGCCAGCGATATTGATCAGGCACGCCAGCCGGTTGTCGTAGTCGGCTGGTTGCAGCAAATATTGTTCGCGCACGCCTTCGACGACCTCGGGCGGGAAGCGCCAGTCGGTCAGAATCAACGCCGCCACTTCGGTGTTGCTGAGACAGAAAACCACGCCTTCCCAGCTCGGATAGCCGCCGAAACGTCCGTGATCGTAGGTCGTCATCTCGGGCAGGAGCGCGGCGACGCGGTCGAGCACCAGCATGCCGAGGGCGCGCAGCAGGCCGGCGGTGTAGGCGTTGCGCGTATCGTAGCCGCTCTCCTCGGCGAGCGCCTCGCAGGCGAGCGCGGTGAACAGCATGTGCTCGCGCAGCGGGGTCGTATCGACGTTGTAAAATTTGAGCGGACGGTCGACCAGCATGTGCCCGGTCATGAAGCCCACCAGCCGGTACACTTCGCTAAACCCGACGCGGTTGACGGCTTCCTCGATGGAGCCGATGCGCAGGCCGCTGCTGTACATGACGCTGTTGCTGACGCGGATGATGCGGGCGGCGAGGGCGGCGTCGCGTTTGACGAGGTTGGCGATTTCGTCGAGGCCGACGTTGATGTCCTGCAGCAATTCGCGCAGGCCCACGAGCACTCGCGGCGCGGCCGGGAGGGTGCGGGCAATCTGAAAGATTTTTTCGCGGGTGAGCGCGCTGGATGCGGCCATGTCGTGTCAGCCCGAAGGACGCAGGACCGGGAGCCTCGGCGCAAGCCGATTGATGCGGAAAGTGCGCGGGGCGGGTTCAGGTGCCATAGAGACGGTCGCCGAAATCGCCGAGTCCGGGGAGGATATACTTGCGGGCGTTGAGGGCGCGGTCGAGGGCGGCGGTGTGGATCGTGAGCTCGGGATGGGTCTTTTCCACTTCGGCCACACCTTCAGGCGCGGCGACGATGCAGACCAGCCGCGGCGCGACGGCGCCCCCGGCCTTGACCAACGACAGCGCCTGCGCCGCCGAGCCGCCGGTGGCGAGCATGGGGTCGACCACGATCACGCGGCTGCCGGCGAGCGGCGGGAGCTTGCAATAGTAGCTGTGCGCGCGGGCCGTCTCATGGTCGCGCTCCAGGCCGATGTAGCCGACGCTTACGTTGGGGAACAGATCGAGAAACGGCTGCATCATGCCGAGGCCGGAGCGCAGGATCGGAATCACCACCAACGGTTGCGCGAGCACGCGGCCGGGCGTCGATTCCAGGGGCGTTTCCACCGTTTTCTCGATCGTGGGCAGATCGCGCGTCGCCTCGATCGCGAGCAGAAGGCTGAGCTGGTAGGCGAGCGTGCGGAACGTGGCGGGCTTGGTGGTCTTGTCGCGCAGATGGGTGACGAAGTGCGCGGCGAGCGGATGATCGAGGAGGCAGAGTGGCATGGGCGGAAAGCGGGAAGACGGTAGACGCTACTGAGAATTCCGGAAAAAGCAGGGGAGAAAATACACGGGGCTTGGTGGCGCGGGTCTTCAGCCCGCGCCTTGGCACGTTGCGGAGCGGACAGGCGCGGGCGGAAGCCCCGCGCTGCTCGGCACGGCTAGGGCTTCAGTTCCAGCCGGTATTGCGTCGGGCCGGGCAGGAAGGGCGTGGGGTTGCCGCGAACCCAGTCGGCATGGCCGGCGCGGAAAAACGGCGAGAGCGGATGCGCGCTCTGGCCACCCGGCATGTGGAAAATGCCCTCGGCCTCGCGGCCCGGCGAAACGACGAAACGCTCGCTCGCGCCGAAGTCGGGTCCGCCGACCCGCGGCATCCGCGAATCGCCGGGGATCGGGTCGGGCGGCATGCTGAGCCAGCCGGTGGCCCACGCCGGTAACGACCGGGCGAGCGGATGCCGGAGGCGCGCGGTGTTGCGCCGGCCCCACGTGGCGGAGGCGAGCGAGCCGTTTTGTTTTTCGATCTGCGCGGTGGCGTCGTCGATCGCGGCCACGAGCAGGTCGTCCCACTGCGCATAAGCCGGCGCGAGCAGGTGCAGCGGCTTCGCTTCCAACAGCGCCCACAGCGCCGGCTCGTAGTGGAATTTCCGCCAGTTGAACCGCTCGTCGCGCTCCTCACAGCCCGCGAAAATCGGACCGAGCGCCAGCTGGACCACGCTGGTGCGGAAGGCTCGCGCGAGTCTGTAGCTCACCGACTCGACGCTGGCGCGGCCCTCCCACTTCTCCAGCGCGCGGCGAAATTCGGCGCGCGATTTTTTCTGCGCCACGACATCCGGGGTGAGCACGCGCAGGGCGAGATCGCGCCAGCGCTGGAGGAAGAGCGCGCGGTCGTCGAGGGCGATGGCGAGAAGGTCGCGCGGTGTGGCGCGCTCCAGGGTGGCGAGGCCGTCGCGGATCTGGCGGCCGCGGTAGGCGTCGTCGTAACCGCCGTCGCCCAGCAAATCGAGTTCGTCGCCGCCGAGCAGGCGCTGGTTGGCGGTCGCAAGCCGGCCGGCGGCGAGATCGATGCGGCACGGATATTTATCCGGCGGGAGAAATCCTTCCCAGCGGCGGTCGAGATAGGTGCGCGGCACGGGAAAACGGCCGTCGAAGCCCACGCGTTGCGGCAGGCGGCCGGCGATGGTCCAGCCGATGGCGCCCGCGCGGTCGGCGACGAGGAAGTTTTGCGCCGGCATGCCGCTGCGCTGGGCGATGGCGAGCGCGGCGGCGGTGGTGGTGGCCGTCTCCAGTTCGCTGAGACGGAGGTCGATGGCGTCGGCGTCGAGCGCGGTCCAGGCCAGCGCGAGCGGGCGGTTTTTTTCGCCCATCGCCACGACCGGCCCCCACTCGGACCACTGCGTTTCGAGCTGCACCGGCTCGCCGCCCTTGACCGCGATGGTCTGGGTGTGGACGGCGAATTCCGCCAGGCGCTCGCCGCGTTTGTAGAGCGTGCGGTCGATGGTGTTGGGCTCGACGACGACGAGGTCGGCGACATCGGCGTAGCTGTTGGTGAAGCCCCAGGCGATGTGGCCGTTGCTGCCCGCGATCACGAGCGGCAGGCCGGGCAGAGTGACGCCGGTGACCTGGTGCGGCGGCGTGCCCCAGACGAGCGCGGCGCGATACCAGGTGTTGGGCACGCCGAGGTTGAGGTGCATGTCGTTCGCGAGCAGGCCGGCGCCGGTGGCGGTGTGCGCGCCGGCGAGGGCGAAGCTGTTGGAAACGATCACGGCCGGATCGTCGGCGGGCGGCTCGGAGTGGCTGGCCGTAGTTTTGGCGGCGGCGGGTTTGCGCAGATTCAACACCTCCGCCGACGGGATGGGCGCGAGCGGTGCGGTGCTGCCATCGAGCGCGGCGTCATCGGGGCCGACCAGCGGCGCGAAAAAGCGCAGCGCCGATTCGCCGAGGACATTGCGCAGCGTGGTGAGCGAGCGCTCGTACGCGCCGGCGTCCTGCAAATCCAGCGTCATGGCGTAGGCGACGAGCGCGCAATCGACGGAACTCCAGCCGCGCGGCGGGACGCGCAGCATGAGATATTCCCACGGCGGTGCGCCGAGTGCGGCGAGCCCGGCGTTGACGCCGGCGGTGTAGGCCTCGACGAGCGCAAATTGTTCCGCGGGCAGGCGGGCGACGGCGCTCTGGGCGAAGCGGCGAAATTCGTACACGCGCGTCTCGCGGTCGAGCGGCAGCGCCTTCGCGCCGACCAACTCCGCCAGCTCGCCCGCGGCGCGGCGGCGCATCAAGTCCATCTGGAAAAAGCGTTCCTGCGCATGCAACCAGCCGAGGGCGCGGGCCACGTCGACCCGGTTGGCGCCGCGCACCGTCGGCACGCCGAGCGCATCGCGTTCCACCGTGACGGCGGTGCCGAGGCCGTTCACGTGCGCAGTGCCGTCGAGTTGCGGACGGGAGCGGTCCAGGCGGTGATAAAACCAGCCGCCGGCCAGCAGTGCGAGCAGGAGCAGCCCGCCGAGGGCGAGGGCGCAATTGCGAAGGAAGCGAGAAGGACGTTGGGCCATGGATGCGAGCAGCGTGCGGTAAAGCGCTAGCGGCGGGCGGCGCGGCGCACAATCAAAAGCGCGGACCGGCCGCCTGTCACGTCGCCCGCAGCGGCGCGGGGTCGCGGCCTTCGTCCCAATCGATCAGATCGAAGAACGTCTCGATGGCTTTGTCTTCGAGGCCGTACTCGCGGATGCGTTGTTGCAAACGGGCGGAGGCCGCGTCGCGCCAGCCGCGGCGGGTGATGAAGCCGTTCCACAGCTCGCATTGGAAATCGGTGCGCGGGCCGCCGCGGGTGTGACACCACGCGAGGATTTCCTCGTCGGTGCCGCCGGCGAGCGTGCGCGCGGTGAGCTCCGCGTGATCGACGTCGAGGAACGCGCAGCACAGCGAATCGAAGCTGCGTCCATCCAGCTTGGGGCCGAGATTGGCGACGTACTCGGCGGGCAACCGGCCGGCGGCGTGCAGGCGGATCTTGTCGAGCATCCGGCCGAAATACACGAGGCGGCCGACTTTGAGATAAGGACTGCGGAGGCTGGAGATGGCGGGCATGGCGTGTGTGCGACACCATGTAGCGCAAAACCCGCGCAAGGCAAACGCGCGGGCTTTGGCCGAGGCGGGTGGCGACTGCCGGCGAAGTCCGGAGATTGAGGTGGCATGGGCGTCCCGCCCATGGGATTGGTGCGAACAGGCAAGCTTGCGCGGGCGTTCACGGGCGGGACGCCCGTGCCACGAAGCACCGAATCGCGGGTCCTACAGCTCAGTTGCCCCGGCCTCGTTACCTCGGCCGCTACGCGGTGGCGGGCTTTTCTGGCGCCGGACGCGGCACGCGGTCGTAGAGTTCGCCGAGCGTGTGCAGGTAGCGGGCGGTGTCGCCACTGAGCCGGGCGAGCGCGTCGGGTTGGTAGCGCCACTGCCAGTTGCCTTGCGCGTGGCCGGGGGTGTTGAACCGCGCCTCGCTGCCAAGCGAGAGCAGATCCTGCAGCGGGAAAATCGCCAGCCGTGAGACCGACGCGAAACCTGCGCGTACGAAATCCCAGCCGATCGCCGTGCCGGGCACGCCGAGGTAGCGGCGCACGTGATCGCGCGTTTTCTCGTCGGCCGCGGCGTACCAGCCGAGCGACGTGTCGTTGTCGTGCGTGCCGGAGTAGACGAGGGCGTTGGCGAGATGATTGTGCGGTAGGTAGAGGTTGTCGCTCGGGCCGCCGAACGCGAATTGCAGAATCTCCATGCCGGGCAGGCCGGCCTGGTCGCGCAGCGCCCGCACCGAGGGCCCGATCTCGCCGAGATCCTCGGCGATGATTTTCGCGTCGGGAAACGCGGCACGCACCGCGCGGAAAAACGCCAGGCCCGGGCCGGGCCGCCACGCGCCGGCCTTGGCGGTCGCGGCGTCGGCGGGGATACGCCAGTACTCGTCGAAGCCGCGGAAGTGATCGATGCGGATCACGTCGGCCTGCGCGAAACTCGCCCGCAGCCGCGCCAGCCACCACGCGTAACCGTCGGCGGCGTGCGCGTCCCACCGGTAGAGGGGGTTGCCCCAGAGCTGACCGTCGGCCGAGAAATAATCCGGCGGCACGCCCGCCACCGCGAGCGGTTGCCCGGTGGCTTCGTCGAGCTCGAACAGCCCGGGCGCAGCCCAGGTGTCGGCGCTGTCGCGGGCGACGAAGATCGGCAGGTCGCCGATGATTTCGAGACCGCGCTGGGCGGCGCTGGCGCGGACCTGCGCCCATTGGGCGAAGAACAGAAATTGGGCAAACGCGTGCGCCTCGATGGCGGGCGCGAGGAGGGCGCGCAGCGGCGAGTTTTGGGCGGAGGCGAAACGGCGTGTCGCGGGCGGCCAGTCCCACCACGGCTGGCCCTGGTAGTGATCTTTGAGCGCGCGGAAATAGGCGTAGGGTGCGAGCCAGTCGGCGTGGGCGCGTTGGAAGGCGGCGAAATCGCCGTAGGGCTGCGTCGGCCGCCCGCGCTGGCAGAAACGGGCATGGGCGCGCGACAGAATGAGCCCCTTCGTTTGCCAGAGCTGGCCGAAATCGACGCGTTGGCGGTCGAGCGCGCGCAGCGGCTCGACGTCCGCCGGCGTCAGCCAGCCGGCGCGGACGAGCGCGAAGACGTCGACGAGGTAAGGGTTCCCGGCGAACGCCGAGAAGCACTGGTACGGCGAGTCGCCATACCCGGTCGGCCCGAGCGGGCAGACCTGCCAGTAACGGAAACCGGCGGCGGCGAGAAAATCGAGGAAGGCGTTGACCGGTCCGGGCTCAAACGTGCCGATGCCCTGTTCGCCCGGCAGGCTGGTGGGGTGGAGCAGCACGCCGGAGGCGCGGCGCGTGAGCCAGTTGAAGAGCGGCAGGTCGTTGGCGGAAGTGGCGACGGGAGCGGTGGCGGACATGCGAAGGAATGAAGAGCGATGTGGTCGGTGGAGACGGTGAACAGAACGCTTCCAGCCGATCAGCGAGCGAGCGTGCGCAACCTCCCGCCGAAGTCGAAGCCGGAAATGCAAGGGGCGAGGGCCGGCGGCGCGAGGCTGGGCCTGTAGGGCGGCATCGCCGAATGCCGCCGCGTCAACTCACGATGAGCTAAGCCCCTGCCCGGCCCCGTCCGCCTATTGCGGAGTGATCTTCTGGGGCAAATTACGGCGCTTGGCGTCCTCGGCGAGTTGCTTGAAAACGTTTTCGTTGAGTTCCGAGCCGTCCCATTTTCCCGCGAGCTCGATCTCGGGGGCGTCCTTCGCCGGCAGCTGGCGCGCGAGCCCGGCTTTGATGGCGGCGAATTGCGCGCGGTCGGCCAGATTCGTGAACTCGTAGCGGTCGGTCTCGTGATCGTAAAGCTCCTCGTCGCCGTTGCGGTAGCGGATATACCGATACCTCCCGTCGGTGAGGGAATGGTTGCCGACGCCGAAACTCGAGATCACGGGCGCACCGCGCTCTTGTTTTTCGCGTTTGAGAACCGGCGTCAGGTTCACTCCGTCGAGCGTCTGCACGCCGGGCGGCGGCAGGCCGCACAGGGCGATGAGCGTGGGGTAAATGTCCACCAAACTGACGGGGGTCGGGGAGATTTGATGCGGCATCCCGGGCGCGGAAATGGCAAACACCACGCGGCAGGTTTGCTCCCAGAGGGCGAACTTGGCCCACATGTTTTTCTCGCCGCCGTTATAGCCGTTGTCCGAGGCGAAAACCACGATGGTGTTCGCGGCGTGAGGGCTCGCGGCCAGCGCGTCCAGCACCCGGCCCAGCTGTTCATCGACATAGCTGACGGAGGCGTAATACGAGCGCAGGTACTCGCGCCAGAGGCCTGCATTAACGACGGCGGTATGCGTGGGCATGTGCGTGGCCTGGCGGCGGCCGGGGGCGGGCACGTCTTCGAGGTCGTCCGCCCGATAGCTGGCGGGGATCTTGATCGATTCCAGCGGGTACATGTCGAAGTAGCGTTTCGGCACGATGCGCTCGGAGTGCGGACGCCAGAAACCCACCGACAAAAAGAAGGGCTGCGGATGGCGGTCTTTGAGGAACGCGATGGCGCGGCTGGCCTGCTCGGTGTCCTGTTGCCACTTCGCAGGATCGTCGCGGTCCCAGTCGTCGGGGAGTGCGCCAAAACGCGTCGGCAGGTATTCGGGCGTCGGTATGCGCAACGTTTCCGGAATTACGTAGCGCAACAAATCCGCGTCATTGTGGGTGACGTAGTTTTTCTTCGCGTGGCCTTTGAAAAAACCCGGAGTGTAGTCGGACAGGTTGTCGTCCTGATAGGCGGTGTGGTTGATCTTGCCGAAGCCGGCGACGAGATAACCGTGATCGAGGAAGTGACGCTGCATCGTCACGGCGCGGCCGATCGGAGCCGTGGTGCGACGGTACGCCTGGCAGTTGAAATACACGCCGGAATTGTGAGCCAGCACGCCAGTCAGAAACGACGCCCGCGACGCGGCGCACGTCGGCACCGCGGCATAGGCCCGCGTGAACCAAGCGCCCCGCGCCGCGAGGCGGTCCATGTTGGGCGTGCGCACGGGCGATTCGGCGAGCAGGCTCACCATGTTGGCCGCATGGTCGTCGATGAGGATGAAAAGAACGTTCGGGCGCGCGTTTTTCGTCTCTGCCGCCACCAGTCGCGCGGCAGTCCCGAGCAAAACAAAACAGAGGAGGCCCAGCCCCAATTTTGTCGCGCGCCTCGGAGTTGCGTGTCGCAGGAGTAGCTTGGGGGGCGCGCCCGCGTTTCGGGAGCTCGGGCTAAAGGGTGTCGTCATAGGAAGAGAAGGACGTTCTGGCTGAGGACGCTTGTACGAGCGGAGCAATCATGAGGGGCGTTACCACCCGCGTCGTGCGACAGTGGTGGTGTGCCAAAATGTGAGGGCCGCATATGAAACAATACCAGCAGGACACCTCGCACCATGAGCTGGATATTCGTGTATGCAATAGAATTTGGAGGCGGTCGTTTATGACTGGGCTCTGGCGAAAGCGAGTGGCAAAAATCGTCAGGAAAATTCGCGCCTGGAAACCGGGCGATGCCGTTCCCTAAAAGGCAAATTTTATGGGATAATAAATTACATTAAATACTGAGGGATAAAAATAAGATATCATTTTCGGAGGCAATTTAGCGCAGCAATCTCGGATGCGAGAATAAGCCATGGTGCGTGACAAAAGGAAGCTGGGTTTGATGACTCAAGAAAACGCAGGCAGCGCGTATACTCATGGTGTGATTGTGTGCCAACGATCTTGCCGCGGAGAGCGTTGAGCCCTGCCGCGCTGTTCTGCCGCTGGCGAGGCCAGAAGGCGGGCATGTGCCCGGCGTTCGATTAATTCTTGTTCGCATCTCGCGGGTTCGCATCGTGCATCCCCATGCCGGCTGACGCGCGCTTCATTTTTATCTGCGGACCCGACGATTTTCTCGTCGGTCGGGCGGGCAAGGCGCGGTTTGAGACGATGGTCGCCGAGTCGGGCGCGGACGAGTTTTCGCGCGAAATCGTGAGCGGTTTTGCCGCCAATGTCGGCGAGGTGGAGACGGCGATCAACCGGTTCCGCGAATCGGTGCAGACCATGTCGATGTTCGGCGGCAAACGCGTGGTCTGGCTCAAAGACGTGAATTTCCTCGGCGACAGCGTCACGGGGCGCGCGGAGAGCACGTTGAAACTGGTGGAGGATTTGCAGGAGCTGCTCGCGGCGGTGAATCCCGCCGAGGTGGCCGCCTTGATCACGGCCGCGCCGATCGACCGGCGGCGGGCGTTTCCCAAATGGTGCGAGAAAAACGCCGAGTTCGCGCTCGTGGGCGGCGACGGCGACGGCGCGGCCGAGGCGCTGGCCGGCGTGGCGTTGGCGGAGGCGAAGTCGCTGGGGGCCCGGTTTGCGCCGGGCGCGGTGGATTTGTTGGTCGCCAAAGTCGGCCTCAACACCCGGCTGCTCGTGGAGGAGGTCAGCAAACTCGCGATGTACGCCGGCGAAGGCGCGGCGATCGAGGAGGCGCATGTCGCCGAGCTCACGCCCAACGCGGCCGAGGGCGACTTTTTCGAGACGGCGGAGGCGTTTTTCAGTGGCGACCTGCGGTGGACGCTCGCGGCGTTGCACCGGCATTTCTTTGCGGGCGGCGACGCGCGGCCGGTGATCTCGGCGTTGCAGAACCGCAACCGCATTTTGATCCAGGTGCGGGCGTTGATCGACAGCGGCGCGGCGAAGCTGGGGCCGCGCGGACTCGACGGCATGCCGAGCGCGGCGGCGACGCATGCGGTGCGTTTCGGCGAGGCGACGGGGGAGAAAAGTTCGTTCAACCTTTTCAGTCAGAACGCGTGGTATGTCGGCAAACTGGCGAGCGCGGGCAAGCTGCCCACGTTGCGCCGGCTGATCGACAACCAGCAGGAATTCATCGCCGCCTTCGAGGAGCTGATCCGCCGCCCCGACGAGCAGGAAGACGTGCTGCGCGACATGGCGGTGCGGTGCCTCGGGACGGGTTGAGCGGGCGCCGGATCAATCGCGCTACGCAGGCCATAATTTCCGTTGGCTTTCGCTGGGCGGACGTGCTTTTTCCCGGGGACATGAAAGACGCGAAAACCACCGCCAGCGCTGTCGACGACACCGCCATTCCCAATGTCCTTGCCGAGCGCTACACCTCGCCGGCGATGAAGGAGCTCTGGTCGCAGCACGGTCGCATCCTGCTCGAGCGCGATTTCTGGATCGCCGTCATGAAGGCCCAGCGCGATCTCGGCGTGCCGATCCCCGCCGAGGCGATCCGCGATTACGAGCGCGTGAAGGGCAACGTCAACCTCCCCGCCATCGCCCAGCGCGAACGCGTGACGCTCCACGATGTGAAGGCGCGCATCGAGGAGTTTTCCGATCTGGCGCAGCGGCAGTTCATCCACCTCGGACTCACCAGTCGCGATCTCACCGAGAACGTCGAGCAGCTCCAAATTTACCGCTCGTTGCTGCTGATCCGGCACAAGGCCGCCGCCGCGCTCCTCGCGTTGGCGCGACAGGCCGAGGCGCACCGCGATCTCATGATCACCGGCCGCACTCACAACGTGCCGGCGCAGCCCACGACGCTGGGCAAACGCCTCGCGATGTTCGGCGAGGAGTTGCGTCTCGGGTTCGAGCGCCTGGAGGAGTTGGTGCAACGTTACCCCGTGCGCGGTCTGAAGGGCGCGGTGGGCACGCAGCTCGACCAGCTCACGCTGCTCGGCGGACAGGCGGACAAAGTGGAAAAACTGGAGGCGCGCATCCTCAAGCATCTCGGCGTGCACGCGTCGCTCACCGCCGTCGGCCAGGTTTACCCGCGCAGTCTCGATTTCGAGGTGGTCACCGCGCTGCATCAGCTTGCGGCGGCGGCGGCGAGTTTCGCCACCACGCTCCGGTTGATGGCGGGGCAGGGGCTGCTCACCGAAGGTTTTCAGAAGGGCCAGGTGGGTTCGTCGGTCATGCCGCACAAGATGAATGCCCGCAATTGCGAGCGCATTTGCGGCTTCACCACCATCCTCAGCGGCTACGTGACAATGACCTCCGGTCTCGCCGGGCATCAGTGGAACGAGGGCGACGTGTCGTGCTCGGTGGTGCGGCGCGTGGCGTTGCCCGACGCGTTTTTCGCCATCGACGGCTTGTTCGAAACGTTCATCACCGTGCTGCGGCAGATGGATGTGTTTCCGGCCACCATTGCCGCGGAAAACGAGCGCAACCTGCCGTTCCTCGCCACCACCACGATTCTCATGGAGGCGGTGAAACACGGCGCGGGCCGTGAGACTGCGCACGAGGCCATCAAGGAGCACGCGCTCGCCGCGGCCAAGGCGATGCGTTCTGGCGGCGATGCCGATCTGCTCGGCCGGCTGGCGGCCGACAAGCGCATCGGTCTCAACAAAAAAGCGCTGCACCAAATTCTATCGGAGAACAACCGCTACGTGGGCGCGGCGCCCAACCAGGTCGACGCCTTTGTCGCGCAAGTGCGCCCGCTCGCCCGCCGCTACCGCGGCGCCGCAGACTACGAGCCGGGCAAATTGCTGTAAGGAGACCGCCGGTCGTTGATGGCCGGTACGCATGCCGCCCGGCGGTATCTTTGCAGCGTACCGCTTGGGCAAATGAAGCTCGCCGCTTGGTCGCGGGATGGGTGAAGTTGTGTCGACAACAGCAACTCTTCCCCCGTCCTCTGCTTCGCATGAAAATCAAGGCCGTCGGTTTCCTCGCGGGCCTCGCGTTGTTTGCGGTAGTCCTTTGCCTGCCCACGCCGGACACGTTCGTCGCCTCGGCGCAACAGAGTCTCGGTCCGGCATCGCTCGCGCTGACCGCGCCGCAGCTGGCTCAATCGATGCAGGCGGTGCTCGCCGTGCTCGGGCTGATGATCGTCTGGTGGCTGACTGAGGCGGTGCCGCTCGCGGCGACGGCGTTGCTGCCGGCGGTGTTGTTTCCGCTGCTGAACGTCACCGGCGTGCAGGGTGCGACGCGGTTCGATTTCTCCGCGAAGAACACGCTGCTCAACTACGCCAATCCGGTGATCTATCTTTTCCTCGGCGGCTTCCTCATCGCGGGCGCGATGCAGAAGTGGAAACTGGATCGCCGCTTCACGCTCTGGTTTCTCACGCGCGGCAACCTGGCCAACAGCGCCGGCTCCGTGCTGTTCGGCATGATGGTGGTGACGGCGTTCATCTCGATGTGGATTTCCAACACGGCCGCCGCCGCCATGATGTTGCCGCTGGGGCTCGGCGTGCTCGCGTTGATCGAGGCCAAGCCCGGCGAGTCGCGCTACGGCACGGCTTTGATGTTGGGCATCGCGTGGGCGGCGTCGATCGGCGGCGTGGGCACGCTCATCGGCACTCCGCCCAACGGCATCGCGCTCGGCATCCTCAACACCACCTTCGCGCACGATCCGCTTTACCACCGGATCACCTTTCTGGACTGGATGAAATTTGGCGTGCCTTACGTGCTGCTGTTCCTGCCGGTCGCGTGGTTTGTTCTCATGCGCCTGCACCCGCCGGAGATTCGCGCGCTGCCCGGTGGCAAGGCGCGGTTGCAGGAGGAACGCGCCACGCTCGGGCCGCTTTCTGTCGGGGAGAAAGGTACGATCGCCGTCTTCCTGCTCGCGGTGACGCTGTGGGTGACGAATCCCTTCTGGCCCGCGCTGCTGCCGGCCGCACTGGTCACGCGGCTGGTGTGGCTCGACGAGTACCTGATCGGTCTGCTCTGCGGCACGCTGTTGTTCTTCATTCCGCTCAGCCTGCGCCGCGGCGAGTTTTTGCTCACGTGGGAGGACACGAAGTGCGTGGATTGGGGCACGCTGATCCTGTTCGGCGGCGGTATCGCGCTTTCGGATGCCATGTTCAAGACGGGGCTGGCGGCGTGGATCGCCACATCGTTTGTCGGACTGCTCGGCACGCCTTCCACGGTGGTGCTGGTCCTCGCGGTGGTGGTGCTCATCGATTTTCTCACGGAAGTGACGTCCAACACGGCGGTGACCTCCATGATGGTCCCGGTGGTGGTGGCGATTGCGCTGAAGACGGGCGCGAATCCGGTCACGGTGGCGGTGGCCGCGGCGATCTCCGCCTCGATGGCGTTCATGTTGCCAGTGGCGACGCCGCCCAACGCGCTGGTTTATGGCACCGGCTACGTCCGGCTCAAAGACATGGTGCGGGCCGGTCTGGTGCTGGACCTCGTGGGCTGGCTGCTGACGGTTTTCATCGTGCTCATCATCGCAGGCAAACTCTGGGGCGTGCTCGGCTGGTAAAAGTCGGCGTGGCCTGCTCGCTGCGCTGGGTTATGAATCAGGAGTCGAGGCATGACGTCATCCGCTTGGCAATCGCCGTGGCCGAGGCCGGCCGCACGGGCGAGAGCACGGGGCAAAGGGCGCAAAGGGAGTCAGTGAGTGGGCGTAGTCACTGTTTGGACTGACTCCTTCGGCTTGGCCTCCTCGTTTCTCGTCGCGCCGTTTATTCCGATACCGTGTAGCTGCGCCCGGCGATCACTTCCAGCGCCACGAGCTGACCCGAGACTGTGCGCAGGCGGAGCGTGCCGGCGGTTTTTTCGGCGGCGCGCACCGTCACTTGCCAGGCTCCATCGCGCTGTTGCAGATCGAGTCGCAGGCCGGCCCAGTGAAAATTCCGCACCGGGGCGAGGCGCAGCGTGCCGTCGAAGGCCAGCATGTCCACGCCGCGAACGGTCAGCAGCGCACCCAATGCCTCTCCCGCCCCGACGTTGGACGCGATGACCGGGGTTGCGCACAGCCCTTGGTCGCCCCGCGCCACGTCGCCGGTCTCGGCGTTCAAGCATTCCCACACGCTCGGCCAGCGCAGCAGCATCCGCAGCGTGCTCGCGAGCGCCGGCTCCACCAACTCCGGGTAATACCGACGCGCCGCGACAAGTCCCATCGCGCACGATTTCGGCCATGCCGGACCGCGCCAATAGTGATGCGCTTCGTAACCGCGTTCCCCGGGCGCCACGGTATGAATGCCGTAGTGGCCGATCAAGGCGTGAACGTTCTCCCGCGCGGCGGCGGCCCGCTCCGGTCCGACCAGGCCATAGGCCAGCGGGAAAAGCCCATCGACGCCGACACGAGTGTCCAGCGTGCCGTCGGCGTGCAACACGCCGTACCAGTTGCGATGGGTATCCCAGAGCACCGCGTCCATGGCTTGTCGCGTTTGCTCGGCGGCGGCCAGCCAGCGCGCCTGTTCGCCCGTGCCGAGCAGCTCGGCCATGCGCGCCAACGCTTGTTCGTACCGGCAGCGTTCGGCGGCGAAGATCGCCGGGTAGCAATAGGCTTCCTTCCCGTCCGCGTCGCCATACGTGACTTTCTGAAACGCCGCCGTCGTATCGAGCCCGGTATCGAACGAGGACAGGATTGCCCACAAGTGCAGGTTGCGAAACGCCTGATCGCGGGTGCGGCAAAGGTAATCGTAGAACCGCACCAGCTGCGGGTACCAGCGGGCCAGCGCCGAGTGATCGCCCGTGCATTCGGCATAGCGCAAGGCCACCCACGGAATATGCGGCGTCTGTGTGAGGTCGCGCTGGCTCCAGCGCTCACCGAGCTTTTCCTCGTCGAGATACATCGCGTGCGTCACATACCCGTCGGCACGTTGGTGCGCGAGGAAGAGCTCCAACGCCTGGCGGATGTGCACTGAGGTTTGATGCGTATCCTGATCCGAATGCCACTCCGACGCGTCCAAGCCCCACAGCCAGTAGCCGCGATACACGGGCAACGCCTCGCACACCATGTGCCCGAATCGCGGGCTGGTGTAGTAATTCAGCCGCACGATCCACCAGCATTTATAGTACGCCAACGCCTCCTCCGGACTGCGAAACTCCGCCGCCGGCAACGACTGGAGCCAGGCATCCCACCGCTCGCGAATCGGGGCGGCGAGTTCCGGCACTTCGCGGGCGCGGGTGGCGGCACCGGCGTCGCCGAAGGCCAGGCCTAATGCGAAATCCTGCCGACCTTGGGGCGGCACGCTCAGCGGCACCTCCAGAATCAAATAGCGATCGCCGTCGGCCCGGCCGGAGAGCTGGCCCGCCATGATATCGCGCTCGACGTTTTCGAGATGGTCGTAGGCACCCCACGTCCGGGCGGCCGCCGTCAACGCGACTTCCTTACCCACGAAACAATCGCCCTCGCGCCGTATCCCGCCCAAGCCACGGCGCGCTTTCAAGACCACGAAAAGGCTGCGGGCACAGACTTGAAGCGCCCGGTTGCCAAACTCGAATTGCCAGGTGAACGCTCCTTCCACGGCGCGCCCGAAACGTTCCTGCACGATCAGTCCGTGGTCGGAGTACAGCGCCCGCCGTTGCACCAAGTCGGGACGATACTCCTGCGTGGCCCAGACAAAGCTGGAATGCGCGACGGGTTGCGGGGCGACACCCCGGCTCAGCCACGGCCCGAGGTAACACTCGAAAGCGACCGTCTCGTCGTAGCCCGACTGGATGCGATCATCGAAAAACCAGCCGATCTTCCCGAGGCTGGCCGGATAGGCGTAGAGAATGGTCGAATCGGTCGGCTTGAGCGCGACGGCGGTCCGCCGTGGCAACTTCTCATCGAAGGTTTCGCATAACGTTTCCCAGATGCTCGCGGACTGGTTTGGCATGCGATTCTCCTAAGGGCGCGCGGTGCCAGGGCGAGCCCACAAGTATCGTAGGCCGCGCGCCTCAGTGCGCCCTTCCAAAGGCAGTCATATCGCCCGTACGACCCTTCGTGCAGCTAACGTAGGGCACAAAGGGGGGCTGCCGAGTATGGTTGTATGGCAGGTGCGTGGGTGTAATCACTGTTTGGACTGATTAAGAATACAACAATACTCGGCCAGGCCCCTTCGGCTTGGCACCTTTGTCGGTGGTTTTGGCTGACGCCTCCATCTTGTGGCTCGGCTCGCTTTGCGCGAGCAATCCACGCTCCCGGGGGCCAGCACCTTTTTCTCCTTCGCTCGGCTTCACGCAGCTATAGTGTCTAGCCAAGAAATCCTATGTATACCCTACCTGCTTTACATACTACCAAGGTTGCTGCCGCATCTGATGCCCCTTTGGATGCTCAGGTTCTAGCGGCAGTCACGGGACCAGCGAGAGCGAACCGTGCCAACGTCATTGAGGGCGCTCAGAGTATTGAGCGACTCTTGGAGAAGATCATCACGCTTTACTTCTTTCCCACGGGCGGCGAGAAGGCGGAAGAATTCAGGTCGTTGATCGTTGAGACCGACACTTGCTCGTTCGCTGCCAAGCGCCGTCTGGTTATGTGGCTCGTGAAGAAGCGTGGATTGCTGGCCGGCCAAGCGATGAATGATCACGAAAAGCTGCTTGGAGATGCGATGCGATTCAGGAATGCGTTTGCACATGGAGGATTAAGTTCAGACGGGGGGCAAAAGGGGTCTAGCCGAGTATTGTTGTATGGCAAGTGAGCGGGCGTAATCACCGTTCGGACTACTTAAGAATACAACAATACTCGGCCAGGCCCTCTCGGCTTGTCCAACTGAGGGCCGAACTTTTCCTCCATCTCATCCTTCACTTCTTTCGCGAGCTTTTCTCGTAGCTCCCAATCGATCTCGTCATCGCCATATCCACGCGTGATGCGCTGCCATGTATGCTTCAGACGGAGTCGTAGCGCGTTTAGAACGAAGTTCATTTGCCTAACGATTGAGCTCAGCCACGCCGAAGCGGCGATACTGAATTTAGGGGTGAGGTCATAGAGGCGTTGTCGCTGTAGCGATGTAGATCGGCCTCTTCTTCATGACGATGGCGTGCCGAGGCCCATTAGCTTTCCAAAGACGCCAACGAAAACGAAACCTCCGATCCAAATGATCAAAAAACAAAGAATTGGATGAAGATTGGTCTTCTTTCTCTCGAGGGCGAGTAACCCGATCAGTGCCGGCAAATGCGCAATGATAAGAAATGCCCAGGTCTTGGCGGTGAATGGGTGTTCGCGCCGAAAATATGCCCACATTGCCAGACATACCACAAGGGAGAGCCAATATTTTATCTTCATGGGATTGGACCGAATGTTTGTTCTGCCGATCGTTAACGATGTGCCATGGCGGGGCGCAGCCCCGACATTGGCACTGGCATCTGGTTGGGCTCTTTCTTCATGGACTCGAGACCAAGGGGAAACAAGTGCTGAGCAAAAGAGCTCCGAAGTAGGTTGCACCCAAACCCAGGCACACCATGAAAACGCCTGACCAATCTTTCTTCTTCAGGAGTGCAACCGCCTGAAGCAACCAATGAAAAGAAATGGCTATGATCAGCAGGGAAAATGCGATGCAGTAGAGCGAATAGAATGGGAAATGAACCTTCGATGCCGAGAGAATCAGCCCAAGACTGAAGATGCAGACGCCGATCAGCATCAAGACTGAGAATATTCCAATGGGTCGCCGGTAGAGGATGGCGCGGTAACTGCGCTCAAGCTGGTCCGCTTTCTTTTGGGAAATCACGACGGGGTATTTTTGCCCAACAGTGTTATTCGCACCTACCGCGTTTTAACGGGTAGCGCTGGATATGAAAGCAAGATAATGGGTTGCTATTTTTGAGGGGTAATTTTTTGGTTTCGCTCATGGGGCGATCTCCGGCACGGTTTCGCATCTCGATCAAAGATAAAAGGACGGGCAAGGCGCTCAAAGTCGAGCTGATTGACGCTCCGGGCTTGTGGGGTGAACGGCGGTTCCGGCTGCGGCAAAATGGCAAGGAGCCTGAGCTGGTAAAAGAGGCCACCTTGACCGAGGTTTTTGACCGGTTGCGCAAATGGTTGGTGAAGCAGGAGCCATAGTTTTCCAAACTCACCTGCTCATTACGGAGTGGGACCGGCCGTGATGCCCGGCGGTGGGGCGGGGTTTATCCCCGCCGGTTTTGGCGGGCGTAAAGCCCGCCCCACCTTCACGCAGTCTATATAGCCCAGGCCGAAACTCTGCGGCTACGGTTTTGCCTCTGCGGCCGGGCGGACGAGCATCTGGCAGACGCGCGCGGCCGAGCGGAGGATGTCAGGTTTTGACTCGTGACTGTAGGCTTGCGTGCCATTCTTTATATTAAAGTAGATCAATAATTAGCAATTTCAATAAATGCAGGGAATGCGCGCGGCTTAATATGATGGCGAACTGCGGGAGCTTTGGGTCAGGGCGTGGCGCGGGGTTTGTTTTTGGGGTGGCTTGTGGCGGCGGGCAGGCGGATGGCGGGGGGCTCGGTGAGTTGGGCGGGCGCGAGGGCGGGGTTTCCGGCGGGCGCCGGTGCGGTGCGGGGCGAGGTCGCGTTTATTGCTGCCGGGCGCGTCGGCGTGGAGGAGAGGCTGACGTATAGAATCACGCACAGCAGGAGTCCGGCGAGCGCGGCGGCGCTGGCGGGCACGTAGCGGTACCACGACGGGCGAGTTTGCCAGCACTCGATGGCGGCGATCATGCGCGCGGCTTCGGGGTGTCGCGGCTGGCGTTGGCGGAGGAGTTGCCAGAGCGACAAGGCCTCCGTGTAGTCGCCGGCGTGAGTCGCGATGGCGGCGAGTGCGTGCAGTTCCGTGTCGTTTTCCGGCGGGCGGCCGTCGGGGGCCACGAGCGCGCGGGCGGCTTTGTGGTGGCCGCGTCGGACGAGGTCGTGCGCTTTGGCGAGACGGAGGGCGGTGCCGATGGCGGGGGCGCGGGCGGACATGGCGGGTGTCAGTGCACGAGGTTGGAACCGTAGCCGAGCGCGGCGGGCTGGGCGACGGGCGGGGGCAGCAGCTCCTGGAGTTGGAACACGACTTCTTTGACGGTTTCGAGCTGCGCGGTGGCGGCGGCGTGCCGGCCGCGTTTGAGCAGGAGGCCGGCCTTGGGCTGGTCGCGCATCTGGGGCAGGCGTTGGGCGAGAATTTCGAGATGGTCGGTCCAGAACGAGGGCTCGCGTTGCGCGATGGCCGCGTAGGCGTCGGAGAGTTCGGCGGTTTTGCGGCGGAGCCGGTCGAGATTTTTCTCCATCAGGAAAACGCGGGTCTGGGCGCGCAGCGAGATGGCGCGCACGCGGTCTTCGTCGGTGCCGTGGTTTTCGATGATGAGGTCGAAGTGATGCAGCCAGCTTTCCGCCTCCTGGGCGGCGACGGGCCAGGCGAGGAGCGTGGCGAAGGCGTCCACGCGATCCTTGAGCTCCATCAGATCGCGTTCGGCGCGGAGCAACGTGTCGAAGTCGGCGGCGCCGCCGAGGAGCGTCTGGCTGAGTTGGGCGTGGAGGCTTTCGATGGTGGCGCCCGCGGCCTGGATCTCGTCGGACAAGTCGGCGGGCAGAGTCAGGGCGGCGAAACGGTTTTGCTCGCGGGCGAGTTCCTGGCGCAGGATGGAGAGGTCGGGTTGGCGAACTTTGCCGCCGAGCTCCAGCGTGGCGGGAAACTCGGCGTCGATGAGCGGCACGTAAGCCTGGACGGTGAGCAGCCGGGAGGTGTCCATGCGCAACGTCACCTCGATTTCGCTCCCGAGCGGGAGGTCGCGTTGGAGGTTGGCGGCGCGGATCAGGAGCATGCCGATCAGGAAATTGCGGTCGGCCAGCGGGCGGTTGCCTTCGATGATGGGGATGCGGAGCGCGTCAGAGGTGTCGCCGCGGAGCAGTTCGCGCGAGGTGCGGTAAGTGCGGGTGCTGCGCGCCGGGAGCGGCTGGCCCTTGGTGAAATGGAGCCCCACGCGGTTGTCGGCGGTGGCGACGCCGAGAGTGTTGATGATCGGCTGCTCCTCGATGACGACGCCGAGCGTGTAATCGAAATGATCGGGCGTGGTGGCACAGAGGGCGCCGGCGGGCGTGCGGAGTTCCAGCTGGCAACGGTTGGGCGCGGCGGGTGTGGCGTGCAGGGTGAGCAGGAAGGCGCCCCCCGGGCGGATTTCGTGGCGGCCGCTGCGCCACTTGGTCGCGGGGTTGATGAACTCGATGGTGTAGCCGGCGAGCGACTGGCCGGCGGGCGGGAGCACCCGGCCGCTGACGAGCGGTGTGAGGTCGGAGCCCACGCGCTTGGCCAGGATCTCGATGGTGAAACCTCTTTCCGACGCGGGCGCTGGGGCGGGCGCGACGGCCGGCCGCGGCATGGGTTGCGTGCTGGCAAAAATCGCCGCGCCGCGCGCGACGGCGGTGAGCGGGTCGATGGTGTGGTCGGCCGCGATGCCGAGCCGGTCTTGGACGACGTCGCGAAACCAGGGCGCGAGCGTGGGGCCGCCGACAAAGAGCAGTTTGGCCACGGCGGCGGGCGCGAGGTTTTTCTCGCGAAGGACGCGCAGGGCGATGTCGGCGGCTTTGACGGCGATGGGCTCGGCGAGGCGCGCGACTTCGGCCTGGGTGAGCGTGGCTTCGAGTGTCACCGGCCGGGGGGAGATGGAGCCGAGGACAACTTCGAGATGGGCCTGGGATTTTTGCGCGAGCTCGATCTTGGCGGTCTCGGCGGCGGCCTTCAGGCGGAGCAGGTCGTGGGTGTAACGCGGATCGCCGAGCCGGAAATCCGGCGCGCGCAGATCGCGGTGGATGCGCGGCACGAGCAGGTGTTGCACGATGGCCAGATCGATGTCGGCGCCGCCGAGGAAGCTGTCGCCGCCGTGGTTGATGACGTGCATGGCGCCGTCGCGCGAGGAGACGAGGGCGGCGTCGAACGTGCCGCCGCCGAAGTCGAACACGAGCCAGCAGGCGCGGGCGTCGATTTTCTGGTAGCCGTAGGCGAGCGCGGCGGCGACCGGCTCCTGGAGCAGCGCGGCGTGGGAGAAGCCGGCGAGATCGGCGGCGCGTTTGGTCGCCTCGCATTGGTGCAGCTCGAAGGCGGCGGGGACGGTGATGACGATGGCGGCGATCTCCTCGCCCTTGCCGCGGGCGACATCGGCGCGCAGCGATTTCAACACCTCGGCGGAAAGCGCCTCGGGGAGCATTTTCCGGCCGGAGGGCGCGAAAGTGTACTCGTAGCCGGTGCCGATGCGGCGCTTGAACTCGACGGCGACCTGCCCGGCGGCGCGTTCGTCGACGAGGCGGGCGCGGGCGTGCTGGCCGACCCAGAGGGCGCCGGCGGCGTTGATGTGCACGGCCGAGGGGGTGAGCTCGGCGTCGAGCGCGTTGCGGATCACCTCGGTGTCGGTGCCTGAGGCGAGGGCGATGCTGCTGTTGGTGGTGCCGAGGTCGATGCCGTAGTCGATGGTCGTTCTATTCATGGCGTGGGGTTAGGGGTAGAGGTGGCGGGTGGGGTACCGACGATGACTTCGCCGGACTGCAACAAACGGTCGTGCCAGAAAATGGACGGGCGGATCGTCTCGATCACGGTGTCGCGAGCGAGCTCCGCGGTGGGTAAAAAGGTGATGACATTGATGGGCAGCCCCGGGTCGTAGGGCTCCTGCAGATGGTCGCGGATGCAGACGCCCATGGCAGCCAGCGTTTCGAGGCTGCTTTCAATATGCCGCAGGCTGCGGTGCGCGTCGCCGCCCGGCGGAGTGGTTTGCGGGTCGAGCAACTTGACGCGAGCGCGCCAGAGCTGCGTGGCCAGCGTGGCGATCTGGCTGGCTGAAGGTGGCGTCGCGGCCGGCGCGGAGGGAGGCGGCGCGCTGGTGGCCGGAGTGCGCGGCGGCGGCGGGGCCGGTGCTGTGGCGGCGGTGAGCAGGGCCGGCCATTCGGCCAGGGCCTCGTCTATGGGCAGCTCGGGAAACCGTACGAGGTGGCGCGGGTCACGCGCGAAAAGTTGATCGAGAAGCGTGGGGCTGGGCATGGGCGATCAGGGTGTGGCGAGAGCGGCGAGAAGTGGTGGGAGGAGGACGACGTTCCAGTCCTCGCGTGGTGAAAAGGCGACGCTGACCGATGTGTCCGCTGCGCTGCTACAGAGCAGGTGATCGTCTTGAGTCAAGAGCCGGGCCGCCGCGTAGGGCACCAACGCGGCGGTTTCGCCGTGGGCGGGGGCGAGACAGATTCCTTCCGCGGTCAGAGTGACAGCGCCGATTTCCAGAGAACCGCCTTGGCGGATCGTCTCTGTCAGCCGTGCGACCAGCGGGGGCACGAGCCAGCGTTCGCACGCTTCCACGATGCGGGCGTAGCGCGCGGCGCCGGCGTCGTCGGCGGGCAGCAACGCCGGATCGTCGAGGGTGATCGCGCAGGCGGGAGACCACCAGGCGAGCAAGGGGGCGAGTCCGGCTTCGGCGCTTGCCGGGGCGTGGCGGAAACCGCCCAGCTCGTCGATGGCGATCAACCACTCGTCGAATTGCACGCCCGTGGCGTCGAGGGTGAGCCGGTGTTCGCCGAGCGAGAGCGCGAGGGCGGCGGGAGTGGAGGGTTCTGCGGACGTGCCGGCCTCGGACATGATCGCGTGGGCTTGTTCGATGCGGGCGGCGAGCTCGGGCGAGACCGACCAGGTTTGCAGCAGGCGCAGGCAGGGCAGGCAGGCGGCGTTGTCACCCGTGGCGCGCTGGTAGTCGACCAGGGCGTCGAGCGTGGTGGTGGCAGTGCTGGTGCTGAGTTCGCGCAGATAGGTCGAATCGCCGCCGCAGGCACGACTGATAAGATCGAACTGGCGCATGGCGAGTTCGAGAAGGGGACGAGTGGCGGCGAGACCACGGGCGGGATCAGCCTGGGTGTCGCGGGCGGTTTCGGCGCGGCGAGTCTCCAGCTGGCCGGTGAGCACGCGGCCGCAGTTGGCCAGCACTTGGGCGCCGGCGAAGGTGCCGCCGAAGATCTGTTGGAGCAATTCGGCGTGCCAGCGCGCGAGCGGAGTGTTGTCCCGGGTGGAGTAGTGGGCGGCGAGTTGGGCGTTGATGCCGGCGATGGCGGGGAGCAGCGCCCGGCGCAGATCATCCCCGAGGTCGGGCGGCAACTGCGGGTCGTCGAGCTGCATCAGCCGGCGGGAGATCAGTGCCCAGAAATCGTCGTTTGTCGCGAGGCGTTGCCAGTGCGCGAACGCGGTCTGCCAGGAATCGCGGCGGGTGTCGTCGTGGGCCGGCCAGATGCGCTCGCCGGCCAGCGCCTGCACGTGGAAATAGACGGCGAGGTTGTGTTGCGCGACGGCGCTGCCGGCCTCGGCCGCCATGCGCCAGTGCGCCAGTGCCGGCTCGGTTTCGTCGCGCTCCAGATGTTGGAGCGCGGGGTCCGGGGAAACCTCGGGATAAGACGCGGGCCAGAACCAGAAAAATTCGTAGGCGAAACGCTGCCGCGCGTCTTTGAGGACCTGGCTGATGGCGACGAATTCGTCTGCCGTTGGCGCAAAGCTGGGCGCGAATGCCCAATGATATTCGGCCAGCCCGAGCGCCAGACTTTGGCGGAGCAGTTCGAGCCGCTTGGCGGTGTCGCGGGCGTTGGCCAGGACCGGCAGTCCGGTGAGTCGAAAGGGTTGCTGGCGGTAGAGTGCGGGCGTGGCGATGGCCGCGAACAACCCCGCGGGCGTGGCGGCGACGTCGCAGTCCCACGGCGCCGCGGCAAGCGCGGCCGGGCCGAAAGAGAGCGACGTGTGTGAGTTCATGGAGCGCAGCTATTTTATCATATGCCAATCTGCAAGGCTAAGTTGTGAAATAATGCGATCCGTTTGCGCCACGATGTGGATCGAGAGAGGCGGGGTTCATGGCCGTCCGCGCGCACACGCCGGTGCCAATCTGTGGCGCGTTTGCCCGCGCGACTCCGCCCTGGTAGCTGCCGTGGGCGCATCGCACGTCGGGTCCCGCGTGGTCGGCGGTGGTGCGGGTGGGGACAGGTTACTTTCGCGCGCCGGGAACTTTTCGTTTGCCTCGTGCGCGCGCGCTCCGCTTGCTTGCCCGCTCAGGTCAGCAAACTCTCATTCCCTTTTTCACCATGACTGAACTCGTAGGAAACGTTTTAGTGGGCCAGTCCGGCGGCCCCACCTCAGTAATTAACGCCAGCGTGGCTGGCGTCGTCACGGAGGCGCTCAACCATGCCTGCATCGAGGAAGTCTATGGCACGCTCAACGGTGTGCTGGGCATCCTTCAGGAAGACCTGATCGACCTCGCCTCCGAGTCCCAGCAAGCCATCCGCGCCCTCCGGCACACGCCCGGCGCCGCGCTCGGCACCTGCCGGTACAAGCTCAAGAAGCAGCAGGACTTCGACCGCGTCCTCGAGGTCTTCAAGGCCCACAACATCCGCTATTTCTTCTACGCGGGCGGCAACGACTCGCAGGACACCGCCGACAAGATCTCCAAGCTCGCCCAACAGCAGGGTTACGAGCTGCGCGTCATCGGCATCCCGAAGACGATCGACAACGACCTGCCCACCACCGACCACTGCCCCGGCTACGGCAGCGTGGTGAAATACCTTTGCACCACCGTGCGCGAAGTCTCGTGCGACAACCAGGCCATGGGCCAGGGCGACCTCGTGCAGATCATCGAAGTCATGGGCCGCAGCGCGGGCTGGATCGCCGCCGGCGCCTCGCTGGCCAAGCGCCGCGATCACCCGAACGATCCGCCGCACCTCATCTATTTGCCCGAAGTCGCGTTCACCACCGAGAAGTTCGTGGCTGACGTGAAGCGGGTGCTGGCGCGCGAGAAGTTCTGCTCCATCGTCGTGGGCGAAGGCCTGGTCGATGCCGACGGCAACTACATCTCCGCGGGCGCCAAGACCGACGCCTTTGGCCACGCCCAGCTCGGCGGCGCCGGCAGCTACCTGCAAGGCTTGGTCGAGCAACATCTGCCCGGCACCAAGGCCCGCCTCGTGACGCTCGGCATGGCCCAGCGCGCCGCGGCGCACTGCTCCTCCAAGGCTGACAACGACGAGGCCTTCCTCGCCGGTCAGGCGGCCGTGAAAGCCGCCATCGATGGCGAGACCGACAAGATGGTCACCCTCGTGCGTGGCGACACCGATCACTACACCTGCGAGACCGGCCTCGCGCCGCTCGCCGAGATCGCCAACGGCGTGAAGAAACTCCCGAAGGAGTGGGTCAACGAAGACGGCGTGAGCATGAACTTCCAGTTCCTGCGCTATGCCCAGCCGCTGATTCAGGGCGAAGTCGCGCTGCCGTACGAAAACGGTCTGCCGACGTTTGCCCACCTCGACAAGGTGCGGGCCGACAAGCTGCTCGGGCCTTACGAGGTCTGAGCCTGGCTCCAGTAATCTTTTCCCAGCCGGTCGCCGCCACGCGACCGGCTTTTTGTTGGGCGCATTTTGCTAAATACAACATTGGCTTCGCCCAGACCTCTGGCTGTGCTTGGGGCGCACCCCATGACATTGATTCTCTTCCTCGTTGTTTCCGGAGCGATATTGGCTGTTGGCTACCGCTGGATGGGCGGACGGCTCGCGCGGTTTCTGGCGCTCGACCCCAAGGCGACCACCCCCGCCATCGCGCACCGCGACGGGCTGGATTACGAGCCGATCAACACGTCGTATCTGTTGCCGCAGCACTTTTCCGCCATCGCCGCCGCCGGGCCGATCGTGGGGCCGATTCTCGCCGGCGTTTATTTCGGCTGGGTGCCGGCGTGGCTGTGGATTTTGTTTGGATCGATTTTCATCGGCGGCGTGCACGACTTCATGACGCTGATCGCGTCGGTGCGTCACGATGCGCGCTCCATTGCCGAGGTGGTGCGCCGGTACATGAACCGCCGTTCCTATCTGCTGTTTCTCGCGTTCATCTGGATTTCGCTCGTGTACGTGATCATCGCGTTTGCGGACGTCACGGCCGGCGCCTTTGTGCAAAGGGCTTCGGTGGCCGAGGCGGCCGCGCCCGGACCGGCGGTCGCCACCTCCTCCATGGTCTATTTGCTGCTGGCCGTGGTCATGGGTCTGTCGGTGCGGTTTCTCAAAGTGTCGGAGGAGCGGGCCAAATGGATCTTTTTGCCGCTGGTTTTTGGCGCGATCCTCCTCGGCCCGCTACTGCCGTTTGACCTGACCCGTTTCTTCCCCACGAGCCAGCCGCAGCTCGCGTGGGACTACGTCCTGTTGATCTATTGCTTCTTCGCCGCCATCGCCCCGCTCTGGCTGCTCATGCAGCCGCGTGGCGCCCTCGGCGGCTATTTCCTCTACGCGGTGATGGTGATCGGTGTGGTGGGCATCGTCGTTGGCGGCCTGGCGGGCCAGGTGTCGATTCAAGCGCCGGCGTTTGGCGCGGGCGAGTTGTTCGCCTTTTCCGGTTCCACCCCGCCGCTCTTCCCCATTCTGTTTATCACCGTGGCGTGTGGCGCGTGCTCGGGTTTCCACTCGATCGTGGCCAGCGGCACGACATCGAAGCAACTGCGCTCGGAGACCGACGCCAAGCCGGTCGCCTACGGCGGCATGTTGTTGGAGGGCTTCTTCGCCTGCATCAGTCTCGCCACGGTCATGATTCTGGCCAAGCCGGGCGGCAAACCGGACGCCACCTACGCGAATGGCGTGGCGGTGTTCATGCACCAGGCCTCGTTCGGGCTCGTCTCGGTCGAGATCGCGCGGCAGTTCGGCCTGCTGTGCTTCGCCACGTTTGTGTTCGACACGCTCGACGCCTGCACGCGCCTGGCGCGGTACGTGTTGTTGGAACTGACGGGCTGGAAAGGCCGCGCCGGCATCTGCGCCGCCACGCTGTTGACCCTGGCGATTCCGGCGCTCGTGGTGAGCCTGCCGCCCGCCGTGGTGGCCGGAAAAACGATGCCGATCTGGCAGGTTTTCTGGACGCTGTTCGGCAGCTCCAACCAATTGCTCGCGGCACTGGCGTTGCTCGGCGTCACGGTCTGGCTGCGGCATCTGGGCAAGAGTGTCTGGTATACGCTTGGGCCCGCCCTTTTCATGCTCGCGATGACGATGTGGAGTCTGGTGCTGATCATGAAACAGTACTTCGGGCGCGTGGCGGCGGGCGCTTCGGTCGGCGTGCATCACGTCGAGTTCGGCGTGGCGTTGTTGCTGCTGGCGATGGCGTTGTGGCTGGTGGTGGAAGCCGGTCTGGTGGCACGCGCCGGCAAATCGGCCGCGACAGCGCCGGCAGTATACAGGGGGCGCAGCCGTGGCCGGGTCCGGCGCAGGTGCTGGAGGTGGCGGCGCGCGCCTACGTATTTCACCCGGCGGGCCTACGTAGTAGCCCCGGTTGGCGGATGCTTAAGTTGGGGTAGGTTTGTGTCGTTAAAAATTTGGAAAACTCCAATTCCCCATCATGCAACCACACGGCTTACTCCTCGCAGAAAAGTGCTCGGTGCGGTTGAGCCAACCGGACCCGTTGCCGGATTCGTACGTCAGTGTCGAACAAGCTCTGTTTCGCGCCCGCATCGCCATCGATGCCGGCTGGCAGTTGACCCCGGATGAAGTGATGACCCTCGTCGGCGCCGATGCGTGGCGGGGCGACGGCCTCTCCGCGACTTCGCAGGAATTCGCGCCGGAGCTGGAAGACGAGATCGACGATATCGCGCGCTTTTTTGGCGAATAACCCGGGCCGCCGGTGCCGCGCCCGCTCTCAAGCGACGGACGCCACGGCTCCCTAATGCGGTCGGTAAACTCCGCCCGCGGGCAAACTCCGCGATAGATTTTCCCCTGTTGGATTTGGCGTCGGGAAAATGCGCTTGCGCAGGAAACTTTTAATACTATTAAAGTTTCTATCGATTCCAACATGCCCGCCGCCCGTCTCACCACGCCCAAGCTCCCGCCCGCCGATTCGCCGGCCGGTCGCATCGTGCAGGCGGCGCTTCACCGGCTTTTCAGCGTGGGCTACTCTGCGCTCACCATGGACGAACTCGCGCACGAGCTGGGCATGAGCAAGAAGACGCTCTACCTCCATTTTCCCAGCAAAGACGCGTTGCTCGGCGCCGTGATCGATTCGCTGGTCGTCTCGCTGCGGGCGCAACTCGACGCCGTGCTGGAAGCGCCGGATCGCTCCTTTATCCAGAAACTCTGCGGCGTGGTGGATGTGGTTGGCGGCACGATGGCCAAGGCCAGTCCGGCGATGTTTCGCGACCTGCAACGCTACGCGCCGGCGATTTATCAGCGGATCGAGGATATCCGGCAGGAGACAATCCCGTATGTTTTTGGCCGGTTGATTCGCGCGGGCATCGCTGAGGGCAAGGTGCGTCCGGATCTCGATCCCGCGTTTGCCACCGAGTTCTGGCTTCAGGCCATCCGCGGGCTGATCCAGCCGGCGGTGCTCGACCGCACCCAGCTTACGATCCGTCAGACCTTGGAAAAAGCCATCGGCCTCTTTTTCGGCGGACTGCTCACGCCGGCCGGCCGCAAAGATTATGAAAACCACCTCGCTGCTTGTGCCAAACACTCCGCGCCGTAACGGCGCGCGCCGCTTCGCTCCCGGCTTTGTCCTCAGCGCCTGCCTTGCGACCGCGTTGCTTCTCGGCGCGTGCCGCCGCGCCAGCGAGACGCGCGCCGGCGAGCTCCTGCTCTCGGGCAACATCGAGGTGACCGACGCGCAGCTTGGCTTCAAAGTCGCCGGGCGTGTCGCCGCGCGGCCGATCTTCGAGGGCGAACGCGTGCAGGCGGGCCAGCTCATCGCCCGGCTCGACGACACCGAGCAGCAGGCGCAGCTCGCCCTGCGTCGCGCCGAACTCGCCGGCGCCGAAGCCGTGCTTGCCGAGTTGGAGGCCGGTTCGCGTCCGCAGGAAATCGCCGCCGCCGCCGCCGCGCAACGCAGCGCCGAGGCCGACCGCGAGCGCGCCCGACTCGATTTCGCGCGGCAACGCGAATTGCGCGCCAAGGAGGCCATCGCCGATCGCGAGCTGGAGAGCGCGCAGGCCCAGTTGCAAGTCGCCGAGGCTCGCGCCACGGAGGCCGCCGAGCGCGCCAAGCTCGTGGTGGCCGGTCCGCGTGCCGAGACGATCCGCGGTGCTCGCGCCCGCGTCGAGCAGGCCCGCGCCGCCGTGGCGCTTGCCGAAATTCAGTTGGACAACACCCGGCTCCTTTCACCGCTCACCGGCATGGTGCTCTCGCACAACATCGAGCCGGGCGAGTTCGTTTCGCCGGGCACGCCGGTCGTCACCGTCGCCGACACCGCGCATCTCTGGGTTCGCGCCTATGTCAACCAACCCGAGCTCGGCCGCATCCGCCTCGGACAAAAAGTCGCGGTGCGCACCGACACGTTTCCCGACAAAACTTACGAGGGCACGGTCGGCTTCATCGCGTCGGAGGCGGAGTTCACGCCCAAGACGGTGCAGACGCCGAAGGAGCGCGTGAAACTCGTGTTTCGCATCAAAGTCGACGTCGCCAACCCGCGCGACGAGCTCAAGCCCGGCATGCCGGCCGACGTGATCGTCAGCGCGCCCGCCGCGCCCTAGCGCTGCATCTCCCGCCGTCTGCCATGTCTGCATCCGCCATTCGCGCCCAAGGCCTGCGCCGCACGTTCGGCGAGGTCGTGGCCGTTGACGGGCTCGATCTCGACGTCGCGGAGGGCGAAATCTTTGGCCTGGTCGGCCCCGATGGCGCGGGCAAGACGACCACCATGCGTCTGCTCACCGGCATCCTCACGTCGACCGCCGGCAGCGCGCAGGTGGCGGGCTGCGATGTCGCGCGCGACGCCGAACGGCTCAAGGACCACATCGGCTACATGAGCCAACGCTTCGGGCTCTATCCCGATCTGACCGTCGCGGAGAACATCGCGTTCTACGCCGATATCTACTCGGTGCCGACGGCCGGGCGCGCGGCGAAAATCGACCAGCTGCTCGGCTTCAGCAACCTCACACCGTTTCGCCAGCGCCTCGCCGGCAATCTCTCCGGCGGCATGAAGCAAAAACTCGGCCTCGCCTGCGCGCTCATCCACACGCCGCGCGTGCTGTTTCTCGACGAGCCGACCAACGGCGTCGATCCCGTGTCGCGCCGCGATTTCTGGCGCATCCTCTACCAGCTCGTGCGCGAGGGCGTGACGATTTTCGTCTCCACCGCGTACCTCGATGAGGCGGAGCGTTGCAACCGGCTTGCGCTGCTCCACCAGGGGCGGCTTCTCGGCGTCGGCTCGCCGGACGAAATCAAAACGCTGATGGGCGGCGCGCTGCTCGAAGTGCGGACGGCGGCGCCGCGGCGCACGGCGCTGTTGTTGCGCGAACGCCTCGCGGGCGCCTCGGTCGGCCTCTTTGGCGACCGCGTCCATGTCGTCGCGCGCGATCCTGTCGCCGCCGAAGCGCAGATTCGCGCGCTGCTCGCCGCCGCCGGTTTCGAGCTGCTGTCGCTCCGCCCGATCCAGCCTTCGTTGGAAGACGTGTTTGTCTCGGTGCTGGCCGCCCACGAACCCGCCGCCGCCCTCCAGGAGAATGTTACGTAATACGTAACAATGCCCCATGCGCACTGAACCTGAAGCTGCTGCCGAAAACGTGGTCGAGGTGGAGAATCTCGAAAAGCACTTCGGCGCGTTCAAAGCCGTGGCGGGCGTCTCCTTCGCCGTGAGGCGCGGGGAGATTTTTGGTTTTCTCGGGCCCAACGGCGCGGGCAAATCCACCACGATCCGCATGCTGTGCGGCCTGCTCACACCGACCGCCGGACGCGGACGCGTGGCGGGGTTCGACATCGTGCGCGAGACCGAGCGGATCAAAACGCGCATCGGCTACATGAGCCAGAAATTCTCCCTCTACGACGAGCTTACCGTCGAGGAGAACATCGATTTTTACAGCGGCATCTACCGGTTGCCCGCGGCAAAAAAAGCCGAGCGCAAGGACTGGGTGCTGCGCATGGCGGGGCTGGAAACGCACCGGCGCGCGCGCACCGCCGAGTTGTCTGGCGGCTGGAAACAGCGCCTCGCGCTGGGCTGCGCGATTCTGCACGAGCCGCCGATTCTGTTTCTCGACGAGCCGACCTCGGGCGTTGACCCGAACAGCCGGCGGCAATTCTGGGACTTGATCTACAGCCTCTCCGAGCAGGGCGTGACGGTGTTTGTGACGACGCACTACATGGAGGAGTCGGAGTATTGCGACCGGCTTGGCATCATCTACCGGGGCGAGCTGATCGCGCTCGGCGCGCCGCGGGCGTTGAAGACGCAACACATGCCCGAGGCGGTGCTGGAAATCGAATGCGCCCGGCCCAACGACGCCATGAGCGTGATCGAGCGTCTGCCGGAGGTGAAGGAAGTGGCGGTGTTTGGCAAAGGCCTGCACGCCGTCGCGGTCGATGCTGCGGCCGCGGAGCGCGCCATCCGCGCGGCGCTGGCGGCGGCGAGTTTCCGCGTGGACCGGCTGGAGCGCATCACGCCGACGCTGGAGGACGTGTTTGTTTCCCTGATCGAAGCCCGCGACCGCGCCACCGCGCCGCAAACGGAGGTGCGCCGATGAGTTGGCAGCGGCAATCGCTCGCGGACTATTTTCGCATGGTAGCGCGGAGCTTTAGCCCGCGCCTGACGACCTCGGAGTGCGGGCTGAAGCACCGCACCACCGACTCGCCGCACGTGTGCAGACCGGAGGTGCGCCGATGAATCTTCGCCGTCTCTGGGCCGTGGCGCGCAAGGAGGCCATTCACATCCGCCGCGATCCGCGCAGCCTCACGCTCGCCATCGGCATTCCCATGCTGATGTTGCTGATGTTTGGCTACGCGCTGACGCTCGATGTGGATCGCGTGCCGTTCGTGGTGTGGGATCAAAGCCACACGCCGGAGAGCCGGGAGTTTGTCGCGCGGTTCACCGGCACGCGGTATTTCGATTTTCGCGGCACGGTCGGGCGCTACGCCGAACTCGAACGCGCGCTCGACGCCCGCGAGGCCATGCTCGGCCTGGTCATCGCGCCGGATTTTGGCGCGCAACTCGCCGCGGGCCGGCGCACCGCGGTGCAGGCCGTGGTCGATGGCTCCGATTCCAACACCGCCGGCATCGTGCTCGGCTATACACAGGCGCTTGCGATGGGCTTCAATCAGCAGCTCGCGCTCGAACAGGTGCAGCGTCGTGTCGGCGCCATGCCGTCGCCCGCACTCGATCTGCGCACCCGCGTCTGGTTCAACCCCGATCTCGCCAGCCGCAATTTCATCGTACCGGGCATCATGGCGGTGATCATGGGCCTGATCGCGGCGTTGCTCACCTCGCTCACGGTGGCGCGCGAATGGGAACGCGGCACGATGGAGCAACTCATCTCCACGCCCGTGAAACCCGGCGAACTCATCCTCGGGAAACTGCTGCCCTACGTGGCCATCGGGCTCGCCAACATGGTCATCGCCGTGCTGCTCGCCGTGTTTCTCTTCGAGGTGCCGGTGCGCGGAAGCGTGCCGCTGCGCGTCGGCGTCGGCACGCTCTTCATCGTGGCGACGCTCGCGCAGGGTTTGCTCATCAGTGCGCTCGCGCGGCAGCAGCTGCTTGCGAGCCAGCTGGCGATGATCTCGACCTTCCTGCCGGCGTTTCTGCTCTCCGGCTTCGCCTTCGCCATCGCGAACATGCCGCCGGTGGTGCAGGGCATCACGCACATCATCCCGGCGCGGTATTTCGTCGCGCTCGTGAAAGGCATTTTTCTGCGCGGCGTCGGACTCGAAGTCTTGTGGGCCGACGCGTTGTTTCTCGCCGTCTTCGCGGTGGTCGTGCTCGGCCTCGCGATCCGGATAACCCGCAAACGCCTCGGCTGATTATGTGGGAACGCATCCTCACTGTTTTGCGCAAGGAGTTCCGCTCCATCTTCCGCGATCCGCGCATGCGGATGGTGATCTTCGGCCTGCCGGTGATCCAGACGCTGATCTTTGGTTATGCCGTGACGCTCGACGTGCGCCATGTGCAGCTCGCCGTGATCGACCGCGACCAGTCGCCGGCGAGCCGCGCTTTGGTGGCGCGTTTCACCGGCTCGGCGTATTTCGACGCCATTGCCCACACCCAGGACGAGGCGGCGGCGCGCGCGCTGGTCGACTCCGCCCAGGCCGCGGCGATTCTCCAGATCAACGCCGGCTACGAGAACAGTCTCCGTGGCGGACGCGCCACGCCGGTACAGCTGATCGTCGACGGCGCCGACTCGAACACCGCGCGCTTCGTCGTCAATTACGCCGCGCAAATCGCCGCGACGGCCAACACCGCGCTGGTGCTCGATCAGGCGTTGCGGCGGGCCGGGCGCGAGGTGGCGGTCGGCAGCGTGGATTTGCAGCCGCGGGCGTGGTTTAACGCCGATCTCGAAAGCCGCAACTACTATGTGCCGGGCATCATCGCCATGCTCGTGATGCTCGTCGGCCTGATGCTCACCAGCATGGCCATCGTGCGCGAGAAGGAGGTCGGCACGATCGAGCAGATCATGGTGACGCCGATCCGGCCGGTGGAATTCATCCTCGGGAAATGCGCGCCGTTCGCGGTGATCGGGTTCGTCAACACCGGCATGGTGACGGCCGTCGCGCTATTCTGGTTCGCCATCCCGTTCCGCGGCAGTTTTCCGCTGCTATTGCTCGGCACGGCGCTCTTTCTCCTCAGTACGCTGGGCGTCGGCCTCTTCATCTCGACGGTGAGCCACACGCAGCAGCAGGCGATGATGACGACCTTCTTCTTCTTTTTCCCGGCGATGCTGTTTTCCGGATTCATCTTCCCGATCGCGAACATGCCGGTGGTCATCCAGTGGCTCAGCCTGCTCGATCCGCTGCGCTACTTTCTCGTCATTATCCGCGGCGTATTTCTGAAAGGCGTCGGCCTCGACGTGCTCTGGCCGCAATACGTCGCTCTGCTGGGGCTCGGGCTGGCGGTGATGGCCTTCGCGATTTCCCGCTTCCGCAAAACGCTCGCGTGAGTGCTGCTGCGGCGTTCGCGGATGGGACATGGGCGATCCTCTCGCATGAACGGACGATGGCGGACGCAATAAACTCAACCTTCTGTCTGTTTGACGATTGCGGCGGCTGAAACGGGAATAGCGCTTGCGGCTACGATTGCGGCACAAAAGATAGCTTCTACAAACATGATCCAAGCTGTCTTCATCCGTCTGGCCCGAATTATATTGGGAGCGGCATTGCTGCTGTCGTCTGTATTGCATGCGCACAATATACAGCTCGACCCCGCATTTTCGATTCCGGTGATTGAGGATGCTGGTGCGACTCGGCGGCCGTTGATCTCTGCTTTGCCCGACGGTGGCGTGCTCGTGGTGAAAGCGGACAGCCACGATTATGTGAATGCCCGACGGACTTCCGCCATTGCGCGACTGAACCGTGACGGGACGCTTGATGCCTCATATGTGACGCCGGTTTTTCGCGGGTATCCCCGCGTGGCCTGTGTTTATCCAGACGGGCGCGTGCTCGTCGTTGATGTGGCTACCTACAACTCCAGCTTGATGCGTCTGCTGGCAAATGGAGCGATGGATCCAAGTTTCGAGCAGACTCCAGTATATACGAGTACAGGTTACTCTGTGCATGCTGCATTATGCGCTGATGGGCGGATTTGGGTTTGGGGCGATGTGAGCTTTGAAGGGCGCAGCGATGTGGCGGTCACATTGTTGAATGCCAATGGAGGATTTGATCGCCGCTTTGCTGTGCCAAGTGACACCAAGGTGTATCTGGGTTATGGAGATGCGGCTGTGCAGCCGGACGGGAAACTTGTGGCGGCGGGCTCTTTGGTTCTACCAGGAGATCTGAGACTGGGAATTTTCAGGCTTAATCTCGATGGCTCAGCCGATCCAACCTTCAAGCCCGCAGGCGACCTGCCCATTGGGGTAGTGGCCGTGCTGCCGGATGGAAAGATTCTTGCCGGGAGTCAGTCTGGTTTTGTGCGGCTGTTTCCCGATGGAAAACGCGATGAAAGTTATCGAGCAATGCTGGCCAGCGGAGCATTCATGCCAAGGGTCGGCCGCGCGACCGGAAGCGGGGCGTTTTATTATCATCTTGGTGGCGTGAGTGTGGACATGCGACGGCTGAATCCGGATGGCACTCCCGATTCCGGTTTTTCCGTGCTGGGCGATGATTCTGCGATGTTGGACTATATGGGCGGGGCTCAGGGTTTCCCTTCTTCGTGGGATGATCGCACGCTGTACTTTGCCAATGCGGTCACGACTGAACGGCTGAAGCTGCGGGCCACGGTTACGCGGATCACTTCATCCGGCGCGATTGACTCTGCTTTTACGCCGCGGATTTCCATCGCAACGGCGGTGAATCTTTTTCTCCAGGAAGACGGCAAATATTTGGTCGCCGGTTTGTTCGATTACCTTAACGGCGCGTCATACCAAGCTGGGAGGGTGGCGCTAGCGCGTGTCAATGCGGATGGATCGCTTGATACCGGTTTCAAGGCATCGAATACCATCAATTACAGCGGCAACCCGTGGCTAGGGGTCCAGGCGGACGGAAAAATAATCGTCCGTGGCGGCCCCTCTAATTTGTACCGGCTAAATTCCGATGGAAGCCGAGACGAAACGTTTGCACCGATGGAGGTGGAGGGCAATGGCTCCATGGATTCGCAGGGGCGTTTATACGCGATAAGCGCCAGCGGCAAAATCGTGAGATATCTCGCCAATGGAACACCGGACGCTTCATTCGTAGCGGCGACGGCAACCCCGATGGTTGCTCCCATGGCCACGATCGATGGGAAGGTTATCGGCGTGGTCTATGACAATTCTTATGGGAGAAAGCTGATTCGCTTCCTGTCAGACGGCCGGGTGGACGCCTCCTATGCGGAGCCGACCATCGACTCGGCTTCTGTTACCATGTTGTCGGATGGCAGTGTACTGAGCTGGGAAGAGCGCTCAACGGCAGCACCGATAACCAGCGTTGCACGTATATGTCGTTACGATTTGAATGGAGCCAAGGTATTCGCCTGCGAAGTTCCGCGCGAATTGGCTTCGATTGCCAGTGCCATTCATACGATCCTTTCCGGAAGCAAACTAACCCGTGCGAGCGTCAATCTCGCAGGTATTGGGTGGGGAGGGGGTATCGAAGTGCGAGGCGATGAGATCACTCTCGTGCCCAATTATCGCGACACAGCTTATGCTGATGCCATGCCCTTTGGGCGGTATCGACTACGTGAGCCGGGCCAGCCGGCTTACTCGATGGCTCCCGAGTTCTATTTATCGCCGAAGAGCCAAGTCGTGCCGTTGGGTAAAACCGTCAATTTGGCGGCCCAAGTTTACGGGCAGGCTCCTTTCACCTGTCAGTGGTTTAGGAATGGTGTGTCCTTGGGGGAACCGAGTCTCAGCCAAAGCACCTATGTGTGGCGAGATATAACTAATTTTCAGGCGACAGATGCCGGCGATTATACTGTGGTCATTGCCAATGCCACAGGGGTCGCGACCAGCGCCATCGCGCATTTAGAGTATCTCCCCAAGCCTGTAATAACGGCTTCTCCCAGGTCGATTACAGTTACCCCCGGGCAAACGGTGGCTCTGACCATCAGCCATACGGGACAAGCTACTCGTGCTGGCTGGACGATTGATGGACGTGGATATGGTCTGAGTGGGCCGGAAGTCACGGGTAATCCTTACACTGTGTTGTTGGAAAATGGTTTTGCTGTGCCCTCTGGAGTCTATCGCTGTTCATTGGGGAACGCTTCCGGCTCTGTGGCCGCAGAAGGATTTACCGTCACCGTTTCCAGTACAGCAGCCGTTGGTCGAATGGCCAATCTCTCGGTCCGAACTCATGTCGGCACCGGTGACCAAAATCTCATTGTTGGTTTTGTGATTTCCGAAGGTTCGACTGCGGGCCGCCTGCCTTTGTTGATTCGATCCGCCGGCCCGACGCTGGCAGGATTTGGTGTGGCGAACGTTTTGTCCGACCCTCTGCTCGTGCTGCGGCTTGGCGATACAGAGGTTGCCAGCAATGACGATTGGATGGGCGACGCGCAGATTGGCTCCATCGGCGCCTCGCTAGGAGCTTTCCCTTTTGCCGGTGCGGCGAGTAAAGATGCAGCACTCTATCAGCCAAGTCTATCGGCGGGTGCCTACACAGCACAAGTGGCTGGCGCTAGGGCGACCACAGGCACGGCTTTGGCGGAAATATACGATGCGACACCTGCGGATGCGCCAGCCACTGGTGCACGGTTGGTGAATGTTTCCTGTCGCGCGCTGGTCGGTGCCGATGGTGAGGCTTTGATGCTTGGCTTTGTGATCGGGGGCGAGACGGCTAAAACCGTGCTGGTGCGCGGTCTTGGCCAGAGCTTGCGGAGTTTCGGTGTGGCGAACGCTCTGACCGCCGGCGAACTGACCATTGTCGATATGACGGGAGCCAAGGTGGCGGAGAACCTTGCTGCCAACGCCGATGGCATTGTCGACTATGTCGCGAGAAAAGTAGGAGCGGTTGCGGCTCCCGCCGGCAGCAGTGACAATGCTATTGTGATCACACTTCCGCCAGGTATCTATACCGCGCAATTGCGAGGCGCGAGCGGTGCCTCGGGGGTCGCGCTCATCGAATTGTACGAAGTTCCGTAGCAGAGGAACTCAGCGCCGGCCTGCGAGCATCTCTTGCAACACCGCCACGGTGCGCGCGACCGCGCCCTGGTTGGCTTCGTGCCAGGCGCGCGCCGCTGTGCTCATCGCTGTGCGCGCGGGGGCGTCGGCCAGCAACGCGTTCACGGCCGCGGAAAGCTGGGCGTCATCAGCCACGGTCCGGGCCGCGCCGCGCGCCGTCAGGTCGCGGGCGATCTCGCGAAAGTTGCTCATCTCCGGGCCGAACAAAATGGGTTTCTCCAGCGCGGCGGCCTCGACCGGCGTTTGTCCCTCATGGTGCGGCGCCAGGCTTTTGCCGACGAACACCAGATCGGCGAGCTGGGTGAGCCGGCGGAGTTCGCCGGTGGTGTCGCCCACCGCGACATCGACCACGTCAGGCGCGGCGCCGCGCGAGCGAAAATGACTGCGGCAGCCGGCGGCTTGCAGCAACGCCTCGATTTCGGCGCGGCGCTCGGCGTGGCGGGGCACAAGCAGCAGCGACACGCGTTGACCGGCGGCGCGCGCGGCCTGCCACGCGGCGAGGAGCGCGGCTTCTTCGCCCGGCCAGGTAGAGGAACCCAGCAGCACCAGACCGTCGCTCAACCCCAGTTCGCGGCGCAGTTGCGCGCGTTCGGCGGCGGTCAGCGGCGGGATGGTGACGTCGAGTTTGATGTTGCCGGTGGCGACGATGCTTTCAGGCGGGAAACCCAGTTCGCGGAACCGCGCAGCATCCTGACCCGAGCACGGCAGAAGCCGGGTGATGCCGCCGAAAAGCGTCGGCACCGCCCAGCGCGCGCTCCGCAGTCGGCGGTAACCGCGGTCGGAGAGGCGCGCGTTGACGCACACGACCGGCACGCCGCGCGCACGGGCCTGCCGGAGGTGTTCCGGCCAGCGTTCGCCCTCGGTGAGCACGACGAGGTCGGGCGCGATGCGTTGCCACGCCCGGCGGGAGAAGCCCCACCAATCGAGCGGGAAATAACCCACGGCCAGCACGAGGCTGGCGTAGCGTTGGAGCGCGAGCTGGTAGCCCGTGCTGGTGGAGGTGGTGAGATAAATTTCGGTGTCCGGCTCGCGGCGCAACGCCTCCAGAATCGGCGCGATGGCCAGCACCTCGCCCACGCTGACGGCCTGCAACCAGATGCGTTTCACGCCGGGGCGCTTGGGGGGCAACGGCGGCGTGACGCCGAATCGATGGGAGAAGTTTTCGCCATAGCCGCCACGGCGCCGCATGCGTCGCAGATAGTACGGCGACGCCAGCACGAGCGCGGGCAGGAAGATGATCCGGTAGAGCCAAAGCATGAGACGCCGCGTATTGCGCCGCGAAACTCGCGCCGGGCGCAAGTCCAGGATGCGGCCTTCGGCCGGACACCCTCGCGCGGTGTGGGCGGGCAAACGCAGCTTGGGTTTGCGCTGAAGCGGCGGGGATGCTTGTTGTCGGCCCGCATGGCAGCATTCACGCACATTCCGCTCGGCTGGCGCATTCCCGACCGCGTTCACGCGGTCTCGGTAAGCCTGCCGACCATGCGCGCGGTGCGCGGCTACGAGGAAAAAGAGCCCGCGACCGTGCGTCAGATGGCGTCGGGTTATCCGCGTTTCGTGGTGCATCCGCTCGTGCGCCAGCTCGCGGTGCACCTCGCGGCCCAGCATCGCCTTGGCGGGCACACGCTCTGGCTCGCGAGCTCCGCGCGGCTGGCTGACGAGCTGCTCGCGCATCTCGGCGCGGCCTCGGCGGTGCGTTTTGCCGCCGAGGGCGTGCATGGCGTGGCGCATCCCGAGTCGCCGGAGCTGGCGGGGCGGGCGAAAACGTTTCTCCAACACGTGGGCGGTTTCCTCGCTTCGCGCGAGGCGGAGGAGATTTTGGTGAAACTGGGCGTGCTGCCGTCGCTCGCACCGGAGACGCTTTTCGCCGGCGATGCCGAGGCCGAGGTGCAGCGCGTCCTCCAACGCGCGTTTCCCACCGCCGGGGTGAAGGACCGCCTGCTCGCCTCGTGCGGCATGAACGCGATCTACGCGGCGTTTCGCGCGGTGGCGGAACTCCAGGCGGCGCGCGGCCGCACCATCTGGGTGCAGCTCGGCTGGCTGTATCTCGACACCATCGCGATTTTAAAGAAATTCACCGCCGCGCCCGCCACGGACTATGTGCACGTGTGCGACGTTTTTGACCGGGCGGCGCTGGAGCGGCTTTTTGCCGAGAAGGGCGACCGCATCGCCGGCGTGATCACCGAGGTGCCGACCAATCCACTGATCCAGACGCCCGACATCCCGTGGCTGGCCGAGCTGGTGCGGCGGCATGACGCCCGCCTGATCCTCGATCCTTCCATCGCGTCGCCGTTCAGCGTGGATCTGTTGCCACACGCCGACGTCGTCGTGGCCAGTCTCACCAAATACACCGCGAGCGAGGGCGACGTGATCGCCGGCGCGGCGGTGGTCAACCCCGCCGGACCCGACGCCGCGCTCTTGCGCCGGCTGCTCGCGGCGCGGCTGGAGCCGCTTTATCCGCGCGAGCTCGCCCGGCTGGCGGCGCAAATCGGCCGCACCGACGAGATGCTGGCGCGCGTGCAGGCGAGTGTGCCGCGCGTGGTGGCGTTTCTCGAAGCGCGCCCCGAAGTGCGCGTGGTGCATTGGGCGCGTTCGGCAACCTCGGCAAAAAATTTCGCGCAACTGGCACGAACCCCCGACGCGGTGGGCAGCATGGTATCGTTCGCGTTGCGCGGGCCGATCGACCGGTTTTACGACGCGGTGCGGCTGCCGAAAGGCCCGAGCTTCGGTATGAACACGACGCTGCTGTGCCCGTTCATTCAGCTGGCGCACTACGATCTGGTGACGACCGCCGAGGGGCGCGCCGAGCTCGCCGCCAACGGGCTCGATCCCGAGCTGCTCCGGCTCTCGGTGGGCACGGAGCCGGTGGAGGAGATTCTCGGGGCGTTGCAGGAAGCGTTCGACACCGCGGCAATCTAATTGCTTGAGGAGCGGAAGCTTGACAGCTACGTGCGGCTTTCTGGATTTTGACTCATGCGAAATTTGAAGACAATCCGGCTTATAGGAATAATCGTTATTGCAGCTGGCATCATGCTCTTTAGCGGATGTGCGACTGCACCACGAAAAACAGCATACCCATACGAATATCCATCTATAGCGGCCACTAAGCCGGATGCACCCACGGCGGCACTCGTTGATTTCACAGACAAACGAGAAGATCGCTCTCAAGATGCGATCTTCTCTGAGACCCCTGTAACTTTATTGAGCAAGGCACTGAATGCTGAATTACTGGCCGGAGGTGTTTTTTCGAAGATCGAGATCGGCAGTCAATCGGCAGGAGGAACACGGTGGCTGATTGAAGGCGAGTTGCAGGATCTTTCTTGGGCTGTTCCTAACCATGGCGCGATAGTGAAGACGGCATTTTGGACTAGTTTTCTCACAGGTGGTATCGGAGGTTTGGCCTATGGCGCAACTGAAACCCCCGTTTTTGGTCGAGCGAAACTATTGATTCGGGTGGTGGATCGCACGTCTGGAAAAGCTTTGGTAAGTGAAGTATTGGAGTCGGTATACGAAGAACGCATGGCAAAGCTTAAATGCGATACGCCGAACACTCGGGGACGGGTGATGACCATGGCGCTCAAGCAGGTTTTGCTTAAGGTTACTCCATTGATTGCCAAGACGCTTGCCTCTTCAGGCTCCGCACCGTGAAACCTGTGCCGGCGAGTTGCACGCTGGCGATCAAAGCCATCCCCGGCGCGCCGAAGAATCAAATCTGCGGCTGGCTGGGCGAGGCGGTGAAAGTGAAAATCCACGCGCCGCCGGTCGAGGGCCGCGCCAACGAGGTGTTGATCGAATTTCTGGCCGAGACGCTCGGCTTGCCGCGCCGGTGCGTCACGCTGCTGCGCGGCGACACCTCGCGCCATAAACTCGTGCGTATCGACGGTCTTGCGCTGGACGAAGCGAAGCGGCGACTGGGCTTGGGATGAGACCGCGAACGCGGTCGAACCTCAGATAGGTAGACCACGAAACACACGAAAAACACGAAAGAAAGACCCGGAAGTCGGAGGAGAAAGGGAGGGCTGGAAAGTCTGATACCAATGCTTGTTGATAATTTGACTCAAACCCACGGGCGGGACGCCCGTGCCACGCAAGTCAAGAAGTCCAGAAATAAACAGGCCTTGGTATGAGAGGGAGGACCCGGGATAGTCGTAGAGCCGAATTCAGGCTGCCCGAACTTTCGTGTATTTCGTGTGTTTCGTGGTGATCAATCCGGTTAGAAAAGACCCTTGGCGACGGTGCCGACGGCGGTGATGGGGCCCTGGTCTTCCAAGCCGTCGAGCGCGCGGTCCACTTTCTTCAACGCACCCTGCGCCTGCAGGTACAGGCTGTCGTCGCTGAAGAGTTTGCCGAGCGTGCCCTGGCCTTGGTTCAGCTTGTCGGTGAGTTCGCGGATATTTTTTGCCACCACCTTGATGTTGTTGCCGGCTTCCTGGTCGTAGAGCAGCACGCCGAGCGTGCCCTGGCCGGTCTTGACCTGCGCGATGAGGGTTTGCGCCTCGGTGACGAAGTCTTTGGTGCGGGCGGCGGCCTGCTTGATGTCGCCCACGGAGGCGAGGAGTTCGTCGTGGAGTTTCGGGTCGTTGATCAATTTGCCCAGCGTGCCCTCGCCGCGGTCGATGCGGCCGGTGACGCTTTCCAGATTGGTCGTGATGGCGCCGATGCGCACGCGGTTCTCGTCGACCAGGCGGTCGAGTTTGCCGATGAGGCCCTGGCCGTTCTGCCCGCCCATCGCGCCGCTGAACTGGCTGAGCGCCTGGTCCATCTTTTTGCCCACTTCGCCGAGTTCGGTGACGATGGTGTTGAGGTCGGGCGTGTCGGTGGTGCGCACATCGGCGCCGGGCGCGTAGGCGGCGGCGGAGTCGGAGCCGAGATCGAACGACACGTAGTTGCTGCCGAGCAGGCCGGCCATGCCGATGGTGGCGGTGGCGTCCTGGGCGATCTGGATACGACTGTCGATCAGCAGCACGGCCTCGGCGCGGCGGCCTTTGAGGCGGGTTTCGAGCACGGAGCCGACCTTGACGCCGGCGAGGCGGACCTCGTCGCCGTTCTTCAGCTCCTTGAGGCTGCGGAAGTGGGCCACGAGTTCGTAACCCTGGCGGCGGCTGATTTTGCCGGTGCTCAGGGTCTCGAACGTCACCCAGATGAGGGCGACGCCGAGCAGGAAAAACAGGCCCACGCGGGCGGACATTTGTGCGTTATTCATGGCTGGCCTCCAGTTGCTTGAAACGGGGATGGCGGATGTCGATTTTCGGATTGAGAAAGTCCTGGATCACGGGATCGGGCGATTGGCGCAGGGCCGCCGGTTTTTCGACGGCGCGGAGCCGGCCCTGATGCAGAATGGCCACGCGGTCGGAGATGGTGAGCGCGAGGTCGCGGTCGTGGGAGACGACAATCGTGGTGATGGCGATCTGCTCCTTCAGCGTCGCGATGATCTCGGCGATGGTGGCGCTCATGATCGGGTCGAGCTCGCTGGTGGGTTCGTCGAAAAGGATGAGCTGCGGCTCCATCACGAGGGCGCGGGCGATGGCGACGCGTTTCTTCATGCCGCCGGAGAGCTCGGCGGGCAACTTGTGCGCGGCGCCTTCGATCGAGAGAATGTGCAGGGCGCGCATCACGCGCTGATGGATGTCGGCCTTCGAGTGGATGCGGCGTTCCAGCGGATAAAGCGCGAGGTTTTCGTAGACGGTGAGTGAGTTGAAGAGCGCGCCGGCCTGGAACACGAGGGCCAGCGCGAAGCGGTCGCGCGTGGCGGGGAGTTGCGGGTCCTGGCCGTTGATCGTCACGGTGCCGCGGGTGGGCGTTTCGAGGCCGGCGATGTGACGCAGGAGCACGCTTTTGCCGGAGCCGCTGGGGCCCATGATGGTGAAAATCTCGCCGGGCGCGACGGACAGCGAGATGTCGGCGAGCACGGTCTGCGGCCCGAAGGATTTCGAGAGGGACGCGACCTCGACCCGGACCGGGCTGAGGTCGTCGCGCGGCACGCGGACGATGGGTTTGGGCGCTTTGATGGAGGCGTTCATGGCAGATCAGGCGAGCGCCTTGGTGATGAAGTAATCGAGCACGAGAATGGAGATGAGGGAGACGACAACCGACTTGGTGACGGCAAACCCGATCTCGCGCGGGCCGCCGCGGGTGCGCAGGCCGGTGGTGCAGGCGATGAGCATGACGACAAAACCGAAGACCTCGGCCTTGATGAGCCCGTCGAGGATGTCCTGCACCGCGAGATAGCGCTGGATGCTCTGAAAATACGCGGTGGGGTCGACGCCGATGAAATCCACATGTGCGCAGACGATGGCGCCGCCGAACCAGCCGATGAGGTTGGCGATGATGGTGAGCACCGGCATGAGCAGGAGCACGGCGAGCAGGCGCGGCAGCACGAGCAGGCGCTCGGGCGGGATGTTCATGGTTACGAGCGCGTCGATTTCCTGGTAAACTTTCATCGAGGCGAGCTCGGCGGTGACCGCGCTGCCGACGCGGCCGGCGAGGAGGATGGCCACCATCACCGGGCCCAGTTCTCGGGCCATCGACGCGCCCACGAGGATGCCGATGAGTTGTTTGGCGCCGAAATGTTTCATGGTGATGCCCGCCTGGAGGGCGAGCACGCTGCCGATGAAGAAGCTGAGGATGGCGACGATGGGCAGCGTGGTGTAGCCGCCGTAGTAGCCGTGCTCGGCGGTACGTTTGAGGATGCGCGGCGCCTTGGGCAGCGACGCGAAGGCGCGCACCGCGAGGATCACGGCGCTACCCAGGCCTTCAAGAGTCTCGGTCAGGCGGTTCATGGTGCCGGAGAGGTTGCGGGAGGTTGGTCCGCGGAGCGCGGAAAATCGCAGACAAAAGCGCGCCAGACGCGTTGGCCGGGCGCGCGGCGGATGCCGAGCAGGCCGTGGCCGAGCGCGATGCGCTGTTGGGCGGGCTTGGTCTCGACGCTGAGCAGCGGCCCGAGGTGAAACTCGCGCGTGCCGGCGGCGTCGCGACGCTCGTAGGTGACGGCGTCCCACAACCACGACTGGCGGGTGTCGCCCGGCGCGCGCTGATCGAAGCGGTACAGCGCGAAAAGCGGCGAGTAGGAAAGCCGCACGGCTTCGTTGTGCGGGAAAAACACCTCGAAGGGGCTGAGCAACTGGAACTGCCGCCGGCCGGCGCCGTTGTCCCACGCGCTGAACAGCGGCCACAGATGGGTTTTCTCGGCGGCGGCGCGTTGCGGGTGCGCGGGGTCGCTCTGCCGGAGCGACCAGTAGACGACGAACAACACCTGGGTTTTCTCCTGCGCGAGGCCGGCCTCGGTCCAGCGCGCCTGCCGCCAAACCGGCCAGAGCACCCACGTCTTGTCGTAGCCCTTCATGATCGAGTGCGTGTAGAACGGCGCCCAGCGGTTGCGGTAACGCTGATCGCCGCGACCCTGCACGAAGAGCGGCCAGAACCAGTCGGTCTGGTGGTAACGATAGGGCGCGGTGCGGTCCGTGTAGCCAAAAAATGGCCACAGGTACGTTTCGCCATTGGTGTCGGCGCTGGTGTGCCGGGCGTAAAAGGGCAGGGCGCCGAGGCTCACTGTCGGCACGGGTTGGTCGAGCCGCGACTCGTCCTTGTAGACCAGCGGCCAGAGGAAAAACTGCGAGCGCGACACCCCCGCCTGTTCGCGGTCGCCGAAGAGCGGCCACAGCGCGAACCCGCGATGCCCGCCGCCCGCGATGGTTTTGACGAACGGCCACGGCATCGTGTGCACCACCTTTTCGCCTTTCTGGAAACGGCCGTAGAGCGGAAACAGCCACCACTCCATGCGATCGTTGCCGAACCGGTTCAACACCGTGCCGGCCAGCGGAAACAGCGCCCGGTACGAGGTCGCCGGATCGCCGGTCTGCCGTGAAAAATAAAAGGGCCAGACGTCGAACGCCTCCGGTTCCGCCGTCTGCGGCGTCGGTGCGGGCGCATCGGCCAGCCGGCCGCTTTGGTTGATCAGCGAGAGCAGACTCCAGCGGTAGGTGCCCGCGTCGGTGCGGTAGGTGAACACCGGGTAGAGCAGATCGACTTCGCGCGTCGCGCCGGCGGCATCTTTGCGCAGCAGGTACAGCGGCCGGAAGCCCTCGGCGCGCCCGCCTTCGGCCCGCGGTTGTGCGAACACCAGCGGTCCGCCGCCCTGCCGCGAAATCACCTGCCCCGCTGCATCTTCCTGCGTGACCACGAGCGGCCAGGCATTGCGCTCCACGGCCTTGGCGCTGAGCGCGAAGGCCGCGGCGGCAAGGCCGAGGCGGACGAGGAGCTGACGACGGTTCATGCTGGTGGTTCGAAGGGACACGCTGGCTGGTGACAGCGCCCAAGACGCGGCGGCTTGGTGGCGACGCGTTTTGGTGAGATGGTTAGGCGCCTAACAAACTGGCTTAGGACAGAAGTGCAAACGCTATGTTGAACTCTTCCCAACGGGAAGGTTCCGCCCAAATTCAAGTGGCTGCGGCGATGTGTCCCGGCGTAGGTTGGGCTATAGGAGCGGCTTTACGCCGCGATTCTGTGTTCACGCGGACGGTCGCGGGATAAACCCGCTCTACAACACCGCCACGCTCTCCCCCGGCGCGAGCACGCGAAACGCCTCCGCCGGCAGGCCCGCCGCCACCCGCGCCTCGGCCAGCGCTCGCGGCGGTTCCTCGCGGCCCTCGTCGGTCAACTGCCACGTGCCCCAATGCATCGCCACGCTTTGCCGCGCGCCGAGTTCGCGGTGAATTTGCACCGCCTCCGCCGGATTGCAGTGGTACGCCGACATGAACCAACGCGGCTCGTACGCGCCAATCGGCACCAACGCCAGATCGGGCGGGCCGAGCCGCGCGCGGATCTCGCGAAACATCGTGTCGTCGTAGCCGGTGTCGCCGACGAATTGCACCACGCGACCGCCGGCGCGCACCGCGAAGCCGCACCAGAGCCGGCTGTTGCGCGCGCCGCGAATGCGGTTGCTCCAGTGGCGCGCGGGCGTGGCGGTGACACTCATTCCCGGCGCGAGCTCGTGCGTTTGCCACCAATCGAGCTCCACCACGCGCAAACCCGCCCGGCGCGCGAGCGTCGCATGGCCGAGCGGCGCGATCAGCAGCGGATTGTGCGCCCGGGCCAGGCGTCGCAACGTGGCCAGATCGCAATGATCGTAGTGGTCGTGACTGAGCAGCACGTACGCGATGCGCGGCAATGCCGCGAAATCCACGCCTGGCGCATGCACCCGGCGCGGCCCGGCCAGTCCGAAAGGTCCGGCGCGTTCGCTGTACACCGGATCGGTCAACAGCGCCCCGTGCCGCGTCTGGAGCAGAAACGTCGCATGGCCGATCCACGTGGCCGCGACGCCGTCGCCCGTGGGAGCAGGCGGGAGTGGCGGTGGCGGCGCGAGCTCCACCCGTTGCGGCCAGGGCGTGGCGCGACTCGTCATCCGCCATTTCAACACCGCGCCCCAACCTCGATAATCCTGCCGGCGCGGATTGAAAAAGCGCCGGCCATCGCAGTGGTCGGAGACGGGAAACGGGTGGGCGGGCGCGGCGGACATGGCAGGAACGAAGACCGGTCAGCGTGTCCAAGGTTTCGCATTTGCCAACTGCGGCGTGGCGTTTTGGCTCCCGGCATGCGCATCAGCGGTGGCACGGCCCGGGGAATCACACTGCGAGTGCCGCCCGGCGACGCCGTGCGGCCCGCGACCGACGGCATGCGGCAGGCGGTGTTTTCGAGCCTCGCCGCGCGCGTGCCTGGCGCGCGGTTTTGCGATCTTTTCGCCGGCAGCGGCGCGTACGGACTGGAGGCGCTCAGCCGCGGCGCGGCGGGCGGCGTGTTTGTGGAGAAGAACGCCAAGGCGGTCGCCTGCGTGCGCACCAACCTCGCGGCCGTCTGCAAAAGCCTCGGGCGCGACGAACGCGGCGTCACGGTGCTGCCGGTCGATGTGTTGACCGCCCCGCTCGCGGCGCAGCCCGCGGTCGATCTGGTTTTCATCGATCCGCCCTACGAAATCATCGCGGAAGTCGCGCCGGCGCTGTTCGCGCGCCTGGCGGAGTGGCTCGTGCCGCCGGCCGATCCGGTGGTGGTGTTCGAGATGCCGGGCGAACTCACGCTGACGCCCCCCGGCTGGCAATGCGTAAAGCGCCTCGGCAAAGGCGCGCACCAACCGACCGTGTGCTTTTTCCGGCGGGCGGATTCGTGACGAAATGATCGCTGAGCGCCGCTGGCGCAGTGACACACAGAAACAAATTACCCCTATCCTCCTCAATGTGTTCGCAAAAGAATCCGGGCAAATATTCGGCGATCAGAACCGTGTTTCGCTGGTTCGCGCTTTTGCCGACCTTGCTCATAGCGCTGATGGGCTGTCACACGTCTTCCAGGCGGGGATTTGCAGGAGGTGTTGCTGAGCGTATCCCCAAGGTCACCTTGGAGTCAGTGGTGCCTGCGTTGAATTCTCCCGCGCCCGGATATCTATTGCCCCTAAATCCCATGCCGCTTTTTCCGTGGGAATTGTTGAGGGCAGGAGTCACAGGCGAGGTCGTTGTACGGTTGACTGTAGACAGACAGGGAAAGGTGGCCGATGCGGTGATCGCTAAAAGCACGATCAAGGAATTTGAGGCATCTGTGCTATCCGTTGCGCGCTCATGGCGTTTCCAAGATTTTCCGAAACAAGAACGCCAAGGGTTGATCGTCGATTGTACGATCCGGTTTGGTTACGAAGACTAATAGCGCGGCGCCTCTGAAAGGAGTGCGCTGCCATCGGACGCGTCGGCGGAGATTACCCCAAATTTGTCCGGAAAAACTTCACCGTTTCGCGGATGACCCGCTTGCGGAGCGAGGCTTTGGTGAAGACGTGGTCTGCGCCGGGCACCACCACGTGCCGCTTCGGTTCCGGTGCCGAGGGGAAAAACTTGGTAAACTCCTCGCGGAAACCTTCGAGGTCGCAATCGCCCTGCACCTGCAGTTTCGGCGCGCGGATCGTGCGGTAAGACTCCGGTACGTCGAGTTTCGGGCGGTCGTTGAAAAAGCGGCGGCCGACGCGCCAGAGATTTTCCGGATGGATGACTTCGGGGTCGGGCTTCGGACGCCAGAACGAAAACGCCGGCACGCTCGACCAGGTGCAGAGCGCAGCGATGTCGCCGGCTTTGCGCTGCGCGACGGTGCAGATCGACACCGCGCCGCCGAAGCTGATGCCGAGCACGCCGCGTTGCCGGTAGCCGGCGCGCCGCGCCCAATCGAGCACGGCGTGGAGGTCGGCGATCTCGGTGTTGGGCGTCATCTCGTGAAAATCGCCCGTGCTGTCGCCGCTGCCCATGAAATCGAAGCGCAGCGCGGAGATGCCAACATCGGCCAGCGCGCGGGCGGTCGTGACGAAGAGCCGGCTGGTCTCGGCCTTGTCGCCGGTGAACCCATGACAGAGCACGACAAGGCGGGCTTTGCCGGCATCGTGCAAGACCGCTGCGAGGCGGTGCGGACCGCGTTTGATCTGAAAGGGAATCTCTTTGGCCGTGGACATGGCGTCACTTGCTAGGCGAAGGCCTCGGCGGGCGAAAGCCGTTTCGCGCAAACCGCCCATCGTTGCCCCGGTTGTTTGCGCCCGTGCAAATATCCGCCCTGTGGCGCGGCATTCGTGTGAAACGTCGGGGGCGGCGGCGCGTCAATCTTCCGTCGGTCGTTTCTCTCCCTCCGCTTTCCCTCCTATGAAAACACTGCGTGCGGGCCTTTGCGCCCTGATGTTGTCCCTGTCACTCGTCGCGGCTCCGGCCGAGGCGCCCAAGACCTCCAAGGTCGATGCCTCGGCGCCGATCGCCAAGAAGGACGACGGGCGTTTCCTGAAAATGCACGAGTCGTTCCTCGCCCGCGCCAAGGCCGGCCCGGTCGGCCTGCTCTTCCTCGGCGACTCGATCACCGCCGGTTGGGCCAAGGCGCCCGAGGTTTGGAAAAAGTACTACGAAGCGTACCAGCCGGCCAACTTCGGCATCGGCGGCGACACCACGCAAAATGTCATCTGGCGGATCGAAAACGGCGAACTCGATGTCTGCCGTCCGCGTGTCGTGGTGTTCATGCTCGGCACCAACAACACCGGCAGTCACAACGCCGCGCAGATCGCCGCGGCCGACAAAAAGATCGTGCAGATGATCCGCACCAAACTGCCCGACGCCAAGGTGCTCCTGCTGGCGATCTTCCCGCGCGGCCCGCGCAAAAACCGCGATGGTTCCCTCGACGATGGCTCCACCCGCATGGCGATCATCCGCGACGTCAACGTCGAGCTCGCCAAACTCGATGACGGCAAAAACGTCCGTTTCCTCGACATAGGCGCGAAGTTCCTCGGCGCCGACGGCAAGATTCCCGACGCCATCATGCCCGACCAGCTCCATCCGAGCGCCGCGGGCTACGCGATCTGGGCCGAGGCGATGCAACCGTTGCTGAGCGAGATGCTGCGCTGAACGGCGGGCTGTCGGCGCCTGATATTGTCTTAGGGTTTAACAGCCGCGCGTCCGGCGGAATTGTTCAGGGCCTTGCTGATCCCGGCCAGGCCCTTCTCCGTGACGATGAGTTTCCAGCCGTCGGACGTCAGCCGCAACGGCCATTGATCGTCGCGCTGCTGGCCCTCGGCGTTTTGAAAACGCACCCGCATCAAGGTGAGATCCGTACCCTTGTCGGCTTGAGAGACGACGCCCATCGCGGCCAGCTCCTTGCTGGCCCGCACCGAGAGCACGGTGGCCAGCACTTTTTCCGGCGAACCAAATTGCGCCTGTGATTCCGGCGGCAGCCGCGCGAACCACGCATCGGCCTTGGTCCGCGCGTTCGGGTCGAGGAGCAGCGAATTTGCCAGCGTGTCGATTTCCCCCTGCGTCGCCGCCCAGAGCAAGGTTTCCACCGCGGCCGTAGGTTTGCCCCGTCCGGCGTTCTTCAATGAGCCGACCGGAATAAAGCCGCCCGGAGGCGGTCCGCTGCTGTCCGTGGCCTGCGGCGGTTGTGTCCGCGCCAGCTCCTGCGTGCGCACCTTCAACGTCTCCATGTCCTGGCGCAGCTGCTGCCATTCGGACGGCGAGGGTTTGAGCTCATCGCCGGCTTTGACGATCGCAAAAGTGTCATTGGCGGAAGCGGAGGAGGTGGGCCGCGCCGCGCTTGCGGCGGCGGTCCGCGTGGCGCGCAGTTCCTGGCGCAACTCGTCGAGCGCTGAGCGCAGCTGCGCATCGTTCCGCTGTTGCAGGACAATCGCCACGGCGACACCCGCCGCCAGCAGAAGCGTGGCCGTGAGCTGCAGTTTCGAGAGATTCATGGAGTGGGGAGGCGGGGACAAGGTTGCGAACGCGAGCCGACTTAATCCGTCGCCGGCGTCAGGCGCAAGACCTCCGCCCGGTGCGTCACATCCGCCCGAGCTTCGCTTTGAGCAGCGCTACCGCAGCGACCGCGGCGGTCTCGCTGCGCAAGACGCGTGTGCCCAGGTGCGCCAGGGTGAAATCGCCGGCGCGCAACACCGCGAGTTCTTGCGCCGACCAGCCGCGCTCCGGCCCCAGCGCCAGCGCGACCGCGGTGTCATCGCGCAATGGACACTGCCCGAGCGCGACGCTTGCTTCGTAATTATCGAGGGCGATTCGCTGGTGCGTGGCCGGCGGCAGGGCGGCGACCAGCTCGGCGAGCGGGCGGCCCCAACTCACGGCGGGCAACCGCGTGCAAAACGCCTGCTCCGCCCCGGCGAGCGCGTGCCGGCGCCATTCGCCGGAACTCCAGAGCGTGCTTTGCGCGTAGCTCGGTTCGCCTTTCTCTGTCGCCACAAAATGGATCGCCGCCACGCCGAGCGCGGTGGCTTCCTGCAGAATTTTCCGCGCGGTTTGCGGACGCGGCAGGCCGACGAGCAGCGTGATCGGGTCGAGCGGCGGCGGTGGTTCGCCCCAAGCGAAACTCAGCGTGAGGGCAACGTGGTCGCGGGCGACGAGCGTGCCTTTGCCGCGCGGCCCGTCGATCAAGCCGGCGTCAAACGTATCGCCTTCGCGCCGCCGTAGCACGGTGAGCAAATGCACCGCACGCGGGTCCGCCACCGGCAGCGGCCGGGCGGCTTCGTCGGGCGTGAAGAGGATGAGATTCACGGCGGAAGCAGTGTCATTTGCTCAATGACACTGCGCGCTCTGGCGTCGACGTCAGCTCGCAAGGATGCGCTCGATGGCGGCGAGCTCGTCGGCCGAGAAATCGAGGCGGTTGATCGCGCCGACATTGTCGTCGATCTGGCTCGTCCTGCTCGCGCCGATCAGCGCCGATGTCACGGCGGGTTGGCGGAGCACCCAGGCGAGCGCGAGCTGCGCGAGGGTTTGGCCGCGGGACTGTGCGATGGCGTCGAGCGCCCGCAACTTGGCAAGGAGCTCAGGTGTGATTTGCTCGGGCTTGATGAATCGCGGGTCGCGCGCAGCGCGGGCGTCGGCGGGGATGCCGGCGAAATAGCGGTTGGTGAGCATGCCCTTGGCGAGCGGCGAGAACACGATGGCGCCGATGCCTTCGCGTTGCAGCGTTGGCAGCAGGCTCTTCTCGGGCTCGCGTTCCAGCATGTTGTAGCGCGGCTGATGAATGAGGCAGGGCGTGCCGGAGGCGCGCAGAATCGCGGCGGCGGCGGCGGCCTGTTCGGCGCTGTAGTTGGAGATGCCGACGTAGAGCGCCTTGCCGCTGCGCACGGCCTGGGTGAGCGCGCCCATCGTCTCCTCCAGCGGCGTGTTGGCGTCGAAACGGTGGCTGTAGAAAATGTCCACGTAATCGAGGCCCATGCGGCGCAGGCTCTGGTCGAGACTGGCGAGCAGATATTTGCGCGAACCCCAGTCGCCGTAGGGACCAGGCCACATCAGATGGCCGGCCTTGGTGGAGATGATGAGTTCGTCGCGGTGCGTGGCGAGATCCTCGCGCAGCACGCGTCCGAAGGTCGTCTCGGCGGAGCCGGGCGGCGGGCCGTAGTTGTTGGCCAGATCGAAATGCGTGATGCCGCGGTCAAAGGCATGCAGGATCATGGCGCGACTGTTGGTGAAATCGTCGCCACCGCCGAAATTGTACCAGAGGCCGAGGGAGAGGAGCGGCAGTTTGAGGCCGCTGCGTCCGCAGGTGCGGTACATGTCGGGCCGGTCGTAGCGAGTGGAGGAGGGAGAGTATGGCATGGGAAAAGAGAAGACGCGGCGGAGCGTACCCGTGCTGCGCCCGAAGTCGCGCCCGAAGTTGCTTAACGCCGCCGACTGTGGTGCGCTGCGCGTGCTCTCCATGCAACCGCTCGCTTTTCAAGACATCGCCGCCCGGCTCGCCCGTTGGGGATTTCCCGCGGGGCTCGATGGCGTGGTGGGCATCGCCGCGGGCGGCGTGGTGCCGGCGGCGCTCGTGGCGCAGCGACTCGGGCTCGAACTGCGCGTGCTTGCCCTCAACTACCGCGACGAGGCCAACGCGCCGCGTTTCGCCGAGCCGCAACTGCTCGCGCCGGTGCCCGACGTGCGCGGCTGGCGGCGCATTCTGCTGGTGGACGATGTTTATGTGTCGGGCAAATCCTGGCACGCGGCGCGCGCGCTGCTGCCGGCGGAGGCGGAGGTGTTGCCCTTCGTGTTGAAGGGCAAAGTCGACTTCGCGCTGATCCGCGACATCGACGGCTGCGTGCGCTGGCCCTGGCGCGTGTACGCCGAATAGCGGAATGGAGGGGTTGCGATAGGCTGGCTAACACAGCGTTGAGCCATCGACTTCCGGCTGGCCTCCGCGCGGCGGCCAGATAGACGGATGCCATGATTCGCCTGCGCGTGGTCATGGTGCTTGCGGTGTTGCTGCTCCGCGTCGGGGCGCAAACGGCTTCGCCGTGGCCGGTGATCGACAGCGACCTGCCGGCCGATCCGGCGTTGCGGCTCGGCGCGTTGCCCAACGGTCTGCGTTACGCGATCCTGCCCAACGCCGAACCCAAGGATCGCGTTTCGCTGCGCTTTATCGTGATGGCCGGCTCGCTGCACGAAGAGGACGACGAGCGCGGTCTGGCGCACTTCGTCGAGCACCAGGCGTTTCGCCATACGCGCAAGTTTCCCGACGATTCGATGGTCTCCACCCTGCAACGCCGGGGCATCAGCCTCGGGCCGGACAGCGGCGCGTTCACCTTCCCCCACTACACGATCTACCACATCGAACTGCCCGATCCGCAGGCGGAAACCCTCGCGGCGGGATTGGAAGTCTTCCGCGAATTCGCCGACGGCGTGGTGTTCGACAAAAAGTACATCGAGAAGGAGCGCGGCGTTATCCTCAGCGAGCGCGCCATGCACGACACGCCGATGGCCCGCGCCCAGATCGCCAACATGAAATTTGTCTGGCCCAACTCGCGTTACGTGCAGCGGCCGGTCATCGGCGAATTGGCGACCATCAAAAAGTTCACGCGTCGCCAGTGCGCCGCGTTCTACGAGGCCTGGTATCGGCCGGAGCGCATGGCCGTGGTGATCGTCGGCGCGATCGATCCGGCCGAGGTCGAGCGCCAGCTGCTCTCCTGTTTTGGCAACCTGCAAGGCCGCGGCACGGCGCGGGCTGAGCCGGCGGAGTTGTTTCCCCGGCAGGCCTCGACCCCCGATATTGACGGCGTGCTCGACGACGGGCTCGCGGGCATCGGTCTCACATTCGAGCATCCCGTATGGACGCCGCGCCAGCCCGACCGGCAGTCGAGTCGTGTCGCGTTCATGCGCCAGCAGCTTGCCATGTCGGTTTTGCAGCGCCGCCTCTCCAAGCTGGCGCAGCAACCTTCCGCTGCGGGCGTGGCGCCCAACGCATCCATACTCTCACCGATGCCCGAGTGGCGGCTGGCGGTTGTCAGCATCTCCGGCAAAATCGACGATTGGCAAACCGTTGCTGCCAGCATCGAGCAGGAACACCGCCGTGCCATACAACACGGCTTTCGGGAGCGCGAACTGGCTGCGGCCAAGGCCAACCTGCTCAGTTCCTACGAGGAGGCCGTCCGCACCGCTGCCACACGTCGCTCCGACTGGCTGGCCGCCGTCATCAGCGGCGCCCTGATCTTTGGCCATGTCTTCACGACTCCCGAGGCGCAGCGTCTCGACATGGTCGACGCCATCGCCGCCACCACGCCCGACGAGGTCACGGAGGCGCTGCGTGACCTCTGGTCCAAGCGCGCTGCGCATGTTTTCCTTCAGGCCAACCCGCTGCTGCACACCAAACGCACCGAGCTGGCACGTGTGCTCAACGACAGCCGCAAAGTGGTCATGCCACCGCCCGAAGACACCGGCGCGCCTGCGTTTGCCTATCAGAATTTTGGCCCGCCAGGCCGGCTGGTCGATGACCAGCATGTTGCCGATCTCGATGTGCATCTCGCCGGCTTCGCCAATGGCGTGAAACTCAATTTCAAATCCACGCAGTACGAGGCCGACATGGTCTACGTCTACGTCCGTGTCGGCAACGGCAAGCTCTCGCAGCCGCAACTCCAGCCCGGCCTTGATTGGCTGGCTCTGAGTGCGCTTCCCGGTGGCGGCCTGCGTCGACACACCACCGAGGAATTGGCCGAGGTGCTCGCCGGTCGCACCGCCCAACTCTCCTTTTATATCGAGCCCGACGCCTGCGTTTTTTTGGTGCGCTGCGCCAAGCGCGATCTGCTCCTCGGGTTGCAACTGGTCTCGGCCTACCTGACGGACGCCGCTTACCGGCCGTCGGCCATGCGCGATGCCCAAGCCTGGATCGGCTCACAATACGTGAATATGTTCTCCTCTCCCAGCGGTGTGATTCAGATGCTGGCGCTGCGCATGCTGCTTTCCGGTGAGCTGCGCTTCGTGACGCCAACTTACGATGAAACCAAGGTGCGCACGTTGGACGAGTTGTCCGCCTGGCTGGAACCGCAGTTCCGCTCGGGGCCGATCGAGATGAGCGTTGTCGGCGACATCGCCTGGAAGGAAGTGACGCCGGCCGTCGCCGCCACGCTGGGTGCTCTGCCGCGTCGAAAGCCGCGCGACGATCCGGACGGCATCCGCCGCATTCACTTTTACAATCGTAGCGAGAAGACCGCCATTTTCCCGATCGACCCCAAATTCAAGCAATGCGCCATCGCCTGGTACTGGCCGGTCGAGGATTACGTCGACACGCCGCAGGACCGCCGGTGCACCCTGCTCGCGCAGATTTTGGGCGACCGGTTGCGCGTGCGCCTGCGCGAAAAACTTGGCGCCACCTACGCGCCGCAGGCGTCCTTTGTCCGCACCAATGGCGTGCAGGCGTTGAACTATTTCACCCTGCTGGCCGAGGTGAACACCGCGCAGGTGCTGTCGGCGACCGTCCTGATTCGCGAGGAATGCGCCAAGCTCAGCCGGGAGGGTGTGACCGAGGAGGAGTTCGCCCGGATGAAGCCCGCCTATGTGCGTTTCATGAACGATCATCGCGCGTCCAACCGCTATTGGTGCTGCAACGCCCTGGGCACTGCCCAGCAATATGCCGCCACGCTGGTCTCCGTTCGCAACCGCGAGGCAGACGTTGAAGCCATTACGCGCGCCGACCTCGACGAGCTTGCGCGGCGCCACCTCGATCCGACGCGGGGTTACTTGTTTATCACTGCGCCGCAGTCGCAGGGCTCCCGTAAGTGAGGCCGCTCCGCTTGCGGCGGAGCGACATGCGCTTATGCTGTGGTCCTCCGCATGCGCATCCTCGTAGTCGAAGACGAACGCCAGCTCGCCCGCCACATCACGAGTGCGTTGGGCCGCCATGGTCACGACGCCCACGCGCAGCATGACGGCCCCGCCGGTTTGCAGGCCGCGCTCGCGCAGCCGCCCGACCTGATCGTGCTCGATCTCAACCTGCCGGGGCTCGATGGACTGGAGGTGCTCGCCCGGTTGCGTGCGGCGGGCAGCCCGGCGCGCGTCATCATTCTCACGGCGCGCAGCGAGGTGGAGCAGCGCGTCAAGGGCCTGAAGGCAGGCGCCGACGATTATCTGGCCAAGCCGTTTTCGATGGAGGAACTGGTGGCGCGCGTCGAGGCGCTGGGCCGGCGCGGCGCCACGCCCACGGCGGCCGACCTGCTCATGGTCGCCGACCTGCACCTGGATGTGCAGCACCGGCGCGTCATGCGTGCGGGTCGCGCCATCGCGCTCTCGCCCCGCGAATTCGACCTGTTGCAAGTGCTCATGCAGGAGCCCGGCCGTGTCTTTTCCCGCACGGAATTGTGCGAACGCGTCTGGCAACGCGACCACGAGTACGACACGCGCACGGTGGAAATTTTCATCGCCCGCCTGCGCAAGAAGGTGGACTCGGGGTTTCCCGCTCCGCTCATCCACACGCTGCGCGCTGTCGGCTACACCATCCGCCCGCCATGATCTCATCACGCCTGCTTTTTTTCGCCGCACTCGCCCTCGCGCTGACGGCGCCCGCGGGCGCCGAGGCGGTTCTCACCGGACGCGTGGTGTTGCCAAAACCCACCGCTGCGCCGGTGCGGAGCCAGCGCTACGAGATTGTCACCAAAGGCGGCGCGGTCGCGACCAACCCTCCGCTCGCGGTGGTTTATCTCGAAGGCGTTTTCCCGCCGGCGGCCACGCCGCCGCGCGCGCAGCTGGCGCAGAAGGATCTGACTTTCGTGCCGTCGCTGTTGCCGGTGCGCGCCGGCACCATGGTGGAGTTCCCGAATCAGGACGACACCTACCACAACATTTTCTCCTTCTCGCCGGCGAAGCGCTTCGACCTCGGGCGTTATCGCGCCGAGGAGCGGCCGGTGCCGACGCAGCGGTTCGACACGCCGGGGCTCGTCACGCTGCGGTGCGACATCCATGAACACATGCGCGCGCTGATTCTCGTCCTCGACACGCCGCACTTCGTGCTGAGCGAACCCGACGGCCGCTACCGTCTTGGCGGTTTGCCGGCGGGGCGGTATCTGCTGAAAGTCTGGATCGACAGCAAGACCACGCGGGAGCGTCCCGTGGAGCTGACGGATGGCGCGACGCTCACCGTGGATTTTCCGTGAACCCCGCGGCCACGACGCCTCTCAACGGGATCGCCCGCTTTCGCACGAAATTGTTCGTGGCGATGATGCTCGTGGTTACCGCGGTCACAGCGTCGGGTTTGTGGTTTGCGCAGCGCAATGTGGCCGCGGGCGCGAAACGCGACCGGCAGCGGGAATTTCGCGCCGAGCTCGCGGCGCTGCATGCCGCGCAAGCCGTGCGCCACGCCGCGTTGGCGGAGCGCTGCCGGGCGCTCGCGCGCAAACCGCGGATTCACGCGGCACTGGAGGACAACGCGCTCGATTTGCTTTATCCCAACGCCCGCGACGAGCTGGCCGATGTGCTGGCGCGCAGCGATCGCGCCGGCGCGGAGCATTCGGCGTATGCGTTGCGGGCGCGTTTTTATCGGTTTCTCGACGGCCGCGGCGCGGTGATTCCGCCGCCGCCGGGCACGGATGCGGGCCCGCTCAGCGCGGAGGAAGAGGCACAGCTCGCGCTCTCCGGCGTGCCCGACCGGCCGCAAATCGGCTACCTCGCGCGCCGCGCCGACGCAGCAACGCACGCGCCCGACGAAGTGCTCGCCATGCCCATAGTGTCGACGGAGACGGGCGAGCCGATCGCGGCCATCGTGCTGGGGTTTCCCTCCGAGGCCACGGGCGCCGCTGGAGGCGCGGGCATCCGGCGTGGCCTTTGGCTGAACGGCGAACTGCAATTGCGCGAGCTGAGCGCGCCCGCCCGGGCGGCGCTCGCTGCGGTGGTGGCGCCGGCTTTGGTCGCGCCAGCGGCGACGGAAAACAGCCTCGCCGTCGAGATCGATGGCGCGCCGCACCTGCTCTTCTACCAGCGGCTGAATCCGGATTCCCGTTACCCGCCCGCCTACGAAGTTTGCCTCTATCCGCTCGCCGAATCGCTCGCGCGGCAACGGTTGTTGCTCTGGCAGTTCGTCGGCGCCGGGGCGCTGTTGTTCGTCGTCGCCCTGGCCGTCAGCCAGTTTCTGGCGGTGCGACTGGCGCGGCCGGTCGAGCAGCTCGCCGTGGACTCGGAGGAGCACCGCGCGAAACGCGCCCGCGCCGAGGCGGCGCTCGAACTGACCAGCGAGGAATTGCAGCGCTCGGCGCGGTTTTCCGCGGACGCGTCGCATCAATTGAAGACTCCGGTGACCGTACTGCGCGCCGGGCTGGAGGAGTTGCTGGCGGGCGAAAAGCTCTCGCTGGAGGCGCGGGAGGAGATCGGCGCGCTCGTACACCAGACGTTTCGTCTCACGAGCATCATCGAGGATTTGCTCCTGCTCTCCCGCATGGACGCCGGCCGGCTGCGGTTGGAGCTCAGCGCCGTCGATCTCGTGCCGTTGCTCGAGGCCTGGCTCGACGATTTCAGCGTGTTGACCGACGACCGCGAGCTGGCCGTCGAGACCGATTTTCCGCCGACGCTGCCGGTCGAGGGCGAGAAACGCTACACGACGCTCATTCTGCAAAACCTGCTGGAAAACGCGCGCAAGTACAACCGCCCGGGCGGCCGCATCCGCATCGCCGCGCGTCCGGACGGCGAGTGGGTCGTGCTCACGGTCGGCAACACCGGCCGGCCCATCCCGCCCGAGGCGCAGTCGCACATCTTCGAGAGGTTTCATCGCGGTGCGGTCGCCGAGAACGTTCCCGGGCACGGGCTCGGTCTCAATCTCGCGCGGGAGCTCGCCCGGCTGCACGGCGGCGAGTTGCGGCTGAGCCGCTCGGACGAAGAGTGGACGGAGTTTGCGGTGCGTTTCCGCGCCACCAAGTCCGCCACCGCCGCGGAGGCGGCCACGCCATGAGACGCGTGGGACTCATCGGTGGGATGATCGCACTGGCCGCGACTGCGTGGCCGGCGGAGAGTTTTCTCGATCGCGTGGACGAGGCGCTGACGGGCGCATGGCTGCAAAACAAGGTGCATGTCCGGCTCAGTGGCGCGCTCGATCTCGAAGGTTACCGCAGCACGCTGCCCGCGCCCGGGTTGGTGCTGGCCGACGGTCGCGATCTCTTCAATCCGCGGCTCTCGCTGTTTTTTGACGCGCAGTACGGCGCGCATGTCTACGCCTTCGTCGGTGCGCGCGCCGACCACGGATTCGATCCCGACACCGGCCGCGCGCAGGTGCGGCTCGACGAGTATGCGTTGCGCCTCACGCCATGGGCGGGCCGGCGCGCCGGCGTGCAGCTCGGAAAATTTTCGACCGTCGTGGGAAACTGGATGCCGCGGCACGGCTCGTGGGACAACCCGTTCGTCACCGCGCCGCTGCCTTACGAAAATCTCACCGGCATCTGGGATGACGCCGCGGTGCGCACCGGCCGGGTGCTGCTGGCGTGGGCCGGCGTCCGGCCGCGGCCGGTGCGCGGCGGGGTGTTGCAGGACAAGCGCCGGAGCGTGCCGATCGTGTGGGGGCCCAGCTATGCCAGCGGCGCGGCGATCTTCGGCGGCGTGGGGAAATTCGACGCCGCGTTCGAGGTGAAGAATGCCGCGCTGTCCTCGCGCCCCGAGCAGTGGGATGTGGCGCAAGTCCAGTGGCAGCATCCGACGTACAGCGGCCGGATCGGCTACCGCCCCGACGCGCGGTGGAACATCGGTTTCTCCGCCAGCACGGGTTGCTACCTGCAAGCGGCGGCCGCGGCCACGCTGCCGGGCGGCACGCGGCTCGACGATTTTCGCGAGACGGTGCTGGCGCACGACATCGGCTTCGCGTGGCATCGCGTGCAGGTGTGGGCCGAGGTCTACCGGGCGCGGTTCGCGATTCCGCGCGTGGGGCCGGCCGACACCACCGCCTACTATCTGGAGACGAAGGTGAAGTTCTCTCCCCGCTGGTTTGGCGCGCTGCGTTGGAACCAGCAGTTTTTCTCCACCGTGCGCGATCTCGACGGCACGCAGGTCCGTTGGGGGCGCGAAGTCGCGCGGTTCGATGCCGCGGTGGGCCATCGTTTCACGCCGCAGGTGCAGGCCAAGTTACAATGCAGCTGGCAGCATGAGGACGCCGAGCAGCACGCCGGGCGCCGGCAGATTTCGGCGCAGCTCACGACGCGGTTCTGAGTGGCGCTGCGCGCTGGCGGCGGCCCGCGTTGGTAACAGATCCGTTACGGTAAGCTTCTTTCGCCTGCGCGAGAGCTGAGTAGCTGTAGTCGCAGGTCCTGTCCCTCCGCACTCCAGTCAAACTGATCTGTCATCGCCATGAATACGCTCACCCGCCTCAGCTTCCGATTCAGTTGGATCAACCTCTCCGCTGTCACGCTGATCGCGCTGTTGCAGCGCACGCCGGTGCTCCGCTGTCTCGTGGCCGCGGATGAGCTGGTGGTCGTTTCCCGTGCCGGCGCCGTGTTGAAGTCGGCCTTCGCCGTTGCCACGACGCTCGGCGCCTACGACACCCTGGCGGGCGCCACAGTACTCGCGCCATCGCAGCCGAGCCCGCTCAACGCCGCCGCCGGGAAGGCGATCTCGCCGGTGGGGTTCACCGTAACCAACACCATCAACATCGGCTCCTGGGCGATCACCGGCGACCTCCCTCCGGGACTCACGCTTATGGCCGTCGAGGGAGGCAACACGCTCACCGGCCCGGGCACGCTCGACGCCACGACGCCGGGCATGGACGACGGCTACGGCGGTACCTCCAGCGGCAACGCTCGCACGACGCCCGTCCTCAGCGGCACGCCCACCTCGCCCGGCACGTACACGTTCAGCCTGCGCGCATACGAGCTGGGCGGCGCGAGAGGCCTGGCCTCGCTCACCTTCCCCTACACGATTGTCGTCACGGGCGCGGAGGTTACCACCGCGCCGAGCATCACGACCCAGCCGCAAGGTCGCAGCGTGGCGGCCGGCGCCAGTGTCGCCTTCACCGCCGCGGCGAGCGGCACTCCGGCGCCGACGTACCAATGGCGTTTCAACGGCACGCCCATCGCCGGCGCCACCGCCGCGACCTACACACTCGCGAGTGCGCAGTCGGCCAACGCTGGTTCGTACACCGTGGTCGCAACGAATTCCGCCGGCACGGCCACGAGCAGCGCCGCCGTTCTCACGGTCACGGTGGCGAGCGCCGCGCCTGCGTTCACCACGCAACCGATCTCGGCCACCGTCGTGAGCGGCTCCACGGTGGCGTTTAACGCCGTGGCCAGCGGCGCCGCCTCGTACCAATGGGCGCGCAATGGCACGGCGCTCGCCGGTGCGACCAACTCCACGCTCTTGCTCAACGGCGTCACGGCCGCGAATACCGGCAACTACACGTGCACTGCGACCAACGGCTCCGGGTCGGCGACGAGCAGCACCGCGGCGCTTGCGCTCACCACCACCACCGACATCGGCCGGCTCAGCAATCTCTCGACGCGGGCGTTGGTCGGCACCGGGAGCAACATCCTGGTCGTCGGCTTCGTGCTCGGCGGCGCGGGCACCTCCGGCGCCAAGCCCATGTTGGTGCGCGGCACCGGACCGACGCTGACGAGCTTCGGCGTGCCGGGCGCGCTCGGCGATCCGATGCTCTCTTTCTACCAAGGCAGCGCGCTCATCGCTGCGGACGACAATTGGGGCGGCAACGCGCAGGTCATTGCGGCAGACGCCGCCGTCGGCGCCTTCGAACTGCCCGACACCCGCAGCCTGGACTCCGCGCTCTATCTTCCGAATCTGGGCGCGAATGTGTACTCCGCGCAGATCGCCGGCAAAGGCGACGGCACCGGGGTCGCGCTCGCCGAGGTCTACGACGCCACGCCGACCGGCGCGTTCACGCCCACGACTCCGCGGCTGATCAACTTGTCGGCCCGCGTGCAGGTCGGCACTGGCAGCAACATCCTGGTGGCGGGTTTCGTTATCGGCGGCTCCACGGCGAAGACGCTCCTGTTGCGCGCCTCCGGTCCCGCGATCGCCTTGTTCGGCGTCACCGGCACGCTGCCCGATCCGCTCCTGCGCCTCTACGATGCCGGCGGCAATGTGATCGCCAGCAACAACGGCTGGGCGGGCAATCCGCAGATCGTCGCCACCGCCGCTGCGATCGGCGCCTTCGACTGGACTTCGCCCACGAGTAACGATTCCGCCCTGCTGATCACGCTGCCGCCCGGCGCCTACTCCGCCCAAGTTTCCGGCGCGAGTGGCGACACCGGCGTGGCGCTCGTCGAAGTCTACGAGGTGCCTTAACCCATGTTCGTACGAGTTGCTCTTTTAGTCGGGATGCTGGCCCGACTAGCGGCGGGGGCAGAGGCCATTATGGCTCTGCCCCTGCCAGAGCTGCTGCGCGGGCTAAAGCGCCGCGCTACGCAAGCAAGCGCTGCGTCACTCGCCGGCCAGCAGTTGCAGTAACTCGTCTTCGTCGATCACCGGCACGCCGAGCGCACGCGCCTGCGCCAGCTTCGCGCCGGGCTCGGCGCCGGCCACCACGAAATCCGTTTTCCGGCTCACGCTGCCGCTCACTTTGCCGCCGGCGGCTTCGATTTTCGCCGTGGCTTGCGCACGCGTCAGCGAGGGCAACGTGCCGGTGAGCACAACGGTTTTTCCCGCCAGATTTGCGTTGGCTGCGCTCGGCGGCGTCGGCTCCACGCCCGCGGCCAGCAGCTCCGCGATCACAGCGCGATGCGGCGCCAGCTCCGGTTTCTCCGCCCACTCGGCGGCCAACGCCGCGAGGCTGCCGTGCTGGCGCGCGAGCGCTTTCGCGGAGGTGGCACCGACCTGTGGCACGCCGAGCCCGTGGATGAACCGCCACAGCTCCGCGCGCCTGCTCGCCGCGATGGTAGCGAGGAGCCGCTCGGCCGTTTTCTCGCCGCCCAGGCCGGCCGCCGTCAGGTCGTTGCGTTGCAAACGGTAGAGGTCGGGCAGTGTCTTGACGCGCCCGCTCGTCACCAGCGCATCGACAGTCGCAGGTCCGAAGCCTTCGAGGGCGAGGCAGGCTTTCGACGCGAAGTGTTCGAGCCGCCGCCGCAGTTGCGCAGGGCAGTCGGCGTTGGGGCAGCGCACCGCGGCTTCGCCCGCGCGTGCAACCACCGGTGTGCGACACGCCGGACACACCGCCGGAAAAACATAGGGCGCGGAGTCCGCGGGGCGGTGCGCGCGATTGACGCCGACGATGGCCGGGATGATCTCGCCGGCTTTTTCGACGGACACGAAATCGCCGGGGCGGATGTCCAGCCGCGCGAGCTCGGCGCGGTTGTGCAACGTGGCCCGCGCCACCGTTGAGCCGCCGAGAGTCACGGGCGCGAGTTCCGCTACGGGAGTGAGCATGCCGGTGCGGCCCACTTGCACGGTGATGCCGCGCACCAGCGTCTCGGCGCGCTCCGGCGCGAACTTGTAGGCGATGGCCCAGCGCGGCGCGTGGTCGCTCTCGCCGACCTCGCGTTGCTGCGCGAACGAGTCGAGTTTGATCACCGCGCCGTCGGTGGGAAACGCGAAACCGGGGCGCGCCCGCGCGAGCGCCTGCACCGCCGCCCAAAGTTCGTCGGCACCGCGCGCCGTCCAGACTTGCGCGACGCCCGGCAGACCCCAGGCGCGCATCTGCGCGTGCAACGCCTGTTGCGACAGCGGCAGCGCGCTGGCTGGTTCGCACGCGCCGATGCCGTAGAACGCGACCGACAGCGCCCGCGTGGCTTCGCGCGGAAGCTCGCGTTGGCGGATGGCGCCGGCGGCGAGATTGCGCGGGTGGGCGAAGGGAGTTTCCCCGGCGGCTTCGCGTTCGGCGTTGAGGCGTTGAAATTCGGCGAACGTCACGAACAGTTCGCCGCGCAGCTCGATCCGTTCCGGGAGCGGGTTGGGCGTGCCGTCGTCGCATGTGGCGCGCAGGCGGCGCGGCAGCCGGCAGAGCGCGAGCACGTTGGCGGTGATGTCGTCGCCCTCGACGCCGTTGCCGCGCGTGACAGCGCGCACGAGCTGGCCGCGCTCATACGTGACGCTGACCGCCAGCCCGTCGAACTTGGGTTCGACGACGAATGCGAGTGCGGCGGCGCCGAGTTGTTTCGCGAGCCGGGTCTGGAACGCGCGCAGGTCGGCTTCGGCGTAAGTTTTATCGAGACTCAGCATCGGCGCGCGGTGGCGGTAGGTTTGAAAAAGGCCGGTGCGGTCGTCGCCCACTTCGGAGACAGCGGGAGTGGCGCGGGCGAGTTTGGGCCACGCGGCTTCGAGGGCGCGCAGCCGGCGTTTGAGTTGGTCGTACGCGAAGTCGCTGATCTCAGGCGCAGCCTTCTGGTGATAGAGCGCATCATGCCGCGCGACCTCGGCGCGGAGCGCAGCGAGCTCCCGCTGCGCCACCTCGGGTGTTAGCGCGGCGGGAACATTCGCCGCGGTAGTCGTAGTTGACGAAACGGACGCAGCCGCATCGGTCGCACAGCGGCCGGTGGTGCCGAGGAGCAGAAGCAAAGTCCCGAGTACGAGGAGACGTTGTACTCTCTCGCGTGGGCGAGGATGCCACTGAAGGATCGAGCGGAGTTGCATGATGGGGTAAAGAAATGAGTGTGGCGTTGCCGCCTAGCCATCAGGCTGTGCCGGTGTCATGGCGCGAGGCACGGCTCTACAATTTCGTAGCTTTGCCGGTCCGCATCCAGATGCACGCGGGCGCCGATGGGCAAGGTCGTGTTTGGGCAATTATGGCCGAAATCCCGCACCTTGAGGATGGGGAATCGATAGTCGGCGGTGATGCGCAGGAGAATGTCGTGTAACTGCACCGGTTGGTTTTCCATGCCATCCACCCAGCCGACGAGCACGCCGGCGATCTTATCGAAAACGCCCATTTGGGCGAGGTGGTGCAACTCGTGATCGCACCGTGCGGGCGCGGGCTGGAAATGCTCCAGAAACAAGACAGTGCCAGTCAGGTCGGGCCAATAGGGCGTGCCGGCCAGGTTGAGCAGACAACCCAGATGGCCGCCGATCAACGGCCCGGAGGCTTCGCCGCCGCGAATGGTTTGCCGCGGACGGCTGGCGGCGACCGGACCGATTTTTGCTTCTACCAAACGATCGGTAAATTCCCGCAAATCGTAGGCGGTCGGCGTGCGGCCCAATCCCCACATAACATCATTGCCGTGAAACGTGACCAAGCCCGTGTGTGCGTAGAAGGCATTTAGCAGCACCGTAATATCGCTGATGCCCAAAACGATCTTGGGATGGCGCATGATGAGGTTCCAATCCAAGTACGCTAGGCAGCTGTTGGCCGTGGCTCCTCCTTGGGCGCAAATGATCGCATGTACGGATTCGTCGGCGAACATCGCATTGAGATCGCCGGCCTTTGCCTGGGGCGAGGCGGCATAGCCCAGCGAACTTGCGCAGACCGCTTGGCCCAATACCACGCGAAATCCCAAACTCTCCAGGCAACGTATGCCGGCCAAAAGCTGCGCATGTCCGGGGGGCACTGGGTCGGAAGGAGCCACGATGCCGATGGTGTCTCCACGGCGTAGCGGGCGGGCGAGCATGAGGATTACGGTTTTTCGAGTGTGAAGCGAGTGGTGACAGGCACAGCGACTTGGCGAACATTGTCACGGACCGTGACGTCGAACACCCATTCGCCGAGTGGATCGCCCGGGTCGCCGACGAAGCCGATCCGGCAGTTCGCCAGATAAAGGTTGGTGGGCGCGCCTTTGAGTGCACCGACGTAGCCTTTCTGATCTTTCATTTCGGTTATCTTGCCGTTGGGCCGGGTGATCTTGATGTCACAGGTGACGTTTGCGCCCGAGGTGGGATCGAGTTGCGGATTCGCAAACAAAACTAAAACCGTGGCGCGCTCTCCGATTTTGAGTTTGGTGACGGTGGAAAGTTGAGGTGTGACCTCGGCTGGCGTTTCCCATTTGGCCTTCCAGTCTGGGTCGGAGGTAGCGAGCACGATCGCCATGAATCCTTGAACGGTGCGCTGTGACGTCGAGGGCGGTTGTTGCGTCACCCCCACACCTCCTGGCTTGAGATTCATCGTATATTTTTGCGGCATGAGCTTGCTCAGGATCGCGGCGAGCCACAGGCCTTGATCCTTTGGTGTTGCGGGATCGTTGAAGACCTTTTCGAGGTGCGCAGCGATGCGCGGATCTTCCTTGGCGTTGGCCCCCAACGACCACATGGCGGAGCCGAAAATCGCATCTTTGTAGGCGGCGGCTTTGTCTTCCTTGGTTTTTCCGCTGGTTTTGTAGCGCTCCAATGCCCCCGCGTATTTTCCAAAAGCCAAGGCCGTGATAATTGGATCGAGTGCGGCAGTATCGCCGGTGGCGAAAAAATAGCCCCAACAAAGATCGAGATCCCCGGCGTCCTTGATCTTCCAGTCTTTGATCGCAGGTGGAGCGGGTCGCGATTGCTTCGAGTCGTCCGCTTGCAGGATTTTCTGTGCTTCGGCGCAATTCGCGAGCTGGAGCAAGCGCCGGAGCGCCTCCTGTTGCTTTTGAGGAAATGCGGACACCGCGTCGATTCGCCCTTGCAGCAATTCCGGATGTTGACGGAAAACTTGGCTGGCGAAGCCGATGATCGGCGACTGGCGGTTTTTGTCTTCCAACATGGCCTGCGTTATCACTTCGCGCCAGAAGCCGTCGAAGGGCTTCAGGTCGTGTGTCTGATAAAATCGTTTGAACCACTCGTTTTGCGCCTTGGCTTCCGGCGATTCGCTCTGCGTTGCCGCGGCGAGTGCCAGAAATCCAGTGATACAGAAGCAGAGGCCGCGGGTAATGATGCGGTGGAACATGGTAGGGTTGGGAGTTATAATCGGGCGCGCTGGGTGCGTAACCTTAAGAAACATAATGGGTAAAGCTGATGCTCGGTCAACGAGCTAATCCTGTAATCGTATGGCAACGTAGCTGGCGCTAGCGGGGCACGAATCTGCGGACGAGCGGCAGCAGGGCGAACAGCCCCAGCGTCGTCACGCCGAGGATGGCGTAGCCGGCGAAGTCGTGCATCGCGCCTTCGATGGCCGTCGGGCCGTGGCGATAAGCCCACGCGGTCAGAAACAGGCTGCGCGCGAGGTTGCCCAGAAACGCCAGTCCGAGAGCGGCGCTGAGCAGCGCAAGTTTCTGGCCGAGCCGTTCGAGATACACCGCGGCGAGAAACGCGCCCGCAAACAAACAACCGGTGAGCGAGCGAATGCCGGAGCACGCTTCCGCCATGCCGACCCGGCCGAGCGGCAGCGCGAGGACGTTGCCCTCTTGCGCGATAGGCAGGCCGAGGGCGTCGAAAACGAAGAACACCACCGTGACGACCTTGCGCAGCAGGAAGAGGCTGAGCTGGTTTTCGATGGCCGAGACAAGCGGCGCCGACACCAGCCACACCAGCACGGGAAACAGAAACCAGCGCACGAGTCCGAGGCGCGCATCAGCCCAAAACGGCGCGGGTGTCGGCGTCGCGGAGGGTGGGGCGTGGAGCCACAGCAGCGGCAACACGATGGCCACCGCGCCCATGGTGATCGCCAGTGTGCCCGGTTGCGAAGCGCCGGCGCCCGCGCGATAAAACGCGCCGAGCAAAAACCACAACACGCCCCAGAGCAGCGAGAGTCCGACCGACAACCGCAGCACCCACCGGTGCCAGCCCGCGGCGCGCGGACTCCCGGGCGCGGCGCAGGCCGTGGCGGCGGCGGCGATGCGCGGCCAGCGTTCGTACACGACGTAGCCGACGAACAGCGGCACGAGCCAGCCGAAGCCGTAGTCGGTTTTCACGCGCCACCAGTGCGTTTGGTCCCACGTCACGAAAGCGAGGAAGCCCGCCGCCAGCAGCAACGCCGCGAGAAAATCACCGGGGGTATGGCGCGTAAGTTTTTGCCAGAGCGTGCGCACGGGCGCTCAGCGAAAACTTACGCGGCATGCAGGCAAGCTCGGTTTTCGCGCGCCCGTTCTCGTAGCGGCCGCCGTGAGGAGGCCGGGTGACGCGGTAACATTCCGCGTGCCGCGTAGGGATGCGCTTACTTCCAGAAGGGGAGTGTCGCGCAGATATAACTGCTTCCCGCGATTAACAGAAGCAAGGCGAGCATTTGCACCGCAAGTCGGAGACGTACCGGCCAGGGAAAATAGGTTGCGATATGCTGTGCCAGAGCCATGGCCAAAACTACGCCGAGGGAATAGTGTTCACCGGAGTATTCTGGGGGGGATGAGACGACATTTGCAGCCCACCAGATCGCCAAGACGACATACGCCACCAAAACCCCGTACCGCTTCCATGCCGAAACTGGCTTTTCGTTAGGCGGATATAGCCAATTGAAAAAGGCGCTCATGCTTGTCCGATTCAGGTGCGCCATGGCGGGAAGTCACCAGTAATTTGCAGCTGGGCCTGATGCGTGTGTTGGCAGACGATGAATGCAGGAATGTCCGGCCTCGTCACCTCTGCCGCTATGGTATGGAGAATGCGCGCCTAGACTTAAGCATTGCTTTGCTCTGCTGATCATTTGTTGCGTGGCTGCTTGTGCTGTTGCTCAGCCGTTGGTTATCTTAAATTGGATGGGCACTGACATGCGGCATGCCACCGGATTACCATCTATCAACGCAGGTTTGAATCGCCAATGACGGATGCAGGCTAAAGCTGCGCTCCCGAAGCTGGGATGTGTGTCTTGAACGATTATGGCATCGTGAACTGTGCCGTCTGGTAGAACTGTAAAAAGCACAACGCCTACGCCAGCAATGCCGCGGCGCCTTAGTTCTTTCGGGTAGTCGGGTCTTTCTTTATGAATTGCCTGCGGCGGTGTTTGGACCTCTCGGGTCTCGTATATTCTATCGGGTATAGATGAGCTCCTTGGTGCGGTTGCGCAGCCGACCAAGCTGGCGATGGTTATTGCTAGTATGATGGAGCGAAGGGGCGCAATGGGCATGGTGTCAGTTGTTTAATGTGCTACGGCTGGAATCTTCTGAGGAAGTTCTATTGTATCTATAAGCACAAGAAATTTGTGAGTAGGCAGAGTAGGATGACCATAAAGAGGGCACTTGCTTGCCGGCTGTGATCTCTTTTTGGGCGAAATCAAATCATATGGATCTTTCGTGGGCAATGCAGTCGCCTGACCTCGTCACCTCGGCCGCTACGGGGCAGGGCGGGGGGCAGGCGCGGGCTCTCTTCTTTGCTGGAATCGACGGTAGTGGGGACCTGCCGAGGGTGGGGCGGGCTTTATGCCCGCCAAACCGGCGGGGATAAACCCCGCCCCACCGCCGGAGCGCTTCGGCCGACTGATCGCACCATGCCCGGGCTGCTCCTCTCCGTACTCCCGTGGCCCGGGTTGAATCTTCTCTCCGCTAGCTGGTCCCTCAGTGGCTCAGTAGCTCCTGCACCTGGGGATCGCGGAGGTTTTGTTTGGTCACCACCATCGCGTCGACGTAGCTGACTTCTGGAACGGTTTTTCCATCGAGGAGGGCGGCGGCCAGCTCTGCCGCTTTGCGCCCGACCGCATAAGGGTTCTGCGCAATCCAAGCCTCGATCGTTCCGTTTTCGATCGCCGCGGCGACCTCGGCCGGCAGCGAAACGCCGAAACCGATGAACCGCACCTTGCCGGCGCGGCCCGTTTGCTTCAACGCCTGCAACATATCGATCGATGAGCCCGAGCTGGTCGTGTAGACGATGCGCAGTTGCGGGTATTTTTGCAGCAGCAGGACCGCCTGGGCGAGATTCTCGCTGCGATTCTGACGGCCAAAAATATCGGCCCGCACGATGGCCTTCGGGTGGTGTTCGCGCATCGCCTTGATCGCTTCGAGCTCGTTGTCGGTGTAAGTTTTTTGGTTGGGCACGCGCAGAAATCCGACCTCGTCGCTGTCGGTGGCGAGAGAGACCAGCAGCTTGGCGCCGGTCTTTCCCAGGCCCGTGCGGTCATGTCCCACAAACAAGTGGGGCACCTCGGCGGGGAGCTGGCCCTCCAGGGCGATCAGTTTGATGCCGCTCGCCAGGCAGCTTTTCATCGCATCGTTCGTCTGCTCCTGCCAGGACGGGTTGAACAGGATCACGCCGGGCTTCTGCGCGGCCAGGACCGACAGATATTTGGCCTGGGTGGCGCCGTTGGTGATCGGGGGAATGATCGTGGCGGCTTCCAGTCCGCCGGCTGTAGCTCCCGCTTTTACGCCCTTCTCCACAGTCGTCCAAAACGGACCGTCGTTGAGCATGAGCGCGCCGATTTTCCCGGGAGCGGCCGAAGAGTGCGCGATGATTCCGATCAGGGTGAGAACCAACAGGAGGGTACGCATAGAAAGAAGGGGTTTCCGCGCCGGAATCTAGGCGCCATCACACCGCTTTGCCAGAGGAAAGGCCGGGCCTATCCCACGATGTGCGAGGTAGCGCCTTCTGCCCGTAGCGGCCGACGTGAGGAGGCTAGGTGGCGCATCAGCTGCGGTGCGCAACGCAGGGGCGCAATCTTGTTGCGCTGTTCCGTGCTTTCTTTGGCTTGTTGCGAAAGTTCAGACAACGACCCAGGTCCCCTCGCTGAAGGCGGGGTCGTTTAAGTCGATGTTTGTACCGACTTGTTGGGCGGATTTCCTGTATTATCTGAAAAGTTATCGGTGGGATATCCAGCAAGCCGCGCAGCTTCGACGATGTGGGATGGCGCGTGAATCAGAAATGCTTCAATGCCTTCTTGGATCTCTTCGTCTGTGAATCGTTCGGGACACAATGAAAGCGCGACGATAAATGCAGCATCGGCCTGCCAGTCCACCAGGTGAAATCCAATTTTATCCGCATGCAGGATGGCTTCTTCACCGTCATCTTTCCTCGTGAGCGCTGATGTAATTCGGGAATTTACATCGGCAAGATAGTGCTCGGCGTCCAGCCGCTCAGCCTTCGCACCGACGAGTTCTCTGAATATTGCTGAGACTGTTTCGCGGGCGCTCATTGGTTCCGTATAGTGTCATCCAGCCTTGTTCGATGGCTTTAATGATAGGAGAAACATGTCGCGAAGGTTGAGCAAGGAAGCCGTTCTTGGGCAAGGCCGGACCCTTTTCACCGCTTCTTTCCCGTCGGCGAAAATTCCAAATACCCGGCCTCGTCACCTCGTCCGCTACGAGGCGGAGGGCGCTCGCGTATGCGGTCAGCAGGCGTCGCGCGTCGCCATCAGGCACGCACGGTGATGAGTTCGCAGCGGGTGGCGCGTTTCGTCGTCGGATCGTATTCGACCAGCGCGGCGGAGAGGCGCACGTCGCCTTCGGCGATCTCGAATTTGCGCGGCATGCCGTCGAGAAAACGCCCCAGCACCGGTTTAACTTCGCGGCCGAGCACGCTCGCGTACGGGCCGGTCATGCCGACGTCGCACATGAAGGCCGTGCCGCCGGGCAGCACGCTGGCGTCGGCCGTGGGCACGTGGGTGTGCGTGCCGAGCACGGCGGCGGCGCGTCCGTCGAGATACCAGCCGAGCGCTTGTTTCTCCGAGGTCGCCTCGGCGTGGATCTCGATGAACGCCGCATCGGCCGCGCCTGCGCCGACGGTTTTTTTGAGCAAGGCGTCGGCGCCGAGGAACGGGCAGTCGCCTTTCATGCCGAGGAAGGTGCGCCCGAGCACGGTGGCGATGGCGAGGCGGAAACCGTTTTTCTCCAGGATCACGTGGTCGCGCCCGGGGCATGCCGTGGGGAGGTTCGCCGGCCGGCAAACGCGGTCGAGCTCGACGATCTCGGTTTCCCAGCCGCGTTGGTCCCAGACGTGGTCGCCGAGCGTGAGGGCGTCGATCCCGCCCGCGAGGAGGGTGCGGGCGATGCCGCCGGTGATGCCGGCGCCGGCGGCGGCGTTTTCGCCGTTGGCGATCACGAAATCGAGCCCCAGCTCGGTGCGCAGCGCCGGCACCCGCGCGAGCGCGATTTCCCGTCCCGGCCGGCCCACGATGTCTCCGATGAAAAGAAATTTAACCACGAGATCCCCACGAATAGAGACGAAGAACCGCAGCTCCATCTCGAAATTTGGCGGGAACCGGCTTCATTTGGGCCAAAACCGCTCTTGCCTCGCCGCGCGGCGGTGCACTTTGTTTTTGCCCTCCGTACGCGAAACTCTCCCGCCATGAAAAAGACCCGCAAGCCTGCCACTGTCGCCAAGCCGTCCGCCGCTCCCCGCGAAATGAAGGGGGCCGACTGCGTGGTCGAATGCCTGTTGCGCGAAGCCGTCGACGTCATTTTCGCCTATCCCGGCGGCAGCTCGCTGGAGTTGCACCAGGCGCTGGCGCGTTCGGGCAAGATCCGCACCATCCTCCCGCGCCACGAGCAGGGCGGGTCGTTCGCCGCCAACGGCTACGCGCGGGCCTGCGGCAAGGTCGGCGTGTGCATGGCCACCAGCGGCCCGGGCGCGACCAATCTCGTTTCCGCCATCGCCGACGCCTACATGGACTCGATCCCGATGGTGGCGATCACCGGCCAGGTGTTCTCGAAATACATCGGGAAAATGGCGTTTCAGGAGACGGATTTTTACGGCATGACGCTGCCGGTCGTGAAGCACTCCTTCCTCGTGATCGACGTGCACGACCTGCCGCGGGTGTTCAAGGAGGCGTTCCAAATCGCGCGCAGCGGCCGGCCCGGTCCGGTGGTGATCGACATCCCGAAGGACGTGCAGCAGGCGCGGTTCACGCCGGAATTCCCCGCAACAGTGTCGTTTCGCAACCCGTGGATCGAGTCGGCGCCCCGCGCCACCGACGAGGCGTTGCGTCCGGTCATCGACCTGCTCGCGCAAGCCCGGCAGCCGGTGCTCTACGTGGGCGGCGGCGTGGTCTCCGCGGAGGCGAGCGCGGCGCTGAAGAAATTTGCCGAGAAGGCCAACGTGCCCGTGGCCACCACGCTGATGGGCCTGGGGGCGTTCCCCGAGACGCACCCGCTCTCGTTGCAGTGGTTTGGCATGCACGGCGCCGCTTACGGCAACTGGGCCGTGGACCAAAGCGACCTGCTCATCGTGCTCGGCGCGCGGTTCGATGACCGCATCACCGGCGACACCAGCAAATTTGCCGCGCACGCGGCCATCGTCCACATCGACGTCGACCCCTCCGAGCACAACAAGAACAAGCGCGTGCACCACGCCATCGTGAGCGACGTGAAGCACGCGCTCGACCGGCTCAACGCGCTGCTCACCGCCAGCAAGTTCACCCCGCCCGACACCAAGGCCTGGCACGCCCAGCTCAGCGCGTGGAAAAAAGAGTTTCCCTTCACCTACGACCGCGCCGCCAGCCACATCCAGCCGCAGGAGGCCGTGCAGGCGCTTTACGAGCTGACGCAGGGCGACGCCATTGTCGTCACCGGTGTGGGGCAGCATCAGATGTGGGCGGCGCAGTTTTATCGCTTTGACGAACCGCGCCGTTTCATCAGCTCGCTCGGGCTCGGCGCGATGGGCTTCGGTTATCCCGCCGCACTCGGCGCGAAAGTGGCCTACCCTGGCAAGCAGGTGATCGACATCGACGGCGACGGCTCGTTCACGATGAATATCCAGGAGCTGGCGACGGCGAAGATCGAGAAGATCGCCGCGAAGGCGATGATCTTGAACAACCAGCACCTCGGCATGGTGGTGCAGTGGGAGGACCGCTTCTACGGCAGCCTGCGCGGCAACACGATTCTCGGCGACGTGAACGACATCGGTAGCCCCGACAATCCCGGCGCGCTGTATCCGGATTTCGCGAAGATCGCGGAAGGCTTTGGCGTGGCCGGCCGGCGCGTGCTCAAGAAGAGCGAGCTGCGCGCAGCGATCCAGGAGATGTTGGACCACGACGGCCCGTACGTGCTCGACGTGGTGGTGCCCTACACCAACCACGTCCTCCCCATGATCCCCGCCGGCAAAACGGTGAAGGACATGCTGCTGAAGTAAAATACGAGCGATTCCGACTAAGAAACGGGCGAGTGCTGCGTCTCCAGAATATGAGCGCATGGGTTGTCCGGTCATTTTGTCTGAGCTTGTTGCTACTCCAAGGAGTGGGTGCATCGGATAAGTTAAGTCTGAATGTACCCGCCCTGCCGTTAGTCGATAGTACGCCCGCGGTGAAACTCATGGCGCTTGATGTGCCGCGTCCGCAGTTACGAAAAAAGAAGATGTTGTTTCAGTTTCCCGTAATGGTGCGTCGTTACCCAGTGCCGAAGCTTTATCACTGGCCGCAACTCGATTCGATCCCGGCCGTGTGTAACGCGTATCGTCAGGCGGAGGCGTTGGAGGTATGGCAGCTGGAGCGGGCAGTAGATGTTTCGTTCTATCCGCGTGCCTTTTGGGGCAATTTCATTCTCCGCGATGTCGCTATCACGAGAGTTACCAAGCTCCACGAGTACTCGGCTCACGTGGAGGCCTTCCGGCTGGTGGTCGATGCGTTGTCGTCGGGAGAAGCTGAAAAATTTTGGGACCCATGGGATCCGGAACCGCCGACGCTTGCTGGAGTGATCGGTACAACAAGATTTGTCCCGGATTTGGTCTTCCAGTTTGTCGGCCCTCGCACCGTCAAAGTGGAATTCGACCTGGCCGCTCAGCTCGCATTGGTGACTGCCGATGGAGCGTGGGGCCTTTGCAGGTTTGATGGCGTGGCGCTTCGGTGTCTTCGCGACTACCGGGCGAGACTTGAAACGATGCCGGTGTCAAAGGATGGCGTGCCTTACGAGCCCACGCACAGCGCCGAGTAGTTTCTTGGTGGTACAAGATGGCCAGCTGGCACACGGCAGCCGGGCAGGGCGAAGGGGTGTTACGCATCAGATTAGAGCGGTTGCAGAAGAGCCGTAGCCGCGCTTGAGCCACAGGCGTAAGCGTGGCTGCGGCATAACCGCGTAACTCGGCTACAGTTCTATTGCAACCGCTCTAAGCCCAGATTCCGCAGATGAATCTCACAGAAGCCAACGAAGGGAACGAAGTCTGAGGCACATGTCGCTCGACGGCGTTTGTGGTTAACGCCATCCAGCGATGTTCAACGAAGGCTTTCGAGCCGTTTGCGCGCCGATTCCGGCAGTGGCAGGGTGAGCAGCAATTCGATCGCGCGCATGTCTTTTTCAGTCACGAGCATTTGCCAGCCGACGGAGCCGAGCTGCATCGCATAATCGTCGGCATTGCCGTGACTGTTTAGCAGACGCACCGTGGCATGCGTGGGGTCATCGTAGTCTTGGCCGCGAATGTGAAATCCCTCTGAGCCGAGCATCATCCCGAGGAAAACAATTACGCCGACCATTTTCTCGGGCGTGGCATACTTCGCGCGCGTGTCCTCTGGTAACCTGGCGAGCAACGCCTCGGCTTGTTTCCGTGCCGTTCCCGCAAACGCGAACGACTGCGCCAGCGCCGATCCTTCGCCTTGCATCATCGCCCAGATTGTCGTCTGAAACGCCGCCGTCGGCGATCCGCGGCCGACATCGCGAAAGCACTCGAACGGCGCGAGGCCCAGCTCTGGATTGCGGTGAGCGGGCTTGGCTTCCGACTGGAGCGCGCATTCCGGGGCGCTGGACGTACCGGGGCTGGTTGCGCGTGCGCGTTCCTCGGCGAGGGCCAGGAGTCGGCGATTTTCCGCGCGCAGCGGCGCGAGCTCCTGTTGGCGGACGCGCTCCACATCAACCTCGGCGCGCAGCCGGGCATTGTGGCGCTTGAGCCAAATAATTTCCGCGGCGCCGGCAAAAACCAGCACCGCGAAAACCCCTAGTTGCCAAACCCTCATGGCGGGAGAATGCCGCCCGTCATGAGCAAGATGCCATTATTTTCCATTGCGCGGCTGGCCGGTGACGGGATCGAAGTAAGCGACGATTTTTTGCCACTGTGACTCGGGGTCGGAACTCGGCTGTTTCCAGCCATCGCTTGTGCGCGAGAGTTTATATTTTCTACCGCCGTTGGTGCCATCGGCGTTGCGGGTGAGCGCACAAACCCATCCTTCGCCCTCGGGAAGTTCCCAGCCTACCTCTTGTATTTCTCGTTCGTTCAATATGCGAAAGGCCTCGACCTCCGGCCGTTTCACTTTGGCATCCCAAGGGCCGAATTTGCGAAAAAAAGCCGAGAGTTTTTCAGGTGTGCCGAAGTGCACGCGGGCTGGTTCCGACATGGCCGCGAAGAAAGCGCCGACTCTTTCGCTGGTCGTCTTGCTCAGCGCATATGTCGACGCCAACACATCCAGATCATTCCGGTCGCTGGCCCATAATTGGGTCTCGAACGCGTCCGCAGGCGTTGCGATCCCGACGTTGCGCCAAGCAGAGCGCGGCTTCATCTCTGCAACCAGCTGGTTTCTTTTTGCGATTTGCGGCGCAGTAATTTTGCGCCCCGCCGAGGGCGTGACCCCCGGGGCATTTTCCTTGGCAGTTTTTGTTGTACTGGGCGTCGCGGCAGCGAGCCGGCGGTTGTCCGCGCGCAGGCGGTCGATTTCGGCGTTCTCTGTGCGGAGTCCGTCGAGCTCCGCGTTCAAGGCCCGGCTGGCCCGCAGTTCCACGAGGGTCGTCATCAGTCCGGCCACGGCCATCGCGCTCACAAGTCCGATTTTGATTTTTGTCATGGTGAAGAAATTGATCCACGCGAACGCACTGCTGGCACCTACAGCGGCGGCCAGCGCCGAGCCTGTGATGGTGGCGGCGAGGCCGGCCGGCGCGGCTGTGACCGAGTGCCCGGCGAGTGCAGCGGCCAGCGCCATCGATGTGGAGGTGAGACCGCGTTTGACGAGCTGACCGTGCAGCTTTTCGAGCGCGCGATCGACGCGCATCCGCGCAGCGTCTTCGCTGACGCGCAAAGCCGCGCCGATGTCGGCAAACGGGCGTTTTTCGAAGAAACGCTGGAGTATGGCGGTACGCTCGTTTTCAGCGAGTTCGTCCATTGCCGCATCGAGCACCGGGCGCAGGCGTTCCCAATTGGCTTCGGGCGCGGCGGCGAAGATCTCTTGCATGGCGTAGGCCTCCTGTTCGCGCGTACGGCGGCGTTGCTCAGAGCGGATCAGATCGATGGCGGCGTTGCGCGTGGCGGTGTAGAGCCAGGCGGTCAATGCCCCGTGGCGTGCGAGCGGCGCGGCTTCGCGCGCTAGTTTGGTGAAGACCTGCTGCGCCACATCGGCGGCGTGCTGTGCGTCGCCACCGAGCCGCCGGAGCGCTGCGGAATAGACGAGGTCGAGATGGCGGCGCACGAGTTCGGCGAACGCAGTCTCGGAGCGTTCGTCGGCATAGCGGCGCAAGAGCGTGGCGTCATCGTTCATGGTGGTTCACTCACTAAACGTCGCTGTCGCGGAAACCGAACACTCTTTGACGGAAATTCTTTTGCCGCGGCTTATCTCGCCCGCACTTGCGTCGCCCATGCCGATAATCGTGACTTGGCGTGAGAAGCGTGTCCGGGTTGTGTCGGTCCTGTCTTTACGCATCCTTTGGGGGCGCGTACAAACCGCGCCAGACAAAGTCCCATGAACCCAAAGTCTCCGCCCTCTGCCGATGTTCCCGGCGCCGCTTCCGGGTCGGACGTCGGGGGCAATGGGCACCCCCGGGCGTTTTCGGAAGATCTGCGACAGCTCTCGGCGCAGTTTCAGGGGCAACCCACCACGCTTGCCGCGGTGGTCGCCGTCACCCAGGGGCGCGGTTATCAGCTGTTGCTGGTGTTGATCTGTCTGCCGTTTCTGACGCCGATTCCCATGGTGGGTCTTTCCACACCTTTTGGATTTGTCGTGTGTCTGATCGGCGGGCGGCTGGCCTTGGACCGGCAACCCTGGTTGCCACGGCGTTTGTTGGAGCGGGAAATTCCGGGGGGATTTATCGTCAAACTGCTTGGCGCGGCCACCCGGATCGTGCGGTGGCTGGAGTGGGTGCTCCGGCCCCGGCTGGTTTTCCTGCATGCGCAGGCGGTGTTCCGACGGCTGTCCGGAGCGTTGATCATGATCTCGGGCTTGTTGCTGCTACTGCCCCTGCCGGTGCCGATGACCAACATGTTTCCGGCGCTCACCGTGGTGTTGCTGGCGGCGAGCTCGCTGGAGCGCGATGGCGTGGTTTTCCTGGTCGGCTGCGTGCTGTTTGTGCTGACCCTGGGTTATTTTACTTTGATCGCCTGCGGCGGCGCACAGCTCGTGGATGAGCTGTGGCGCGCGGTGTTTTGAATCGTGGCGCCGGGGAGGCGCGGCGTGTTGCGCGATAGCCGGGCGCGGGCTCAATCCATCGCGGTTTTTGCGGTGCGTTTCAGCAGGGCGAGGGCCTGGCGCAGTTCCTGGCGGGTCTCCTCCAGCGCGGCGCGGGCTTGTTGGAATTGTTGGTCGGCCTGGCCGGCGCATTCGGTTTTCCATGCGGTCCAGCGCGCGGCGAGCTCGGCGAGCTTGGCTTCGGAGGCTTGTAGCATCGCGCGCGTACGCTCGGGCAGCGGGCGGCGCGGGCAGGCGAGGCGCGCGCCGAGCTGCCGGCGGGCCTCGGCGAGCTGGGCCAGCAGTATCCGCTCTTCCGGCACGCGACGCAGTCCGCGCACGAGGCGGAGCAGGGCGAGCGTGCGGATGGTCCATTTGGTGGGATCCCAGTGCCACCATTTCACGCCGTTGCGGTAGTCGTGTTGAAATTCGTGGTGATAATTGTGGTAGCCTTCGCCGAAGGTGAAGAGCGCCATGAGCCAGCTGTCGCGGGCGCTGCAGCGCGTCGAGTAGGGGCGGCGGCCGATGGTGTGACAAAGCGAGTTGATGCAAAAAGTCATGTGCTGCACGGCGGTGATCCGCGCCACGCCCGCGAGCAGCAGGCCGCCGAGCGCGCCGATGCCGCCCGCGTGCCACCAGCCGAGCGCGGCCGGCAGCACGAAGCCCACGCCGATGGCGATCGGCAGATAGTAGCGGTCCTGCCAGCGCAGCAGCGGATCGCGTTCGAGGTCGGGCACGTTGTCGCGCGGCGGCTCGGCGTTCAGCTTGAAGAGAATCCAGCCGATGTGGGCGTACCAAAAACCCTGGGAAATGTCGTAGGGGTCGTCGGCGTGGTCGGTGTGCTGGTGGTGGCGGCGATGGTCGGAGACCCATTCGAGCGCGCTGTTCTCGAAAGCGGCGGCGCCAAACACGAGCGTGCCCAACCGGACCGGCCAGCGCGCTTGGAAGGCGCGATGGGCGAAGAGCCGGTGATAACCGAGCGTGATGCTCAGTCCGGTCGCGACAAAGAACGCGAAGAACAGGGCGATTTGAAACGGATCGCAGCCGTAACGCCACAGATAGACCGGTACCGCGGTGAGCGTGGTGACGGCCGAGCCGATGAGAAACGAGCTGTTGACCCAGTTGATGCGAGTGGAAGGAAGGCGGAAGGGCACAAGGCTAGAGCGTAACCGCTCCGCGCCATTTCGCCAGCGGTGCGGCCAGATCGTGCGTGGCGGGGCAGTGTTTGCCGGCCGACATTTTTTTCGCTGTGCACGTCGCAACGGACAACCGAAGCTGCGGGCCACGACATCACGGTGACTTCTTCCACTCCCATCCGCGCTCGTTCGGCGGCGCCACTTCAAACCAAGGACGGTCTGCACCCGCGCAATCGTCATCGGGCGGGTTACGATTTCGAGCGGTTGGGGCGGAGCCTGCCGGCGCTGGCGGCGTTCGTGACACGCAACCCTGTGGGGCGCGCCACCATCGATTTCACCGACCCCGCCGCCGTGAAGGCGCTCAACCAGGCTTTGCTGCGCGCCGATTACGGAATCGCGCAATGGGATCTGCCGCCCGGTTATCTGTGCCCGCCGATTCCGGGGCGCGTGGATTACCTGCATCACTTGGCGGATTTGTTGAGCATGGGCGATGACACGGCGGTTCCGCGTGGGCCGTCGGTGGCGATTCTCGACATCGGCGTCGGCGCCAACTGCATCTATCCGCTGCTCGGCGCGCAGGAATACGGCTGGCGTTTCGTGGGCACGGAGCTCGATCCGGTCGCGCTTCGTCACGCGCAGCAGATCGTCGCGACCAATCCCGCGGTGGCGGGGCGCATCGACTGCCGGCCGCAAACGCAGGCGGCGGCCATTTTTCGCGGCGCGATTGCTCCCGGGGAAAGTTTCGCGGCCTCGATCTGCAATCCGCCGTTTCACGCTTCGGCCGACGAGGCGGCGGCGGGCACGCGGCGCAAACTGCGCAATCTCGGCAAGAAGAACGCCGCGCCCGTGCGGAATTTCGGCGGTCAGTCCAACGAGCTTTGGTGCGATGGCGGTGAACTCGCCTTCATCCGGCGCATGATTGCCGAGAGCGCGCAACGGCCGGAACTTTGCCGCTGGTTTACGACGCTTTTGGCCAAGAGTGCGCATCTCCCAGCGGTGGAGCGCGCGCTCGCCCAAGCCCGCGTTGCCGACGTCCGGATCATGCCGATGGCGCAGGGACAAAAGCAAAGTCGCATCGTGGCCTGGACGTTTTTTGCGAAAAATGGCGGAGCGCCGGTGTCGGGCATGGTGAACGCAACTCCGCGGCCGAGCGCACGTTCGCCGCATCGCGGTGGCGTCGTTTCCCAGTCGGGCCGGACACGGAAGGCCCACGCAAAAAATGCAGGTTGACAACCCTGGGAGGCCGGGCAGCCTGACCCCTCCACTTTTATCAATGAGCACGACGGAAACACAGCAGCGCACTCTCTCGCCCGAGGAAATTCCCTTTACCACGACTTCCGTGATGTATCGGTACGTGACTGATACGGGCAAGATTTTGCCCCGCAAGTACACGGGCCTCTCGGCCAAGCAGCAACGCGCGGTCACCCGCACGTTCAAGCGCGCCCGCAACATGTTGCTGGCCCAGTAACGCGCCTCCTCATAACCGATTTCCGGCCGGAGTTTTCCACTCCGGCCTTTTTTGTGCGATGACCACAACCCGGATCACCACCCGCGTTTTCCGCGGCACGCCGCGCAATCTGGCGCGGCTGGCCCGGGTGTTACAGCGGGGCGGGTTGGTCGGCGTGCCAACCGAGACAGTGTATGGCCTCGCCGCCGATGCGGGCAATGCCCGGGCGTGCCGCGCGATTTTCCGCGCTAAAGGGCGGCCGGCTTCGGATCCGCTGATCGTGCACATCCACGATTGGGGCCAGCTGGAGTCGATCGCCGAACCCAATGCGGCGGCGGCCATGCTTGCGGCGGCGTTCTGGCCCGGACCGTTGACCTTGGTCCTGCCGAAAAAGTCCGTCATTCCGCCGGAAGTCACCGCGGGGCTGCCCAGCGTGGCGATCCGCATGCCGGGGCATCCGCTTTTTCGGAAATTGCTCAAACGATGCGGTCGTCCGCTGGCTGCGCCCAGCGCGAATCCTTTTGGCTATGTGAGCCCGACCACCGCGGCGCATGTGCTCAGCGGATTGCGCGGGAAAATCGGCGCGATTCTCGACGGCGGCCCGGCGCAGATCGGGCTTGAGTCGACCATTGTCGATGTGCGCGATCCGGCGCGGCCGCGTTTGTTGCGTCCCGGCGCGATCAGCCGGAAGCAATTGGAACGCGTGTTGCGTTGTCCGGTGCTGACCGCTGCGCCCGGCGGCGGCGACCGCCAGCGCGCGCAACTGGCGCCAGGCATGCTCAAGCGCCATTACAGTCCGCGGACGCCGGTGATTTTGCACGAGCGCATTGCGCGCACCGACTTTGCCCACGGAGCGCCCGATGAGGCGTGGTTGCTCATGCGCCAGCCACGGCAGGTCGCTTTGCCCCATGTGAGCTGGCTCGATCCGCAGGGAGAATTGCGCGGTGTTGCCCGGCGTTTGTTCGGACGGCTGCGGGAGCTGGATGCGGCCGGCTACCGGTGCATCCACGTCGAACTCGCCCGCGGGGGCGGTTTGGCGGAGGCAATCAACGATCGATTGCGGCGGGCGGCGGCGCGAGCCTGAGGCGGCTCAGAATTTGAGCGAAACCCGATTGGCCCGGGCAAACACGCGCGAGCTGGCCTGCTCGTAGAGTTGGTCTTCGCGCAGACGGCTGATCCGCCGTTCCTGATAGAGGGAGTTGCCGGCTTGGGCCTCGGCATTGTAGCTCGCGCGGTAGGAAATCCCCAGACGGTCATCAGCCCGGGCGTCGCGCTCGAGGGCGAGTTGTTGCAACGGCTCTTCGATCTGCGTCCGATTGGCGAGCGCCGGAGCGTCGAACAAATCCCGACTGGTCAAGCTGCGGGCCAGACGCGACTCTATGCGTTGGGCGATGGCCAGATTGGTGGCGATGGCGCGCGAACTTGGCGTCATCTCGGTGCTCTCCGATTGTCCGCCGCGGCTTTCCACGTCGGTCATGGCCGCCAGAACATTGCTGCTGGAGACGTTGGCGAAAACTTGCGGCGCGCTCGCGGTGGCGCGGGGCGATTGGCGCAGCTCGGCGCGGACATCGGCTTCTTGATTGCGCTCTTGGGCGACGATCGAAGTTCCAATGACCGGCGCTTCCGGTTGTACGCGATGATCGGTGCCACGGGCGTTGTACTCGCGGACGGTAAAAATGGTCAGACCCAGCACGGCGGTGGCACCCAGCGGCAGATGAAGGCGGGCCAGTGTGATCCAGAGACGGGGCAGGGCATCGCGCCACCACGGGCGTTGTTCGAGGATCGCGGCCAGCTGCTTGGTGTGGAGCTGGCGGTCCCAGTCGGCCCAGAATTCAGCGTTCGGCCGTTCGGCGCGTTTCAGTCGCAACAGATCTTCTACGGTGACAGGACGGCGGTTGGGCTCTCGACTCATCGGCGGATATAGGGCTGAAGCTCAGATTGAAGCAATTGTTTCGCGTAGTGGAGGCGCGAGCGCACGGTGCCGACAGAGCAGCCCATGATTTCGGCAATCTCCTGATGACTCAGGCCATCGATTTCAAATAAAGTGACCACGGTGCGATGCTTGATAGACAGTTTTTGCAGCGCATCGTTCAATTTTTCATGGAGCTCGCTCACGAACGCGTCGCGATCGGCGCCGCGGTGGTCGGTCAGGGCGGCGATGACTTCAGCGCTGGGTTTGTCGTCCGGATCGAGGCGATCCAGGCTAAAAAACTGGCGGAAGCGATTCTTACGGAGATGGCCGAGCGTCGAATTGACCGCGATTTTGTACAGCCAGGTGAAAAACGAGGCGTCGCCGGCGAACCGGTTGATGGACTTGAACGCCTTGATGAAGGTGTCCTGGGCCAGATCGGCGGCGTCTTCCCGGTTGCCGCACAAGTTGTAGATGATGGCGTAAACGCGTTCGCGATATTTCAGGATCAGGCTGTTGTACGCCGCGACATCACCCGTCTGGACACGTTGCACGATGGCCCAGTCGGAGTCGGCCTCCAACTGGCGCTCGGGTGACGCGACAAGCGTTTTGCCGAGGACCTTCGTGAAGTTCATGGGTGAGGTGCGGGACAATGAAAGTCAGTCCTCTGGCACAGGCAAACAGGAAAAGCCGCGCCAGAGGCCGGCACGGCGAAACCGGAGGCAGCGGCCACGTTGCGTGTGTCGGAAACTCAGGCGGGCGCCTGCAGCCCTTGCACCTGACGGCGCAACACGTCGCTCAACTGTCCGAGCAGTGGTGTCACGGGATGCTGGGCCCACGGCTGGAGCGCCGCGGTGCCCTGGACGATTTCCGCTTCGATGGTCTCCGACACGGTGGCAAACACACCCAGCTCGCGCATCTGTTGCAGGCGCAGGGCAAGTTGGGGCGGTTGCTCGCCGCGGATTTCGGCCGCGAGCGCCGCGCTCTCTGCCGGCGGCAACCGGTCGCGCAGCACGAAGAGCGGCAGGGTGATTTTTCCGCTGGCGAGGTCGGTGCCGAGCGTCTTGCCGATGCGTTGTTCCTGCCCGAAATAGTCGGCGAGGTCGTCGAAAATTTGGTACGCCACACCGAGCCGGCGGCCAAATTCCGCGGCGGCCGTGACGAGACCGGCTTCGGCGCCGGAGAGGCGCGCACCGAGGCGGCAGGAGAGGCGGAAGAGCTCCGCTGTTTTCAAATCGATGATGCGGTCGTAGTCGGCCCGGCTCAACTCGGTGGTGCCGCGGCGCAGCGTTTGCACGATTTCGCCGGCGCAGACGCGGCGGATCGATTCCGACACCGCCAGGCAAACCTCGGTGGTGGGAAACTGCGAGGCCAGATGCAGCGCGTGCGCGAAGAGCGCATCGCCCAGCAACACCGCCGGGGTGGTGCCGAAGGCGCGTGCGGCGGTGCGGCGGCTGCGGCGCACCTCGGCTTCATCCATGATGTCGTCGTGCACCAACGTCGCCAGGTGCACCAGTTCCACCACGGCGGCGGCGCGCACCAGATCGGGTTGCACGGTGGCATCCCGCCAGCCGCTGAGAAACACCAGCGAGGGGCGGATGCGTTTGCCGGACGTATCGATGCAATAGTTCGCCATCTCGCGGATCTCCGGCTCGAAGGCGTCGAGTTGGGCGTGCAAAAACCGGTCGAGCCCGGCCATGTGCGGTTGCAGTTGGGCGAACACCTCGGCGAACGGCGAAGCCGTCGTGCGGGCGGAGGCGGGAAGTGAACTGGCGGCGGCCATGGAGAAACGGACGCTAGGCAGCTTTGCCGAAATGGCTAGCGGCGAATTCGCAATGTCCGCCAGCGGGCGCAGGCGCGCGGCGATGGCCGTGGCCTGCGTGGTTGGCGTGGCGTCCCGGGCCGCTTACGGCACTTCGTAAACCTCGACGACGGCGATGCCGGTCGCGGTGGTGGCGCTGCGCACTTCGGCAGTGTAGGTGCCCGGCGGCAGGTTCATCAAAATCGCCGAGTCCTTGCTGCCGCTGGTGAGCGGATACGTGCCGAGGGTGGCGACGGCGTCGTTCACCAAGCTGGCGTCGTTGCCGCTTTCCCAATCGTCGTTCTCGCGGATGATGGCGTTGCCGCGGCGGATCGAGAGCACGGGATTGGCCAGCGGGCCGTTGACACCCAGTGTGCTCAGGCCCGGGCCGACGGCGCGGACCAACACTTTCTTGGCGATGTTGCCGTTGACGATGAAGCCGGCGATCAGGGCCTTTTCGCCCGCACCCACATCGCCGCGCGAGGAGATGTTCATCAGGCGCTGGGGCGAGAAAGGATTGAGCGAATCCATGTCGTAGAGCTCGACCAAGGCGACGCCGGTGGCGCCACTCACGCCGCTGACTTGCGCGGTGTAGGGGCCGGGGGCGAGGTTGGACACGAGGAGCACGGCATCTTTGCTGTTGGAGGGGATCGCGAATGCGCCGGCTTGATTTTGCGCGTCGGTCAGCGTCGCGGTGCCGTTCCAGTCATCGTTCGACGCGATCAGCGCGCCTTCTCGGTAAAGTTGCAGCAGCGGGTTGGCGAGCGAGCCGGAGACGCCGACATTGGCCAGGGTCGGACCGATGGCCCGCAGCAAAATCTGTTTGCGGGCGGTGCCGCCGATGACGAAGCCGGCAATCAGCACTTTTTCGCCGGCGCCGACCTGGCCGCGAGTCGAGAGATTGCGGAGCGAGCCGTCGCTGAACGGAGCGCCCGAGGCGAGCGCGCCGACGAGGCTGCCCGTGGTGCCGCCGGTGACGGTGCCGGTGAGGAAGCCGGTGGCGGTGTCAATCTTGCCGGCGATCCGGGTGTTTTGAGCCGTGACCACCGTAAAGTCACCCGACTTGGAGATCGAGCCGCTGCCGGCTTCGCGGTAACTGCCGTCGGTCAGATAGACCATGATCGAGCCGTCTGCACCCACGATGGCGGCGAGCGAGCTGCCGTTCTTGCCGGTGAGGCTGCCACCGTAATAACCGACTGCGACCGGACTGACTCCGGCAAAGGTGATCGGCCCGATGAGCGTGAGCGGCGGAGTGTTCTCGGCGAGCGTGATCACCACGCCCGAGGCGCTGGCGGTGCCGCTGATGAGCGTCTTGCCGGCGTTGTCCTTGAGGCTGATGTTGCTGGAAACGTCGACCGTGATGCCGGGGTAGAAATAGGTTTTCCCGAGGGTCTTCGAGGTGCCGATGAAGACGGCGCTCTTGCCACCGAGATTGATCAGCGCGAAGCGATCCTGATCGGTCGCGCCGCCCAGCGATCCGGTGTAAACGGTGTCGGGTATCACGGTGCTGCCGCCGCTGCCGGGGGCGCCGGTGACGCGGACGTAGATGGGCGCGGAGGTGGTCTCGTTGCCGCCCACCGAGCCGAGACTGTCTTTGGCGATGGCGGTGAGGGTGTAGATGCCCTCGGAGGCCGGCGTCCAATCAGCAGTGTACGGGAAGGTGGTCGAGCTGGAGAGCGGCTGGCCGTTGACGAGGAACGAGACCTTGTCGATCGAATCGTCGGTGTCGGTGGCCGTGGCGCGAATGGTGACCTTGGAGCCGGCGGTGAGCGTGGCACCGATCACCGGCGAGGTGATGGCGATGCTCGGCGGCTGGTTGGCCAGCACATTGACCCGCACCGGCGCGGAGACGTAGGTGGCGCCAGTCACGCGGACCACGGCATAGAATTCGTAGATGCCCGGGACGGTGGGATTGCGCGTCGCCTGATAGGGCACGGCGGTCGCGGTGGCGAATTTGCCTCCGTTGGCGTAGAAATCGATTTCGGGTTTGGCCGATTCGGCGATGTTGGTGACGGCGGAGAAGGTGAGGTTGCGGAAGGTGAGGAGCGTCATGCCGTCGGTCGGGCTGGAGAACTTCACCCAATATTGTCCGCGTTGCAGGCTTGATGGCTGCACGAGCACGGCGGCGCCGCCGGAGGAGATGGCGTTGCCCATGGTGTCGGTGGCGACGGCGCGCACGGCGTACGTTCCCGCCGTGTTGGGCTGCCACACGTAGGTATAGGGCTCGGCGGTCTTGGTGGCGACGATGGTGTTCCCCACGTAGAAATCGACGCGGCTAATCGGATTGCCGTTGGGGGCCGCATCCACCGCGATGAGCAGGCTGGAGTCGGTGCTGATCGTGGCATCGGTCGTCGGACTGAGAAGCGTCACGCTCGGAATGGCACCGCTGATCACAGTGACGACTTGGGGCGTGGAGTTGGAGGCGTTGCCAAAACTATCGGTGGCTTCGGCGACGATTGAGTAAGTGCCGGCCATGGTGGGGGTGAAGACCGCCTTGTACGGCGCGGCCGTCACCGCGGCACCGAGGAGATTGCCGTTCACGAGGAAGCGCACCGAGGCGATCTTGCCGATGGGAACCGTGGCTTCCGCACTGAGATTCACGGCGGTGTCGACCGCCACGGTGATGGCGGCGTTGGGATTGGTGAGGCGTACAGTCGGCGCCACGCTCGCATTGATGGTAACGGTGAGCGGCGAGGAAACCGTGGAGAGACCCGCGCTGTCGGTCGCAACGGCAAACAAGCTGTATGTGCCGGGCGCGGTCGGCGACCAGGTGACGATGTAAGGCGCGGCGGTGCGCACGCCGACGCTGGCGCCGTTGACGTAGAACTGCACTTGCGCGAGCGGGCCGTTGCCGCCGCTGACCGTGGCGCTGAAGGGGATGCTGGTGCCGATGCCGTAGGCGCTCCCGTTGGCGGGGTTGAGCACCGCGATGCTCGGCGCGCTGGTCGAGGTGACGGCGATGGCGACGGCGGCGCTGGTGGTGACGTTGCCGGAATTGTCGGTGGCGACGGCGGTGAGCGAGACATTGCCCGCCACGGTGGGCCGCCAGCTGATGGTGTAGGGCAGGGCGCTGCTGGTGCCGACGAGCAGGCCGTTGGCGTAGAACTGGACGTTGGCGATGGTGCCGTCGGCATCGCTGGCGGAAGCGGCCACCAGGACAGCGGTGCCCAAGCCGAAGGAGAGGCCGGCGGACGGGCTCGTCAGCGCCACGGTGGGTGCGGCGTTGCCGCCGATGGTCACGGTGATGGGCACGCTGGTGGTGATGTTGCCGTTGTTGTCGGTGGCCAGCGCGGTGAGCGTGTAATTGCCGACCGAGGCCGGAGTCCACGCCACGTTGTAAGGCGAACGCGCGCTCGTGCCGATGGGAGCGCCGTTCACTACGAATTGCACTTGGGTGATGGTGCCATCGGGATCGGACGCGTCGGCGGCGATGCTCAGGGCGGTGCCGACCGTGTACGAGCTGGCGTTGCGCGGGTTGGTGATGGATACGACCGGCGGCGCCGAGGGGGTCACGGTAATGGCAACCGGGGCGGAGTCGGCCACGTTGCCGAGGTTATCGGTGACGCGCGCGGTCAGGGTGTAGGTGCCGGTGGCCATCGGCGTCCACGCCGCCGAGTACGGATAGGTGGTGCTCGCCGAGAGGAGGACACCACTCACATAGAACTGCACGCTCGCCACAAAACCGCTGGGCGCAGTGGCGGTGGCGGTGATGGTTTGCGGAAGATTCACGCCCACCACGGAGGCGGCCGCAGGCGCGGTGATCGCCACACTCGGGGCGGTCCCGCTGGATACAGTCACGGTTACCGAAGCGCTGGTGGTTTGGTTGGCGCCGTTGTCCGTCGCCACGGCGGTCAATGTGTAGGTGCCCGGCGCAGTGGGTGTCCACTGGGCGTTGTACGGATAGGCCGTGACGGTGGAGATGGTCACGTTGTTCACGAGGAACTTCACGCTGGCGATGGTGCCATCTGGATCGCTCGCATTGGCCGACAGGGTGACAGCACTGTTGATTGGCAGGGCGGTGCCGGCAGTCGGTGAAGTTAAGGATACGACCGGTGCGCCCGGACTGACGGCGGCGATTGTCACGCCTATGGCGGCGCTGGTGGTCTGATTGCCGAGGGTGTCCGTGGCGAGCGCGGTGATCTGATAGGTGCCGGTGACGGTCGGCGTCCAGGAGAAGTTGTAGGGGTAAGTCGACGTGCTGCCGAGCGGGCGGCCGTTGGCCAGGAACTGCACGCTGGCAATGGTCCCGGAATTAGCTGTGGCAATGGCGACGAGTACTTGTTCGAGGCCCAAGGAGATCGTCGCGCCTGCGGCCGGGCTGCTGATGCTTACTGTCGGTGCGGTGCCAGATGAAACCGTGACATTGACTGCGGTGGATGTCGTTTGGATGCCGAATGTATCAGTCGCAATTGCCGTCAACGTGTAGGTGCCCGACATGGTCGGGGTCCACGTGGTGGTATAGGGGAACGAAGTAAGTGTGCTCAGCACCGCGCCGTTGACGACGATCTGTACCTGTCGGATCGCCCCACTCGTGGCAGAAGCTGTGGCTGTGATGGGTTGTGGCTGGTTAACGAGGATCGTGGCGCCGGCGCCGGGATTGGAGATGCTGATGGTCGGCGGAGTGCCTCCCACCACCGTTACGGATGTGGCGGTGGACGTATTCGTGTTGCCGAGATTGTCCGTGGCCTTGGCAGTGATGACGTAGGTGCCGGGCGCAGTCGGTGTCCAAGGGGTTGAGAACGGATAGACGGAAACCGTGCTCACGGCGACGTTGTTCACGAAGAATTGCACGCTGGCGATGTTGCTCGCCGGGGCGTTGGCCGTGGCTGTGGCGGCGAGGATCTGGGGCGTATTTACAGCGACAGAACCGACGATGGGGGTAACTGATACCGTGGGTGCACTCACGGGTGGCGCTGCGGATACAGTGACGGCGACAGCGGCGCTTGTGGCGGTGGTGCCGAGGCTGTTGGTGACCACGCTGGTGAGGTTATATGCGCCGGCTACTGTGGGCGTCCAATTGATCGAGTACGGCACGGTGGCGTCGGTGCCGAGCGAGACGCCGTTGGCGAAAAATTCGACGCCGGAAATGAAGCCCGCAGGCGTGGCGGAGGCGGTGATCGTCTGGGTGGTATTGATGCCGACCGTGGCGCCAGCGGCCGGACTGGTAATGGTAGTCGTGGGCGTCTGGTTGACGGAGACGTTGACGGCGGCCGAGGTGGTCGGGATGCGATCACTGTCGGTAGCGACCGCGGTCAACACATAGGTGCCGGGAGCGGTGGGCGTCCACGCCACACTGTAGGGGCCGTTCGGGCCGGCGACCGAGCCTTGCGAGACATTGTTGATGAAGAACTCCACGCTGGCGATCGTTGCGCCCGGGGTGGAAGCGGCCGCGCTGGCAGTGATACCGCCGGGTACGGCCACGCCAACAGACTGTATTGAGTTGGCCGCAGGGCTGGTGATGCTCACCGTTGGAGCCGCGTTGACCGTCACGGTGATGTTGGACGAGATGCCCTGGTTGCCAAACGTGTCGGTGACGCGTGCGGTGAGGAAATACGTGCCGGTCGCGGTGGGCGTCCACGTCGTGGTGTACGGGAAGACCGTGAGCGGGCCGCCTTGTGCGATGCCATTGACGTAGAACTGGACGTTGGCCACCACGCCGACAACGGCGGTGGCGCTGGCGGTGAGCGTCTTGGTGGTGTTGACCAAAACGGAAGTGCCGGTGCCCGGACTTGTGATGGTAACGGAAGGATTGTTGCCGCCGGGAGGCGAGACGGCCGTGGTGCGGCGGTCAGCGAGGAATACGTCGCGAGAGTTGTTGCTGTCGAGCGGCAGCATGTTGGTCGCGCCGAAGGCAAGGCCGCCGTTGTTCTCGGCGTCGGAGGGAAAGGCGACGAAGCGCCCATTGGCGCTGAGCACCGGGTAGATGTTGCTCGCCGCGGTGCTGGGAATGCCGAGCAGCCCTGCGGTTTGGTAGCCGAAGCGATTCACGCTGACCATCGAGGTCGAGGTGAAGCCGGCCTTGTCGAAGCTCGCGGCGCCAGTGCCGGTGATGTCGCGGTCGACGACGAAGATATCGAGGGCGCCGTTGGCATCGCCTGAGTCCGGCACAATCGTGACGCTTGGCGCCGAGGTGTAGCCCGAGCCGGCGCTGACTTGGGTGAAACTGATCACGCTGCCTGCGGCGAGGTTGGCGGTGTAATAAGCCCCCGTGCCGCCGCCGCCGGAGATGCGGACGACGGGAGGCGTGGTGCCGTAACCGGAGCCGCCTGCCGTGAGGGTGAGCGAGGTCACGCCGCCGGCGCCGATATTGGCTGTCGCGGTCGCGCCAACGCCGCCGCTATATTGGCCTAAGCCGTCGCCGGGGGCGAGGTTGTTGGCCAACGAGGCGAAGACCACGTAACGGCCATCATCGCTGATAGTGGGATTGATGCTGCCGAGGCGGAAGTTGGCGGCCGAAGGATCGACTGCTTGCGCGCCAGCGCTGGAAATACTCACGCGGACGACTTTGGGCGCGCCCACCGCGGCGTTCATATCGTAAACGAAAATGTCGGAGACGCCGTTGGTGTCGCCGGCCACAAGGTTGGTGGCGAGCGAAGCGAAGGCGACCCAGCGGCCATCGGTATTGAGCGAGGGCGTCTGGCTGTTGGCATTGCCTTCGGCGGCGGTGGTATTGGCCACGCTGACCTGCACGGTGGTGCCCGCGGCGACGTTGCGCACAAAAACATGCTGGCGTCCCAAGGTGGTCGCCGGAGCCACGAGATCGGTGGCTTTGGAGGCGAAGGCGACGCGCGTGCCGTCGGCGCTGATGGCGGCTTGGATACTGTTGGCGTTGCCGGCCGCATTGGCAGGCGTGACGTCGATCAGCACGGTGGAGGTGTTGCCGACGGTGTCGAACGTGCCGCTGTTGGTCACGTCGCGGTCGCGCAGGTAAATGTGGCTGACGCCCGCTTGCGTGCCGCCGGCGACCAGATTGGTGGCGGTCGACTCGAACACGATGTAGCGGCCGGTGGAGCTGATCGCCGGCTTGAAACTGGGGTTGTTGGCCTGGGTGCCGGTGGAGTTGACGCTGACGCGGCTGATCAGGCCGGTTGCGGTGTGCACCACGAAGATATCCGAGAAGCCATTGGTGTCGCCGGAGACGAGGTTGGTGGCGTCGGATGCAAAGGCGACGTAGCGGCCGTCGCCGCTGATCACGGGGTTGTTGGAGGCGGCGTTGCCCTGATCCGCAAACTGGGAAACGTTGAGCCGGCGCACGCCGTTGGTCTGGCTGTCGTAGAGGAAGATGTCGCGCAGGCCGTTGGTATCGCCGGAGACGAGGTTGGTGGCATCGGAAGCGAAGACGACATAGCGGCCGTCGGAGCTGATCGAAGGGTTGTCGCTGTAGCCGCTGGCAGTGTTCGACGAGGCGGTGCCGTGGCTGGCGAGATAGGAGGTCGGGAAATTCGACGGGATGAGGTTGATCAGCGTGGCGCTGGGATTGAGCGCATCGCTGCCCCAGATGTTGTTGCCGTTGACCTGTAGGGCCGGCGGGTCGTTTTCCGCGAGAGCGTTGAGCGAATCGATCTTGGCCAGAACATAGAACGAGCCCGTAAAATTGCCCGGCAGGAGCTGATTCCACGAGATGGTGTGGTTGGCGTTATCCGCATTGATTTTCGCGTTTACATCATGCGAAGTAAGCTGGAAGTCGTCGGCATCGCCAAAGGTTGCGTTGGAAGATAGAACAATCAGAATTCGGAAGTATGAGGGCATGCCTCCCTGCGCCGGCGTGTAGGGGACATTGGTAACGCTGTTGGTGGAGCTGTTATTCCGATAGGTGAGCGACATCGGAATGACATCGCCGCCGACGTAAGAGGTGCCCGCGGTGTAAGTCAGGCTGGTGAGCTGCAGGTCGGGCTGGCCGGTGATGGTGAGGACGGCGGTCGCGACAGCAAACGTCGAAGAGCCAACTCCACCACTCGTTACGGAATTGATTGTCACGCTGGCGCGATACGCGCCGGCTTCAGTCGTTTGGGTGGGTATCGTGAATGTGCCTGTCAGTGTTCCGCCCCCGCCGTTTTCTGCGATTGCTGCAGTGGTCGACACGTTGCCGGTAAGGTTAAAGGTATAACCGCCGGCAATATTGGTCAGGGTAATAGTGACATTGGCAGAACCTCCCATAGGAAAATCGTTGGCGTTTGGGCCAACAGGAGCCGTAGTGGCTGCCGCACTATTAGTCACCGCAATGGAGAATGCCACCTGCTCACCGGGCTTGGCCGTGGCGGGTGATGCGCTGATGCCGGCCGCATTGATGGTGGCGGCGGCGTGGGCGGAGGCGACTGCGCTCAATGCGAGTGCTGCTCCGAGCAAAATTCTGAGCCAGAGTTTCATGATCTCACCTCGTGGTTGACGGGTTGCAGGGCGCGGGGCGGGGATCACTTGGAATCCGAATTGGAGAGGCGGAAGAACGGCTTCTTCTTGGTTTTGCCCTTCTCGGTACCTTCCGGCGGCAGGAATGGACTGGTCTTTTCACGGTGGCCCGGGAGGTCGCTCTCGCGCATATTCAGGCCGCGAACTTGGTTGGCATCGAATATCTGTTCGATCGGCGCCCCCTCGGCACTGACCACTTTTGCGGTGATAAAGATCAGCAGATTGGTGGTCTCTTCGTTCTTGGATTTCGACTTGAAGGCATAACCGAGGAAGGGGATGTCGCCGAGCAGCGGAACTTTGGTGGTGCCGTCGGTCGTCTGTTTGCGCAGGAGGCCGCCGATGCCCATCGTGAAGCCGTCTTTGAGCGAAACCTGGGTCTTGGCTTTGCGGGTGGCGATGATCGGGATGGAGGCGCCGCCGGCGCCGCCGAACGAGGTCTCGCCGTTGCGCTGGCTGACTTCTGGTTCGATGGTGAGTTTGACGAACCCGCGGGCGTTCACCTGTGGGGTGACTTTGAGCATGATACCGATCGGGCGGTAGTTGAAGCCGCTGACCTCGAAGGTGCCGGTCTGCTGATTATAGGTGTAATTGGGAACCGGGAATTCCTCGCCAACATTGATCACCGCCTCGGTGTTGTTGAGGGTGACGATGGTGGGATTGGAAACGATCTTGGTGTTGTTGAGCGTCGAGAGGGCGCTGAGGACAACGCTGAAGTCATTGGCGGAAAAAACTGCGGTGAGCGTTCGGTTCGTGCTCGCAAGATTTCCGATCTCTTGTGCCAAGGTTCTAGTGAGAGCGGCGTCTCCAATGCTTTCTACTAGCGAGCTGTTGGTTGAGCTATTTGTAAGATTACCCGTGGTGCCTGTGGTGGACGTGCTTGAGAGTGCTCCGTTGGTCGCGGTGACATTATTGAGAGTATTCGATCCGCTCGTTTGATTCGCGGTATTGTTCAAACTGTTGGTATTTCTAAGCGTATCCGAATTATTTAGCCCAGCGCCATTGGTGTCCCGTACGCTCTGTTCACGTCCTCTTGTGAATTGTTCGTTAAGCGATCCTGCCTTGACTTGGTAGTTTTGTAACGAAGTCCAGTTCGTTCCCAAGTTGCGCACATCGCGGTCGGTGACTTCGACGAATTTCGACTCGATCATGACCTGATCGGTGGCGCGATCGAGGCTCTCGATGATCGGGCGGATGCGGTTGAAACGCGAGGGACGCTCGGTGATGACAAGGGCGTTGCTGCGCGCATCGACCACCAGTTTGCCGCCAGCGCCGGTATCGACCAGCGAAGTGATGGTGGCCTGAATATCGGCGGCTTTGGCATAGTTGAGGATGAACACCTCCGTGGCCACGGGCTCCTGCTGAAGCGACTCGTTGCTGACGATTTTGATGATGTGGCCATCCTCGATGTAGGTGTAGTTCACCGGGCCGAGCACCACTTGGAAGATCTGGCGCCAGGTCACGTCGCGCAACTTGACCGAGGTCTTGCCCTGCAGGGTCTCCGGGATCACGAGGTTGAGCTCGAAGAGGTCGGCGACGTTGCGCAGGATGTTGCGGATTTCCTCGTCGGGAAAATCAACCGAGAGGGTGTCGCGACCGGTGGCGTCTTTGGCGCCTTTGGCCACGATGCCCACCCCGGCGGGCTCGGTGCCTTTGATCTTCACCTCCGGCTCGGCCGGAGCGGCTGGCGCGGCGCTTTGGGCGGGGGCTGGAGCAGCCGTCGCGGCCGGAGGCTGTGCCGCGGTGCCATCGGGAGCGGTGGTTTTGGGTGCGGTGGGCGGAGTCTGGCCCAAGATCGGTGTGCTGAGCGCGCCGACCAGCAGAAGGGTCGAGAGGAGAGGGCTGGTTCTCATGGAGTCTTGCCTGATTTGATGGGCCGGGTGATTTCCGCGCGGTTGAGGCGCAAGGTGAAGGTAGTCCGGTCAATGGCTGTGATCACGACGTCGTAATCACGCCCGTCGTAAGTGATGGTAAGGTGGTCGCCCACCCGCATTTTTTTCTGACGGAAAAGCAGCATGGGTTCGCCGCCCAGGATGACGGTGCCGGAGGGGACGATGCGTGTGGCGAGCACTTCGAGCACTTCGTGATCGCCGGCCGGTTTCGCCGCTTCCGCGTTGGCCTGGGCCACGGCGGCTTTGGCCTTGGTTTCTTCGGGGTCCGCCTGATCGAAGCCAGGGGGATTGAAAGGTGGCTTGAGGTCGGGTGGCAGCGGCGCGGGTTCTTCTTGATGCGCGAGCTTGGCGGCGAGCTCGACTGTGGCCACCCGTTTTTGGGGCAGATTAATATCGGAGGGGCTCGCTGCACCCGCGGTCAATCTTGCCGTGCCGGCCAGCAGGGTCGCGCTTAGGAGGATAAGGGGCGTGATTTTCATGGCGCGCCGTTTAGTTCCAAGTTGAGGGTCAGCGATACCTGCCCGAGTCCGCCATCCGAAGCGGCGCCAGCCCCGACGGGGGCGGCCGAGGCGGTGAGCACCCGACAGTAATGGACGCCTTTTTCGAGTCGGCGCACAAAGTTGATCACCATCGCATAGTCGCCCTGCACGCTGACGGTGTAGGGGACGGGGGCATAGATGGTTTTGCGCCCTTTGCTGGTGGGTGTGCCTTGGCGGAGATCGAGCAGCTTGACGCCGGTTTCGGCCTCCAGCTTGTAGAAATATTGTTTGTTGCGCGCGAGGTCGGCCGGGTGGACCAGCCGGGCTTCGATTTGTTTTACCGAGGCACTGAGCGCATCGTACTGCTCCTTGAGTTGCGCGGCGTTTTTGAGGTTGGTGGAGAGTCGTTCCGCCTGGGTCGTTTTCTGACTCAACTCAGCTTCGGCCGTGGGCACGAGATCGGAGCGGTAATACATCGTGCCGAGCAAGCCCAGGCACGTCACCGCGCACCCCAGTGCGACGGGATGCTTCTTGACGAAGGCAATCACCTGTTCGTTGGAGATGGCCATTATTTTTTCGCGGGTTTGGAGCGGAGGAATAGCTCGATGTTAAGCCGCCCGGTAACCGGGTTGCGGCTGACATCGGTTTGGGAAATTTCGTCGAACAGCGCCGAGAGCATTTTGTCGGCGCGCAATTGATCCACGTACGCGGTGAGCTCGCCACTCGCCAGTTCCGGCGCGCCGCGCACGATGCCGCGCAGGGTAAGGCCATTGTCCCGCAGATCGAAGCTGGTCAGAGCGATATTGCGCGGGAGCGTGTTGCCGAAGTGGATGAGCAGGTCGGAGAAGGCCGGCCGCGCGAGCAGGAACGACTCCACCTCCTGCACCTTCTTCTCCTCCTCCTGGAACTTCTTAAAAAGCGCGATGGCCTGTTCGCTGCCCTTCTTGTCGCGGGAGATCCGCGCATCCATGGCGGCCAGCTGATTGTTCAGCGTGTAGTAGTGGTACTCGCTCAGAACGAAAAACGCGAGGACGGCGCAAGCCGTGGCAATACCGCCCATGTTGACGAAGAACATGGTGCGCACGACCTTGATGTCGGGCAGCCGCTCGTAATTGCGGAAATTCGGATGCCACGCCGTTGCCTGCGACGTGGCCGCGGCAGACTCAGTCTTTTTTTTCAGCAGCGACAGCATGGGCGGCTTCAGGTGGGTTATAACGAGCGAGTGACGCCAACAGCCCCAACCAGCGGGCATCGAGCCCGCCTTTGGTGGCGTGGTCGGACACAGTGATCTGCTGCGATTGCAGCCAAGGGATAAAGTCCATCTTTAGCACACCGACGCCCAGGGAGTTGGCGATCGAGGCTTCGAGCCAACCGAGTTTGGGTGGCAAAAGGGTGCACACCACCTGCCCGATCGATTGGCCTGTCTGTACTTCGTAAAAACCGATGGAGGATTGTAATTCCTTTAACAATCGCTTGATAAGCTGCGGCCCCATGCCGGTGAAATCGAAGGTGTCGGAGTAAAACAGTTTCTTGGCGGACTCTTCGTCTTTCAATCCGAGTTCCTTTTGCACCACCGGCACCATGGCTTCGATGCCTTGCGGAATCGGTCGCGATGCTTCCACCCCTTCGGCTGCGACAATGTAGGAATGCGTGGCGTCGCGCCCGAGCTCCAGCACCAGTGTTGGCGTCTTTGTCTTACTGAACTCCAAGTAATCCGCTATCGCGCCCAATGTTCCTACAGTGCCGAGTTCCAGCCGCTCTGGATAAATGCCGCGCTCCAAGAGGGCGTTTTGGATTTCCACGATGTCGTCCGTCGGCAGACCGCAGAACAAAACTTCCTTGGTTGACGCTTTGTTGAGGTCGAAATCCTGGCCGTCGTTGGCATTGAGCACGTGCATCGTGTATTTTTCGGGCTCGATGCGGAATTGCTGCGTGCACACCTCGTTGAGGTAAGTCGGCTCCTTGATGCGTTTCAGCTCCAGTGTCGCCCGGCGGACGAGTCGCTTCTGCGGATAGACCGCGCATTTGGCGTGCAGATAACCCGTGGGGTTTCGCTTGGGCTGGATCGCCGTTAACGCCTCCGTGAGCGCCGCAGTTTCGGTCAACGGGATCTCGCGCAATTCCTCGACGACAAACGGAAGCTCGGGTGTGGAGGTGCGTGCGAGCAACCAAGCGTGCTCGGTTTGTTCGAGGTAATATCCTTTGTTCTTAGAGGAAAACAGCATGCGGTTATTAGCAAGCGACTGACTGGCCTGAGATATAGCGATGACAAATGCAACCCTGCTGCAAGCGCGCTTTCGAGGAGCGCTGGACAACAGGGGGCGGTAACAGCGGGCACAAGTGCGATACTGACGCGAAAACTTCCAAACCTCCCCTTGGAAGACAAGATTAATCCGGGTGCTAGCCGCTCGCGCGCGGCAATTTACCTTTTCTTCAAGTCATCGTTGGGTTGCGCACCCAAGATTCGCGGTCGCTCCTAATCGCCGCTCGCACCGGTTTCTGTCGCCAGTGCCGGGCGCAAGACCTGCCCTTTCAATTTGACCCCGTTTAACTTCGCCACGATCGCCGGCGCGCACTCGTTGGCCACATCGACCAGCGAATGGCTCTCTTGAATGTCGATGGCACCCACCACCGCCGCCGGCAGGCGGGTCACGCCCGCGATCTTGCCCACCAAATCGGCGGGCGTGATCAGCTCGGCGCGTCCAACATTGAAAAACAAGGTCGTAAATCCCGGCTCGCGTCCGGTGCGGGGCGGCCGGGCGTACTTCTGTTTCTTCGCCGCAGCTGACGCTTCTGCAGATTGGATCGGCTTGGGTGAAGCCGCCACGGGTTTTGCGGGCGCCGGTGCCGCCGGCTTGGGGGTGGGTTGTGTCACTACCGCGACGACGGGTTTCACGGGTGGTGCGGATGGCACGGCCGCGGGCGGTGTCACGGGCAACGCCGGCTCCGGTTTCGGCTCGCTCATTTTCTTCTGCGCCCAGCTCGGGGCGTTGGACGAGATCGCCGGCTTGGCGGCCTCCACCGGCGCGCCCTGACCTTGCAACATATAGATAAGTGCAGCGGCGATGTCGGTGCTCGGGTAACCTTGTTCGAGCAAGCGGTCGATCATGCGGTCCTGTTTCGGGAACTCCGCCGCATCGAGCGTGGCGCGCAGTTTCTCGAAGAACACATTTTCGCGCGCCTCCTCCACCTGGTCGAGCGACGGCACGTTTTCGCGGCGGATTTTCAGCCGGGCGAAGCGCACCATGCTTTGTAATTTGTACAGTTCGCGCCCCGACACGAAGGTGAACGCCCGGCCGGTCTTGCCTGCGCGACCCGTCCGCCCGATGCGGTGCGTGTAATCCTCGGCATCGTTGGGCAGGTCGAAATTGAAAACGACTTCGAGGTCGTCCACGTCGAGCCCGCGCGCCGCGACATCGGTCGCGATGAGAAACTCGAAACCGCGCCGGCGGAATTTCTCCATCACGCGGTCGCGTTGCGTCTGGCTGAGATCGCCGTGCAACCGGTCCACGGCGTAGCCGCGCGAGTGCAGATGTTCGTCGAGATCGTCCACCATGACCTTCGTGCTGCAAAAAATCAGGCCGTAGCGGAAATCGTGCAGGTCGATCAGCCGCGTGAGCACTTCGATCTTCGAGCGGCGGTCCACCTCGAAATAAATCTGCTCCACCTGCGGGGCGTTTTGCGCGTGCGCCTCGATGCGGATCCACTCCGGATCCTTCGTGTACCGGCCGATCAAGTCCTGGATCGGCCGCGGCATCGTCGCCGAGAAGAAGAGCGACTGCCGCGTCGCGGGCACGGCGGAGAGGATGCGTTCGATGTCGTCGCGAAAGCCCATGTCGAGCATCCGGTCGGCCTCGTCGAGCACGACCATGCGCAGCTGGTCGAGGCGCAGCGTGCCGCGCTCCATGTGATCCATCACGCGCCCCGGCGTGCCGATGACGATGGGCACGCCGGCGGCCAGCGCGCGGAATTGCCGCTCGTACGATTGCCCGCCGTAGATCGGCACGGTGTGCACGCCGCGTTTGAACATCGCCAGCTTGCCCGTCTCCTCCGCGACCTGCACCGCCAGTTCGCGCGTCGGGCAAAGAATGAGCACCTGCACCGCGCGCAGCTGCGCGTCGACCCGCTCGATCGCGGGCAGGGCAAACGCCGCCGTCTTGCCCGAACCGGTGGCCGACTGGCCCACGATATCGCGCCCGGTGAGCGCCACCGGGATCACCGCCGTTTGAATCGGCGAGGCTTCCTCGAAACCCATCTTATCGACGGCCCGGAGTTGCTCGGCAGACAATCCGAGTTCGGCAAAAAGGCGTTTTTCCATGCGGCAAGGTGGCGCGAATCCCCGCCAAAAGAGAGCTAAATCTCCGCGCCGCCCCCGGAGTTTTCCGCTCCGCGTCCCGGCGTGCCCGGCCGCCGCGCCGCCTTTTCCCTCGCGTTTCGCCCCGTTTGGGCCGGGGATGCGACCATGCCATTTACTAAACTCGGGCTCACGCCCAACGTCCTGCGCGGGGTGCAAGCCATGGGTTACACCGATCCGACGCCGATTCAGCTGCGCGCCATTCCCGTGATCCTCACCGGCCGCGACCTCATCGGCTCGGCGCAGACCGGCACCGGCAAGACCGCCGCCTTCGCCCTGCCCATTCTCACCAAACTCGGCGCGCACCAGGCCATCGGACCGCGCGTGATCGTGCTCGAACCCACCCGCGAACTCGCCGCCCAGGTCGAGACGTCCTTCCGCGATTGCGGGCGTTTCACCGACCTGCGCGCCACCGTGATCCACGGCGGCGTCGGCTACGGCAAACAACGCAGCGATCTGCGCTCCGGCATGGACATCGTCGTCGCCACCGTTGGCCGCCTGATGGATTTCCTCAACACCGGCGAGATCCGCCTCGATGCGCTCAGCATCCTCGTGCTCGACGAAGTCGACCGCATGCTCGACATGGGCTTCCTGCCCGACGTGAAACGCATCATCCAACGCTGCCCCAAGCAGCGGCAGACGCTCTTCTTCTCCGCCACCGTCCCGCCCGAGATTCAGGCTGTCGCCTCCTTCGCCCTGCGCGATCCGGCGCGCGCCGAAATCGGCGTGGCCCGCACGGTCAACCAATCCGTCACGCACGCCGTCTATCCCGTCGCGCAGGCCAAAAAGTTCGACCTCCTCAACGCCCTGCTCGAACGCATCGACTTCGATAGCGTGCTGATTTTCTCCCGCACCAAACACGGCGCCGACCGCATCGCCCGCCGCCTGAAGTCCGCCGGCCACTCCGTCGCCGTGCTGCACGCCAACCGCTCGCAGAACCAGCGCATCGAGGCGCTCGATGGTTTCAAGAGCGGCCGCTACGAAGTCATGGTCGCGACCGACATCGCCGCCCGCGGGATCGATGTCGCCGGCATTTCGCACGTGATCAATTACGACGTGCCGAAGAATCCCGAGGATTACGTTCACCGCATCGGCCGCACCGGCCGCGCGCAAGCGGTGGGCGACGCCTTCACGCTCGCCACACCCGAGGAGGCCGGCGACGTCCGCGACATCGAGCGCTTCATCGGCCAACGCATCCCGCAAGAAAAACTGGAAGGCTTCGATTACCACGCGCCCGCGACCAACCCGCCGCGCCCGCAGCAACAATCGCACCCGCGCTCCGGCGGACAAGGCCAAGGGCGCGGCCAGCGCCAGTCGCAGCCCCAGCGTTCGCACCCGGCGCAATCGCGCCCCGCTGCGCACGCATCGCAGTCGGCCGGTGGGCAATCGGCTCCGCGTCCCGCTGCGCCCGCCGCTCCGGCGCGCCCGCAACCCGGCCCCGCCGCCCCGCGCAGCGGTCTCACCCGCGGCCGCTGGAATCCTCATCGACGCTGAGCGCGGATTCGGAAAAAAAGGTTCGAGCCATCACGGTTCAGGCGCAACCGCGCCTGAGCCGGGTGAAGCACGACACGCGCCCGCGCCTCTGGCTAATTGGGAAACGAAATGGGCGTGTATTCCCAAGGTCTGGTAAAACTTTTGCGTAAAGCTGAATAACACTGTTGGGTACAGCCAATGCGAGTATTCGCTGAGTATCTCAAATGTGCAGCGCTCGTCGCCTTGGTTGGGATATCATTCAAGGTAATATGGATGTTCTTGGGCGCAGCGCTTTCCTATCTCGCATGGGAGATAGTCTATGATGGCTACATCCAATCGAAGATTCATCTGCTAGCTGTCGACACGCTCGATCTGATCAGGAACAAGCCAATTGTCTTCTCTTGGTCTATCTTGGGATTGGCGTTCTTCAGCTGGGCTGTAAACAGGTCTGTGCGAGATAGGATGAGAAAGATTGGTTTGGCGGTTTTTCTCGCGCCATATGTCGCGCTCACAATCCTGTTCTTGGTCGCGGCACTCATCCAAGAGCGCGCGGAATTATCAGGCTCGAAAGATGTTTTGCGTTATAAATTGGATCAAAAGTCGAACCAATAGGAATGAGTAACGTCGGCCGTGCCGTGGGCTCAGCCGAGCATCGTTGATGCTCAACTTTACTCGGGAAGATCGAAGGCCGCTGCGACAGCGCTACTCCATTTCCCTGAACGTAGCAGCCGACGTGAGGAGGCAGTCCGCGTGGCGTGCACTGACGGAGCGCTTCCGCCTCGTCACCTCGGCGGCTACGTCGGGGTTGTACGCAGCCGGCTCTTATGCATGCCGCAATAGATTCGAGCATGGTCGCTCGATCATCCCGCGCAGGAGTCGGCTCTTTTTTGCCGCGCCCGCGAAGCCCGCCGAAGGGCACTGAGCGTTTCCGCCCTCGCTTTCCGGGCGGAATCTGGCGGCATCGCAGAATGCCGTTCACGAAACTCGGTCTCTATTCCAGTCTGGCGCGCGGCGCCCAAGCGTTAGGCTACACCGAACCGACGCCGATCCAGATCCAGGCCATTCCGAGCATCCTCACCGGACGCGATCTCGTCGCCTCCGCGCCGACCGGCACCGGCAAAACCGCCGCGTTCGTCCTCCCCGTGCTCAACCGCCTCGGCCCGCACCAGCCCAGCGGCCCGCGCGTCCTCGTGCTCGCCCCGACGCGTGAGCTCTCCGTGCAAGTGGGCAACGCGTTTCGCGAGCTCGGCCGCTTTACCGATCTCGTCACCGTCGTCCTGCACGGCGGCGTGGATTACAATCCCCAGCGCAAAGCCCTGCGCGCCGGCGCCGACATCGTCGTCGCCACCGTCGGCCGCCTGAGCGAGTTTCTCGACGACAAGGTGCTCCGCCTCGACCGCGTCTCCGTGCTGATTCTCGACGAGGTCGACCGCATGCTCGACATGGGTTTCATCGACGAGGTGAAGACGATCGTGCGGCAATGTCCGCTGGAGCGGCAGACGCTGCTCTTCTCCGCCACCGTGCCGCCGGCGTTGGAGGAAGTCGCCAAATTCGCGTTGCGCGAGCCCGTGCGGATCGAGATCGGCCGCACCAGCGCGGTCACGGAAACGGTCAACCACGCGATCCACACTGTGGCCGAGGTGCAGAAGTTCGACCTGTTGCTCGCGCTGCTCCAACGCCCGGAGTTCACGAGCGTGCTCATCTTCGCGCGCACCAAACACGGGGCTGATCACCTCGCGCATCTCCTGCGCCTCGCCAACCGCTCGGTGGCGGTCTTGCACGCCAACCGCACCCAGCCGCAACGCGTCGCGGCGCTGGCGGGTTTCAAGAGCGGCAAGCACGGCATCATGGTCGCCACCGACATCGCCGCGCGCGGCATCGACGTGGCCGGCGTCTCGCACGTGATCAACTACGACGTGCCGCGGAATCCCGAGGACTACGTGCATCGCATCGGCCGCACCGGCCGGGCGTTGTCGGTCGGCGATGCGTTGATGCTGGTCTCGCCCGAGGAGGCCGGCGCGGTGCATGCCATCGAGAAATTCATCGGCCAGAAAATCGCGCAGCGTCCGCTCGAAGGATTCGCCTACAAAGGCGGGCAACCGCCGGTCATCGACACGTCGCGCCCCGGGTCCGGACAACCTCCGCGCGCCGGCCGGCAACGGCTCGGCGCCGGCGGCCAGCAGAAGGGCGAAACTGGCCGGCATCAAAGTCGCGCCGCGAGTCGCCCGAGCCACGGCGGCGGCAATCCCAACTACCATCCCAAAGGCAAGCCCGGCGCCCACTGGCGCAGCCGCAGCGGCCGGTGAAGTAGCGTGCGCGTCGCGCCGAGTCGCGCAGAATACCGCTGCCTTTCGGTGGGGCGGCTTGTCCTCAAGACGCCTGACGCGCGTTGAGGACAACGCGCGCCACCTTTGTCGCTTCCTTCGGCTGGCTTTTTTTTGCCCGTTTGCGCTGTGCCGGGCGCGCCTTCAACTCGCGCCGAACTGTGCACGCATTCGCACTACCAGCGCACCGGCGGCCCGCGCACGCTCGGCAAACTCCGGCGACACGCGCACGTCGGCCGCGACGCGCGCCCAGAATTCCTCGGCCCAGCCCGCGGCGATCAACCAATCGGCTTCGTGCGCCGGGAGCGGCGGGCGCACGTTCAAGGTGCGCGGCACTAGTTCGCCGCCCGCCGCCGGTGCCCACAGCATGGGCAGCACATCGTACGCCGGGGCGAGGCGGAAGGGCAGAGTGTCGTCGAGCCAGAAGGCGAGATTGCCGAAATGCATGTCGGTATTGCCGATCAGGTCGCCGAACGCTTGCCGCAACCGGATCGAGCGGTGCGTCTCGGGCGAAATCAGCTCCTGCCGCCGCAGCTCGTCCGCCGCGACGCTCCAATCGTTCGTGTCGCCGGCGCCGAAGGTTTCGTGGAGCGCGCGCAAGCTCACCACACCGCGCCGGCCTTGTTCGCCGACCCGGTCGAAACGCTCCATTTCGAGGAACCGGCGGTCGGCGGCATCGTAAATCCGGGGCGTCGCATGAGCCTCCCCGGCAGCGTGGAGAATCGTGAGCGCGAGCGCCTCCGCCACCAGCAAATCGGCCCACCGCCGGCCGGTGGGCGAGGCCAGGGTGTCGGTGAATTTCACGATGATCGGCTGTGCGTCGCCTGCGGAGCGGTTTAACCGAACGAGAAACTTGGGTTGTTCGCCCTCGACTGACGAGCCGACGGGCCCTTCCGCCTGGGTTTCGCGGATCAGTGCGGGGTAGTGTTCTGCCCGCGCGTCTTCCGCGAGGCCGACGCTGGGCGCGAGGCGTTGCGTTTGGTAACGCGTCAGCGGCACATCGCCGACGATCAGATCGCCGGGCAGGTCGTCGCCTTCGGAGGCGAGGAACACCAGCGTGGCATCGTCGCCCCAGTCGCGTGGATCTGTGCCGAGCCCCAGCGCCACCGGCAATCGTCGCGCCACGGCCCGCCCGAGGTAGCCTTGGGGGCGCACATCTCCGAGGAAAAAGGGGAAGCCCTCGCTCCAGCCGCCGAGGCCGAGCATGCGGTCGCTCCACGTCGGAGGATTTGTCGCTGAAGCCCACGTCACTTGCCAGCCGCCATGCAGGGCGGTGAGCTCGGCCCAGTCATGGGCGCGGCCCTGGGCATCGATGCGCCGAATCGGAAAAGTGTCGTTCAGACTGCGCACGCGCCGGCGCAAAGCATAACGCGCCCCGCGCGTCACCCCGAGGCGCACGATGGGGGCGCCCAGTCCGGTCAATGCTCGCGAAACGCGCGATCGATCCACCCCGGTGGCCGCCGCCAACGTCTGCGCTGTCATGGGTCCCTGCGCTTGCAGTTGCAGGGTCAGTGACGCGGGATCGAGTTTGCGCGGGAGCGGCATGGCAGCTCCTTAAACGCACAGATAAAAAACAAAATCAAACAAAATACCTAGTTGTTAAAAAATGACTTAACAAAATAGATATTTGTTTAACGCACAGATAAAACGATCAATTTAGGCCTCGACCAGATCCTTCTCCACGCGGAGGTTGCCGATGATGAATTCCTGCCGCTCGGGCGTGTTCTTGCCCATGTAGAAGGCGAGGAGCTCGCTGCTGTGGTGCAGATTGGCGAGCGTCACCGGCTCCAGGCGGATGTTTTCGCCGATGAAATCCTTGAACTCGCCGGCGCTGATTTCGCCGAGGCCTTTGAAGCGCGTGATCTCGGCGTTCTGCCCGAGCTTGTGCAGCGCGGCCTGTTTCTCCGCCTCGGAGTAGCAGTAGCGCGTCTCGCGTTTGTTGCGCACGCGGAAGAGCGGCGTCTCCAGAATGTGGAGATGGCCGTTGGTGATGAGCTCGGGGAAGAATTGCAGGAAAAACGAGAGCAGCAGCAGCCGGATGTGCATGCCGTCGACGTCGGCGTCGGTGGCGATGATCACGCGGTTGTAGCGCAGGCCGTCGAGGCCTTCCTCGATGTTGAGCGCGCTCTGAAGGAGGTGGAACTCCTCGTTCTCGTAGATCACCTTTTTCGAGAGGCCGTAGGTGTTGAGCGGTTTGCCCTTCAGGGCAAAGACGGCCTGCGTCTGCACATCGCGGCAGGCGGTGAGCGAGCCGGCGGCGGAATCGCCCTCGACGATGAAGAGCGTGCTCTGCTCGGCGCGCTTGTCCTTCGTGTCGAGGTGCACGCGGCAGTCGCGGAGCTTGCGGTTGTGGAGCGAGGCTTTCTTGGCGCGTTCGCGGGCGAGGCTGCGGATGCCGGCGAGCTCCTTGCGCTCGCGTTCGCTGTCCTCGATCTTGCGCTTGATCGCGTCGGCCGTCTCGGGGTTGCGGTGGAGGTAATTGTCGAGCTGCTGCTGGAGGAAGGTGCCGACGAACTGGCGCAGCGACGGGCCGTCCGGGCCGAGGTCGTTGGAGCCGAGCTTGGTCTTGGTCTGCGACTCGAACACCGGCTCGATCACGCGCACGGAGACGGCGGCGAAGATCGACTGGCGGATGTCGGCGGCGTCGTACTCTTTCTTGAAAAAGTTGCGCACGGTCTGCACGAGGCCTTCGCGGAAGGCGGTGAGGTGCGTGCCGCCCATCGTGGTGTGCTGGCCGTTGACGAAGGAGAAATATTCTTCGCCGTAGTGGCCGGCGTGCGTCATCGCGACTTCGATGTCCTCGGCTTCGAGGTGGATGATCGGATAGAGCGTCTCGCTGGTCAGCCGGCGCTGGAGCAGGTCCTTGAGGCCGAACTCGGATTTGAAGGGCTTGCTGTTGAGCGTGAGCGTGAGGCCGCGGTTGAGGAACGCGTAGTTCCAGAGCATCTCCTCGATGAACTCCGCGCGAAATTTGAAGTCTGTGCCGAAGAGCGCCTCGTCGGGCGTGAATTCGATGATGGTGCCGTTGCGCTCTGTGGTGGCGACGATCTTGTGTTCCTTCTTGAGTTTGCCCTGCGCGAATTCGACGACCTTGGTCTGGCCGTCGCGGATGGCCTGGGCGCGGTAGGTGAGCGAGAGGGCGTTGACGGCTTTCTGGCCGACGCCGTTTAAGCCGACGGCCTTCTTGAAGGTGGCGCTGTCGTACTTCGCGCCGGTGTTGATGATGGAAACGCAGTCGAGCAGCTTGCCCAGCGGGATGCCGCGGCCGTAGTCGCGCACGCGCACGGTGCGGTCGACGAGATCGACCTCGATCTTTTTGCCGACGCCCATGGTGAATTCGTCGACGGAGTTGTCGATGGTCTCCTTGAGGAGCACGTAGATGCCGTCCTCGGCGTGGGCGCCGTTGCCGAGCCGGCCGATGTACATGCCGGGACGGATGCGGATATGCTCCGTGGAGGAGAGGGTCTTGATGCTGGCTTCGGTGTAGGTGTTCGTAGCTTGGGCCATGGAGAGCGCGATGCTGCTAGGGTAGGCCGCGCCGCCGGGACGCAAGAACGGAATCGTCGGTCGGGCGCGTTGGCCCGGATAGGCCGGGTGGTGCGGTCCCGGAAATTTTGTCGCCAGCGGCGGTGGTGTGCGGCAACGTCCCGGCCATGCAGCCCCGCTTTACCGGTATTCCGTTTTTCGTTTATCCGGTGCGCGACATGGCCCGCGCCCGTGCTTTCTACTCGCAAGTGCTCGGTCTGAAAGAAGTCGGCAGCTGGCAGGATGTCTGGGTCGAGTTTGCCGTGGGCCCGGTCGACGGGCCGGTGCTGGCGGTGTCGACTGGCATCGACGACAGCCAGCCGGGCGCCAAGGCCGGCGCGGTCGCGCTGGAGACCGACGATTTTCCCGGAATGGTGGCGCATCTGCACAACCATGGCGTGAAATTTATCCTCGAGCCGGCCGACACCGGCGTGTGCCACTTCGCGCGGTTCGAAGATCCCGATGGCAACCATCTCGTGCTGCACGCCAAGCACGCCAAAGCCTGACGCCGGCGTTTTGCGGCATCACCGGTCTGGTCAGGCCGGCCGGCTGTGCTTCGCCCGGCAACGCGCGACTGTACGCGCCGAGACCTGCGGCCGGTTGACCCGCGCGCGGTTTAGCGCAACGTAGGCCGCATGGCTGCCGTTACCATTACCTACTATCTCGAAGTGATCTCGTCCTGGTGTCACTGGGTCGAGCCGGTCTGGTCCGAGTTGCAGGCCCGTTATGCCGGGCGGGTCGATTTTCGCTGGAAGATCGCGTTGATGAACCCCGGGGATTTCCCCGTCTCGCAACGCCAGTGCGAATGGTTTTACCGGCGCAGCGGCACGATCACGCGTTCGCCGTACATGCTCAACTCCGGGTGGTTCGACCCGGCGTTGCGGGGCAATTACGAGGTGCCCAACCTCGTCGCCGAGGCCGGTCGCGATTTCGGCTGGGGCGACGACCGCTTGCGGTTGGCGTTGAACCGCGCCGCGGTGCGCTCCGGGCGTCGGGTGGGCAGCATGGCCGAGGCCATCGCGGTCGCCGCCGCGGAAGGATTGCCGGCCGGGGCGTTGCGCGCCGCAGCGGAATCGCCGACGGTGCGGGCGCGGGTGGCGGCATCGACGGCGGAGTTTCACGCTCACCAAATCACACAACGGCCGGCATTTGTCCTCACCGACGAGATCGGCGACAAGGCGGTGTTCTCCGGCCTGGTGCGGGTGGAGCCGCTGGCGGCGGCGATCGAGGCGATGTTGGCAGATTGCGGGGCATATGCCACCCACGCCGCCCACTTCGGTCCGCCGCCGGCCGAGTAGGTGTTAACCCATAAAGTCTGCCTCCGCGCGACCGATTTTACTGCTTTGTGAGCAGCAATCTTGCAGCCCATACGATTGAGCGTGTCACGACCGGACTAAACTCCGATCAAGCGCCGTGCCTGCCTGAATTGGTGCAACTCATCCATGCGTTGTCGGCCAAAGCGTTGAACATCTCGGTCGCCGAGCTCGCCGACCTCGTGCAGAAGGACATGACGGTCATGACCAAGGTCATCGCCGCCGCCAACACCCTCGGCTACAACCCCAGCGGCGTGCCCATCGCCACGGTGACGCAGGCGATTCAGGTGATCGGCTTCGAGCGCATCCAGTCGCTGGCGATGTCGTTGATGTTCATCCGCCACGCCGAGAACACCCAAAACGCCGAGGAGCAACGCGCCACCGCCATGCTCGCCCTGAGCTCCGGGTTGGTGGCGCAGGAGATCGCCGGCGCGCGTTTCGACATCGACCCCGAGCTGGCCTTCGTGGCCGCCTCGCTGCGCAATTTCGGCCGGCTGCTCATCACCGCGTTCATGATGAAAGAGTACGAGGAGGCGAAGGTCCTCGCGCGGGACATGCCCGACGACGAAGCCTACCGGCAGGTCTTCGGCCTCACGCCGCTCGAACTCGGGCGCGAACTGCTTTCGTCGAGCAATCTCCCACCGCTCATTCTCGAAACGCTGCGGGAATGCGACCCGCGCACCCTCGACACGATGCGCTCGGCCGATGCCCAGCTCCTGGCCGTGGCCGAGTTCTCCGTGCAAATCTGCCAGCTCGCGATGAACCGCAGTGTCAACCTCGCCGAATTCGAACGCGACAGCCGGCATCTGGTCGAGCGCTTCAAGGGCCACCTGACGTTTGCGCCCGAGGAAGTTTCCAGCCTCCTCAACTACACCAGCGAACGCCTCAACCAGTTCACCCGCTGCTTCGGCGTCGCCGGCTTTGCCCGCGATATCGTCAACGTCCTGCGCCGCCGGTCGCAACACCAGGAACCGACGCTCAGCCATCTGCACAGCCTGACGCGGAGCGATCCCGCCGCCATGCCGCCCAAGCGCCGCACCTCGCCCGCGCCGCTGCCGGCCAAGGACGCCACCCCGGCACAAAAGACGCCGGAGCCGGCTTCCGCCGCTGCGCTGGACGCCCACCCACCGTTGCCCAAGACCGAAGCGCCCGCGGCCTCGCCGGTCGTGCTCGATGCGCAAATCTGGACCGACGCCCTGAAGCAGGTCACCCGGGAGCTCGGGCTGCCCGACGTCGATCTTCCGCGCGTGCAGCAGCTCGTGCTCGAAGCGGTGCGGCGCGGTTTTGATGCGTCCGAGGCGATGCTGTTTTTGCCCGAGCGCGATCAACGCCAGTACTCCGCGGTGCAGGGCCGGGGCCGGGTGTTTCAAGAAATCCGCGGCGAACGCGCCGTGCGCAGCGACGACAATTCCGTTTTCGGCATCTGCCTGCGCCGTCGCGAAAACGTGGTGATTCACAACACCTCCGACCCCAAGATCGCCGCGCACGTGCCCCACTGGTGCGCCGCGGGCCGCGGACTCGGCGCGTTTGTGGCGATGCCGCTGCACGATACGAGCGGCTGTTTCGCCCTGATCGTCGTCGGCTGGCTGGAGCCGCGGCAGATTCCCATTACGCCGGAACACTCCTCGCTGCTGCGGTCGTTGCTCGCCCTGGTCGGGGCCGCCCGGCGGCAGGCCGCGCTCCTGCATTGAATCGGGGCGCAAAGCCGCGGCGTTGACGCCGGGCCGGAGCGCGCCAACGTGCGTCTCGATGCAACCCAAGTGGCGTTTCTCGCATGCCCGCGGCTATCTCGGGCTCGGGTTGGTGGAGGAAGCGGCGGCCGAACTCGCCGCCCTGCCGCCCGCCGCCGCCGATTCGTTGGAGGCGCTCGGCCTGCGCGCCCTCGTGTTGCAGGAACAAAAACAATGGCTGTTGCTGCAATCCGTGGCGGCGACCCTCGTGCAACGCCAGCCGGAGGAAGCGGGCTGGTGGATCACCTGGGCGTACGCCACCCGTCGCGCCGATTCGCTCGCGGCGGCTGAGGCGATCCTGCGCGAAGCCGAGGTGCGGCACCCCCGGGAACCGACGGTTCATTTCAACCTCGGCTGCTACGCCTGCGTGCGCGGCGACCTGACCGAAGCGCGGCGTCGCGTCAACCGAGCCATCGCGCTCGACGCCGGCTTCAAACAAGGCCTCGCCACCGATCCGGACCTGGCCGCCCTGCGCGCCGCGCCACCGGAGTAGAACGCCGGCGCCGCCCCTCGGAGCAGATGTTCAAAAAGGTGGGGCGGGCTTCACGCCTGCCGAAAACGCGGAGCCGAATGAGGTCGCCGATCCGATAAAACATCTTCGTTTGGGGCGAGATAGTAGAAGTCGCAGTCGACGCTAACACCGAGCGCAGCCAGTTGTTGCATGGTGGTAGGCTCAAAATTAAGGCCGGGGTAATACTCGTGAAAGTAGCCAACTAACTCCATCAGACCTTGATATTGCTTGCTGAGAGTCGCTGCGACGTCAAAGCACGGTGCAAGCTGTGCCAAAACATCCTTTACGTGATCTTCGAGATCAACGCGTGCTTCGCGTGCTATTCGGCTCTCTATCCGCCAGTAATTATATTCTCTTTTTTTTCCGGGTACTCGATGGGGATCGCCCGCAGACCAAGTGTCTGAGGGCTTCAAACTCAGCGCAGTAGAAACCTCTTCTGGTTTCATTGGAAAGCCTCGTAAGGCGAAGTAGGCATAGCATTCGTTCGCACTCATTCTTGGTTCATCATTAGCGATGAGTTGCATATGGGCGAGTTGAGAGTGGCCACTCAGCAATAGTTGTGAAACGGAGCGGAGATTTACGCGAATCCCGCTAGTAGAGGTTGGGGCGAAATCTAAGTCAGGGGCGTTGCCAGGGAACTGGCTGAGTTGGCGGGTGGCGATAGATACTATGCGGCGGGAAAAGAGCACGAGTGCGCGTGGCGAAAATTTTCCTCCTGCTCCGGCTGGTTCAGGTGTAAGCTTCGGCCGTGCGCCCGGTCGGTCATGCGTGGTTTTCGCTCTGCATCCTCGGCGCCGTCGATCTCGACGGTGGCAGCCCGGTGGTGTCGGCGGAGGCCGCGGCGCGCGAGTCGATGGTGCGCGAACAGATCGAGGCTCGCGGCGTACGGGCTGCGGCGGTGTTGCGGGCGTTGCGAAAAGTGCCGCGACACGAATTTGTGCCGCTGGCGTTGCGGCGCGAAGCCTACGCGGATCGCCCGCTGCCGATCAGTCAGGGCCAGACCATTTCGCAGCCGTACATCGTGGCGCTGATGTCGGAGCTCGCGCAGCTCACTGCGCACAGCCGGGTGCTGGAGGTCGGCACTGGCTCGGGTTACCAGTCGGCGGTGCTCTCCGAGATTGTCGCGGAGGTGTTCACCATCGAGATCGTGCCGGAGCTCGCCGCGCGCGCCCGGGCCGAGCTCGCGCGTCTCGGCTGCAAAAACGTCCGCCTGCGCACCGGCGACGGTTATCTCGGCTGGCCGGAGGCGGCGCCGTTCGATGCCATCGTGGTGACGGCTGCGCCGGCGCAGATTCCGCCGCCGTTGTTGGCGCAATTGAAGGTGGGCGGCCGGCTGGTGATTCCGGTGGGCGAACCCGCCGCCGTGCAGGAGTTGAAAGTCGTCACGCGCACCGCCGACGGTTTTCACGAGGAGAACAAACTGCAAGTGCGCTTCGTGCCGATGACCGGCCGTGCGCAACATCCTTCCGTCGCAGTGCCGTGAGGCGCGTGGCGGGTGTCAGCGGACTTGCTCGACGACGACCACGTCGCCGCCTTCGAGCGCGACATCGCCGGCGGGGCGCAACGGCTGTTCTCGGGTGGCGCGGATGAGTTTCACGGCCGACCACGTGACGCCGACCTGCGCGATCTGGCGGGCGGCGGTCAGCCGCAGGCCCGGGCTCCACGGGGCGCGCCACATCAAGCCGCTGGCGGGATCGAAAAACACCACCGCGCCGGTCTGGGCGAGGCGCGAGGCGGTGCGCACGCTGGCGCCGGCCACGTCGCTGCCCGCGTTCACGGCGGCGGCGGCGACTTTGCCCGTGGTGGTGACGGCGGTCGCTGCCACCTTGCCGGTGGTTTTCACCGCGGTCGTGGCCACGCTGCCCACGGCGCCGACAGTTTTGGCGACGAGACAACCGCCGAGCAGCGCGACCGTTGGCAGGAGAAGGGCGAGGCAGATGATCCGGTTCATTTCTTGGGCGCGGCGAGCAGGCTGGCGCGGCGGTTGTTGGCGGGCTCCTGATCGACGAGACCCGGCGGGTTGGTCAACTGCGCGCGAAATACCAGGCTGCCGGAGCTCTCCAGCCGGTTCTGATCGACGGGCAGCCGCGCGGTGTAGATGGCGCCGGGTGCGAGCGTGGGCACGGTGAACTGGCGCGTGGCATTGTCGGCGTTCACGTCGAGCGCGAGCCCGCTGACCGCGCGGCCGCTGCGGTTTTGCACCACGATTTCCATCTGCCCGGTGGCGGCGTCGAAATACTGGCTGGAGATGGCGGTGTCGACGCGCGCGGGGTCGTTGCGGTTCATTGCCCAGCCGAGATTGAGCACGCCCGCGCCGTATGCCGGATCGGCGCCGGGCGCACCGCCATCGCTGGAATAGTGCTGGAGCGCTTGCGCGGCCTGGGCCGCGTTCATGCCGGGATTCTGCGACATGAGTGCGGCGATGGCGCCGGCCACGATTGGCGCGCTGGCCGAGGTGCCGTCGAAGCTGACGCGCTGGCCGTCGAGCCAGGCGGCCTGCACGCCGTAACCGGGCGCGGTCAGCTTGAGCTGGTCGCCGGAGTTGGAGAACGAGACTTGCTGGCCGAGCGCGTCGACGGCCCCGACGGAGATCACGCGCGCGTCGGCGGCGGGCCAGGTGAGCCGGGCGGCCTGGTCGTTGCCGGCCGCGGCCACGAGCGCCACGCCGCGCTGGTTCGCGTAGTCGATGGCCTGCGTGAGGACGCCCGAACTGCCGTAGGCACCGAGGCTGACGTTGACGATCCGGGCGCCGGCATCGACGGCGGCGACGATGGCCTGCGCGAGCGTGAACAAATCGCTGCGGCCGTCGGTGCCCGTGATTCGGATACTGAGAATGTCCGCCGCCGGGGCCACGCCGGGAGCGTCGGTGGCCGCGCCGGCGGCAAGCCCGGCGACGGCGGTGCCGTGGCCGTCGGTCGCGCCCGAGCCGGGAGCCGTGCCGAGTCCGAGATCGAGGAAGCGCAGCCGCCCCTGGCCGAGCGTGGCGTCGGGTTGCACGCCGCTGTCGAGGATGGCGATGGTGACGCCGCGGCCCCAATTGGAGGGATCGGTGTTGACGCCGAGGAAGGCGCGCAGGCGGTCGCCGAGGGGAACTTCCGGCCCGGCGGCGCGCTCCTCCTTCGGCGGCGCGGTGGGGATTTGCACGAAGTAATTGGCGCCGAGATCGCCGTAGTCGGCGGCGTGGTCGAGCAGGTCGTTGGCCAGGGCGGCAAAGGTGTCGTACCCGACGCGCACGGTGCGAAACGCATCCAGCCGCCCGCGAATCGTGAGACCCGCTTGCTGGGCGCGGGCGAGGAAGGCGCGATAAGCTTCGTCGTCGGCGAACGTGAGCACCGCTTCGTCGGGGCGCGCGGTCGCGTCGGCGAGCGCCTGGCGCAGCCGTTTGAGTTTGGCCAGCGTTTTGGCGTCAGGTGCGCGCTCCGCAGAGGCGGCCAGCGGGGCGGGCGTGGCGCGGACGGTTGGCGCGGTCGCGACCGAAGCGGGCAGACGCGTTGGCCAGCGCCGCCGCACGCCATCGGTGAGCAGCCAGAGAAACGTCAGGGCGAGGGTGACGCCCGCGGCGAGCGGCAGGAGATAGGAGAATTTTTCCCTCATGGTGCGGGTAACTGCGACCGGCGGGCAGAGGAAAGGTGCCGCGAAGTTGGAGGCGAGGCGGGCATTTCAGGCGGTCGCTTTTTCCGCCGGCGTGTGCAGGCCGCGGCGGACCCAGTGGCGGCCCAGCCAGAGACCGATGGGCGAGGTCATCGCGATGCAGCCGTAGACGAGCCACATCGTGCCGGTGTGTTGTTGCTCGGGCGGGACCTTGGCGGGGCAATAAGTGGCGAGCATGTAGCCGGAGTAGAGCCCGGTCGTGCCCTTGGCGAGCAGCCACGGGATGTTGGCCAGCCCCATGTACTGCGCCACGCGGCCGGGCGGCGCGAGCTCCGAGGCGTATTCGAGAAACCGCGCCGACCACAACGCCTCGCCGATGGAGAAGATCACGAAGTAGGCGATGAGCAGCGGCAGACTCGGCCCGGCGCAGAGCAAAAACGTCGGCAGCGCGCTCACGAGCGAGCCGACGATCATCATCGTGTAGACGTTGATCCGGCTGGTCAGCGCCGCCACCAGCGGCACGCCGAGGAAGATGATCAGCGGGTTGATCCAGTTGACGAGCCACTCCATGTGGTCGGCGACGTCCTGGTTGAAGGCGCGTAAAATGTATTCGGGAAACGTCAGCCACTGGTGGGCGAAGAGCGTGCGCACCGGCAGCAGCATGAAGATGAAAAAGAGAAACCGCGCGTTGCTGAACGGCCCATCGGTGAGGTAACTCCGCACCCGCACGCCGAGCGGCCGGGTCTCGACGACGCGTTGCGACTCGGCGGTGTCGGGGCGAACTTTGGCGGCCTCGGCCGAGCGCGTCATCGCCAGCCAGAAGCCCAGCAGCGTCAGCGCGGTGATGGCGGTGGCGGTCCAGTTGACCGCCTGGATGCCCGTGCCGGAGATGCGCCCGAGCCAAGCGAGCAGCGGCCGGCCGAGGTCGCCGGGGTCGCGGCCGTCCTTCAATGCCTGCACCGCCGGCCGGATCCACGCCGAGAGCGCGCCCATGCCGAAGATGCCGAGGTTCATGAACGCGTAGATCAGCGCGTAGCCCATCGCGCTAGTTTTCTCGTCGGTGTACTGTTTGACGCCGGAGTAACACACCGGTTGCAGGATGCCCGAGCCGATGGCCACGATGAGCAGCGCGCCGAGGACCATCGTCGCGGCGAGCCCGCCGGTGGCGTGGGGCGCGAGACTGTAGACGACCCGGCCGACGGTGCTGATAAACAGCGCGAAGAGGATCGCCCGGCGCAGTCCGAAGCCCTCGGCGTAACTGCCGGCGCCGAGCATCAGCAGCGTGATCGCCATCGTGAACGCGCTCACCGTGACGCCGGCGGGCACGTCGCCCCACTGGAGATCGCCGGCGAGGTACGGCGTCATCAACGTCAGGATACCGAAGTACGCCATCGATTCGATGACGAACGCCCCGATCACAAACCACAGGGCGCGGGGCAGTCGCAGCATGGCGGAAAAACGGTCGAGAAACGCGTGCAGGGGCGAAGCGGCCGGGGAACTGCTCATGTTGGCGCGAGATGAGGCCCGCCTTCGTTGCCTGCGGCAACCGCAAACCGGCCGCGGAGCCGCGAGCATTTGGGGTTCATAATTATTCTGAGAAACTTTGCATTTGAGGCCCCGTCTTTCCGGGAGCAGCGCCGCCGCCGGCGGTGTTGGCCACTCTGAAATTATGAAAAGAATTACGTGCGCAGTGATGCTCCTGTTGTTATCGGCAATGCCTGCCCTGGCTTGGAACAGCCTGGGGCACCGCATGGCGGCCGAGCTGGTGTGGCGGCAGTTGGACGCCACCGAGCGCCAGGCCGTGACCGGGCTGTTGAAACAGCACCCGCATTACCAATCGATCCTGGCGGCCCACGTCCCGGCGGGCGTGGACAAGGACGAGTGGGTTTTTCTCACCGCCGCGATCTGGCCCGATGTGATCCGTCCGGTGAAGGGGGCGAAACAGACCAAGCCGGAGGCATTCACCAAGTACGATATTTACCCGCACGTCATCCATCTGCCGTTCGTGCGTGCGGTGGATGCCGGCCGGGTGTCGTTGGAAGGTTACACGATAGACACGCCCAATGCGCAGACCGGGCTGGCCGACTCCATCGCGCGGCTGGGCGACCCCAGCGCCTCGGCGGCGGATCGGGCGGTGAGTTTGTGCTGGGTGCTGCATCTGGGCGGCGATGTGCACCAGCCGATGCATGCGGCGGCCTTGGTGTGGCCGGGCAATCCGCGCGGCGAAAATTCCGGCACAAGCATCGCGGTGCGGGAAGCCGGCAGGGATCCGATAGGGCTGCATGTGTATTGGGACCGCCTGCCCGGCGAGGATACCGGCTACGCGGCGGTGCTCAATGGCGCCGACGCGTTGGAGAAAACACCGGAACTGGCGCGCGAGAAACTGGCCGAGCTGGCGCAGGCGACAAGCGTGGCGGCCTGGGTGCAGGAAAGCCATCAGGTCGCGTTGCGTTATGCCTACGGAGTCGAGGGCAAGAAGCCGGCTAACATGAAGGCGTTCGCCGCGGGCAAAATCCCCGCCAGCGCCGTGCCGGTGTTGCCGCCCGCATACGTCAAGAAGGCGGGCGAGGTCGCGCAGCGCCAGTTGGCGCTCGCTGGCTGGCGTCTGACGGAAGTGCTCAAACGCGTCTGGTGACCGGGAGGTTTTGCTTTCTGCGCAGCGTGCCCCAAAGAATTTACCTATGAATGGAATTACCCGTGCCCTGACGATCTTGTTGCTTTCGGCGGTCCCCGCCGTGGCGTGGAATAGCCTTGGCCATCGCATGGTGGCTGAGCTGGCCTGGCGGCAGATGGACGCTGCGGAGCGCGCGGCCGCGACGGAGTTGCTCAAGCAGCATCCGCATTACGAATCGATCCTCGTGGCGCAGATGCCGGCCGGCGTGAGCAAGGACGAGGGCGTGTTTCTCACTGCGGCCATCTGGCCCGACTTGGTCCGCCCCGTGAAGGGCGAGAAGCCGCCCAAACCGGAATCGGTCACCAAGTACAACGTCATCCCGCACGGCGTCGGTCTGCCGCTGGTGTTGGCGGCCAATCAAGGGAAGGTGTCGCTCGACAGCTATGTCATCGCCACGCCCAACGCGCAGACTGGACTCGCCGAGTCCATTGCCACGCTGAACAACCCGCAGGCGTCTGTGCATGATCGCGCCATCAGCCTGTGCTGGGTGCTCCATTTGAGCGGCGATCTGCACCAACCCTTGCACGCAGCTACGTTGGTCTCCCCGGAAAAACCGCAGGGCAGCGGTTTCGGTTCACCGCTCAACGTGCCCGACGAGAGTGGCAAACCGGTCAATTACCATGCCTTTTGGGACGGCCTGCTCGGCCAGGGCGGCGGCGACTATGCCGCCATCGCGGCGCAAACCGACGTGTTGCAAAAATCGCCGGAGCTCGCGCCCGCCAAATTTTCAGAGCTGAAATCCGCGACGACGGTGCCCGCCTGGGCCGCGGAAAGCCGCGGAGTTGCCGAGCGCTTTGCGTATGGCGCGGCGGGTTTCCCTTACGCACAGGGACCTGACATCGTCGCCGGCAAGATTCCGGCTTACGCATCGCTTACCCTCAAACCCGGCTATCTCGAAAAGTCCAGGGCCATGGCGCATCGGCAGCTTGCACTCGCCGGCTGGCGCCTGACGGAAGTGCTCAAACACGTCTGGTGACTGTGCCGCGCTTACCGTGCGACTCGCGGTGAATTTTTCCATGAAGAGAATCTCCTGTGTCCTGGCGATTTTGTTGCTATCGGCGGCACCCGCCGTGGCGTGGAACAGTTTTGGCCACCGCTTGGCGGCCGAGCTGGCCTGGCGACGGCTGGACGCGACCGAGCGCCAGGCTGCGACGGCACTGTTGAAACAGCATCCGCATTACGAGACGATCCTGGCGGCGCACGTGCCGGCAGGAGTGGACAAAGACGAGTGGGTCTTTCTCACGGCAGCCAATTGGCCCGACTTGATCCGTCCCGTAAAAAACGAGGAGCCGCCCAAGCCGGAATCGGTGACCAAATACAATGTCTACCCGCACGGAGTGGCTTTCCCGCTGGTGTTGGCGGCCAATCAAGGGGAGGTGTCGCTTGACGGGTACGTGTTGCCCATGCCCAACGCACAAACCGGGCTCGCCGACTCGATCGCGACGTTTGGCAACCCGCAGGCCTCGGCCCATGACCGCGCAGTCAGTTTGTGTTGGGTGCTGCACCTGGGCGCGGATCTACTCCAGCCGTTACATGCTGCGATCTTGGTTTCGCCGGAGAATCCGAAAGGCGGCAGCTTCGGTTCGGAACTTGCCGCACGCGAGGGCAACGCGAAACCGGTGCCGCTGCACATCTACTGGGACAACCTGCCGGGCAAGGGCAGCGATTACGCGACTATTGCAGCGCAGACCGATGTGCTCGAAAAATCGCCGGAGTTCGCCCCCGCAAACCTTCCCGAACTCAAAACCTCGACAACCGTGGCGGCTTGGGCTGAGGACAGTCATCGGATTGCGGTGACTTTCGCGTATGCCGGGGAGTTGCGGTACGGGCGATGGGCGGATTTCGCTGCGGGCAAAATCGCCGCCGAAGCCGTGCCCGCTCTCCCGCCGGATTATTGCCAGAAAGCCAGACAGATCGCGCGACGGCAGCTGGCCCTCGCCGGCTGGCGCATCGCCGATGTGCTCAAGCGCGTCTGGTGACAGGTGGCGAAGATCCAGCTGGCGATATTCGACATTGCGCAGCTGGATTCGACAGATTGTCAGGATTATAGCCCAATTGTGCGCGGTCGCGCACAATTGGGAAAGTAGTACTACGGATTCGCTCGGTGCCTGGGCTGTTGGTGATGCATGGTCGCATCTGACTCGGGTTTACACAAAGTCTGCAATATTACCCGCCTGGTTACATGTCATATAGGCGGCGTTAGTAGCCGGCGTCTCTTGTGTATAATCTTTAGGGACGGGGCGATGTGCCACTGATTATTATTCACAGAAAAAAGTTGCTATTAGGGACTGGCCACCTTCTGTCCACCCGCCGGCACAACTTACATAATTGAGTCTGTGCTTATGCAAATAAATATACCTTAAAACAAGGAGAGTACCCTGTAGTAGTAAATACCCATATCCAGCTCCAGCTCACGCCATGGCCCGCGGTCGTACCCTGTGCTGCCACAGGACGCCGGTGTAAGTTTGGTCATGTTATCCTCCGGTCTCGTCGTGGCAATCGCCCCGTTGCCATTTCCCCATCCCCTTATCTAGCCCTGTATGCAAGCTGCCATATCGTGTTTTCACGGTTGGGCGGCTTGGCTTGTATGCATTCAAGTCCCGCTCAGGGATCATACGGTTTATCTATACGAATATAATCACGGAATTTGCTATCATGTTTCTTAAAACCATCAGTCGCCCATGCCGTTTGTTAAAGTCCGCCGCCTGCGGCTTCACCTTGCTGGCCCTCGGTCTGGCCGCCTTGCCGGTCTCCGCCGCGACGCCGGCCAAGACGGTCAACGCCTCCGCCACATTGGCCTACAATGTTCTTTCGCTGAATCATAACCTGGCCATCCAGAAATTCTACATTGCCTCGACGTATTTGTACGTCACGCAACGCAGCGGGAGCACGGTTTATCTTTCTCGCTGCGTCATGAGCGGCAACAACGCCACCTATCAGGATGAGATGACGCTGACCAATTGCGGTCACGGTCAAACCTTGGATATGTATAGCTACAATGGCATAAATTACTTGTATGTCAGCTCGAAGGACGATGATACCCCCACTGAATATTGGTCCCTGCAGGTTGCCCGGCTCGAATACTCCGCCGGCGCGACTTACGACTATACCAGTTTGCGCCGGTTTACTTATATGAATTATGCCAACAAGACCGGCACTAGCCTGGGCACGACCTACCGGGTGGATGGCGGCGGCAACAGCACCTACACCTTCTTCCGCGTGCAGGTGGAGGCTGGCCCTGTGACCTGGTCGATATATAATACCGCTGCCCTCAATCAGCTGCTTGACGCCAACACCCAGGTGCAAATGAACAGCCCCGGCGCGGTCAGTGCCTGTGTCAGCAGCTTCACCCAGTCGGGCAGCGCGATTGTCCGTCCCAATGGCTCATTCCAAGGGGCCGATATGCTCAGTAATAATGAGATCTACACCAGTGGCGGCGGCGAGGGCGAAACCCCATCGATCGCCAAGATGAACGCTTCGGGATCGTATCTATCGCTTGTGAGGATCACCAATGTGGGCACCCATGAGATTGAGGGAGTGCAGACCAAAGACAGCAGGGTGTATTTCGTCATCGTGCCCAATACCACCAGCAAGAACAGCACGCAGAAGGTCTATTACGTTGCGGATAGCATCTTCTAAGAGCAACCTAGGAGCCTTTCCGCCTGGATGCTTGGTTTTTCGCTGAACCAGCGTTATTCGAGCGGAGCGACTGGGTTCATATTCATAATAAAAGGCGCGCGCTGCGGACAGCGCGCGCCTTTTAAATTTGTCTCTACATCGAGCGATTGGCGTCGTTCCGCAATCGCTTACAGCTGGTTGGTGGGCGCGGCGGGAGCGGTTGGAGTCGCGTTTGTGGTCGGGGCCGGTGCGACGTCGAGCTGCTCCTTCAGTTTTTGGAATTTCTCACGCATGGCGGGATCGCGCGCGATTTTTAGGCCGTGATCGACCAGCATGGCGGCATCGGGACGGAAGCCGTGCTTGGCGTGCATCGCGGCTGCCCGGTAGGCGAGCTCGGCAAAACGAGGGAAGCGTTCCACTCCCTCAGTGAGCACCGCGAGGTTGTCGCGGCGTGGCGTGGTGCCCGTCTGTTCCCATACTTCCGCGATCGCCAGGTATACCTCTGCCAGCACTGGCGAGAGGCTGCGGGCCACGAAAAGCGGCTTGAGCAACTGGGCGGTTTGCTGGGCGGTCAACGGCGTGTCGCCTTGTTTCTGGTGGATTTCCTCGCTGCGCAGCCGGGCCAGTTCGAGATAGGCGCGCGGACGCGGTACGGGGCCCGGTTGGCGATCTACGATTTCCAGGTAGGAGCGGGCGCGGGCGTTGTCGCCGCGTTGGCGGGCCATCAGGCCGAGCGAGGCGAGCAACTGCGGGTCGCGTTCGCCGCGCATGTAGGCTTGGGCAAATTCCTGGCGCGCCTCATCGTCGAGCCCGGCGAGGCGGAAGGCTTCGCCCTTGATGCGACCAACCTCGGCATCGGTTGCCGGCCTTACTTCGATTTTATCTTTCACCAGGAAGCTGCTGCCGGGATTGGCCTTCCAGCCGAAGTAGTCGTAGCGCGCCCACTCAGTGTAGCTACGCAGGCGCATAGCCATTTGCTTGTAATTCATACCGAGGCACTCGACGAAATCCTTTTCGCTGACCGGGCCGGACATCGCCCGGCTGACGTATTGCACGATTCCTTTGCGATATTTCCCCTTTTCGCCGTAGAGGCACATGTGGACCAATGTGGCCGCTTGGCGGCTCCATTGGCTTAGGTCGGTAATATCGCCGCGGTCTCTTGGTTGGGCAGGATCGAAGGCGAACAGTTTATCCAGACCCATGATATATGCAGGCATTACTCGGACGGACGAGCCACTGTCGAAGCCGTTGAAGTTGCCCATACCCCCCATGCCCATCATTCCGGACATGCCCCCCATCGCGCCATACATGCCGTGCATTCCGTCCATGGGATTGCCGAAGCCATCGAAACCGAAGTTACCAGCTCGTCCGAACGAGGGAACGGTTTCGTAACGGGGCTCCAGAAAAACGCCCTTTTGCGCGAATTGGATCCATTTTCCGCTGATGTCCATGCTGCCGAAAATTTGCGCGACTCCTTCTGAAAACCAGGCTGGGAGCGTGGGGTACTGCCGGCTCAAAACGAGCTGGATGTACTCGCGGTACAGTTCCTCGCTGTGGTTTATCAACTGTTCCCCCAGGCTGGCTGGCGTGAATACATCTTCGATCCAAGTTAGGTCGCGCATCGGCTCGGCCAACTGGCTCCTAAGGTCGATGGCGATGGCAGCGATCTCCTGATCGCTGAGGAGCGCTGTGGCAAAGTGGCGGCGGCCGCGCGTGGCTTTCTCGGATTTGAATACATCGAAAACGCGGCTGTTCGCGCAGAGAATCACGCTCGCTGGCAGCTCGGTGCGCAGCAGGAACTCCGGGCTGACGATGCTGAGTGCATTCTGAAAGTCGCGGTACTCGCTGATGAACCGCCGGGTGCTCCGCTCCGAGGCATTCGAGAGAAACTCCATCTGACCAATCCGCACGTAATGCCATTTTTCGGGGGGCGGGAGTACGCGATCTGCCAGCACCTTGAATTCCGGCAAAGCCACGATCTCAGGATCGAGCGGTGCCACCGGCTGAGCTCCGAAAACACGAGCCGCGACCAAGGCGGCGCTGATAACTAGAAGTGAGAATGAGCGCATGGGAAAGATTGAGGGTTACAATCGTTCTATTGCGCAAACCGTACCAACTTTTAGAAAAATAGTAAGCCGTTTGTGGGGAAATAAATGCCTGCGTCGTTGCGTTGTTGGCGAAGCGCGATGGCGGAGCGTTGGTTACACGCCACCATTTTCTGGCGGTCTGCTGGTGGCGTTTGGGGGATAGCAACCAGCGGAAACGTAGGTGGTGCGCGGGGCGTTTACTGACTGCGCTCTTCCCAGACTTGTGCGAGGTGGACGAGGGTTTCCACGGCCTTGGTCATGTCTTGCAGACTCACCCATTCGCGTTGGCTGTGCACCTCATGCATGCCGACGAAAATATTGGGTGTGGGCAGGCCGCGTGCAGTGAGGTTGGAGCCGTCGGTGCCGCCGCGGATCGCTTGCGAGCGCGGCACAAGGCCGGCGCGCCGCACCGCTTCTTGCGCAAACTCCACCGGACGCATGTCCTTTTCGAGCCAGTAACGCATGTTGCGGTACTGTTCCTTGAACGTGAGTTCGATCCGCGCGCGTGGCTCGGCGGCGCGCAACTCCGCGACGATGGCTTCCACGGCGGCGCGTTTGGCGGACAGGCCCGCGAGTTCGAAATCGCGCAGAATCATCCGCACCGTCGCGGTCTCGGCGGAGCCGTTGCACTCGATGGGGTGAATGAAGCCGTCGCGATCAGCCGTGTGCTCCGGCGACCAGTCGCGGGGCAGCGCGGCGAGGAAACGTCCCGCCAGCCGCAGCGCATTGACCATGACGCCTTTTGCCCAACCGGGGTGCGAGGCGATGCCGTGGAACTCGACCACCGCACCATCGGCGCTGAACGTCTCAAAATCGATCTCGCCCGGCAGCTCGCCGTCGAGCGTGTAGGCGAAGTCCGCGGCGAGTTGCGCGAGATCGAGCCGGTGCATGCCGGCGCCGATCTCCTCGTCGGGATTGAAGCATAAACGGATTGTGCCGTGAGGAATTTCCGGGTGGCGGAGCAGATGCCGGGCGGCGGCCATCACCGCGGCGACGCCGGCTTTGTCGTCCGCGCCCAGCAGGGTGGTGCCGCTGGCGGTGATCACGTCGTGCCCGATGGCCTCGCGCAGATGTGGCGTGGTCTCGACGCTGAGGCGCTGGCTCGGATCGTCGGGCAACACAATGGGCCGGCCGTCGTACGCGCGATGGACGATGGGGCGGGCGGCGCTGGGGAGATTGGGCGCGGTATCGACATGGGCGCACCAAGCGATCCGCGGCACGGCGGCCTTGCGCGACGTCGCCGGCAGCGTGGCCAGCACATAGCCGAACTCCGTTACGACGACATCCTGGGCTCCGAGCATGCGCAGCTCATCGGCGAGCAACCGAAGCAACGCCCATTGTACGGGCGTGCTCGGAGTGGTGGTGGCGTGTGGATCGCTGCGCGTGTCGATCTGCACATAGCGGAGGAAACGATCGAGCAGGTCTGGGGTGTCGATGGTCATGGCTCTAGTTTCGCCAGTGATCGCCGGCCGGCAATTCTGTACTGTTTCAGATGGGAAACGGCGCCCGGGCGAGCGGGCGGACGGCCAGAGCGAGCAGCTCTCTCTCGTTGTCGTCTCCCGCGATGCGGTTGACATGCAGGGTGTGGCAGGTGCCGCAACGATGCACAATCAGCCATTCGCCGTCGGGCCGTGCGCTGATGGCAATAGGCTCCATGCCGCCACGACACTCCGCGGCGCGATCACCGGGCGTGTTGTCCAGATGCACGCTCCAGAGGCACCACGGGCAATGGTTGCGATGGCGCGTCCCGGGTGCATCCAGGGAAAATTCGTAGCCGCAATGGCGGCATTTGAGATAGGTGGCGGCGGTGCGCCGCCCGGTGGAAACGGAAAAGGCAGAGTCGGACATGGGAGACAACGTTCCCGGCGAATGGCGAGTGGACTGCGTCGCGCATCGACGCAGGTGGGTGTCTTCCGCAAGCCTGACATCCGCCCAAGCACGAGCGCCCGGTCGCCGGAGCCCCGGGGCAACAGTGCATCAAGGCGGCCTGAGGCCGCGGTCCCTTCAGACCGACTCGGCTTTACGTTTCACACCTTAGACCAACGGATCTTTCGCAAAAGAAATCAAGGGGTGCCCGGGAAGATGGCACGAACATCGACGAGATGTCGGGTCCTAAAAACAGCTTCGCGGCGGTGGCCCTAAACCACCGCCGCGAACTTGTAACAGCCAGACCTCATTAACCAGCGTAGTCCCAGCCGGGGACAAAAGTGTGCATAAGCCGCGGCGGGCACCAGCTTCCCGCCGCGGCTAGGCAGCCAGCCTTAGCACGGATACACTGCCTTAAGCCGAAATGCGTGTCCCGGTCCATAGAACCGGCATCCACGCCGACGAGCAGCGTACCGAAATTCGAGGGTCGCAGACTGAGCGTCGCGCTCTTGGCCTGCAACCAGAGCCAGCCGGCCAAACTGCTTGCTGCCGACGCGTCCGTGACCGGTGTCAGCCGGAGGCGGCGGAGAGGAAGAGTTTTGAGCAGGCCGGTGTTCATCACGACGAAAAGTTCGTACGGGAGACACCGCTCGTCAACTGATAGAACTACGCCAGCGGCTGGGTACAATTACGCAGCTAATTAGCTGTATCCGTATGAATTGGATATGAAGTAATTGGCCGTGTCAGGAGCGGTGGTTACTTGGCTGGCTGAAGTGCCTTTTCGTTAGTGAGATGCGTTGTGCCATTTTACCAATGGTCAATGCCCGCGGATGCCCGTGAACGCGGCGTCGACTGTAAGCGGGTTGTTGCCTGTCCATTGTGGCGGCTGCGCAGCGGCGGAGGCGGCGAGCGAGCGCGCGGGGGACAATGCTGAAACAGTCGCGCGCAAGCTCGGCGGGCGGGCCAGGGCGACTGTCGCAAACACGGTCAGTGCGCCGAGGGCGAGGAGCAGGCCGGACGAAACGCGGCGCGCGGTTGCGCTGGGGCGCCGGGAGTGGCTGGTGGCGGTAGCGGGTGAGGAGTGCGTTTTCATCGTGCGCCCACTGTAACCGATTCGCGGGCACAGCGGGTAATCGATAATCCCGATGACCCGCATTGCCGGCGACGATGCGCGGAAAGCCCGGCGCTAGGGCGCCGCCGTCGCGGCGCGCCGCAGGGCCGTATCCATAAAATACTGCTGGGAGGAAAACGCCGGTTTGCCGCGGGCGCGCGGCGCGGGCAGGTAGGCGCCATTGGCGTGCAGGAGACGCGCGCCGAGGTTGTCGCGCAGTTCCGCCTGCAACAGCTCTGCAAGCATCCAGTGCCGGAGCGTCGGCGACTCGATGGGGAAAAGCACTTCGATGCGGCGGAAAAAATTGCGCGGCATCCAGTCGGCGCTGCCGGCGTAGACGCGTGGCTCGCCGCCGTGGTTTTCGAAGTAGAACGCGCGCGCGTGTTCGAGAAAGCGCCCGACGATGCTGCGCACGCGGATGTTTTCACTCAGGCCCTTGATGCCGGGCACGAGACAGCAAACCCCGCGTACGATGAGATCGATCTGCACGCCGACCTGCGACGCGTAGTAGAGGTTGTCGATGGTCGCCTTGTCCACGAGCGCGTTCATCTTGGCGACGATGCGGGCGGGCCGGCCGGCGATGGCGTGCTCGGCCTCTTGCAAGATCAGCTCCTGGAGGCGGCGGTGCAGGTTGTAGGGCGCGACGAGCAGGTGCTGAAACGTCGGTGAGCGGCCGAAGCCGGTGAGGGTGTTGAAGAGGCCGGCGATCTCGCGCGTGAGGTGCTCGCGCGTGGTGAAAAAGCTGAGGTCGGTGTAAAGCCGGGCGGTGCGGGGATTATAGTTGCCGGTGCCGAGGTGGGCGTAGTGGCGCAGGTGTTTGCCCTCGCGGCGGACCACGAGGCAGAGTTTGCAATGCGTCTTGTGCCCCACGAGGCCGTACACCACGTGCACGCCGGCCTCCTCCAGCTGGCGGGCCCACTGGATGTTGTTCGCCTCATCGAAACGCGCCTTGAGCTCGACAAGCGCGGTGACCTGTTTGCCGTTGCGCGAGGCCTCGATGAGCGCCCGCACGATGGGCGAATCGCCGCTGGTGCGGTAGAGCGTTTGCTTGATGGCGAAGACTTGCGGATCGCGAGCCGCGCGTTCGACAAAATCGACCACCGGCGTGAACGCATCGTAAGGGTGGTGGAGCAGCACGTCTTGACTACGCAAGGCGGCGAACGCCTGCGATTCATCCTCCAGCGGCGAGCAGTGCACGGGCGCAAAGGCCGGATATTTGAGGTCGGGCCGGTCGATCTCCGTCAGACTGAGCAGACGCAGGAGATTGAGTGGCTCGGGCAGACGGAAAACGTACTCCAGGGAAAGATTGAGGTGATTGCAGAGCGTGGAGAAAACCGCGTCGCTGGCGTCGGCCTCGATTTCGAGACGCACGGCGGCGCCGCGGCGCAAGTTCCGCAGCTCCTCCTCGATCTGCTTGAGAAGGTTGGCGGCTTCTTCCTCGTCGATGTAGAGGTCGCTGTTGCGCGTGACGCGGAAGGCGTGGGCGCCGTGGAGGCGGTAGCCGGGGAAGAGTTCGCCGGCGCAGAGTTTGATGATCTCGGTGAGAAAAACGTAGCGCTGGCGCCGCGAGGCCGGGGCGGAGTCGACGTCGATGCGCACCAGCCGGGGCAGGATGCGCGGCACGGGCAGGATCGCGACGCATCGCTCCAGCTCGGGCGTATCCGGGTTGTCGAGATGGACGGCGATGTTGAGCGTCTTGTTGCCCAGTTGGGGAAACGGGTGTGACTGGTCGAGCGCCAGCGGCGTGAGCACGGGGAATACCTGCGAGCGGAAATAAGCGCGCACCCAGTTGAGCTCGGTGGGGGTGAGTTTGGGCGCGGGGACGATGGTGACGCCCTCCTCGGCCAGGGCGGGAACCAGCTGCCGGTGCCAGCAACGGTACTGCTCCTCGACCAGTGCGGCGACGACCGAGTGGATGCGGCGGAGCTGCTCGCGCGGATCGAGTCCGTCGACACCGAATTCCGAGATGTCGTTTTCCACCTGCTGCATCAGGCCGGCGACGCGGATCTCAAAAAACTCGTCGAGGTTGGAGCTGAAGATGGCGAGGAAGCGCACGCGCTCCAACAGCGGGTGCCGGCGGTCTTGCGCCTGTTCGAGCACGCGGCGGTTGAAGGCCAGCCAGCTCAGCTCGCGATTGAAATAGGCCGCCTTGACCGGAACTGCCGCTGGCGCGACGCGCACCTCCTTGGCTGCCGGCACGGTCACCCGCTCAACGGCGGCCGCCGCGCGTTTCCGGGCGGGGCGTGAGGCCGGCGATTTGGGTTTGGTCCGTGGTTTCATGGAGGCGACAGGCGGGACGGAAAGGTCGACGAAAACCGCGGACAGGGCAAGGCTCGCGCCGCGGTGGCGGAGCCGGCATGCGAGATTTGGCGTTTTTGTCACCCGGTTGTCACCCGAACGTTGCAAAGCAACCATCGGCGCCGGGCAAATCCGGGAGCGATGCTGCACTACATGTGACAGCTCGCGCTCTTCGCGTCGCACCGGTTTGCGTTTGTGGCGTTGTCAAACGACGCGAGGCGCACACTGCGGTGCCAGCCTGCCCTTTGCCTCCGTGCACGAAAACGTCCTCATCGTCCTCTCGGGCTCTCCCCTCGGTACGCGGTGCCCCACCGCAATTCTGCACGCGCGTGCAGAATTCATGCTTTCCCAAGAATCGCCCACGAAACACGCGAAAGGCACGAAACGCTGCGTGCTCCGCTCGCCTCCCGTAGCGGCCGAGGTGACGAGGCCGGGGTTGGCGGTTCGTCGCACACCGGCTCACCCGCTATCGGCTACAAGAGTCAGAATTTGGCCCGTAGGATTCCCCAGCACGTCTCGGAACAATGCTCCGCTTGGTTTTGCGTCACAGTGGCGATTTATGGCACGGGGCATAAATTCAAGGCGCGTTAGGTGCCGCGGTGGCGTTGGCAACGTTGCTGACGGTGATGAAAAATCAACAATACTCGGCTCCCTATATCGGGCCCGCGTTACTACTACGCTTCGGGTTCGGCTCAGCTTTCATCTTACGCCTCCAGTTCAGTCGGCCGAATGATCAATGTGCGTACGACTGCATCAGTCGTCTGAATCTGAGTCATCTCGATGTCGTAGTCGCCAAAAGCCACGCGAAAGGGCACATCCGGATTCGCTGTGATGAACGCTGCGGCATCCCCAAGAAACTGCAGCGACTTCTTCACGTCTTTCGTCACGAGATTCACGCAAGAAAGAATCTCGCGATCCACCTCAGTGAAGAAGAACGCGATCTTCTGGATTTTCTTCTCGAGCATAATCTCGACTTGGAATCGCTCGGCGTTGGCTAGAAGGCGCTGGCCGCCGCCGGCAAGATACGAATCTTCCCAGTCGGCTTTGGGGATCGTTGGGAAGCATGCGAGCACGTCGTCGAGCGTCATATTTTTGCCCAGACACTATAGCTGCGTGACACTGAGCGAAGGAGAAAAAGAAGTTGGGCCCCGGGAGCGTGAGTGGCTCGCCAAGAGCGAGCCGGGCCACAAGATGGAGGCGTCAGCAAAAACCACCGACAAAGGAGACCAGCGCTTGAGCACGCTCGATAGATTCGTGGGCTTGGATGTCCATCAAGATGCAAGCGTCAGCGCCGTGGTCGGTTGAACGTCGCACCGTCGCGCAGAGGTGGCGCGCGTTGTCCCCAACGCGCGTCAGCAACTACGGGAGTGATGGCAACCGGGCTGATGATTGCGGCGCGCGTCGGGCCGATCCGGAGCGGTGATCGAAGTGCGTCGTGCGCGGTCAGGTGGCGGGGCTGGCGGGCTTTTTTACCTGCTCCGAGTGGCGCACGTCCTGACCCTTCGCGAGGTAGATCATCTCCTCGGCGATGTTGGTCGCGTGATCGGCGATGCGCTCGATGGATTTGGAAATAAACATTAGTTCCAGCGCGCGGCCGATGGTGGCGGGTTGTTCGAGCATGAAACTGGTGAGCTCGCGGTAGAGCTGGCGGTTGAGCTGGTCGACCTCGGTGTCGCGATGGCAGACGGCGAGCGCCTTCTGCACGTCGCCGTTGAGGAAACAATCGAGCGCATCGCGGAGCATTTCCAGGGCGATGCCGGACATGCGCGGCAAATCGATGTAGGGCTTGAGCGGGGGTTCGGCGCTGAGGCGGACGGCGCGCTTGGCGATGTTGGAGGCTTCGTCACCCACGCGCTCCAGATCATGGCTGGCTTTCATGCCGACAATCACGAGGCGCAGCTCGGAGGCGACAGGCGCCCGGAGGTTCATGTAGCGGGCGGCCTCCTCGTCGATCTTCACTTCGAGCGTATCGAGTTCATCATCGGCGGCGATTACGTGGTGAGCCAGCGCCGCGTCGCTTTCGACGAGGGCCTTCATGGCGTCGCGGACCTGGCGGATGGAGGTTTCGCCCATCAGCAGCAGGTGCGAGCGGAACGTCTCCAGCTCGGAGTCGAAGAAACGTTTCATCACAGGAAAATCAGCAGGTTGGCCAGAGGAGGGAAGCATGGGGAAAAGTTGTGAAAGTTGAGAGGGCGCGGAAGACGGAGCAGACAGGTCAGCCGAAACGGCCGGAGACGTACGCCTCGGTCTGTGGGTTGGCGGGGTTCATGAAGATCGTGCGGGTCTCGCCGTATTCCACCAGCCGGCCGAGGTAGAAGAATGCCGTTTTGTCGGAGCAGCGCGCGGCCTGCTGCATGTTGTGGGTGACGATGACGATGGTGTAACGAGTCTTCAGCTCGTGGATCAGTTCCTCGACCTTCGAGGTCGAGAGCGGATCGAGCGCGGAACAGGGCTCGTCCATCAGAATCACGTCGGGCTCGACGGCGATGGCGCGGGCGATGCACAGACGCTGCTGCTGACCGCCGGAAAGGCTGAGGCCGTTGGTGTGCAGCCGGTCCTTCACTTCGTCCCAGAGCGCGGCGCCGCGCAGCGATTTTTCCACGATCTCGTCGAGCCGCGCTTTGTTTTTCAGCCCCTGCAAGCGCAGGCCGTAGGTGATGTTTTCGTAGATGGATTTCGGAAACGGATTCGACTTCTGGAAAACCATGCCCACGCGTTTGCGCAGTTCGATCACGTCGACGTCGGGGCCGTTGATGTCCACGCCGCGCATCCGGATCGAGCCGCGCGCCACCCGGGTGCCTTCGATGAGATCGTTCATGCGGTTGAGACAACGCAGCAAGGTGGATTTGCCGCAGCCCGACGGGCCGATGAGCGCGGTAACGCGGTGCTCGTCGATGGTGAGCGTGATGTCGCGCAATGCCTGGGTGGCGCCGTAAAAGAAGTCCACGTGCTCGACTTCGATGAGCGGAGTGGCGGCGGTCGCGGCGGGCAGCGGTTGCGGGCTGGTTTCCATGGAGAGGGTCGGCGGAGTCGCGGCGGTTACCATCGGTAGCGGTTGCGCAGGCGGTTGCGGAGCAAAATGGACGCGGTGGCGATCAACGCCACCAACAGCAGGAAGACGAACGCCGTGCCGTACTGCACGCGCTCGGTGTACTCGTTCTGCGGGATTTTCGAGCTGACGACGTAAATGTGGTACGGCAGCGCCATCACGCCCTGGAAGAAAAAGTCCGTCCACTTCGCGAGCCCCTGCCACGGGAGCTGGTCGCGCACCACGTAGGCGGCGGTGAACATGATCGGCGCGGTCTCGCCCGCCGCGCGCGCGATGCCGAGGATCGACGAGGTGAGGATGCCGGGCAACGCGTAGGGCAGCACGTTGCGCGAGATCGTCTGCCACTTGGTGGCGCCGAGTGCGAGGGAGCCCTCGCGGAAACTCTTGGGCACGGCTTTGAGCGCCTCCTCGCTCGCGGTGATCACCACCGGCAGCACCATGAACGCGAGCGTGAACCAGCCGGCCAGCAGCGAGACGTTCCAGCCGAAAAACACCACGAACAGGCCGAAGCCGAAAAGGCCGAACACGATCGAGGGCACGCCGGCGAGATTCATGATCGCGAGCCGGATGGCGGTGATGAATTTCCCGGGCCGTGCGTATTCGTTGAGATAAACCGCCGCGCTCACGCCGAGCACCAGCGCGATGATCATCGCGCCGAGGACGAGCAGCGCGGTGCCGACGATGTTGGGGAAAATCCCGCCGGCCGAGTACACGTAGCTCTCGGCCTTGATCGCGGGCGGGGCCTCGCCGCGGGCCTTGGCTGCGAGCGCGAGCTCCTCGGTGAACGCCCGGTATGCGCGGTCGCCGAGCTCGTACTTTTTGCCTGCGTGCTCGAAGACGTAGAGCGATTCCGGCGCCTCGGTGAAGAAGGCGACGTTGATGAACGGCGCGGTCGGTTGAAACACCGTCTTCGCACCCTTCCACACGATGTCGCCGAAGATCAATGCGCCGCACAGCAGCACCAAATATGTGGCGCCGCGCAACAGCCAGCCGACCGCCTGCTCCAGGCGGTGCTTTGCTGTGGGCGCGCGGCGCAGAATGGAGGCAGGTGTGGATTCGCGGCGCATGGGTCAGCCGGAAGTCAGACGGTGACGGCGCACGATGCCCTGCGCCACGTAGTTGATCAGGAGCGAGAGGAAGAAGAGCACGAGCCCCACAACGAACAGCGCCCGGTAATGAATGCTGCCGCGCACGACCTCGCCCATTTCCTGCGCGATGATGCCGGTCATCGTGTGCACGGGCTGGGTGACTACACCGAGGCCCGCGGAAAAATCCGGCAACGCGATGCGGTTGCCTGCGCACAGCAGCACGACCATCGTCTCGCCGATCACGCGGCCAAACCCGAGCAGCACCGCCGAGACGATGCCGGATAGCGCCGCCGGCAGCACGATCTTGCCGATGGTCTGGAGGCGCGTGGCGCCGAGGGCGAACGACGCCTCCTTGAACGCGCGGGGCACGTTGTTGAGCGCGTCCTCGGCGAGCGTGAAAATCGTGGGCACGGCGAGAAACGCCAGCAGGCAGCCGGCGGTGAGGACGTTGAGCCGCTCGCTGAACGGGAAGCCCGGCACCCAGGAGAGCCATGACACCTGCGAGAGGGCTCGCAGCGCCTGACCGAGCACGGCGATGCCGAAAAATCCGAGCACCACCGAGGGGATGGCCGAGATGAACTCGATGCAGGGCTTGATAAATTTCTGCTCGGCGGCGGGCGCGAGCTGGTTGACGTAAATGGCCGCGGCCACGCCCAACGGCACCGCGAGCAGCAGCGCCACCAGCGAAACCATGAGCGAACCGGCCAGCAGCGGCAGCACGCCGTACCAATCCTGCCAGAAACTCGCGGTGAGCCATTCCCGCCCGAAGAGAAACGCGCTGAATTCCTGATACCACGGCACAGGACGGCGAAAATCCCAGGTCGCGAGCTTCCGTTCGATCGTGGGGAAGCCGGCGACGTAGCTGCGCGCCAGTTCGCGGAAACGCGTCAGCCGTTTCTCCAGCTCGGGCGCGGGCAGGGTCGGCGCCGTCGCCAGTGCGGTGGCGATCTTCGCGGCCAGTTCGTGGTTGGCGGCGCGATAGGCCGGGAGCGCATCGAGGAGCGGCCGCAGCTCGGCGGCGAAATCAACCGTCTCAATCTGCACGCGGGCGGCTTCGGCGGGTTTGCCGGCATCGAGCAGTTGCTGCCGCTCGGTGCGGCGGTCGGCGGCGACGAGAAACTTGGTTTTGATCGCGGTCGCCTGCTCAGTGAGATCGGACAACAGCCCACGAATTGGCTCGGCGGCGTCGCCAAAATTGCCGGCAAAGTCGTCGAACGGCGCGAGCGCGGCGTTGGCGGCGGCGAGGCTCAGACCGCGTTGCTGGGTGAGGAAGTTGATCTGACGCACGCGCAGGTCGGAGAGGTAGCGGGTGAGCGCCGAGTGATCGCGCTCCTGCGCCCGGATGAAATCGACGTACTCCAGCCCGGCCTGCCGGTACACGAGGAGATTGCGCCGGTTCTGCGCGAAAAACCCGAAGCCTTCACGAAAGAGAAATAGCGTGATGAGCGTCAGCACCACGATGGCGACGATCGCGTTGCCGCCGAAGAAATATTTGATGCCATCGTCCCACGTCAGCCCGAGGAAGCGGAATCTCCGCCGCTGGACGAGCGGGGCGCGGGCGGTGGTTATGGGCGTTGTGGACATGGCGACTAGGTAGAAAACAAAAGCCCGCCGACCGACGGTCAAGCGGGCGAATGTTACATTCCGGTGACGCGCCTCAGCGGATGGCGACAAAGCCCACTTGCTCAGCGATGCGCTGGCCCTCGTCGCTTAGCGTAAAGTCGATGAACTTCGCCGCTTCGCCGGTCGGCTCGCCGTTGGTGTAGTAGAACGTCGGGCGGGCGTACGGGTAGCTCTTGTCGAGCACCGTGGCCTTGCTCGGCGATTTGCCGCCGATGGCGATGACCTTGATGCCGGCGGCATGGACGTAGGCGAGGCCGACGTAGCCGATGCCGTTGCGGTTCTTGGCGACCTCGGCGGCGATCTGTTCGTTGCCCGCCATCTTCTGCGAGGACGAGGCGTAATCGCGGCGCTTCATGGCGAGCTCCTTCCAGTCGGAGTAGGTGCCCGAGGAGGTGTTGCGCGTGTAGATCGAGATCTTGCCGGGCGCGCCGCCGACCGCGGACCAGTCGGTGGTGTCGCCGGTGAAGATCTGCTCCACCTGGCGCGGCGTGAGGCTGGCGAGCGGATTGTCGGCGTGGACGATCACGGCCATGCCGTCGTAGGCGACGATGGTCGGCTTGAGATTTACGCCCTTGGCGCTCGCGGCGGAGGCCTCGGTTTGTTTGGCGCGGCGCGACGACATGCCGATCTGGGCGGTGCCGTCGGTGATGGCGGCGATGCCGGTGGTGGAGCCTTCGGCGGCGATCTCGAAACTCACGCCTGGGAATTTCGCCTTATAGGCTTCGGCGAGCTGCGGCACCAGCTTGGCGCCGAGGGTGTCGGAGCCCTTGATGACGAGCCGTTGGGCCGGGAGGGAAGTCGCGGCGAGCGCGACGGTGGCGAGAAGAAGAAGTTTTTTCATGTGGAAGAGGCGGGTTGAAGATTGGCGGTGAGGATTGGTTCAGAAGTTGACCTGCAATTGGGAACGCACGCCGGAAACTTTCTCGCTGGCGCCGTCGCTGGTTTTGCCCTGCACATAGCCAACCTGGAGCTTTACGTCCTGATTGACGAAATAATAGTTGAAGCCGAGGTAGAGCTCTTCGAGCCGCTGGCCGGTGCGGACGGCCGGCGCGGAACGTACGCCGTCCGAGGCACGTATGCCGCGGCCGTCGGCATCCACGGAGCTGTAGCGTGCAACACCTTCAATCTTTTCGGTGAACAGGAACGATGGCTGCACCCAGTAGCCGGCGGGCCGGGCATCGCGGATCGTGTTGACGCCCGCATCGACTTCGCCGGCCAGATATTCGCCGGCGAGATTGAAGCGACCGAGCGTGAGGTCGCCGAAAACCGAGTACACGGTGAGATCGTAGCCCTTGCCGAGGTTGGCGCTGCCCGGGCCGCCCTGGTCGGGCAGTGAGCCGGCCGCCGCGCCGAATTGGTAGCGGCCGCCGCTGAGCAGGCCGGTGTAGCCGAGATTGGCCCAGAAGGCGGGGTGGTTGAAGTTCTGGTAATTCGTGCCGCTGCTGAACTTCGCGCCGTCGAACGTGGCGTCGAGCGTCGTCTCCGTGCGCTGCGGATTGGTGATCGCCGCGCCGTAGAAGAAGCCCTCGCTTTTGCCTTTGCGGGCGTCGAGCGAGCCGCCTTCGAGGAAAGCCCCGATGCGATAGCTCGCCGCGCCGAGCCGCCGGCCGTTGTTGGGCTCAGCGAAATAGCGCGTGACGGGCGAGCGCTCGATGGCTTTCAGGCTGCCGCTGGAGGTGTACTCCTCGTAGCCGAGGTTCACCTTGCGCAGACCGAAATCGAGCGTGAGCGGCGCGTCGCCGACATAGCCGGACCACTCCATGAACGCCTTGTCGAAATTGCCGCCGGCAAAGTCGTAATTGAAGTCAGCGGTCCAGCTCGGGCCGACGCCCGCGCGCACACCGAGATAGACGCGGCGCAGGAAAAATTGGTTCACCGCCGGCAACTGCTGGTCGGTGGAGAGACCGGCGTACTGGAGCTGCAACCGGCCGGAGAGCGCGACGGAGTGCGTGCTCTTGCCGCCGGAGACGCTGCCGACGACGGCCGCCGCGGAGTCGCGGGCGAGCTCGGCGCGGACATTCTCCGCCTCTTGGGCGGTGAGCACGCCCTTGCGGACGAGCACATCGAGGAGCGCGCCGCTGTCTTGGGCGAGCGCCGGCACGGCGGCGAAAAACGCGGCGCCGAGCAGGGCGCGCCAGAAGGATGGAAGTTTCAGCATACGGTTATTGGTTGGTGGATCGGATTAATGAGGGCAGGGCGCGAAACGCTCCTGCACGGCCGCCACTATGCCCGCGTCATGTTACGATCTCGTGGCGCGCCGGTGACGTTGGCGCAAAGAAGCTGCCGCCCGCTCCAATCCGCTTGTAACGTAATACGTGACAAACGGGCCGGGGCGGGACGCGCGTTACATTTGTGTGACAGCGCGGAAATTCGCTAGGAGCGGCGGCCGTTCTCGGTTAAGTTGCGCGTCCATGACAGCGTCCGCCGCACCGCAAAAAATCCTGGTCATCGACGACGAGCCGGACATCACGAGCCTGCTGGCGTTCAATCTCCAGGCCAACGGCTACGTGGTCGAAACCCTCAACGATCCGACGCGCAGCCTCGACCGCGCGCGGAGTTTCGCGCCGGACCTGATCGTGCTTGATGTGATGATGCCCGGGCTCAGCGGTATCCAGATTTGCCGGCTGCTGCGCGCCGACCGGCAGCTGCACCGCGTGCCGGTGTTTTTTCTCACCGCGAAAGTCGAGGAGGCGGACCGCGTGCAGGGGTTCGAGAGCGGCGGCGACGACTACATCTGCAAACCTTTCAGCGTAAAAGAACTCATTCTGCGCATCCGTTCGGCGCTGCGGCGTGTGGCGGAGCCGGCGGTGGCTTCGCCCCGGCAATTGCGGCTCGGTGGCATCGCGCTCGATGTGGACCGCCACGAGGTGACGATCAACGGCCACGCGGTCGAACTGACCGCCACCGAGTTCAAGCTCCTGCATCTGCTGATGGAGCGCCGGGGCCGGGTGCAGACGCGCGAGCATCTGCTGCTCAACGTGTGGAATTACGACAACGAGATCGAGACGCGCACGGTGGACACGCACGTCCGCCGCCTGCGTGAAAAACTCGGCGCCGAGGCCGACTGGATCGAGACGATCCGCGGCGTCGGTTACCGGATGTCCGACAAGCGCGTTTCCTGACCCTCCATGATCACTGCATTGCTCATCGTGTCGGTCGCGGCGCTCGCGGTGGCGCTCTACAAGCAGGCCGCGCATCGCCGCGCACTGCGGTTGCTGGAGCAGGCCATCGCGCAACAGCAGCCGTTTCTCCGCGAGGATCTGCCCGGGGCGCGCGGGCGGGAGTGGGATGAACTCTGCACGGCCGCCAACGGGTTGATCGCGGAGGCGACGCGCCTGCGGCAGCTGGGCGCGGGACAGCTCGCGCAACTCGAAGCCACGCTCGGCAGTTTGCAGGAGGCGGTGTTGATCGTGGACGAGAACAACTGCATCCAACTCGCGAATCGCGCGCTGCAGGCGATTTTTCCGCACGAGAAAATCGCGCTCCATCAACGTCTGGAGCTGTTGCTGCACAGTCGGGAATTTCTCGCATGCGTCGAGGCGGTGCGCGCGGGGCAGGCCCGGCCGGCGCAGGCCATCGAGTTTGTGGAGGGCGCGGAGTCCGTCTGGCTGGAAGTCACCGGCACGCTCATTCCGCCGCTCGGCGGCCAGAAAGGCGCGTGGGCGCTCTTCGTGCTGCACGACATCACGCGGCAGCGGAAACTGGAGGCGGTGCGAAAGGATTTTGTCGCCAACGTCTCGCACGAATTGCGCACGCCGTTGAGCATGATCAAAGGCTACGTCGAGACGCTCGTGGACAGTCACCGGACGATGGCGGTGGAGGATCGCGAGCGGTTTCTCCAGACCGTGCAGCGGCACGCCGACCGGCTGCACGCGCTGGTGGAGGATTTGCTGGCGTTGTCGCGGCTGGAGTCGGCCAACCCCGGGCTGCAATGCGAGCCGACGGAGCTCGGTCGGCTGCTCGGCGCGCTGGTGGAAGATTACCGCGGTCGGCCGACGGCGGCGGGGCATCGCTTGGAATTTGCGGCGGCGCCGGAGTTGCCGGCGCTGGCGCTCGATCCGCGAAAGTTTACGCAGGCGGTCGAAAACCTGCTCGATAATGCGTTGAAATACACGCCGGCCGGCACGCGCATCGCAGTGGCGGTGGCGCGGCGGGGCGGCGAGATCGAGGTGAGCGTGCGCGATGACGGGCCGGGCATCCCGGCGGAAGATTTGCCGCGACTGTTCGAGCGTTTCTACCGGGTGGATAAAGGACGCTCGCGCGACAAAGGCGGCACGGGGCTCGGGTTGAGCATCGTGAAACACATCGTGCAACTCCACGGCGGACGCGTGCGCGTCGAGAGTGCGCCCGGCCAGGGCAGCGGTTTTTTCCTGACGCTGCCGCTTCAGTCGTGAGCTGACCGGCGGTCGGCCCCGGCGGGATCAGACGCCGCAAGCGCGCAGGAGCCGCACCATGCCGTAGCCGAGCAGTCCGGTGACAGGCAGGGTGAGCACCCAGGCCCAGACGATGCGTTCGACCACGCCCCATTTCACGGCACTGAGGCGCTTCGATGCGCCGACGCCCATGATCGAGGTGGAAATGACGTGAGTGGTGGAGAGCGGCACGCCGATGGTGGACGCGCCATGAATGATGATGGCCGCGGTGGTTTCAGCGGCGAAGCCGTGCACGGGTTGGAGCTTCACCATCTTGTGGCCCATGGTGCGGATGATGCGCCAGCCGCCCGCGGCGGTGCCGGCCGCCATCGTGATCGCGCAGGTGAGCATGACCCAATGGGGCACGTGCGATTTGTCGGTGACGTGCAAGAATGACAGCCAGGAGGGCAGGTTATCGAAGTGCCCGGCCTTGGTACCGGCGAACAACGCGAGCGTGATGATGCCCATCGTTTTTTGCGCATCGTTCGAGCCGTGGCTGTAGCCCATGAAACCGGCGCTGATCAACTGCGCCTTGCCGAAAATGAGGCCCACGATGCGCGGCCGCATTTTGCGCAGCAGCGCCAGCAGCAGCAGCATGAGGAGCGCGCCGCCGACAAAGCCAATCATGGGCGAGGAGAACATAGGCAGCACGACCTTGTGCCAGAGGCCGACGTGTTTGCCTTTGGCGTCGGTGGCGGCCCAGATCAACTTGGTCCAGTCGTTATGGGCGGTGGCCAGCGCGGCGCCGCACAGGCCGCCGATCAGCGCGTGGCTGGAGCTGGACGGCAGGCCCAGCCACCACGTCAGGAGATTCCAGACAATCGCGCCAAGCAACGCCGAGAGGACGGTGGTCATGTTGACCGCCGAGGCGTCCACCAGGCCGCTGCTGATGGTCGAGGCCACCGCCGTGCCCATGAGCGCGCCGAGGAGGTTCCAGAATGCCGCCCAGATGATGGCCTGGCGCGGCGTCAGCACCTTGGTCGAGACGACCGTGGCGATGGCGTTGGCGGTGTCGTGAAACCCGTTGATGTACTCGAAAACGAGTGCGGCCAGAAGTACGAGCAGGAAGAGCGTCATGGCGTCGGGCGCGCGCGGCTCAGGAGTACTTCAGGACGATTTGCACGACGACGTTGCCGGCATCGCGGCAGCGATCGACGACTTTTTCCACCATCTCGTAGAGGTCTTGGAGGATGACGAGCTCCTTGGCGTCGTAGGGGCCGTTGTAGAGATCTTTGATGAGTTCGAGCATCACCTTGTCGGCTTCGCCTTCGGCCCACTGGAGGCGATCCTGCGCCTCGCTGATCTTGTCGATTTGGGGGCCCTTGCGGAGCTGTTTCACCATGTAGACGACCGCGGCGGCGGCCTTGTCGAGGAGCTCGGCCTGGCGCTGGATGCCATCGCAGGGCAGCTGGCCGGGATAAATCATGAGGCGCTCGACGATTTTCTCGACCGACTTGGGCACGCGGTAGAGGGCGAACGACAGGGCTTCGATGTCTTCGCGTTCGAGCGGAGTGACGAAGGTTTTGGCCAGCGCCTCGGTGATTTCCTGGGTGATTTTCTTATCCTTGCGGCGGCTCTGGACGAACTCGTCGATGTTGACGGGCGCGCCGGTGTTTTTGCGGGTTTGGAGATAATTGCCGAGCAGCTTGATGCTGGTCTCAGCCTCCATCGCGCTCGCTTCGAGCAGATCGAAGAACTTGTCCTCTTTGCCAAAAAGTTTTCGCAGGGAAATCATGGTATGGTGGAACGGATGCCCCGCCGCGAGTCCGGCGGGATTTCCGCACGATTCCGGTTATTGCGCCGTCGTCAACTGCAATGCCGGCGCGCGTGCAGTTTCGCCCGCCGGTTGGCCTGAGGAAGCGAAGCGCTTACTCGTCGATTTCGACCAAGGTCTGATTCTTGGGGAAGCGGTCGCCTGCCTTGACGTGGACTTTTTTTACCACGCCGTCGTAGGGCATTGTGATGACGCATTCCATCTTCATCGCCTCAAACCGCAGCAGCGCGGTGCCGGCCGTCAGTGACTGGCCTTCCTTGACGAAGACTTCGAGCACGCTGCCGGGGATGTAAGCACAGACTTCGCGCCAGTTGGGCGCTTCCCACACGCAACGATTCTCGAATTTCGTGGTCAGCTTGGTCTGGTACGTCTGGCAGTCGACGCGGAAGGTCTTGAGGTCGCCCGTGGCGGCGGCCTTGGCTACGGCCTTCATCGGCTTCGGCGCAGAGGGACGTTTGGGACTAGAACGGAGGAATGCCATGTTTCTTAGCGGGCCGGTGATCGACCTTGTTGGCGCTCCCAGCGAGCGCGTGGATGAGCAAGTGACGGGTTTCGGAGGGCTCGATCACGGAGTCGATGTAGCCCTTGGAGGCGGCGACGTACGGGTTGGCGAACTTCTCCTTGTACTCGGCGACCTTCTGTTTGCGCATTTCCTCGGGGTTTTGCGCCTCGTCGATTTCCTTTTTGAAGATGATGTTGGCGGCGCCTTCCGGTCCCATGACGGCGATTTCGGCTGACGGCCAGGCGAAGTTGAAGTCGGCGCCGAGGTGGCGCGAGTTCATGGCGATGTAGCCGCCGCCGTAAGCCTTGCGCAGAATGACGGTGATCTTCGGCACGGTGGCCTCGGAATAGGCGTAGAGAATTTTGGCGCCGTGGCGGATGACGCCCGCGTGCTCTTGATCGACGCCGGGCAGGTAGCCGGGCATGTCCTCGAAGGTCACGATCGGGATGTTAAACGCGTCGCAGAACCGGATGAAGCGGGCGGCCTTGTCGGAGCTGTCGCAATCGAGCACGCCGGCGAGCACGAGAGGCTGGTTGGCCACGAAGCCGACCGATTCGCCGTTGATGCGGCCGAAGCCGATCACGATGTTGCTGGCCCACAACTCCTGCACTTCGAAGAAGTCGGACTCGTCAACCACGGCGCGGATGATGTCGCGCACGTCGTAAGGCTGCTTCGGATCGCTCGGGATGATCTCTTCGATCTTCTTGGCGAACTTGGGCTCCTTGGGCTTGGTCTTGAGGGGTTTGGCGTCGTTGGCGCGGGGGAGGAAGGAGAGGAGGCGTTTGATCTGCTCGAAGCACTGCTGTTCGCTGTGGGCGAAGAAGTGGGCGTTGCCGGTGATCTCGGCATGGACGCGGGCACCGCCAAGCTCTTCCATCTCGATCTTCTCGCCGAGCACGGTCTCGATGACGCTCGGGCCGGTGATGAACATCTTGGAAATCTTATCCACGACGAACACGAAATCGGTGAGCGCCGGGGAATAGACCGCGCCGCCCGCGCAGGGTCCGAGGATGACGGAGATCTGCGGGATGACGCCGGACGCCATCGTGTTGCGATAGAAGATCTCGCCGTAGCCAGCGAGGGAGTTGACGCCTTCTTGAATGCGGGCGCCGCCCGAGTCGTTGATGCCGATCAACGGCACGCGCATCTTCAGCGCGTGATCCATGATCTTGGCGATCTTGCGGGCGTGCATGAGGCCGAGCGAGCCGCCGGCCACCGTGAAGTCCTGGGCGAACACACAGACCGGCTCGCCCTGGATGGTGCCGGTGCCGATGATGACGCCGTCGCCATGGAGCACCTTCTTATCCATGTTGAAGTCGCGCGCCTGATGCTCGACGAACAAGTCGTACTCCGTGAAGGAGCCCTTGTCGACGACGGCGAGGATGCGCTCGCGGGCGGTCAACTTGCCCATGGCGAGTTGTTTTTCGATGGCTGCGTCGCCACCGCCCTTTTGGACGAGGGCGCGGCGGTTGCGAAGCTCGGTGATGCTCTTGATTAGATTCATGGACGGAACGGGATCACGGGAAGCAAGTCGCGGAACTTGAAAAGCGACCCTTCGTGAGGCAACGGGATTGTTCGCCCTAACACCCCCGGAAAGGGTAGTTTGGGCCCGCGGCTACTGTTTGCAGACAAAAGGAAGCGCCTCGGAAGGTAGGCTAGTTTTCCAAATTGGGGATGTTCATTTTTCACGTTCCGCATAGCTAGACCTAACGTCGCCGATCGCGTATTGACCCTGTTTTTGGCCTTCGCGATTGTTTTCGGCACTTTCCGCTTTTTCCCATTTTTTCACCATCATCTCAAACCATCTAATCACCATGAGTACTGGCATTAATATCCCGCAGCAGGGCGCGTTCGATTTCCTTTCTCTCGGCGCTCTCGTCCATCGTCTCGACCCGGGTATCATTCCGTTTCGCAAGGCCAGCCATTGCGACATCCACGTCAGCGGCGGTGAGTTCAATGTGTCGGCCAATCTCTCCGATTGTTTCCGCCTCAACACCGGCGTCGCCACCGCCATGGTCGATTATCCCATCGGCGATTTGATCGCCGAGCGCGTCCGCGCGATGGGCGTGAAACCGATCTACAAACGCTTCAAGCACGACGGCGTCCGCGGCCCCAACATGGCCACCGTTTACTCCGACCGCGGCCAGGGCGTGCGCGCGCCGGTCGTGTTCTACAACCGTGCCAACGAAGCCGCCGGTCAGCTCAAGAAGGGCGACTTCGACTGGGCGCAGATTTTCGGGCAGGGCGTGCGCTGGTTCCATAGCGGCGGCATCTTCGCCGCGCTCTCTGAGACCACCGGCGAACTGATCGTCGAGGCCATGCAGGCCGCGAAGAAAGCCGGCGCCGTCACTTCGTTTGACCTCAACTACCGTCAGAAGCTTTGGGACATCTGGGGCGGTCAGGCCAAGGCGCTCGATGTGCTCGGTCGCATCGTGCAGCACGTGGATGTGCTCGTGGGCAACGAAGAAGACCTCCAGAAGGGGCTCGGCATCGAGGGGCAGGACGTCGAGGCGAAGTCCAAGCTCGATCCCGCGGCGTTCTACGCGGTCATCGACAAAGCCGTGAAGAAATTCCCCAACGTGAAGGCCGTCGCCACCACGTTGCGCGAAGTCCACTCGACCAACCGCCACACCTGGGGCGCGGTCGCGTGGGTCAACGGCAAGACCTACCAGTCGCCGATGTGCGAACTCGATGTCGTCGACCGCGTCGGCGGCGGCGACGGCTACGCGGCGGGCTTCTTCTACGGCCTGCTCTCCGGCGCGTCGGAACAGGAAGCGGTCAACCTTGGCTGGGCGCACGGCGCATTGCTCACCACCTTCCCCGGCGACACCACGATGGCGACCGTCGAGCAGGTGAAAGCCTTCGCCAAAGGCGGCTCGGCCCGCATCCAGCGGTAAATTTATTGAACAGAAGTAAACGAAGGTAACGAAGCATTCAGTGGCTCTGCTTCATCAGGTGGCAATCGCTCCAGTTTACGACTAGAGTGAGGGCGCTTTGATGTGAGTTGGCTGTTGGTTCTTCGTTTCCTTCGTTCTCTTTTGTTCAAGTCTTCCTCCTCCCATGCTCTATTTCGCCCGCGGCTCCGCCATCACCGTCTTCACGCCCGCCGACCTGCGCGCCGGGTTGCATGAAGCGCTCGCCAAGCTCGGCGCGCGCCAGCGCGTGCTCGCCATTCCGCCCGACTTCACGCGCTTCCATTCCCGCGCCGGCGAACTCACGCGTTACGCTTACGATTTTTTCGGACCGCGGCTCACCGACATCCTGCCGGCGCTCGGCACGCATTCGCCGATGTCGTCCGAACAGATCCACGAGATGTTTCCCGGCGTGCCGGAGAACCTCTTCCGCGTGCACAACTGGCGCACCGGCATCACCACCGTCGGCACCGTGCCGGGCGAGTTCGTGAAGGAAGTCTCCGGCGGCGCGGTCGATTTCCCGTGGCCCGCGCAGGTCGCCAACCTCCTCGCCACCGGCGGTCACGACCTCGTGCTCTCCATCGGCCAGGTCGTGCCGCACGAAGTCATCGGCATGGCGAATTATAATAAAAACATCTTCGTCGGCACCGGCGGACAGGAAGGCATCAACAAAAGCCACTTCGTCGGCGCCGCCTACGGCATGGAGCGCATGATGGGCCGGGCCGACACGCCCGTGCGCCGCATCCTCAACTACGCCGGCGAGAAATTCACCGCGCATCTGCCCATCGTGTACGTGCACACCGTCGTCGGCCGCGACGCCACCGACGGCCAGCTCAAGGTCCGCGGCCTCTTCGTCGGCGACGATGCCGAGGTCTTCAACCAGGCCGCCAAACTCTCGCTCCAGGTGAATTTCGAGATGCTCGACGCCCCGCTGCCGAAGGTGGTCGTTTACCTCGATCCCTCCGAGTTCAAGAGCACGTGGCTGGGCAACAAGGCCGTTTACCGCACCCGCATGGCGATGGCCGACGGCGGCGAACTGCTCATCCTCGCGCCCGGCCTGAAAGAGTTCGGCGAAGATCACGAGATCGACCGCCTCATCCGCAAATACGGCTACTTCGGCACGCCGCGCACGCTCGCCGCCACCAAGGCCAACGAGGAACTGCGCAACAACCTCAGCGCCGCCGCGCACCTGATCCACGGCTCCAGCGAAGGACGTTTCGGCATCACATATTGTCCGGGCCACCTCACGCGCGCAGAGATCGAAGGCGTGGGTTTCAAGTATGCCGACTTGAAGACGATGACCGCGCGCTACGATCCGGCGAAGCTGAAGGACGGCTGGAATACGCTGCCGGACGGCGAAAAGATCTTCTATATATCCAATCCCGCCATCGGCCTCTGGGCCTACCGCGGCCGCTTCGAGCAGTAAGCGAGAGCGCGCAGGCTCGCTGCGCCCTTGCGCGACTCTCGGATGGGGAGGCGAGGTAGCGGACGAGGTGACCAACCCGACCAGCCTGCTCACAAAATATAAATCGCTTGCTCATGTGTGGCTTCTGATTTTTCATTCCGTCAAAAGCTCCACCCGGTTGGCGCGAATAATACGATCAGGATAAACCTATGGATGCATCAGCACAATATATAGTCGTGGCTCTGCTCGGGCTGCTTTCGCTGCTCATGTTTGTTATGTGGGTGTATGCACTGGTGGATTGCCTGAAATCACAATTCAAAGACAGTGGCAGCAAGGTGGCATGGGTATTGGCTCTGCTGTTCCTTCCGGTCTTGGGTTTTATTATCTACATGATCTTTGCCAAGCAGACCAAGCTGGGTGGGCGGAGATTGAAAATATACATGAAGATGAATCCTAACGCAGGACGCTCTGTTGCGCGGTAGTACGTAGTGCGACACCGTTCGAACAAGCTCGCTTTGCGCGAGGGCGGCGGTTCGGGCGAGCCAGTATTTCGTGAAGAACATAACTACACTGGTACTTCTTCTTGGCGTCGCCATATCCCAAGCATTTGGCCGGCATGGGCCGATCGAAGTTACGCTCAAATCTGCGGACGCGATTGCTCATGTTCGAGTCATTAGTGTCTGTGAGGACTTGAAGGGTGCGTTGGTTACGCGTCGCGCGACACTAAGTATCGTCGGCAAATCGCACGGCTTAAAAGACGCCATGCCGCTCGAGGTGCCGTTTGGCCGTCCATCGAAAGTGGGAAGCTACAGTTTCTCCTTTGATTCGCCCATATTCCACATTGGTCAAGTTTGCATCGTAATCATGAGGTTCGATGGTGATCAACCGTGTGTGTTGCGGCAGATCTACCTTTCTGATGACGGAAAGATCGAAGAGCCGAAAGTATTCCGCTCAGTCGGATTTGACTGCGGCGCTGAGGCTGACTTCGCGGTAGATTGTCTAGTCGCAGCTATGAAGAAAAAGCTCAACCAGTAGGTATGAGCAGCGGTGGTAGTGAACAAGGCCGAAGTTGGGACCGGCGACCGCACGGTCGACGAGCCGGGCTTGGAGTGTCCTGCTGCGGCGCCACATGCATCCAGCCGAAGTTGTGCATGCGGTGGTGGCGTGAGGTCGACGGGCGCTTGCGCAACAGGAAAGGGAGTTTTTTCGGTGGAGCGACTTGTCTCAAGACGCTCGACGCGCGTTGGGGACAACGCGCGCCACCTCTGTACTCTGGTGCGAGGCGCAATTGGCCACTGGGCTTGCCTCGAAAAAGTGGACAGTGATTCAGGCCGCGTTGCTGTCCTTGTTGGTTGGTTGTTCTTCGAAAGCCGCAGGTGAGAGATAGCCGAGCGAGCTGTGGCGCCTCGAGCGGTTGTAAAAGCCTTCGATATAGT